>RAPG01000010.1 GCA_005239165.1 Allopusillimonas ginsengisoli
AAGGACCAGCTGAAAGCCCTTCCTAAAGTTGAAGTAAAAGGGTAAGCCTTCAACTCACCGCACTGTAGGAGGTTCGCCTTCTGCATGAGACAGATCGCCGCCAGCCTGCTGTTCAGGCTGGGGGCGATCGCGCGGACGTCGCGGCGCTTCACACAACGAAGATGCTCAGGCTTAGGGCTTATTCGGTGTCGGTGCCGGTGCTGAAACTGCTGCACTCGCCGAGCCTGGCGGACGCCGCGTACCCAGATACGTGCCCAGCACAATACCCAGCAAGCCCACCAAGTGCCACAAAGTGAAAGACTCGCCCAGCAATAAAAGGGCGAAGCCCACACCGAAGACGGGAATCCAGTACTGAAACACCGAAGTACGTGCGACGCCCAGTTCGGAAATGGCGCGATTCCAGTACATATTGCAGATAGCAGTGGCGACGATGCCCGAAAATATCATCAACGTCCATGGCCAAAATCCAGGACTCAGCGTGCTTTGCCCCGTCAGGCTGACGGAATCGCTGGTGGCCAGGTGCAGGCACAGAAAGCTCGCCCCCAAGGTGTAGACGATGCTGCTGATCACGAGCGCATTAAATTGCCGGGCCAGGTCTTGTATCAGCATGCCGCCCACCACGAAACTGAACATGGCTCCGAACACTTGAAGGTCGCCCAGCCCCGGGCCAGACAGCGATGCGTCTGGGCTGCTGAAAACGACAGCGAATACCCCGCCAAAGCCAAGTGCAACTCCTAGCAGCCGCATGCGGGTCAACGGCTCGCGGAAGATGAATGCCGCCAGAATAGATGCCACCAAAGGACTGAGAGCCATGATGAGCGAGGAATTGGAGGCGCTTGCACCCCGCATCCCTGTGGTGAACAAAATTTGATTGAAATAAACCATGAATATGGCGCACAGCAAGAACCGCAGCCATTGCCAGCGCGATATATGCAACAGTTTGACTGGCAATCGCGACCATATCAATGTGAAATTAATTACGATGGCCGCCAGTACCATCCGTACGCATGCGATGATGAGCGGATCCAAATAGGCGGTCAGCACCTTGATGGCCGAGATATTCAGCCCCCAGATAGCCATGGTGCCTATCAACAGCAATTGCATTCGTGTTGGTTTCATTGGGGCTGGATTTATGCGAGTCGTATGACAAGCATATCAGCAAGCGCGCAGCTAAGGTGCGGCAACTTAGAAGCGCCCATGAAACATCTGTAAACGTTTCGATGAGCCAACACTTATGCGAATCCTTAGCGCCTTTCAACCGACCGCGGGCTACCAAAACCGTCATCAATGCTTTCATTTACCTTGAGACTGGCGGCACGCCGGTATGCACCGCATAATGACCACGACCGACTTCGTCTTCGCGGCGCTGCGCGGCAGATGTGCGAAATACAAAAGCACTGACGTCGTCCAGCACTGGCAAATAGGATCGCAGCAAAGGCGCAAACGCGCCTACCAGCAGACCATGGCCCACGCCATCCAAGCTTACGGTTTGCACTGGCACCTGCACAGCGCGCAGGGCGGCAGCCAGGCCGGCTGAGTTTCTGACCGGGTTCACCACCTTGTCTGCACTGCCCGTAATCAACAGGCTGGGTGGCGCAGCCGCCGTGACATGCCTGATGGGTTGCGAATCTGCCGGCGTGTTCGGATAAAGAAATGTCGGCTTGATGGATTCGACATCAATGGGAAGAAAGTCATACGGGCCGGCGATGCCTACCCACCCTTGCAATGCAGCTGGGCTCTCGCCGTATTCTTCCAGCCAGCGCGGATCCAGCGCCACCATTGCTGCGTTGTAGGCACCTGCGCTATGGCCAGCGACAAACACCTTGCTGGCGTTGCCGCCGTACTCGCCTATGTGCTTGAGCGTCCACGCTACAGCGTGCGCCGCGTCCTCGACAAAAGCGGGGTAAACCACTTGCGGAGACAGGCGGTAATCAGCAACTACCGTCATAATGCCGCGTGAGGCCAGTGCCTTGCCGACAAAACCATACTGTTTGCGCGAGCCGCTGTCCCAGTTTCCCCCGTAAAAAAACACGACCACATCAGGCGGCACTTCGGTGTGTGCTGGGCTGTAAATATCAAGCTTTTGGCGCACGTCATTGCCATAAGACAGGTTTTTTGTCACAACGCTTTTTGTATCGCGCCACGCAAGCGCATTAAGGAGTGTGAGCGGTGAAAATACCGCCAGCGCTGCCAGGAACAGCACGACCACACTGACTGCATAAATGATGAAGCGAAGTAAGGTCAATTCAGTAACCATAGTGATAGATTCAGTATCGATGCAAAGGCTACCCAGGCCAGGTAAGGCAACATCAAATAGCCAGCCACGCGATCACGACGCATAAACGAAATCGTCGTCAGCGCAATCAGAACAAGCAAGACGCCAATGTCGATTAGCCCCAACCCAGTGCGGTGCAGGCCAAAAAACACCCACGACCACAGGCCATTAAGCACCAGCTGTACTGCCCACAGCACAATGGCAGTGTCAACGCCGCAGCGACGCCATATCCGCCAGCCCGCGACCGCCATCATGATGTACAGAAGCGACCACACAGGTGCGAAAACCCAGTTGGGTGGGTTAAAGAACGGCTTTTCCAGCCCGGCGTACCACGCTCCGGGCAGAAACTGGCTACCCACCAGGGCAGTTGCCCCCGTCAAGACAAGAAAAACGAACAACGATTTATATTGCTGCATAGTCACTCACCACATGTAATAGAGTTCAAAACCTACCCACCGCCAGCCGCGACCAACGGTAAAGGGTTTAGAGATCATCGGCTGCCCATCATCCGCACCAGGGCCGCAAGACGCAAGCGATAAGGAAGCAGGCTCAACGCTTTAAGCAATAGCGTAAATCGCTTTGGAAAATGAATCTCGAACTTTCCTTTTTCGATCCCGTACAGTATCTGGCGAGCAGCTTCATCTGTAGAAATAAGAGCAGGCATGGGAAACGTATTGCCCGCCGTCAGCTTGGTTTTCACAAAACCCGGGTTTACCAGATAAACGCCTAAACCTTTGGGATGCAGTTCGGCATAGAGTAATTCTGCCAGGTTAATGAGGGCGGCTTTGGTAGGCCCATACACCGTTGCATTGGGCAGCCCCAGGTAACCCGCTACGCTGGCAACCAGAACGATGGAGCCATCTCCTTGCGTGATCAGGCCAGGCAGGATCACCTCAAGACCGTAAAACACGCTGGCAAGATTGGTTTGTATCGTTGCATGAACGCGGTCGGCATGCAGCTCCCATGAGCGTATCTGCTCATATTGCGCTGCGCAGAATATGACCAGATCCACCCCACCCCACTCTTGCGTCAAACGCTGATGCGCAGAATGCCACGCCGAGGGGTCGGTCACATCCATGGGCAAAACACAAGCCGATACCGAACCAGCAGCCACTGCCGTGAGAGCATCCCGTCTGCGAGCACTCAGTGCAACACGCGCCCCCTGCTTTAGCAGGTCGCGGGCAATGGCCGCACCGATCCCGCTCGATGCGCCTATCAGCCACACCCGTTTGCCCTGCCAGTCTGACCAGCGCGGATTAAGTGGCGTCAGAAACATATTGATCTCGATTTGCCGGCGGCCAATTATTGGTCACGACGAAAAAACACAGTGACTTGCCCGACCTCGAAACCAAACTTGGTCACGCTGGCTCGGTTGACGACGGTTTGTTCGTCAATCTTGAACATCCAGTCATCAAACTTAACCTTGTAGACGGAATCGCCAACAGGCAGCTTGAGGGTGTAACGCATGCGAAAAGCATTGCCCGACGCATGGCCTATGGCCACACCCACCACATCGTGCGCCTTGCCGTGCAGCGACCCATCTGGCTGCGGGGAGAACGTCCACTCACGTTCATCGTCAGTTCCGTCGTTATAAAAGAAGTGTTCTTTGAGTATGAAGTTGTCACCCTCGTTATGCCCTTCCATTTTGATATGGAATCGCTTAACGACCTCGCCACTGCGCTTCTGAAACATGCCCCAGGCCTCGGTCTTGCCCTGAAAGTACTGGGTGACATCAAGCTTGGGTTCTTCTTGCGCGTAGTGAGCCACATCCGGCATTGCACATGCTGTCAATGCCAGCACGCTACCTAACATCAGCAATGTTCTCATGGTGTTCTTTCTCCAGTTGAATCGTCAAGAAAATGCAGCCGCCACATGGCCAGTAGCTTCAGCAAACAGGGCAGACCCCCGTAGGTCCACGCGAGCGCGTGCCCGCCACTGCCCGTAACACCAGGCTGATAACCGAGAATTGCAAGCCATGGCAAGGCAAGGCCCGACATCGCAAGCGTGAGTTTCCCCAACAAGCTCCATACGCCGTAATAGGCTGCGGGGGACTCACGCTCGGGTATAAGACGAGCCAGCAGCACCGGTGGCAAGACCAGATCTGCTCCCAGTGAGAGCCCCGCTGCTACGCAGATAACCAGATAGGGGTAGCGGTCTCCGGGACCCAGCGTGGCCGCCCATACAAAGGTGATAACCGCCAGCACCATGCCCAGTCGCCACGCGGCGACCGGACCGAGACGCGATGCAAGTGCCATCCACACAGGCATGCCAACCGCGCCAGCCAGAAAATAAACGCCAAGAAAGTACCCAGACCATTGCGGCTCAACCAGTACATCGGCAATAAAAAAGAGAGCAAGCGTCGCAGGAATGGACACAGACAGCGCGTTCAGAAAGTATGGGAGCAACAGACGCCTGACCTTCTTGTTCTGCAGACAGGCGCGCCACGAAACATTATCTGGCGTGTCTGAAGCGTGCGCCCAAGCTGGAGCCCTGTAGAGCAAAGCACCCACGCCAACCACGAGCAGCAGGGCAAACACGACTGAATAGGCGGCCATGCTCTGCTGCGGGCTCTTGCCTGTGGCATTAATTAGCCAAATCGGCAGCGTACTGGCGAGCATCACGCCCAAAAGGCCAAACGCTTCGCGCCAGCCCGAGGCCAATGTCAATCCGGCAGTGTCAGGTGCCAATCGCGCGCCCCACGCCAGATAAGCGATGTTAAGCACACTGTGAGCCGTATACACAACGATGAGCGCCACAGCTAACCACACCGCCAACATCAGGCCAGAAACAGGTGCAAGCCACAGCCCGGCAAAAGCCAGGATCAAAACGACGCTCGCACCCCATAGCACTCGCCCGAGGCGCGACTGACGCGCAAGACGATCAACCCATTGCCCTATCCAGGGGTCTTGAACCGTATCAACAATGCGTGCTGCGAACAGTACAAACCCAGCTAGCGATAGCGACAGGCCGAGCTGGCTGGTGTAGTAAATAGGCACCTGAATGTAGACGGGTAAAGCTGCCATGGCCAGGGGCATACCGAGCAGGCCATAAGACGCAAAAGATGCAGCGCCGCGTCTCATGGCTGTGTTCGCAGAAGATTTTTACGCAATTCTGGCGCTTGTGTATGGGGGTCAAGCCAGATGCGGAAAAACGTACGGGCAAACTCAGCATCCTTGATGTCGGCCGTAAGCTGTGCCCCCGTAAAAAAACTGACGCCACTGTCAGGCATATATAAGCCAGTAAGACTGTCTCCAGGCTTGACGTCGACAAAAGCTTTTTGCAACCAAGCGCGCCACTGCTCAAGCGTAGCCTCGGATACCGGCGATACGGCCAGGCGCTTCATCTCGTCCAGACTGCTTTCGACAATTTTGCGGCGTGAGATCGTGCGATGATAAGTGAGCTGGAGAGCAAACGCCGCGTCCAGAGGTGCCGATGCACACGCCCCCCACAGTTGTGCCTCATAAATGTCAAAGCCATACTTGCGAAACTCACCCTGCCCGCACAGTTGTGCATCAGGCAGCGCACCTCTCCAGTCGGCCCATGACTGGGCACTGAAAAGACTAAGGACGAGAGCAAGCAGACAGGTTCGCATGCTATTCGGGCCTGGTGAACACAAACTGAACAACGTCGGTGCGTCGTTCTTCAAAACCGGCTTCGCAATACGCAAGATATAGCCGCCACGTGCGTATGAACCTTTCGTCAAAACCCTGTCTGCGAATGTCTGAAAGATGCTGCTCAAACGCCTGACGCCAGCGTCTGAGGGTTTCGGCGTAATCCTTGCCGAAACGCAGGGTGACATGGCCTTCAAGACCGGCGCTGCGCCCCACCTTAAGCAAGCGCTCTGGGCTGGGCAGCATGCCACCGGGAAAGATGGATTGTCTGATGAAATCACTGCTGCGACGGTACTGCTCGAACCGCGACTCGTCGATGGTAATGGACTGCAGCAGCGCACGTGCACCGGGCTTAAGCCTGCGGTGAAGAATACGCGCGAACTCCGGCCAGAATTTTTCGCCTACCGCTTCGAACATCTCGATAGATACGACCGCGTCATATTGACCGTCAATATCGCGGTAGTCGCACAGCTCGACCTTGGCCAGGCCATCTAGCCCTGCCTCTGCAATACGTTTTTGCGCCAGTGCGCACTGTGCCTGAGAAATTGTTACGCCGTGCACGTGTATCCCTCGACGGGCAGCATGCAGTGCAAAGCCACCCCATCCACAACCTATTTCCAGCACACGCATACCCGGCCGCAACCCCAATGACTGCACAATGTGCCGGTATTTATCGTCTTGGGCCAGCTCCAGGCTTTTTTGGTGATTGCCTGCAAACAGGGCGCTCAAATACCCCATGCCTTCATCCAGCCACTGCGCGTAAAACGCATTGCCAATGTCATAATGGGCGTGGATATTGCGTTTGCTTCCAGCCCGGCTGTTCACGCGCAAACGATGCAGCAGCCCGTACCACAACCGCGAGATCAATTTGCCTCCAATCGCTTCGGGAAAGACGGCTTCATTGCGAATGGCAAACTGCAGCAGCATGGTCAAATCAGGGGTATCGAGCCAGCCATCCTGGTAGGCATCTGCAAAACCGATATCACCATTTTTCAATATGCGTGAGCAGCTACGCCAATCATGAATTTGCAAGGTGACACCAGGTAAAGCCGCGGGGGATCCGAACACTTTCCGTTCACCTGCTGGCGTCACCAGAACCAGATGCCCGACCCTGATTCGCTCGAGCAGCGAGAGAAACACACGGGCTGCAGCAGGGGTGCGATAAATGACAGCGTCAGAGGTGGATTGTGATGTCATAATTTCTTATCTGTTGGGTCACGTTCGGAGACCACTGTGCTGGACACCGTATCTTCGCGTGAAGGCTTGGAGAAAAAGGGGACTTTGCGCAGCCAGAGACGTAGCGCCTGCCAGTAAATGCGGGCAATGACAGAGAACGTCATAAAAGGCTGACGCGCGACGGCATGTAGGGCCGATCGGCGATTGAGTTCACGATTACGTCCACCTACCGACGTACGCAGCAGCAGACCATCGATGTCGAAGTAGTCGATAGCTATAAATGAGGTGTCAGCCGTGTCTCGCAGGCGAAACTGATAACGCCCCTGGACCTGGCAAAAAGGCGATACGTGCAACTGCTTGCGGCATTCGAGAACGGTATTGCCCGTGATGGGCTCTTCGTTGGGCCCCGTCAGCAAATAACTGTGCCGCTCTCCAAAGGTGCTTGTTACCTCGGCAAGCAAAGCGCGCAGATTTCCGGCTCGGTCATGGCAATACCAAAAACTGACAGGGTTGAACACATAGCCCAACACTCGCGGAAACGTCTGCAACCAGATATCGCCGTCGGCCTGCACGCCCGCGTCAGCCAGCTGACCGCGCACCCACCCGGCCAGATCAGAGCCATCACATGCACCGTAATCGCGTGTGCGAATGCCCATGAGGCCCCGGCGATCAACGCCAAACCACCAGCTATTGAGCTGCGCCAGTTGATCAAGATTGAGGCGAACGCAAAATATGGGATACACGAACCGATTGCGCACCGGACGCAGCCGCTCATGCATGACGCGTCCCGAAATCAGCACGGCGGACTGGGTTGGTGCAGAATCGGAAGACGAGATATTCACACCGTAGCCCACTCAGGCGATACGCCAAAACTTCTGGCCACACGCAGCGCTGACTTCAGCCCATCTTCGTGAAAGCCGTAACCCGTCCAGGCGCCAGCGTGCCAGGTATGCCGAACACCCTGCAACGACGCGAGCTCGCCCTGCGCTTTGATCGCAGGCAGATCAAGAATGGGGTGTTCGTACTCGATGGACAGCAGCATTGTTTCTGGTGCTGGCAGGGTAATGGGGTTGAGCGTGACCACGACAGGCGTTTCGAAGGGCAGCGGCTGAAGCTGATTAAGCAGGTAGCTTACGCACACAGGACGCCCTCCATCGACTGCGTTGGCGCCCAGATAATTCCAGGCAGACCACACGCCACGGCGCTGCGGCAAAAGCGAGACATCAGTATGCAGCGTTGCCAGATTCTTCTGGTAGCGCACCGCAGCCAGTGTGGCTCGCTCTTGCTCGCTGGGGTCTTGCAGCATGTGAAGGGTTTGCGGTGCATGCGTGGCCATGACGATGGCATCGAATTGCTCGACACCCGACGCAGTACGCAAATTGATTCCATTGTTGTCGCGCGAAACACCTAATACGGGGGTATTTAGACGCAAGTCTGGAATGCTGCCAATCATTCGACGCACATACTCACGTGAGCCACCAGCAACCGTTCTCCATTGGGGACGATCGCGCACCTGCAACAGACCATGATTGGCGCAAAAGCGAAGAAAAGTCTTGGCCGGAAAATTAAGAATGTCTGACGCGGCGCTAGACCATATCGCCGACGCCATGGGAAGAAGGTAGTTATTCTGAAACGTTGCGCCATAGCTGCCCTGCACCAACAGCTCGCCAAGCGAACACCCACTTGCCTCCGCCATAGCGAGATGACGCGGCGCCGCCTTGTTGAAACGCATGATGTCGCGCAACATACCCATAAAACTGGGCGAGAAAAGATTGCGTCGCTGTGCAAATACCGTGTTCAGGTCGCTGCCCGCCCACTCAAGCCGACCATTGTCGAGCGACACGGAAAAGCTCATAGTGCTGGGATGCGTCTTTACTTGAAGCTCTTCAAACAGGCTGATCAGGTTGGGATAGGTGCGATCGTTGAAAACCAGAAACCCAGTATCAACGGGGTGCGTCACACCATCAAGCGTTACATCAACTGTATTCGAGTGCCCCCCAGGGTACCCGGCAGCCTCAAACAACGTGACTTGATAACGCCTGCCCAAAAATAGGCGCTAGCTAGCCCGCTGATGCCCGCCCCAACCACGGCGATGCGAGCGCCAAAATTGGGTGCGCTAGGCATGTGGTGTACAGAAAAAATCTGCCTCTTTTGCGCATTGGGTATCCTCGCGACTTGGTGCCAGCGAACGACCGGATGCGTACGACGCGGAACAGGCGATTTGAAACATGGTGCGCACCCCCAACGTTCAGTGATAAGATTGAATCTACTTAAGTGTTAAAACCAATTACTAATCAGTAGCCTTATTTACTAATGAGTATTCTAAATCGATCTAGCTTTAAAGACAAGGCGTTTAAGATGCGTGAAGACGCAATTCTTGACGCCACCACCACCACGCTGGGCGTCAAAGGTTTTGACCTGATGACGATGGACGACATCGCTGCCGAGGTGGGCATCTCTAAGCCAAGCCTCTACAAGCACTTCAAGTCGAAGGAAGATCTGGTCGGTGAGGCCATGATCCGCTTGATGGACGGCGCGCTGGAGCGGCTTGAAGAGATGCCGAAAACAGCTACACCTGTGGAGCGTTTAAAGTTGTTGCTCGAGTGGGCGTTGCGAGTGCGATTAACGGGGGGGCTGCCGTTTCTGCCTTCCACAAGCCCACACGTACGCAAAATGCTGACGCGCAACTTCAGATACGTTACCCGTGTGCTCAAACTGCACCAACGGCTCAAGAAGATCGTCAGCCAGGCCAAGGCTAAAGGAGAGCTCAGCGACAGTCTGCCCGATGATGTGATCCTGTTTTCGTTTTATGCTCGCACCTGCGACCCATCCGTGGAGTATCTTCAGCTCTACAGCAAACTCGACGAAGATGCCATCGTGCAGCACATGCTGCAGGTGTGCTTTCAGGGCTTGCAATAAGGCGGTTGCGCAAATTTCGGGCAATATTGGGGCCATCATCGGCCATGTAAACGGTCAAGCCCCACCCTTTTCAAAACAAGACTGCCTCCAGCATCTGCAATATGCCCCATATGCTTGCTATGTAAACCAGCGTGCGCAAGTAAGGTATGCCAGCGATGTAAATAGGCAGGTAAAGCACCCGTGCAATCAGATAAATCTCGGCCCCAAGTGCAGTTTGCGTGCCGGTTCGATCAGCAACAACTACTGCCAGCGTGGCAGCAGCAAAAAAGGGAAAGGTTTCGAGGAAATTTCGACTTGCCCTGTTAGCACGCTGGGCGTGCTTGCCTAAAGGCTGCGACACGTCATCACGATTGCCGGTATTCCATTTCAGCCCGCGCTGCCAGGTAGCGAAACCGATGGCCACGAACACATACACGAATCCGAGAGCCGTGGCCCAGCCAAGCATTTGCAATTCAATTGTCATTGTTGTTACTCCCCAAGGGTAGTGCCTGACGGGCTAAGTTGTCGCTGAGCCTGAAACAGGCTTCCACGCTATCTTTATGACGACACCGTTAATGACCGAAGCGGTCGGTATAACTCAGACCATGACGTTCGCCAAGTGTTGGCGTATTCAATTTTTCATGCCTGGGAAATATATCGTAGCAAGCTTACCTAAACCCAACAATGAAGCTGTAGTCTTGCGCGAAATACCCTCTTCACGTTATGCGGTTGTACGTTTTTCAGGCATGGCCTCCACGTCAAGAATTGAAGCAAAAACAGCAGAGCTATTGCACTGGATGAGCGTAAACCGCTTGATTCCTGCAGGCGCACCAAAGCTGGCGCGCTATGATCCGCCATGGACGCTGCCAGTATTAAGGCGAAACGAGATACAAGTTCAAATAAGGTCTGTGTAGGCGTGTAAAGTGCTAGAGCACGTAAGCAGGACATGATTTTTGGATTTTCAGTGGTACGTTACCAAAAAAGCGGCGTCAGATGGACGTCTGTCGGGCTGGAAGACAATCAACAAGAAACAAATTCGATCAAGGATTTATGCGCTGATGCCAGCAACCACAGAAATCTCAGACAAGCAGGTACCGCGCGTACTCATAGCCGGTTGTGGCGACGTGGGCGCTCGCGTGGCTCAGCTATTACACGGCTCTGGTAACGAGGTGTGGGGTTTGCGGCGTTCACATGCCCCCCTTCCGGATGGCGTCACCTTGCTGCAAGCCGATCTAACCAATGCTGACAGTCTGCGGCAGTTGCCCGAACGTATCGACCAAGTGGTGTACCTGCCTACACCTGACAAACGTGATCGCGCTGCCTATCACCAAGTGTTTGTGCAAGGCTTGCAGAATCTCTTGCAGGCATTGGATACGCGAGCATTGCAACGCATCGTGTTTGTTTCCTCCAGCGCTGTTTACGGCGAACACAACGGGAACTGGGTCGATGAAGATACGCCGGCCGCACCGCTTGGATTCAACGGCGAGGTACTGCTAGAAGCCGAGCAATGGCTGGCCGGCAGCAGCTGCCCAGCCACGGTCTTGCGTCTTGCTGGGCTCTACGGCCCCGGGCACACACAGCTGTTCGAACGTCTGCAGAGCGGCCGCGCGCGGGTGCGCAGCGAACCGCCCTTCTGGAGCAACAGAGTACATGTCGACGATGCGGCTGCCGCCATTGTGCATGTCCTCGGGTTACCCGATCCAGAAACGCTTTATCTAGGCGTGGACAACACGCCGCTCCCCATTGCCCAGCTGTATGGTGAGCTGGCGCAAAAGCTCGGCGTGGCCCCGCCTGAGGAAGGACCCGCACCGCAGGGCATCGGGAGCAAACGGCTTTCCAATGCTCGCTTGCGCGCATCCGGATTTTCACCGCGATGGCCCGACAGCCGTGTTGGCTATGCCGCACTCATAAATAAGTGACGATCAAGATTTCTTGTTCGCCTTCTGAGCCGCCATCGATTGTTTTTTCGTTTCTAACATGGGGGCCTCCAGCTCTCGCAAATCAATGTCTTTGGACACGACCTTTGAAAACATTTCATCCTCTTCCTCTGTTATGTGGTGATTGGTAAATTCTCCAAGCACGGTAAAACGAGCGTCGTATAAATCATCGCCCGGCTTCATTCTTTTGAGCAGTGCAATGAGATCCTTCGCACTGCCGTGCTCTACCTTACCTTCGTCCAGCATATCGCCAAAAGTATCCGGATCAGCTTTGCGTAGAAATGGATAAAAGTGCTTCTCCTCGATTTCTGCATGCGCCGTGAGCGCCATACAGGCGTGCTGAACTATTTCATTCTTTTTCGCATCATCTTTGGCTGATTTAAACTCTTTGAATAGCGCCTGAACCTCGCGATGATCATCAATCAGCATTCCGAGTACGCTTTTTTGAGCGGCAGGTGCGTGTGTTTTATTCATAGCCATTTGGATTTCTCCTCGTCTAATCCACGATATGTGTCCGTGGGATCTGAACGTAGGCAAAAGTCGTGCCCGTAATGCAAAACACGAGGTTTTCGGGCATAAGAATTGCTTATTTTCAGTCCTCGATACAACTGGGCACTATCATGCGAGCCGCATTTCAAAAATTCTCTGAGATTGCTGCCAAAGCAACAGGCTCTCCTTGGGCATTCTGCCTGGCTCTCACCGTGGTTGTTCTTTGGTCTGTTTCAGGGCCTATTTTCGGCTTTTCCGACACGTGGCAGCTTATTATCAACACCGGTACCACCATCGTGACTTTCGTCATGGTGTTTCTGATTCAGAACGCGCAAAACCGAGACTCGCTAGCCGTGCAGCTCAAGTTGGATGAGCTATTACGCTGCATGAAGGGCGCCCGCGTGGATATGGTCGATTTGGAAGAAATGAGCGAAGAAGAGCTTGGCCACTTACGTGAACAATTTGAAAAGCTTGCGCGGGCTAAGCCTCAGCGCGACACCACAGATAAAGAGGAGAGAGCAAAAGCTTAACTACTCTGCGACAGCAACGTTTGGAGCATCTCACGTTCGGACACCCTCTGGATGCCCGCCTGCCTACAGGCGCGCACAGCCACGGGCAAGGCCAGACCACCGCAGGTGAGTGAACAACAGAAAAAAAACGAGAATTGCTACCAAACCCCCGATGACAGTAAAGCGATACAATCAGCGAGTCAAAACCACAGACCAGGACAACGTGAAAGCCAAGCTTTATTCGCTGCTAGAAGAACGCCTCGACGGTAAAGAGTTTATTGAGATAAAAATTTCTGAATTGGAAGCCATTGCAGGTGAGGACTGGCTTTTAGAGGTGAATGAGCAAGCGCTGAAGCTGAACGTTCTGGTTGAACCACATCCAGGCGAGCCATTATCAGTGCTGGTGGCTCGTTCAAGCTCGTAAATTTACGAGGCCTTTCGGAGTATCCAGCGTTACCATAAAGTACGGCTCGGCTGCGAATTCCAAGGGCATGTTGAAGCCAATTTCATCCCATAATGCCTGAACCTTCTGTATCTCAGGATGCCCCGCCGTACACGCCACCACGCTGCACGGCGCACTTGGCAAAGTACGCGCAGGGTGTGTTGCGGCGCCCCAATCAATAAACAGCGGGGCAAACATGCCATACTCGTTAACGGCCGCCGGCATAAGCAATTGCCAACGCAGGGTTTCGCCTGAAGCAGTTTGGCGGCTTAGGTGCTTAACCTCTGCCGCTATCCCAACGCGTTGGTAAGCGTTCAGAATGGCAGGAAAGTGATCCTCATGGCCCTGCACAATAAAGCGATGCAGATGAGGTTGGGCCATTTGCTCGAGCACATCACGCAACCCGGTGCGCGTGTCTGAAGCCGGGTTGGGGGCTATCAGCTCAAGATAGAGATCGCTGCTGGTCGCCACTAACTTGTTGTGCGTGCCTAAATCAGGATGAATGCCCCCATTGGCAACCGCGATACCGGTGAGGTCAGTAAAGTACTGCGAAAGGCTATCAAGGTTGTTGCCCGCCAGCATGAAGTGGTCAATGTTGTACATCGGCTTTTCCTTAGCGTTGTTTAGTTGTGGATTTTTAGCGCAATCAATCTTGATGGGTGGGAAAAGTTATTTGTAACTGTTTTTTGTTATTTTTCTGGCAAATTCCCAAGATTATTTTATTCTAGGGCAAAGTACATAGATGGCCTGTGGCGTACATACCCACGGGATGCCGCCATAAAGAGATAACGCACCTCATATTGAGTACCGTAGAGTATGCGAGCAATTTCACCAAACCCCGTGCGGACGCACTAGTTGACGTGTGGTTTCGTTAATGGTGCGTTGCCAACCAACCCAACACCCCTCGACCAGCCACTCGCCCACTGGCGAAGCTGGCCGTCAGCAGATAGCCGCCTGTCGGCGCCTCCCAGTCCAGCATTTCTCCAGCGCAAAATACCCCGGGCAGTGCCTGTAGCATCAAATGCTGATTCAACGCTTCAAACTGAACACCACCCGCAGTGCTAATGGCTTGCGCCAAGGGTCGCATACCATCGAGGCTTACAGGTAAGCGTTTGATACCTGCCGCCAGCGCATGCGGATCATTAAACACAGTTTTGGGAAGGCATTCGTGCAGAAGCGCTGTTTTAACGCCGCGCACACCCAGGCGACTGCTTAGGTGGCTGGACCATGACCGGCTGCCGCGCGCGCGGGCGACTTCAGCCAGCACCTGCGCCGGATCGCGATCGGGCAGTAAATCAATATAGAGCGTAGCGACGCCCTCGCTCAGCAGGGTGTCGCGCAGGCTGGACGACCATGCGTAAACAAGCCCACCTTCCACACCATCTGCGGTGACCATGCATTCGCCACGACGCATGTTGAAGTCGCCCTGCGGTGCCATGGCTATGGCTTTGAGCGGCTGACCCGCAAACCGGCCTGAAAAATACCCCGACCACTTGGTAAGAAAACCGCAGTTGGCGGGGAGCAGCGGTGCGACGGCCACGCTACGCGCCTCGAGCACGCTTTGCCAGGCGCCGTCTGAGCCCAGGCGCGGCCAACTGGCCCCGCCTAAGGCCAACACCACGGCATCCGGACGCGCACTGACCGCACCCTGCGGCGTTTCAAACGACAAAGCCCCATCCTCAGACCAACCGCTCCATTTATGTCGCGTATGAAACTCAACACCGGTGGCACGCAGCCGATGCAGCCACGCCCGCAGCAAGGGCGCGGCTTTCATTTCTTGAGGGAATACGCGGCCAGATGAACCCACAAAGGTTTCGACACCCAGATCCAGGGCCCACTGGCGCAATGCCGTTGCATCCAGCTGATCCAGCCAAGGCGCGACTTGCTCTGCACGATCGCCAAAGCGAGCCCGGAACTCGGCCGGCGGTTCACTGTGCGTTAAGTTCAATCCACCCCGCCCAGCCAGCAGAAACTTACGGCCTACCGAAGGCATGGCATCGTACACAGCGACGTGTACACCTGCGTTGGCGAGCTCTTCGGTCGCCATCAGACCGGCCGGGCCAGCACCTATTACGGCTACAGTATTAGAAGGCATGAGATCAAAATTAATGAATTGCGCAGACATCGTCAGAGAAATGCCACGGTATCACACGGCATGCCAACGATGACTGTCGTGCGTCACCCATCTTGGCTGGGGTGTCCAGTTAAATGACGCTGATTTCATGCAGATCTCCCGCCAGAAAGCGTCCACCGGCCTGCAGATCACAATCAACGGCGTGCGCCAGAAGACGCACGACTTTAAGTCGGAACACCAGAGCTGCGTGAGCTATATTGTGATGGTGTTTTTAACGCTATCAAAATAGTGACTGACGCGCACCTACTCGTGCGCAACTATGCTTTCAGCCCACCGGAGCAACAGCCTTGCCAGTAATCGTACTTCTTCCCATCGCCGCCTGTATTTGCGCGTTTTTTGCTTTTCGCACTACAGGACTCGCTCGAGCAGCATGGGCAGCGGGTGCCGGCATAGTGCTGCTGCTTTGGGGGTGGTACTTCTTGGCGCTGCTAAACATGAGCTTGCCGGACTGACTCACACGCATTCGAAATAGCACCGTACTATTCAGAGCGTGCCAATCAGACAGCGAGCCCGCTCAACAATGGTTGGTTCGAGGCGTTTTCCGCCCCCGTCTGCAGCCACCGGGGCATAGGCAATTTTTTAGGACAGGCATGAGCACTCATTTAAATTTTGCGGGCGTTTTTCCTTATCTGGCGTCGCCGATAAAGCAAAACGAAGAAGTTGATACTGACGTCCTTCATCGCTTATGCGTTGACCTCATTGGCCATGGGGTACATGGGTTGACACCGCTAGGTTCAACTGGTGAGTTTGCGTACCTAAGCCCCGATCAAAAGCGCGCGATTGTTGAAACCACTGTTGCAGCCAGCGCCGGCCGCGTACCGGTCGTAGCTGGCGTTGCTGCCACGACGACTGCAGATGCTGTGCGTCAGGCAAAAGAATATGAGCGCATGGGGTGTGACGGCATTCTTGCCATGCTGGAGGCCTATTTTCCTATAGACCAGGAGGGTGTATTTGATTATTTCAGGCAAATTGCCAATGCGGTAGATCTGCCCATCGTCATCTATACCAACCCCAATTTTCAGCGCTCTGATCTGACTGCAGGTGTTATTGAGCGCCTGAGCCATATACCGAACATTCTTTATCTGAAGGATGCTTCCACGAATACAGGCCGGCTGTTGACCATTATGAACCTGGTGGAAGACCGCATGCGCATTTTTGCAGCGTCATCCCACGTGACGACCGCAGTCATGCTACTGGGCGGCGCGGGCTGGATGGCTGGCCCGGCTTGCATCGTACCCAGGCAAAGTGTTCAGCTGTATGAGTTGTGTCGCGACGAGCGCTGGCAGGACGCCATGGTGCTGCAACGCGAGTTGTGGCGAGTTAATCAGGTTTTTGCGGATTATCGGCTGGCGGCCTGCATTAAGGGCGCACTGAAGATGCAGGGTTACGACATGGGAGTGCCGCTGCATCCGCAGGCGCCGTTATCAGATGAAGGTGCGCGCGCCGTTCGCGAGGCTTTGGTGTCGGTTGGTGCCTTGTAACGGCAACAGACGCTATGACCGCAGGCTGGCGTTAAAAATCGCTTATGGGCGACAAAATAATATCTAACCCAGCCGGCCACCTTCATTATTCAGCGTTATTTACGCGTTTATATACAGCAATTTTTCCATGCTTTATATCGGTATAAGCACCGGTGCAAATAGCAGGCCTCTAACCGTTGACACCAAGAACTATAGTCCTATATAGTGCCAACTGTGGGTAGCTGATCTTGTCGACACTCAAATATAAATAATGGCGCCAGCACTAGCACCCTCTCCGTTACACAGGGGCCGCCAAACAAAGCCTCTACAAATACATGACCCCCATCGAAGGAGAATACGATGCTTTTAAAGAAACTAGGGAAGAGCTTAACCGTCGCAGCACTGAGCTCTGCCTGTTTTCTGGCCCTCTCAACGGGCAACGCGGTTGCCAAAGCCGAATTTACTGTAAAAGTGGCCAATGTAATGGCGCCAAGCCATGACACCAGCAAAGCCGTTGACTACTTTGCCAAGCTCGTGGCGGAAAAGTCTGACGGCAAGATCAAGATTCAGCACTACCCTGGCGGTCAGCTGGGCAGTGACAAAGAGACCTACGATGCTGCCCAGCAGGGCATGCTGCAAATCGCCAGCGGCTCGTCGGCCAACCTGGTCACAATTACCCGCGCTTTTGAAGTACTGCATCTGCCATTCATTTTTGACAATCTGGATCAGGTACACAACGTCTTGCAGTCCAAAAAAGTAAAGGACCATATTAATGCGGACCTGGCTGATGTCGGTTTGCGCTGGTTGTTTACGTTTGACTACGGCTTTCGCGATATCAACACATCAGAGAAGCTGGTCAAATCACCCGCCGATATGGCGGGCCTGAAAATTCGTGCTTCACGCTCACCGCTGGAGTTGGCCGGCGTCAAAGCCTTTGGCGGCAGTGCCGTCACGGTTGACTGGCCCGAGGTTTATAACGCCTTGCGTTTCAAGGTTGTTGACGGCGAAGCGCAGCCATTTGGCACGTTGGTCAGTGCACGTCACCAGGAAATTCTTCACCATACGGTCGATGTAGATTGGCAATACTACGGCTTTGTCGGCGTCATCAGTGTCAAACAATGGGAAAAATATCCAGACTGGGTGAAAGAAACACTGGAAAGTGCTGCCAAAGAAGCCGAAATTTATCACCGCAAAATATGGGCTGAAGAAGATGCAAAAGCAAAAGAAATCTATTTGAAAGCAGGCGGCGACATCACGACCCTCACTCCGGATGAGCGGGCAGAGTGGGTCAAGCTGGGCAAGACCACCTGGGCTGATTCTGGGGTTCCACAGGCAACCATCGACTTGGTGCTTGCCGCTGCAGCTGGCAAATAACTCTGAAAAACGCATAGTGGATCACACCACTATGCGGGCTACGTCCATTGCCACGCAGCCACTTCTGTTAAGGACACCACATTATGACTGCTAATGCTGCCAGCCTGCCTACCCTCCCTCCTAACGCAGACATTTCATTGCCTGAAATTCCAGACCTTGCGATTGAAAAAATTATTACTCGCGCAACGGGAGCCGCCGTCATCGCCTTAGTTGGTGCGATGGTTGTTGTTATCTGGATTTCTGTCTATACCCGCTACGTTTCAGCAGAACCCATATCCTGGGGTGAGCAAGTCGCCAAATACCTGATGATATGGGCCGCATTTCTGGGCTCCAGCCTGGCTCTGCGTGAAGGTGCTCATATTTCAGTAAATATGCTGGTCGATATGCTGCCCGCGAAGGGCAGAAAATTCTGCGCTGTATGCGTGATTCTAATGAATCTGACGTTTCTGGGCGTCTGCATGTACTACGGCACCGTGTTCGCCTATAACGTGCGCGAGCATATTGACCCTCTGGTAGGCAACATCAGCCTGAGCCTGCCCTACTCTGCAATTCCTGTGGGCTGTGCCCTGATGATTCTGCAACTATTGTTTGTTGCCAGAAAAGGCGTAGACAATGCCCTCTCCAAAGATACAGCCAGCCTGTCCTGAGGCGTGCTCAGGCATCGACACACTTATATAAATACACTTAAATTCAAACCGGTATCGCGCCTGATGCTCGCACGATTCCAGGAGGAGACATCATGGGCTTAGCTCTAGTCATCACATTTTTCGCAGCTTTATCCATGGCGGTGCCAGTTGCCTTTGCGCTAGGGCTGGCCACTATCGTTGTTTTCATATTGATCGATCCCGAGTTTCTGCTGCTGATTCCACAGCGCATATTTACCGGTATCGATATGTTTGCGTTGGTCGCCATCCCATTTTTTATTCTGGCCGGTGAGCTCATGGGTGGCTCGGGCATACTGGATCGCATCCTGAACTTTGCAAGAATGTCAGTAGGCCGCATCCGCGGCAGCATGGGGCAAGTTACTGTTTTGGTCAGCATGATTTTTGGCTGGATCAACGGCTCGGGTGTCGCCGGTGCCAGTGCTGTGGGCTCTATGCTGATTCCAAAGATGACCAAGGAGTACAACAACCCAGGATTTGCCTGTGCGGTCACCGCCTGTTCATCAACAGTCGGTCCTATTATTCCGCCAAGCGTACCAATGATTATTTACGCCTTGGTCGCACAGAACGTCTCTGTAGCTGCGATGTTCGCCGCTGGTGTGATCCCGGGCCTGATGATAGGCGTGGGCATCATGGTCATCGTGTACATCATTGCACGCAAGCGTGGTTATCCGGCCGAGTCCCGCCAGTACACCTGGATGGAAAAGCTCATGATCACCCAGCGCTTCATGGTCGGCGCCTTTTTGCCCGTCATCATGGTGGGCGGGATTGTTCTGGGGATATTTACGCCTGTAGAGGCCGGCGCTGTTGCGGTTTTGTATGCCATCCTGGTTGGCCTGTTTGTTACCCGAACGCTGACGTTTTCCCTGATATGTGCAGCATTGCGCCGGACTGGCGTGATCTCATCTGTGGTCTTTTTGATGATGGGCCTGGCCAACGTCGCCAGCTGGATTCTGACTACCGAGCAAATCCCGCAGGTTGCGGCCGATGCACTCTCGTCGGTCACGTCTAACCCCCTGGTTTTTCTGCTGCTGGTCAACGTAATTCTGCTGGTTGTCGGCCTGTTTTTTGACACAGTGGCCGCCATGGTTATGTTTGGCCCACTGTTGATTCCGATGGCTGCCGCTTATGGGATTGACCCGGTGCAATTTGGCATGATTTTCACCCTCAATCTGATCATAGGCATGGTGACGCCACCGGTAGGCTTATGCCTGTTTATTGCAGCCGGCGTAGGCAAAACACCCATAGAACAGGTGATCAAAGAAAGCCTGCCCTTTCTTGCCTGGCTGATGACAGTGTTAATGATTGTGACCTACTTGCCTTCGACCTATATGTGGCTGCCCAGACTACTTGGGTACTAGGTTTTGTCGCCGGGTTGGCTGGGGATGCTAAGTGTTCTGTCTGTGGGGGGATAAAGAATTTCTGATGATAAATGCATTTATCCACGCCCATATACGCGGCCACAGACAGACACATACCCACGGAAGCGGGCTGAACACCAACGTGACGGGCCACTTCATCATCAAAGCTCAGCATCTTTATGGCGTGATCGACTTTGGTGATGGGCACGTTCATTTCATTACTGATCTGCCGCTTGAAATTCAGGCCGCTTAAATCCTCCAGCGGCATTTCAGACAGCACTGGAAACATGTGCTTTTGAATATAAAACCGTGTGAAGACGTTGAACTCGTCATTGATGTTAATGATGCGCTCAATTAAAGACAGCGGCCCGCCCGCCACCTCAAAATAATGAGCGCGCTCACCCTCCACCATGACCTCGTCGCGGCTGAGAATGGTGGAGTAAACCGGCAAGAAACTTACACCATCATCAGCAATAAAGCGACAGTGCCAGGGATTTTGCACCTCTAGTTTTTGGGACGCGACAAAAGTGCCCAGACCGTGCTGCCTGACCACCACACCCTGCTCGACCAGAATGCGCAAAGCACGTTGCACGGTTCCCAGACTGAAAGGCGTCAGTTGCAGCAATTCGTCTTCAGTCGGCAGCTTGTCGCCCGCCTTCCAATAGCCTGCCGTAATGCCCTGTATAAGGGCATTCATGACCAGGCGATACTTTGGTATACCGGATGAGTTTGCCCTGAACAAAGGACTAAACACATCGGACCACGAGCTTTCATTCATTTTGCACCACGCGATAAAGGTCATACCGATGTCGGCCAACCTCGCAGTAACAATTGTTACCGGGCCGATATCATACCGTAGCAGACATCAGCATCGTGACCAAGCCTGTAGGTATGATGCCAGTTCAATTAATCAATGCAACTACATGCCCAGCGCAGCGGCTGTTACCAAGCACTTCGTTTTGCATAAGAAGCAAGCACGATGCCCTTTTCTGATCAGCTCTGATACTTTTGAATGACTCGGACTGTGTACGTCACTTGACATCCATAGCGCGTATTCAAGGCTGGTGTAAATACAGGCTGCCTCAAGCCTGACGGCGGCTCTCCATTTTTGCGCCATCATAAACGCACAACGGCCAGATCCGCCAGACTCATGCTTTCTGACATGATCGACACGTGTTTTTATGGGCAGCAGGCAGCGAAATTCTTTCACCGGGCAATCAAGATTGTTGAACCGCCCTTAAGCACACATCGCCATCCAGGCGCATGGCATAGTCTCAGCCCATGCTAAGGCCGCACAAACCGTTACTTCGCGGTTAATAAGAACATTTTCGCGTGTGCAGGAAATATTGATGAGCGTTCAGGCCGCGTAGGGCAGCAATGCGTCAATGACCACCTGCGGCAAATGCGCCGGACATGATGTCAGACTCGATATCGCCCCATGCTCAGGCCGTGCCACCAAGGGTGGGCGGCTCTGGGCACAAAGGCGGAGAAAAAAGATGACAGGGGCCGGGCCGCCTGCCATTACCCGGTTAGTTGAATTTATGCGCGGTGCCGGGTGCGGGGCTATAGCCCAAGTCACCACGTGCCACCACCGCTTCACGCCCACCATTGGCCTGCAGCATCTCTTCTTGATGCGCGCGTGCCCGCTTGTCAACCTCATGCGGGTCACAGATTGCATAGAGTTTTTTCTTGCATTCAGCAACGACTGCCGCATATTCAGGCTTGCCTGCCAGGTCATCGACCTCTTCGGGATCAGCCTGAAGATCGAATAATTGCTCAGGGTAGTGCACATAATAAATGTACTTGTACTGGCCATTACGTATCATGAATGCACCCGTAACCGACCCCATGCCATGATATTCTGAGATGACGTTGCGTTCAGGCACCTCACCCTCGGCAATCTCGAACAACGACACCCCTGGCAAACCATCTTTAAGGCTTTCGTCTTTTTCGCCTACGGCATCGTAAACAAAAGGCATCACATCTACATGGCTTACCGGGGTGGTAATGACCTTGCCCTGAGGAATGCCCTGACCCGTGATGATCAGCGGCACGCCTGCCGCTTCCTCAAACATGGTCGACTTGCCCCACATACCGCGACTGCCCAGGTTGTCACCGTGATCCGACGTATACACAACGCGTGTGTTGTCAGTTAGGTTCAGATCATCCATAGTGGTCAGCAACTTGCCTACGTTCTCATCCAGAAAGGAACACAGGCCGTAGTAGCCGGCCAGGGCTTTCTTGCGTTTTTCTGCATCAAAGTAATCGTCGTAATTGAAGCTGCTTCGATAATCATTTTGAAACGGGTGATCAGGCCTTAGCGATTTTTCATACAGCTTGGGCATGGGCAGGTCACGATTGTAGTAGCGATAAAAATGCTCTGGGGGTGCCGTCAGCGGAAAATGAGGGCTGACAAACGATACAAACAATACCCATGGCTTGTCGGTATGAAGCGGCGCTTGCTCGCGCAACCAGATCTGCGCACGCGATACGATCTCACGGTCATAAAAAGTATAGTCACTCTCACCGGGGCCCGCGAGATTAGCCATTTTGTAGGCGCCCTGGCGCACTGGCAGATCGCTGCGAACCAGCCCCATCAAGTCGCCCTTGCCATCAACGATATGCATGGGAATAATTTCTTCGCTAAAACCGTGATCTGCACCGTACTCACGAAAATGCAGCTTGCCAATGGACACCACCTGATGGTCGCGATCGCGCAGCTTGTGGTGCCAGCTGGGGATAGTCCCATCATAGGCATCAGCATTGTCCCAGTATCCAATCTGATGTATGTACTTGCCCGTGGCAAACGATGCGCGCGCCGGAATGCACACAGGGCTGGTGCAATAGGCTGACGTAAAGCGCGTGCCACGCGCGGCCAACGAATCCAGATGAGGGGTTTCCACAAACTCATGCCCGTAGCAACCCAGTGCTTTGGGCGAGTGTTCATCTGACATGATGATCAGCAGGTTCTGTCCTGAAATATCCATTATCTTTTGTCCTTTCGATACAACAACAAATTTGATTGAACTGGCGCTTACAACGGCGCAGGTGTTTTTTCAAAGAACTTCAGTGGGCGCTGGTCTGGCGGAATATAAAACTCCTGGTAATACACCGTCAGGTTGCTGCCTGCACGCGCAAAGGCCTGCATAAACATGCCGGTTGAGCCAGGTTCCATACCCACCATCTGGCACGCCTCGTCATCAAAGCGACGGATACGTACCTGGTGAACGATTTCGGTGATGGGCAACTGGCATTGCGTGGCAATCAACTTCTTGACATTGGCACCGCTTAACTGCTCCATCGGTATGTCCCAGAGCATCTTCAGCAACATAGAACTGGCATAGAAGCGGCTGAATACATTGAACTCGTCCGCGATGTTGATGACGCGATCCAGCTGCATGACCACGGTATCTTCCACACCAAGGTACTGACTCCATGGCCCCGGCTGGCTGATCAGCTCACGCCGTATGGCTTTCGAATAAATCGGCACGATACTGACACCATCGTCCGCAACAAACCGGCAATGCCAGGGGTTCTCGAGACGACGCGGATGCTGCGCCACAAAGCTGCCCAGGCCATGCTGACGCACCACCAGGCCCTGGCTCACAAGATCACGCATTGCACGCTGAACCGTACCCAAACTAAAGGGCGTGAGTTGCACCAGGTCTTCTTCAGCAGGAAGGCGATCGCCCGGCGCCCAGACACCCTGGCGTATTGCGTCAAGCAGGGCATTGACCACGCGCTGATACTTGGGCAGACCCGTACGCTCGGGATGCCACAGCGCGGTAAAGATTGCCTGCTGTCGTTGGGCTGTCATGGCGTGCCGTCTGTCTGAAGAATCAGATCAGCCGCCTTTTCCCCGATAACCATGGAGGCGGCATTGGTGTTTCCCGAAAGCAGCAACGGCATGATCGACGCGTCTGCCACCCGTAAGCCTTCAACTCCCCGGACACGCAAGCTGGTGTCAACCACCGAGCCTTCATCGCTGCCCATACGACAGGTACCTACCGGATGAAAAATCGTTGTGCCTTGATCACGCACAAATGCAATCATGTCTTCATCCGTCTTCATGGACGGGCCCGGACGAAACTCTTCGGCAACATAAGGCTGCATTGCCGAGGACGACATCAGGCGACGGGTCAGCTGTATGCCGGCCAGCATGGTGTCGTGATCTTCTTTTTCTGAAAAATAATTAGGCTGTATGGACGGTGCGGCCAGCGGGTCAGCCGACTTGAGCGACACATAGCCACGACTCTTGGGCCGCAGTTGGCACATGGAGACCGTAAAGCCTGAAAAATCGTGAGGCTTGCCCGCCGCCATGTCAGCGCTAATCGTGCCAAAATGGAATTGCACATCGGGCCGCGTGGCGTTCGGGCATGCACGGGCAAACATACCTCCCAGCTGTATCCCCGCAGCCACCGGGCCTTCCTTGCGGAATATCCAGCGCATACCAATACGAGCCTGGCCCCACAAGGTTTTCAGGCTGTCGTTGGTGGTAATCGGTTTGGTGCATTTGTAGATTAAACGCACCTGCAAATGATCCTGCAGGTTCTTGCCCACCTGCGGCAAATCATGCAAGACGGGTATGCCATGCTTTTCAAGCTCATCGGCAGCGCCTATGCCCGACAACATCAGCAACTGCGGCGACTGAAACGCGCCGGCTGACAGTATCACCTCTTTGTCAGCACGCGCCTCGACCACCTTGCCGCCCTGCATATAGCGCACACCAACAGCGCGCTTGCCTTCCATGATGAGCCCCATGGCACGGGCGTCTGTTTCGATCGTCAGATTGGGATTGCCACGCAGCGGGCGCAAATAGCCTTTGGCCGACGAACATCGCAAACCGTTGCGGGTGGTCAGCTGATAATAGCCAACACCTTCCTGGGTGGCTCCGTTGAAATCGTCAGTTCTGGGAATGCGGTTTTCTTCACCAGCGCGAATAAACGCTTCGACCAGCTCGTGCTTGCCGCGAATATTAGACACGCCCAGACGCCCATCGCCCCCATGGTACTCACTCGATCCGCGCTCGTTGCGTTCAGATCGCTTGAACAGCGGCAGGACATCGCGCCACCCCCAGCCCTTATTACCCAGCTTTTCCCATTCATCAAAATCCTCGGCCTGCCCTCGTACATAAACCAGACCGTTAATCGAACTGGAGCCTCCCAGGGTCTTGCCTCGCGGCTGATACACGCTGCGGTCGTTAAGCCCCGGAACAGGCTCGGATGAGAACTGCCAGTTGTAATTGGGGTTGAACATCGTCTTGCCATAGCCTATGGGGATATGGACCCAGATGTTCTTGTCTGCCGGCCCTGCCTCGAGCAGCAGCACAGCACCAGCGCCATTCTCAACTAAACGCGCAGCCAACGCGCACCCTGCAGAACCCGCACCCACGACAATATATTGAAATGTACGCATCTTCTTGTCTTCCCCAGTTTTTACAGGTCTAGCAACAGAGTTTCGGTGCCTGTCCCTGCACAGCAGACCAGCACGTACTCACTCTTTTCTTCTTCGGTCAGCACATAGTCGTTGTGCTCTGGCTTGCCACTGAAGTAACGTACTTTGCATGTGCCACACATACCGGACTCGCAGGACGACTCGCACTCGACACCGGCCTGCCTGATGGCCGCCAGTATGGTCTGTCCAGGCTCGACATTGATGAGTTTGTCAGACTTGGCCAGGCGTATCTGGACGCCTTCCGCTGCCGATGACTCCAGCTTTGCGGAAAGTGCCGGATCAACCCCGAAGTACTCGTAATGCACTGCGTGTTCAGGCCAATGCGCGGCTGCGTTGCGCACAGCTTTCATGAACCCTGGGGGTCCGCAAAAGTACAGGTGCATGCCTTCTTCGTATTTTTCTAGCTTGGCGGCAATGTCGAAGCCATTCTTTGGATCTCCGCCGTCATGGTGAAGAAAGGCTTTATCCCCGGCAACCAATGACTGCAGACGTGACCGGAAAGCGGTGCGTTCAGGCTTTTGAGTGCAGTAATGCAGCTCGAAGCTCTGCCTGTCCTGCTGGAGCTGGTCTACCATGCACATGAGTGGCGTAATGCCTATTCCGCCAGCCAGCAATACATTATGCTGAGCACCCTTTTTCAATGGGAACAGGTTGCGCGGCACCGACACGTTGAGCATATCCCCGGCACGCAAACCGGCATGCATGGCTTTTGATCCGCCTCGGCCCGCAAGATCCTCCAGCACGGCGATACGATAATGGGTACGGATTCCGGGAGAATCACAAAGCGAGTATTGCCTGGTCAACCCTCCTGGAACGCTGACATCAATGTGCGCCCCCGCCTCGAAAGCCGGAAGGTCCTTGCCATCGGGATCTACCAGTTCGAATGAACGTATGCCCTCTGCTTCGTAGGTGATGGAGCGTACACGTAATGTCAACATGGCTTTGACTCCTACGCTTCCACGGCAGCACGGGCTGCGTTTTGTTCAGCCTCTTTACCGCGGCCACCGTCAATCTCATCCAGCCTGGCCCGCACAAAGGCATCTCGCTCCTGCTTTGGCAGAGCATCCGCAGCGCGCATGATGTCCATCACCGTTTTGCCAAGCTCCAGAACGAGCTTGCGATCTTCTGCAGGGGTCTCTTTAGTAGGAGCGTGCAGCACGGAGTCTTGCGTATACAGTGAGAGAGATTCTCCCGCGGCCAGCCATTGCTGCTGCCGCGCATCTGGCGCCGCCTTGCCCTGTACGGCATCACGCAGCAATTTGCGGAACATGTACACGCCCACGTCGGATGAACCCGGGTTTTCAAGTGCATGCACGGCGATAGGACGCTGGCTGGTCAAGGCCTCCCAATCACCTGGCGCGCGCTGACCTTCTTCGTAAGTACGGTTGCCCGTCTGACCGACAATAAAGTCGATCTTGTCTACACCGCAGTCTTCAATGGTGCCCACACCTTCGGGATCAACTTCGCTGTTGTAATGACGCCAGCCGAAAATAATCATATTGGTGTCATCAACTGGCACATGCCAACGTGTGCAGCTTGACGTCGAGTGGCGTACGTACAACCCGCTGGGCACTAACGTGCCTATCTGCAAGTAATTGGGAAAATTCATCTCGGTCATCCGCACCCAGACCTTGTCATTTTCCAGACGCCGGCCCGCGATGAAAGCAATGCCATTGCCTTCGCGTGTAGCCTGCCACTGCATGATGGGCAAGGCTTCCATGCCTTCAATAGACGTACCCTCTGCTTTGGCATCGACGCCGTCGGCAACCATGCTGTTATGCAGTACGGCAGTGTGCATGTGATCCATGATGTTTTCATGAACTTGCAGCCAATTGCACGGATACACATTCGAAAAGGCGGCTAGCTTGGTGCCCTCGGGCAAGGTGTAGCTGTCATATTCAGGAAAGGGTGGGCATTTTTCAGGAGGACCCATATAGGCAAACACCAGTCCGTCACGCTCAAAGGCCGGATAAGCACCCTGGCTAACGGTTTGCTTCAGACGTGTGTCATCCGTTTCACAGGGCGCTTCAAGCAAGGTTCCATCTACATCGAAATGCCAGCCGTGATAACAGCACGAGATACCAACATCGCGAATCACGCCGTATTCCAGCGAAGCGCCACGATGAGCACAATGGCGATGCAGCACGCCGACCTTGCCACGCTTGTCCCGGAAGGCGACCAGATCCTCACCCATGATACGTATTGCTTTGGGAAGATTGTTCAGCTCTTCGGACAGACATACAGGTTGCCAATACTGGCGCATATATTCGCCCATAGGGGTATTGGGCATGGTGCTTGAAAGTTCTGTATCAGGTGCCGGAACATCACGTTTACGGTATCCGGAAAACTTCAATTGCTGCTCGGCCATTGGGGCGCTTGCCTTGTTCATTGATATCTCCTTTATAGATAGCAGTGCGACACTTCAATAATTTCTTAAGTCTGATTTTGGAATGTGTGTACAGCGGACCAACCCGTGGCGGGCTTACATTTCTACGTTCAGCTGACTGACAAAGCGGGCATGTAAATAGGCATCCAGCCCTTCGGGCCCGCCCTCGTAACCCAGGCCGCTGTCTTTCATTCCGCCTATGGGTGCATCAGCGAGCGCCGGCACAAAATTGTTGATGCCCAGCCAACCCGCCTCGATCTGCTCCACAAACTGAGCGGCGCGCTCCATGCGGTTTGTGAATGCATAGGCAGCCAGGCCCAGATCTTTTTTGTTGGCCTGCTCGATCACTTCATCAAGCGTCTCGAACGTCATAATGGGTGCGACGGGACAAAATGGCTCTTCATGCAGCACATTCGCGTCAGCAGAGACCTGGCTGAGTACCGTAGGTGCAAAGAAATGCCCCACATCACCGATGCGTGCGCCGCCATATTCAAGACGTGCACCCGCATCACAGGCTTGCTCGACAAACCCCTGGGCTGCCTGCAGCCGACGCAGATTGTTCAGCGGCCCCATTTGCACGCCCTGCTGCATGCCGTCATCCACACGGATTTGCGACGCATACTTCACAAACGACTCGGTAAAGGCAGCGGCCAGACTAGCGTGTACATAAAACCGGCTCGGAGACAGGCAGACCTGACCGGCATTGCGATACTTGAATGCGACACACATGCGTGCAACGCGATCTGCATTCACATCATCAAAAATAATGACCGGCGCATGGCCGCCAAGCTCCATGGTTACCGGCTTGAGTTGCTTAGCCGCCTGGGTCGCCAGCAGCCGGCCCACGCCCACTGAACCGGTAAAGGTCACCTTGCGTATGATGGGTGAGCTGATAACACGTTCGGAAATTTCTGCGGGTACGCCAAACAACAGATTGACCACACCCGCAGGCAGGCCCGCGTCTGCAAACGCCCGGACCAACTCTATGCATATCGCCGGCGTTTCTTCTGCCGGCTTGAGCACTACCGTGCAACCAGCCGCCAACGCAGCGGCGAGCTTTCGCGCCGCCAGTACAGCAGGAAAATTCCATGGCACAAAGGCGCCAACCGGGCCAATGGCTCGCTTAATCGACGATTGCGACAACATCGGTGCTCGCGGTGGCAAAACCCGGCCGTAAGCACGCTTACCCTCTTCAGCACACCAAAGAATCGTTTCTATAACGCGATCGAGCTCACCTTGCGAATCCGTTAGCGGCTTGCCGTTCTCCAGTGTCAACATCACGGCAAGACGATCGCGGCGTTGATCAATGAGGCCGGCAGCACGCTTGAGAATGGCCTCGCGATCCCAAGCGCTGGTGGCGGCCCATGCGGCGAAAGTCGACCCTGCGGCGCTCAGTGCATCATCAATATCACCAGTAGTTGCCACAGGCAGTTGGCCCAGCGTCAGGCCTGTTGAAGGATTGACCACGGGCAAGGTTTCACGCCCCTGGGTACCGCACCACTCACCGGCGACGTATAGCTCAAGCTGCTGGGGATATTGCGCTGCACTCATAACCGGTGGACTCCATATCAGATAGGTATATGGCTGGACTATAGTCCTATGCAGGACTAGTTGTCAACAATGTTCTTACCTGCCTGTATGCGGTACGTAAAGCGACAAACAATGGTATGCAGCAACACCCGCCTAGCTTGTCTGAATGCCATCAATTCCCTTGCAGCCAGTTGCGTGTTATTTCTCTAGCACAACCGCACCCAAGGAACGACATGTATACCCCCTCTCATTTCCAGGAAACCAGCCCTGACGAGGTCACCGCGCTCATCGAGGCGGCACCCCTGGCTTGTCTTGTGGTGCAGACGCAAGAGGGGCTGATCGCTAATCATTTCCCGTTACTTATCGGCAGCGACGGTGCGCTCATCGGCCATCTTGCGCTGGCCAATGACATGCACCGGCTGGTTGCTGACGGTCAGGAAGTGCTGGTAATTTTTCAAGGCAATGACGCCTATGTCTCACCCAATTTCTATCCCAGCAAGCAAGAACATCATAAGCACGTGCCCACGTGGAATTATCAGGTTGTTCATATATACGGTGAGATTACTTTCCAGCACGATGAGCGCGCCAAACGCACTGCGGTCGCATTATTGACACGCAAACACGAACGGCGTGTAAACGGCGACAAAGCATGGAAAATGACCGACGCCCCTGCTGAGTATATTGATGAGATGCTTAACAATATTGTGGCGTTTCGTGTTGATATACGCCGGACGCTGGCCAAATCAAAGCTCAGCCAGAACCGGCACGAACGCGATTACGCTGGCACTATCGATGGTTTGCGTGGCAGCGGGCACGACACAATGGCTGAAAACATGGCAAAACGTCGTACCGGTGCCGCAGACGCTGATCGCAGGTAGCCCACATTCCAAACTGCAAATCCAGAAGACGGATTCGACCCTTTCAGCGAATCGCCTTATCGGTAACATCCACGAATATCTGACACCCCGAACACGGCAACATAACCAGCCTGACGCGCACCGGCCGCTACTCTGCGCCCCTTTCAAGAGGTCAATGTCATCCGTATAGCGAATGAGAATAATTGTTGTTTTTATACAATTATTTTAATATTCAAGTGATTTTGAGAATGTTGATCTATACAATTCAACGCTAATAACAATCATTTGCATAAACATTCTCGGGAAGCGCCTAGTGTCTGATCAACAAATATCGAGTTCATCCAGCAATTTACGGGTGGGCGGCAGCCTCGCCATGGCCCTGGCTACGCCCTCTTTGTTTCTAGGGGCCTCAGCGATTGCGCAGACTCCTTCTACCGACCAGGCCAGCCAGTTGGCGCCCATTAAAGTGCGCGGCGAATCAAACAATGCCTATGACGTGAAGCAATCCGCATCACAGAAATTTACGGCGCCATTGCTCGACACACCAAAATCTGTACAGGTTATTCCCCAGGAAGTTATTCGGGATCAAGCCGCGTCGTCATTAACAGATGTGCTTCGCAACACACCCGGAATCACCTTCGGTGCAGGCGAAGGTGGCAATCCCTTGGGTGACCGGCCTTTCATCCGTGGTTACGATGCACAAGCCAGCACGTTTGTAGATGGCATGCGTGATATCGGTGCGACCTCACGTGAGGTGTTCAACCTTGAGCAGGTAGAAGTGATCAAAGGCTCTGACGGCGCATACGGCGGCCGTGGTGGTGCAGGCGGAAGCATTAACCTGATCAGCAAGACAGCCAAGCTGGATAATTTTTCAAATGCCAGCCTGGGCATTGGCACAGACAATTACTATCGCGGTACCGTCGACGGCAACTGGATGCTGTCGGATACGTCGGCCTTCCGACTAAATGGGATGTATCACAAGGCAGACGTCGCCGGGCGCAATGTCGTGGACAACAAGCGCTGGGGTATTGCGCCTACTCTCAGTTTTGGTTTGGGCACGCCTACCCGCGTTACGCTGGGCTACTACCATCTTGATACCGACGATACGCCTGATGGCGGCATTCCGTATGAATTTGAAAAGCCACGCGTCAATGTACTGGGGCCGGTCGATGTAGACCGCAATAACTTCTATGGCCTGACCAGCGACTACCGCAAGACTACCAGCGACATGGTCACTCTGGGCGTTGAGCATGACTTCAACGACGCGCTGACGTTACGCAACACCACCCGCTACACGCACTCTGACCAGCGCTACGTGTGGACGCAGCCCGACGACTCCAAAGGCAATGTCGCCAATGGCCTGGTCTGGCGTCGTGCAAACACGCGTGACAGTGCCGTTAAGAGCGTCGCCAACCAAACTGAACTGGTGGGCAAGGCCGTTACGGGCTCGCTCAAGCACAGCTTTAACGTGGGTGTTGAACTGTCGCAAGAAAAAGGCCACAAAGACAGCCTGGATATCGCTCGTGGCACAGGCAGTGGCGCAAACAACGTCTGCAATTTCGGCGCAGGGGCAGCATCGGGCTATAACTGCACCAGCCTGTACAACCCTAATCCGCGTGACCCATGGGTAAACACCGGTACGGGTGGTCCAATGGGCAACCGTACTCAATCCGAAACCATCACTAAATCCATCTACGGCTTTGACACGATTGAGTTCAATAAACAGTGGCAAGCCGGTCTTGGTCTTCGTGTCGACGACTACTCCACCAAATTCACCAACACACCGGCGAGCGGGTCACAAACTATACGTCGCCACGATACCTTGGTTAACTATCAGTTAGGCCTGGTTTACAAGCCTGCAGACAATGGCAGTGTCTATATCTCTTATGCCACGTCATCAACACCAGCCAACTCTACATTGGGTGAAGGCAGCGAAGGGCAATCGCTCACACCGGGACGCGGTGGCGTGGGTACCAATGCCGCCGATATGGCGCCTGAGAAAAACAAGACATACGAAATCGGCACAAAGTGGGATCTGTTCCAAGACACGTTAAGCTTCACAGCTGCTGTTTTCCGCACTGAAACCACCAATGCGCGCGTCACCATGGCAAACGGTGACTATGCCATGGCAGGCAAGAAGCAGGTGGACGGTCTGGAACTGGGGCTTTCAGGTGCCATCACGCCCAAGTGGCACGTATTTGGCGGCTATACCTACTTGCACAGCAATCTGAAAAACAATGGGCAGGGATCTGCGTCGAGTAATGATGGCAATGACTTTCCGAATACGCCACGCAGTAGCTTCAGCCTCTGGTCCACGTATCAGCCAATCTCAAAACTGACACTGGGGGCAGGCGCCTACTTTGTAGACAGCCAGTTTGGCGATACGGCCAACAAGCTTGAAATTCCATCGTACTGGCGTTTCGATGCCATGGCAGCCTATAAATTCAGCAAAAACGTGAGTGCACAGCTGAATATATTGAACCTGACTGACAAGACGTATTACGACAAGGCTTACCCAGCTCATTATGCAAATATTGCTCCGGGGCGTAGTGCGATTCTTAATTTGAATCTTGCGTACTAAGCGACCCAGTTGGCGCACCTCTTTCAGGGGTGAGCATGCCGGGGCCGGCACATAGTGCGGGCCCCGGCATTTTTTCGATCAACAACAAACGCCCAGACATGAAAGAAATTCCCATACGAGATTTCAACAGCACAACGCCGGAGCAGTTTCTGGAGATACTGAATGGGCCTGCTGACGAGGCAGCGCGTTGGCTACATACTGCCGCCGAACTCGGTGTCGTCGAAGCGCAAGTCCATTACGGTCAGGTATTGCTGGACGGCAAGGGCGTGGTCAAAAACCCTGAGCACGCGTTCCAATGGTTTAAATTGGCCGCCAATGAAAGTCATGTAATGGCCATGAATATGCTGGGTCGTTGCTACGAAAATGGCTGGGGCACACAACCCGATATGCTGCTGGCCAATTATTGGTTCAAGCTTGCCGCTGCAGCCGGGCTGGATTGGGGCAAGTACAACTATGCCACGTCGCTGGCGCTGGGGCGCGGCATTGAGATGAACCGTGGGCAAGCGCTGTCGGTGTTGCGCGAAGCCGCAGCCATGGGGCATATCAAATCATGGAATCTGTTGGGCGGGTTTTATGAGGACGGCTGGGAGGTCGACGTAGACATGGATTGTGCGCTCGACTGCTATCACCGCGCAGCGATAGGGGGTGATTTCCGCGGCCAGTTCAACTATGGCCGGTTATTAATTGCACACGGCAGGTCTGCCGAGGCGCCAGGCTGGATGAAGCGTGCCTATGAGAATGCCACGGAAGCCTTTCGGGCGAAGATGCGACAGTTTCTGGCGGAAAGCAGCGACCCTGAGCTCACGGCGCTTTTGTAAGAAGCACCTAGAATTATCTGCCTGCCAGGGCGATCTGTTACTGCCCTCGGCCCATGGCTCAGGTATTCTGCCTCCCACTGCTTCCGTACTCAACCTGCCAGGCTCGTACTGGTGGACGCCGCAAAACAGTATGCCAGGTTGGATAAGGCGCCAATATGCTCAGGTATTCCGAAAAATGTACGGTTTTACCTGGATGCAGGCCACTATAAGTCGGGCCGAACCGGGCAATATGGCATTCTGGAATCGTCACGTCATCTTAGTGATGTGCTGCGCTTGAGCACGTGCCCAGGACGTATTGGTGGCGTACTGGCATGAACCTCTACGCCATTGACGAGCACATGATCAATGCCAGCCGAGCGTAGCGTTGGGCTTTCCCAGGTCGCTCTATCCTGGACGGTATCCGGATCGAACACCACGATATCGGCATGCATGCCCACCTTCACCTTTCCCCGTCCCGACAAACCAAATACCGATGCAGGCAAGGATGTCATCTTGGCGACGGCATGCTCCAGCGTCAATAATTGCGTCTGCCTGACATACTTACGCAACACACGCGGGAAAGTCCCCCAAAGACGGGGATGCGGATTTTCGTCATCCGGCAAACCGTCGGAGCCCACCATACAGCAAGGATGAGACAGTACACGCTGCACATCCGCCTCCTCCATGGCAAAGTAGATGGCACCTGCCGGCGTCAGCCGCTCAGCTGCCTCTCTGCGGCTGCACTGCCAGCGGGCGGCCAGATCGGACAGATAGGCACCCGCACATTCAGGATGAGGCTCAGACCAAGTAATCTTGATGTCCTCGATCAAATCTGAACGCTCAGGAATCAAAATCGTCGAACTCGCGTTATAGGGGTAGACATCCATTGCCGCCTTGATCCCCTGATTGCGGAAGCCATCGAAATTTGCCAGCGTACGCACTGTACGCCCCCAATTCGCGGGCATCATGCATTTATGGTGCGAGATCACCGTGGCGCAGCCAGCTTCATGGCCCAGGCTGAGCACCTCGTCAACAGCCGCTTCCACATCGTCCGCCTCATTGCGGATATGGCTGGTGTGAATTGCGCCGTGCTTTGCTGCGACCCTGACAAGGCCCAGCAACTCGGCGGTTTTCGCGTTCCCGCCAGGCGCGTAGGCCAAGCCGGTACTGAGCCCGATCGCACCGGCACGCAGAGCCTGGTCCAGAAGAGTTTCCATGGTCTGCTGCTCCTGAGGATTCGGATCAGCGACCGGATCAGACATTGCCGACAGACGCAAGTTTGCATGTCCGACAAGGGCAGCCACATTAATCATGGGCCGGATAGCTTCTAGTTGCGCGAAATAGGCCGAAAAGGACCCAAATAAAGGCGTATCGCCCAGCAAAGCCAGTGCTGCGGCCACATTACCCGCAATCGGTCGCGGTGCTGCACTCACACCGCAATTGCCTACAATGACCGTCGTCACACCCTGGCTGGTTTTCCATTCAAGCCCAGGCCGAGCCACAAACATAAGATCGTCGTGGCCGTGAACATCAATAAATCCAGGTGCAACAACCCGTTGATGCGCATCAATAAGATGTGCCGCCGCAGCATAGTGTACGTTCAGATCACCGATGGCGAAAATTTTCTGGTCTATTATGCCGATGTCGGCACGGTAACGTGGCTCACCTGTACCGTCGACGATCCAGCCGCCGTGAATGATCACGTCATAAGATAGATGCTCCACCCACTTCTCCTTCTGGCCACTGGCCTTTATCAAAGAGCGGCGACGCTCGCGCAAATGCCTGTCACCATCTCTATTATGTAAGGTTGCTCGTGTCTGACTATGCGCTAGATCCGCCCATGGTTCTGAGTGCGATCAATGCCTGATTGATCACAGCCTGTATGACGGGAGCAACCCTTTCTGCGGCATCGGGCTGGTAGTCATAGGGTCGCTGCTCACTCATGTATGTACACTGCGCCAGCTCGAGCTGCATGGCATGCACACCCGTCGCAGGGTTGCCATAGCAGCGCGTGATGTACCCACCCTTGAAACGGCCATTTGCCACTGAAGAATACGTCGAGCAAGCGGTGACGACATCGCTCAGCGTCTGGGCAAGCCCCGGCAAAGCGCTCGCCCCGTCAGCACTGCCGAAATTGAAATCAGGCAAACGCCCCTCGAACAGTCTTGGTATGCATGATCGGATAGAGTGCGCATCCCACAAAAGCACATGACCATGAAGTGCTTTAAGGCGGCCAAGCTCAGCCTTCAACGCCTCATGATATGGCCGCCAGTATCGCTCGCGGCGCTCAGCCTTTTGCTGTGCGTCTGGACAGCGCCCTTCAGCATACAAAGACAACTGATCGAAGCTATCTTGAGGAAACAGCCCTGTTGTATTCTTGCCAGGATAAAGATTGGCATCGTCCGGCGGCCGGTTTAGATCCACGAGATACCGTGAGTATTTTGGCACGAGCAAGGAAGCACCCATCGCCAATGCAAACCCATACAACCTTTCTATATGCCAGTCGGTATCGTCCAGGTGACCCGCGTCTTCGGTCATGTCGCGCAGCACGTCGTCAGGGATATTCGTGCCAACGTGGGGCATCGAAATCAATAAAGGAATGCTGCCCCGATGCAGACAGTAAACAGGGAAAACTTCGTCGATATCAGTCATGACCGGCCTATAGTTCAGGAAACTGCAGGTGCCAGTCGGTTTGCGACTGGAAGCGGCGCCCCAGCGAGATGAGACCAGCCTCATCGAAAGGCTTGCCATAAAGCTGAACCCCCACAGGCAGGCGTTGCTCATCAAAACCCGCTGGTAGTGACAGCACTGACGCCCCCAGCAGATTCCCCGCCCGCGTAAACGCCGCCAGAGGCGTTTGCATCTCATCCACATCTTCGACCTTGCACGCGGCAATGGGTAATGTGGGAACCAGCAACGCATCCAGACCAGACATCCAGTCTACCCAGGCGCGCTTTACCCTCGAATGCTCTTTCAATGCATCAATATATTGCACCGCCGAAATATCACGCCCGTGCAGCACCCGCTGCCGCACCCATTGGCCAATCTCTCGACTCGTGTCTTCTATGTACGCCTGATGAATGACATAGGCTTCGGCAGCAATGATCGCACCATTGACCCGCATCAGTTCACCAAAATCGAACGGAAACTCGACTTCCCGCACATCGGCGCCCAAGTTTGCAAACACCTTGGCGGCAGCCTCCAGCGCGTGGCTCACAGCAGGTACCACCGGCATCGGATAATTCTCAGGCGGAATCAGAGCAATCACCTTACCCTGCAGGGGGGCCGATGCTTTCGCCTCCCCATCATCCATACGGGAGAAGTCAGCGGGCAGACGTGGCGCATGGTGGGTCCGCGGATCTGCGGCATCATAGCCAGCCATGATCTCGGTCAACAACGCCGCATCTGCAGCGGACCGCGTCAACGGACCGAGGGAATCCAGCGTAGGCGATAGTTCGGCGCAACCGTGCAGGCTGATCAGTCCAGCCGTAGTTTTGAGCCCTGTGATCCCATTAAGTGATGCTGGTATACGCACAGAACCGCCCGTATCGGAGCCTATGGCTGCCGCGCACAAACCTGCAGCCAACGCCACGCCCGACCCGCTGGATGATCCACCCGGTATGCGATGAGCCTTCATATCCCAGGGATTGCGCGGCGTCCCCAGATAAGGATTGGTACCCCAACCGCCGAAGGCAAACTCCACCATTTGGGTCTTGCCTAGCAGAACGGCTCCTGCAGCAACAAGACGCTGAATAGCTGTGGCGGTCATTGTGCTGTGCGACTCTGAAAACAGGCGAGAGCCAACAGTATTGCGATACCCCGCTATATGGCACAGGTCTTTCACGGCAATAGGTATGCCGTCAAGAGGGCCCAAGGCGCATCCTGCTTCGCGACGCAGATCAGAGCACCTGGCCTGGGCTAGCGACGAGTCCTCAAACACCTCGACATAGGCGTTCAGCTGTGTGTTCAATCGAGCGATGCGATCCAGATAGACGCGTGTCAGCGCGTGTGAAGTGATCTCGCCGGAGGCCAGCAACTTTGCAAGTTGTTCAACCGGCAGAAACGGAAGATTGTCCATTGATACGTGTTCCGGAGGGCATGAGGTGCGCAGAGAGAGCTAACCTCTCGCACCTCTGCCAAAAATAAATAGCTAGGCTATACGTTAGTCAGATTACCGCTGACGTTCTACCGTTCTTGCCAGGCCGGGATAGGGTAAACGGGTTTGCTGGTCGCGACATCGGCAGGAAACACTGTGACTAGGCCTTTGCCCGGCATAAGCTGAACAACCGGAAATGGCATCTTCAGTTGCATGCCCCGCTCATCGATGGCATAGGGCCCTGCGACGACCGTCAGTTTGTCAGAGAGATCCATAGACGCCTGCTTCAGCGCCGAAGCATCAAGCGAGCCTGCTTTCTTGATTATTTCCTCGGTAATCACGCCAGCCCCATATGCCAAAGCCGTCTGAAAATCAGGCGCGAATTCGGCCTTAGGGAAAGCTTCTGTGTAAGCTTTGGCAAACTGTTCGCGATCTAGGCCCGCGTTGACTTTCCAGTTGATCGCCGGATCATAATTAGTGTGGCTGAAAATATAGTCGGAGTCCTTGCCGATGGCCTGGAACTGCGGAGTAGAGGCATACACCATAAATGTATAGGGGAAGTTAATGTTCAACTGCCGCATCTGCCTGACCATGCTGATCAGGTCGCCTTCATAAGATGTCGGGATAAAAGCCTGCGCTCCCGATGCCCGCGCCTTTTGGAGCAATGTGCTGAAATCTTTCTGCCCCTTGGGGTAGCGTTCAAACATCACAACGTCCATACCTTTTTCTTTAGCGCGCTCACGGCCACCTTCGGCAAGACCCGAGGGAAATGGTTCATCCGAGTAGACAATTGCAACCTTCTTGATACCCAACTGATCGGCCAGACCCAAGGAAGCATCCAGCATCTTGGACACGGGCATCTGGGTGCCTGATACGCTGTATTTGAACCCCTGCTGGTAGAGCTGATCGCTGGCTGCCGACCATATCATCATGAACTTGTTCAGCCGCTCGGTCACGGTTGCCGCAGCAGCCGTCAGCGTTGATCCGAAAGGTGCCATCACCAGATCAACCTTGTCATCTGTAACCAGGCCCTCATACACACGCGTCACCATCTGCTTATCACTGCGATCATCGCGCTTGACCAGTTCTACCTTACGCTTCTGCCCAGCCACGTCGATACCACCACGTGCGTTGACGTCTTTGACCCATACCTCGACGCCACGCGCGCCAGATTGCGAGGCCAGGGCAAAACTGCCCGTCGATGACACCGTCATGCCTATGCGAATGGGCGGGGCTTCGGCGCCATAGGCATTGATCGTGATTAGGGCGCCGGCCAAAGCAAGCAGAGGTGCCCCATTTTTAAAAATGCTCCGTAACATATCCGTCTCCTGTCAAAATGTTCTAGTCTGTGGAAAATGCCGCAATAAACATAAGCGAATACGACATTTCAAAAATAGGATATACCAAAAAGTTATACTTTACACATGATAAAAAAATTAAACTATAAGCAGGTGGAAATGCTGTGGATCGTAGCCACAGCCGGCTCCATCAGCGCAGCTGCCAGGCAGCTTGATGTTTCACAGCCCGCCATAAGCCGCATGCTTGCCCAAACGGAAGCACAAGCCGGCATCCAGTTCTTCGAACGCATACGAGGCAGGCTGCGCGCCACCAAACAACTGGTCGACTTGCTGCCGGATCTCGAACGCGCGCAAATGGCCTTACAGCGCATTAATGACAAGACACTGGCGCTCTCAGATGCTCAAGGCGGCGTGCTCAAAGTGGCCTGCAACCCCAGCCTGAGCAAGCACGTTATGCCCCGCGTACTTAGCATTTATCGCGGGCTCTATCCTGACACCTTCCTGCGATTTCACACTGCCACCATTGACGACATCATTCCCTCACTCCTGGGTGGCGAGATCGACATCGCTCTCATGACGATCCCCGCCGATCACCCATTCCTTTCTAGCGCAACAATCGTCGAGGGCACCATGACCGCCGTAGTGCCGCGCGACAATCCACTGGCTGAGCGTGCCCATGTCTCTCTAGAGGAGGTTGCGCTCTATCCTCACATTCTCGTCGGAGAGCGGCTGCACTTCGGCATGATTGTTTCGAGTGCGTTCGGCCGAGCCGGGATACAACCGCGCATCGTGGCTGACGTACCCTGGTGCGACCTGGCCTGCGCCCTGGTCAACCAGGGCATGGGGTGCGCAATCGTCGACGAATTCTCCATCTCTCAGTACGCCTGGGCAAACGTCAGGGCAGTACCCCTGCAGCAGCCCATTCCCATCAGACTGCATGCCGTCCATGCAATCAATCGGCCAATGTCGGAAGTTGCCGCCCGTTTCGTGCGCATCGTGAAACAAATGCAGAGAGACGGGGAGCTGGCCTAAGCCAAAAACGCTCTTCGCAAGACATACATTAGGGTTTATCTCAATTATCATTAACTTGTAGTTATAGGTTTTGGCAGTCATAATCTGCCCCTAGCCTGCTGGCTAATCACGATAATTTTTGAGACAAACCCCCATGACGAGTTCGACGTTGGGCCGCCCGACCAGCCAGTTTCAGGCAGACAAGCGTACAGAACGGCTGAGATACCTTATTTCGCTGGGCATCTTCACGGCCCTGGTAATCATCATGGCGGCTGTGCCGCAGTTTTTTTCTAATGCATCGCTCGCCTTCTACCTGATGCTTTGGGTGGCCATGGCAACAGGTATGAATATCTGCGTGGGCTTCACCGGCTACCTTCCCTTTGGCTACGTAGTTTTCTATGGCGTAGGCGCCTATGTGACCGGAATCTGCTACAAGCTGCTGGGCCTTCCAATTCTGCCGTCGTTACTGATCGCAGGCGCCATGGGCGGCCTGCTGGCGCTGCTGCTTGCACCCACTTTGCGGCTCAAAGGCGTGTACTTCGGCATCGTCAGCCTCGCACTCGCCTCTATCGTGCGAATGCTGATTTCCAATCTTCCTCAGGAATACACCGGCGGAAGCATGGGCCTGATTCTGTCCAGCGCCAATAATCCCCTGCACAGCTATTACGCAATGCTCGCAGTCATGGCTTTGTCGCTTGCCATTGTTCTGTGGCTCTCTATTTCCAGTCTGGGACGTCAGCTGCGCGCCATTAAAGATGACGAAGGTGCGGCAGCATGCGTCGGCATCAATGTGCCACGAGTACGACTGAAGGCCTGGGTGCTTGCCGCCATCATCCCTGCGCTGGCGGGAGGGGTGGAGGCCTGGTACACGAACGTTGTCGACCCCGAGTATTCGTTCCATGTGCTGATCACCGCAAAAAGCATCATTTACGGGATGGCCGGCGGGTTCGGCACCATCCTCGGACCCGTCGTGGGTGCACTGGCGCTGGTGGGCGTAGACCATCTCATCTGGCAGAGTTTCCCCTTGCTAAATCTGCTGCTGCTCGGTCTGGTAATCATTCTGCTGATGCTATTTCTGCCTCACGGCGTCATCGGCAGCATACTCAAACGACACCCCGGCTTACGCCGCTATATCGCCTGACAGGAATTGCTGAACATGACCTCACTCTTACTCCAGGGCGTCATCAACGGGCTGATCCTCGGCTGTATCTACGGCCTGATCGGGCTGGGCCTCAACATTATCTATGGCGTGCTTCGCGTGGTTAACTTTGCACATGGAGAATTTCTGGTCGTCGGAGCCTACTTTGCCTGGGCCGCGCTGCAATACTTGGGCATACACCCCTTTCTCGCCCTGCCATTGAGCTTTGTCGTCTTTTTCGGTGTCGGATATTTGCTTTATTTCTTGCTGATTCCACGCATCAGCCGGTCAAATGACCCTGAGACCAGCTCCTTGCTGCTGATGTTCGGCGTCTCGCTTGCATTGGGTGCCATCATGCTGCTGCTGTTCGATGCCGACGCACGCACGCTTGACTACGCCATCGAGCCTGCCTTTCTGAGCTTTGGCAACGTTATTCTGCCGTCGATACGACTTATTGCGCTGGTAATTACCCTGATCATCGTTGGAGCGCTCACTTTCTTTCTTTACCGAACCCAGGTGGGCAAGGCATTGAGAGCCATCATCATGAATAAAGATGCTGTCAACATCGTCGGCATTAACGCAGAACGCCTGTCAGGGGTCGCCTTCGGGCTAGGGATCGGACTGGCTGCCGCGACCGGCGTAATTGTCGCACTAGTGTTTCCTTCGTTCAGTCCCTTTATGGGGACGGACTACACGTTGATTGGCTTTGTCGTCATTGTGCTGGGCGGGCTGGGCCATCCGATCGGCGCGCTGCTTGGCGCATTGCTGTATGGCGTCACCGAACAGGTGGCCATGGTGTATGTAAACCCCTCTCTGGCCACGATACTCGGCTTCTCGCTGATGATCGCAACCATTTTTATACGTCCGTCAGGATTAATGGGCCAACGCCAGTTACGCTAAGAGGCCGCTATGCTTACCGTCAAGAACCTGAAAAAATCCTTCGGTGGCCTGCAAGCGCTGCGAGGCGTGAACGTCACTCTGCCAGACCAGGCTATTCTGGGCATCATCGGCATGAACGGTTCGGGCAAAACTACCCTCCTGAACTGCATTAACGGCATCTATATTCCTGACGAAGGCGACATAGTGCTCGATGGTGCCAGGCTGGATGGCCACCCCATCCACAAGGTCGCAGGCATGGGCGTGGGTCGCACATTTCAAGTGCCGCGCGTTTTCCAACACCTCACGTTGCTCGACAACATGGATGTCGCGCAAGTTGCCAGCAAAGCTGAGCGCGATGAACGCTATGCACTCTCTGAATACTGGCTTGATAAAGTGGCGCTGATGCGACTGCGCCACAATTATGCCGAAGAGTTGTCGGGGGGACAGCAGAAGCTGCTTGAGCTGGCACGAATCATGGCTGCCAAACCCAAAGTAATTCTTCTCGATGAACCCTTTGCGGGCGTCAACCCAGAGCTGGCCCAAATGCTCATCGGTATTATCCGCGATATTCCGACCCAGCACGGCTGCGCCGTTATCCTGGTCTCGCACGACCTGACGTCCATCTACCAATTATCCCATCACATCATAGTGATGAACGAAGGTGCCATCCTGACCGAGGGGGACGCCGCGACCGTGAAATCCGACCCCGCCGTCATCGAAGCGTATCTGGGAGCCTGAGCATGGATTCCGTCCTGAGTCTGAATGACGTCACCGTGGCTTATCACGGCGACATCACCATTCTGAACAATGTAAACATACAGGCGCGCCGAGGCAGCGTTACCGGCATCATTGGTCCCAATGGCGCCGGAAAATCCACGGTGCTGAAAACCATGTTTGGCTTTCTGCCATTGCGCAGCGGCAACATCCAGCTTGATGGCAAAGACATCAGCCGCGAGCATGCCAATACCCGAGCGAAGGCGGGCGTAGCTTTCGTACCGCAGAATCGAAGCTTGTTTGGCGATTTGTCGGTCGAAGACAACCTAATGCTTGGATGTTGGCCGTTTCGTCACGACAAAGCATTGGTGCAAGAGCGGATCACCTCTGTCTATGATCGCTTTCCAATTCTTGCGCAAAAGCGCAAAGACCCGGTTTCCAGCATGAGCGGCGGCCAGCAGCGCTTTGTCGAATTTGGACGCGCCCTGCTGATCAAACCCTCAGTCATCTTGCTGGACGAGCCCACTGCTATGCTGGCACCCAAGATATCCAAGGAGATATACCGTCTGATTCGCGAATTCGCTGAGGGCGGTATGACGGTAGTTTTAGTCGATCAGAACGTGCGTCGTTGCGCGGAAGTGTCTGACTATTTGTATATCCTTGAACTCGGCCGTAACAAGGCAGAAGGGTCACACGAAGAATTTGAGCAAGGAAGCGGTTTGCGCGACATGGTGGCAAGCTGGATGGACTACAAGATAGACTAAACTATTTATTGATGCAAACCTGACAGTCATTCCATAAGACGCCACCGGAAGTACAGCAACTTTAGTGCTCGCCTTCAGACTCCACACTGATCATTCGCCGCCACCTCAATTGAGGGGCGGCGCTTGTGCGATTGCAAGCCAAGGCTTTCTCTCCGGACGAACACTGATCAAGCCTGTTTGACTGCCTCCAGTATCTGCGCAAACAAAGCATCAGCATGCGCCGATTCCAGCCAGCGCACGATCACCACAAGCTGATGCTCGGGCTCAACCCAGGTAAAGGAACTACCCGCTCCTATACCGAAAAAACTGCTGGCCGGCAGGCTGGGAAAAATCTTGCGCTCGTGATTAAGCCAGATTAGATAACCGTAATACGGTGCAATATCGCAAGGCTGACGCATTTGCGCAATCCATTCTGATGAAAGCACACGCTTGCCGTCGGCCATGCCGTCGTCGAGCAGCATTTGCCCAACCAAAGACTGGTCGCGCGCGCTGACTGACATTCCTCCACCCCAATGTGTGCCACCCGTTACCGATTGAACTCGCTTTCCCGCTATGTCGACCCAGGCATTGTCATACCCCACCCATTGCCAGTTTTCACTGGCACCTACCGGCCGCATAATGGCTTCACGAAACACGTCGGGAAGCGGCCTCTGAAACAGATTCAGCAGCGCAAATGCCAGCTGATTGATGCGCACATCGTTGTATTCCCAATAACTGCCTGCGGCCTGCAGCGGTCGGGCATCGCCCTTTTTCCCGGCGGGCGGCTCGCCAAACGTAACAGCGCGGTAGTGATCTGCCTGATCAGGGATATCCCAGAGTGTGCCTTGCCATTCACTGGTCTGCTGAAGCAGATGTTTCCAGGTGATCCGGGCATTGTTGCCCTCGTCAAAACCTATGCCAGGCAGCCGGTTGCCAATTAGCTCATTTACATCAGGCAGCAGGCCGCGATCGAAGGCGACCCCAGCCAGCAGAGCAAGATACATTTTGGCGACACTATATGTAAGGTCTGCACGGTCTGGCTCTCCCCATGCAGCCAGCTCCTTGCCGTCGCGCAATATCACGCCTGACACGGGTCCGCGCGAATGTATGGGCCCGTAAAGGCGGTTCCAGGGGGGAGGATCGTTCAGGTGTACACCGAATTTTCCTGTGGCATCGCGATCCCAGTTTGATTCATGTGCCTGGGCGAAAGAAATGGCCTGATCTAGTGTTGTCATGCTTGATTCTAGTCTCTCGTCTATTCGTCGTTTAATGGTATACAAAATTATTATGCATAACCATAATATGCAAGTCCATCTCGTTATGGCAAGATGGATCTTGAATTTGCCGCAGAGCATATCACTTACAACAGGCCAAAATGGTATACAAGGCCGCCTACCGCTACACGGAGGAAGACAATGAAGTCATTGCTACATAAGATGGCCGCCGGCCAGCGAGGCGTCTTGCGCACACTGGCCACAAGCATGGTTATGGCTGGGCTACTGGGTGCCAGCGTACCTGCCCTCGCAAACAAAGCTGACGACACGCTACGCATGGCCTATGACCAGGCGCCCGAAAGCGTGGACCCTTATTTCAACAACGTGCGCATTGGCGTAATCATTGCAGCGAATGTATGGGATACCCTTCTGTACCGCGACCCGCTCACCAATGAATACAAAGGACAACTGGCAGAAAGCTGGAAGCAGGTAGACGATCGTACCCTGGAGTTCAAGCTTCGCCACAATATTAAATTTCACAATGGCGAACCTTTCAATGCCGATTCTGTGGTGTACACGCTCAATTTTGTATCTGATCCGGCCAACAAGGCCACGACACAGCAGAACGTAAGCTGGATAGATCGCGCCGAGAAAATCGACGATTACACCGTGCGCGTCATCAGCAAGGAGCCCTTTCCGGCAGCCAAGGAATTTCTTTCGACCACAGTTGCCATCCATCCTGCCAAGTATTACAAGGAAGTCGGCCCCAAGGGCATGAGCGCCAAGCCTGTAGGCACCGGACCCTACAAGGTTATCGAATACCTTCCCGGTAAGTCCATTACGCTGGAACGCAATACCGATTACTTCAAGGACTCGCCCAAGAATCAGCCCACGATAGGCAAAGTCGTTATCCGCTTTATTCCTGATCGCCAGACCCAGATGGCAGAAGTAATTTCGGGCGGCGAAGACTTTATTATGCATGTGCCCAAAGATCAGGCCGAGCAGTTAAAGACCATGCCTAATCTTCAGGTAAAGAGCGGCAACACGATGCGCATTGTTTTCATGCAGATGAATATCCGCCCCGACACACCTACTCCACAACTAAAGGACGAGCGCGTACGCAAGGCTATTGCACACGCTATAGACCGCAAAGCCATTATTAAAAATATCGTGGGAGAAGGCGCCGAACTGCTTGAAACCATCTGCACGCCATCGCAAACCGGCTGCACCCATGAGGGAGCGCCAAACTACAATTACGATCCCGAGCTTTCCAAGAAGCTGCTTGCCGAGGCCGGCTACCCGAACGGGTTCGAGACCAGCATTGTCGCCTATCGCGAACGCAACCAAACCGAAGCCCTTATCAACTATCTGCGCGCCGTGGGAATCGACGCCAAACTCAATTTCCTGCAGTACGCCGCAATGCGCGACATGATACGCGGGGGTAAGGCATCAATAACCCACCAAACCTGGGGCTCAAATCTTGTGAACGATGTGTCGGCTTCCACACCCGTGTATTTTGGCGGCGGTGCGGATGACGTCACGGAGGACAAGGACGTTCAGGCACTGTTGGAGAAGGGTGCGGTGACTATCGACGAAGCAAAACGCAAGGACGTCTACAAAGAGGCACTTACGAAGATTGCCGAACACGCGTATGCAATTCCGCTGTGGTCGTTGCCCGTTTATTACGTTGCGAGCAGCGATGTGAAGTTCAAACCTTATCCTGATGAGCTTGTCAGGTTCTGGGACATGGGCTGGAAATAGCAGCAGGCAGGCATCATGCCACTATATATGCTCAAGCGGTTGGGATTGTCAGTGCTCGTGGCGCTGACAGTTTCCATCATCGCCTATCTGCTGCTGCATTTATCTGGAGACCCAGCTATTGCGCTGGCCGGTGAGGGCGCGCGTCAGGCAGATATTGACATGATACGCAAGACCTACGGACTGGATCGGCCAGTGGTCATCCAGTACGCTGATTGGCTCTGGCATATTGTGCGCGGAGATTTTGGCACCTCGGTCTACTTCAAGACCGAGGTCGGCCCGCTTATTCTGGAAAAGCTTGCCACAACCGTCAAACTCGGAATCTTCGCGCTGGCATTTTCTCTGTTCATTTCGATTCCACTGGGAGTATTGGCCGCGATCTATAAAAACTCATGGATAGACCGCCTGTGTCTGGCCGTGGCGGTATTGGGCCAAGCTCTGCCCAATTTTTTCTTTGCACTGCTGCTCATAATGCTGTTGGCCGTCACGTGGCGCGTTCTGCCCGTTTCGGGCAGTGGAACATGGAAGCACTTCGTCATGCCCGCCATTGCCTTGGGCTACTACGTCGCACCTGCCTTTATGCGCCTTATCAGGGCCGGCATGATTGAGGTGCTGAGCGCCGACTATATTCGTACGGCCCGAGCCAAAGGCTTGCCCGCCTCAAAAATTATCTTTAAACACGCCTTGCGCAATGCCATTGTGCCGGTCGTGGCCCTGGCGGCTGTCCAGTTGGGATACCTGCTTGGCGGATCAGTGGTCGTCGAAACCATATTCGCGTTGGACGGATTGGGCTATCTGGCCTACCAAAGCATCACCTTCAAGGACTACCCGGTCATGCAATCCATTGTGCTGCTGCTATCAGTCATCTATGTAGTGCTGACGCTCGCTGCAGACCTGGCCAACGCATGGCTAGACCCTCGAATACGGGTATCGTAATTTATGGCCAGCCTACCTCCTGTTACCTCGCCACCTACGCTTGAAGTATCGCCGGCATTTTATGGGCGCCGCCCTCTATGGCGACGCGTGCTCGCCAACCGCGCCTTGTCTGTGGGCGGCGGCCTGCTTCTGCTGATTATCCTGCTTGCCTTGCTGGCCCCCTGGATCTCGCCCCACGATCCCTATACACAGGATCTGGCCTACCGGAACGTGCCACCCTTCTGGTATGACAAGGGGACCTGGCTGCATCCACTGGGTACGGACCAACTGGGCAGGGATTATCTGTCAAGAATGCTGTTCGGGGCTCGCATCTCACTAACCATAGGCGCCAGTGTCGCATTGATTTCCGGGCTTATCGGCACATCCATGGGCCTGCTGGCGGGCTATTTCGGTGGCAAGACAGACATGGCGGTTTCCTTTCTGGTTACGACCCGTCTGGCCATGCCTGTAATTTTGGTTGCCTTGGCCACGGTGGCTATTTTGGGCGGCTCTCTTGGCGTCGTGATTGTGGTGCTGGGGCTGCTGAAATGGGATCGCTTCGCCGTCGTCATGCGCGGCGCGACGCAGCAGGTACGCACGCAAGAATATGTGGCGGCCGCTCAAGCCGCAGGGGCCTCCACATTGCGCATCATCATGACCGAGGTGTTGCCCAATGTCATCCCGCACCTCATCGTCATCGCTACGCTGGAAGCGGCCAGCGCGATCCTGCTCGAAGCGGCGCTGTCCTTTCTTGGCCTGGGTGTGCAGCCACCCCTTCCCTCGTGGGGCCTGATGATTTCCGAGGCCAAGGCTTATATGTTCTTCTCCTTCTGGCTGATTGCCATTCCAGGAACTGCATTGGCCGTGCTCATTTTCGCCATCAACCTGGCAGGAGATGGTCTGCATCATTTTCTGACACCCGAGGAGCGTGCATGACGTTGGCTAAAGGCGATCCCGTATTGAGCGTAGAAGGACTTGAAGTGGATATCCCAACGACAGGCGGCATACTGCATGCTGTACGCAATATCTCGTTTGAAGTCAGGCAAGGTGAAACTCTATGCCTGGTCGGTGAATCGGGTTGCGGCAAGTCACTGACCTCGCTGGCGCTCATGGGTCTGCTGCCTCGCCAGGCAAAACGAAAGACGCGACGCTTTATGTTTCAGGGGCTGGACATGAGCACTGCCAGCCAACGCCAAATCAATACGCTGCGCGGCAACAAGATGGCTATGATTTTCCAGGAGCCCATGACGGCGCTCAACCCCGCCTACACCATTGGCGACCAGCTGACGGAACACTATATCGTCCATCGCAAGGCGACTCAGACACAGGCGCGCGCCAGAGCGGTTGAACTGCTTGAAAAAGTCGGGATTGCTTCGGCTGCAAGCCGGCTGGGCCAGTATCCGCATCAATTGTCAGGCGGTCTGCGCCAGCGCGTCATGATTGCAATGGCGTTAATGTGCGGGCCCGAGCTGTTAATCGCAGACGAGCCCAGCACGGCGCTGGATGTGACCATTCAGGCGCAGATACTACGTCTGCTGGCAGACCTGCAGGCTGAACTAGGCATTGCCATGATATTGATCACCCATGACTTGGGCATCGTCGCCAGAATAGCGGACCGCGTCGCCATTATGTACGCAGGAGAAATCGTCGAGGAAGGTGAAGCCGTCGATATCTTCAAACAACCTCACCACCCATACACGCGTGGTCTCATGAGCTGTATACCGGTGCCCGGCAAGACCGAACCTGGCGGCAGGCTCGGCACTATTCCGGGCACCGTCCCCTCAATGGTCGGCCCCCAACATGGCTGCGCCTTTCGGGACCGCTGCAGTTATGTGCAGCCTCAATGCGCCAGCACCATTCCTATTCACAGCAACGCGTCGGGCCAGCACTGGCGGTGTATTCATGAGCAGTTGGAGACACTGACATGAGCCCCATTCTTTCCACACATGGCCTGATGCGCGAGTTTTCGATAGGTGGCGGCATGTTCAGGCCACGCAAGACACTGCATGCCGTAAACGGCGTCGATCTTTCGGTGAACCGCGGGGAAGTGCTGGGTATCGTGGGTGAGTCAGGCTGCGGGAAATCCACCCTGGCACGCATGATGCTAGGCCTCATACCTCCCACGCACGGCACCATGAAACTGGATGGAAAAGACATCGCCGGCATGAGCCGCCGAGCCATGTCTCGGCGTGTACAACCTGTATTCCAGGATCCGTATTCATCTTTGAACCCGCGGCGTACAGTGGCACAGATCGTCGCGCTTCCACTGGAGGTTCATGGCATAGGCACGCGTGACCAGCGACGCAGCCAGGTCATGGAAATGCTTGAACGCGTCGGGCTGAGTGCGCGCCATGCCGGCAGTACACCGGGGCAATTATCCGGCGGACAGCGCCAGCGCGTGGCCATTGCGCGTGCCCTGGTCATGCGCCCTGACGTAGTCATTTGCGATGAGCCGACCTCGGCACTGGACGTCTCCGTGCAGGCGCAGATTCTGAATCTGTTGCTAGACCTACGCAAGCAGTTCGATCTGACCTATGTTTTTATCAGCCACAATCTGGCCGTGGTCGAGCATATCGCCACTCACGTTGCCGTGATGTACCTGGGGCAAGTCGTGGAGTACAACCTTACCCGCGACCTCTTCCGCCAAGCCCGCCATCCCTACACGCAAGCACTGCTGGCTTCTGTACTTACACCCGAAACAGGCCAAGGCCTGCCTGACATCGGGCTTGGGCTGTCTTTTCCCGACCCTATCAATCCGCCCCCGGGTTGCACCTTCCATCCGCGCTGCCCGCAGCGCCTCGCTTATTGCGACCACGTGATCCCCCAGCCTGTCACCCGGGACGGGGCCATGGTCGCCTGCCACTTGTACCCTGAAACGATTGAAGAAGGACAGCCGTCATGACCCGCGAACGTGCCCTTTCCCAAGCTGGTGCCTGCTTTGACGCAGGGGATTTCAAGACGACATTGGCACGGCGCATCGCCGTGCCCACAGAAAGCCAGAACCCCGAGCGCAAACACGTGCTTGCTGACTATCTGGAAGCGGAAATCAAGCCTGCATTTGAATCCATGGGGTTTCGCTGTCAGACACTCACGCACCCCGACGCGCTTGCACCTTTTCTTTATGCTGAACGGTTGGAAGGAGAGGCCCTGCCGACTGCACTGGGCTACGGCCATGGCGACGTCATTCGCGGGCTGGAGTCAGAATGGAAGAATGGCCTGAGTCCGTGGGCGCTGACCGAATCAGAAGGCTTGTGGTACGGCCGGGGCATCGCCGATAACAAAGGGCAGCACACGGTCAATATGGAAGCGCTGCGCATTGTGCTGCAAACTCGAGGCAAGCTGGGGTTCAACGCGAAGGTTCTGATAGAAATGGGCGAAGAAACAGGCTCACCGGGTTTGCGGCAGATCTGCGCCGAGCACCGCGACATGCTTCAGGCCGACCTGCTGCTGGCGTCAGATGGGCCACGCCTGAGCGCTCAGCGTCCAACCATATTTCTCGGCTCTCGCGGCAGCGTCAATATCGATCTGGTCATAACCGCCCGCGAAGGAGGCCATCACTCCGGCAACTGGGGTGGTCTGATCTCCAACCCCGGTATACAGCTGGCCCACGCCATCGCCAGCATCGTGTCAGCCACGGGTCAAATACGCATCCCGGAGTGGGTGCCCCGGGAACTGCCCGATTCTGTTCGCCGCGCCCTGGCTGATTGCGAAGTGGACGGCGGTGAAAATGGACCAAGAATAGAGCCCGATTGGGGCGAGCCCGGCCTGTCGCCCGCCGAACGCGTTTTTGGCTGGTGTTCGTTCGAGGTGCTGGCATTCAAGACCGGCAACCCGGAGACGCCGGTCAACGCCATACCGCCCCGAGCCTGGGCACGCTGCCAGTTGCGATTCGTGGTGGGCATAGACCCTGAGCAGATTCTGCCGGCCTTGAGGCGTCATCTGGACAGACAGGGATTTCCCATGGTGCGCATCGAATCCACGGGAGAAGACATGTTTCAGGCCACTCGCATCGATCCCGATGACAAATGGGTGAAGTGGACGGCAGACTCGCTGGAGCGCAGCACCGGCAAGAAGCCCGCGATTCTGCCAAATCTTGGCGGCTCGCTGCCCAACGATATCTTCACCGACGTACTGGGCCTGCGCACTGTGTGGGTGCCACATTCTTATCCGGGTTGCTCGCAGCATGCGCCCAATGAGCATTTGCCGCCAGCCGTGTTGCGTGAGGGCTTAGTGGGTATGACTGGCATTTACTGGGACTTGGGAGAAGGTGGACCAGATTAATTTGTACCCTCCGCCGCATACAAGGCGGCAATGAAATAAGGGCAATCCCTAGCGGCCAGAAATGCGATAATTGTTTACGCTTTGACCTTTGATGTTTGATCAAAGATCAAAGTGACCTCCAACCCTGACCTCACCTCTCTTGAGCACACCTCTATCAACGAGGCCGTCTACCGCCGTCTACGGGATCATCTTATGCGGGGAGACTACGCTGCGGGAGAGGTATTGGGCATTCAGGAGCTGGCCAATGCTTTCGGCACCAGCGCGATGCCTGTGCGTGAAGCCTTGCGTCGCCTGGCCACGCAACGCGCCGTCGAGCCCATGAAAAGCCGGTCCATGCAGGTGCCGATGATTTCCAGAGAGCGCCTTGAAGACATTCGCCGTGCCCGCATGTTGATTGAAGGCACGGTTACTGCATGGGCGGTTGAACACATTACCGCCGACGAGCTCGATATCTTACGTGGTCTGGCCAGCCAGATCGGGCAGTCTCTGGCTCGGGCAGACACGATACGGGAAGGCCTGGAGCATAACCAGCGTTTTCATTTCTTCATCTACAAGACAGCACGCTCGGACTCTATGCTGGCCACCATAGAAAGCCTCTGGCTGCAGTCTGGCCCTTATTTGCGCGCAACGCGGCAGCTTATGCATTCTGAAGAGCGTCCTATTTCAGAATTCCATGCGGCAATTGTCGATGCGATCGCCCGTGGCGATGCACAGGCCGCACAGCAAGCCATGGCGAACGATGTCTGTTGGGCCTTCGACAAGCTTTGGGCTGCATGGCCGTCCCAGTAATCTCAACTCATATTCATTTGATTTATTCAGGAAACAGGCATGACCCTTCATAAGCACCGCTCCCGCATGGTTACCGATGGGCTCACTCGTGCACCCCATCGCGCATTTCTGCGAGGTACCGGTTTTGATGACGCTGCCATGCAAAAATCCATAGTCGGCATTGTCAGCACGCAAGGCGATAACACGCCTTGTTCAATGGGGTTGATGCCGCAGGCTGACCGGGCACGCCTGGGCGTCGCCGCTGGCGGCGGGGTGCCCGTCAGTTTCTCCACCATCTCCGTATCAGACGGCACATCCATGAATCACAGTGGCATGCGCATGAGCCTGGTGTCGCGAGAAACCATCGCCGATAGCGTAGAGATTGTGGTGCGGGCCCATGCCTATGATGGTCTGGTCGCTTTGGCCGGTTGCGACAAAACACTGCCGGCCATGATGATGGCGCTGGTTCGGGTTAATGTACCGGGCGTATTCCTTTACGGCGGCGCCACCTTGCCCGGCTTTGCCCTGGGTAAGCAAGCCACCATTCTCGACACCATTGAAGCTGTGGGCAGCGTCCAGCAGGGCGAAATGACGCGCGAAGATCTAAACCTTATGGAACGCAGCTGTCTGCCGTCCACAGGTTCATGTCCGGGGCAGTTCACGGCCAACACCATGGCCATGGTGGGCGAAGCCTTGGGGCTGTCGATGCTGGGTTCCGCCATGCTGCCCAATGTTTACAGCGAACGGTTGTCTATCGCCCAGCGTGCGGGTGAGCAGGTTATGCGCGCCATCGAAACAGGCGGCCCACTACCCCGCGATCTGGTCACGCGCGCCAGCCTGGAAAACGCCTGCGCCGCCGTTGCCGCAACAGGTGGCTCGACCAACGCCGCCCTGCATATTCCGGCGATTGCTCACGAAGCAGGCATTGCGTTCACACTTGATGACGTTGCGCGCGTGTTCCAGCGCACGCCGTTGATTGCCGATCTGCAGCCGGGGGGACGCTTTCTGGCGCGAGATCTGCATGAGATAGGCGGCGTACCCGTGGTGCTCAAGGCTCTGCTTGAGGGCGGCTATGTTGATGGCGACGTATTGACACTGGATGGACGCACATTGCGCGAGGCCCTGGCAGACGCCGCCGATCCCGATGGAGAGGTTGTGCGGCCGTGTTCGCAAGCAATCCATGCCTCAGGCGGCGTTACGGTGCTGAAAGGCAATCTCAGCCCGGAAGGTGCACTGCTCAAGATTGCCGGGCTCAAGTCGCTTAAATTCTCCGGCCCTGCACGCGTGTTCGAAAACGAAGATGCCTGTATGAAGGCCGTGTCACAGCATGCCTACGAACCGGGTGAGGTACTGGTCATCCGCAATGAAGGCCCCAAGGGCGGGCCAGGAATGCGCGAGATGCTTAGCGTCACGGCAGCGCTGTATGGTCAGGGTATGGGCGAGAAAGTCGCCCTGCTGACAGACGGACGCTTTTCCGGTGCCACCCGCGGGCTATGCATAGGCTATGTCGGCCCGGAAGCGGCAGCAGGCGGCCCCATAGGACTTATACAAAATGGTGACATCATTCACATCGATGCTGATATTCAAAGACTGGATGTCGAGCTGACGGATGAAGAACTGGAGCAACGCAGGGCCAGCTACAGGCCCCCTCCCCGCGTCAGACTGGCGGGCGCTCTTGAAAAATACGCCCTGCTGGTGCGTCCTGCTCACACAGGCGCTGTCACGCACTCGGGTGCGGTGGAATGGCCTTATGAAACACCGGAGGCAGAATGAGCGGCATCGTTGGGTTCTGCGGCACCGGCCTCATGGGTGCGCCCATGGTGCGCCGACTGCTTGCTGCGGGCTATCGCGTACGCGTGTGGAACCGCAGCCCCGAAAAGGCCCGGGCACTGCAGGCCTATGGTGCCACCATGGTCGAGTCACCTCAGGCGGCAGCCCACAACGTAGAAGCCGTTTTTCTTTGTCTCACTGATGAGGCGGCCGTGGAAGCCACCGTATTTGGTGACAAGGGCATACAAAATGCGCCAGGCAGCTGGCTGGTCGATCATTCAAGCATATCGCCTGTTGCCACGCGCGAATTCGCGGCCAGGCTTGCGCGGGACGGGGGTCGTCTGTGGGTCGATGCGCCCGTCTCAGGCGGTGTTGCGGGCGCCACGGCTGGTACCTTGTCCATCATGGCAGGTGGCAGCGCGCCAGCGGTGAGGGCAACAACAGCCTGCATGCAAACCTATGCGAGTCGCATCACACATGTTGGAGACACCGGTGCCGGGCAGATCGCCAAGTTATGCAACCAGACCATCGTGGCTTCTACAATTAACGCCATAGCCGAAGCCGTCGCACTGGCGCAGAAAAACGGCGTCGAAGCGTCCATTCTCAACACGGCGCTAGCCGGTGGCTGGGCCGACTCAGTTTTGCTGCAGACCTTTGTGCCACGCATGACAGGCCCAATTGATCGTCCTCTGGGCACCGTGTCGACCATGCTAAAGGATGTGGAAAATGTCGCCACTCTGGCCGAGAAAAGCGGTGTCTCGCTGCGCGGGCTTGATGCCGTGCTGGCCAGTTTCCGCGAAGCGGCCAGTCAAGGTCTGGGTTGCGCCGACCTGTCCGAGATTGTCCGGGTCGCTTGGCCCGGCAAAACGGAAGGCAGCTCAATGCAATCCCCTAATGACGCTCATTTCCTTGCCACGAACGACCCAGGTGCCACACCATGAAACTAGCCGCCAATCTTTCCCTGCTCTACCCCGGTCTGCCTATATCGTCGCGCATGGCCTGCGCGGCGCGAGATGGCTTTACAGGCGTGGAGATTTTGTTTCCGTATGACGTCGAGGCTGATGAACTCGCTTACCTGCTAAGAAAGCAGCGCCAGACGCTTGTGCTGATCAATACGCCGCCAGGCCCCAAAGGTGAAAAGGGGCTGGCCTGCCTGCCCGGCCGCGAGGCCGAATTCATGCGGGCCATGCGTCGGGCATTGGCAGTATGCGAGGCCACAGGCTGTCGCAGCATTCATGTTCTGGCTGGCATGATCGAACCCGACAGCAAGCTCACACTGGCCCGCAGCACGCTAATCCACAACCTGCGGATGGCGGCTACACTTGCTGAAGAAGCTGACGTGACCCTCACGCTCGAAGCCCTGAACCGTCACGATATGCCTGGTTATTTCTACCACTTGCCCGAGCAGGCCGCCGACATTCTTCAGGCCGTTGACCACCCTGCAGTACGTCTGCAGTTTGATTTTTATCACAGCCAGCGCGAGGGCCTGGATCTGCCCGCAGAGCTGCGTAAACTGCTGCCACTGGTGCATCATGTGCAGTTTGCAAACCCGCAGGGCAGACATGAACCCGATCTCTCCGATCCACAAGTGCGAGCAGCCCTGAGTCTGTTGGCAAGTTCCGGCTACGACGGCTGGATTGGCTGTGAATACACGCCAGTCATCGATGCCCGGACCGGTCTGGCGTGGCGCGACGATTACCAGGCACTGCTTGACGAAGCCCGGCCATGAATATTCTGCTCACTGGCGCAAATGGCTATATCGGCCAGGCCCTGACCGAACGCCTGTGCAGCATGCAAAGCCTGCCCGGCCACGGTGCCATTGACCGCATTGTCTTGTGTGACATCGCCTTTGACAAACCACCCGCCGACCCGCGCGTGTACTGTCTTACGGGCAGTATTTCCGATCCGGCAACGCTGGCGGCAGCCATGGACCCCAAGCCCGACGTCGTGTTCCATCTTGCCAGCATTGCAAGTGGTCGCGCCGAGCTGGAGTTCGAGCAGGGTCTTCAAGCCAATCTGCAGGCCCCCATTCAATTGCTGGAACATCTGCGCCTACAGGGCAACTGCGCCACCGTGGTGTTTACCAGCAGTATCGCAGTCTTTGGCGCGCCACTGCCTGATGAGATCAATGACGACACGCCTCTGGCCCCTGCACTAAGCTATGGGGCACACAAACAGGCTATGGAGATCTTGCTGGCCGACTATACGCGGCGGGGTCATATTAATGGCCGTGCAGTACGCTTGCCGGCTATTGTGCCCAGGCCCCCGGCATCTAACGGCGCATGGTCGCTGTTCTCCAGCGATTTGATCCGGTCACTGCTGCATTCGCAGCCCTGCACCATGCCTGTCAGTCCAGACGCCACGCTGTGGCTGATGTCTGTGCAGTGCTGTGTAGACAACCTGCTGCACGCGGCTGCACTGGGTGCCCAGCCGGCAGGCGACCGTATCGTGTGGACACTGCCCGCGTTGCGTGCATCTATCGCCGAGATCGTGGCGGCGTTCGATGCGCGCACCGAAGGCGCATCGTCGCCCCTGGTCAGCTATGCGCCCAAGCCCGATATCGAGGCCCAGTTTGGCCGTTTGCCGCCTTTGTACACCCCCGCTGCCGAAAAGGCGGGGTTTCACCATGATGCAAGCCTGGACAACCTGATAGATCGCGCCTGCAGTAATGCGCAGGCATTGCAGCACCCAAGTAGCGCAATTCAAACCCATAACTAACAACACACCTGAGGAGACGCCATGTACAAACCTTTTGCTGCCGCCCTGATCGCTGGGGCCACGCTGGCTGCGCCGCTCGCCGTTCATGCGAAGAACGTGCAGTTGACCGTATCAAGCTGGCTACCGCCTACCCACGCCGTCGTCGCGGATTTTCTCGTCCCTTGGGGTGAAGAAATCAAGAAGGCCACGGATGGTCGCGTGACCCTTCGCATTCTGCCCAAACCCGTCACCAACCCGGCCGGCCACTTCGACGCCGTGCGTGATGGGCTGGTCGATATCACCTTCATCTCACACGCTTACTATCCGGGCCGATTTGAACTTACCAAGTTCGCCGTCATGCCGTTCTCGGGTGACACAGCCACATCACGATCCATAGCAACTTGGGACACCTATGAAAAATACCTGCTCAAGGCTGACGAACACAAAGGCGTGCGCTTGCTGGGCATGTATGCACACGGCCCGGGCATTGTTTTTACGACCAGCAAGCCGGTCGACAGCATTGATGACTTTCAGGGGTTGAAGGTCCGCGTGGGTGGAGGCATGGCTGCGGATGTTGCCAAAGCCGTCGGTGCAAACCCCATCGCCAAGCCGGCTCCTGAGTCGTATGAACTCCTAAGCATGGGTGTAGTCGATGGCGTATTCTTTCCTGCAGAATCGCTGGTGTCCTTTAAGCTCGACGCCGTTATAAAAAACGCTACCGTATTCCCGGGTGGCCTCTACTCTGATACGCACGCCGTCATCATGAATCCCGAAGCCTTTGATAAGCTTTCCAAAGAAGACCAGCAAGCGCTGCTCAAGTTGTCAGGCCGTCATCTCGCCGAGCTGGCTGGCAAGGCCTGGGACAAGCACGACCTTGAGGGCCAGAAAATCATGCATAGCGACCAGATCAACCTGATCAAGGCTGACGAAACCTTCGTGAACGCCGTACGCGAGAGAACCAAGGGCTTCGAACAGACGTGGTTGAAGGCTGCGGCCGATAAGGGCATTGATGGCCAGGCCGCTCTGGATTCCTTCCGCGCAGAAATCAAGAAGCTTGACGCGGGCACTTGATGCATTTTCTGAATCGCGCCATTGTCGCGGCACTTAAGACGATTGCCGTACTTGGCTTGTGCGGCATGAGTCTGCTGACGGTGGTCGACGCGGCGGGACGCTATTTGCTGAACCGTCCCGTCTCGGGAACTGTCGAGCTGATTGAGCTGCTGATGATAACCGTGATTTTTTCGAGTATTCCGCTGATGACGCGGGTACACGGCCACATTACTGTCGACAGCTTCAGTCATTTTATGTCTCCCGCCGTGTTGCGGGCGCAGGACAGGCTGGCCGCCGTGATTGCTGCGGTGGTCAGCGGCTTCCTGACCTGGGTCACGCTGCAAAAGGCACGCAGTACGGCAGACTACGGCGACATCACGCCATTACTGCATATCCCGCTCGCTCCCTTCGTATATTTCATGGCTGTTCTGCTGGCCCTGGACGCTGTCTATCAGCTTATCAATTTATTTTCCCCGCCCGGACAACAGCAGGACACGCCAACTTATGACTGAATCTCTGATCGCGCTGGCGGCGATGCTTGTGCTGGTTTTTGCGCGCGTGCCCGTGGCCTTTGCCATGGCCCTGGTCGGCTTTGTTGGACTGGGTCTGTTGCGCAACTGGAACTCGGCCTATGCCATGGCAGGGTCGGTCATCTACGAAAGCGGGTTTCAGTATCTGCTTTCGGTGCTGCCGCTCTTCATCTTGATGGGCAACTTCGTTACGAAGTCACGCATGTCACGCGAGCTGTATGCAGCTGCCCACGCCCTGCTTGGGCATAGACGAGGCGGGCTGGCCATGTCAACCGTGCTCGCCTGCGGCGGCTTCGGTGCCATATGCGGCTCAAGCCTGGCAACCGCCGCAACCATGGCCAAGGTGGCCTACCCTGAGATGCGCAGGCTGGGTTATAGCGAGGAGCTTGCCACAGGTTCCATCGCCGCTGGCGGTACCCTGGGCATTCTGATTCCGCCTTCCATCATCATGGTCGTGTACTGCCTGCTGACTGAGCAAAGCATAGGCAAGATGTTCGCCGCCGGGGTTTTGCCCGGTATCGTCGCCATCTGCTGTTATCTGCTTGCCGTGAACTGGGTTGTGCGGCGCGACCCCAAGGCGGGCCCAAAAGGTGAACGCAGTACCTGGCCGCAAATTCGGCAAGCACTTACTCGTGTCTGGGCTGTGCTTGCGCTCATCACTATGCTAATGGGCGGCATATACGGTGGTGTGTTTACGCCAGCCGAAGCCGCAGGCATAGGCGCATTTTTGGGTTTTTTGTTTGCGCTTGTTCGAAAATCGCTGACCTGGGCCGGCTTTGTTGACGTTGTTGTGGAGTCAGCCAAAACCACAGGCATGATCTTTATGGTGATGATAGGCGCGCTTATGCTGGCCAATTTCATCAACTTTACATCGCTGCCCCAAGACTTACTGGAGGCCGTCGAGCACTTTCAGCTAAATCCGCTGGTCGTGATTGTGATTATCTGCCTGATCTACATCGTGCTGGGATGTGTGCTGGAAAGCATGTCGATGATACTGCTGACCGTGCCTGTTTTTTATCCGCTGGTTCAGGCACTTGGTTTCGATTTGATCTGGTTTGGCATTATTGTTGTTACCGTGACCGAGATCAGTTTTATTACGCCGCCCTTCGGCATGAATGTTTTCGTGCTGCGTGGTGTCTTGCCCAATGTTTCTACACCCACCATCTTCCGGGGCGTCATGCCGTTTGTAGTCAGTGATTTTTTCCGGATCGCCATCTTGATCGCCTTCCCGGCCATCAGTTTGTATTTGCCTTCGTTTGTGCGGTAGCGCCCTGAGTTGTTCTGCCTCATCGCCTCTTCCTGCTTTGTCGCAGTTAGTGCCAAGCGTCTTCTGACACTTTGCAAACACGCAGCAACTCACTGGCGAGGCGGACAGCAATCACGCATCGTCACGGAGCAATACGGTGCAGCAAGCCCTTCAACTGCTTGATTACGAGAAGGCCTGTGCTGTTCTCATTGGCAGAACCAGTGGGCCCAGGCATCGCACGCCCGGCTGTTGCGCATTTAAACGACCCGGCCAGACCAGGGGCCGGGTTCCTTCAATGCATCACTTGCCCACGCGCGCCTGCAGGTGTTCAGGGTAACGCTCCCCTTGCACTGCAATCTTAGACACGGCGTCGTCGATCTGACGCAAATTGTCGGCAGTCAGTTCAATGGCTACTGCACCCGTGTTTTCCTCCAGCCTATGCACTTTCGTCGTGCCGGGGATGGGAACAATCCACGGCTTTTGCGCGAGCAGCCAGGCAAGCGCGACCTGGGCAGGCGTGGCGCTCACACCGGCAGCGATCTGTTTAATGGCGTCCACCAAGCCTTGATTGGCTTTACGGTTTTCTTCAGAAAATCGGGGTATGCCATTACGGAAATCAGATTGATCGAAGTGCGTTGATGCATCAATGGCACCGGTCAGAAAGCCTCTGCCCAGTGGGCTGAATGGCACGAAACCAATGCCAAGCTCTTCGAGCAAAGGAAAAACCGCTTTCTCAGGTTCACGCCACCATAAAGAGTATTCGCTTTGCAGTGCCGTTAATGGCTGTACGGCATGAGCACGTCGGATCGACTCAACGCCAGCCTCAGACATCCCGAAATGTGCAACCTTGCCCTGTGCAATGAGATCTTTGACGGCACCAGCAACTTCTTCGACGGGCACATCGGGGTCGACACGGTGCTGATAGAACAAGTCGATGCGGTCCGTGCGCAAACGTTTTAAAGAAGTCTCGACAACTTCGCGAATCCGTTCAGGCCGACTGTCCTGACCTTTACTGCCATCGCCTTCCTTAAAGCCGAACTTGGTGGCAATTACGACCTGGTCGCGAAAGGGTTCAAGCGCTTCTCCCAGCAAGGTTTCATTTGCACCCTTTCCATACACCTCGGCAGTGTCGAACAAGGTTACGCCGCGATCGAACGCGGTGCGGATGAGCTTGATCGCATCCTCTTTATTTGCTGCAGGCCCGTAGCCGGAACTTAGTCCCATGCAACCCAGTCCGATGGCGGATACCTCTAGTCCACGCTTGCCAAGAACACGTTTTTTCATTTGATTGACTCCTTTGCCCGTTAATGGTGAGACTGCGCGCTATGCTGCTTGTCCGTAATGCACTCCATCCCCTGGACGGCGTTGCCGCTCAGTGGCTCCTGCAACACGCTGCTGGTCAGTGTAGTCTTCAAGACCACTCGTCATATTCGGGGCCATTTCAAATCAGGCAGCGCCATAGGCTACTGTAAACGCTGTACATTGTTCATACAGGAAAATTGTGCATGATCAATGTACAGCGTAGGCAATAGTGTGTTGTCTGGCCTGCCGCCCCAACGCATATTGTTCTCTAGTTTTTTATATTATGTGTCACTACATACGTGCATATACACATATAATGACAGCGATGAACTCGAAAAAAAAACCCAGTATCACCCCTGCCGCCCCCGGGTGTACCTGCGCGCGCCTTCGTCGGCTTACGCGCCGTATGACGGCGCTCTATGATAACGAGCTTGCGCCCACCGGGCTGCGCCTTACACAGTATTCGCTATTGGCCACTTTATGGCGCGAAGACAGTCAAAAGGGTATCAACCTGTCTGATCTTGCCGCCGTCATGGATATGGACCGCACTACGTTAACACGCAATCTGCAGCCATTGACGCAACGTCAGTTAATTTCCATTGACATCGATGCAACAGACGGCAGAATGCGCCGGGCCAGGCTGACGACACAAGGGGTTGCTGCGTTTAAAGCCGCTCAGCCATTCTGGCGTATTGCTCAGTCGCGTGTCGATCAAGCGCTGGGCAAAGAAAATGTCACGGCACTGCACCAGTGGGTAGACAGTGTTATTCCTGCTTTTCGTGAAGAGGCCCACGGAGCAAACCCATGACGCCACGCAGCTCCTGGTTTTACGTGTTGATCGCTGCGGCAATCCTTATGGTCACCATGGGCGCCCGGCAGTCATTGGGCTTGTTCGTGGCCCCCTTAAACACACACACGGGTTTAGGCATTGCCAGCATCAGCTTTGCCATGGCCATTGCACAATTAGTATGGGGCACAGTTCAGCCCGTATTTGGCGCGGTCGCCGACCGGTGGGGGCCGGGTCGCGTCATTGTGCTCGGGGCTGTGCTGCTTGCCGCAGGCAGCGCCATGACAACCATGGTTTCCAGTGAATGGGGGCTCATCTTCGCCATTGGCCTGCTAAGCGCGACGGGTGCGGGCGCAGGCAGTTTCTCAATTCTCATCGGTGCCACCGCGCAACGCATCCCTGCCGAACGTCAATCATCTGCCGCTGGTGTTATTAACGCGGGTGGCAGCATGGGGCAGTTTATTTTCGCCCCGTTAAATCAGGCCGTGCTCTCGGCATTTGGGTGGATGCACGCCATGTGGATGATGGCCGCCGTGGCACTCACCACAGCGCCCCTGGCCTGGTGGCTGCGCGGCGCGCCGCGCTCAAAAAGCCATCACAGCCAGGCAACGCCCTCCCTCACTCTGCGAGAGCAATTAAAAATCGCCTCGCGCAATCGCAGTTATTGGTGCCTGCACGCTGGTTTTTTTACTTGCGGCTTTCACATTGCTTTCCTGGTTACGCACATGCCCGGTGAGGTTAATCTGTGTGGTTTAAGCGCCAGCGTCGCCTCTACCTCTCTGGCCATTATCGGCCTGACCAACGTTATCGGCAGCCTGGTTGTGGGCGCACTCGGCACACGTGTGCGCATGAAAATGATTCTGTTCTGGATGTACGCATCACGCGCAGTGGCCATCCTGCTTTATATGTCGGCACCAAAAGAACCATGGACATTTTACGTGTTTGCTGCCGCACTGGGCGCAACCTGGCTGGCGACAGTGCCACCTACAGCAGGCCTTACTGCCAAGCTGTTCGGAACACGCTATCTTGCGACGCTCTTTGGCCTGACCTTGTTTACCCATCAAATTGGTGGCTTCTTCGGTGCATGGCTGGGCGGCCTGGCCATGGTTTCTTTTGGCAGTTATGAATGGATCTGGTGGGCCGATGCAGCGCTGGCCTTGCTGGCAGCATTAGTGAATCTGCCCATTAAAGAAACCAGACCAACACGGTCTTTGGCAATGGCTTAGTGAGTACAAGGCAATTTCAGACTTTTAGTAGAGACGGATTTCGCCGCATTACCCCCTGTACGGCCGGATGCTTGTAAATACAAGCAAGCAACTTTTCTTTCTGACTCTGCGCAAGCCGACTCTGCTCAATTATGCCTGGCCAATGTTTGACGGCTGCCACAACACAATCAGACACTGCCTTGATTGCCGCAGGCCCGGGCATGTCCAGGGCATTGCAGAATATTCTGAGCACATTGGGCGTAAGGCTTAGCTGGCGCCGACGAGCCTTATCTGATTTCTCGTCTGCCAGGGATGTTGGCTCGAAGCTTTCTGGCAAAATCCGCAGGCCATGTCCTCCGCCCGGCGTATAAATGGTGTGCGCCACAATATCGTAGGCGGGCGAAAGCTGTGGCGTGGACCCGTCACCAGGGTAACAAAGACCAATGTTCTTTAAGTGCATGTCGGGGTTACCCAACATTTCATTGACCATAATCCGGCGCAGCAATTCCATTACTGCAGGCGTGCCCAGGCTGGGATACGAGAGCAAGACTGCAGCCACCTGCAGATAGGAGTAATCCAGCGAGTACTTGTCCTCAGGCATGACACCAAAAACCTGTGCAAAGTCCTCGCACTGGATACGCGTGCCCGAGGTTCGATCAAAGCGATTCACAGCCAGAAAATTTGTCTCTTGCCTAATGTCGCCCAGTTCATATTCATGCTGCGCAGCAAGCTGGCTCAGGGGGGCCAGGTAGGCCTCGCAAACATTGACGCCGGCTACGTGCGCAAGCTGCAGCGAGAGCGCTTCAACTTCTGGCAATAGCGCATACCCTCCGACCGGTAGCTTGGCAATAATGTGTGAATCATCATCTTTGGTGCGACCAACAAAACGTTCACCTTCTTTAATCACCCCCAGTTTGGGTTGAAAGCCGGAGAGCGAGACGCCATCGTCCAGAGGATCAGCCGTCACCGTCATCTCCAGCGCATCGGCGTTCTGCGTAATGAGTCGACCTAACTCAATGCGCGAGAGTTCTATAGGCAGCGCATAGATGTTCCCGGGCAGATCCTTGCCACATGCAGCCAGCAATTCGAAATGGTCATTGGGCTCGCACTTGCGAGCCCAAGCTAACTGGTTGCGAAAGACACCTTCTGGCAGCAGGTTCTGAAAAAAAGCTGGCAAAAACCAGGACTGGCCATCTTTGGCCAGCTTTCCATTAAAGGCCTGGCTGTAGACATCGCGCCAGAACATCACTTGCTCTTGTGGTGATTGTGCACGCCAGGAGAGCGACACGATGGGCAAGTTTGGATCCCTGGCCACGTCTTCATCTGCCACAAACCGATTGATCACTGCCCCTGCATCTGGGGCAAATTGAAAGAGCAGACCGATGCGTCGGCTGCCCAAACGAATTTCCAGTGCCTTGATATTCATGTACGTTCTCTTTGCCGCTTACTTAGGCTTAGCCTTTGGGCTGGCCAGTTCAAGACGGTTCAACGCGGCCTGCACGCCCGTTAGCACTTTTGGCGCAGTGGGCGACAGATTGGGGTCAATTGCGCGCACAGCTTCTTTTGGGATTAGCACGACGTCCAGGCCCAACTCGTCTGCCACCGCAAGAAGTGTGGATACCTTGAAGTCAGCCTTGCCGCTGAATACATTGGTCATCGTACGCCGCGACAAACCGGCACGATCGCGTAAGGCGTCTTGGGTTGCATTGAGTGCGGACAGTTGCTGACGAAACTTTCCAGAGAGCTTTTGAATAGTAGCCATAACACGCATTAAAGTAGTATTTATCGTTTAAATACTACTTTAATGCGTGCTCAATATCAAATATACACATTAACAATGCGTACCAAAGTAGTATTATACCCACTTATACTACTTTAATGCGCATTTAATGGCTTTAGCGGCCCGCTCTGATTACTTATGATTGTGGCACCCCACGCTGATTACTCTGCGTAATTACTCTGCGTAACGTCGTCATGCATGCGCGCCACTGGAGAGCGTTCGAAACTACAGACTTACTGGCAACTCACGCGAGCCGCTTACGCAATACACCTACCCCAGCATTTTTATCAGTGCTTTGGCTGCAGCCTCAGACGAAGCTGGGTTTTGACCCGTAATTAAGGTGCCATCCGTGAGCACGTATGACTCCCAATCGCCTGCCTTAGAATAGACGCCGCCGTTAGCCTTTAGTACGTCTTCAACCAGAAACGGCACAACCTCGGTCAAGCCAACGGCCTCTTCCTCGGTATTGGTGAAGCCAGTTACCTTCTTGCCCTTGACCAGGAAGCTGCCGTCCTTTCCCTTGACATGGCGCAGCACACCCGGCGCGTGGCAAACAGCAGCCACGGGCTTGCCTGCTGCGTGCATGGTTTCAATGAGGGCGATGGATGACTTATCTTCTGCCAGATCCCACAAAGGGCCATGACCACCAGGGTAAAAGACAGCATCAAAATCGCTGGCGCTTACGTCGGCCAGTTTTAATGTAGCGCTCAGCGCAGCCTGCGTATCGGGGTCGTCTTTGAAGCGACGGGTAGCATCGGTTTGCGCATCAGGCGCATCACTTTTGGGGTCGACAGGCGGTTGGCCACCCTGTGGGGAGGCCAGGGTCAGGCTGGCGCCCGCGTCTTTCAGTACATAGTAGGGCGCTGCAAATTCTTCCAGCCAGAAACCGGTTTTTTCACCGGTGTCGCCGAGCTGCTCGTGCGAGGTTAAGACCATGAGTATGTTCATAGGGACTCCTGTTACGGTAAATGAGTTCAGTCCTCAGCAACATTGATTACAAGCTTGCCGAAGCTCATGCCTTCAAGAGTATTGTTGAAGACAGGGCCAAGACCCAAGGGACGGGCGCGTATACACGCGAGTTCGTCACCAGGGGTGTGGCGATAACTCAGTATAGCGCTCTGGCTTGGCTGCGTTTCGCATGTAAAGCAGGCGCGCTACTGCAGCAGCAAGGCGTCCAGGTCGTGGATTCGTATACCGCGTTGTCCACTTTGCGCTATCCAGCCCTCGTCTTCAAATTCTTTTAAACGTCGGCTAATGGTTTCGGGCGAAGTGCCCAGGTAAGACGCAAGATCTTTGCGGCTCATGGGCAATCGTATATCGCGCGACTTGGCCTGTTCTGACAGGCTTGCAAGATAAAGCACAATACGTGCGTTAATCGACTCGGTCGCAATGGCGGCCGTTTGTTTTTCGCTGCTGCCCAGTCGTTGTGCAAGCTCAGACAGCAAATGCATACCTATTTCTGGGTGCTCCAGCATGAGTGCACTTAAATCGTCACGGCTGATGATGCAAACGCGTGCATCTTCGGTGGCCTCAGCATAAGAATCATGCTGAGCGGGCGAGAACAGTGCAAGCTCCCCCGTGAAGTCGCCCGGTTGCAGTATGCGAACGAGCTGCTCCTTGCCGTCTTCGGAAAGCCGGTAAACCTTAACCTTGCCTTGGTGAACGATATATAACTGATTAGAGTGCTCACCCGCACGATGAATGAACTCGTTGCGCCTTACGGTGCGCATTGCCGCTTTAGCAGCAATATTGACCAGCTCGTTGTGTGGCAGATGATTAAAAATCGGAACGAGCGACACACAGAGTTCACGAAGTGGTTCAGTGTGCTGCTCGTTCGAAACATGGTTGCAGTGTTCCATGGTTTGCTTTAGCTCCGTTTGACGCCTTTCGTCGAAAGGCGTCGCGTTGACTTACCTGCTTCAAGCCCTTTGCTGCTGTACCGTACCAGGCAGCGTGGTGGCCCCAGTGCGTTTGCGCCCAAAGCGGACAAGCCGAATGGCGTTCAGTATGACCAATATCACGCTGACCTCATGGATGAGCATACCCGAGGCCAAGAACACTTTACCCAGCAACACACCAGCCAGCAAAATTACCACCGTGGCCACGGCAAAGAATGTGTTTTGCATCATGTTGCGTACAGTGGCTTTGGAAAGAGCCTGTGCATGCGCAAACTGATCTAGCCGATCAGACATGAGCACGACATCAGCAGTCTCCATGGTGATGTCTGCGCCGCCCGTTCCCATTGCCAGACCAACATCTGCAGTCGCAAGCGCCGGTGCGTCGTTGATACCGTCACCAACCATGGCAACCCGCAGGCCCTGCGCCTTCAGTTTATTGATCCAGGCCACTTTTTCTTGCGGCAGCAGTTCGGCATAGACCGCATCCAGCCCCAACTCATCACCCACCAGTTGCGCGGCGTGGCGGTTGTCGCCAGTGAGCATGTAGATCTTTTCAATGCCCTGCGATCTCAGGCGTTCAATGGCGCCACGAGCCTCAGGCTTGATCTGATCAGCGATGCCGATAAGGCCGACCAACACTCCGTCGATTGCGACAAAAATTGCGGTGTTACCGGCTTTTTCGCGCATGATGGCATAGTCTTCTGCAGAGGCGTCGATGACAATGCCACGAGCGCCCAACAGCTTGCGCGTGCCGATGACAAGATGCTTACCACCGACCGTGGCCGCCATGCCCTCGCCTTCAATGATTTCGGCATTTTCAGGTTTATCCGTAAGCAGCAGCCCGCGCTTCTGGGCCTCAGCAACGATGGTCTGCCCAAGATGATGCTCAGAAGCCACCTCGGCTTGCGCGGCCAGGTGCAGTATCTGGTTTTCATCACCAGACCAGGCTTTTACATCAGTGACTTCAGGTCGACCTTTTGTCAGCGTGCCGGTTTTATCAAACACCACCATATTGATCTTGGCGAGCTTTTCCATGATTTCACCGCCTTTGACCAAAGCACCATTGCGTGCGGCGTTACCGATGCCAGCCACCATGGAAACGGGTGCCGAGATCACCAGTGCACCAGGGCAGGCAATAACAAGAAAAGTCAGGGCCAATTCAACGTTCTGCGATATCGCGTATACCAACACAGCCAGCACAACAATTGAAGGCGTGTAAATATTTGCGAACCGATCCAGAAATTTCTGGGTTTTGGTCTTGGACTCTTGAGCGTCTTCGATCAGCTCCACAATTTTGGAGAACGTGGTGTCATCACCCACTTTTTCGGCCAGAACCTCGATGTAGCCGTTGGTGACGACAGTGCCACTGTAAACATGGTGGCCCACACGTTTGTCGGCGGGTACAGATTCTCCGGTTATAGCGGCTTCGGTAATTAACGCCTGTCCGGCAAGTACAGAGCCGTCGATGGATACCTTCTCACCTGAGCGGATCAATACGCGGTCGCCTTTTTCAAGATCTTCCGCTGGAATCCTGATATGCCCTTCAGGCCGAATGACTGTGGCCTCCGTGGGCGTCATATCGATCAGGCTTTTAAGCGAAGACCGCGTCTGCTCCAAGGTGCGCGTTTCGAGATAGGCACCAAAGACAAACAAAAACGTGACCGCAGCCGCTTCGAAATACTCGCCAATGATCAACGCACCGATCACTGCAATCGTGACAAGAAGCTCGATGCTGAATGCCTTCATTCGCAAGGACTTGAACGCCTTGATGGCGATAAAGTAGCCTGCGAAGATAGACGATGCGATCAAGACATAGTTTTTTAAATCTGCCAAACCCAACCAATGCAGTGCAAGGGCGGTCAGCAACAGAAGCCCGGTTGCTCCGGCAATGTGAGAGTTTTTAAGCTGAACCATTTTCTTTACCTTCCATCCTTTGGATGGGCCGGCGACCGGCCGGCCTGACCTAGGTTGTTAAGCAGTCTCGGCAACAACGTCTTTTGACGTTTTCGTCGAGAGGACGGGATACCCCAACCGAGTGACTACATCAGTCAGAGCGTCGACACTCGTGATCGAACTATCGAACTCGATACGAACCTTGCCCGCGTTAAAGAGCACCTTGGCTTGCTTTACACCATCAACCTTGAGCAGCGTGCCCTCGATTTTTTTGATGCATGAAGGACAGGTGAAGGGTTCCATGGTGAGGATAGCTTTTTTCATTTGATTCTCCAGATGAAGTTGTTCAGGACAATTTCATGGTAGGCAAAGCACGCCTGTTGAACCTTGATGGCCGTCATTTTTGAACAATGGGATGTAGCCCGCTCAGATGTTCCAAATACCTTGAAATCAGCAACAGCCGTAATCCCCACCATCGCTACATACAGGTAGAACCAGTCTCGAAGCCTTCGACCAGCCGCAGTTGCCGGGCTGAGAAATAGCTTTAGTGCCAGGAAGGTGGCGTGGCATTGCCACGCGGGATGACGGCGTGCTGCTGGGCGAACTCTACCGATAGTGCCTTGGGGATCAGGCGATGGCAAAGCGGATGCTGGTGGACAAGCCTGAGCGTTTATGTTTTTTCTTTGCCCGCTTATGCAAGACTACTCACCAACCGCCGTGCACATCGCCTGCACACTCTCTCTGCAAATAATCAAAAAACTATTCAGTCTTAATGTTGGCGTCTTTAATGACAGCCCCCCATTTTTTCATCTCAGAGTCGATAAACGTCGTGAACCCCGCAGGGTTTTCGGGCATTGTTTCCATTCCTTGCGACAACAGCTTGCTTTTTATGGCGGGGTCATTCAGCACGTCAATTATCTCAGCGGAGAGCCGGTCAATTATTTTTACAGGCGTCGCAGCCGGCGCCATGAAACCATACCAGCCTGACGCAACAACATTCGGAAGCCCTTGCTCCTTGAGCGTTGGCGCCTCGGGATAGATTTCACTGCGCGAGGAAGATGCCACACCCAGAACTCGCAGCTTACCTGCCTCAATGTGAGGACGCGCAGCGGTGATGGCGGTAAGTGTTGCGTCAAGTCGCCCTGCCAACAAGTCAGTGTATGCAGCCACATCACCCCGATAATGAACTGCAATCCCGTTAACGTCAGCATCTCGCAACAGCAACTCTACGGCCAGATGGGGCAAGGACCCGCTACCGGGAGAACCGAAGGTCAGACCTCCATCATGCGATTTTCCGTACTTGATGAGGTCTTGAACCGTATGAAAAGGCGAGTCAGCATTAACAATAAGAAAAAGAGGCACGGTTATGGCCATTGCCACCGCTTTCAGATCCTTGCGCGGGTTGTAGCTTAACTTTCCCTTCAGCGCCTCAAGCGTGGAATAGGGTGCTGCAGCATACAAGATGGTGTAGCCATCGCCGGGAGATGTAGCGACCAGTTGATTGGCTACCAGCGTGCCCGCACCAGATTTATTCTCCACGATAAAGGTTTGCCCCAATCTTTTGCCTAAAGCCTCGGAAATCAGCCGTGCCGACACGTCATTGGGACCACCGGCACCGTAAGGTGAGATGATTTTCACAGTACGCGATGGCCATTCTTCTGCGGCATAGGCAAAAGGCGCGATGGTCGTACACAAAGACGCGGCCGCAGCAAACAGGACTGTCCGTCGATCAATTTTCATAATGTCTCCAGTTGTATTTATGACGAATAACGTTTCCACCTGAATGACCATAAAGCGCTAATACCCCGTCGCTGCGGCCCATTCTGTTTGTTAGACTAAGGTCTCCGCTGCGATCGGACAATCTTATTTTTCCTGTAAAGGTATCGCATTTACCTATAAGTCGAAAATGTTGCCATCGAAGGAGAAAACATGGCTATAGAAGTTACTGTCAGACAACTGCGCGCCTTTATCACGGTTGTTGATCGCAAGAGTTTTTCGGAAGCCGCCGATAGCATGTGCTTATCTCAAGCCGCGCTCAGTGGCCTGATAAAAGAGCTCGAAAGCCGGTTAGGTGTGCGCTTGCTGGACAGAAGCACTCGAAGCGTAGCGGTTTCGGTGGTCGGGGCGGCGTTTGAGCCTTTGGTAAGACAGGTATTAGGCGGCCTGGATCATGCCATTGAAAGTGTTATCAACCTCAAAGACCTCCGGCAGGGCCTTGTTCGTGTTGTGGCACCTGAACCGCTGTCTTGTACGCTGTTACCCGAATTGATGGCGAACTACGTTGAGCGTTACCCCGGCGTTGATGTTCGTTTCAATGATGTTCCCATCGAAGAAGTGCTAAAAGCACTTGCCAACGAAAGCGCAGACGTGGGCTTCGGCCCGGCGGGCGTTCCAATCGATGACAGTCTGGAAGTGCAGATATTACGTCTTGATCCGCTTTGGGCCGCAATTCGAACAGATGATCCACTCGCTGATATCGATTCGCTCAGCTGGAGAGCATTACGGGCGCGGCCGCTATTTAATTACATGCCCAATCTGAGAACAAATGTTTTGAGCCAGGTTCCGGTCCGCTGCCACCCCGAAGAAATCATACCGGTGCACCGCATTAATACAGCGCTTTCCATGCTGAAAGTAAAACGCGGTTATGTGCTCTGCCCATCTACCACCCGGCCTCTTGTTGAAGGATTTGATCTCGCCTTCCGTCCTATCGTCCGCCCCGTCGTCAATTGGCGCATAGCCATATTTTCGCGGGCAAGGAAGTCATTATCCCCAGCCGTAGAAAGCTTTATCGAATTCACCATCCAGACAATGAAAGAATCGCTGTCCGGGGATCTTTAACAGTGGCCCGAAGACAAGGGGCAAACAGGACAAGCCTCAAGTAATAATCACAGACTATAAATCTATCGAAAATATCAGTTTGTTTGATGAGATTTGGGCAGCTATATTGATTCGCAGAGCTGTGCGGCGCCCCTTCGGGGTCTGCATTCACAGAATGTTGAAATGGGTTGTGTAGCCCGCGTTTTAAAGTTGCCCTAATGACTCTGCTGAATCTGAATTCCTTTCTCGCGCCCAGATCCATCGCGGTCGTGGGTGCTTCGGCCACACCGCAAAAAATTGGCGCGGTCCCTGTGCGTTATCTGATGGAAAATGGCTATTCAGGCCGTATATACCCCATAAATCACCACGCTGACGAGATTTCCGGCTTACCGGCATATAAAACGCTCACTGCAGTGGGAAGCCCGATAGACCTCGCTATTTTTGCGATCCCCGCTCACCATGCAGAGACTGCGCTTGATGATGCCATCGTGGCAGGCGTAAAAAACATTGTGATGTTTTCCGGTGGGTTTGCAGAGACAGGAGAACCAGGTGAGCAAGCACAGCAGTCTTTCCTGAAAAAGGCGCGTGCTGCCGGCATACGCGTTCTGGGTCCCAACTGCCTGGGCTTCATGAATTTCTCCCAGTCAATTTACGCAACGTTCTCACCCGTGGTGGCAACTGGCCTGGTAAAGCCTGGAAAAATTGGCGTCGTGTGTCAGAGCGGCGCATTCGGGGCTTATGCGTACGCATTGGCACGTGAGCGTGATGTCGGCCTGTCTGTATGGATAACTACCGGAAACGAAGGAGATATCAGCGTAGCAGACTGCATTGCCTGGATGGCAACAGACCCGCAGACAGAAATCATTATGGCTTACATGGAAGGCTGTACTGATGGACTGCGACTCAGGCGGGCACTCGAGCGGGCACGCCTGGCGGGCAAGCCGGTCATTGTGGTTAAGGTCGGGCGCACAGAACTGGGCGCGTTGACAGCGGCATCTCACACAGCCGCTCTCGCCGGGGATGATGCTGTATATGAAACACTCTTTCGTCAGCACGGTGCCTGGCGCGCCCGGACCATCGAAGAGTTCTTTGATGTCGCGCACTGCCTGGCGGTTTCCGGGGTGCCGGAGAACGGCCGTGTAGGCATACTGACAGTGTCGGGTGGCGTAGGCGTCATGATGGCCGATGACGCAGCGGATGCAGGGCTGGATGTTTCCGAACTGCCAGCCCCGGCACAGCAACGAATCAAGTCACGTGTTCCGCTGGCAGCAACACATAACCCGGTTGACCTGACCGGAACCGTCACAGCAGAGCCTGAACTGCTAGATTTCGTCGCGCGAATAATGCTGGGCGAAGCGGGGCACGGAAGCCTGCTTATTTTTCTGTCCGCATTCGGAATTAATCAAGACATGCGGCTAAAGCAGCGCCAGCTTGCTAAAGATCTTCGTCTGGAGTTTCCCAATCGCGTCATCATATTCAGCACCCTGGCTGACCGCGAGCAACAGCACGCTCTGGCAGAACTCGGATGCCTGTGCTTTGACGACCCTGCGCGTGCCATTCGTGTTTTGGCAGCCATGAACTTCTTCCAAACAATGAGCACCATCACGGCAGAGGTAGAACAAAAAGCTCCATTGCGCTCACAACTTTGTCGCAAGGCATATAACGAATTCGACGCCATCGAAGTGCTGCGTTCGGCAGGGATTTCTTTTGTTGGCGCCCGTATAGCAAAGAACAAGAAAGAAGCCATTGACTGCGCCGAGGCCATAGGCTTTCCCGTAGTAATGAAAGTTCTGTCTGCACATATCACTCATAAAAGCGACATCGGAGGGGTGGTAGTAAACATTCAAGACACAACGCAAGCCGGTGCGGCGTTTGACCGCATCACCAAATCGCTGGAATGCTCCAATCTCACCCATTTATCAGAGGGCATCTTGATTGCGCCAATGGTTAAGGGTGGCGTGGAATGTATTCTGGGCGTCAAGCAAGACCCCAATTTCGGCGCCGTGATCATGCTGGGATCAGGGGGTGTAGACGTCGAACTTATGGGTGATATTGCTCTTCGCCTTGCTCCTGTCAGCCTGGATCAGGCTCGCGAGATGATTACAGAACTGAAGACCGCACCCTTGCTTAACGGATTCCGCGGAGCTCTAAAGGCAGACACTGCCGAATTGGCGAGGTCAATTGTTGCGCTGTCTGAGTTTGCCATGAGCTCGGGCAAAGCCTTGTCATCTGCGGAAATAAACCCTTTTCTGGTACTGCCCGAAGGTCAGGGCGCAATAGGCTTGGATGCTGTTTTGCTGACGACCGAAGAGGATGCTCCGGGCGAATATGCAGACTGGATCGTGCAGACCTTGCCGCTTTTTGAAATGGCACGCATGCGCGCTGCAAATACTGCCCGCAAACACACAAGCCTGGGGTTTGCCGGTGACTCTCCAGCTTCAAGCATGCGTTGGGTAAATCAGTTTACCCACACGCGAAGATTGCGAGGGCCAGAAGACAAAGAAGTAGTGACCCCCAACAATGACACCTTGTTCACCAACGCCTGGCTTGATCTGTCTGAGCATCCATTGGTGATCGACGTGCCAGAGATGGGCGAGCGCTACTGGGTGCTTGGCTTTCTGGATGCATGGACCAACCCGTGGGCTTATGCCGGGCGGCGAACAACTGGAGGCGCCCGGCAACAACTGTTTGTTTATGGTCCAGGCTGGCGTGGAGAGGTACCTGCAGGCATGCACCCCATCAAGGCACCTGGAGATGATGTATGGCTTATTGGACGCATTCTGGTTGATCCATGCGAAGAAGACCTTGCCCGCGTCCATGCACTGCAAAATCAGTTTTCAATCAGCCGGCTTGATGGGTCTCGTGCAGTATCTCGCATTGATACGCTATTTACAGAGCAAGACGCAGGTGTGCCAAATGTGGATGAGTATTTGCGGGTACTCAACATCATGCTCGCCAGAAATCCTTCTGCACTTGATCTGCCAGCAACGCCTGCGTCTGCGGCAAGTCTTCAACGGGCTCTGGAACAGGTTTATTCTGATCTTCGGGAGGTTGCCGCACCTTCCGAACTGGGTGGGGGCTGGACCCAAGCTGTGCACGTGCGTACTTCATTTGGCAACGACATCTTCACTAGGGCACGAGTCGCCCGAAACTGGATCGGCACACTTGGCATTGATGAGGCCATGTACATCATGGCCGAGGTAGACGAAAAAGGCGACTCATTGATCGGCACGCGATCTTATGAGCTGCGCTTTCCGCCCGAGCATGCACCCCAGGTTGGTGCTTTCTGGTCGATTACCTTGTACCGTCGCAGTGATTGCCTGTTGGTCGCAAACCCAATCGGTCGACACTCTATTGGAGACAGAACCCCGGGCCTGATGCGTGATGAAGACGGCGGACTGACGCTAAGCATTCAGGCTGATGACCCGGGCGGCGATAAAAACTGGCTTCCCACACCCACGCATGGTGAGTTTTACCTGACATTGCGGCTGTACCAGCCTCAGCAAGCACACCTGGAAAGCACATTTAGGTATCCGCCCGTACAGCAGGTGCGTTGCAAGGTCTTTGCAGATTAGCGCACCTGTTTTCACCTCTCACTTCATTAATCAAGCAAGCCATGAGGAGCAGTGATGTCTCTGCAGTTGAAAGAAAAGGTAGCACTCGTCACAGGTGCAGGCAATGGTCTGGGCCGCACTCATGCTCTTGAGCTGGCGCGGCATGGGGCCTGTGTAGTGGTAAACGACATAAATGCTGCGGCCCACGCCGTAGCCGCCGAGATCAAACAATCAGGCGGGACCGCCTTGAGCGTAGTGGGTGACGTAAGCCGACCTGAAGATGTCCAGGCCATGGTGAATCAAGTAATTGACCAGTTTGGCCGCATAGACATTCTGGTTAACAACGCTGGTGTTCTGCGTGACAAGACGTTTGAAAAAATGTCGTCGGAGGATTTCCGCCTTGTCTTTGAGGTGCATGTCATGGGCGCCGTACACATGACCAAGGCGGTCTGGCCACAAATGAAAAAGCAGGGGTATGGTCGGGTGGTGCTGACTACATCCTCATCCGGTCTTTACGGAAATTTCGGACAAGCCAACTACAGTGCCGCCAAGATGGCCTTGGTTGGTTTAATGAAAACACTGGGGCAAGAGGGAGCTAAATACGATATTCGCGTAAATTGTCTCGCCCCTACCGCCTTGACGGCCATGACGGCGGGCTTGTTGCCACCCGAGGCGGTCGATGTTTTCACCCCCGAGCGCGTCAGCGTCGCACTGCTTGCACTGGTGCGTGAACAGGCTCCGACCCAAATGATTATGCTGGCAGGTGGCGGCGGCTTCGAGTGCGCGCATATCACCATGACTCGTGGCATATATCTTAAAGACGAAGACGATCCCGCAGAAGCGCTATGCCAACGTATTGAGCATGTCCAGGACACGAGCGGGCAGATTCTTCCTGAGACTGGTTGGGCGCAATCTCAATTTGAGCTTGCCAAAGCACTGACGTGATCTTCATTGCTACAAGATTATCGTGCGATGGCGAACGCTAACTGCGGTACTCGCTGGTAGTGCGCCCGGTCCATCGCTTGAACGCGCGTCGAAAATTGGTGGGCTCGGAGAAACCCAAAAGCAGCCCGATGTCGTCGGTGCTCATCTTGGTCGTTTTAAGATACTCAATAGCCAGCGAGCTTCGTACATCATCCAGAATCGCTGCAAAAGACGTGTCTTCTGCCTGCAGGCGACGGCGAAGATTTCGGGAGGTCATGTCGAGTTGTTCTGCAACGGTCGCCATACTCGGAAACTCGCCGGGCCTTTTCAACAATCGCTGATAAACCTCGCCTGCGATTCCGGACGATGTCTTGGTTTCGCCGATAAGCCGCTCGCACGTCTGTTGCAAGACAGTAGCCGTCAGCCTGTGCGCCAGTAACGGCTTTTGTCCAAGCACAGCCGCATCGTAATGCAGCTCACACTGCTTGTAATTAAAGACAGACGGGCAACCAAGGTACTTGGTATAAAGAGGCGCATGCGCCGGAGCAGGATACGAAAAATAAGCTTTGAGGGGTGGACAGGTTCTGCCGAAGACATCCTGAAAATGCGTGGCGTGCTGCGTAAACTGCTGCTCGATCAAGAACTGCCTGATTTGCCGTGATTCGTTGAAAAGCAGCGCATCAGGAAACGCCCAAACCGCCGTCCGGTCGTATTCGGTCCATTCAATCGACAAGGTTGGAGTGGCCAAAGAGTGATATTTGACGCCCAGCTTGAAGTAATCGCGCATGGTAAGGCAAGACATCAAGGCATAGCCGTACATGCCGTAGGCTGACAGATGCAGGCGCGAACCTGTTTCAAAGGGCGTGGCAGCGCTGCAGGAGAGCTCTAGTGCATTGCTGCACACCGCCACGTACTGACTGACTGAAGTGAGCTGGGTGGCGTCGTGGATTTGGTCTTCATGGACACCGGTGCCCTTCAGGCTTTTGGCGGGCGCAATGCCTTGTTCGCTCAAGACCTCTACCAACGCAGCGATTTTGTATGGTGCATAAATGCGCTGGTCGAACAATGGTGTTTTGCTTCGCATGATAGACCGCCCAGCGCCTCCAGAGATACCCCTAAGTCCGTTAATGATCTTAACACCCATTTGAAACTTCGTTAAGCTCACGCTAGACCAGGCAACCCAAGAGCGAGCAGCCTCTTGTACGCATTCAATAACCAACACCCTTTTGAAGGGGATACAGATGAGACTACAAAACAAGATCGCCATTATCACTGGCGCAGGCCAGGGCATAGGAGAAGCAACAGCAATCAAGTTTGCCAAAGAAGGTGCGACCGTCGTGGTGTGTGATGTCAGCAAGGAGGCAATCGCAAAGACTGTTGCTGCATGCGAGCAAGCGGGTACCAGGGCGATGGGGTTTGCCCTTGACGTCACAAACCGCGAAACTCTGGATGCCATGGTTGCACAAACGCTTGAACAGCACGGAAGCGTGGATATCCTGATAAACAACGCAGGTATCACGCGGGACGCACGTCTGGAAAAGATGACCGCCGAACAATTCGACTCAGTGATCGATGTAAACCTGAAAGGCGTGTTCAACGCCGCACAAGCCGTGTTGTCGCCGATGATTGCGCAAGGAAGCGGGGTCATTCTCAATGCCAGTTCAGTTGTCGGCATTTATGGAAACTTCGGGCAAACCAACTATGCTGCAGCTAAGTTCGGTGTGATCGGTTTTACCAAAACCTGGGCGCGCGAGCTCGGGCCAAAGGGCATACGGGTCAATGCTGTGGCGCCCGGCTTCATCGAAACTTCCATGCTTGCCAGCGTGCCCGATGACGTGCTTGCAAATCTGTGCGGACAGGTTCCCCTCAGGCGGCTGGGCAAACCCGAAGAGATCGCCAATATCTATGCCTTTCTTGCAAGTGACGAAGCCAGTTATATCAACGGCGCCGTCATTGAAGCCAGCGGCGGCCTGACCCTTTAACCTCGGGGCAAATCATGCCCCTCTTCTGAAAGAGAACACGATGAGCATTGTCGACAGACTGATTCCACCCTCCGGCCTCAAGGTTTTAATCACTGGTGGCGCAGCAGGAATAGGCGGCACGATTGCACAAGGCTTTCATGAAGTCGGTGCCAAAGTTTATATTTGCGATATTGATGCCCGCGCGGTTGACCTGATGCTGGGTCAGTATCCTGGCATGCACGGCGCCGTGGCCGATGTCGGGGTCCAGAGCGATGTAGACCGCATCATCGACGCTGCGGTCACCACGTTGGGTGGCCTGGACGTTCTGATCAATAACGCAGGTATCGCTGGCCCAACCGGAAATATCGAAGACATAGACCCCGCCGCATGGGAACAAACCATTTCCACCAACCTCAACAGCCAGTTCTATTTTCTTAGAAAAGCAGTGCCCCATCTGAAGGCGTCAGACCACAATGCCAATATCGTGGTCATGTCATCGGTCGCCGGCCGCTTGGGATACCCTTTCCGTACACCCTATGCCGCCACCAAATGGGCAATAGTTGGTCTGATGAAATCGCTTGCCAATGAGCTTGGCCCTGACAACGTACGGATCAACGCCGTGCTGCCCGGCCTGGTTGACGGCGACCGCATGAGCCGCGTCATACAAGACAGAGCCCATGTGCTGGAAATCAGCGAAGCCGACATGCGCAATCAATACCTGGAAAAAATCTCGTTGCGCCGCATGGTAAGCACCGAAGACATCGCCGCCATGGCGTTGTTTCTGTCTTCTGCGGCGGCAATAAACATCACCGGCCAGGCCATCAGCGTTGACGGGAACGTTGAGTATCTATAAAGGTGGCATCACCGCCTTTCAGGCCCAACATGCTACGCGCCTCATCGGGCGTAGCAATCTCCAAAGAAAGTTCGTCGAGCATGCGACGAACTTTCCTGACCTGATCAGCGCTGGATGCGGCAAGCTCTCCCTTATTGAGAAACAGGCTGTCTTCCAGGCCCACGCGAATATTTCCGCCCATGAGCGCAGACATCATCGAAAGCCGCATCTGATGGCGCCCTGCCCCAAGCACTGAAAACCTGTAGCTGTCCCGGCCAAACAGGCGATCGGCCGTGGTTCGCATATGCACCAGATTCTCAGTGTCAGGCCCCATTCCGCCCAGCACACCGAATATGCATTGTATGAACAGCGGCCCCTTGATCAGGCCTGCATCGACAAAATGGGCGAGGTTGTATAAATGCCCCAGGTCATAGCACTCAAACTCAAAGCGCGTTCCATGCTCATCGCCAAGCATATGGAGAATGCGTTTGATGTCTTTGAAGGTGTTGCGAAAGATCAGATCTTCCATGCCCTCTATGTAAGGCTTTTCCCACTCATGCTTCCAGTGTGTAATCTTCTCCGCTGCCGGATGAATCGAAAAGTTCATTGAGCCCATGTTCAGGGAACACATTTCCGGTGCGGCAATCAGCGGGTAGGCAAGCCGCTCTTCCAGGCTCATGCGGGTACTGCCACCGGTAGTGATATTAATCACCGCATTCGTCGCCGCCTTGATCTTAGGTACAAACTGATCGAATACATTGGGATCAGAAACCGGCCTGCCATCCACCGGGTCTCTCGCATGCAAATGCAATACAGCTGCGCCCGCCTCACTGGCCGCGATGGCGTCCGCCGCGATCTGTTCCGGCGTCAATGGCAGGTGTGGCGACATCGACGGCGTATGCACGCTCCCGGTTACCGCGCAGGTAATTATTACTTTATCTTTTGGGTGATTCATCTTTTAGTTCCAACATCCAGATAATGGCGGCATTCGGTGTCGCCTAGACCGCAAGCCAGTCAGCCAGCAGTTGCTCATCGCCAACGACTTCTTGCGGGCTTCCCTCGTATACGATGCGGCCATGCCCCATGACGCACATACGCGTGGATACCTTCAGGGCAATGGCCAGTTTCTGCTCAACCAGAATCACGGACACACCCTTCTGGTGTATGTCACGGATGCAGTCTCCAACCGCCGTAACGATCTTGGGCGCAAGACCCTCTGTAGGCTCGTCAATCAGTATGATTTTCGGATTACCCAGTAGCGACCGGCAGATAGTGAGCATCTGCTGCTCCCCGCCTGAAAGGCTGCCGGCCAGCGTGTTGCGTCGCTCCTTCAGACGTGGAAAGTAGTCGAACATCTCGTCTACAGACCAGCGATAGACGCCGGCCGTTACCGGCTGCTCTCCCATCCGAAAATTTTCATCCACCGTCAGATTGGCGAAAACCTCGCGCTCTTCAGGAACGTACGCGATGCCAGCCCGACAGATCTCAAAAGACCTCAAGCCCGCCATGCTGTTTCCGCCAAGCACGACGCGGCCGGACGTAGGCGGCAACAATCCCATAATGGCCTTAAGCGTCGTCGACCTGCCAGATCCGTTGCGGCCGATAAGGCTGACAACCTCATTGGCCCCAACCTCGAACGACACGCCGTGCAGAACATGGCTTTTCCCATAATGCGCGTGCACATCCTCAACGCGCAGCAGTGGCTGATCGGGCGTCATGCAGTCACCTCTTCCCCAAGATAAGCCTCTTTCACCCCGGCGTCGCGACGCACCTCGTCAGGCGACCCGGTCGCAATAATTTGACCATACACGAGCACGCTGACCCGGTCACTCAATGAAAAGACCACCTCCATATCGTGCTCCACAATCAGCAAGGCCCTGCCTGTCGTGACTTCCTTGATAAGGGCTGTCGTGTATTCAGCCTCTTCCTTGGACATGCCCGCCATGGGCTCGTCCAGCAGGATAACTTTGGGATCGGATGCCAGCGTCATGGCAATTTCAAGAGAACGCTGCTCCGAGTAGGACATCTCGCCTGCGACGGTTTGGGCGCGTGCAGTCAGACGGACCTGTTCCAGCAATTGCTCGCTCTGGACCCGCACACTTCGGTTGGCACTGATAAACCGCCAGAAACAGTATTGCAGGCCATGGGCCTGCATGACTGCAAGCCTAATGTTTTCGAAGACGGACAGCCGCGGGAATATATTGGTGATCTGAAACGATCGGGCCAGCCCCATGCGGTTAATGGCCTGCGGGCTTTTGCCCGTGATAGATTGACCATTCAAGGATACGTCGCCTGACGTTGGAAGAATGTTGCCGGAGATCAGATGAAAGAGTGTCGACTTTCCTGCACCATTGGGCCCAATAATGGCATGGCGCTCATTGTCCAGAACAGACAGATTGACACCACGGATAATCTCCGTTGCGCCGAATGATTTCTTCAGATCGCGCAGTATTAAAATGGGATGAGTCATGCAGGCCTCTGCTCAGTGGTCGCGCCCATGGCGCTTTCTTCGGCGACATCCTGCTCGCCAGAGTGTGCAGCCAGGCAGGATTTCGCCAGCTTCCAGAACACAATGCCAATCACGGCCAGCACGACAGGCACTATCCACGTACCGACGCCCAGCGGCTCCCAGCCCCGGCCAAAAAGCGCAATCTGCGGAAAGCTGCCGTCGGTGCTGGCTTTGGCCAGAGATTGGTAATCTTGCGAAAAAACACGTCGCAACAATTCTGTGACAAATACACTGGCCGCCGTGCAGCAGGTAAATGCCATCACATACAGCAGCGCCACAGGTGCAAATACCCTTACGCCCACGCGCTTTGCACACGAAATAGCCAGCAGGGCCAGCCCGCTTATGCCAGTTGGCATAAACATCATTACCAGCACAAAAATCAGGCCTTGATACAACAGCCAGGATTGCGTGAGGTCTGACACGGCATAGCCAAAGAACGTCATCAGCGCTGCGCCAATTGCCGGACCCAGGAACACGTTCACACCGCCTATGTAGGTATTCAAGACCACGGCAGCAGAGAGTGAGGGATCAAAGATCACGTAGTTTGCCGATTCGTTGCTAACGACCAGCAGTGCACCTGCGATGCCCGAGAACATTCCTGAAATGGCAAAAACAACTACGCTGATACGATGCACTTCATAGCCAAGAAAGCGCAGGCGATGGGTGTTTTCACGCAGGCCTAGCGCCAGCCTTCCGAGCGGGGTGAAGGTGATCAGATACAGCAACAGCAGGCAGAGCGCGACCCACACAAGCGTCAGGTAATACACCTCGTTGGTAGAGCCAAAGGTGAATCCCCAGGCGGGCATGCGCATGGTCGATACGCCGGCCTCACCGCCAAATATGCCCACCAGATGCGGCGCGAGGGCGTGAACCAGCTCCGCAATCGCCAAAGTGATCATGGCGAAATACGTACCGCTGCGCTGTGTGGCAAACCAGCCTGCGATCACGCCAAACAAAAGGCCGCCGACTGCACCGGCCAGCGGCATCAGAGGCGTAGGCAACAAGCCTGCGCCACCTAGCGCGTTCATGGCGTGTATGGTTGAAAACGCACCCACACCAAAATAGGCAGAATGTCCAAACGACAGCATGCCTGCCTGGCCGCACAAAAGGTTATACGCGCAGGCGAACAGTGCGGCGATCAACATGGGGATCGCCGCGTTGACCAGTCCTTGCGACAACACAAAGGGCACAGTCGCCAACAACGCGACACCTGTCACGGCTATCAATAATTTAGTTTTCATGACTTTACCCTTTGCTGCCCATCAGACCGTGGGGCCGTATTAGCAGAACCAGCAGCATCAACGCGAACGGTATGGTCGATGCCAGGCTGGATACCTTGAGCGTGAAGATGCCACCCGCGTGCTCCGCCCAGGCTCCTGCCCCAAATAGCGATAGAAAATCAGCCAGCGTGGCGTCAATGCCGACCGCAACGGATGTCACGACACCGATCAAAATAGAGGCGACCATGGCGCCGCCGAGTGAACCCAGGCCGCCGACCACCACCACCACAAAGACCAGTACGCCAAGCTCAAGCGCCATATTGGGGTTGGTCGTATAGAAGGCACCGGCCACTGCGCCTGCCAGACCCGCCAGCGCCGATCCAACGCCAAATACGCCCATGAAAACAAGAGGCACATTGTGGCCCAGGGCCTCGGCCATCTTTGGACGGTAAAGCGCGGATCTCACCACAATGCCCACGCGCGTTCGCGTAAGCAGTTGGTAGATGGCGATGAACATGGTGATGGCCACGCCACCCATGAAGATCCGATAAGCGGGGTAGTTCAGGCCGCCCAGTGCAAAAGCCGAAAAGTCCAAGCTGCTGGGAACCCTGTAGTTGACGGGGTAATTGCCAAAGAACAGCTTTATCAGCTCGGCAATGATGAAAGACAGGCCGAAGGTAACCAAGAGTTCATGCGCGTGGCCATGATGATGAACCCTGCGCAAAATGTAGCGCTCCACCAGCGCGCCAACCACGCCCACAAGCACCGGCGACACAATCAAAGCCCACCAAAAGCCTAGCGGCCCCTGCAAGACATAGGCAAAGTACGCGCCCAACATATAAAAGGAGGCATGTGCAAAATTCAGAATACCCATCATTCCGAAAATGAGGGTCAGGCCCGCTGATACCATGAATAGCAGCAGGCCATAGATGACACCGTTCAACAGCGCGATAACAAGTTGGTCCATAATGATCTCAGTCCAGGCGCACAAAACTCTCTTCGGACCCGCGCACCACACATCTGTGTTGCAAGCAGGTCCGGTCGATGATTACTCTAAGATTGCGTGGCCGCTGGCCACGTTGTGATTCAGCCTGGGCGCTTCATATCGCACGTCGATTGTGCAGGTGTGGCAGCTTCTTCCGCAGTAAACTTTTCGACAGGTTTAAAGCCCATATCTGTGCCGTCATCTTTATACAGCGCATCTTTCGAGGCAACTGCCACCACCAGCGGCAACAGCACCTGGTGATCATCAGCGCGCATGGTGAGCTTGCCCATAGGCGTGTCGATCGATGTTTTCTCCAGCGCGCTGGCCAGCTTCTGCACGTTGAGCTTGCCATCCTCAGGCTTTACCTGATTGAGCGCATCAGCCACCATCATCAGGCCAAACACAGTTTGCGGCTCAATGAAGGCAGGTGCATGGCCCATCTTAGATTGGTAATCCTTGACGAAGGCTGCGCCTGCATCGCCCGCTGCCTCAGCATTGAAGGCCTGAGCCACAAAATGCCCTTCGGCCAGATCACCCGCGTTGGCCAGATTGCCGGGCTGATCCAGAAAGACGGTGCCAAATCGCGTTTTCAGGCCGGCTGCCTTCGTCGCTTTCATCAACAGCAGCAGGTCGTTGGACCAGTTTCCGGTAATAACGGTGTCGGCGTTAGACGCTGCGATCTTGTTCACGTAAGGCGCAAAATCCTGCACCTTGTTGACATCATGCAGAGTCTTCTCCACGACCTGATAGCCGCCTGCCGCCGCATTGTCGACGATGGCCTGCTCCATGTCCTGACCCCAGGAGTAGTTCTGGTTTATTGAATACACACGTGTTCCCAGCACACCGGCGTGCTTCATGCCGGCGACCAGTGCCTTGGTTCTTACCTGAGCATTGCCGGCGACGCGGAAGTGATAGAACTGGCATTTCTTGCCGGTCAACTCAAGCGCTTCAGCACCCACGTTAAGATAAAGCAGCTCTTTGCCGGGGTTACGCAGATTGTGCTTGCGCACGTCTTCGGTAATTTGCCCACCTATGGCAGACGATGCGCCCTGAACAATGATTTGCACACCGTCGGCTGCAGCGGCCTTGAGCTTGTCAGCCGCTCCTGCCGGGCCTCCCTGGTTATCGTACTCAACGAGTTCAATCTTCTCGCCATTCCACCCTCCTGCCGCATTCATTTCGTCTACGGCGTAGCGCGCGGCGGCGCGATACAACAGGCCGGTCGATGCCTGCGGCCCTGAAAGCGTCTCCAGAACGGCAATTTTGACGGGTGCCGCAACGGCAAGCGTGCTCGCCAGCAACAGCCCCGACGAAAAAGAAAAGCCCAACGTTTTGCGTAAATTCATTGCATGTCTCCTGGTATGTGTTTTTTTGCCGTAGCGGGTCCGCATCCGTCTTTTCACAAGTATTTTGACGGGACGGCAGCCAGCTTCCGGCGCCATGGGGATAGAATCAGTGAGTCACGCAAATGGTAGAGGGTGAGGCGGGGCTAGCGACAGATCAATAAAGGACGACTACGTATCGCTTTAGGACATCGACGGTCGGTGTTTACCCTGAAGATGCCTGGCAGCGTATGCGAGCGACGGAGCTGCCAGCCTTGCAGGGACATTTTCGGATACGCAAACCGTTGAACCGAGAACTTCAGAATTTATATTGCAGCCCCGCGACGACAAAATTGTATTGCTGCCGCCCAAGATTCACGCGCCATGCTGCCGTTGGCAGATGCACGCCAGGATAGTCGGTTGCGCCAAAGACATAGTTTGTGGCGTTGATCGAAACATATCGGTACTCGGTAAACAGATATAAATTCTTGTGTATCTGCCCCTTGATACCCGCTTTAAGCTGCATGGCGAAGGCGGTGCTTGATGCGTCAGGATCTGAATTGAAATGATTGATACCGGGTTCTGAAGGGTTGGCAGAATCTGATCCCTTGATAGAAACAAAAGCAGCTCCCGCACCCACACCAACATAGGGGAAAACCTTGTTCGAGTATGGGGTCTGAATCGTGAACACTGCATTGGCGAGCAAGAGATTAGTCTTCATGGGAATAGTCACATACTGCGTTCCCAATGCGCGGGGTCTGACAGGCATGGTGCCGGTGGGCGAGTATTTTCCAAGAAAAACACCTTCAAGCTCCACTGCTGGCTTCAGGCTCCATCTGGCTTGCCCGAGATTCCAGCGATCCCATTCATAACCTGCCTGAACGCCACCCATGGAGACACGTGTGCTGCTTCCGGTGGAGCCGTTTGCATGGATAGGCAGCGAACGCACGTTATTAAGGTGGACTGCCCCTTTTTGCTGCAAACTGGTCGCGATTGCCGCGCCCGTACCGCCGAAAACCCCAACGTATGCGCCTTGATCACTCTGTGCGTCGGCGGCAATACACGAACCACTCCCAAGTGCGCTGACAAGCAGGCACAGAACACTTTTCGATTTCATTGTCTCTCCATTATGCTTTTCTTGCCGGGCAGGCCGGCAGTATTTTCATATTTTCGTGAAGGTTCGAGCCTTGTTGTTTCCGCGTGCAGTCTCGCCACCTCGCGTATAAATCTAGTTATACACACTTGACTATATGAGCTTGCAGCATTCATGGCAACATATGGTAACCACTGTCGCTGATTCGCTGGTCGTCGCGCATCGCTCATGCAACCCTGGCTTCAGTGCTACAAACAAACTTATATGACGGCACGTTATTTGCCTGTTGTTACGGCCTGAACCATGTCTTAAAGTTAACTGCGTACAACGGTGGCCCTTATGCTCCTGACCCCCAGACAGTTTTTTCAGCTTGCAAAATGCTCATACAAGGCATGGAGCGACGATTATGCATCAAGCATGGGCGCAGCCATCGCGTTCTACACCGTATTTTCCATAGCGCCTTTATTAATTATCGTCATCGCCGTGGCGGGTTTCATCTGGGGTCAGGATGCCGTGCGCGGCGAAGTCATCCAGCAACTGGGAGGTCTGGTCGGTCAGGATGGAGCTGAGAGTGTGCAGGCACTTATTCGCAGCGCAGACAAACCCACTCAGGGCATTACCGCAACCATCATCAGCGTCATCATCTTGCTCGTTGGGGCAACCCGGGTCTTTGCCGAATTGCAAAGCGCCCTCGACCGCATCTGGCAAGTTCCCGCATCGCGTAAGGTTGGTGGCTGGTGGCACATGCTGCGTGGAAGATTGCTTTCATTAGGCCTGGTGCTGGGTCTGGGCTTTCTGCTTCTGGTGTCTCTTGCCGTCAGCACAGGCCTGGCAGCCCTGGGCCATACCATGGCCGGGCTGTTTCCTGGCTGGGAGGTACTGATGCAAGTCCTGAATGCGCTTGCCTCACTTCTTATTTCAACCATACTTTTCGCACTTATCTTCAAATACATGCCACAGGCCACGATTGCGTGGCGCGATGTCTTCATTGGCGCGCTTGTCACGGCGGTTCTTTTTGAAATTGGCAAGGTGCTGATCGGCTTGTATGTGGGCAAGAGCGCCACTATTTCGTCGCTAACTGCGGCTGGCTCACTTGTCGTTGTATTGATCTGGGTTTATTACGCGGCACAGGTGTTTTTATTGGGCGCCGAGTTCACCTGGTTTTATGCGAACCATCATGGTTCGAGACGTGACATGCCTGAGCATGTGAATGAGCCTGCCCAAGCGGCGCATACTATTGGCCACTAATGACAGCCGAGGCAGACGGCTAGCCCGGCATGCAGGCCACCGCCATCACCAAGACTTAACCAGCGTGTTGTTGCATAAATGCAAGTGAGCGTTCTTCGGCCAGCTTGGCAGCCGCCTCATCAGCATGCACGCCACCGGCCGGGCGAAGGCATGATCGCAGTCTGCATATAGGTGTGCTTCCCACCCTTTCTTATCTTTAATTGCCGCAAGAATGGTCTCGCGCACAGGCTCTGGCACGTATGAATCAAGCGCGGCAATATGCAGCAAAGTAGGGACGACTGAAGCAGGCGTCGCAGGAATTAACTGCTCCCGCCCCACACCGTAATAGCTCACCGCGCATTTAACCCCGGTATCGGCGGCCATGCGCACAGCAAGCCGGCCGCCCCAGCAGTAGCCCAGGCCCGCGATACGAACGTTACCTATTTGTCGGGCCAGCCAGGTGCGAGCGACCTCCAGGTCAGCAACCGTCAAATCCTCGTCCATGCTTTGCATGAGTTCGACACCGCGTGCGAATTCTTCTGGCTTGGACGGTTCAAGATCGACGCCTGCCTCTTTGCGCCAGAATAGGTCCGGGCATATGACGTTATAGCCAAGGCTGGCCCAACGCTCAGCGGCGGTGCGCATGGCAGCATTAACACCAAATATTTCCTGAACCAGCACAATGCCTGGCGCGTTTATGGTGGTCGCTTCAACGAAGTAGGCATCAAACTCCTTGCCTTCTTTGCTGATCAGAGTGATGTGACTCATATGCTTGACTCCTTGTATTGTGGACAGGAAAGAAATGACCAGTTTGCGGCGTACAGGCGTCATTGCGCAAAGTTTGCTAACGTGCCCGTGACAGCCCGGTATCATAGGGTAGCCCATCAAACCGTCCATGCCTCCATAATCATGAAAACAGCACACTCATCCACTCCACGAAAAATTGCCCTCATAGGTTTCGGCTCAATCGCCCAGGACGTCTTAACTGGCCTTAAGCAGGTCGATCCATTCCCCACTGACTGGGCGGTCGTTCTGCGCCCTGACAGCGGCAGCCGCCGTAACGTCCCCAAGGGGGTTGCGATGCTAAGCACACTGGATGAATTGCTGACGTGGGCCCCAGCCTTGTCATTGAGGCAGCCGGTCAGGACGCGGCACGCGAAAATATTCCTGCGCTGCTTGAGCATGGCATCGATGTGTTGATCACTTCGGTCGGTGCGCTGGCAGACAACACAACCTACGCGGCAATGGTAAACGCGGCACGCAAGGGGCAATGCCGGCTGATCATTCCTGCAGGTGCTGTCGCATCACTCGACTATCTGGGTGCCTTGGGAAACATCACGCCTGTGAGCGTAGTGTATGAATCGCGCAAGCCTGTGGCCGCATGGCGCGAAGAGCTACGTGCGCTTGGCATAGACCCCGACACACTGGATGAAGAAGTTGAGCTGTTTGCAGGCAGTGCCAACGAGGCAGCCCTGCGCTACCCCAAAAACCTTAACGTTGCCGCCACGCTCGCACTGGCTGGTGTAGGCATGGAGCAAACACGGGTACGCGTGGTTGTTGATCCGCGCGCAGCAGGCAACCAGCATCGTGTCACGGTGCAGAGTGCATTGGGCACACTGGAAACCACACTGGTCAACAACCCATCGCCAGGCAACCCGAAAACATCCTGGATTGTGTCGCAAAGCGTTATCCATGCGGTAAGGCGTCAGTTTGCCACGGTGCTTATTGGTGGGTAAAAACGTGTGGCCTCGTATGTTTTGCAGTTGCCGTCCGTGCCCTGGCGAATCAGCACTGGAACGTGTTGATACTCGAGCGAAGCGTAATCGCTAATAACTGACACCCATAACGTCATAAGGTTATCTTCGTTCCATAAACAGCAGTTGGCTCATTAGAATCTGTATACCGACGCTTTCTTTGTTGAAGCGTCAAACCTATAGGTCTTTCAATGAGCCGTCTTACCATCCACACTGCCGACTCGGCCCCACAAGAATCTCAGCAGCGTGTTGCCGGTGCCCTCAAGGCCAATGGCTTCTTGCCTAACCTCATCGGCGTGCTGGCCAATGCGCCCGCCGCACTAGAAACCTACCAGGTGGTCGGCGCCATCAATGCCGGCACAAGCCTTACACCCGCAGAGCGCGAGGTTGTTCAGATCACCGCCGCCACACTCAATGACTGCGGCTTCTGTGTGGCCGGCCATACCAAACTGGCACTCAAAAAACTACAGATGCCTGAAGATGTGGTGCAAGCTCTACGCTCTACCGAAGCCCTCAGCGACCCTAAGCTTGATGCGCTTGCCCGGTTCACCGTGGCCATTATTCAAAAGAAAGGCCAGGCATCTGATGAAGAATTATCGGCATTCCGTGCATCCGGCTACAACGATCAACAGGCTCTTGAAGTGGTGCTGGGCGTGAGCCTTGCCACACTTTGCAATTACGCAAACGGTCTGGCCCAGACACCCATCAACCCCGAGTTGCAGCCATTTGCCAACGCCGATCTGAAAGCCTTCGCCTGAGGCCTGCAGCGCATAATCTTGCAGCCGGCGGCCTGCATACACGCAAGGAAAGCACAGTGAATGATATAGCCCAGGCCACCGGCCTGCTTGATACCGTTACAGCGCTGGTCAAGTCTGACCTGGCGCCACTGGCAAGCGTCATTGATCAGCAAGGCGTCTACCCCGCAGGCTTTCTGCACAAGCTGGGTGCGCTTGGCGGCTTTGGCGCCACTGCGCCTGTCAATCTCGGCGGCACCGGTCTCGGACTGGCTGCACAAAACGACATCATCACGCAAGTGGGCCAGGAATGCGGCTCTACCGCTTTCCTGGTGTGGTGCCAGACAGCCTGCCTGGGCTATTTGCTTCACACGCCCAACCAAACCGCACGCACACGTTATCTGCGCGCTGTCGCCAGTGGCGAAAAACTTTCTGGCACAGGTATGTCAAACGCGGTAAAGCACCTGGCGGGCATTGAACGCATCCATCTGAATGCCACACGCGACGGCAACGACTACATTGTCACCGGATCGCTGCCCTGGGTCTCCAACGTGGGCAAAGACCATCTCGCCATGGTGGCTGCTGCCGTAGAGGATGGCGGGTACGTCATGCTCGTGGTGCACGGCAACGCCGAGGGAGTCAGCCTGCATCCGTGCCCCGAATTTGCCGGGCTGGAGGGCACCCAAACGCTGAACATTCGTCTGAAGAATGCGCGCATCAACGCGGGCGACGTACTTGCTCATCCCGACCAGTTCGATCACTACTTATCGCGCATCAAGCCAGGTTTTGTGCTGAGCCAGACAGGCATGGGCTTTGGCGTGATCCAGGGCTCGCTCAAGACCATACGTGAAAGCAATGCTGCTACCGCACATGTAAACCAGTATCTCGATGATCAGGGCGAAGATCTCTCCCAGGCCCTGCACCAATTGCAAGAACGGGCACACGCACTGGCCACGCAAGCCGACGCCGGACAGGTCGCCGTCCTCGATGTGTTGAAATTGCGGGCATCCACATCTGAACTCACATTGCGCGCCGCCAATTCGGCAGTGTTGCATGCAGGAGCCAAGGGCTTTCTGATGCGCCACCCAGCCCAGCGCAGGTTGCGCGAAGCTGTGTTCGTCGCTATCGTCACGCCCGCACTCAAGCACCTGCGCAAAGAAATCGCCGCGCTCGAAGCAGACCGCTTGCAGACCGAGGCGGCCTGATGCAGCAATGGATGTGCAGCCCCTGCGGCCTGATCTACGATGAGGTCACAGGCATGCCCGAAGAAGGCATTGCGCCCGGCACCCGTTTTGAAGATATCCCCGATGACTGGGTATGCCCCGACTGTGGTGTCAGCAAAGCTGAATTTTTCTTGATTCCGGCGTAAACATGAACACGCCGACAACTTCACAAACCCCGGTTGTACTCGATGCCCGGCATATCCAACTGAGCTATCTTCGTGCAGACGAAGCACCCAACACAGTGTTGCGCGACTTCTCCATGCACCTGACTGCGGGAGAGGTGGTTGCCATTCTGGGACCAAGCGGTGTGGGCAAGTCGTCACTACTGCGGGTGCTGGCAGGCCTGCAGACGCCTGACCAGGGTTCTGTGCGTATACAGGGCGAGGCATTTTATGGGCCCCATCCCCGATCCAGCTTTGTGTTTCAAGACCCCAGTCTGCTGCCCTGGCTGACGCTGGAAGAAAACGTGGGGTTCGGCCTGGACTTCCGGCATCAGCCGCATATCGACAAGATCGAAAAGCAAACCCGCGTACAGGCGGCTATTGAAGAAGTAGGTCTGGCTGGCGCAAATACACGTTACCCATCCGAGCTGTCAGGAGGCATGGCACAACGCGCCGCACTGGCGCGCAGCCTTGCCCGCAGACCTGAAATTCTGCTACTGGATGAGCCCTTCAGTGCACTGGATGAGCTTACCCGCAGTGATATGCAACAGTTGCTCAGACAGATCATCAGCAGGCACGAAGCCGCCGCCATACTGGTTACCCACGACATTGACGAAGCTCTGGTTCTTGCCAACCGCATCCTGCTGATCGGCGACTACCCGGGCAGACTGATAGGCGAATGGCAGGTCGGCCAGGCTTATCCTCGTGACCTCATTGAGCCAGCGCTTACGCAGATCCGCATCGAAATCATGAAATTACTGAGAACACATCGGCGCGGCGCACTGCATGCGAACGACACCGATGTCAGGCAGCAACCCGCCAAAATGGCCTGATGGCCGCTATTTATCTCTGCAAGGAACCGCCATGACCACGTCTGGTACAACAGGCACTCAATCTGACGCAAGACGCCAGTTTCTCAAGCTCTCCAGCCTGTTTACTGTGATGGGTGCCCTGCCGCTGCTACAAATGCACAATACAGCGCGGGCTGCTGAACCGAACGCGCCACTGCGTATAGGCTACTTGCCCATCACCGACGCGACACCACTGCTCGTGGCACATCACAACAATATTTTCCAGGACCAGGGGCTGCAAGTAGAAAAACCACGACTGTTTCGCAGTTGGGCGCAGCTGGTCGAAGCCTTTCTGGCCGGGCAAGTGAACGCTGTTCATCTGCTCTCACCCATGACGATATGGGCGCGCTATGGCAGCAAGTCTGGTGCCAAGGTCGTGGCATGGAACCACATGTCGGGATCAGGGCTGACCGTTCTGCCTGAGATAAACAGCATGACAGACCTGGGTGGCACGACAGTCGCCATCCCTTTCTGGTATTCACTGCACAACGTCGTACTGCAGCATCTGCTCAAAAGTCAGGGGCTTGAGCCTGTCAGCGACGGCGACCCGGGGCCTAAACAGGTGAAACTGGTTGTGATGGCACCCTCCGACATGCTGCCCGCGCTGGCCAACAAACAGATCTCAGGGTATATCGTTGCCGAGCCCTTCAATGCCAATGCCGAAGCATTGAAGATAGGCAAACTGCTGCGTTTCACGGGCGATGTCTGGAAGGATCACGCCTGTTGCGTCGTACTCATGCATGAGCAAGATATTGCCCAACGCCCCGACTGGACACAAAAAGTAGTGAACGGCATTGTGCAGGCACAGCTGTGGATACAGGAAAATCGCCAGGAGACTGCAAGAATACTGTCACGTGAGAACCCACAGAAATACACGCCACACACGTACGAGTCTCTGGCCAATGTGCTGGACCCCGCGCGCATGGACCTGGCGCTGTACGAAAGCGCCGGCGCCATCGTCAACAAAGACTGGAACGAAAAGCGTATCGACTTTCAGCCCTACCCCTTCCCCAGCTATACCGAAGAGCTGGTCCGCAAACTCAAGGCTACTCTGGTGTCAGGCCAGAATACGTTTTTGCACAGTCTGGATCCCGCATTCGTCGCCACCGATCTGGTTGATGACCGCTTCGTAAAGAAAGCGATTATTGACAGCGGCGGCATGGCTGCCTTCGGCCTGCCCGAGTCGTTTGTGCGTCAGGAAACCATTACTACTTGACCATGCGCTCATCCCTTGCACAACAACGTCTTCATGACCTGCCGCGCAGGGCAGCCAAGACCAAGGCTGCCAAAGCACATACGCCCGGCGTCTACGTAAAAGCAGGCTACAGCCTGGCCGGCCTTGCGGTCCTCGTCATTCTGTGGAGTCTGGGTACCCGCTGGTTGCAGTCAAGTATCCCCCTGGCCGGACAACTGGGACCGCAAGAAACGTTTGCCAGCCTGTACGAGCTGATTACAAGCAACCAGCTGACGACGCATACCATTGTCAGCCTGAAACGGGTGCTGACCGGACTGCTGCTCGCACTACTGATAGGCGTGCCCACTGGCCTGGCCGTGGGCGGATCGCGCAGGCTGGAAAACGCCACCGGCAGCGCCTTCCAGTTCCTGCGCATGATCTCGCCGCTCTCGTGGATGCCGATCGCTGTGATGGTGTTCGGAATTGGTGATGCACCCATTTATTTTCTGCTCACCTTTGCCGCTGTATGGCCGATCATGCTGAACACGGCAGCCGGCGTACGCCAGCTCGATACCCGCTGGATGATGCTTGCACGCAGTCTGAGCGCGACTCCTTCCGAGATACTGCTTCGCATCGTAGTGCCCGGCATCCTGGGTCACGTACTGACCGGCGTGCGGCTGGCCATCGGCATTATCTGGATCGTACTGGTGCCTTGCGAAATGCTGGGAGTAAGTTCGGGCCTGGGCTACTTCATTCTGGATACCCGCGACAGAATGGCGTATTCAGAACTCATGGCAGTCATCGTGCTCATAGGCGCACTGGGCTTTATGCTCGACACCGTTGCACAAAAAATCTACCAGCACTGGTCGCGCAAGCCCGGCAGCCGTTAGCCACAGCAACACCCTGCCTGGCCTCCCGGGCTGCTCAGATGTCAGCCTTTGCGACCTTTAAAGCAACCGTTGCGTTAACGCCAGCATCACCTGGCGCCTGACTCAATACCGCCCGCATGCCCAACTTGATCGCGCACAACGACCACTCAAGCAGCGGCACGATGCCTGATGCTTTCCTGAAAAAACGGTACTATCCGTGAAAACAGGAGAATGGAAGTGGTATTAGGTGCGCGAATCGTATGGTTGCTGTGGCCAGCGTTGCTCTGCATCGCCTCGGTGTTTGCGTACGCATTCCATTCGTATCTGTTCGAGCACTATTTGCCCAGATCGAACCCCGAGGCCATTGCCCGTTTCAGTACCATTATCGCGTTCTATTCATTTGCCTGGCTGCTGGCGCGCATCGCCGCGCTGGCCCTGACACCCAAGAACAAACAAAAACGCCGGACGCCCAAGCTATTGCGCGAAATGATTTCCGCCACCTTGTTCACGATTGCGACGGTCGCGACCATAGGACTTTTTTTGGGGCAGTCGGCCGGTGGTGTGCTGGCCAGCTCAGGGCTGATTATTGCAATTTTGGGCTTTGCCATTCGCAACGTGCTGGCAGATGTGCTGTCGGGTATTGCCATTGGCGTTGAGGCACCCTTTCGCATTGGCGACTGGGTTCAGTTTGATCCGACGATTCAGGGTCGTGTAACCGAAATTGGCTGGCGCACCACACGTATTTTGACGCCCAACGATACCTACATGATTTTGCCTAACAGTCAGATATCACGCCAGATGCTCACAAACTACAGTGCTCCCCGAAAGCATTTCCAGGCTAATATCGAAATTATATTAGGGCATGAAATTTCCATTGCCGAAGGCAAGCAGTTGTTGTTCGACGCCGCCATGTCCACAACGCCCACAGACGAACTGGGCTCATGGCAAAAGCCTCTTGTACGCGCTACCGCTTATGCCGTCGAAGGTGTCACCTACACCGTCAAATACTGGGTGCCGCGGTTTTCTGACAGCATCAACTGCAAAGACGCCATCCTTGTCGCCATTGACAATGCCATACGAGCCAAGGGCCTGCCGCCGCCGGTCAGCCATCTAAAGCCTGGAAATGGCAAAGGTCCGAAAGGCGCGAGTCAGGAAAATACCTGAAACCCTCGAATTGAACTTCTCTACAGCTTTGGCCACGCCCACACTATCTCTTATCGGGAGAGGTTGTGCGCACGCGCGCCGCATGAACTCAACAGCTGCCCGGACCCATGCCGCCAACAATTCCTACAACCAGATCATTCATCTACGCGCGCCCCTTCCAGGGCACCAGCTTGCGCTCCAGAAAGCGCATGAAGAAGTCGAAAGCATAAGCAATAGCTGCAATCACAATAATGCCAACAATGACGGTAGATGTCTGAAGAAACTGAGCGGCAGACAACACCATATAACCAAGGCCCTCCGTGGCCGCCACCATTTCAGCTGCAACCAGTGTCGTCCAGCCAAAGCCGATACCTATACGCATGGAAGTAATAATTTCAGGCAGCGCCGAGGGAAAGATAATTTGCGAAATCACCTGCCAGCGCGTAGCGCCAAAAGAATAGGCAGCATGTATCTGTTCGATGGCCGCCGACTTGACACCCGAGCGGGCACCCAAGGTTATCGGAGCAAACACAGAAAGAAATATGAGCAATATCTTCGAGGTTTCGCCAATGCCGAACCAGATGATCATCAGGGGCAAATACGCCAACGGGGGTATGGGACGATAAAACTCAATGGGCGGATCGAAAATCCCGCGTGCAATCGGGCTCATCCCCATTGCCAGGCCAAGCGGTATGCCAACGAGGCAGGCTAGCGCAAAGGCACTGAAAACACGAAAAGTACTGATCTGCAAATGCTCTAAAAATGACGACCCGGTGAACCCGTCTGTCACGATATGGATAAACTTTGAAACTATCGCCTGCGGCGAAGGTAAAAACAGGGGTTTGATAAATCCAAATGTGGTCAGCAACCACCAAAAGGCGATCAGCCCGAATACCACGATAAAGCTGATCAGTGCGCTATCTCCCTGCCCCGGCACGCCATATATTTCGCCAGGCTTCGCTGCACGGGAACGACGGAAAATGCCCGGAGCTCGGGCTGTCTTCGTAACGTTATTCATGACCAGTGCCCTCATCATCAACCAAAATTAGCTCCAGAACGCGTTCACGCAGCGCAATGAAATCCGCAGAGGCCTTGACTGCCCGTGCATCACCCGTTTCCAGATAGCGTTTGCTAAAGGGCAAATCAAAGACGTGAGACACTCGTCCCGGTCTGGGTGACATCACGATCAGTTTCGTGCCCATGAACAAAGCCTCTTCGACACTATGGGTAATTAAGAAAATTACCTTGCGAGTGTCATTCCAGATTTTGAGAATCAGTTCTTGCGCGCGCTCGCGCGTCAATGCATCGAGGGCACCCAACGGCTCATCCATAAGCAAAATTTCGGGATCGCACGTCAGCGCTCTGGCTATGCCGACCCGTTGCTGCATCCCGCCCGACAGCATATATACCGCCGACTTCTCAAATTTCTCCAGCCCCAGAAGCTGTATGAACTGACGTGCTATCCGCTCACGTTCAGCTCGTCCTTTCTTCTGGATCTTCAGACCAAAGGCGACGTTATCCAGCACATTGAGCCAAGGCAGTAAGGCATGCTTTTGAAATACGACGGAACGGTCGGCGCCCGGTCCGGTTACCGCCTGGCCCTTAAGCGTGATTTCACCTTCGGTAGGTGCAATAAAGCCCGCGATCATGTTCAACAAGGTAGATTTGCCGCATCCAGATGCCCCCAGAGCCACAACGAATTCACCACTGTCGATATCCAGAGTGATGTTCTTAAGGGCGTGTACACTCTCGGCCTTTCCCGCTGCAGGGTATACGCAAGAAACGTTTTGTATTGATAAGACAGTCATAGATATTCCTTTAAGCATGCCAGGTGCGCAAGGCCGAAAACTCTAGCTGACTAGCTCTTTGACCTTGCTGCACCCGGAAGCTATCTACTGCGCAGCCTTTTCGGCAATCGCACTATCCACATATTGACTGTAATCAGACTGAACCTGATCAATCCGACCCGAAGATTTCAGAAAATCGGCCGTTTTCTTGAGTGCGCTGGCGGCGTTGTTCTTGAGCCAGTCTGTCTGCTCTGCCGACGTCAGAAAACGGAAACCTTCCATAATGGTTTGCACTTGATTGACCTCTGCGCCCGTCGCCTTGGCAATTTTCTTAACAAAATCAGAATTTTCATTCAATGCGTCTTTGTCCTTCAGGTAGACCGCATTTATATCGTTCATGACCTTGCTGAATGCCACGAGTTCGTCTGTGTGCTTTTTGGCAAATGCTTTGTTGACCACCCAGCCGTTGAATGTCGGATAGCCCCATTCAGCGATTTCCCCCGCAGAGATCAGACGCTTGCCATTTTTCATCAGCACACTCTGAACCGGGTGCCAAATAAAGGCCGCATCAATGGCTCCTTGCGACCAGGCCGCATTGATCTGATCAGGTGGCATATTGATGACTTGCACTTCTTTGGCCGTTATGCCCCAGTGTTTCAACGCACCACTCAAGGACAGGTGTGCGGTCGACCCCACAGGCACGGCGATACGCTTGCCTTTCAGATCAGCCGGTTTTTCAATGCCGCTGCCATTGCGCACGATCAACGACTCAGATGAGCCTATCAGGAATGACACCAGAAACAGCTCGACATCAACGCCCTGACTGACCGCGATGGACAAGGGCGAAGATCCCAGCTCTGAGAGCTGCACATCGCCCGACGCAAGGGCCGCGATAACATCAGCACCTGATGCAAACTTGCGCCACTCAATATCCCAGCCCGTCGCCTTGTTGAAGCTTCCGTCCGTGATAGCAACGTGAACAGGTGCAGGGTCGCCAAAATGACCGATGATGACTTTCTCGGCATTGGCTACGGCACTTAATGCTGAAAAGCACACTAGCGCCAACATGGTTCTCTTTATAATAGTTTTCATAATTGTCTCCTTACTTAGTTCTTGGCGAGTTATAAACTCATTGATGAACCACAACAAAGTCCGATAAGCCTGCCAATGTGCCGGCAATCTTCGGGCGAAAAAGTCAACGGAATACGCACATCAAATAAATCGTGCAAAATTTGGTCCGTACTGATCAGGGGTGCAGAATCAACATAATGCCAACTCGAATAATGACTGGTATAGCCATGAGGCTCTTTGGCTCCAAACCATTTAACGTCTACTCCATGTTCTTTGCACTGGGTTAAAAACGCTTCAGCCTGACTGTCTGTGATGCCAGGAATTACAAACTGAAATGAACTTCCTACAAAGTGCTCTTTGTGTGGCCGGGCTATAACGCTCAGCCCTTTGACACCCGTCAACTCGATTTCAATCGCCCGGTAACGCTCCAGCCAGCGTGCAACCTGCTTATCAAGATCCGCCAACTGCGGGCGAAGAATCGCGGCGCGCAAATTATCCATGCGTCCAGAGCAATTAGGTGTGGTTAGCCGTATGCTGGAGTATGTCTGTTCAGAAGGCCCCGCGAGATGCTGACCGTAAAGCATGTATGAACCGGAAAGCATTACTGCGCGCGCCATAAGCTCGGGGTCGTTGGTGGTCAACAACCCTCCTTCACCCGAATTTATATGCTTGTAGGTTTGTGTGCTGAAGCAGGCTGCAACGCCAAACGTGCCGATTTTTTTAGAATTCCAGGCCGCACCCATGGTATGGGCGCAGTCCTCAATCAATGCGGCACCGTGACGATGAAGAATCTCAACCAGCGCATCCATATCAACGACATGACCACGCATGTGGGAAAGCAGCAGCAATCGGGATGATGTGCCCTGCAGCTTATTTTCGAGGTCTTCCAGATTCAATACCAACTGCTCTGTCGTTTCTACCAGCACGGGCCTACCCCCTGCAGCATCAATCGCCCCCGGAACCGGCGACAACGTCCATGCATTGGTTAAGATCGGTTCGCCAGCCTCTATGCCGAATGCACGCAAAGCTGTTGTCATGGCGTAACCACAGGATGCGCAGGCCAGACAATACTGCACACCTTGGTATCTGGCGAATTCCTGCTCCAGAATAGACGTTTCAGAAACTTCGCCTGGCATCACGTTGTATCGGTGCAAGCGCCCATTACGCATGATCTCCGTTGCCCGCAAGATACTGGCTTCAGGCAGAGGTTCCTGTTGAGTAAAAGATTTTGAAAAGGCTTTCATCGTGACGCTCCCAACTCAACCGTGCGTTTGCTGCGTGTACACGTGAAAATCCCAGGCAGTGTCTGGAAAATATTTTCGCAGACGCCAATCGCAAGCGCGCGCATGACCCTCCATACCTTCTACACGCGAAATGCGTGACCCGACTGCACTGAACAGCTTGTTGGCTTCGGGCGATAGCTCTTGATAGGTCAGTACCTTGAGAAATTTTTGTACATTCAGCCCGCCACTATATTTGCCCGCCCCTTTGGTAGGCAGAATATGATTGGTGCCGGAGCACTTGTCACCATGGCTCACCGTACTGCCTTCGCCTAAAAACAAAGACCCGTAGTTGCGCACATTGGCTTTCCACCAAGGCAAATCAACAGCCAGAATTTGCAAATGTTCAGGTGCATACTCATCGCTAATCTGTACTACTTCCTCGCGCGAATCACACACTACAATGACACCATAATCTTCCCAGGCGGCATTGATGACATCTGCATTGGGCATCTCAGCAGCCACCTTGGGCATCAACTCGGCCACCGCACGCCCCAGCGCCTCGGAGGTCGTAAACAGCCAGACCGGCGAATTGGTGCCATGCTCTGCCTGCGAGACCAGGTCTACGGCAATGGTCATTGGCTCAGCACTATCATCAGCGATAATGGCCGATTCTGTCGGGCCCGCGAAAACATCGATGCCCACCTGACCAAACAAAATGCGTTTAGCTTCGGCAACGTAAGCGTTTCCCGGCCCAACAACAATGTCAGCCTTAGGACAGTCAAACAAGCCATAGACCATTGTTGCGATGGCTTGTACACCGCCCATTTCAAGAATGATGTCAGCACCGGAGAGGTCCATGGCGTAGGCGACAGCCGGGTTAATGCTCGTACCTCGGGGGGGTGAGCAAGCCACGACGCCCTCTACACCAGCGACCTTCGCCGTTGCCACACTCATCAGGGCGGAAGCGGCGTGAGCATAGCGTCCGCCTGGAACATAACACCCGGCAGCAGACACCGGGACGATGCGCTGTCCGAGTCGAACACCCGCTTCAGTTTCAATTTCAAAACCAACAAGGCTGTCCCGTTGGGCTTCAGCGAAACGTACCACCTGGCGATGGGCAAAGCCTATGTCCTCGCGGACTTGTTCTGGCACCTTACCAATCAGCGCCTTGCGCTTCTGCGGCGAGAGCACGAACTCACCCTCCCAATTATCGAGACGTTTCGCGTAATCGATCACTGCAGCTTCACGTCGTTGCTCAATGTCGCTCAGCATGGTTTCAACCCGATCACGAATTGTCTGGTCTTCTGCACTGATTCGATCACTTGCGGCGGCTTTCTTTAGATAAAACATGTCAGCCACCCGCAGCGATCGTGGCGGGCACGCCCAGCCTGCCTGGATAGCCAAACAGTGCGACACTGCCTCCGGTATGCAGGAATACGACATCGCTATCCTTGTCGAAATGACCCTTCCGAATCAAATCGATCAGACCTGCCATGCCTTTGCCCGAGTACACGGGATCAAGCAATATACCCTCGAGCTGCGCGAGCATACTAACCGCCTCTCTGGTGCTGTCGCTGGGCACGCCATAACCCTCACCCACATAATCAGAATTGGCGACGACATCTTCGCGCCGAATAATGTCAGGCAGCCCCAGGTAGTCTGCGGTGCGACACGCGAGGTCGAAGACCATGGCCTCCTGCTTTGCGCGATCTGCCCGCACACCTATGCCAAGCACAGGTATGTTGGCCCTGGAACCAACCAACCCGGCAACAAGACCAGCCTGCGTACCTGAACTACCTGTTGCGTGCACCAGATGATCTATCACAAGCGCTCTGTCGTTCGCCTGAACCAGCAACTCCAGCGCTGCATTAACATAACCCAGCGCCCCCACGGGGTTAGAACCGCCGCCAGGAATAATGTAAGGTGTGCGCCCATCCTGTTTAAGCTTCTGCGCCAGATCTTCCATAGCAGCGGCCATATCCGTGCCTCCGGGCAGCGTAGCAAGCGTTGCGCCATGAAGCTGATCAAGCAACACATTGCCATTGTGACCATAGGCTTCATCGGTGTAGCCCGTTCTGTCCTCAAGCAAAATATGGCACTGCAGGCCCAACTTTGCAGCAATGGCGGCTGTCTGACGCGCATGGTTTGATTGTGTCGCTCCTTGCGTAATGACGGTATCCGCCTTTTTACTCAGAGCGTCAGCCATCAAAAACTCGAGCTTGCGTGTTTTGTTACCGCCCGATGACAAGCCTGTACAGTCATCCCGTTTAATCCACAGACGGGGGCCACCCAAATGGTCGGTCAGCCGCATCATTGGTTCCAGTGGTGTTGGCAAGTGTGCAAAATGCAAACGGGGATAGCGGGATAAATGCATGTTTGTCTCCTTCCTCTAATAAATGTCTGTGCGGATCCGTGTAGCCTGGCCCGCTTGTTGATTGTTCAAAAAATGGTACCGTACAAAATATCTGTGCTGTAATACCAGATGACATCTATTTATAAGTCCAGTTTGCGGGGTATTTAGCGAGGCTTTGCATGAACAGCGACAATACGCACCTGAGCCGTACAAGTCATCTCCTGTGGTCACAGCTGTTTGAGAGGTTTGCGGGTCAATCCTGCAATCTGCAAGGTCAAATCAGAGACATGCTCGCTCATGCGATCATTGAAGGGTTTCTGCTGCCTAACGAGCCTTTGCCGTCAAGCCGCATGCTGGCAGATTCTCTGGGAATATCGAGAACAACGGTCACCCTCGCCATGTATGCCTTGCTCGACAAAGGATTCGTGGTCAGCAAAGAGCGCAGCGGCTATTTCGTCGCTGAAAAACTTCAACCCACGTACCTGAGCGCGCGAAAGCGTGCAGAAGAATCCGCCTCGACTCCCACGACACAATGGGCCAATCGACTGATATCGCAACCTTCAGCACAGCGAAACATTTTCAAGCCGCCAAACTGGCAAGAGCTGCCCTACCCGTTCATTTACGGACAATTCGATGCAACCTTGTTTCCTCATGCAGATTGGCGAGAGTGTGTATTGCAGACCCTGCAGCCTCGAACAATTCGTGAGTGGGCTCCCGATCACATTGCTGGCGATGACACAGCGCTGATCGAGCAGATTCAGAGGCGGCTTCTTCCGGCACGTGGCATATGGGTGGAACAAGATGAAATCCTGATCACCTCGGGCGCGCAGCAAGCAACCTTCTTATTGGCTCAGCTATTGGTAGGCCCCCAGACGCAAGTAGGAATAGAGAATCCGGGCTACCCCGACGCGCGAAACAATTTCTCGCTGCGAACACCACACATCCGGCACCTCTCCGTCGACAAAGAAGGCGTCATGATCAGTTCGACGCTCTCCCGCTGTAACTATGTGTTTGTAACGCCGAGCCACCAATGCCCGACCACAGTCACCATGTCTCTCCGCCGACGGCACAAGCTTCTTGCATCCGCTGACCGGCACGATTTTTTCATTTTTGAAGATGACCACGAAAGCGAGTTGAATTTTTCAGGACAGCCCACCCCCGCACTGAAAAGCCTCGACACTAACCATCGGGTTATTTATATCGGCAGTCTGTCAAAAACACTGGCTCACGGCTTGCGGCTGGGGTTTGTCGTTGCGTCTGCTGAATTGATCCAAGAATTGCGTGCATTGCGGCGTCTGATGATGCGACATGTACCAACAAATAATCAGCGGGCAGCTGCTAACTTTATCGCTCGCGGCCACCACGACGCATTCATGCGTCGCTTGAATGTTGCCTATCAGAGCCGGAGCGAGGCCCTCAAGGAAGCGCTGGCAAACTATGCGCCTATGCTAACTGCCACGCCCGTTAACGGGGGCTCTGCAATCTGGGTAACCGGCCCAAAGGATCTGGACGCAAGAGAGCTTGCAAAAAGGGCTCTCGAAAAAGGAGTGCTTATTGAACCAGGAGACATATTTTTTAGCGGAAAAAAACGGCCGCAAAATCACATGCGAATCGGCTACTCGTCCATCGCTCTCGACCATATCGAAGCAGGCATGCGAATCTTGGGACAACATTTAAATTAACGCTGTACACACAACAAACATATCCCTTTTTCTCCCATGCTCAAAGCACTCACTGACGCTGCCACCGCGTCACTCTAACATCCACCGTTACCGACAGTGAAGTCAGCGCCTGCGCCGCGCTGCGGCCTTCGGCGCTGGCGCGGTGTAAATGCGGCGTCATTGCAAGCAGGTCGGTAATCTGCTCATTGCCGGTAATCGTGAGCGGGTAGTGTGTTGTGTCGACACCCTGCAGCACAAACCCAGACGGCGCAGACGTCTCAGCATTGCGAGGAGGTTTAAGCGTGGGATAAATAACCTCACGCAGCTCGCGCAAGTGGTCAGGGCCGGCATCCGCCTGCACCAGTACGCCACCCGGTTTGAGCACTCTTGAAAACTCCGAGTAAACAGGAAAGCCGAACACACACAGCACGCGATCAACAGAGGCGTCAGGCATGGGCAGATTGGCATTGCTGCCCACCACCCAGCGAACTTGTGCACACTGCCTGGCTGCAGCCAGAACGGCCCATTTAGAGATATCAAGCCCAACTACGGCAAGGCGCTGACGCGGGCTTAACTGGCCTGCGAGTTGGCGCAGGTAGTAGCCCTCGCCACATCCTGCGTCCAGAAGTGAGCCCGGCGCATCATGAGGCAGCCCTTCCAAAGCGGCGTTGGCGATTGCCATGGCCACCGCGTGGTAGTTGCCTGCATTCAGAAACCGCCTGCGAGCGGCGACCATTTCTTTGCTGTCACCCGGGTCGCGTGAGCGTTTTTTTTGAACGGGCAACAAATGGGTGTAACCCTGGCTGGCAATATCAAAGCTGTGGCCTGCATCGCAGCGCCAGCTTTTGCCATCACAATGCAGCGCTTTGCCATCCAGCGGACAGGCAAGTGCCTCGAAGGGTGTCATCATGAACACGTATCAGAAAACCATCAGTTTATTAGGTTTTCAGCAGCGATGAGACGCCAGGGCTAAACACTGTAAAAGACAAGAACTGAAGTTAAGCTCCTTGCACAACAATTGCGTTTGTCGTGGCTGCAAGATGTCTGAGCGCCCTGGCCTCGGCATACTCGGGAGAGTCAAGCCACTGCCTGGCTATTTCAACCGTGGGAAATTCCAGCATCACGATGCGACGAGGGGCCCATTGCCCTTCCAGCACTTCGGGGCCGCCCCCACGCACCACAAATTTTCCGCCGTATGCAGCGATCGAAGACGGCACCATCTTTTTGTATTCTTCGTACCGTTCAACGTCTGTCACTTCAACATCAAAAATGGCATAAGCGGTCATGCTCGACTCTCCAGAGAATATAAGTACATAAAGGCCATTCTATTCCTGAATCCGCCACCCGCGACGCCCCGAACTGAACATATCGTAATCGAGCCGGTTATCCTTTTCGGGACGCCCGCCCGAAATATGAATCGAAGCGCACCACATAAGCTTATTGCGCAAAGCCAATAAGGACGCGGCTTGGATGGGGATTACCCGAGGTACACTGCCTGGTCGTCGATGATACGATCAACACTAGACTCGGTCATCCCGATCTACCCCTGTTCATTTCACAAGTAAAAAACACTGGAGACCTGTATGACCCGTCTTGGCACATTGCTGCTGGGTTGTTCGCTGGCACTGTCTGCATTTGCAGTACAGGCCAACACGCCGCTAAAACCTCGCATTGGCGTACTCACTGATATGTCGGGCACGTACTCCGACATTTCCGGCAAAGGCTCCGCCGTAGCCGCACAAATGGCCGTTGAAGATTTCGCCGCACAACACCCCGACGTGCAGGCAGACGTCGTATCAGGCGACCATCAAAACAAAACCGACGTAGGCATGAGCCTGGCGCGTGACTGGATCGACAATCAGGGCGTCGACGTCATTGCAGAACTGACGACATCGTCGGTTGCGCTTGCCGCACAACGCCTTACGACTGACAAAGACAAACTTCTGCTGATTACCGGCGCAGGGTCTTCAGATCTCACGGGGAAAAGCTGCACGCCCAACACCATCGCCTGGGTCTATGACACGTTTGCCACTGCAAACGGCACAGGTCGTGCCGTCGTCAAGCAAGGCGGAAAAACATGGTTCATGCTGACCGTCGACTATGCTTTTGGCGAAGCGCTGGAGCGCGACGCGGTTGATGCAGTAACCTCCGCAGGCGGCACTATTGTGGGGTCAGCACGCCATCCTCTCAGCACCTCTGATCTGTCTTCGCAGATTTTCTCGGCCATCGCATCGAAAGCGCAGATCATTGGTCTTGCCCATGCAGGCGGCGACCTGATCACTGCCATCAAGCAAGCCAAAGAATTCGGCGTAGCCAAAGGAGGGCAAAACCTTGCTGCGCTGCTTATCTACATCTCGGATGTGCACGCCATTGGCCTGGACGCCGCGCAAGGCCTGTATCTGACCACCGGATTCTACTGGGACCAGAATGACGAGTCGCGCGAGTGGTCCAAGCGGTTTTTCGAGCGCACTCAGCGTATGCCAACCATGGCCCAGGCGGGTGTGTACTCAGGCGTTATGCACTACCTGAAAGCAGTACAGGAAACCGGCACCAAAGACACCGCGACGGTACGCAAAAAAATGGGTGAAACACGCATTCATGACATGTTCACCAAAGATGGCTACATCCGTGCTGATGGACGCATGATGCATGATCTGTATCTGGCGCAGGTGAAAACACCGGAAGAGTCCAAATACCCGTGGGACTATTACAAAATCGTGGGAACAATTCCCGCCGAAGATGCTTTCCGTTCAGTCGAGAAAAGCGAGTGCAGCTTGCTGGCCAAAGCAAATTAAGGCCTGACTGAACATGGCGGGGGTGGACGCTGCAAGGTTGCAGGGCCCACCCCCGTTGTTCATCAGGCCTGCGCGCCGCCAGTCAGGCCTGGCTGACCCACAGATTGGGCACCATGGTGTTCGAATACCCTGAAACAAACGCTTTTTGCGCCCCGGTATCGGCATCGTAAACACTGCGTGTTATGCGCCCGATGTTGCCGCCATACAAATGGACGCTGACCGACACCTGATCATCATGGGCGTTGCTGACCCTATGGACGTCGCCCAGCGAGGGCGACACACAGGCAACTTCACCCGCCTGCAAAGTATGCGCAGGGCCGTCAGGCTCTACGCCCTGCCCGGTCAGGCGAAATGGCTCATTGACCTCCGCACCCCGCAACATACCAATAATGCCCCAAACGGTATGGTCGTGTATCGGCGTTGTCTGGCCGGGGCCCCATACAAAACTGACCAGCGAAAAACGATCTTGCGGATCTCCATACAACAGGTGCTGCTGGTAGTACTGAGGATGTGGTGTCGCCAGTTCTGCGGGCAACCAATCGTCTTCGGCGACCAGCGCTGCGATCAAAGGCACCGCCCGTTCTAGCAGTTGAGCCTCATTCAAGCCGGCCTGCTCAACCAGGCAGCTCAAGGCTTTGACGGTATCGAGAAGTTTTGTGTTGTTCATAATGCCTCCAGGCATGTCTGTGTCGGCTTGGCAGCGGCTGTGTTCTGCGTGTGGCAAGCGCAGCCATGAGCCGGCGCACCGCAAGGCGCGTCAGCGTACCGGCTCAGCGATTCAGGTATGCGCGTATCCGTGCCTTAAAGCCGGGCTGCGATGCCGAACGCACCAGCGCGGCCATATCAACGTCGTCGTCTTTTATAGTTAAAGCTTGGTAAAGACTGGCTCGTGTTGTTGCGTCGAGCTCGACCGCCTGCTGTTGCGCCTGCGCGATCAGAGCAGGCCAGTCATTTTCATCGACTACGCGTTCAACAAAACCATAACGCACAGCCTCGTCGTTGCCAAAGCTGCGCGCCGTGCCGAGAATGGACAAAGCATTGCCCGCGCCCACACTATTGCGAAAACGGCGGGTTCCCAGCACCAGACCAAACTTAAGGCCGGGCATGCGAAAGCTGGCATCAGGTGTGCAATAGCGCAGCTTACAGGCGGCAAACAAATCTACTCCCGCACCAAAATTGCTCCCATGCGCCAGACCCAAAGTAAGCGCAGTTGAACCCGCTACTTTCTGCAGCAAGGTTTCGATACGCACCATGCGCAACAACAAATCGCCTTCGCTTTGCGTTTCGTAGCCGGTAAAGTCAAACCCGGCACTAAGGTTTTTACCTTCACCACGAAAAACCATCAGCGGTACGCCTGCCTCGTGCGCCGCATCGATCTGCCCGATCAACGCTTCAACCAGCGCCCCAGACAATGCATTGCGCTTTTCGGGGCGGGAAAGCGTAAACGTCCAGCAGTCTTCCTGTTTATCGGTCTTGAGATGCTCATCCATTGTTAATCACTCCATAGCGCGGGCGTTTGTGAGCCCTGTGAGAATCTCTTCGTTATGCTCACCCAAACCAGGCGGAGATCGCATAACCCCAGCGGTACGTTCGTTAAACCTGACAGGCGAAACAAATGTTCGCGTCTGTCCGCCACCTGGCAACGACAGTGGCTGAACCCATTGCATGTGTTCAACCTGGGCATCGGCCAGCACATCAGAATACGTGTTGACCGGCGCGCACGGCACACCCGCCTCACGAAACCGCGCCAGCCAGACTTCGACGACATCAGAGATAAAGATGTCTTCAAGCATGTCGCGCAGGACTTGCTGATTGGTCGCCCGGTTTATGGTGCTGTCAAAACGCGCGTCTTGCAGAAGGTCTTCGCGGCCCACGACAGAACACACCGCCTTCCATAACGCGTCATTGCCCGCCGCCATGCCAAAGTAGCCGCCTTTACAGCGAAACACCTGGTAGGGAGCATTGCGTGGATGGGCCGAGCCCAACTTGACCGGGTCTTCGCCTGTACCAAAGTATTGCGAGGTCTGCAGGGCAGCAATACCCAGCGTTGCCCCAAGCATAGAAACATCGATATGCGCGCCATGGCCGCTGGCTTCGGCCTGACGCAGCGCGGCAGTAACGGAAAACGCGCCATACAGGCCCGCCGTAAAATCACATACGGGTACGCCGCACTTTACCGGAGCGCCACCCGTTTCTCCTGTAACGCTCATGAGCCCGCTCATGGCCTGCAGGGTAAGGTCAAAGCCACCCTCCTGACTGCGCGGCCCGTTTTGCCCGTAGGCAGAAATAGAGCAATACACCAGCTTTGGGTTTTTTGCCCGCATCGCCTCATAGCCCAAGCCCAGCCGCTCCATAACGCCGGGGCGGTTGTTCTCAATGAGCACATCAGCCTGTACTACCAACGCTATGGCCTGCTGCCGCTCCGCGTCAACTTTAAGATTGAGTGTGACCGAGCGCTTGTTGCGGTTAAGCGAGGCAAAGTTTTCACTGTACCCATTGGTAATCGGCGACCAGCTGCGCAAGGTGTCACCCGTGCCCGGCTGCTCTATTTTGATGACATCGGCCCCCATGTCGGCCAGCAGCATGCCGCAGAACGGGCCTGCGGCCACATTACAGATTTCAATGACACGTACGCCTTTCAGCGTGGATTCCTGATTCATGTATCTCCCCTGGAGTCGGTCAGTCGGTCGGCGAGGTCAAAATAGCCACCGCGATAACCCAGTTGTTCTGAAAGCTGACGGGCTGCATCTAGCACGCCCGGCACATAGTGCGCCATTTTTTGCCGCGTCAGCCGCTGCAATGGCCCTGACACGCCAATGGCCGCCACCACGGTGTCCAGACCGTTGAAAACCGGCGCAGCAACGCCGCCAATACCTTGACGCCATTCACCCTGATTGCTCGCATAGCCTTTACGGGCCACCTCAGCCAACTCATGCTGCAAGGCTGTCAATGAGACCAGTGTGTTATCGGTATGCTGTTGCAACGATGCGCCATAGTGATCGAGGTAGTCGTGCGCCTGAAACGCCAGCAGAGCCTTGCCTGTGGCCACTGCATACGCGGGCGCCCTGCCGCCAACGCGAGAATAGGCCACCAGTGGCTGCGCGCTGTCGAGCTTTTCGATGTAAACCACATCCAGCCCGTCCAGCACAGACAAATGCACGGTTTCTTCAGTTTCGCGGGCAAGCGTGCGCATAAATGGCAGAGCCAGCTTGCGCACATCGAGACTGGCAAGCTGAAGCGTGCCCAACTCGAACATTTTGAGTGTGCAGCGATAAAACCCGGCCTCATCCCGCCTCGCATAACCGGCATGAGCAAGCGTTTGCAATGTGCGGTGCAGCGTGCTGCGGCTAAGCCCCAGCTCGGCAGCGATTTGCTCCAGCCTGGGGGTTTCGTCGCCCAGCTTACTAATGGCTTCGAGCACCATCAGGCCTTTAAGCAGTGTTTTATCCATGCGCGTCCCATTTTGTAGGATTCAAATCCCATAAGTAGGTATTTTACAGAAATTGCGTGTGCCTGCACGGGGACGCAGTTTGCGGGCAAATTATGGACACGCCGAACGCAGTTGGTAAAACTCAAACGTTACCCACCCTCTCCCACCTCAAGCCGCAGCGTGGCACGTATTTCTCGCTGTTCTTCTTGCTCAATATCGTGAAGATTGCTTCGTATACTGCGCACATGATGCTGGGCGGCCTTGCGTGCCTGCTCGGGCAGCTTACCTGTGACGGCGTTAAACAACCTGGCATGCTGCCTGTCTATCTGCAACTTGAGCGGCTTGCGATGATAAAGATGGTCTACCGATGTCATGACCGAACTGAGCATCACATCATTAAGTGCGCTTAGCGTATGCACCAGCATGGGGTTGTGGGAGGCCTCGCAAATACTCAGATGAAAGGCGTGATCAAGCCGGGCATGCTCAGACCTGCTGGTTTCCGTATCGTGCGCCGCCCGCAGCTCTTTGTAACGCCGGCCAATCAGCACAAAATCGGCAGGTGTGCCGCGCTCGGCCGCCAGACGTGCGGCCTCACTCTCCAGTAACTCACGTACCTCAAGCAGGTCATACAGGGTACGAGGCTGTGACCCCAACAAATGCAACATGGGCGTTTGCATAGTGTGTGACATGAGATTGGCAACAAACGAGCCTTTGCCCTGAGATGTTTCAATCAGCCCCCGGGCCCGCAGCAACTTCAGGCCTTCACGCAAGGCAGATCTGGACACCCCCAGCTTCTCGGTAAGACGCCGCTCTGACGGCAGTGCCTGTCCTGGCTTGAAGACACTGTCTGTAATCAGGCCCTCAATACGCTCGGCCACGACATCGGCTACCTGACGATGGGTTTGCATGTATGCTCCTGGAGACGGTTGGTCGCAACAACTGGTCGGACCAGCTGATATGGCTGCAGCTGTGTGAAAATAACTTTCTGTCTTTAATACCTGATAACTGTAAATCAGAGGATAAAAAGCCTGTAGCATCCACATCAATAACTGGTCAGACCAGTATACAGCGTACTGGACAAACACCCCATAATCGGCGAGCATCAGAGTTCAGATCGGATTACGCCGTTTTTCGTCCGTGGCATCATGCGTCAGAACAGCCGGCGGGCGCCTCACGTCCCAGCCCATTGCCAACGGTGCAAGCCTTGTTGCTCCGGGTATTTCCGGGCGGGCAGCCCGATCACCTCCACACCAAGACAGAGGACAACAATGAGCATTCTTTACGACGAGCGCGTCGACGGCATTTTGCCTCAGGTCAATAAAGACGAAGTGCTTGCCGCAATACGTGAACGCATTCCGTCCATGCAGGTATTGCATCAGGAAGAAGCCTTGCGCCCTTTTGAGTGTGACGGCCTGGCAGCCTACCGCACCATGCCGATGCTGGTGGCTTTACCTGATACGGTCGAGCAAGTGCAAGACTTGCTCAGGCTGGCCAGCGAAATGCGTGTGCCCGTCGTGGCACGCGGCGCCGGCACAGGTCTTTCAGGTGGTGCGCTGCCACTTGAAAAAGGCATATTACTCGTCATGGCTAAATTCAATCGCATTGTGCACATCGACCCCGACGCGGGCATTGCACGGGTGCAGCCCGGCGTGCGCAACCTGGCCATTTCGCAGGCCGTGGCGCAGCACGGGCTTTATTATGCCCCCGACCCGTCCTCGCAGATTGCCTGTTCCATCGGCGGTAATGTGGCCGAAAACGCGGGTGGTGTGCATTGCCTCAAGTACGGGCTTACCTTGCACAATATCCTGAAGGTCGAGGTGCTGACCATAGACGGCGAGCATCTGACCCTGGGTTCTGAGGCACTCGATAGCCCAGGGTTTGATCTGGTTGCGCTGTTTACCGGATCAGAAGGCATGCTGGGCATCGTCACCGAAGTAACGGTCAAACTGCTAACCGCCCCTCAAACCACCAAAGTCATCATGGCGTGCTTTGACGACGTTGAAAAGGCAGGCGCTGCTGTTGCACAAATTATCGGCGCAGGCATTATCCCCGCGGGCCTCGAGATGATGGACAATCTCACCATCCGGGCCGCCGAAGACTTTATCCGCGCTGGCTACCCTGTAGACGCTGAGGCCATCCTGCTGTGCGAACTTGATGGTGTCGCTTCTGACGTGGCTGAAGAGATCGCACAAGTAGATGCCATCATGCGTAACGCAGGTGCCACCGATATCAGTCTGGCCAAAGACGAGGCCGAAAGACAGCGTTTCTGGGCCGGGCGCAAAAACGCGTTTCCGGCTGTGGGTCGGATATCGCCCGACTACTACTGCATGGACGGCACCATACCGCGCCGCCAGCTTCCACACGTGCTGCGAACCATCGCCAAGCTATCCGAAGAGTTTGGGCTGCGGGTGGCCAACGTGTTTCATGCCGGCGACGGCAATATGCACCCTCTTATTCTATTTGACGCCAACGCCCCCGGCGAAATGAAGCGGGCTGAAGACCTGGGTGCCCGCATACTCGAACTGTGTGTCGAGGTAGGCGGCACCATCACTGGTGAACACGGTGTAGGCCGTGAAAAAATCAACCAGATGTGCGCGCAGTTCAACAGTGATGAGCTTACGTGCTTCCACGCCGTCAAGGCCGCCTTTGATCCCCAGGGTCTTTTAAATCCCGGCAAGAATATACCCACGCTAAATCGTTGCGCCGAATTCGGCTCCATGCACATCAGCGGCGGCAAGCTGCCCTTTCCTGAACTGGAGCGCTTTTAATCATGAATCCCACTGAATCCCACGACGACAGCGCCCGTCTGCTTGATGACGTCCTGTCGGCACTCAACAAACAGACTCCGCTGAAAATACGTGGAGGCGACAGCAAGTCATTTCTGGGCCGGGCCGCCCACCCGCAGGCCACCGAAATTGATACCCGCAGCCACTGTGGTGTGGTCGCGTATGACCCAACTGAACTCGTCATTACGATAAGGGCCGGTACATCGGTCTCTGCACTCAATAAGGTGCTCGAAGAGCAAGGCCAGGTACTGGCCTGTGAACCACCGGTGTTTGAAGGTAAGGCCACCGTGGGCGGCATGGTGGCCAGCGGTCTGGCTGGCCCCCGCAGGCCGTGGGCAGGCTCGGTGCGCGACTTTGTACTGGGCTGCCGCATTATTACCGGCCATGGCAAGCATCTGGCATTTGGCGGGCAGGTCATGAAAAACGTGGCTGGCTACGATGTATCACGCCTTATGGCAGGCAGCCATGGCTGCCTGGGCCTGCTTACCGAGCTGTCGCTCAAAGTGTTGCCACGTCCTCGTGCAGCACAAAACCTGGCGTTGCCGGTCGATGCCACCACCGCACTCAGCTTGCTGACGCAATGGCGCCGCGCCGCGCTTCCTGTCACCGGCGCATGCCACGCTGACGGCGTGCTGCACCTGCGTCTTGAAGGTGGCGAAGGGTCCGTTAAGGCAGCCGCCCAAACCATAGGCGGCGACACCCTGGACGCAGGCTTCTGGGGTTTGCTGCGCGAACAACGACTGCCTTTCTTCGAAGACGCATTGCCCTTGTGGCGCTTGTCGCTGCCCACAAATACCCCCCTGCAGACTCTGCCCGGCAAGGCATTGCTTGACTGGGGCGGCGCACAGCGCTGGCTCAAAAGCGATGCGCCAGCTGAAGATATACGTGCGCTGGCTCAAAACCTGGGCGGGCACGCCACCTGTTTTACGCCTTCGAGCGACGTAGAGCCCTTCCATCCGCTCACTGCACCCATGCTGCGTTATCAGCAGCAGCTGAAGCAGGCACTTGACCCACAGGGTATCTTCAACCCCGGCCGCATGTACGCAAGCTTATAAAGAGACACCATGCAAACCAATCTAAGTGAACACGCCAAAACGCTGGCGCGCGCAGAAGAAGCAGAAAGCATTTTGCGCACCTGTGTGCATTGCGGCTTCTGCAATGCCACCTGCCCCACCTACCAACTGCTGGGCGATGAGCTGGACGGCCCGCGCGGTCGCATTTACCAGATCAAAAACCTGCTGGAAGGCGGCGAGGCAACCACCGGCATGCAATTGCACCTGGACCGCTGCCTGACCTGCCGCAACTGCGAAACCACCTGCCCCTCTGGCGTGAATTACCACGCCTTGCTGGACATTGGTCGCGCCGAAGTCGAGCAGCAACTGGGCAGGCCCTTTAAGCAGCGCATGCTGCGCAACAGCCTGCGCGCTGTAATCCCCGAGCCCGCCGTGTTCAGCACATTGCTCAAGATTGGCCAGGCGGTGCGCCCCGTGCTGCCTGCCACTCTGCGCGACAAAATACCCCAAAAAAGCCCTGCCGCCCAGCCCCGGCCTGCAGCCCGCCACGTACGCAAGGTATTAATGCTGGAAGGCTGTGTTCAGCCTTCACTGGCTCCCAACACCAACGCCACAGCGGCCCGGGTATTGGATCGCCTGGGCATTAGCGTAACGCCCGCGCGTGAAGCCGGCTGCTGCGGTGCCACCGACTATCACCTGGACGCTCAAGAAAAAGGCCTGCAGCGCGCGCGCCGCAACATCGACGCCTGGTGGCCCGCCATTGAGGCGGGTGCCGAAGCCATTGTGCAAACCGCCAGCGGCTGTGGTGCCTTCGTCAAAGAGTACGGGCATTTGCTGCAAAGCGACCCTGCCTACGCGCACAAGGCCCAGCGCGTCAGCGAACTGGCCAAAGATCTGGTTGAGGTACTGCGCGACGAGCCGCTTGAGTCCCTACGCTGTGACCCCGAAAAAGGCAAAAAACTTGCATTCCACTGCCCCTGTACCTTGCAGCATGCTCAGCAACTGGGCGGAGCCGTGGAAGCCACTTTGCGCCGCCTGGGCTTTGACCTGACAGCCGTACCCGACGGCCACCTGTGCTGCGGCTCAGCCGGCACGTATTCCATTACCCAGCCCAAGCTGTCAAAACAGCTGCGCGACAATAAAATGGTTGCCCTTGAAAGCGGTCGGCCTGACATTATCGCAACGGCCAACATCGGCTGCCAGGCTCACCTGGATGGCGCTGGCCGCACACCGGTGCGTCACTGGATAGAACTGGTTGATGAAGCACTTTCCATGCAGTAAGCCTATAGCCTGAAACGTGAGGCTACGCATTCGGCCTCACTTAGGTTATCTTTATGGATTCCGTCCAAATATTTCTCCCGAGGCTTACCATGCGATTCACGTCATTTGTAGCCGCTACGGCGCTGTTTGCTGCGCTAGGCGCTGCGCCGGCTCAGGCACAAGTCAAGATCGGCGTCATTACGTCGGCGACCGGGCCCACCGCCATGGTGGGCATTCCCCAAAAAAACGCGGTGGCCTTACTGCCCAAGAAAATCGGCGATTACACGGTCGAATACATTTCTCTGGATGATGGCAGCGACCCGACACAAACCGTGACCAGCTTCAGAAAACTGGTCAGCGAGCAGCACATCGATGCGTTTATCGGACCAACGGGCTCACCCAACGCCATGGGTATTTTGCAGTTTGTCGCCGAATCGGGCACGCCCATGCTCGCACCGGTTGGAACGGCCGAGGTCGTTTTGCCCATGACAGCACAAAAAAATGGGTGTTCAAAACCACGCAAAATACCGGCATCATCGCCAAGGCTCTGGTTGAGCATATGGTGAAACATCATGTGAAAACGCTGGGCTTTATAGGCTTTAACGATGCCTATGGTGAAGACTGGCTCAACGTCACATCAAAACTGGCCAAAGAAAATGGCATAGACATCGTGGCTACCGAGCGCTACCAGCGTTCTGACAGTTCGGTCACAGGGCAAGCCCTGAAGATCAAATCGGCCAACCCGGATGCCGTGCTGGTTGCCGGTACAGGCACCGCCGCCGTACTGCCTCAGGCCACCCTGGTCAAACAGGGCTACAAAGGCACTTTTTACCAGACCCACGGTGCGGCGCTTCCGGCCTTTCTGAAGCTGGGCGGCAAAGACGTTGAAGGCACAATACTGGCAGCCAGCCTCATGCTTGTGTTGCCCGAAATCGCCGACTCCAACCCATCTAAAGCCATCGCACAAGACTTCATCCAGCGCTATGAGGCCATTTACAAAGAACGGCCCGCCACCTTTGGTGCCAATGTGTACGATGCCGGACTGCTGCTCGAGCGCGCGATTCCTGAGGCTGCCAAAACAGCGAAACCAGGTACGCCAGAGTTTCGTTCAGCCCTGCGTGACGCACTAGAAAGCACTAAAGAGCTCGTGGCGACACAAGGGGTGTACACCATGACCCCCGAAGATCATAGCGGTTTCGATGAGCGTGGGCGTGAGCTCATTACCGTTAAAGACGGGCAATGGCACCTGGCGAAGTAGCCTGAAACGGCAGCAAAAGAGTAATAAAAGGGCGGGCCGCAATAAAGCGAGCCCGCCCTTTTACTCTTCAGACCCGCTACGCGAGCCGGGCTACACCTCGCACCGCGCAGCAAGCCCTGCTTGCAGTTTATGCGCTGCTGCTTAGACGCTCGGCATGAAAGGCCATATGGTCTTCCATAAACGTCGAAATAAAGTAATAACCGTGGTCATACCCCTCATGGCGGCGCAGGACCAGAGGCTGTTGCGCCTGGGCGCAAGCCGCCTCAAACGCTTCGGGCAGTAGTTGCTGCTGTGCCAGAAAAGAGTCATCCAAACCCTGGTCTATCAAAATGCTTTGCGGAAACGGGCATTGCGATTGCTCCATGAGCAGGCTGGCGTCATGGCTAGCCCAGGCCTGACGGTCCGAACCCAGATAAGCAGTAAATGCTTTCTCACCCCAGGGGCAGCGCGATGGCGCCGCGATCGGTGCAAACGCCGACACCGACTGAAATTTTTCGCGATGCCGCTGTGCCAGCACCAAGGCGCCATGACCTCCCATAGAGTGGCCAAAAATGCCTGCACGCGCCGCATCGCCTGGAAGCTGTTGCGTCACCAATTCATACAGCTCAGAAGCAATATAAGTTTCCATGCGGTAATGCTGGCTCCAGGGCTCTTGTGTGGCATCCACATAAAAGCCCGCTCCGGTACCCAGATCCCAGTTTTCGTCTTCCCCCGCCACACCCGCACCGCGCGGGCTGGTGTCGGGCGCGACAAGCATGATGCCGTGCTGGGCGGCAAACCGCTGCGCGCCTGCCTTGATCATGAAGGTCTCTTCGGTGCACGTCAGCCCGGCCAGATAAAACAACACAGGCACCTTGTTTTCCTGGGCCTGTGGCGGCAGGAACACTGAAAACCCCATCGGCAGCCCTATGGTGTCCGAGTGATGCCGGTAAAAACGTTGTGTGCCATCAAAACAACGATGCTCGCTTACGAGCTCAAGACTGGTTTCAGTCATTGGTATACGTCCTCCGTAGTGATGCATGCTGCCGCAGCGGCCAGAGCTTCTCGGCCACTGTGACAGGGAGCCCTGGGCTCCAGAAATGACTGCCCCGCCAAGCCTCGCCGTGAAGGTCGGGGCCTATATCAGGCGCGTGGTCAGTACATGACAACCGAACGTATCGACTCACCGCTCTTCATCAGATCGAAGCCTTCGTTAATACGTTCTAGCGGCAAGGTGTGCGTGATCAGGTCGTCGATATTGATTTTGCCGTCCATATACCAGTCAACAATCTTCGGCACGTCGGTACGGCCACGCGCACCACCAAAAGCTGAACCTGTCCAGACGCGGCCAGTGACCAACTGGAACGGGCGGGTGGCAATTTCAGCACCCGCCTCGGCCACACCAATTACGATAGATTTGCCCCAGCCACGATGACAGCACTCAAGTGCCTGACGCATAACCTCGGTGTTGCCTATGCATTCGAAAGAATAATCAGCACCGCCGTCAGTCAGCTGAATAATGTGGTCAACCACATTGTCGACCTCTTTAGGGTTGACGAAATGCGTCATGCCGAACTTGCGTGCCATGGCCTGGCGCTCGGGGTTGATATCAACGCCAATGATTTTGTCGGCACCCACCATGCGTGCACCCTGAATGACGTTCAAGCCTATGCCGCCCAGGCCAAAAACCACCACATTGGCGCCTGCCTCAACCTTGGCGGTAAAAAGCACCGCGCCAAGGCCAGTAGTGACACCGCAGCCGATATAACAGACCTTGTCAAAAGGCGCGTCATTACGAATTTTGGCAAGCGCAATCTCGGGCACAACAATGTGGTTGGAAAACGTCGAGGTGCCCATGTAATGATGTACAGGCTTGCCGCCCACGGTAAACCGTGACGTACCGTCTGGCATCAAACCCTTGCCCTGCGTTGCACGTATGGCGGTACAAAGATTGGTTTTGCGCGACAGGCACGACTTGCACTGGCGACACTCTGGCGTATATAGCGGGATAACATGATCGCCTGCCTTGAGTGACGTAACACCACTACCCGTCTCGAGTACGACACCAGCACCCTCATGCCCTAAAATGGCCGGGAAAATGCCTTCGGGATCCGCCCCCGACAGGGTGTAATAATCGGTGTGGCAAATACCAGTTGCCTTGATCTCGACAAGTACCTCGCCTGCACGGGGGCCTTCGAGCTCGACATCTTCAATGGTCAGTGGCTGGCCAGCCTGCCAGGCGACGGCGGCTTTAGTTTTCATGTACTCCTCCGTGAGTTGTTAGGGCAACCCGAATAAAATCCGGGCACGCCGGACTCTGTCGAGTGTAACGAATATTCAGTACTCCTTCGACTGCCCGGTTATAGCAACACCCATGCGCAACATAAAGTACGCCAACGCATCTGCCCAGCGCCCCAGCAAGCTGCGACGCAATAGCGTCTCTGACGTGACACGTGCGCAGTGATCGCGCATTTCCTGCTCTAGCACTGCCCTGAGCTGGTCCGCAAAACCAGAATCCTGGATATATACATTGGCTTCGCGCGCCAGCAGCAAACTGAACGGATCCAGATTGGAAGAGCCCACCATGGAGCAGCTATCCATGACCGCCACCTTGGCGTGCAAATAGCTGGCCATGTACTCATAAATCTCCACGCCCTCATCCAGCAACTCACAATACATGTAGCGACAGGCCCGGTATTGCATGGCGTATTCGGCGTGCCCCTGAAGCAGCAAGCGCACCCGCACACCACGCTGAGCTGCCTCCCTCAGGGCCTTGCGCAGCCGTCTGCCCGGCAGAAAATAGGCGTTGGCAATCAATATGTCTGACGTAGTGCCGGCTATGGTCTCCAGGTAGACGTTTTCTATGGTCTGCCTGTTACGGACATTGTCACGCTGCAGCAAAGCAGCACGAACACCTGCCTTGTGATGAGGCTGACTGCGCTTGCGCCGCGCCTGACGCCATTCGCCCCAATGCTTGAGCCGCTGGTAAAACAGTGACCAATTGTCGCGACGCCGCCAGGCCATGCGCAGCCACAACGCCCGCTGAGCTCGGGCCACATAGTCGACAATGGGCCCACGCATGCTTATTGCAAAGTCAAAGCGTGGCGCGGGTTCTTTGCCGTTGTCCGGGATATCTACAAAGTCATCCAGAATATTGATGCCACCCACAAACGCCAGCTCCTCATCAATAACTGCCGTCTTGCGGTGCAGGCGACGCAAACGCCGCAAATTGAAACGCACCGAGCTGACGCCCACTGGTTCTGGCCTGTACACCCTGTGTTGCGCCCGCATCTCTGCCAGATGCCGCACCACTTCCTGAGCCGTTTCGGCACTGCCAAACCCATCGATAACAACGCGGACCTTGACGCCGCGCTTGCACGCACCACGCAAATGCCGAAGGACACGCCGGGCGGTGTCATCCATGCTGAAGATATAAGTTTCAAGATGCACCGTCACCTTGGCCGCATCAATCGCCTCGCACAGCGCATCGAAAAAATCGGCCCCGTTGTGCAGAAGTGTGATCTGATTGCCTTCAGTCCAGCTCAGGCGCGTGCGGCTACGTGGCATGGCGCCCCGACTTCCTGGATATCAGCCTGTAGCCTCTGACCGCAGATGCAAACATCGGCATTACAGCCCCATCAAGCCAAAGACTGAACGGCTCAGTGCAGACTTCGCATCGCGCAACTGCATGAGGATATTGAAGTGGTTGGTGCCAGCCACCTCAAGACATTGCACCGGGTAGTCGAGCTCTGCCCACGCCTGCGCATACATGCTGCTCTGGCGCTTGAACTCGTCTGTTTCATGTTCACCCCAGGCCAGCAACAACGGACAGGCAACACGGGGCAAATGAAATACCGGGCTCAGCGCGCGGGCAGACTGCCAGTCCATGTGTGCCCACGCATTGATATGCGTACGCACCAGCGGCCGCAAATCGAACAAGCCACTGATAGGGCTGGCACTCTGTATGACATGCTCGGGTACATTAAGCTGTTCCTGCCAGCCTGACGCCAGCAACATGGCGGCCAGGTGCCCACCGGCCGAACTGCCACTGACATGAATACGCGCAGGGTCACCACCATATCGCTCAATGTGCCGGTATACCCAGGCCAATGCCCGTCTGCACTGATCCACAATGCCAGGCAATGAAGCGTCCGGCGCAAGAGAGTAATTGACAACCACGACAGTAGCGCCTTGCCGGACGAAGGCAGGTGCCATAAAAGCACTGTCATCCTTGGACAGAGCACGCCAGTAACCGCCATGAATAAACAGATACACCGGCACAGCTCCGGCAGCCGGGAAAATATCGAGTGTTTCGTCAGCATGTGGCCCGTACGGCACCCCCAGGTCGCCAGCCACTTCACGTCGCGCCTGAGCGCTGTAGTCGGCATACTCTTGCAGAAAAGGCTGGCAATCAGGTACAGATGCCCGGGCGTTGTATTGCCGGTCAAGCTCGTCGGGCGCATACCCTATGGGGTTGTCGTTAGGATCCATACAAACCGTCTCCACATATATTGTGTATGCCAGACGACACCGGTGTGGCGGCCTGGTCCTGTCGCCCGGTCGCTGGAAGCAATGCCCAAGGATACGGTGGCTCAAATATACTACCAGCCCGCCGACGGGCGGTCACAAATCCTCTACAGTCGCCAAGCGAAGCAGATCAGACAAGACTATACAAGGCGACACTAGACCAGCCCGATCCAGACTAGCCAAGACTAGCAAAGACCAGTTCGGCCCAGCCCAGCCCAGCATAATGCAACATAAGATGAAGAACGTGCCGGCCCGCGAAATGCCGTTGCAACGTCAGGGGAGCTCAAGCTCCGCGTAGAGCGGCGCGTGATCAGATATTTGCCGCCACGGCTGGCCCTGAAGCACTCGCGCCTTGCGCACGGCAAACCCACGCTGATAAATGCGGTCAAGCCGCAGCCACGGAAAAGCGGCTGGAAACGTACGCGGTGGCGGTGCCAGTCGCGCCCCGCCATGCATGCCCAGCTCATGCACGTTTTGCACCAGCGGTTTCTTGGTGGGTACCAGCAGCCCGCTGCGCAGCCGTTGCATGGAATTTCGCAAAAGTTTCGGGCCAGTATCGGCATGGGGTGCAAACGCAAATACTTCGTACAGACCCAGCTGTTTTACAAACAACGGAGCCAGCCGGTTATTCCAGTCGTTGAAATCACCGGCGATAAGCATAGGTTCGCCCTCTGGAACCAGACGTTTGATACGCTCAACCAGCGCTGCCACCTGGCGTGAACGCCCCTTTGCGAACAAGCCCAGGTGCACGACCAGGCAGTGCACCGGAACGTCGTCGATATTAACTTGGGCATGCAACAGACCGCGCTGCTCCATACGGTGGTCTGAGATATCCTGATTTTCGTGGTGAACGATAGGAAAACGCGACAGCAATGCATTGCCGTGATCGGTCTGCGGCCGTATGGCGTTACAACCATAGGCCGCATCCATGCTAAGCGCGGCACCCAGCGATTCATGCTGGGCATGCAGGCTGATACGCTGCTCGTTACGCCCCTGAACCTCTTGCAAAAACAGCAGGTCAGGCTGCAGACCATATAGCCCCAGGCGCATCTCTGACAACGAGTCGCGGGCACCCATGGCAGAGCGCCCTTTGTGAATGTTGTAACTTACGACCCTGATGACGGACACGTATGTACTCCCTGTGACCTCTTTACTTTACATCAACCGCACGCAAACGGATATGAAGCTCCTTCAACTGTTTTTCGTCGACGCTCGAGGGAGCCTGCGTCAGCAGACATTGTGCTCGCTGCGTTTTTGGAAAAGCGATAACGTCCCGGATGGAGTCTGCTCCGGCCATCATGGTGACCAGGCGATCGAGGCCAAATGCCACACCACCATGCGGCGGCGCACCGTACTGCAGCGCATCAAGCAGGAAGCCAAATTTACTTTCTGCTTCTTCAGCATCAATATTAAGCGCCCTGAACACCTTGCTCTGTACCTCGGCACGGTGAATACGCACTGACCCGCCGCCCAGTTCCCAGCCATTGAGCACCATGTCGTAGGCTTTAGCAATGGCACGACCTGGGTCAGTGGTGAGAAAGTCTTCATGACCATCTTTGGGGCTGGTGAAGGGGTGGTGTGCAGCATAATATCGGCCCTCCTCCTCATCGTATTCGAACATGGGAAAGTCAACGACCCAAAGAGGCTTCCAGCCCGCCTCGAACAAGCCATGCTCCCGGCCAAATTCGCTGTGACCAATTTTGACGCGCAGCGCGCCAATAGCGTCGTTAACGACCTTGGTTTTGTCGGCGCCAAAAAGATAAGATCGCCGCTTTGTGCACCGGTGCGCTCAATAAGCTGGCGCAGGACTTCAACATTAATGTTCTTGACGATGGGCGACTGCAGACCCTCAGGCACTGCAGCTGCATCGTTGACCTTGATATAAGCCAGGCCTTTGGCACCATAAATGCCCACGAACTTGGTGTAGGCATCTATTTCGCTTCGGGGCATGGCCGCGCCACCTGGCACGCGCAGGGCCACGACGCGGCTGGATGGATCATTGGCCGGTGCAGAGAACACCTTGAAATCAACTTCGCGCATGAGGTCGGCCACGTCAACGAACTCAAGCTTGACACGCAAATCGGGTTTGTCAGACCCAAAGCGCAGCATGGCTTCTTCCCATGTCATGGTAGGAAACTGAGCCGGCAGCTCTGCCTTTTGTACTGCAACAAATACCTGGCGGATCATGCCCTCAAAGATTTCACGAATCTGCACTTCGTCGAGGAACGATGTTTCGCAGTCTATCTGCGTAAATTCTGGTTGCCGGTCAGCGCGCAAATCTTCATCACGGAAGCATTTGGTGATCTGATAATAGCGATCAAAGCCCGCCACCATAAGCATCTGTTTAAAAAGCTGTGGCGACTGTGGCAGCGCATAGAATTCGCCGGCATTTACCCGCGAAGGCACCAGGTAGTCACGCGCACCTTCCGGCGTGCTCTTGGTAAGCATGGGAGTTTCGATATCGACAAAACCCAGTGCATCAAGGTATTTACGCACTTCCATGGTGACACGGTAGCGCAGCATGAGATTGTTCTGCATTTGCGGACGGCGCAAATCAAGCACACGATGCGTCAGCCGTGTTGTTTCGGACAGATTGTCGTCATCAAGTTGAAAAGGTGGCGTCACGGACGCATTAAGCACCTCTATTTCGCGACACAGGATTTCAATTTCGCCAGAAGCCAGGTCGGCGTTACGGGTGCCCTCGGGACGCATGCGCACCAGGCCCGTAACACGCACGCAGTATTCATTGCGTATGCTTTCGGCAGTAGAAAACGCCAACTCATTGTCAGGATCCACGACGATCTGGGCCAGGCCTGCACGATCGCGCAAGTCAATGAAGATGACTCCGCCGTGATCGCGACGACGATGAACCCAGCCAAACAGGGTAACTGTCTGATCGAGATAGTTTGTGTTGACCTCGCCGGTGTAGCAGGTACGCATCAAGGATTACTCCGTATATAAATATCTTGGATTGAAACCAAAGCGGGCGAATGAAAAGCCCGCTTTTTAGGTGCCGGCATGGGGCATGCTGCCAGGTTTTGCAGCGCACCGCCGGGGCACGACTTCATGTTTTGGGCACGCCACCCGTAGCTGCAGTGTTCAGGCCTAGGCCTTAGAAGCAGGCGTGGAGGCAGGTGCCGGCGTGGTAGCCGCCTGGCCGCCGCCTTCGCTCGCCGGCGTAGCCGGCTTGGCGGATGAACCATTATTGCGGAAATCAGTGACATACCAGCCCGTGCCTTTCAACTGAAAGCCAGCGGCGGTAACCTGCTTTACGTAGGTCGGTTTACCGCATTCAGGGCAATTTGTGAGCAGGGGGTCTGATAGTTTTTGCAACACATCTTGGGCGTGGCCACAGGCACTGCATTGATAAGCATAAATAGGCACGACAAAATCCTAACGAAAATGTCCAGAAACTGCGCCCCGCCGCTACAGGCCAACTCTGGCTGCTCAGCCTGAGCGGCTCTGATGAGCGACGGGGCGGGAAACAGCCAATTTTAGCTCTTTTTGCACCCCCGTACCGGATACGGGGTCACGGCTTAAAAGCGACCGAACAAGATGAACATCATTGCCGCCACCAGAGTAGGCACAATCGCCGACAGCAAAAGTTTAAGCGGCGAGATCGCGCCATCGGGAAAGCATCGCTTCAAAATGGAGAACCCGGCCGGTTGGGTGCATTGGCAATCACTGTCAGCCCCCCACCTGTAACCGCTCCGGCCACCAGCATGTAGCGCCAGATTTCGTCGGTTCCTTCAACCAGAGAGCCCAGATAGGTGAGCGCAGCATTGTCTGTAAGAGCCGTCAGGGCGGTAGCTCCCCAATACAGCACAATCGGGGAAAGGCCAGCGAGCAACTCTTGCAACCACCACTTCTGCAGCCCTCCCAGTACGACCAAACCGGCAAGGAAAAAACCCACCATCAGGCCTTCGCGAATCAGCAGCGCGTTCTGGTAACGGCTATATGCATGAGCATAGCCAATGAACAGCATTAGCAGACCGAGGAAAATCGGGGCATGGTGAGCCGACAGCACGATGCCCACCAGGAAAAGTACGTGCACACCAATAACGGTAAGCGGAACGGGCGGGCGGACCTTGCTTCCCTCTTCAACTGGCGCAGCGCCAAGCGATCCGTCCAGCAGATGCTTGCGGGAAATAAGGGTAAGCAGGCTGGCATTGATGACGACAGCGGCTGCAGCACGCCAGCCGAAATGCGTTGCCATGTAGGCAGTATCCCAGCCAAATGTGCTCGCGACCATGAGCACTGGCGGCGCGGCATAAGCGGTAAGCACACCGCCTATTGATATGTTCACGAACAGCACGCCCAGGGTCAGGTATTTAAAGCCAGCCTGGCCTGGCCTGCTGAAATAGGCATCGCGTAAAAGCAATGCGGCAAGCGTCATGGCGGCAGGTTCGGTAATAAACGACCCAGCCAGCGGCACGAACGTCATGGTGACAAAAAACATGGCCAGTGCATTGGGCATGGGCATAATGCGCGCAATGCCCTTTACGGCCATGTTGACCAGCTCGATGATGGGCCGGCTGGCGGCGACAACCATAATGGCGAATACGAAAGCGGGCTCGGTAAAGTCGCGGGTATCGACGTAGGCGACCATCTCATCCACATTCACCAACATGGCCATGCCGAACAGCATGACGCACGCCCACACACCAAACACTGCCTCAACCTCTGACAGCATGTGCCAAAGCCCTGAATGCGGACCTTTGCGGTTGGCCAGGCGAGCGAAAAAGGGCACGGAAAAAGTGTGGATGATGGCAATCGCAAAAAGTGCGCTCGCCACATATTCGATAATACTTGTCATCTTCCAGTCTTTTTTTTACTAATAAGGCAAAAAGCCACTTATCAAAAAGGCGCTGTCTCAGAGGGGCAAGACAGTGCCCGCAAGTGCAGCCACAATCAACATTACACCGACCGTAATGTTTGCGCGAAACAGCATAAAACTGCGGTCTGGGCGACCAAGATCAAAAACACTGATCTGCCAGGCAAAATGCGCACCTATGGCAGCCACCACTACGTAATAGGGCCAGTTCATGCCCATGTCGTAGCCGCCCCACAACCACAGGATCACCGTGGCTGCATAAAAACCGCCTATCCAGGCCCGCCCGTTTTCACCAAAACGCATGGCCGCAGAACGCAGCCCAAGCTTGAGATCATCGCGCAGATCTACATACGCGTACACCGAATCGTACCCGACTTGCCACAATACTGCGCCCAGCCACAAGGCGATCGCTCCCATAGGCACGCTATTTTGCGTGTCAGACCAGGCCATAAGCATGCCCCAGTTAAACCCTATACCCAGCACAACTTGCGGCCAGTATGTAAAACGCTTGCACAGAGGGTAGACAATGACAATGGGCACCAGGGCCACCGCCAGCCACCGGCTATAGTTGTTGAGCGCGAGCAATAACAAGGCGCAAACGGCAAGCTGGGCGAATACAAACCACAGGGCATTTTTCAGGCTGAGCTGACCGCTGGTCAGCGGGCGAAACCGAGTGCGCTCAACCTGACTATCAAAGTTGCGGTCAAAAATATCATTAAAACAGCAGCCTATGCCCCGCATGAGCAAGGCGCCCAGAGAAAAAATAACCAGACGAAACAAAGTAGGCCAGCCATCAGCCGCCTGGACCAGCGCCGCCAGACAAGGCAGCAGCGTAAGCCAGGTGCCTACAGGCCGGTCCAGACGGCAAAGCCGGGCATAAGGCCCCCACGAACGCGGCAGCCAGCGTTCTACCCAGTCATCAGGCCTCATGTCGGCGAGGTCTGGCGTGCCAGGAGCCCGGTCGACAGGACGCTGATGTGAAGAGTTACTGGAAAAAGTCATTACCAAATAGCGAAGATTGCCAATACGCACAAGGCGCATATTGCGCCTTGTGGTTTAACTTTGTTTGATGAGCTCGCCCAGAATGGCGATGCCCTCACGGATTTTTGCTTCAGAGACGGTAACAAAACTGAGCCTGAATGTATTATCTTGTCGCCCTTCACCCGCAAAAAACGGTGCGCCGGGCACAAAAGCCACATTGCGGGCAACTGCCTGTTCAAGCAACTTGCTGCCATCAATATGCGCTGGCAGGGTTATCCAAATGAACATGCCACCATCGGGCTTTGTCCAGGAACAGGTATCGGGGAAGTGCTCTTCAATGGCATCAAGCATGTAACCGCACTGCTCTTTATAGAGCTGTCGCACAACCGGCAAATGGGTATCAAGAAAGCCATCTTTAATGGTTTCGTACACAGCCATCTGCGTGAGCGACGCTGTATGCAGATCGGTAGCCTGCTTGATCTGCACCAGCTTTGAAATAATACGACGCGGCGCCACGATATAACCCAGACGCAGACCAGGCGCGAGCACCTTTGAAAATGAACCCAGACGAATAACCGTCGCGCCCGCAGCCCGCCCCAGCCCCAATAAACCCGGCAATGGCTCGCCCGCATAGCGGAGCTCACCATAGGGGTCGTCTTCAATAATAGGCACCTGCAGCGCCGCACATCGCTCGACCAATGCCTTGCGTCGCTCAAGGCTTAGCGTACGCCCGGTTGGATTGTGAAAATTAGGCAGCGCGTAAATGAATCGCGCCCCCGCGGCTGTTTCAGGTGTAAGGCTCTCGGGGATGAGGCCACCTTCGTCAGTAGGCACCGACTGATACGCAGGCTCAAACAGCGAGAACGACTGCAGCGCTCCCAGATAACTGGGTGCCTCGACCAGCACTTTGCTGCCCGGATCGATAAACAGCTTGCCCAGCATATCAAGCGCCTGCTGCGAACCCGAGACAATAAGCACCTCGTCTGGCGACACATCGTCGGCGCCAGAATGCTTGAGATCTTGCGCTACCCAGGCACGCAGCGGCGCATAACCCTCAGTGGGGCCATATTGCAGCGCCGACTCGCCTTTGCTTTCAAGCACACGATTAAAAGCCTGCTTCATCGCCTCAATGGGGAACCCCTTGGGTGACGGAAGCCCCCCGGCAAATGAAATAATTTCAGGCCGTTCTGTAACCTTGAGAATTTCTCGAATGGTCGAGCTGGTTAGCTGCTGGGCGCGTTTGGAAAATGTGTAGGAATATGAGTACGAATCCATGATTCAAGCCTGAACGCCCCAAGAAAGCGCATAAAAAGAGAATCCGCTAGATTACCGCAAGTCGCGCCAAAATGCAGCGAAATGCAAGCCCTAACGGCGCCCATCACCTCCCGCCTTGCGACGGTCACGCCGCACAATCCGCATCAGCCACCAGAAAAGCGAAGCCGAGCACCCCAGCCCGAATACAAAAATACCCACCGCGATCCATTCGCCTGTCGTCATGCCACCCCCCTCGTTGTGCCTGCCACAAATTGATTCTAAGCCATAGGTGCGGCCGCAAGTAATTAAAGCAACGCTTCTGCGCCCTTCATCCCGGTAGCTTGACTACCTGGCGTCACAGCCTGGTGCGTCTGCTCAGCGTCAATAAACTGCTGCAGCTTACGACGAAAGCGCAAAGGCCCGGCATCAAGCGGAAGATTCAGTTTAGAAGGACTTTTGGCCATGCCTGCCTGCACCGCCTCAAGCACAGCGCGATCTTCGGCAAACGCATCGCGCACATCCGCTGAAAACTGGCTGGACACTTGCTCGTCATCAGGGCTGAAGTTACGCATCTGAAACCAGAAATAGCGTGTGGTGCTGTCATCGACCGGGGTCAGGAAATTGTAGGAGTCCATGAGAAACACATCATCATGGAAGGGCGCCGTTTCGCTGCCCTGCCCCGCCGGCTTGAAAATAGCGCGAATAATAGCTTGCGACGGAAAGCGAACCTCATACTGCTGCTTGCGGTCACAGCGGCCTTCAAACCGTACAAACTTGGTGTAAAACGGCGCCACCTCAACATCGCGCATCCACCGCGACACTGTGACGCCATGATCTGCCATGTCTATCTCCAGTGGGACGCCAATAATATCGGCATTACCAAAAGATGACTGATGTACCCACGAAACATGGGTAGGATCAAGCAGGTTATCGGTCAGGTAAAGATAATTACAGTGCACTGTCATGGCGTCGCCACGGTTCATGCCCCATTGAGGATCACCCCAATGGTCAACCGTAACCATGTTTGCCGGGTCGGCTAGCGCGGCGTCGCCCATCCAGACCCACACAAAGCCGTACCGTTCCATACAGGCATAGCTGCGCACCACGGCGGCACTTGAAGGCCGTGCCATGCCTGGTGAGTGGACACAGGCTCCTGAGCAGTCAAACACCAGCCCGTGGTAACCACATTCCACCGTGTCGCCCTTTAAGCGCCCCATGGAAAGCGGCAGTTTACGATGGAGACAGGCATCTTCAAGCGCGGCAACCTGACCATCTGACTTACGGTAAAGCACGATGTCTTCATTTAACATTTTCACAGCGTGCAAATCTCGGCCGACATTTTCAGCCAGCGCGGCCACATACCACGCGTTTTTCAAAAACATAGTTCTCCCCAGACAAAGAAATGTGCCAGTCCGGCGCGCTGGCAATTTGCCGGCGCGGGAACAATGAGGCATTCATGTAGCCATTTTAATGATTATTGTTGAAGGGCTATGAAATGCTGGCTTCCGATCCAACCCCTAATCCGTGTTTTCTTGTATTGAGAGATCAACCTAAGCTGCACATACAGCCAGAGCATGGCTGCTGGGTTCAAGCATCAGAGGGATGTTCGCCGTACGGGTGCTCAATATCGACAAAGAAAGATATGCAGCTTGCCCAGAGCATTCAACCGGAACGAGATCATCATGCAGAACTCATTAGCGTTGTAAGGATCACATGCTGGGCTCTAGTAACCCATTTGCACGATACGGCGCCACATAGGCGCCGTATACAGCCCCCCCAGCCCTGGCGGGAAAGCCCTAACCGCCAGGCAAATATCCGAGGCTGTGGCTGAGTCGACCGGCATGTTCAATCAAGGCTTGGCCCACTATCTTTTCCTGTGAGGGTTCAAAACGGTTACGCGGAATGGTGATGCAGACGGAACCAACAACCCGTCCGCTTGCATTGAAGAATGGTGCGCCTAGGCCGACGGATCCCGCGACGCGTTGTCCCGGGGTATATGCATAACCGCGTTGTCGGGTGAGCTCGAGATCTGCATAGGTCGCCTCGTCAACCACCTCTCCGTTGACGTGCGAAGGCTCCGCCTTAGCAAGAATATCGTCTATTTCTGCTTGAGGCAGAAAAGCCAATATGCTGCGCGCGGACGCACCCCAGGCCAGAGGAAGTGCTCTGTTTTCCTGAATGTCGTATCGCAGCAGTTGAGTGCCATGAACAACCTTCGTTATCGTATAGCGTCGCTCGCGCTCCAGATACAGGCATAGCATACTGCTCTCGTTAAATGAGGAAGTCAGCGAATGAAGTATGGGTTCAGCGAGGTCACCCACACTAGAAGAGCCTAATACCAACGACGATATTCGTACAAACTCTGCAGCGCAGTAATAGGTCTTGGTGGCGGCATTTCGGCCTATCAGACCCTCCTTGATGAGCAACGCAAGCAAACGATGAGTCGTCGATGGTGCAAGTGCTAGCTTGTCCGACAATGCCGTGAGCGTGAGATCGTTCTGGCTTTCCGCCATGACGCGCAGAAGGGCAATGACGCGCGCCACTGTTCCGAGAGATTCGCTTGTTGCCACACTATCACCTATGGAGTTGCTGTTTATTTGCCGACGATAATACCATCTAGCGGAAATGGCTTGCAGAGAATGGAATACTAGGCCCTGCTTTCGCTACAATGTGATCAATACTAGGCATCGCACAGGGACATAGCAGCATGACACACACCGTAGGGTTTATAGGCTTAGGTCTGATGGGTTCGGCAATCGCAGAACAATATCTGCGTGCAGGCAACGAAGCACTAGTATTCGATCTTTCAACAGATGCAGTCCTTCGAATGGTCAAACTCGGTGCACGTAGCACGGCTTCCCCACGCGATTTAGCCGATCAGGCATCCGTCGTCATCGCATGCCTGCCCTCGCCGGCGGCCAGTCATCAGGTGGCACTCGGCGACGATGGTGTCTGCCATGGCAAGGCCGTACGTATCTACATAGAAACCTCAACAATAGGCGTCCGCGCATGTCAGAACATCGCCGCAACGCTGGCGAATCGAAGCATTCAACTGGTCGATGCCCCCGTCAGCGGCGGCCCGCGGGCGGCCCTACAAGGAAAACTCACTTCCATGGTTGCCACACCTGCCAGCACCTGGATAGAAGTCGAAAACATCATCAACGACTATAGCGGCAAGACTTTCCTGGTAGCCGAAAAGCCGGGGTTGGCACAAGCGTGTAAGCTGGTCAACAACGCCATGTCTTTAAGCACCCTGGCCTTGGCCTGCGAGACGATAGTATTTGGCGTTGCAGCAGGGCTAGATGCCAGCACTATGATAGATGTAATCAACACAAGCTCGGGCCGCAGCGCGGCCACGCTGGATAAATTCCCCACATCAATTCTGACACGTCAGTTCGATTATGGGGCTTCCGTGCGGACGGCTGCAAAAGACCTTGATCTGTTCGTTCAGGAAGCCCAAGCCGTCGGCATGGACGTCTCAGGAGTACGTTGCATGGCTGATATCTGGAAAGGGGCGATGGAAACTGGCGATCCGGAACGCGACTTCACGTCATTGATCCGGGATTACGAAGCGCCTCTCGGCGTGATCGTAGGCAAAGGAAGCGAGTCTCCTTAACTATCTACCGGATCTTTCAATAGCACCGCCTTGATATCAACAAGGCCGCCCACCTTTACAGCGTCCAAGCCTAACCAGGCTTCGAGTACATCATACGTATTTTCGCCTAGCGCAGGCGGATAGCTGCCACTATCTTCATTGACGCCGATGAATTTAATCGGGTTACCCACAACATCTATTGCTGTGTCTTCGTCCTTCGACAGCTCCATGATCATGCCGCGTCCACTCTCGCGCGCATCCGCTAAGGCCTCAGGAACTGTCTTGATTAGCGCGACAGGCACGCCGCTGGCAGCCAGTGGCTCTATCCATTCGGCCGCCGGTCGCGCAAGAAACGCCTTTTCCAGCAGTTCCCATAACGCCTCGCGATTTTCCAGGCGTCGGTCACCACTGGAGAACCGCGTGTCTGCGGACAGCTCTGGCAGCCCTAGAGCATCGCAAAGGCCACGCCACATCCGCTCAGTATTGGCAGTGATCACAAGCTCACGCCCATCTCCACCAACAAATGAGCGGTAGGTAGGAATGGAATCATGGCGCGCCGCCTGACGCTCAGGTGTGACGCCGGCGACGAGGGCATAGGTGCTCTGATACGACAGCATGGCGAGCTGACAGTCGAGCATCGATACATCGATGTGCCTTCCCACACCGCAGCGTTCGCGATCCGCGAGCGCTGCATTGATTGCGATCGCTGCATACATGCCTGCCACCATGTCACCGGCCGGGATGCCCAGTCGCACAGCAGGCCGCCCGGGCTCGCCAGTTAGGCTCATGACACCCGACAGCGCCTGCACGATCATGTCGTAAGCGGGACGGTCACTCATTGGCCCGTCCTGTCCGAAGCCGCTTATAGACGCCCAGATCAGTCGGGGTGCCTCAGATCGTAGCGCCTCAGTATCCAGGCCAATGCGCCGTGCTACGCCCGGTCGAAAATTCTCGACTACGACGTCGCAATTTTTGATCAAATTCTTGGCGAGAGCCAATCCTTCGGGCAATTTCATGTTGATGGCGATGCTTTTTTTGCTACGATTGATGCCTAAAAAATATGCGCTGTCATCTCCGACAAAATGAGGTGGGATATGTCGGCTAGAGTCTCCTTCCGGTGCCTCCAGCTTGACGACATCGGCGCCCAAGTCGGCCAGTATTTGTGTACAAAACGGCCCAGACAGGAAGGTCGTCAAGTCCAGAATCCGGTAGCCTGCCAAAGGTTTACTGCCTGTAGCACTCATTATCACTGCTTCCTTATGCGGCTTCATACAAGTGGACCGTGCATGCGCCATGGTCCAGGCCGGCAATACCGCCGCCAGTGACATGGCTCAACCCACGGCGGGCATTAGGTACTTGTCTATCGCCTGCCTGCCCCGTCAACTGCCAATAAATTTCGACTGCCTGGGCAACACCGCTTGCCCCCACGGGGTGCCCCTTCGACAGTAGCCCACCGCTGGGATTGACTACCACATCGCCGCCGTAAGTAGTTTTGCCCGATCTGAGGTAGTTTGCTGATTCACCTTCTGGACAGAGTCCGAGTGCTTCGTAGTACACAAGTTCAGCGATGGAGAAGGCATCATGGAGCTCGATGACATCGAGATCTGATGCGCCGAAGCCGGCCGCCTCGTACGCGTCGGTGGCCGAATCGGAACTGATCTCGGGACGCAGCATATCGCGGAACCCAGCTGTTACTTGACCCGAATGAAGCACCGATGCAGCAATGCGGACTGCCGGAGTGCCTAACTTGCGGCGTCCCGCCTCGGAGGCGAGTATGACGCAAGCAGCTCCATCGCCCGTCGGGCAGCACTGCAGCAAGGTGAGTGGATCGGATATAGGCCGTGACTGCAGCACCTGCTCGATGGTGACTTCACTACGGAACTGGGCGTAAGGGTTGCGGACGCCATGGCTTCGAGCCTTAACACTGACACGGGCCAGATCTTCTACAGTCGCGTCGCGCTCATACAAATAGCGCTGAGCACGCATTGCATAAACGGCAGGCATGACGATGCCCTGCCTAACTTCGGGGTCTTCAACTACCAAAGGAAGTGTGCCGCCACCGAACTGAGTCAACTTGTCTACGCCGATGACCATGACAATGTCGTGCTTTCCTGAAAGAATATCCTTCCAGGCAATGTGCAGAGCAGTAGCGCCACCCGAACACGCGTTGTCTACATTAGTCACTGGCGCGGAACCGATGCCGATTTCTTTGACGATACGTTGACCGGTCAGCATGCCGCCAAATGCATGACCACACACCACGGCCTCTATGGCCTTGGGCTTGATGCCCGCCGACCTCAGCGCGTTGAGCACGGCCGGTACGCCTAAGCCGGAATAACTGGAATCACGGTGCTTCCCCATGGGAATCATCGCGGCACCCATAATATATGCTTGACTCATCTTCATACTCCGGACTGTTTAGTTACAGGAACAACAAACCAGCGTGCGCCGGTAGCGCGCAGTTGCACAGGTTGGTCACATGCGATGGGTGCATTGGCATCGTCCTGCTCTATATGCGCCAGAACGCGAACTCCGTTGGGGAAATCCACATAACCAAGGGTGTAAGGCACGGTGCGTGTCGAAGACACATGTATCGTCGTGTAGGAATAGAGCTTGCCATCAGGCCCGAAAAGGAAAGGCTCCATATCACGTGAGCCAGTTTCCAAACAAACATAGCGCTCAGGAAATGCCATGCTGCCCGACGACTGGCTGCGGCTGCCCCGCAGCATTACGGCACCGTCCTGCATCACAAACGGTAGTTCTTCGTCTTCCCTCAGATCAGTAAAGGGAAGCACTTCGTCGCCAAAGCTTGCGCCTTGACTGTCCAGGGTAGTAGTCGACTCTTTCATTTATTCCTGTCCTTTGATGATTTCTTTGAATGATCAGATCAGGGATCCCTGCGCGCCAACGCGCCCCCATCAACGAGCAAATTCACGCCAGTGCTGAGTTACGCCACGATGAATGCCAAGAAAACTGCTGCAATGGTTATGTCCCACGACGCTCTTCCGCACAGACCAATGCTGTCTGTGACCGCTTTCTCTGCCCACAACAAGGTATCGAGCTTAAATTTTACGCATTATTTCCATTCAATGGAATGTATTTCCGTTTAATGTAATTTTAACGAGCAGGGGCCGCCACAGTAATAAGGGATAACCCTGATTTTTTTGTAAAAGGTGATGCTAGGACGGTTTTGTGCAGAGCCCAGCCAGCACTCTGACATTCGATGCATGCTCGAGCGTCTGTATGGCCGCGAGTAACAATTGGGATTGCCCCCCGCCAAGCGCTTGCCCCGCCAGGCGAGCGAACTTATCGTCAATACGTCGACCTTGAGCCGCCACGTCAGGGTCGGACACAGCGCCGTCTATCGTGTGCACATACTGTTGCCCGTCTTTGGTTCGAATGGTGACCTCAGACTGCATTGAGGGCCAGTCATCGACCAATTCAACACTAACGCGATCACGTAGAGCCACTACGTGCTGAGCCGTCATGGCATCGTCGCTATAAGACTCGATAAGCCCTGTATCAACGCCTAACAGCGCAAACGCCGTGTTGAGTCGCAAGCTGAACTTTCCTTGCAAGCCAGTGAGCGGGCGTTGAATGTTGCACAACTCGTTGACTGACCGATCAGCGCGAACACGGACAGTATCAACCTCTGCCGCGCTGAACCCATGCGTAGTCTTCAGCTGTCGAACGCACTCAATGGCAGCATAGGTGCCATAGCAAGACGCGTCGTATTTGAATAGGTTATTGCGCAGATAAAAATGAGTTGGCTCCTCATCAAGTGTCGCAACATTAAAATCTGAACTATGGGTGTGAGCGAAACCCAGTGCACATTCCAATATGTCAGTACGACTGTCGACCCCTTGCAGCACGAAAAGGGCCGCTTCCAAACCACTTCGGGCTGCAAGACCAGCATGCAGCGGCTTTACCATGGTTCCGAACATCGCCTTCAGTCCGGAAGCTTGTGTCCCGGCGATACCCAGAGCACGGGCTGTCTGCGTAGCATCGAATTTCAGCAAATGCGCACAGGCTGCGGCCGCCCCGAAGCCACCAACCGTGCCCGTGGCGTGAAAACCCCGATTAAGATGATCCGGACACACCAGCCGACCCACTCGACAAGCGGTCTCGTAGCCCGCAACAAAAGCTGAGATAACATCCTGACCACTGCTGCCTTCCTGCTCCGCCAAAGCGAGCAGAGCCGAAAAGATGACCGCGCTTGGGTGGCCCGAAATTGCAAGATTGACATCATCAAAGTCCAATGCGTGGGCGGTTGTGCCATTCACCAAAGTGGCAGCCGCAATGGGATACATATCCGCATGCCCGATGATATGTGCACTGCCAACAGGCTGTCCGGCGCCCCGCATCATGGCGTGATGAACTGGATCGTCTAGCGCGGCGAGTGTGACACTGAACCAATCAACGATACATTGCCGCACTAACTCAATGATATCGGCGGGCAGAGAATCGAACTGATAAGCGGGTACCCGGGCCGCCAACTCCATAGTGACAGCCCGGGGGGCGGGCCTAGCCTGCCTTATTACAGAAGTCATAGGTGGTGTCGTTTGATTAGGGGTAAAGACAAGTGCAATAGGCCGAGCTCAGCCGATGATATCTTCAGATTGCAGACGAGCTATCGTTCGGTTCATTTCATTGGTAGTCACCATCAGACCCTCATCAAAACCCAGCCCAGGTCGCGTAAACATCCGCCACACGTTCATAGCGATTCCAACATGCACCGATGCACGCACCGAAATATCCGTCTCGTTGCAACTTCCGCCTAGGTAGGCAAGAATGCCGTGCTGATGACAAGTGCGGATAGCTTCGATAGTGTTGATTAGTGAACCATTGTCAGGCGTTTTGATCTGGAAGGCATGAGCTGCCTGAGCCTGCGCAAAGCTCGCCACAGCACCTGGTGCGTTCACCCACTCATCGGCAATCAGACGGCATGGCAGCCCGCGCTTAGCCAGCTGCTCGCGCAACTCGGCCATGCGCTGAAGTGCTTCGTCCGCCGTTTCAGCAAAAAGCGGATCTTCAAAATACACTTGATAACCGCCCGCACGTTCTACAATATCGGCCAGATAATCACATACCTTGTCCAGATCGTTGCCGTACAGGCGTCCTAATGAAGAATGAAAGTCAAAATGCAGGTCTGGCTGATAGCCGGCGCCACCTAGGTTACGAATTCGCTCGTTGATCCATGTGACATACTGAGGCAACCGTTCGCACTGATCGGGCGTCTGAATAGCACTTTGCGGAAACATGTCTATCTGCCGCACAATGGCTTTATCAACATTCATTTCCCAGTTGCCGCCACAAGATCCCGCGATGCCTGGACGAGAGTATTGCTCAACGCCATACTCCTTCATCAGCACGCGCACCATCGTTGTAGATTCCGATAGCGCAGCTGCAGAAAGCAATGCCTGGGATACGCCAAATGCAACGGGCCGGACGATGTCATCCTGCCACTGATCACTTTCAAGCTCTTGTGCTGCCTCGCGAAAACTCGCAAAGCTCTTTCCATTGAATAGAACACTTAGTGCCCGCTGAGCACGAGGCATGTCCGCAGCAAGCAAAGGCAACGGCCGACCGCCATAGCCCAAATTCAAAACCGTCACGCAATCACCGTAGGCAAACTCTCCATTCGTCAGTTCGATCATCACACAATAGGCGATGCTTGGCTCCCGAATAGCTGAAAAGCCCGGTGAGCGCGACGGCTCGTTGTAGAAGAAGCCATCGGGCGTGGCACCGAGTTGGATGGCTGGCTGGTCGTTGACCCAAAATCCACCTACGCCCTGCACCAATGTGATGCGCTTGATATTTATAACCGCCAAGATAGTCTCCTGAATTGCGTTGCCTTAATGGCCGATGAATTTGGGTGTGCGTTTTTCATCAAACGCTGCACGTCCCTCTATGTAATCTTGGCTGTTGAAGCATGCCTGTACAGCTGCCGCGCATCTGTCATGGTCATAACCGTACGGGCTGATCGCCTGCTCGATTGCCACTTTGCTTGCTGCCAATGACAAGGGCGCCATCGAACAGAGTGTGCATAGCATCTGCTTGAACTGCTCATCGTCGTACAGCTGATTGACCAACCCCATGCCCAGCGCACTCTCGGCTTGGTAGCGTCCAGCACTAAACATGATTTCCTTCGCTTTAGCAGGACCGACCAGCGCGCAAAGACGCTGTACCCATAAATGTCGGTAGCCGATGCCAAGCTTCCCTGCCGGGATGGAAAACTGTGCATCCTCAGTTGCGTAGCGCAGGTCGCAATGTACGGCCAAGGCCATCCCAGCACCTACGCAAGAGCCTTTGATCCGTGCCACAAGAGGTTTACTTAAAGACAATAAGCTATGCACCGCCAAAGACGAGATCGTGTTGTATCGCGCGATATCATCCGGCGTGCTTCGGAGCTTGGAGAACTCTGAAATGTCAGACCCAGCCGCGAAGTTTTCGCCCGCGCCCTCCAGAACGACGATTCGAATATCTTTATCCGCATCCGTCTCCGCCACAAGACCAGGCAGGCCTTCCCACATTTCCAGGGTCAGTGCATTCCGCTTCCCCGGATGGTCAATGATCAAATGCGCAACCGCTCCTTGCCGCTGCAGATGTATCCTACCCGTCGTATGCTGGTGCATGGTTTTCTCACTTTATCGGTTGAAGCCCATGGTGCTGGGGAACCACAATGCAATTTCAGGAACGGCCATCACCAACCCTAGGGCGACGGCCATCAAAATGATGAATGGCCACACACCTCGCACTACTTCGCTCAAACGTGCCTTGGTTATGCCTTGCACGACAAACAAGTTCATGCCCACCGGAGGCGTAATCAGGGAAGCCTCCATCAGTATTACCAACAGAATCGCGAACCACACCCCATCAAAACCCAGCGAGGTGATCAATGGATAAACGATCGGAAGGGTAATCAGCAGTATCGACACAACCTCTAGGAACATGCCCAGTATCAAATAAATGACGACGAGTATGGCCATAACCGTCCAGCGCGAAATGTTCGCCTCCTGAACATAGTCAAGCAGGTTCTGCGGGAGTTGCAGCACAGTGGTAATCATGCCGAGCAAGATAGCTCCAACGATGATCATCATAATCATGCCGCTACTGAGTACGCCCTCTGCCATTACGGCTTGCAAGTCACCTAGCCGTATCGTCCCGCGCGCGATACCCACCACCAGACCGTAGAGCACTGCCACCGCAGCTGCTTCAGTGGGGGTAAAGATACCCGTATAGATACCCACCAGGATAATGACCGGAGCCAAGACGCCCCAGATAGCTTTTTTTGTGGCTTCTAAGCGCTCGGAAAAGGAGGCGGCCTTAGCATCACTTTTCTCACTCGCCCAGATGACGTAAAGACAGAAGAGGCCAAGCAATAGAACACCAGGCACAACGCCCGCCATGAAAAGTGCACCTGTCGACTCATCGGTCATTCCGCTATACAAAATCATTGGGGTGCTAGGCGGAATGAGAATGCCCAATGTCCCACCTGCGGCAACGATGCCATAGGCAAATTGCGGCTTGTAGCCACGCTTGAGCATTTCCGGAATAGCAAGAATGCCAATCGCGGCCGCCGTTGCAATACTGGATCCTGAGATTGCCGCAAAACGCCACAAGCCAGCACAGTCGCCACAGCAAAGCCGCCGCGTATATGGCCGAACCAGGCTGCCGCGAAATTAAACAACTCAGGACCTATACGTCCCGCGAGTAGAATTTGCCCCGCCAGAACATACAACGGAATAGCAAGCAAAGTGTTGCTATGCGTTGCTTTGTAGCTAATCTGGGCGAGCTGCGGAAACCCGCCAGATCCGAACACGAAGAAAATGCCAATGGTGCCTGCGATACCCAGGCACGTGAACACAGGAACGCCAGCAAGTAACAGGCTGACCAAGAATACGAACAAGCCGAGGCCGGGCCAATCATTCATTAACAAATACAGGCCACAACCCGCTCCTAAGAGCACTACGGCGACAAAGGCAGTGGGACTGCGAAAGAAGATATTGCCTGATGGAGCAGCAAAACCCAGTCCACGCCAAGAGCGGGCAACTCGAACAATTTCACGCAGTATTTGCAGAAAGAAAACAAAAAGGCCGAAAACCATGCCGGCCAGTACCAAATAAACAGGAGTCCGAATAATTGTCGGCTCGAGCTCTCCCGTCGAGTAGGTGTGCATCATCGAGCCGTATGAATAAAAGAGAATAAAACCAATGAAAGCCATCATCAGAAGTAACGACAGCATTTCAGACGCGGCTTGTACTCGACGCGTGCACTGGGAAATCAAAAGATCTACGTTTAGATGTTTTTTTTCTTTTAGAACGAAGCCAGCCGCCATAAAGGAAAACCAGACCAGCGAGTATGTAGATATGTCATAGACCCACACGCTGGGCTGGGCGAACAACGCCCGCCATAAGATTTCATATCCGATGAAGGCCGAAACAGCCACCATGATCCAACCCGCTAACGCTCCGGCAGCGGTTGAGACTCTGTCTATGAGGTTATCGGACCCGTTTGCAGGGTGGCTGCTTGTCATCATTGGTCGAGTTCCTTCTTCCCCTTATTCAAGGGTTAGCCGCGCAGTTCATTTACTTTATCGAGGATAGGCTTGGCTTTTGCTTCGCCGACCTGATCGGAGTATTTCTTTTCAAGCACGGGCCACACGGCTTTTTTGATACGCTCGAATTCGGCAGGAGCAATTTCCCTGTTTATTTGCAAACCGTTCTTCTCGAGCTCTACGATAGCTTTAGCACTGGCTTCCTGGAATGCCTCACGTGTAAAATCCTGAACCTTAGTTGCGGCCGCTTCAACTGCTTTCTGTTGCTCAGGCGACATCTTCTTCCAGGTATCCAGGTTCACCATAATGGCGTATGAAAGAACCGGCTGGATAAAGTTGGGCTGAGTAATTAAATATTTACCCACCTCATAAAACTTGCGTGACAAGTGGCTCGTGGGACCCGACATCGTTCCGTCAATGGTTCCCTTGGACATCGCGTCGTAGGCCTCGCTTGAGCTCATAACTACTGGCGAACTCCCTACAGCCTGAAGAAACGACGCCGCATATTCTCCATACCCACGAAGCTTCGTACCCTTAAAATCTTCCAGCTTCTGGATCTGCTTCTTGCTAATAAGCGCTTCTGCATCGTAGTCGGCCCAACCCAACAGCTTTACATTGCCCTTTTCTTCGAGATCTTGGGCGATGGCTGGCGATACAGCATCACGAACGGCGTAGTAGTGATCTAGATCGTTATAGTAGGTAGGCATATATAGAATGCCTGCAGAAGGCACGAGACCCGCCCACATGTCGAGTTGCACGACGCCCATGTCAACAGCCCCTGTAGGAATCACTTTCACGGCATCGCTGTCGTTATAAAGCTGACCTGCCGGAAAAATATCGACCTTGAGCTTTTTGTCGGTAGATTTCTCCACTTCTTTTTTGAATATGCGCAAGCCTTCAGTCATATGGTGACCTAGAGGCAGTGTTCCAATGATGCGTATTTTCTCAACATCCTGTGCCCACGCGGCGCCAGATGCCAAAGAGCACGCGATAGCGGCCATTGTGCAAAATTTTAGAGTTGTTTTGATCATGATGTCTCCCTGAGAGCCTTTTGCGTTGAATCTGAATGAGCTTCACGATGTAGCCCCAAATAGGCATATCGTAAAGATGCGGTCGTCGGAGGTGGGCAAGTTACTGATACTTGACCATGAAACAACCCGACATTTCCATTCAATGGAATTGATTTCCATTTGATGGGTAGTTTACTCACCCGAAGATGCGATTGCAATAGGGCAAGCCCTAACACAATAGGTGGAATGTTCATGTGCATGCGAATCAGCATTACAGTGGACATATGTGATGCCGAGAACGGGCTGATCGGCAATCTCAGAAAACTGTGTTCCCGAATTAGCATCGAGCCAGATTGACACAGACCAGATCTCAGAGAAGTTGCGTAACCCACAAAACGCTGTACCCTGCACTCCATATCACCGTAAAATAACTCCCCGCCTTTTTTGCGGCACTGCCCCCGTGCTGCCGCCCCTTGCGCCATTTTTTAAGCGCGGTAGCCACGGGTTCGCCGATACGGCGACTTCCCTTAAGTGCATCCATGGCAAGCTTTGACGCCCTGTTCCACAACCTCGAAGTCCATGGCTGGGCCATGGCAGACAATGTCATGCCCGACGGGCTTGTAACACGGCTTCTTCAAGCCGGTGATCAGGCATGGCAGGCTAATCTTTTTCAAGATGCGCACGTAGGCACAACCAGCCAGCCGGTGCGCAACACCGCCATACGGGGCGACACGATTTGGTGGCTGGAACCAGACATGGCGTCTGATGCGTGCCAGCAGTTTCTCGCCTGGGCCGATGTACTGCAACAGGCCCTGAACCGGCACTTTTTTCTGGGCCTGCGCCGGGCAGAATTTCATTTTGCGCGTTATGGGCAAGGGCTAGGGTACAAACGGCACATGGATCAGCATCGCGGGCAACCATACCGGCGCATATCGCTGGTGCTGTACCTAAACCCCCAATGGGATGCCTCGTCAGGTGGTGAGCTATGCCTGTATGCCCCGGGCACAAGCGGCGACGAAACACAACGCATTCTGCCCATGCCCGGAAGGCTGGTGCTGTTTCGCAGCGACCTCATCCCTCATGCTGTACTACCCTGCACGCGTCCACGCTGGAGCCTGACAGGGTGGTTCCGCAACGACGACGTAATCGCGCTGCCACTTCCAGGGCTACCCAGCGTCGCAACTACGCCTGCGCACCCTTACTCGGCCCCTGTCGCCACGGGGGCGGCGGCCTGAGCACACCATTCGCTCCATGAACCAGGGTACAGAGCAGCGCCGTGCAGGCCGGCCAGTTCCATGGCCAGCAAATTATGGCAGGCCGTGACGCCTGAGCCGCACTGATTAATAACGCGCTCAGAGGGCTGGCCCTGGAGCACGGCGTCAAACTCTGCGCGCAGTTGCTCGGCCGGCTTGAATCGACCATTAGCAGCAATATTGTCTTTGAAGAAACGGTTGCGCGCGCCGGGAATATGCCCCCCTACCGGGTCTATGGCTTCGTTTTCGCCACGGAAACGGTCGGCGCTGCGGGCGTCGACCACCACATACTCGTGCGTTTTAAGGTCGGCAAGAACCTGTTCGTAATTAACGACGCTTACCAGCGGCTTTTTCGGCGTCAGATTGCCCGGCGCAGCAGCCACGGGGTCAGCCGTCGACACGTCATTGCCCGCTTCTTTCCAGGCCTGCAGTCCGCCATCCAGCACCACAACCTTCTCATGACCCAGCCAGCGCATCATCCACCACAGGCGCGCCGCAGTCATCGCATCACCAGCGTCGTAACACACGATTAATGTGCTGTCGCTAACCCCAAGCCCAGCCATACAGCGTGCGAAGTCTTCGCGTTCGGGCAAGGGGTGCCGGCCATTGCTGCCGGTTTTTGGCGCGCTCAGGTTTTGATCCAAATGCAGGTACACAGCACCCGGGATATGCCCTTGCGCATACGCCTGCTTACCCGCATCGACGTTACCCAGATCAAAACGGCAGTCGCACACCAGAATGTCGGCATTTTTATCACGCACTAGTGCAGACAATGCACCAACATCAATAAGAGGAGATTTTGTCATCGTTGTTTTTCGCTTTTTCTCGGTATTTAGATTGTGAACACGCACGAAAAGCATACTACCTGAGCGTCATGGCAAAAAGCCGTAATCAGCTTTTCTGGAAGAATGATGCTGAGAGACCAATTACCGCCGGACATAACGCTCACCACCCCGTGCCCCTAATCGTCGGGTAAACGCAAACCTGGTCGCATAGCACCTAATACTGATACGCCCTGCGCCCCGCAAACTCGCCCGTTTGCGCACACAATGCACGCAGGGCCTCGGCGAACAGTGTTTCTGCAGGGCGCCGAACCGCATCATTACGCGAAAACAGCACAACGGGCGCAAGCGTCCAGTCAAAGGAATACGGCACAATCGCTACCCCGGCCACACGCACCAGCTCTTCGGCCACATCAGCCGGCAGTATCGATACCGCGTTGTCGCTGCTGGCAATCATTTCGCCAATAAGCCTGGATGAATAGCTTTCCACCACCGGCAAGGGCGGCGTCACGCCAGCGCGCAGAAAAATATCAGTTACCTGCTCGCGCAAAGGTGTAGGACGCGGCCCGAGTATCCAGTCCATTTGCGCAAGCTGAGCCCAATCAAGACGCCGTGCGCCAAGCCGCGCAGCCAGCTGTCGGCTGGCGATGAGTCGGGGGCTTTGATGAAACAGCGGCTCGCACACCAGACCATCAATATCCAGATTTGATGACGCCCACCCGATAGCAAAATCAAGCGCATGATCGCGCAACATGGGCAGCAACTCTTCGCTGGTGGCTTCATGAATGGTGACCGTCAGACGCTGCCTGCCAGGAAGCGCATGCCCAATAGCCGTTGAAAGCAGGCGCCCCGGAATAAATGGGGTCGCCCCCACGTTAAGGTGGGCATCGCGCCCCGCCGCCACAGCCTCCATGTCAAGTGCGAGCGCGTCAAGATCATTGAGCATGGTGCGGGCCCAGGCAAGGGCAACCTCGCCCTGGGCTGTTGCCGTCATGCCCCGTGCGGTACGGTCAAACAACCGCGCGCCAAACATATCTTCAAGCTCGGCCAGGGCATAGGTAACAGCAGGCTGGCTGGTGGCCATGCTGCTGGCCACGCGCGTGAGTGAACCGTGCTGGTCGATCTGCAGCAGCAAGGCCAAATGCCGGATTTTAAGACGCCCTTTCAGCTTGTGTACCACGCCATCTGCATCAAATGAAACCATATCAGAGCAACCTATAAGGTAAAACTTATAGGGCCATCTTAATCTAAAATGATTTGCTTATGCGTAAGGGCTAGACTATTCAGGTATCAAGGGGTTGTAAGCCGGTTCAGCCGTTTTAACTTCCCCTGTGCCAGCCACGCAATTATTCGCGTCTGGCATTCACCCTTTAGCCAAGGATCCGCCCGTGAGCACTATCGACAAACAATCCGCGCTTAATTATCACGAGTTCCCCGTTCCCGGAAAGATATCCGTCACGGCATCCAAATCGCTGATCTCCCAGCGCGATCTTGGCCTGGCCTACACCCCTGGCGTTGCCTATGCCTGTGAAGAAATCGCCGCCGATCCGGCCAATGCGGTGCGTTTTACCGCCCGTGGCAATCTTGTGGGTGTCATCACCAATGGCACCGCCGTGCTGGGCCTGGGCAACATCGGGCCACTGGCCTCCAAGCCCGTCATGGAAGGCAAAGCTGTACTGTTCAAAAAATTTGCCGGTATCGACGTCTTTGATATTGAAATCAACGAAACCGACCCCGACAAACTGGTCGAGATCATCGCCGGGCTAGAACCCACCTTTGGTGGCATCAATCTGGAAGACATCAAGGCGCCAGAGTGCTTCGAAGTCGAACACAAATTGCGCGACCGCCTTAGCATTCCCGTCTTCCATGATGACCAGCACGGCACAGCCATTACCGTCGCTGCCGCGTTCATCAATGGGCTGAAAGTTATCGGCAAAGACATTGCACAGATCAAGCTGGTTACGTCAGGCGCCGGTGCCGCCGCGCTGGCCTGCCTCGACCTGCTGGTCGATCTGGGCCTGCCGATCGAACATATTTGGGTTACCGACATAGACGGTGTGGTGTACCAGGGCCGCAAAACCGTCATGGGGCCTGAAATCAGCCGTTTCGCCCACAAGACCAAACTGCGCACGCTCAATGACGTCATTGAAGGTGCCGATGTGTTTCTGGGCCTGTCTGCCGGAGGCGTACTCAAGCCCGAAATGGTCGCAAAAATGGCCGCCAACCCCCTGATTCTGGCGCTGGCCAACCCCCATCCTGAAATCGACCCCGATGTAGCACGCAGCGTACGCGATGACGTGGTCATGGCCACCGGCCGGTCCGACTACCCCAATCAGGTCAACAACGTACTGTGCTTTCCGTATCTCTTCCGTGGCGCACTTGATGTCGGCGCCACAACCATTACCCGCGAGATGGAGAAGGCGGCGGTGTATGCCATTGCCGGCCTGGCCGAAGAAGAGCAAGACGAAATGGTCGCTGCCGCTTACGGCGGGTACGGGCTATCTTTTGGGCCTGAGTATCTTATTCCCAAGCCTTTCGATCCGCGTCTGATCTCGCGCATTGCACCTGCGGTGGCCCAGGCCGCCATGGACAGCGGAGTCGCTACGCGCCCACTGCCCGACATGCAAACCTATGTAGAAAGGCTGCAGCGGTTTGTTTACCACTCGGGCGCCTTCATGAAGCCCATGTTCTCCGCAGCACGGCAACTCGTGCGTGAGGGCGGCAAAACCCGTATCGTTTTCACCGAAGGGGAAGACGAACGCGTACTGCGCGCGGTGCAGGCCGTGGTTGACGAGAAAATCGCCCGCCCCATTCTGGTGGGCCGGCCTTCTGTGTTGCTTTCCCGCATCGAAAAATTCGGCTTGCGCCTGCGTCTGGGCGAAGACGTCGAGGTCACCAACCCCGAATACGACGAGCGCTTCGACAAGTACTGGAAAACCTACTGGGACAAAATGTGCCGGCGCGGCGTCCCCAAAGAAATGGCGCGTGTTGAAATGCGCCGGCGTCTTACCCTTATTGGTGCCATGATGGTTCACCTGGGCGACGCAGACGGCATGATCTGCGGCACAGTGGGCTCATACCACGAGCACCTGCGCTTCATCGACGAAGTCATCGGCAAAAAACCAGGTGCCCAGACCTATGCCGCCATGAATATTCTGTTGCTGGACGAGCGCACCGTGGCGCTGGCCGATACCCACGTCAATGAAGACCCGACCGCATCACAAATTGCCGAACTGACGATTGCCGCCGCTAATGAACTCAAGCAGCTTGATCTTGTACCAAAAATAGCTCTGCTGTCACGCTCTAACTTTGGCTCGGGCAGCTCGTCGTCCGGGGCCAAAATGCAGGAAGCGCTTGCACTGGTAAACGAACTGGCACCCGACCTGGAGATTGATGGCGAAATGCACGGTGACTGCGCTCTCGACGAAGCACTGCGACGCCGTATTTTGCCGCATTCAAAACTTCAGGGGGCCGCCAACCTGCTTATCTGCCCCAATGTAGACGCCGGCAACATCGCCTACAACCTGCTCAAAACCGTTGCGGGCAGCAACGTTGCCGTAGGGCCATTCTTGTTAGGTGCCAATGCACCCGTGCACATTCTGACGTCAAGCTCCAGCGTACGACGCATACTTAACATGACGGCACTCACTGTACTCGACGCCAACCGCTAAAGGCCACAGACGGTCGCATGCTCCTGCTGCATGCGACCGCCATTGCAGCCGCCTGACTGATACAATAAATACCACATCAGAAACAGTGGCATAACCCGTCATACCGGCTTCGGCAAGACGGGTAGCAGCACACACCATACCAAGAAGGCATGCACGGTCGGCATGCGCAAAGGAGATAGTCGAGATGCCCCGAAGAGCATCCCCGTTGGCTCCTCTACAACACGCCACCTTCCGTTCGCTCTGGACGGCAACCCTGGCGTCCAATCTTGGCGGCCTGGTTCAGGCTGTGGGCGCAGGCTGGCTCATGACCACCATCTCGCACTCTGATGACATGGTGGCCCTGGTGCAAAGCGCCACCACCCTGCCCATCATGATTTTCTCGCTGGCCGCCGGCGCGCTGGCTGACAACTTTGACCGTCGCAACATTATGCTGACGGCCCAGATTCTCATGGCTATCATCTCGGCCGTGCTTGCCGTCTTTGCCTTCGCCGGCCTGTTGTCCCCATGGCTGCTGCTGGCGTTCACCTTTTTCATCGGTTGTGGCACTGCGCTGCACAACCCATCGTGGCAGGCCTCAATGGGCGATATCGTGCCACGCAGCGACCTGCCAGGCGCCGTTACGCTCAACAGCATGAGCTACAACCTGATGCGCAGCATAGGGCCGGCCGTTGGCGGCATGATTGTGGCCATTGCTGGCGCCGCCTTTGCTTTCGCACTAAACGCAGTCAGCTACATCACACTGATCCGGGCGTTATATCTCTGGAAGCCCCAGCGCCCCATAAACCCTCTGCCACGCGAAGCTTTTGGCAGCGCCATCGGCGCGGGCCTGCGCTACATCGCCATGTCACCCAATCTGCTCAAGGTGATGATGCGCGCATTTTTGTTCGGCCTGGCTGCCGTCTCTGTACTGGCGCTGCTGCCGCTGGTAGCGCGCGATCTGGTACACGGGGGCGCATTTACCTACGGCATGCTGCTGGGATGCTTTGGCGCCGGTGCCATCATCGGCGCATTTCTCAATGCGCGCGTACGTGAGACATGGCGCAATGAAACCATTGTGCGTGCCGCGTTTGTCGGCTATGCCCTCAGCACGGTTCTGCTCGCCGTCAGTCGCCACACATGGCTAAGTGGGCTGGCCCTCATGCCTGCTGGCGCTTGCTGGGTCATGACGCTCTCGCTGTTCAACGTTACGGTACAGCTTTCAACACCGCGCTGGGTTGTCGGTCGTGCGCTCGCCATTTATCAGACCGCCACATTTGGCGGTCTGGCTGGCGGCAGCTGGCTGTGGGGGGTTATTGCCGAAAGTCACGGCGCAGACCAGTCATTGCTGGCCTCGGGCGGGCTGCTGATCGTAGGCGCGATAGTAGGCCTGCGCTTTGCGCTGCCCGAATTCGGCACACTCAATCTGGATCCGCTTGACCGCTTCCACGAACCCGATCTCAAGCTTGATCTGAGATCACGCAGTGGCCCTATTCTGATCACTCTCGATTACGAGATCGCGCAGTCTGACATTCAAGCGTTTCTGCGGCTGATGTCTCTTCGCCGGCGCATCCGCCTGCGCGACGGCGCACGTCAGTGGACACTGTTACGCGATCTGGAAAACCCGCGCGTCTGGACAGAAAGCTATCACGCCCCAACCTGGGTCGAGTATGTGCGCCATCATCAGCGGCGCACCCAGGCCGATGCCGAGGTTTTTGATCAGATCCTGGCCTTACATCGCGGGGCTGAACCGCCGCGCGTGCGCCGCATGATAGAACGTCAGACTGTGCCGGTACGCGATGACACGCCGCTCAAAGAGCAAACTGGTCTGCCCTAAACATGCACCTGCGCGCACATCACATGGCAGCGGCACTCATGGCCGGCTTGACCGCCAGGTGCAAGCACCTGCGGCAGCTCACAACCCGTCGTGGCCAGAGGGCAACGTGCCCGAAAAAAGCAGCCCTGCGGTAACTGGCGGTTGCCGGGCAGCTCGGTATCCTGCGGCTCACCGTCCAGAAACGGTTCGTCCATGCGTGGCACAGAATCCAGCAGCAATCGGGTATACGGATGCAAGGGATGCTCAAACACCGCTGCAGCAGGCCCGGTCTCGACAATCTGCCCCAAATACATGACCGCAACACGATCACACATATGACGCACAACCGAAACGTTGTGCGAGATCAGCACGTAGGTGAGCCCGCGCTGGGCCTGTAACTGCTGGAGCAGATTCAGTATCTGCGCCTGTACTGAAATATCCAGTGCTGATGTAGGCTCATCCAGCACGATCACATCAGGTTCGGAGGCCATGGCCCGGGCAATGGCAATGCGCTGGCGCTGCCCTCCCGAAAACTCATGAGGGTAACGGCCAAGATGCTCACGACGCAGGCCCACCTGCTCGGCCAGTTCACCCGCCCGTTCACGCAGGGCACGGGTATCAAGCGAGCGTGCGGGCGCCGTGTTTGCGCGGCCTCGTGAGGCGACCATGACGGGCTCCATGATGAGTTTCCACACGGGAAGTCGCGGATCCAGTGAAGACTGGGGGTCCTGAAACACAATCTGCAACCGTGCATCACCACGTCTGAACACACCTGACGTGGGCGTCACCAGCCCCATGAGCAGGTTTGCCAGCGTCGTCTTGCCACACCCCGACTCACCCACAATACCCAGGGTTTCACCTTTGCGAATATCCAGCGTGATGCCGTTCAGCGCGTGGGCAAAGCGATTAGGCCGACCACGCCAGTCTGCGCCCACCGCAAACCGCAAGGTAACGTCCTCAAGCTCGAGCACAGCAGGCGGCCTATTCATTTCACTCACTCTGGCTCACTCCCGCAGAGCGCGCAGGATGCCAGCACGCGTAGGCACGTTCTGGTGCTCCTGGCATAGGCTCCAGCGGTGGCTTCTGTCTGCACTGTTCATCCGCGAATGGACAGCGGTCACGAAAAGGACATCCTTCGGGCAGCGCACTCAGATCAGGCGCATGCCCCGGGATAGCCGGCAACTCAGTGCGCGGCAAGGCATTCTCGGGCAGCCCACGCAGCAGAGCCTGGGTATAAGGATGTGCAGGGCTTGCGATCAAGGATGCCGTGGGGCCTTGCTCTACCACCGACCCGGCATACATGACGTACACACGATCACAAAACTGCGACACCACCGCCATATCGTGAGTAATAAACAACACGGCAGTGCCCAGGGCACGTGCTTTCTGGCGTAACAGCAGCAACACCTGACGCTGTACCGTAACATCCAGCGCCGTGGTTGGTTCATCGGCGATAAGCAGCGAGGGACTGCAGGAAAACGCCAATGCAATCATGATGCGCTGGCGCATGCCCCCCGACAACTCAAAGGGATACCGCTTGAGTACATCAACTGGATCACCAATATACATATCACGCAGCAGACGCTCCGCCCGCTCCAGCGCCTTTGCTGGCGATACCGGCTGGTGACGGCGGATAACATCTGCCAATTGCCGGCCCACTTTACGTGTGGGGTTCAGGGCAGTCATGGGTTCCTGAAAAATCATGGCCACATCGCGCCCGCGCATGGCGAGCAGCTCGGGTTCTTGCAAAGCAAAAACATCATGGCCCAACACAGTGATAGCCCCCGCAGTTACCCTGAAGGCATCCTGCTGCAGCAAACGCAAAATCGCCATGGCGGTTACCGATTTACCCGACCCCGACTCGCCCACCAGGCCCACGATTTCACCCTGATGCACCTGCAGGTTGACCCCATTGAGCGCCTTGACCACCCCCTTGAAGATAGGAAACTCAAGCGTTAGAGAAGAAATGTCGAGGACGGGCGCGTTCGCCGACAAACCGGGCGTGCCATGAGCGATATCATCCGACGCAGCGACCTTGCCGTTCTCATGCGCCCCTCGCTGGGCATGCCGGGCTGTTCCGGTCATGTCGGCACGCGTATTCCTGGCCGCGCCATTCATGTCATCGCCCCCAACCGATGAGCTCTGTGTGTTAAGCGCCTGCCCCATCATCGTGCCTTCAGCTTAGGATCAAGCATGTCGCGCGCGGCATCTCCCAGCAAGTTAAACCCTGCCGCCGTAATAAGAATGGCAAAACCCGGAAACACGGCATACCACCACTGATCAAGAAAGTAATTGCGGCCTGTGGCCACCATGGCACCCCATTCTGCCGTAGGCTGCTGAGCCCCCAGACCAATAAAGCCAAGTGCGGCCGCCATCAGAATGGCTGCACCGATGTCCAGCGTAGCCTGCACAATGAGTGGGGCCAGCGCATTGCGCGCAATATGCCAGCTCACAATCTGACGACGCCCCGCCCCAAACGTGACGGCGGCCTTAACGTAGGCCATCTCACGCAGGCTAAGGGCCTGCCCGCGTGCCAGACGTACATAAAACGGAATACGCACCAGGGTAATCGCCAGCATGGCATTAAACAGGCTGGCACCCAGCGCTGCTGCCAGGGCCATCGTCAACACCAGCGAAGGCACTGACAGAACAACATCCATGACACGCATGATGACGTGATCGGTACGGCCGCCAATAACGCCCGAGAAACAGCCAATAACCGACCCAACCACGCTGGAGACAAAGGCCACGAACAGGCCCACCCCTACCGATTGCTGGCCGCCAAAAAGCACACGGCTGAAAATGTCACGCCCCACCTCATCGGTGCCGAACCAGTGTGCAGCTGAAGGTGGCTGCAGTCGATGCACCAGACTGATGGCATCAGGGTCATACGGCGCAATCCAGCCCGCACAGACAACCGCCGTACAGACAAACACAATAATGGCCAGCCCCGCCATAGCCAGCGGGCTTTTGCGTATCTGGTAGAAGAAATAAGACCATGCATGGCGCCATGAGCCTGCGGCGGCAACGGCCGGTACGGATGCTTCACTCACGCAGCAAACCCCATTGACAGAGTAGTGCGGGCCGCCCGCTCAACAAAAGCGTCACACACGCCATAAACCTCACTACGGTGCGGCACGGCGCAGCGGCCCATGACAACAACAGCGACCACGCTAGCTAACCCCCGTAATACGCGGATCAAGCCAGCGATACACCAGATCGACCAGCAAGTTGACCAGCACATAAGCAAAAGACACCACCACGGCAAACCCCATGACAGCAGGAAAATCCAGGGCCTGTATGGAATCCACCACATAAGCACCCATACCCGGCCAGCCAAACACGGTTTCGGTCAGCACTGCCCCGTACAGCAGATCACCCAGCGCCAGACCCAGCACGGTCACCGACGGAATCAAGGCATTGGGCAAAGCCTGACGAAACACCACCGCCCAACGCGACAGGCCAAACGCACGCGCCGTGCGCACATAGTCTTCACCCAGTTGCTCCAGCATGGCCGAACGAATCTGCCGCGCCACCACACCCAGATGCACAAAGCCCAGCGTAAATGCAGGAAGCACCAGATGCTTTAAGGCATTGAGAAAAACCGGGATATTCCAGGTGAGCAAGGAATCAATCAAAAAAAGACCCGTAATATCGGTGGGCGGCGCCATGCCCTGCTCCAGCCGACCGCCACCAGGAAGCCAGCCCAACCGCCCGTAAAAAAGCACAATCAAACCCAAACCCAGCCAGAAGGCGGGAGTTGAAATTCCTGTCACTGAAATAGTACGCACCAGCTGATCGATAGGCTTGTTGCGATAAACCGCCGACAACACCCCCAGCGGAATACCCACTACCGTCGCCAGAACCAACGCGACCAGGGCCAGCTCAAGCGTGGCCGGGAAAAACGCCGCAATGTCTTCCAGCACCGGTCTGCTGGTGCGTATGGACGTACCCAGATCGCCGTGTACCAGCCCTACAAGATAATTCCAGTACTGCTGATACAGGGGCAGATCCAGGCCCAGCTTGGTGCGTATGGCTGCAACAATTTCATCTGTGGCACGGTCGCCGGCAATAAGCCGCGCCGGGTCACCCGGAATGAGATGAGAGATGATGAAGGTGATCAGCGACACGCCGATCACCACCATCACCACGCCTGGCAGGCGTTTTCTAACTATCGTGAACCACGACATGCGGTGCTGCCTACTTGCTCATATCGGCCACGTTGAAAACAGCCTCTAGCATGGGGTTAAAGACATAGCCTTTCACCTCATTGCGCATGGCTGCCTGGTAGTTGGTCTGGAACAAATACGCATAAGCGGCATCTTTAACCACCTGCTGCTGCACCTGCTTATAAAGCGCAGCACGCTTGCCCTGATCGGCCAGCACGGCGGCCTCTCGCAACCAGGTATCAACCTGAGGGTTGGAATAGAACGAGCGATTACCGGCCAGCCCTTGCTTGTCTGAATCAAACCAGTAGCTGGTAAACATATACGGGTCGGCGAAATCAGGACTCCAGTTGCCGATAGAGATATCGAAGTCACCTTTGCCCAGATTTTCGCGCAGTGTCGCGTTTGCCAGCTTTTCGAGCTTTACATTAACGCCAATGCTGGCCAAGTTAGCCTGCACGGTAAGCGCAATGGGTTCCCAGTTGGGGTCCCGCGTTGAGTAACGCAGCAACAGCGACGGCTTGGATTCACCTGAACGTTTCAACGCCGCTTTGGCCGCGTCCAGATCCTGCTTGGGCAAAGGCAGCGATTCGTCATAACCCCACATGCCTTCGGGTATAGGGCCGCGCGTCTGCACCGCCTGTTTAAGCATAATGCCGTCAATAATGCCCTGGTAATCAAGGGCATCAACAACCGCATGCCGAAGGTCAGCATTCTTCAAAGGCCCTGTCTTGTTGTTCAGATACAGATACGTGACACGCAGCGACGGAAACTGATGCACAGTGACCGATGGCGCGGCCTTCAGTGCCACCACCTGATCTACCGGCATATCTTCTGCCACATCCAGATCACCCTTCTGTAGCTGCAGGCGACGGGACGATGCCTCGGGTACGATTTTGACCACCATTTTGTCCAGCGTCGGCTTTTTGCTGCCGCCGTAATGGGGATTTTTCTCCAGTGTCAGAGCCTGCCCTTTTTGCCAGGAAACCAACCGGTAAGGCCCGGAGCCGGCTGTATGACTGGCCAGCCAGGTGTCTGCCTTATCGCCATGTTCTTTAACAATTTTCGGGTTGATGATGCCTGCACCGTTATTGGCCAGCGTATAAAGAAACGGTGCAAAGGAGTTCTCAAGCGTAAACGTCACCGTCAGCGGGTCAGTCGCCGTCACTTTCAACGATGCCGGAAACGCTTCAGAGGGCCCCTGCTTGGCTTTCAACAAACGCTCGAACGAAAACTTGACGGCTTCGGCAGTTACATCAGAGCCATCATCAAATTTTTGCCCGGGGCGCAGCTTGAACATCCAGGTAAGGTTGTCAGGCGTAACTTCCCAGCTTTCTGCCAGATCACCCTCCACCTCGGTAGAACCCTTGCCGTTGACCTGCTTGTAACGCATCAGCTTCTGGTAGGCAGGGTACGTGACCGTCCAGTCGTTGTTATCAATCGTGACTGCAGGGTCTAGCGTCTGCGGATCTGCCGCCTTTCCAATAACCAGCGTATCAGGCGGCGTAACGGCACCAACGGCCAGCGACAAGGTTGCCAGGCTGATGCCTGCCATGACCGACACCAGATATTTCCTGCCCGCGCCAAAGGCATAACGCGGAGAAGTACTTTGCGAAACCATGGGGATACTCCGAAAAGGGAACGACAGATTGACTTGCTGGCCTTGCGGCCAAGCTGCCAGCTTACCGTCCGCAACCCATTTGGCTGCAGGGGGATTTACCCTAGTTTTTGAAATGAACAACGTGAAGAGGTGCAGTAGGCTTTACCCACATCCGTCTGCAAGGTCGCCGTTCGGCATGGATCATGGCGTTATTGCATGTGCATACTGGGTGCACAGTTAACCCAACGTCCCCTGTGGGACTGCAGTGTTTGCACCTCCCGTCATCTCACGCACCAAGACTACATCGCTGTCGAGCAAAGGGTAGCGATGAGCATCGGGCAATTCATAGTGCCACCACTCCGTCGCGATGGCCTTAAAGCCCGCATGCAACATAATGCCCAGTAGCATGCTGCGGTTGCGTTGCGCCTCAACAGAAAGGTCATCACAGTCATGATGCGAGTGTGCTTCCATGGCATCAAAACCCGTACCCATATCGAGTTCGCAGCCATTACCGTCCAGCAGGGTGACATCGACCGCAACACCACGCGAATGATGTGAGCCTACAGATACATCCGACACATAGCGCGGATCGGGGCACAAGGCCCAGAATACCGCCTGTGCCGCAGGAGGCCGGTAGGCATCAAAAATTTTAAGGGTATAGCCAGCACGACGCGCCGCCTGCGCAGCCCGCGCCAAACAGGCCGCCGCGTCTGCGTGCAAGGCACATTGCGCCTGCGCATAAACAACATGCCCGGTGAAGTTTCGAGGCGTTGCATAAACAAGGTCAATAATCACCGGGAAATCAGGCGGTGTAATGGTGACCAATGCAGAAGCAGAGTCTGTGGCGAGATGAGAAGTAGCGTGCATGAATAAACGATGGATGGCGTTGCCGGTAAAAAAAACCTGAGAAAGCCGCTGCATTGCGGCATACATGGTGCCATTTATTACGATAGCCTATAAGGCAAGGCATTGCTTTGCACATCGCCCGTCCGTACCCCCGTGTTTACCCTTGCGCCGATTTACACCTCGCGGCTCAGGTCTTACTATGGCGTACAGGCAGAACACTGATCCGCATAGCAGAACAACCAAGCATTCCAATCACCATGGCAGCGGAACGCATCCTCCTTTATTGGCGGTCGGCGCTGCAGCAGCCAACGGCACATAAGCGGCGTGCGGCCAATATTCAGCGAAAACCCGCCAGTCCGATCGGGCAAGTGGGTTGACCTTGCACATGACCATCCGTGTTCAGCATGCCATTGGTCGACGTGTTCATTGCTTGTTGCGTATGTTCGTGCCCGTGTCCGCTAAAGTTAATTTAATCACAAAGAGGTTTGTATGAGTGTAAAAGCACTGTTCCAGCTCGATGGCAAAGTGGCCCTGATAACAGGCGGGTCGCGCGGCCTGGGGCTGCAGATTGCCGAAGCACTGGGCGAGATGGGTTGCAAGGTCGTCATCACAGCTCGCAAAGCGCACGAACTTGAAGAGGCAAAAACACACCTTGAAGGCATGGGCATTACCGTGCAGACCATTGTCAGCGACTTGCAAGACTTCGACACCATCCCGCAAATAGTGGACACAGCCATCGCCGGTTCGGGCGATATAGACATTCTTGTGAACAACGCCGGCACAACCTGGGGTGCCCCCACCGAAGAGCACCCCGACGAGGCATGGCATAAAGTCATGAACCTGAACGTCAACGCCCCCTTCTTTCTGGCGCGCGAAGTAGGTCGCCGCTGCATGATCCCTCGCGGCCACGGCAAAATCATCAACATCGCTTCGGTAGCCGGACTCAAAGGCATGCGTCCGGGCGTACACACAATTGGCTACCACACCTCAAAAGCGGCGGCCATCAACTTTACCCGCGCCCTGGCGTCAGAGTGGGGGCACTACGGCATTAACGTCAACGCCATCTGCCCCGGGTTTTTCCCGTCAAAGATGACAGCAGGGCTGCTCGACAAAATGGCAGACGGCATCATCGCCAATACCCCGCTGCGCAGGCTGGGCGGCGACGATGACCTCAAAGGCGCTGCCCTGTTTCTGGCCAGCGAAGCCTCACGTCATGTAACTGGCCAGTATCTGGCTGTTGACGGTGGGGCGTCGATTGGGTGAGGTGCAGCCTGCTTGCCCACGCTACTACAGCCTATACTGATTCCTCGCTGCGGCTCGACAACGTTATCTTTCTGGACTCAGGGCGCGGTCTTACCTGGCAAGCACGCAAGAAAAAGCCTGTAACCACGGTGGTTACAGGCTTTTTACTGTTGCAATGTAATGACTGCCAATGACTGCTGGAGAATTTACACCAGCGCAGACACTGAGCAGCTTGCGAACCGCTCAGAACGGGATATCGTCATCCATATCAGCCAGATTGGCGGCGGCAGGCGCTGCAGCGGCCGGGCGACCCTGGCTTTGCTGACCCTGAGCCGGACGCGGTGCGCGCTGTTGCTGCTGCTGAGGTGCCTGGTTGTACTCGTCACCGCCACCGCCACCGCCACCGCCTATGCTGGCCTCGCCGCTTTCACGACCGCCCAGCATCTGCATTTGGTCGGCAACAATGTCGGTACTGTAGCGGTCAGCACCGGTTTCTTTGTCTTGCCATTTTCGGGTTTTGAGACGGCCCTCTACGTAGACGGCACGCCCCTTCTTCAGGTATTCGCCGGCAATCTCGGCCAGGCGGTTGTAAAACACGACGCGATGCCACTCGGTTTCTTCGCGGCGCTCACCTGAGGCCTTGTCTTTCCAGGCAGATGTCGTGGCAATGGATACGTTACAAATGGCCGCGCCGTCCGGGCTGTAGCGGACTTCAGGGTCGCGACCCAGGTTGCCCACGAGAATGACTTTGTTTACTGAGGCCATGAATACACCTTTAGATCTGAAAATTTAGATAGATACGCCATTATCGACTATTTTGAAGTGACGGGGCTACCGGGTGCGCGCACAATTTGCCCGCCCTGTATGAGGCAAGCTATTCAAACCCTGCCAACCCCCGCCCAGGCTACGCAGGCCGCCAAGCCTCGCGGCGCGCTTCAGGTTTTGTCCTTGAACCCACGCGCGGTCAAAAACCAGACAAATGTCAGCCCGGCTGCCAGCAGAAATACGGCTGCACTACGCCCCGAGGCGGCCAGCAAACCACCTACCGTTGCCCCCATAAACACACCCAGCGACTGGGCTGTGTTGTAAAACCCCAGGGCCAGCCCTTTGTACTCGGGCGGCGCCACACGTGACACCAGTGAGGGTTGCAGAGCTTCAAGAATGTTGAAGGCGATGAAGAACCCAACCATCAAGGCTACCAGAGCCAGAAAATTATGTCGTGCCAGAGGCATCAGCGCCAGCACAACCACCAACCCTGCAACCGCGATTTCGAGTGCAATTTTATGCGCATGGCGCGTTTCGGTATAAAACACCGCCGGCACCATGAGCACAAACGACAGCAAGATAACCGGCAGATACACTTCCCAGAGAGTAGAAGTGTCATACCCGCCCAGTGTGGCCAGCATCCCTGGCGCAACAATAAACAGCGCCATCAATACAAAGTGCAGACAGAACACGCCAAAATTAAGACGCAACAGATCGGCATGGCCCAACACGTCGCGTACACGGGCCTGAATAATTGGCATACGCGCCTGGGGTACCGAAGGCACCACAAAACTTGCAATCAGCAGGCAAACGAAACCCAGCAGGCTGATGGCCCAGAACAGCCCTGAAAGCCCGAACTCGCCCACCAGCATGGGCGAGACCACCAGCGACACAGCAAACGAAATGCCAATGGAGCCGCCAATCATGGCCATGGCGCGCGTGCGCACCTCAGGCCGGGTGGCGTCTGCGACCCAGGCGGTAATGGCCGCCGACACAGCACCCACGCCCTGCACGATGCGTCCGACCAGAATCCAGTCAACGTTTTAGCCATGGCACAGATAACGCCGCCCACAACAAACAGCACCATGCCAGACACAATAACCGGACGCCGCCCCCATCGGTCTGATGCCATGCCCAGGGGGATCTGCATAATGGCCTGTGTCAGGCCGTAAGCGCCCAGCGCCAGGCCCACCCGGGCAGCATTGTCGCCCCCCGGAATCGTAAGAGCAGCCACTGCAAAGACGGGAGTAAGCAGAAACAGGCCCAGCATGCGCGTCGCAAACAACAAGGCCAGCGCAATGCTGGCTTTGCGTTCGAGCGCAGTGAGCTTTAGCCGGGCTCGGGAAGGCTGGGCGGCAGACGCAGAGTTTGTACGCATAATGATCAATTAAACCATGCCGGAAAAAGGTGCGCCGACATATCCACATGACCGGCCCCAACGAAACCTTCTGGCCGCTGCCCGTCGCATCAACTTAGCACCCGGTAACGCACGGCGAAGGCCGGCGCGTTATAGTAACAAGTTAGCCTAAATAAAGAGTTGGACCCCAAACCCTATGGAAGCGATACGCATCCGCGGTGCCCGAACGCACAACCTCAAGAATATTTCCGTCGACTTGCCACGCCACAAACTGGTGGTGGTGACCGGCCTGTCGGGGTCGGGCAAGTCGTCACTGGCGTTCGACACGCTGTATGCCGAGGGCCAGCGACGTTATGTAGAAAGCCTGTCTGCTTACGCCCGGCAGTTTCTGCAGCTTATGGACAAGCCTGATGTAGATCTGATCGAAGGTCTCTCGCCTGCCATTTCCATTGAACAGAAATCGGCCGGCCACAACCCTCGCTCCACTGTCGGCACCATTACTGAAATCCATGATTATCTGCGCCTGCTTTTTGCACGTGTAGGCACGCCGTTTTGCCCAGATCACCATTTGCCTCTGCAGGCGCAAAGTGTCAGCCAAATGGTCGACAAGGTGTTAAGCCTTATTGCCGATACCCGTCTGGCGATTCTGGCCCCGCTGGCACGCGACCGCAAAGGCAGCTTCGAAGATGAGTGCATCAGCCTGCAGGCACAAGGCTTCGTACGGCTGCGTGTAGACGGCCAGATGGTGTCCATAGACGAACTGGAACCTTTGCGCAAAACCGAAAAGCACGATTTTGACGTGGTGGTAGACCGCCTGCGGGTCAAGCCAGAGAGCAAGCAACGCCTGGCCGAAAGCTTCGAGACTGCCTTGGGTCTGGCTCAGGGCCGCGCCATCGCGCTCAATATGGATACCGGCGAAGAGTTTGCATTTTCCAGTCATTACGCATGCCCAATTTGCCATTACAGTCTCACCGAACTTGAGCCGCGCCTGTTCAGCTTCAACAACCCCGTGGGTGCTTGCCCTTCCTGTGACGGGCTGGGTTGTGTCGAGGTGCTCGACCCCAAACGCATTGTGGCGTTTCCCGAACTGAGCCTGGCCAGTGGCGCAATCAATGGATGGGACCGCCGCAATGCGTTTACCCATACGCTGCTCACCAGCCTGGCGGCCCACTATCAGTTCGACATCGACACGCCTTTTGAAGACTTACCTGAAGAAATCCGCCAGTGCGTACTGTATGGCTCGGGCGAAGAAAAAATACCGTTTCTCTATCTCAACGAGAAAGGCCGCAGCACAGTAAAAAAACACGTTTTCGAAGGCATCGTACCCAATCTCGAACGACGCTGGCGTGAAACCGACTCCAGTGCAGTACGTGAAGAACTGGGCAAGTACCGTCAGGTCAAGGTGTGCTCTGAGTGCGGCGGCTCACGCCTGCGTACCGAGGCGCGCAATGTATTGCTGGGCAATGAGCCAGGCGAAGGCCAGCGTCAGGGCCGCGCCATTTTTGAGGTTGAGGCGCTTTCACTGTCTGCCTGCCTGGCATGGTTTCGTGCACTTGAACTTACCGGTGCCAAAAAAGAAATTGCACAGCGCATCGTGCGCGAAATCGAGGCACGCCTAGAGTTTCTGAACAATGTGGGCCTGAGCTACCTGTCGCTTGACCGTAGCGCCGACACCATTTCGGGCGGCGAGGCCCAGCGCATTCGCCTGGCCAGTCAGATTGGATCAGGGCTGACCGGCGTCATGTATGTACTCGACGAACCGTCCATAGGCCTGCATCAGCGCGACAATGACAGGCTCATCAAAACCCTGCAGCATCTGCGTGACCTGGGCAACAGTGTCATTGTCGTCGAACACGATGAAGACATGATCCGCTCTGCCGATTTCGTTCTTGATATGGGCCCCGGCGCAGGCGAACACGGTGGTCAGGTGGTGGCCCAGGGCACACCCGACGAACTAATGCGTAATACCGAGTCGCTCACGGGTCAGTATTTGAGCGGCACGCGACGCATTGCCATTCCGGCACGGCGCCCGGTAACCGCTGACACACCCCGGCTCGAAATCAAAGGCTGCCGTGGCAATAATCTCAAGGCCGTAAATCTGGCCATCCCAGCTGGCCGGCTGGTATGCATAACCGGCGTATCGGGCTCCGGCAAGTCCACGCTGATCAATGACACCCTGGCAACTGCTGTGGCACAGCGGTTGCATCGCGCCCAGACCGAACCGGCACCGTTTGATACCCTTGAAGGCCTTTCAAATTTCGACAAAATAATCAATGTCGATCAAAGCCCTATCGGTCGTACCCCTCGCAGCAACCCGGCCACCTATACGGGTATGTTTACACCTATTCGCGAACTATTCGCCGGGGTACCCGAGTCGCGCACACGCGGATATGGCCCCGGACGCTTCTCGTTTAATGTCAAAGGCGGCCGCTGCGAGGCCTGCCAGGGCGACGGCGTGGTCAAGGTCGAAATGCATTTTCTGCCTGATCTGTATGTATCTTGTGACGTATGCGGCGGAAAACGCTACAACCGCGAAACACTCGACATACGCTATAGAGGTAAAAACGTAAGTGAAGTGCTTGATCTGACCGTAGAACAAGCCCAGACCTATTTTTCATCAGTGCCATCCATTGCCCGCAAACTGGATACGCTCATGGACGTGGGGCTGTCTTACCTCAGGCTGGGCCAGAGCGCGACCACACTTTCAGGCGGCGAGGCCCAGCGCGTCAAACTATCGCTTGAACTATCAAAACGCAGCACAGGCCGCACCTTGTACGTTCTTGACGAACCCACCACCGGCCTGCATTTTCAGGACATCGCCCTCTTGCTCGATGTGCTGCGCAAACTGGTCGAAGCCGGCAATACCGTCGTCGTGATTGAGCACAACCTGGATGTCATCAAGACTGCAGACTGGGTTGTCGACATGGGCCCCGAGGGCGGCAGCGGTGGTGGACAAATTGTGGCCCAGGGCACACCCGAAGAGATCGCCTCAGAGCCGGCCAGCTATACGGGCAGCTATTTAAAACCGCTGCTGCAAGCTCCAGAACCCTCAACTGTGGGCTGACCCCTGCGCAGAAGGTGCTAAGCCAGCCGGGACGATCAGGGGCGGTGACGAGCCGTCTCTGAGTCACTTAGGTGCGTTCGGGTTGCTGGCTGTAATCGGCCAAGGCTTAGTGTGTCTTGCCGTTGTATTTCTGAATGCGGCGCGGCGCAAGCCGGCAAAGCAGGCCGCTTGGTTAACGGATTGTTAGCCGGCAACCTGCCGCTCTGCTTGTTACTTAGGCACGCCTGGTCGGTTATTCAGGCCGGCTCAAACCGTTACCCATGCTAAACAATTGCGTATGTTCGCGGATGGCATAACGGTCAGTCATGCCGGCGATGTAATCAACAATGGCGCGCGCTTGCGACAACTCGTCATCGCGACGATGCTGGTCATCCAGCAGGCGAGGTTGCTCAATAAACGCTGTGAACAGATCGCGCACAATTTTGCGCGCCTTGTTCGTCATGCGCATGACACGATAGTGCCTGTAAAGATTCTCGAGCAGAAATTTCTTGAGTGCATCTGCCTGAGCCCGCATCGAGGGCGAAAATGCGGCCAGTGGCGGTGCAGCGCGCACGTCATCAGCATGTTCGGGCTGATGCTGACGAATATTGGCAAGTGTGGTTTCCGTCAGGTCGATAACCAGCGTGTTTATCATGGCGCGGATCACCTCGCATACCAGACGGCGGCGGTCTATGCCTGGATACCGGCTTCTGACCTGTGCATCATGGGTGGCGAAGATTTCGAGCACCTGCAATTGCTCGATGGTGATCAGGCCCGAGCGCAAACCATCGTCAATATCATGATTGTTGTAAGCGATCTCATCGGCCAGATTGGCGATCTGCGCCTCCAGCGAAGGCTGGGTACGGCTCAGAAACCGCTCACCCACATCGCCCAGCGTGCGGGCATGACTGGCAGAGCAGTGCTTGAGAATACCTTCACGCGTCTCAAAACACAGATTAAGCCCGTTGAATTCTGCATAGCGCTCTTCGAGTTCATCGACAATTCGCAGGCTCTGCAAGTTATGTTCAAAGCCCCCGGCATCGGGCGCCAGCTCGCGCATGCAGGCATTTAGCTCGTCTTGCCCGGCGTGGCCAAAGGGCGTATGCCCCAGATCATGCGCCAGCGAAATCGCTTCGATCAGATCTTCGTGCAAACGCAGGTTACGCGCCAGCGTACGGGCGATCTGTGCCACTTCTATGCTATGCGTCAGGCGGGTGCGAAAGAGATCACCTTCATGATTGACGAAGACCTGGGTTTTGTACTCGAGCAGCCTGAATGCGTTGCAATGAATAATGCGGTCGCGATCGCGCTGAAAGGCATTGCGGCCTGTAGGCGGCGCCTCGACATACCGTCGCCCGCGTGTTTGCTCTGGATGGCAGGCATACGGGGCAAGCATATACATGGCCACCCCTCAGACGTGTGCCGCTGACGCGGCGTTTTCTAGCACTTGCTTGAGCGCCTGGGTGGGCACTGACTCAACACACGCCGTGCCGATCGCTTTGAGCAGCACAAAGCGCAGTTGCCCGCCTTCAGTTTTTTTGTCGACCTTCATCAGCTCAAGCCACCGCTGCATGCCCAGATCAGGCGGTGTGACCGGGCAGCCTATGGCCTGCACGATGGCGCGCACACGCTCAACGTCAGACTGTGGCAAACCCTGGGTGAGCGCCGACAACTCGGCGGCCTGAATCATGCCGCAGCCAACAGCCTCGCCATGCAGCCATTTGCCATAGCCCAGGCCTGACTCAATCGCATGACCAAAGGTGTGGCCCAGATTGAGTATGGCGCGCAGCCCAGTCTCGCGCTCATCCTGCGATACAACGTACGCCTTGAGCTCGCAGGACCGCTGAATCGCATAAGTAATGGCCTGGGCATCAAGCGCCCGCAAGGCCTGCACATTTTGTTCGCACCAGACAAAAAAATCTGAGTCAATAATGAGGCCGTGCTTGACCACTTCGGCCAGCCCGGCTGATATTTCGCGGGCCGGCAGCGTCTTCAGCACGTCAGTGTCGATGTCTACCGACACCGGCTGGTAAAAGGCACCAATCATGTTTTTGCCAAGCGGATGATTAATCGCCGTCTTGCCGCCCACTGACGAATCAACCTGGGCCAGCAACGTGGTCGGAACCTGCACAAAACGTATGCCACGCATGTAGCTTGCTGCTGCATACCCGCTGATATCACCCACAACACCGCCGCCCAGCGCAACCAGCATTGCCTTGCGGTCAAGCTTGTTGCGAAGCAGGCCGTCAAAAATAATATTAAGCGTCTGCCAGTCTTTGTGTTCTTCGCCGTCGGGTATGTCGATGCGCACCACTCGCTTTCCCGTTGACGCCAGTGCCTTTTCAACCCGCTCGCCGTATAGCGCCCCCACCGTTGGGTTGGTGACCAGCGCAATAGCCGTGACGTCGGCCGGAATGCTGTGTGCAAGCGCATCGATTCGCCCCGGCGCCACATGAATGGGATACGCGCCTCCGGGCGTGTCGACACGAACAATACTCATGACTGGACCTCGTGGTGTAAAAGCAGTGGAATAATAGATCTGGCCAGATGCGATACAGGCGACGCACCCGTGTCGACGGTAATGGTTGCTACACTTTCGTACAATGGCTCGCGCTGCTGCAACAAACTGTGCAGTCGTGCACGGGGATCAGCCGTTTGCAACAGAGGCCGGTTGCGGTCGCGTGCCACGCGGCGGTATAGTTCATCAGCGCTGGCACGCAAATAAACAACCGTACCTCGTTCTTTAAGCAAGCGGCGATTTTCTGGTGCCAGTACGGCACCGCCCCCGGTTGCCAGCACGATACCGGGTTGCTGCGATATTTCATCGAGCAACAATGTTTCTCGTTTACGGAACCCATCTTCGCCCTCAATGTCGAAAATTAACGACACTCTGACGCCACAACGGGCTTCCAGCTCATGATCGAGATCGACAAACTGCCGGTCAAGCATACGAGCCAGCTGCCGCCCTATGGTGGTTTTGCCCGCCCCCATCATGCCAACCAGCATAATAGGCCGTGCAGAAGGCAGCGCGCAGACTTGCGGGGCCTCTGATTCAGAGCCCTGACCAACGGGTTTCACAGGTGAAGAATGATTCATTTGTGTATTATCCCACTTACGATTCGGCCTTCCCGACCACACAGCATTACTCGGTTACACAAACCTAATGCACAAATCATAGTCTGATCGCAGTTAGACTTAAAATCGCCCCTAATGAGTTCCTCTGACAAATCCTCAAACACGAGTTCCGGCACCTCCCGCTCCTGGCTGGGCCGCTTCGTCATCAAGTGCGCCATCTTTATGGCGGGGCTTGGTGCGTGCGGCGCACTGGTTCTCGCACTCGCGCTAGCGCTAGCCTGGCCCAACCTGCCAGATCTCTCGGCCATGATTGATTACCGGCCGCGGGTGCCCCTGCGCATATACACCGCCGACAAAGTGCTTATTGGCGAGTTCGGCGAAGAGCGCCGCAACGTGCTGCGCTTTGACGAAATACCCGATGTCATGAAATCGGCCATTCTATCAGCCGAAGATGACCGCTTTTACCAGCATGGTGGCATAGACTGGGCTGGCGTGGCTCGCGCCATGGTCGCCAACATCACGCATATGTCAAAGTCGCAGGGCGCCAGCACCATTACCATGCAGGTAGCCCGCAACTTCTACCTCTCGTCTGAAAAAACCTACACGCGCAAGTTCTACGAACTGCTGCTCACGTTCAAGATCGAAGCCACACTGACAAAAAATCAGATTCTCGACCTGTACATGAACCAGATCTTTCTGGGGCACCGCGCCTACGGCTTTGCTGCCGCCTCGCGCACCTACCTGGGCAAACCCCTCAGCGAAATCACGCCTGCCGAAGCAGCCATGCTGGCGGGCATACCCAAGGCCCCGTCGCGCTTCAACCCCATTGCCAACTTTGATCGCGCCAAAGCACGACAAGGTTACGTACTGGCTCGCATGAAAAGCCTGGGCTACCTTACCGAACAAGAATACGAGCAGGCCAAAAACCAGGAAATCATCATCAAATCAGCCCCGGGTACTCCCGCCGGCGGCTATGCCATTCATGGTGAATATGTCGCCGAACTGGCGCGACAACTGCTGTACAGCGTTTATCAAGACAACATCTATTCGCGTGGCTTCAACGTATATACAACGGTAAAGTCTACCGATCAGGAAGAAGCCTACAAGGCAGTGCGCGACGGCATCCTCACGTACACTCGCCGCTCCGTCTACCCTGGCCCCGAAGAAACCATCAAGCTTCCCGATAACATCGAAAGCAAGCCTGAAGAACTCGATACCCTGCTCGATGGCCTGCAAGACAAATACCCCGACAGCGGCGACCTGCTTACCGGTCTCGTGCTTGACGCCAGCCCCACAAAAATCACCATCGCACGCACATCGTCCCAGATCATCGAAGTCACCGACAAAGGTGCGCTTAAAATCGTCGCACGCGGCCTGGGTAAAAATGCCCAAGACAAATACAAGATTTCGCGCGGTTCGGTCGTCTATGTGCACAAAGAAGGCGATCACTGGGAAGTCATCAACATGCCTACGGTTGAGGCAGCCTTCGTATCGGTGCGCCCCCAAGATGGCGCTATCCAGGCAATGGTGGGCGGCTTCGACTTCGACGGTGGCAGCTTCAACCGCGTCACCCAGGCCTGGCGCCAGCCCGGCTCCGCCTTCAAGCCGTTCATCTACGCTTCGGCACTCGAGCGCGGTCTGACCCCAGCCACGCAGATCTCTGACGAGCCGTTCTCGCTAACCGCTGCGCAAACCGGTTCAAAAGCCTGGAAGCCCAAAAACTACGGCAACAGCTATGAGCCCATGCTTACCCTGCGTCAGGGCCTGTACAAATCCAAAAACATGATATCAATACGTATCATGCAGGCGGTTGGGCCCAAGTATGTGCAAGACTACATAACCCGCTTCGGCTTCGACCGCGAGCGTCAGCCGGCGGTCCTTCCGCTGGCACTAGGGGCAGGCAGCGTCACACCACTACAGCTAGCCGGTGGCTACTCGGTTTTCGCTAATGGCGGTTATCGCGTTCCGCCCTTTCTCGTCGACCATGTCACTGACAGCAGCGGCAATGTCATCATGCGCGCCAAACCTGTTGTTGCGGGCGATGCCAGCGCAAGAGTCGTTGACCCGCGCACTGTCTATGTCATGAATGACTTGATGCGCGGCGTGGCAACCTATGGCACAGGGGCGCGAGTGCACCGTGAACTCAAACGCAACGACATCGGCGGCAAAACCGGCACCACCAATGACTCACACGACGCATGGTTTGCAGGGTTTACGCCCAAGCTTGTCGGTATAGCCTGGATGGGCTTTGACCAGCCCCGCTCCCTGGGCCAGGGAGAAACCGGCGGCGGGGCCGCACTGCCAATCTGGCTAGACTACATGAGGCAAACACTCAAAGACGTGCCTGAAACCCCGCCTGGCGATATGCCGCAAGGGCTCTCACGCATCAACGGCGACTTCTACTTTTCTGAATACCCCCCCGGGCAAGCCATTGCCCGCGTAGGCCTGCCTGCACCGTCTGATATTCCGGTCGATGGCGGAGGGGGCGGCGGCCTTGATGGTATCGCCGACCTGCTCAATCAGCTAAAGGGCGGCGGTGACAACCGCATTGAAGCGCCACCCAACGTACCCTTCTAAATCCGGCAAGGCCTTTTCCACCAGGCCTTGCCGGTTTCCGCAACCGGAGTTTCTCAATGCAAGTATCTCCCGCAAGGGCAAACGTACACGCCGTCACCCGGCTCGCCGCCAGCGTGACACTGCTGGCGCTGCTGGCAGCCTGCGGCTACAAAGGCCCGCTCTACCTGCCCCCACCTGCAGCACCCGATCGGTCGCTCACCGCTCCCCCCACTGATTCTCCTCCTGGTCCCGTCATGCCTCAGCGTGGCGAGCCGACCTCCGCCTCGCCACGCTAAGCGCCGCGCGAACGCCTCCACACCTTCAATTTCCGAGACCATGACTGTCGCACCACAATTCCAGTTCAAAGACGGAACTCTGCATGCAGAAAATCTCTCCCTGAACGAGCTTGCCGACACCTACGGCACCCCCTTATATGTTTACTCACGCCAGGCGCTGCACGACGCCTGGCTGGCCTACCAGCAAGCCGCCCGGGGCCGCGATGTACTGGTTTGCTATGGCATGAAAGCAAACTCCAATCTCGCGGTGCTGAACGAATTCCATCAGCTGGGATCAGGCTTTGACATCGTGTCGGGCGGTGAGCTCGCGCGTGTGCTGGCTATTGGCGGCGACCCCTCGCGCATCGTTTTTTCGGGCGTAGGCAAACAGGTCTGGGAAATGAAAGCCGGGCTCGAGGCCGGCGTCAAGTGCTTCAATGTTGAATCTGAAGCCGAATTGCAGCGCCTTTCGGATGTGGCCGTCGAATGTGGCAAGGTAGCACCGGTGTCGCTGCGCGTGAACCCCGATGTCGATGCACACACCCACCCCTATATTTCGACGGGCCTGAAAGAAAACAAATTTGGCATCGATATTGAGAAAGCGCCCCAGGTTTACCAGCTGGCCACCAAATTGCCGGGCTTGCAGCTTGTGGGGCTAGACTGCCACATAGGATCACAGATTACCGAAGTTGCGCCTTACATAGACGCTCTCAACAAGCTGATTGTGCTGATCAAGACACTAGCAGAGCAAGGTATTGCACTCAAGCACCTTGACCTGGGTGGCGGCATCGGCATTCGCTACACCGATGAAACCCCTCTTACACCCACTGACCTGCTTGACCGGGTATTCGAAACCCTGGCCGAAAACCAGCTCGATCACCTGCAAATCGTGCTCGAACCGGGCCGTTCGCTGGTCGGCAATGCCGGTGTGCTGCTGACCACGGTGCAGTACCTGAAGCATAATGAATCAAAAAACTTCGCCATCGTCGATGCGGCTATGAACGACCTGATCAGGCCTACGCTGTACGACGCATGGCACAGCGTCGAAGCAGTCAAGCCACGCGACAAAAATGCCAGCACGCCCCTCTACGACATCGTGGGGCCTATCTGCGAAAGCGGCGACTGGCTGGCGCGGGATCGCCAGATGGCGCTTGAATCGGGCGACCGGCTCGCCATTATGTCAGCGGGTGCCTATGCCTTCACCATGTCCAGCCATTACAACACCCGGCCGCGCGCGGCCGAGATCATGGTTGACGGCGACAAGGCCCATGTGGTGCGGCCGCGAGAATCCCTTGAAAGCCTTTTCGCGGACGAAAGCATACTGCCCTGACCCATGGCAAGTAATCAACCTGTGATTGCTTCTTCGCTTCGCTGATCTGACATGCACGCCGTGACGGGCGCGCGGGGCGGTGACCCGCCCCCGACTGCGACCCCGTCCGCCTCGGGCGTGTTAAGGTCGGTTGCCAGGGCAAGTGCCTCGATATATTCGAAGTCCAGCGTGTGCAGTGCCGCTTTTACTTCATCAAAAAACTGCTGATAGCCCGGGTAAATGGCCATGGTCTTATCCAGCCACTCCTCCACTCTTGTCAATAGCCCGTCTCGGGCGTAAATCGCGAGTTCAACCCGCACGTGGGCTGGCAACACAGGACAGCTACTGTTGCGCGGCGGCGGCTCATACTCGGTCCAGTCGATTTGTGCCACGGGCATGTCGAAAACGGGCTGTAGCGATACCTCATCCAAGTTGGCCGCTGCCGCCACACACTGAAAGCTGAACCGACTTCCCTCACCCGGCGCACTTTCAAGCTTCAAAGTGCTATCCATAGCGTCTACAATCTGGCGGGCGATGTATAGCCCCAGCCCCACCCCGCCTTGCTGAGTATGCACCTGCGTATAGGCGTTGAACACCCTGGACTGCGCATCCAGACTCATGCCGACGCCCGAATCGGACACAGCAAACTGCAGGAGCCAGCCTTGTGCGTGAGGCTGGGCGCTGACTTCAAGCTTGATCTGCCCGCGCTGCGTGAACTTTGCTGCGTTGACCAGCAGATTCAGCAAGACCTGCTGCAGCCGCTTGCCGTCCAGCATGACAGCGTCAGGCAGCGCAGACAAAGCCACATAACTGAACTGATTGTGCTGTCGGGTGCTAAGCGCCAGGGCGAACTGACTGGTCGCGTTCATAAGATATTTCAGAGATGTCGGCGACGGGCTCCATGTAAACGCGTGGAACTCATTGCGCGAGTATTCCAGGAGATTATCGGTGAGCGCCAACTGATAATGCACACTTTGCATAATGGAGTGCACATAGCGTCTTTGATCGTTATCCAGCGTGGGCAACAGCATTTCAGCGTCGCCCAGAATGGCCGATAACGGCGCACGTAAATCGTGACTGATATACCCCAACCCTTCGGTCTTTTTGCGGTTGGCGGCGTCCGCATATTGCAGCGCCTGATTCAATGCAAGGGTTTGTCGCTGAACCTCAGCCGTTAAGCGCTCCTGTTCTTGCTCTTGCCAGCGCAGCAACGCATTTTTCGCCTTGCTGCGCTGCACGCCGATCTCGTTGATCCAGGCCGCAATCAATGTCAAATTAATAGCAAGCGCGATCAACGCAACCTGCGGGCTGTACATCCATTCACGCAACTGGCCTACAGCCAGGAGTGGCGACGTCAAACCGATGCTGTCTGCTGAGTTGGCGAAAAGCCGCAGCATCAGGAAACTGTTAGTCAGTAACATTAATCGTGCACCGCGAACCCGACGGCGAACCATTGCGATGGATACAGAAAAAACACTTACGGCCGTACAGATGTTAATAACAGGGCTGAACCAATATAGCGACTGTAGCGCATCAAAGCCGTGAACTAACGCCAATACGCCATGCAGCCCGGCCAAAAATGCCATGTATTTTGCTGCAGGCAGACGAAGCTCACCCCGTCGGCTGAGAATATAAAAGATCAATATATAGAGTGCGATGCCTATATGACCAAATACCCTGGTGTGCTGGTAAGCCCACCGGCCCAGGCTGGGCCAATACAGCACCCCATAACCCCGCACAGCGGTCATATACAAAAGAATATCAATACATAGCAGCCCAAGCACCACCAGGGAAACCTGCCGAGACAAAACAGCGATCGCAAGCGCTCCCCAAGCCAGCGCCACCAGCCCTCCAAAATAAAATAAATCCCATTCAAGGTAATAGCTGGTCAAGGATTAAATCGCCTCTATTTTACAAATGCAAATTTATGTCAAATTTACGACTAATGTCGCATTGAATATTCGATGATATTGTAGTATTAGCATATATCTCAAAATTCGACAAAAAATATGATGATGTAAATCAACTTATTTACCAGCCTTAATATCTCTAGCCGGAACAATTCCAGACATTCCTGCCCCAGCTGCAAGTATTGACAGCCCCATATAAGCATGAATCGCCCAGTGAACTGATGCCGAACACAAAAACCGAATACCCCGCGCCGCGAATATTGATCGTAGACGATAGCCCCTCCGAAGTTCGTCGCCTGATTGAACGACTGCGTGGTACAGGATATGAGCTAAGCGTTGCACTCGACGGAGAACAAGGCTATCGCCGGGCAGTTGCCATACAACCTGATCTGATCCTGCTCGATGTGAGCATGCCAAAAATGGATGGCCTGGCAACCTGCAGGCTGCTAAAGGCCACAGCATCGACAGCGTCGATCCCAATTATTTTCCTCAGTTCGGGCAATGACATTGACCAGCGCCTGGCAGGTCTGCTCGGAGGCGCCTGCGATTACGTGATCAAGCCCTACGACGCCGAAGAGGTTATGGCGCGTATTAACATTCACCTGACACTGGCAAGACAGATCGTGAAAGACCAGAGTCATCCCGACAGTGAGACCGAGTCATCTGGCGCAACGGGAGACGAGGATGAAGACGTAATCCTGGTCAACGCCGCCCTGCATTACGTCAGCAACAACTTGCGTACCACCATCTCCCCCGAAAAACTTGCCCGCTTGATCGGCACACACGAGAAAAAGCTCACTCAGGCATTTCGGCGACTGCAGGGCGTGACCGTCGCTGAGTACATACGACGTAAGAGAATAGACGAGGCGCAACACATGCTTGCGCACACTGCCTTGAGTGTTGTAGCCATAGCTGAAGAGCTGGGGTTTTCAAGCGCCGCCAATTTTTCGTCTGCCTTTAACCGTCAGGCTGGCATTACGCCATCGCTTTACCGCATGCACGAAAAAAAGAAGCACAAAGACATATCGACGGTGATGCGTAGCGACATGATCAATGATGAAATCACACGCTCATCTGCAGATGCTGGATGAGAATGTTGTATTTCACGCTCTATATACCCCAGATTAAAACCTTTTTCTCCTCATTTAAAAGCCTGTTTTTTTCACGCTCGTAAAATTCAGTCACATCTTTGAAACTTTAAGTCTCAACGACTCCAGCTACTGAATCTTTTAAAAGCCAAGAAAAATGACACGCTCACTTATTGCCCTCGCCCTGATATCCTCATTTGCCGCTGTCGGAACCGCCAACGCAACAGCTTCCACAACGACTGCAAATTTTAATGTAACGATCAACGTACTGGCAGGCTGCGAATTTACAACAGACGGCGGCATTAGCGACCTCGCATTCGGCTCAGTCGCCGCTACGCCATTGACTGGAACTGCCCCCGTAAGCACAGCACAAACCTCGTTCGACCTTCAGTGCACCGTTGGCACCGCTCCAGAGATAGCACTGACCAGCGCCCACGAGTGGGAAATGGAAGGCAGTGATGCAGACAACACTGAGGCCACTATAAGCTATGCCTTGTACTCTGATTCAGCAAGAACCACGGCGTGGGGAGATACAGCCACGATTACCGGTGCCGATACAGGTGCCGCACAAACCCACGTTGTCTATGGAAAGGTCGCCAATCCTGGCCGCGTCGCCGGCAATTTCAAAGATGTCGTCACCGTCACGCTCACGTATTAAAACTGAGCTGATATTGCTCTTGCGAAAAGTTACCGCATGAAAATACTTCCCAGATGCCAGATCGCGGCCCTCGCACTTATCGTGACAACCGCGATACCTGGCGCAGCAATGGCGGACCATCTGCAGGCGGCGCCTGTGATGCTGCAGTTGCAAGCCTCGCAAAATGCTGAAGCACTATGGCTGACCAATCCGGGCAAAACGCCGCTGCAGGCACAGGTGCGCGTGTATCGCTGGACACAAGTGGCCGGCGAGGACGACCTATCGCCCACTACAGAATTACTGGCCAGTCCGCCCATGATCTCGGTCCCCGGGGGGCAACGTCAATTGATCAGGGTAATACGCACCAGTAACGCCCCGACGCCAGACAGCAGCGAGTTGGCCTACCGGGTCGTCGTTGATGAAATTCCTGGTGCTGAACAGCCATCGGGCGTGCAGTTCGCGGTGCGATATTCCATACCTGTTTTCGTGCAGGCACCGAATCAGCCCGACACCGCAGCACCCGCGCTCGTATGGAGCATTGTTAAAGATGGCGCAAAGATCTGGTTGCAGGCAAGTAATACTGGACAGCGCCGGGCCCAAATCGTCAACGCCACCTTTACGCCCGTCAATGGCAAACCCATTGTGCTGAGCTCGGGGCTTTATGGCTACACCCTGGCCGGCAACACGCGCATTTGGCAATTAAAAGAACATGGCAAGGCAATGCTGGCAGGTGGCATATTAAATGCAAAAATCAATCAACTGCCACAACAGTTTGTCATTCCTGGGGCAAAGAACGCCTCATAAAGAACTACTACGCCCCCTGTTGCTGTGTGTGATACTGCTTGGTGCAACACCCCCCTTATCGCAGGCGGCAACAAAGCTGCCGCCCATACAACCGGCGACGCAAATGGGTGCATGGAGCCAGCAGCTGTTTCTTCAGGCTTCCATAAACGGAAACCGTGTGGCCAGGCTGCTGCCATTCGAACAAAAGGGAGACAGCCTATGGGCCAGCCCTGAAGTACTTCGTAAGATAGGATTCAAACAGGTTGAGCAAGGCACAGCCAAGATAGACCTGAACACACTGCCCGGCGTAACGGTAAGCTATAACGCCGCCAGCCAGGCAGTCGCTATCATTGCGCCAGCTGATGCGCTGGACCTCGAAAGAACGACGCGGCAGGCTTCGCAGAGCGAGACCATACAAACCACCCGTGGAACAGGCGCACTGCTAAATTACGATCTTTATGGCGTGCACGATCCCGACAGCATCTCGACGCTGAGTGCGGCAAGCGAAATGCGTGTATTCAGCCCCTTGGGCGTGCTGAACAACACCATGCTGACTACCTTGCAGACAAAATCGAAGTCTGCTTCCAGCCAGACCTCATCGTATAGCGCCTACAATCGCAGCGCCCGCAATGTCCGGCTAGACACCGCATGGCACAGCTTCTGGCCAGAAAGCGAAATCAGTCTGTCCATAGGCGATACCACCACCAGTTATCTGCCCTGGTCCAGATCCGTTCGCATAGGGGGTATTCGTTTCGGTCGCGACTTTTCCCTGACACCTTACCGCATCACCTCCCCCTTGCCTGCTTTCATGGGCACGGCAGTGCTGCCTTCAGCCGTCGATCTCTACATTGATGGCATCAAGCGTTACAACGGCCAGCTGCCGGCAGGCCCCTTTCGACTTGACAACATGCCCGTCGTAACCGGCATGGGCAACGCGCAAGTCGCCCTGACCGATTCGCTGGGACGGCGCACATTAGTGGAAATTCCGTTCTACAGCAGCAACACTTTGCTGGCGCAAGGACTGAGCGACTGGTCCCTGGCGGCAGGGTATGTGCGCAAAGACTACGGCTATGCTTCATTCTCCTATGAAAAAGACCCCGTTTACAGCGGCACCATACGTTACGGCATCAGCAACAACCTCACACTCGAAGGACACGGAGAATACAGCCGCCGCGCGGCAACGCTAGGAGGCGGCGCCGTCGCTACGCTGGGCGTGCTCGGTCAAGTTTCTGCCTCTTATTCAGCCAGTCGCAGCGAGGGCCTGAAGGGTTCGCAATACAGCCTCGGCTACCAATGGCAAAGCCGTCGTTTCAACATTGGCATGAATTCTGTGCGCTCTAACGGACAATACCAAGACATAGCCTCCGCCTACTCCACCAGCAGCATCCCGCGCGTCAGCGAAAGCGCCGTCGCTGGCGTCAGCCTGGACAAGCTAGGATCGCTGAATGTCAGCTATGTGCACACCCGCTATGGCAAAGGTATGGCGTCCGCCTACGATTACAACGGCAGCGCCTTTGATGGGTACACCTACTACAGCGGCAGTGCCACATCAAACCGCTATGCAGGCGCTTATTGGAGCAAGAGCTTTGGGGGTCGCGCAACGCTCAGTGTCAGTTACAACCGCAGCTTAAATGCTCCCCATGACAATACTGTATTCGTCGGACTGAGCCTGTATTTTGACAAGAATCGGACGGTCAGCAGCGCGGTGCAGCGGAGCAATAATCAGAGCAGCTATAGCGTCAGCGCATCGCAGGCAACCCCGGGAGAAACCGGATGGAACTGGACAGTCCAGGGGCAAAAAGGCCAGAACAGCAAATATGGAAATGCCGAAGTCTCGTACAGAAGCCTTAAAGGTGATTATCGTGTGGGTGTCAATGCTTATGGCCAATCAAACTCTGTTTATGCTGGCGCATCTGGTTCGGTCGTAACCATGGACGGAGCCCTCTTCACAGGCCGTAAAGTCTATGACGGTTTCGCTGTGGTATCGACTTCGGGCGTGCCGGACGTGCCGGTCATGCTGGAAAACAGACAGATTGGCCTCACTGACGCACAGGGCCGATTAATGATTTCTCCGCTTGGTGCCTATCAGAAAAACCAGATATCGATAAATCCGCTCAATTTGCCGACCAACATGAAAATCGACCAGGTCAACGTCAATATAGCGCCCCAGAAAGGCTCTGGCGTCGTCGTCAATTTTGCGTTGAGGCCCACTCGTGCCGCGACCATTACCATTCATGACCGCACCGGCCGGCCTGTCGCAGTGGGCGTTCCATTAAGCCTGAACGGCATCGCCACAGGTGCTGTGATGGGCTATGACGGCCTGGCCTACCTCGAAGACCTCCAAGATGACAACACGTTGCTTGCCTCTATGCCTCAAGCCGCATGCATCGTGCACTTCTCCTACCCAAAATCGAATGCGACCTTGCCGTCCATTGGCCCCCTGACCTGCGAATAAGTCCATGACCTATAAACCCAATACTCTGCTGCGCATACTGTTACCGGGTATCCTGATGACGGTAGCTTATTGCGGCAACGCCCATGCCGCGCTCACCTGCAACGCATGGGCGACGAGCATGCAATTTGGCAGCGTAGACATGAACAGCGGGTCTGCCGCCACCTCGTCAGGACAATTTGGTTACAGCTGCAATAGCGGAGACCAATCAACGCGAGCGCTGCTCTGCTTTAGCGTGGCACAAGAGCCCACCCGTCCTGGCTACACCCCGCGTTATATGCCCATACTTCATAGCGTACTTAGCGGCTATTTCGTTGGCTACACGCTGTATAGCGATGTCGCGCGTACCACTGCCATAGGCAGCATCGACGCCGGCGGAAGTGCCCCGCCATTAACGCTTAACCTGACCGTGCCGGCGAATACAGGCCTCACGAATACCGTGCCCATCTATGGCGACATCAAGCCTGAAGGCCAAAACAGCTACATGGGCGGGCAAAATTATGGCCACACTTCTCCTATAACGCTTTCCTACATGGCTTACACTGGTGCCACGCCCTCATGTCAAAGCGCGCGGATGAGCACCGCTCCAGCGACGCTATACGTGGGGGCTTCGCTCACAAACACCTGCCGTATAGAATCGGCCACCAATCTGAATTTCGGAAGTGTAGACGGCGTCCTGGATCACAATGTAGACAGCAATTCGACGATCACCGTTACCTGCACCCAAAACACCAGTTTCAAAGTAGGCCTGAACGACGGCCTGAACCCCAGTGGCACGACAAGACGAATGCGTGGCACGGCTGGCTATATTCCCTACGAGCTTTACCAGGATGCGAGCCGCTCCACCCGCTGGGGCAACGACTCAAGCTCCTGGATACAGACTGCCGGAGTAGGCACCCCCCAGACGCTGACTGTATACGGACGTGTGCGCCCCCAAACCATGCCTGGCGGTGGAAACTATCAAGACACCATCGTGGTGACCGTCACCTATTAAAGACGTAGCGCAACGGCGCAAAATAGCGCTGCCAATGGCTAAATACAAGCTGCCTTCAAAAAAACAACAGGCCGATTCAAGAAGAATCGGCCTGTTGCTCTGTACTTGCCCGGAGCGTGCGCTCGTGTATTTTTTATACTACCTGCCCACGCTATCGAGCCGCCGCGTACCAGACATGCTGCGCAAAGTGAGCAGCGTAGTCCCTAGAGCTCGCCGTATGAGTGCAACCCAGACAGGAACATATTTACGCCAAGAAAGGCGAAGCTGGTAATCAGCAAGCCACCCAGAGCCCAGTACGCCGCCATATTGCCTCGCAGGCCTTTCATGAGACGCATGTGCAGCCAGGCCGCATAGTTGAGCCACACTATAAGTGCCCAGGTTTCTTTTGGATCCCACTGCCAGTATGTGCCCCAGGCATCGGCGGCCCATAAGGCACCCAAAATAGTGGCAACAGTGAAAAAGGCAAAACCAATGGCAATAGCCCGATACATGATGTCGTCGAGCACCTGCAGTGAAGGCAGGCGAGCCGCAATCGTGCCCCTGAATGTCAGTATGGTGCCCACGACAATGGCTCCGATGCCGAAGTAAATCATCCAGGTTGGCGAAAACTCGCGTGACCCGAAGATCATGGGCTCGGCACAGAGTATTGCGCCCAGCAAAAACAGTGGTATCAGCTTGGCGCGCGAGCGTGTTTCGCCGTGTTCTTTAACCAGGTAGGCAAACCCAACCATGGCAGCCAGCGAAAAAGTGCCATACCCGATAAAGTTGGCCGGCACATGCAGCTTCATCCACCAGCTTTTCAGGGCCGGAACCAGAGGCTGAATCTGGAAGGCATCACGTGTAAACGAATACCACAGCAGAAAAACAACAGCCGAGCTGATTACCATAAGCACAAAGCCGCCCAGTGCCCGTGTGGCGTACCGCCGCTCATAGTACAGGTAAAACAGCGCGGTAATCAGTGAAAACAGAACAAATACTTCATACAGATTGCTGACGGGTATATGACCAATGTCAGGACCCAGCAAATGCCCTTCACGCCAACGGACCAGCATGCCTGTGGTGCCGGCGTAAACCGCCGACCAGGTAAGCACCGTGCCCAGCCACGCAGCCGTATTGCTGACAAAGCCTATCCAATAGCACACCATGGCCAGCACAAACAGCGAACACATCCAGAGAACGGCCGACTGCGATGAAAACAGATATTTCAGGAAAAACACTGTTTCAGCGCGAGAAAGATCACCTTGCTGCAACCCCTGGCCACCGCTGTACAACCAGATGGCAAACAAGGCAGTCAGGCCGCTGGCCAGCATGAGCGTACGCAGAGGGCGCCACAGCCAGGCCATCCATGACAGCACACCAACCGCGCCACAGAGTATGAGCTTTTCGTAGTAATCCATGCTGTCGCCCAGAGCGAACAGCGCGTAGGCGGCCCCGCCAGCCAGAAGCAGGAAGAAGCCGATGTCTGTCCAGTCGGGCTTGCCACGGTTTCCTCGACCATCGCCACTGGCGGTCATGGAGGGCTGCCACATTGGTGCGCCGCTATAGGTTGTGGACTCAGACATAAAGATTGCCTCGTTAAGTGCTGAGGCGCTTGAACGCCTCTTTAAAGCGGTCGAACTCGTGGTTGAAGTCAAGGGTTCGACGCTGTGATGTCATGGCTGCCAGCATCTCTGTGCCTCGGCCTTTCGGTTTAATCCAGACCCAGATGCGACGGTCGCGGATATAAAACATGGAAAACACGCCGATGATCAGGAACAGACTGCCCAGGTATACGGTATTTTTACCAGGCGTACGTGCTACCTGAAAGACACTGGCTTCGACCTGATCAAAGGTTTTAAGCGACAAGAATACGGGTGCAGGGTAATCAGGCAAATTAGCCAGACCCAGCAAAGCCATTTGTACCCATGCCTCGGCCTCCTGACCTGCCTGAGCGCTGTGCTGGATAGCGGGCCGGCCGGTCTGTTCACGCATGATGTCACGCAGTTCGGTAAGAGTGAGCTGTATCATGGGCACCGCAAACCCAAGCACCTGCTCACGCTGGCTCTCGGGCACTTCTTTAATAATACCGTCAAAACCCGACCTGTAGAAGGTTTCCAGCGCTCCCTGTGCGGCTTTTTCAAGCAAGGGCTGCTGTATGCCAGTGCTGGCATTTTTCTGCGCAAAGCGCACAGCGGCCTGATGCACCATGACTGGTACATCCATGGCGGCGCGCAAGTCCATGAATTCTTTCACTGAACCGTCGGCATCGGCCGGAATGCGTACGTAGCGCCAGGGCTGCCCTTCGTTTTCGCGCACACCCGCCAGAAACACGCTGCTGCCGTCCAGTACGACTGGCAGCATGTAATTGGTGAACTCATGCGACTGGCCATCGCTGCCGGTAATACGATATTGAACGCTGGGGCCCACGTTTTGCAGATGTTCGTTCTTGGCTCCTCCCGCGCTACCTGTTACCGCCGCCACGTGCTCAAGTATGGCTTTGGGCTGCGGCACGCCGTCCCCGCTGAGATCTTCGACGTTAATGACGCGCAAGCCCGTAAACTTCACATTCAGTGGCATCTTGCTGGCGTCGCTGTTTACCGTGATCGCGGCGTCTTCGCCAACCACGCCATTGACCTCGAAAGGCTCGCTGCGTGCTCCAACCAGCGGATAGCCAGTAAGCATCAATTTGCTGCCGCCATCATCAAAGCTGGACTGGTAAACCGTAACGCCTTTGTACCTGAGAGGTTCGTTAACCTCAATGGTTTGTTTAAATGATTTGCCGGTGTCAGGGTCGGTGACCTCCACCATGCTTTTGAAGCTGCTGGGCATACCCGTCGAATAGTAATCAACGACGAATTTCTCGAGCTTTAGCGAGAATGGCAAGGGCTGGACCAGTACGCCATTGTCAACCGCCACGATGCCGGTCGCGGTGGTGGCACCCTCTGGCACCAGCATGTTGGCACGAAAGCTTGGGTTTGCAGCAGACAGGCGGCCAGCTTCAGGCACCTGTGAAATCAGCATATTTTCGGTAATCGGTGTCTTGCCACCCAGCCACATCTGCAAGCGTACGGGCAGCTCGCTGTCGAGCAAGCCGCCCAGACAGATAATAACAATGGCAGCATGGGCAAAGATATAGCCCAGCCGATTGGCACCGCCTTTTTTCGCGGCCAGCATGACCCCTGCTTCATCTTGCCTGACTCTGAAGCGATAACCGTTGTTCTTGAGCCAGCCCTCTATGCGAGCCCGGCTTTCAGCCGGTGGGACGTCAGTAACGGTTTCAACCCGATGATGAAATGATTTGAGGCTGCTGGCGCGCACATACTCACGAAAAGACTGCGCATCGCGAAGAAATTTGGGTGAATTGCGCAGCAGACAGATGGTGGTGGACACCACCAGAAATGCCATGATCAGCAAAAACCACCAGCTGTTGTAGATCTGCCAGATGGAAAACTTGTCGAAAACCTCAAACCAGAACGGGCCAAAACGATCGATGTACGTATTGGCAGGCTGGTTTTGTTCAAGTACGGTGCCGATAATGCTGGCGACACAGATAAACATCAGCAGACTGACGGCAAACCGCATTGACCCCAGCAGATCAATGAGGTCTGCTGGCAGTCTGCGTGCGGAAGTAGATTTGTTCACAGGGCCTTGCTTCATAAAAAGGGAGATGCCACCATCATCGCCTCCCTATTCTAAACGTATTGTCGCAGGCTGCAGGCGCGCGGTGTATGCGCGTGAGAGGCCAGCGGCCCGGTGGCCGAAACCTCTCTGCCACTATGCCGTGGGGGCCGTTGGCTTCGGCAAACGACTGCCTCGCTTAGCCTCAGCCCGCAGGACGAGGCTAACGCCCAGGCATTTGGTCAACGCAAACCGGCAGCGTAGTCGGCTACGGCGGCAATATCACCGTCAGACATGCGATCGGCAATTTCTTGCATGATTACGTTATTGCCGCGATCACCGCTACGGAACAGCTTGAGCTGTTCAGCAATGTAAGCGGGGTGCTGGCCGGACAGGCGTGGATAGCTGCCCGGTATGCCGGCCCCGTTTGGCGAGTGACAGCCGGCACAGGCGGGCACATGGCGCTCGGGCAGGCCACCTCGCCAGATATGCTGACCGCGCTCCATGGTGCCCTCATTGCTGGCTGTGCCGGCAGTTTTGGGATCAAGCGCCTGCTGTGCCAGGTATAAGGCGATGTTTTGCCGATCTTCTTCGGTAAGAGCCGAAGCAAAAGCCGTCATGACTGACGGCGCACCATCGGGCCCCTTGCGCTTGGGTTCCTTGCCCTCGCCCTGCGGGGCAAAGTCAACCAGCTGCTTGGCCAGGTACTCGTGCGGCTGATGCGACAGATTTGGATTGATGGGGATGGTGCTGTTGCCAGCCGCCCCGTGGCAACTGGCACAGGCCAGCACGCCGCGGGCCATATCCCCGTTGGCATACAGTTGCTCGCCCTTGGCTGCGTCTGGCTTAGCCACCGCGATATCTGCCGCATAGGCAAGTGAGGCTACGGAAGAGCCAAGCGCCAATACGCCGGCAACTACGAAACTGGAAAGCATGCGCTTCATGAGGACCTCGACGATCGATGTTCGATCAGGGTGTCATAGACACCACTATAACAACGCCATTTGCACTTAAAATCAGGCATAGGGAAAATGACGCTACTGTTTCAAACCTGCGATTATACAATAGCGGTTGAATGAATAACTCAGGTACCTCCAGTGTCCATACTGCACCGCGCTTCCTTTACCGTTTCGGCGGCCCTTCTCGACCAGCTTCCGCCCCCCACCACGGCAGAGGTTTGCTTCGTCGGTCGATCCAATTCCGGCAAGTCTTCCGCCATCAATGTGCTGACCAATCAGCGCAGGCTGGCGTTCTCCAGCAAAACACCGGGGCGCACACGCCTCATCAATCTGTTCGGCATCCCTGACCCTATCGAACCCGGCGCACACCTGGGCTTTCTGGTTGACCTTCCCGGGTATGGTTATGCCTCGGTGGCCCGCCACGAAAAAGAAGAGTGGGCAGATACCCTGGGAGGCTACCTGCGCACCCGCACGTCTCTGGCAGGTGTGGTTATGCTTATCGACATACGCCGCGGGGTTACCGATCTCGACAAACGCATGGCCGACTGGATTGCGCCCACCGGCATACCTGTCCTGGCCTTGCTCACCAAGGCCGACAAACTGCCTTATGGGCAAAGGCTAAAAGCGGTTGCTAACGTCAAAAAAGAGCTTGCCGAGATCGGCGCTCTCAATGCCATGCCGTTTTCAGCCACAGAGCGTATCGGCCTTGACACAGCCACCGCCCAGATCGAAAACTGGATTTCTCCCAAGGTCGTACCTTGATGTTCTCCTCGCCCCATAACGGCGTGGTTTCACGGAGTTTTTTGCAATGACGAAGTTTGTATTACCCCCTGAGTTTCCCGTTACCCGCATGCGCCGCAATCGTTGTGATGAATTTTCACGCCGGTTGGTACGCGAAAACGTGCTTACCGCCAACGACCTGATCTATCCAGTGTTTGTCCGTGAGGGTAACGGTGTGCACGAAGCAGTCCCGTCCATGCCTGGCGTTGTGCGTTATTCGCCCGACACAGTGCTAAAAGTTGCCGAAGAGTGCGTCGCCCTGGGCATTCCCGTACTGGCGCTGTTTCCGGTTATCGAATCCAACCTGAAAACACCTGACGGCGTCGAGGCCGCCAACCCCGACGGGCTCGTGCCGCGTGTTGTGGCTGCACTCAAGCAGCGTTTTCCTGAGCTCGGCATACTTACTGACGTAGCACTTGACCCCTATACCAGCCATGGTCAGGATGGCGTCATCGACGAAGAAGGCTATGTGCTCAACGAGCCTACTGTCGAAATTCTCACACGTCAGGCCCTGGTGCAGGCCCGGGCTGGGGTAGACATTGTGGCACCCAGCGACATGATGGACGGCCGCATAGGCACCATACGGCAAGCGCTTGAGTCCGACCGCCTTATCTACACCCGCATCATGGCCTACTCAGCCAAATACGCCAGCGCCTTTTACGGGCCTTTCCGTGATGCTGTGGGTTCTGCGGCAAACCTGGGCAAATCGAACAAGTTCACCTACCAGATGGACCCTGCCAACCGCCTCGAAGCCCTGCGCGAGGTCGCAGCCGACATACGCGAAGGCGCTGACATGGTCATGGTAAAGCCCGGCCTGCCCTATCTTGACGTACTGCGCGAGGTCAAAGACGCCTTCGGCATGCCCACGTATGCGTATCAGGTAAGTGGCGAATACGCCATGATCAAGGCCGCATCAGACAACGGCTGGCTTGATCACGACAAAGTCATGATGGAGTCACTGCTGTCATTCAAGCGCGCTGGTGCCGATGGCATTCTTACCTACTTTGCTGTTGCGGCTGCCAAGCTACTCAAGGCCCAGGCCTAACGTCAAACACGGGGCGCGGCACCTGCAAACGGTGCCCGCCCCTGCTGCCAGCCTCTGCTTTGCCTCTATTGACCCAACACGCGGCCCAGTACGGCGCCAAACTTCTCGGCGTTCAAAAACCCGACAACGCGGGCGTTGTCCAGTTCGTTACCCTGCTGATCAAAAAAGATAATGCCGGGGGGGCCGAACAGCCTGAAACGTTTAAGCAGTGCACGGTCTTGTGGCGTATTAGCGGTAACATCGGCCTGCACCAGAATCATGCGTGACATTTGCTGCGCGACAGCGGGGTCACTAAAGGTAAAACGCTCCATCTCTATGCACGAAACACACCAGTCGGCATAAAAGTCGAGCATGACCGGGCGATCGGCCGTGGCCAGCAATTGATCGAGCTCTTCACCAGAGCCTACCCGCACGAAACGCGTCGGGCTGCCAGCCAGTTGACCCGATGCTGCGAGGCCTGCGCCGCTTCCTGTGGTTAGCACTGTCAGCGGTCGCAGCATATCGCGACTGCCAGCCGCCAGCCCGACCAGCATAATAAGTGCCCAGGCGGCCAGAACCAGGCCTAACGTCTTGCGTAAGCCTGCCCCTATGCCAGGGCCACTGGCCCTATTAATGGCCTCGAACGCGCCCAGCATGACAGCGCCCCAAAGCGCCAGCAACACCCAGCCAATAATGCTCAGCCATGCCGGCACAACCGGATTAATCATCCACCAGGCAGTGGCGAGCAATAAGATGCCGAAAGCGTACTTAATGCCTTGCATCCACGGGCCTGCCTTGGGCAGCAATACGCCTGATGACGCGCCCACCGCCAACAGCAGCAGGCCCTGGCCCCAGGCCAGCGCAAACAGCGCCGTACCACCCAGCACCACATCGCCAGTCTGCGAAATAAACAACAGCACACCGGCCAGCGGCGCCGCGACACACGGACCAACAATGAGCGCTGACAGCATGCCCATAACAAACACGCCACCGTAATGCCCGCCAGGTATCCTGGAAAGGCGCTGATTCAACGCAGACTGCATACCGGTGGGTGCCTGCAGGGTGTATACGTCAAACATCGCCAGCGCCAGCGCAGCCAGCAAGAAAGCGAAGATGCCGAGTACCCAGGGTGTCTGGAGCCAACCGGCGAGGCTAGCTCCGACCAGACCAGCCGCAATGCCCAAGGCGGTATAAACCAGCGACATGCCAAGCACAAAGGCAGCCGCCAGTGCCAGGCCGCGCTTGCGGGTGAGTCGTGTCGTCGTGCCTGCAGACGCCGTTGCACCCGACTGGCCCGATTCGGCCTCTGCACCAGATCTGCCCACCAGAATTGCCAACAAAATGGGCACCATGGGCAACACACACGGCGTGAACGACAGCAACAGGCCGAGCAGCAGCGACAGCCCTACGATCTCGAGCAACCCTGCCTGCGACAGATACGCCGCGAAGCCCGTGTCACCCAGGTTCAGCGCGCTGGCAGCCTGAGTGCCTGAAGCAGCTGATGCCACACCCTGGCTGGCACCCACGTTCGCCCCCTTGCGCACGCCGCCTGATCCGCCCGCCTGAGGCGCCGGGTCGGGTACACGGTCGACCACGCCCTGCCCACTTGCTGCGTAACCGCCGTCGACCGGTGAGAGCGTGATCTCCCGTGTATCGGGCGGATAGCAAAGCCCCGCATCCGCGCAGCCCTGTCCGGTTATGGACACCTTGAACGGCTGCGCAGCACCGGCCTGCAGAGGCAGGCGTATGGTGATCTGGTCGTGATAGACCTCCATGTTCTCATCGAAGGTCGGGTCATACTTGACCAGCCCCTGTGGGAAAACCGGTTTGCCCAGCACCGATGCATCGGTCGCGTCATCGACAGCAAACTCGAAACGGGAACGATACATGTAGTACTCAGGAGCAATCTCGAAATGCACCCAGAGTTCGTCGGGCTTTTGCGTGGCCGCAGAAAAGACAAAGGCTTGTTCTGGGTCGAGAAACTCTTGCTCGGCCACGGCAGACTGAAACGCCATCAGCGACATCAAAACGATGAAAAAGGTCGCTAGGCACGCCCGCAGACTTGCACGCCGGCCATGGGCCGTGTTGTCTGACTGCGCGAAATACAACATGTTTACTTCCTTGAACACTTAATGAATCAGCCTTGCGGCTTAACCTGCTCACGCACCCATTCAACATATTCGCGAGAGCCTCCAACCACCGGGAGTATCAATAACTCGGGAACCTCGTAGGGATGCAACTGACGCAGCCTTTCCATGAGCGCGGGAGCCCGCTCGCTCGTGGTTTTCATGACAATGGGGATTTCTTCTGCACCCTCGAGGGTATCTTGCCACATGTACATGGACAGCCCGGCCCCGCCGAGGTTCACGCACGCAGCAAGATGCTCTTCAACCAGCACATGGGCAATGCGCTTTGCCAGCAAGGCGTCTGGCGCGTTGCTCAACACAATAACGATGTCTGGCTCCGTACCGGCAGAAGCTTTGGGGGGCACGCCCTCAGGCACAATGCCCACTGGATGATAGTGGCTCATTGAATAGTCCAGAATTAAGTCAGACTGATTGTACTGTCTGTCAAAGAAGACGCCATGCTCTCTGCCACAAAGCACAAGGCAATTCACTAGACGGGCTGCGCTAACTGGAGAGGACAATTAATGTGGCCGTCGAATGCCTGGGTCGCGTTGCGCAGCTGCCGGCACTGAGCGACCCCAGTTATCAGTCTACTAAAGGCAGCGGACTGCGCTCCAAGCAGCTGTTTCAATCAAACCAGCTCTGGAGTTAGCCTGTGTCGAAGCGATCTGATCGACCGCGTAACCCTACTTCTCGAGGTATATGGAATGGGGGCCCACAAATAGACTACGCCCCACAAACCGGAAAGACCGGATTGTGGGGCGCAGTTTACAGATATGTGGGCTTTAAGAACGCCGCACGCTTACTCGTCGTTTTCTTCTTCGACTTCGGGGCGGTCGACCAGTTCCATGTAGGCCATGGGGGCGTTGTCACCCTGACGGAAACCCATTTTAAGAACACGGGTGTAACCACCGTTGCGCTCTTGGTAGCGGGGGCCGATTACGTTGAAGAGCTTGGTGACAGCATCACGATCGCGCAAACGGGCAAATGCCAGGCGGCGGTTGGCCAGCGTGGGCTCTTTGCCGAGCGTGATCAGGGGCTCAATCACACGGCGCATTTCTTTTGCCTTGGGCAATGTGGTTTTGATAGCTTCGTGGGTAATCAACGACACAGCCATGTTACGGAACATGGCAAGACGATGACTGCTGGTGCGATTTAGTTTACGCAGACCGCTACGATGACGCATGATGTTTTCCTTGAATCTTGATGGCGGGGACACCGCCTGTTAACCAGCTCTTCTATCAGCTACGCTGCGGGCCGGGTGGGGCAAAAGTTTACCACGAAATGTGGGAAGGCAGATCTGGAGCTTCAGGCAACCCGGCGCAATGCCGGATGCCTGAGGGTTACAGCGTAATACTTACGGACGCTCAAGGCCCAGTGGGGGCCAGTTTTCGAGCTTCATGCCCAGCGTGAGGCCACGCGCGGCCAATACTTCTTTGATCTCGTTGAGCGACTTGCGACCCAGGTTAGGGGTTTTGAGCAATTCATTCTCGGTGCGTTGAATAAGATCACCGATGTAGTAGATGTTTTCGGCCTTGAGGCAATTGGCCGAGCGCACGGTAAGCTCAAGATCGTCAACGGGACGCAGCAACACAGGATCAATCTGGGGAGCACCACGAGCCGGAGCGGTGTCATAGGCATCGCCAGCGCCTTCGAGGGCGGCGAATACCGAGATCTGGTCCATGAGTATGCGTGCCGATTGGCGCACAGCTTCTTCTGGAGAGATAACGCCGTTGGTTTCGATATCGAGTACCAGCTTGTCGAGGTCAGTACGCTGCTCAACACGGGCGCTTTCTACAGAATAGCTTACGCGACGAACCGGGCTGTATGACGCGTCAAGCACAATGCGGCCAATGGTATGAGTGCGATCATCTGAAAGCGCACGCACGTTACCAGGTACATAACCACGACCCTGCTCAACCTTGATCTGCATTTCAAGCTTACCGGCATCGGTCAGCGTAGCGATGTGATGATCAGGATTGATGATTTCGACGTCGTGCGGCAGTTCAATATCGGCAGCAGTAACCACGCCGGCACCCTGCTTGCGCAGGATCAGCGTAACTTCTTCGCGATTGTGCAGCTTGAAGACCACGCCCTTAAGATTGAGCAAAACGTCAACCACGTCTTCGCGTACACCAGCAACCGTGGAGTACTCGTGCACAACGCCTGTCATCTGAACTTCGGTAGGCGCATAGCCCGTCATCGAGGACAGAAGGATGCGGCGCAGCGCGTTACCCAGCGTATGACCGTAGCCGCGCTCGAATGGCTCCATCACGATTTTGGCGTGATTCTTGCCAACAGGCTCAACTTCAATGGAGCGGGGCTTCAAAAAACCTTGTGACGACATGAATATTCCTTTTCAATACCCTCGGCTCGTTACACCGATAAGGCTGATGGAAAACGGCTGATGGCCTGAAAAGCCAATAGCCAGATAAACTGAATAAACGGACCGGATGGCCCTTTAAACATACAGACCCGTCAGGGCCAGCGCACCAAAATATCGGCACGCATTGCCATGACGGGCAACCCTGCTGCCACACAAACGGCGGACGCCTCTGGCACAAGCCTGAAGCGCCTCGCAGAAAGCATGATTAACGCGAGTAAAGCTCGACAACCATTGACTCGTTGACGTCGCGAGCGACATCAGCGCGGTCTGGAACCTGCTTGAACGTACCGGTAAGTTTGTCTGTGTCGACTTCAACCCACTGTGGCAAGCCCTGGCCAGTTGCAAGGTCAAGCGCTTCGCGGATGCGAGGCTGTGCCTTGGCTTTTTCGCGAATAGAAACCACATCGCCTGCCTTGACAAGCATGGAAGCGATGTCTGCAGTATGACCGTTGATTTCGACGGCGCGGTGGTTTACCAGCTGACGTGCTTCAGCGCGCGTGGAGCCAAAGCCCATGCGATACACGACGTTGTCAAGACGCGACTCGAGCAATTGAATCAGGGTCTCGCCGGTATTGCCACGACGACGCTCAGCTTCAAAAAAGTATTTGCGAAACTGTTTTTCGAGAACGCCGTACATGCGCTTGAGCTTTTGCTTTTCACGCAGCTGCAGACCGTAGTCGGAAGTGCGGGCGCCAGAAGTGCGGCCATGCTGACCAGGCTTAGACTCGAGTTTGCACTTCGAGTCTAGCGACCGGCGCGAGCTCTTCAAGAACAGATCAGTACCCTCGCGACGCGAGAGCTTGCATTTAGGTCCAATATAACGTGCCAAGATGCTTCCCCTTAGATGCGACGACGCTTGGGCGGCCGGCAGCCGTTATGCGGAATCGGTGTGATGTCTGAAATGCTGGAAATTTTGATGCCCAGAGCATTCAGAGCGCGCACAGACGATTCACGGCCTGGGCCGGGACCCTTAATGCGTACTTCAAGTGTTTTAATGCCAAATTCTTGCGCCTGGCGGCCAGCTGACTCAGCGGCAACCTGTGCCGCAAACGGCGTGGATTTGCGCGAGCCTTTAAAGCCGGCGCCACCAGATGTCGCCCAGGACAGGGCATTGCCCTGACGGTCGGTAATGGTGATGATTGTGTTATTGAAGGACGCATGGACGTGCGCAATGCCGTCCGAAACGCTCTTCTTGACTTTTTTGCGTGCGCGCGATGCGCCGCTGTTGGAAGCTTTCGCCATCTTCTAATTCCTCGATTATTTCTTCAGGGAAGCAGCGGCGCGACGCGGCCCCTTGCGGGTGCGGGCGTTGGTACGGGTGCGTTGACCACGCACAGGCAGACCACGCTTATGACGCAGACCACGATAGGTTCCCAGATCGATCAAACGCTTGATCGACAGTTGTACTTCACGTCGCAAATCGCCTTCGACTGTGAACACACCAACGTGTTCACGAATGCGCTCAAGCTCGGTGTCGGTCAGATCTTTGACTTTCTTGGACAGTTCGACGCCCGCAGCTTCGCAAATTTTGCGAGCGCGAGTGCGACCAATACCAAAAATCGCGGTCAGTCCGATTTCGGCGTGTTGATGCGGCGGAATGTTAATGCCAGCAATACGGGCCATGACTTTTCCTTGTTAAATCCGTTGCGTTGAGGCCATTAGCCCTGACGCTGCTTGTGACGTGGATCAGTGCAAATGACTCGCACCACGCCGTGACGTTTGATGATCTTGCAGTTGCGGCAGATCCGCTTTACCGATGCCATTACCTTCATGGTTGACTCCTAGTTTCCTTTAACCGGCCGCTTATTTAGAGCGGAAGACAATCCTGGCGCGAGACAGGTCATAGGGTGTTAATTCCACTGTGACCTTGTCGCCCGGCAGGATCCGGATGTAATGCATGCGCATCTTGCCCGAGATATGGCCGAGAACAATATGGCCGTTTTCCAGCTTGACGCGAAATGTTGCGTTGGGAAGGTTCTCGAGAACCTCGCCCTGCATTTGTATGACGTCGTCTTTTGTCATTATCTATTTACCGCATTGGCATTCCCGCACCCTTGAAGTTCGCCTTCTTGAGCAGCGAGTCGTACTGGTGGGACATCATGTAGGCCTGAGCCTGTGCCATGAAGTCCATGGTCACCACCACGATAATTAACAAAGAGGTTCCACCAAAATAAAACGGTACATTCCAGCGCGCCTGCATCAGCTCTGGCAAGAGGCAGACTACAGTAATGTAGATAGCACCAGCCAGGGTCAGACGCATTAATATCTTGTCGATATAGCGACCTGTCTGCTCGCCCGGTCGAATACCCGGAACAAACGCACCGCTTTTCTTCAGGTTGTCTGCTGTTTCACGACTATTAAACACCAGCGCTGTATAGAAAAAGCAAAAGAAGATAATTAGTGCAGCATAAAGCGTAATGTAAAGCGGTTGCCCAGGCGACAACGCCGCAGCCATGTCACCCAGCCAACGCATGTTGGGGTTGCTGAAAAACCAGCTGGTGACGGTAGCAGGCAACAGAATGATCGACGAAGCAAAAATGGGCGGAATTACACCGGACATATTAAGCTTGAGGGGCAGATGCGAACTTTGCCCACCGTAGATCTTGTTGCCAACCTGGCGTTTAGCGTAGTTAACCGTGACACGACGTTGACCACGCTCGACGAACACGACGAAATAGGTAACGAGGATCACCAGTGCGAAGATGAACAGCGCCGATAGTACAGACATGGCATCAGTGCGGACCAGATCCAGCATGCCCGTAAGCGCGCTGGGCAAGCCTGCCACAATGCCCGCGAAAATCAGTATGGAAATACCATTGCCGATGCCGCGTTCGGTAATCTGTTCGCCCAACCACATGATGAACATGGTGCCGGTAACCAGGGTGACGATGGTGGTAAACCGGAAGAGCATACCCGGGTCAATGACCAACCCCGGTTGCGACTCGAGCGCAACCGAAATACCAATGGCCTGGAACAAGGCCAGAAACACCGTGCCGTAGCGGGTGTACTGGGTAATCTTGCGCCGTCCGGATTCGCCTTCTTTCTTAATGGCTTCAAGCGTTGGCACCACGACTGCCATCAACTGCATAATGATGGAGGCCGAGATGTAAGGCATGATGCCCAAGGCAAACACCGAGAACCGTTGGAGCGCCCCGCCGGAGAACATGTTGAACAGACCCAGAATACCGCTCTGGTTCTGCTGGAACATGTCGGCCAGCGCGTCGGGGTTGATACCCGGTACGGGTATGTGCGTGCCCAACCGGTAGACAACCAGGGCGAGCAACAGGAAGATGACGCGACGCTTGAGATCGCCGTATCGCGGACCTGTTTTACTCTGAGCCTGTGCTTTAGCCACCGTTACCCCTTAAGCCAGCGAGCCGCCGGCTGCTTCAATTGCGACGCGAGCGCCGGCTGTTGCAGCAATACCTTTGAGCGTAACCTTGCGGGACAGATCGCCCGACTTGATTACTTTGGCGTAGCGCACGGACTGGCCCACGATGCCGGCTTGCTTGAGCACTTGCACGTCGATTTCATCGACTGGCAGTGCCTGCAGATCGGACAGGCGAACCTGAGCCGTCAGGCGCTTGGTCAGCGAGGTGAATCCACGCTTGGGCAGGCGACGCTGAAGCGGCATCTGGCCGCCTTCGAAGCCAACCTTGTGGAAGCCACCAGTACGGGACTTTTGACCCTTGTGACCACGGCCGGCGGTTTTGCCAAAGCCGGAGCCTATGCCGCGGCCCACGCGACGACGCGCGCGCTTGCTGCCTTCGGCCGGGCTTAGCGTATTAAGTTGAGTTTCTGACATCTCGATTCCTTCAGGCTTCCGAGACGGTGACCAGGTAATCCACTTTACGGATCATCCCACGCACCTCGGGCGTATCGACTAATACGCGGCTGCTATTTACACGCCCCAGACCCAGGCCGCGAACGGTATCGCGATGAGACTGTTTGGTGCCGATAACAGAGCGCACGAGAGTAACTTTGATTTCTTTCTGTGCCATGACTTACCCCAGAATGTCTTCTACCGACTTGCCGCGCTTGGCAGCAATTTCGGAAGGAGTCGAGCAGGCACGCAGGCCGTTAAGGGTTGCGCGGACCATGTTGTAAGGATTGCTGGAGCCGAGGCTTTTTGCAACCACGTTACGTACGCCCATTACTTCAAAAATAGCGCGCATGGGGCCGCCGGCGATAACGCCAGTACCTTCTGCGGCCGGTGAAATGAGCACCTTGGAGGCGCCGTGCTGACCGACAACGGTGTGATGAATCGTGCCATTTTTGAGCGGCACTTTGTAGAGACCGCGACGAGCCTGTTCCATTGCTTTTTGTACAGCAACGGGCACTTCACGGGCTTTACCTTTGCCCATGCCGATGCGGCCGTCGCCATCGCCAACCACGCTCAGCGCTGCGAAGCTCATGGTGCGACCACCCTTCACTACTTTGCTGACACGGTTGACCGCGATCATTTTTTCGCGAAAGCCGTCGTCGCGCTCGTCGGCGGCGTGTTTGCCTTGTGCTTTAGCCATTTGACAATTCCTTTAGAACTTCAGGCCGGCTTCACGCGCGGCTTCGGCCAACGCCTTGACGCGGCCATGATAACGGAAGCCCGAACGATCAAATGCTACCAGCTCGATACCGGCGGCTTTTGCTTTTTCGGCGACGCGCTTGCCAACCAGGCCAGCAGCGGCTGTATCGCCACCGTTGGCTTTGTTGCTGGCCAGCTCTTTGCGCAGCTCTGGCTCCAGCGTCGAAGCGCTGACGAGCACACGATCGCCTTCCGGCGAAATGATGTTTGCATAGATGTGCGTGTTGGAGCGGTATACCGACAAACGGTGTACACGCAGCTCGGAGATTTTCCGGCGGGTCGCAACTGCACGACGCAAACGAGATATTTTCTTGTCCATGATTCGTCCTTGCCTGCGCGCTTATTTCTTCTTGGTTTCTTTGATGATGACGCGCTCATCGGCATAACGCACGCCCTTGCCCTTGTAGGGTTCGGGTTGACGATATGCACGAATTTCAGCGGCCACCTGACCAACGACCTGTTTGTCGGAACCCTTGATGACGATTTCCGTCTGGGTAGGACACTCGGCCTTGATGCCTTCAGGCAGTTGGTGCACGATGTCGTGCGAGAAACCAAGCTGAAGCTTCACGGCATTGCCCTGAACCTGAGCGCGGAAACCCACGCCGACCAGATTCAGCTTGCGTTCGAAACCTTTGCTGACGCCTGTAACCATGTTGGCGACAAGTGCGCGCATGGTGCCCGACATGGCCTTGGCCTGACGGGAATCGTTGGCAACAGCAACGGAAAGCTGGTTGTCTTCTTGACGGATGACCACATCGTCGGTAACAAACTGCTGCAGCGAACCCAGAGGGCCTTTTACAACAATCTGACCAGCACTAATGGTGGCTTCTACGCCTTGGGGTACGGGTACGGGGTACTTAGCGATACGTGACATATGATTCTCCTTATGCCACGTAGCAAAGTACTTCGCCGCCCACGCCCGTGGCGCGCGCCTTGCGATCAGTCATGACACCGCGCGGTGTCGACACGATTGCAACACCCAGGCCATTCATAACGTGAGGAATGGATTTGCTGCCTTTGTAGATGCGCAGCCCAGGGCGTGAAACACGGTCGATACGCTCGATGACCGGACGGCCAGCGTAATATTTTAGGGTGATCTCGAGAACCGGCTTAGCCTGGTCGCCCGTGATCTGAAAACTGTCGATATAGCCTTCGTCTTTCAGCACGGCAGCAATAGCTACCTTAAGCTTCGAGGAGGGCATGCTTACCGACGTTTTGTTAACCATTTGCGCATTACGCACACGGGTCAACATGTCGGCGATGGGATCGCTCATGCTCATGTGTATTTCTCCTACCAGCTGGCTTTGGTCATGCCGGGCACTTCGCCACGCAGCGCCATTTCGCGCAACTTGTGACGAGTAAGACCGAACATACTATATACGCCACGCGCGCGGCCCGTAACCACACAGCGGTTGCGCTGGCGGGTGGGATTGGAATTACGCGGCAGTTGCTGCAATTGCAGCCTGGCCTGATAGCGTTCTTCGTCGGTCTTGCTTTGATCGTCGATGATTGCTTTGAGGGCCGCACGCTTGGGAGCGTACTTTTCTGCCAGCTTGGCGCGTTTGATATCGCGATTGATGAGTGAAAGTTTTGCCACGTCATCGCCCCTTAATTACGAAACGGGAAGCTGAAGGCTGTAAGCAACGCCTTGGCTTCTTCGTCAGTCTCGGCAGAAGTGGTAATGCTGATGTTCATACCACGCACTGCGTCGATCTTGTCATATTCGATTTCGGGGAAAATGAGCTGCTCTTTCACCCCGATGTTGTAGTTGCCACGGCCATCAAACGCACGACCCGACACCCCGCGGAAGTCACGAACGCGTGGCAGGGCCACAGCGATCAGACGATCGAGGAATTCGTACATACGCTTGCCACGCAGTGTAACCATGCAACCAATTGGGTAGTCTTCACGGATTTTGAAGCCCGCGATAGCCTTGCGCGTCTTGGTTACAACGGGCTTCTGGCCCGCGATCTTGGTGAGATCGGCGACAGCGTGCTCAATAACCTTTTTGTCGGCCACTGCTTCAGAAACACCCATGTTCAGGGTGATTTTCTTGATACGCGGTACTTGCATGACGCTTTTGTAGCCAAACTTGGCCTGCAGGTCGCTGGCAACCTTGCTGTTGTAAAACTCTTGTAAACGAGCCATGTTCTACGCCCCTTTAGCCTTGGCGCCAACGACAGCGCCGCTGGAACGGAATATACGGACCTTGTTGCCATCCTCAACCTTGACGCCTACCCGATCACCTTTGCCGGTTTCGGCATTGAAGAGAGCAACGTTGGAGATATGGATGGGCATGGTCTTATCGACGATGCCGCCCTGCGTGCCGGCCATTGGATTGGCCTTTACATGTTTTTTGACGACATTGATACCCTCGACCAGCACCTTATCGGCGTCGACGAGCTGAAGTACCGTGCCACGGCGTTTTTTGTCGCGACCAGTCAATACAATGACTTCGTCGCCTTTACGGATTCTTTGCATGTGATTGCTCCTTACAGTACTTCGGGAGCCAGGGACACGATCTTCATGAACTTCTCTGTACGCAATTCGCGCGTGACAGGGCCGAAGATACGGGTACCGATGGGCTCGAGCTTAGCGTTGAGCAATACAGCGGCGTTGCCGCCAAACTTGATGAGTGAACCGTCTTTACGGCGCACACCCTTGGCGGTACGCACAACTACTGCGTTGTAAATTTCGCCTTTTTTAACGCGCCCGCGTGGGGCCGCTTCTTTGACGGACACCTTGATGATGTCGCCGATAGCGGCATAACGGCGCTTCGAGCCGCCTAACACCTTGATACACATGATTGAGCGTGCACCCGTGTTATCGGCCACGTTTAGCGTGGTCTGCATTTGGATCATGATTTTTCCTGTTCCAACTTAGCCGCTAACGGTGTCTCTCGACAACCGCGCAACCAGTTTTGGTCCCGTCAGGTTTAAATACACCAGAAGAACTCTGGCGCGCCCAAACCCTGGGTTGAAATCTTGCTAAAAAGCCCGCGTTTTGTGTCGCGTGCTCTGCTTTTTGCCAGCTACCAGGTAAAGGCACCATCATGATGCTTATTTACGTGTTTCTGCCAGCAAGCTCGATATGTTATTCTATTTTTTTTCTTATGCAAGTCAGGGCGCCCTGACCCTTGCAAGCTGTGGTTAACTGGCATCATTGACAAGCAGCTGCCCGGTTCAAGGGCATTATAGACGGTTGCACGGTCGCCCCCACGCAACAGGCGCTAAGGCTGTACGCGGGTTCAAACACACTTAATTGTTACTTAAAGCACTTAAAGAAGAAGGACGGAGCATGTACGAGACACTGGCACTCTATATAGACGGCGAATTCGTGGAAGGCGGAAGCCGCAACACCCAGCCTGTGGTCAACCCCTCCACGCTCGAGGTGCTGGGTCAGTTGCCCCACGCCACCACAGCTGATCTTGACCGGGCCCTGGCCGCCGCCGAGCGTGCGTTCGCCACCTGGCGCCACAGTTCTCCCATGCAGCGTTCCGAAATCCTGCGTACAGTGGGTCAGCTTTCGCGTGACCGCGCCGACCAGATCGGGCGCAATCTCACGCTCGATCAAGGCAAGCCTCTGGCCGAAGCCGTGGGCGAAATCGTCGGCTGCGCAGACCACTGCGACTGGCATGCCGAAGAGTGCCGCCGCATTTACGGGCGTGTGGTGCTGCCGCGCAGCCCTGAAGTACGCCAGCTCGTACTGCGTGAGCCTGTAGGCGTGTGCGCTGCCTTCACACCCTGGAATTTCCCATACAACCAGGCCATTCGCAAAATCTGCGCGGCCATCGGTGCGGGTTGCACCATTATTCTCAAAGGGCCCGAAGACGCCCCCAGCGCCGTCATGGCCATCGCGCGTATGTTCCACGATGCGGGCCTGCCTCCCGGCGTGCTCAATATTGTGTGGGGCGTGCCCGGCGAAATTTCCGATTACCTCATCCGCTCCCCTATTGTCCGTAAAGTCTCATTTACTGGCTCAGTTCCTGTAGGCAAACAACTGGCCGCGCTGGCCGGAGCCCACATGAAGCGCATAACCATGGAGCTTGGCGGTCACTCGCCGGTTCTGGTGTTCGACGATGCCGATGTCGATCGCGCCGCCCAACAACTTGCTCGCTTCAAGGTGCGCAACGCCGGCCAGGTCTGCGTCTCGCCCACGCGTTTTTATGTCCATGAAAAGGTCTACGATCAGTTTCTTGAGGGCTTTGTCGGTGCACTCAAAGGCATCAAGGTCGGCGACGGTCTTGATCCCGATACGCAGATGGGCCCGCTTGCTCACGAACGCCGTGTACCCACCATGAGCAAGTTTGTAGAAAACGCACTCGAACTGGGCGGTAAAGTCGTGTTGGGCGGCGAACCAATTGACCGCAGCGGCCACTTTTTTGCCCCTACGGTAATTACCGACATACCCGACCACAGCATGCTGATGACCGAGGAGCCCTTTGGCCCCATTGCACCTATTACCCGGTTTTCCGACACCGACGATGTAATTCGCAAGGCCAATTCACTGCCCTTCGGCCTGTCATCGTATGTGTTTACCAACTCGCTGCAAACGGCCACTAAGGCATCCAACAATATTGAAGCCGGTATGGTCAACATTAACCACTTCGGCAGCGCACTGCCCGAAACGCCTTTTGGCGGCATCAAAGACAGCGGCATCGGCAGTGAGGGTGGCACCGAAACCTTTGAAGGCTACCTGGTGACCAAATTCGTCACACACGTCTGAGCCTGAAGGTTTAACGGCTTGCTGCACCATCCGCCTGCCCTGAAAGGGGCGGGCGGCTTTTTTTTGAGTCAGCATACCGTTTTGTAGTTTGCCCACACTCACCGCGTCGATAGGGCTGGTCTGCCACTACACCCCACGCACTCACTTCGCCGCGAACAACTGCAGCGGGAAGACGGTGGTGACGGCAAAGACGGCCGGTTAGCCCTTGCCGGATTCGAACTGACCCGATAGGGAAAATGCGTCCCAGACGCCTGCGATAGCAGCGCACACACGTATATCGTGACGTTCTAGGGATTAACCCCTCTATGAATTTTGCACTGCTCCCCGTAGGATTCAAACAAACGTTTGAACTAATCGGGCAGCCATGTCTTCACAACGCACCTCCACTCGCAACACCATTCTCGATGCGGCAGAGCAACTCTTCGCCGTGCAAGGCCACGACAATACGTCAATGCGACAGATCACCAGCGCCGCAAGCGTCAATCTGTCGTCGGTCAATTACCATTTTGGGTCAAAAGACGGGCTGGTACAGGCGGTGTTTCAACGTCGCCTCAGGGCTCTCAATGATGAGCGTCTGGCATTGCTCAATGAACTCGAAAACAACGCCAAGGGCGAAGCGCTCAAGCCCTCGCATGTGCTTGAGGCCTTTTTCAGCCCGCTTGTACTCCATGCCTGTAGCCCCGGGCCTGACGAGCGGGCGTTTGTGCCTTTGCTTGAACGCAGCATGTCAGATCCCGGTGGTTTCATCAGGGCGGCCATTATCGACGAGCACTCCGAAGTATTCAGTCGGTTCCGGCAGGCTTTGCTCAAGTCGCTGCCCGACGTGCCTGAAGACGAAATCATCTGGCGCTTTCATTTCATGCTTGGCGCCACGTCTTACGCGATTTCAGGTGCTGAGGCTTTACGTAGTGCCATGGACTGGCCCCATCCTCAACAAAAAGAAGCCGAGAGTGCACAAGTTTTGCTCCAGCGGCTCATGAGCTTTCTGCTGGGTGGGCTGCGTGCACCTCTGCCCAACAGCGGTGCCGTCCCGGCCTGTAACAACATTAACCCCACTGCTACCAACGGCAGGAGTCTTCCATGAATGCGGTTATTTTCACCCTGGCTATTTTGTTTGCCGCTGCAGTATTTGTACTGGCATATGCGCCCCTCCGTCGCGCATGGCTGTCGCGCCCTATCTACACGCTTTATCGCAAAATTTTGCCGCAAATGTCAGACACCGAGCGCGATGCGCTGGAAGCGGGCACCGTATGGTGGGAAACCGATCTTTTCCGCGGCAACCCCGACTGGAAGCGGCTGCATGCCATACCGCGACCGCAACTGACCGACGAAGAGCAGGCCTTTCTCGATAACGAAGTCGAAACTGTCTGCGGCATGATCGATGACTGGCAGATTACGCATGAACTCTATGACATGCCACAAGAAGTATGGCAATACATCAAGACGCATCGCTTTCTCAGTCTGATCATTCCAAAAGAATACGGTGGCAGGGGCTTTTCGGCATTGGCACATTCACAGGTCGTCACTAAACTGTCCACCCGCAACTCAGCACTGTCGGTCACCGTTATGGTGCCTAACTCACTCGGCCCGGCCGAGCTGCTCTTGCATTACGGTACCGAAGCACAAAAAAACCACTACCTGCCTCGCTTGGCCACGGGCGAAGAGATCCCGGCGTTCGCACTTACCAGCCCCTGGGCAGGCTCTGACGCTGCAGCCATTCCCGACAGCGGCATTGTCTGTATGGGCGAATGGCAGGGCGAGCAGGTATTGGGCATGCGTGTCAGCTGGGACAAGCGTTACATTACGCTGGCACCGGTCTGCACGCTGCTCGGGCTGGCGTTTCGGCTGTACGACCCCGAAGGCCTGCTGGGCAACAAAAAAGATCTGGGCATTACCTGCGCGCTGGTGCCTGCCAGCCATCCGGGGGTTGAAACCGGTCGTCGGCATTTTCCGCTAAATGCCATGTTCATGAATGGCCCCACCCGCGGCCACGACGTATTCATGCCTCTCGATTTCATTATCGGAGGGCCCGCCATGGCCGGTCAGGGCTGGCGTATGCTCATGGAGTGCCTGGCGGCAGGTCGGTCGATTTCGCTGCCCTCCTCGTTCACCGGCATGGCAAAAATCACGGCACGCGCTGTGGGTGCCTATAGTCTGGTGCGCAATCAGTTTCGCCTTCCCATCGGAAAATTCGAAGGCGTCGAAGAAGCATTGGCCCGCATCGGCGGCCATACCTACCTCATGGACGCAGCGCGCACCATGACCGCCCTCGCTGTCGACCTGGGCGAGAAACCCTCAGTGGTCTCGGCCATCGTCAAGTATCACCTTACCGAGCGCGGACGCACCGTGGTTAACGACGGCATGGACGTCATTGGCGGCAAGGGCATTTGTCTGGGGCCTTCTAATTTCCTGGGGCGTGCCTACCAACAAATACCTGTCGGCATTACGGTCGAAGGTGCCAACATACTAACGCGCAGCCTCATTATTTTTGGTCAGGGTGCCATCCGTTGCCACCCCTTTGTACTCGACGAGATGCACGCGGCGCAAAATCCTGACACGACCCAAGGGCAGATTGATTTCGACAAGGCATTCTGGGGCCATGTCCGCTACACCACCGTCAACGCATTGCGCACCATAGGCCGTGGCCTCACCGGCGGCCGGTTTATCACGATCAATACAGACGTCGCGCCCGACATGGCGGCGTACTACCGGCAGCTCACCCGGTTTTCCAGTGCCTTTTCACTAACTGCCGACGCGGCCATGCTGACGCTGGGCGGCTCGCTCAAAATGCGCGAACGATTGTCGGCCCGCCTGGGAGATGTGCTGTCACAAATGTACCTGGTTTCTGCCGTGCTCAAGCGCTTTGAAGATGAAGGACGCCAGGTCGCCGACGCACCGCTGGCCCATTGGGCAGCGCAAGATGCCTTGCACCGCCTGCAGCAGGCCTTTGACGGCGTACTGGCCAACTTCCCCAACCGTTTTGTTGCCGGTGTGCTGCGCATCATGATCTTCCCGTTTGGTCGCCCCTGCCGCGAGCCTGCCGACAGTCTGGGGCAGGCCGTGGCCCGTCTGCTGATGACACCGGGTGCCACACGCGATCGCCTTACCCACGATTGCTATGTCTCATCTGACACTCATGATGCAGTCGGCGCCATCGAGGCAGCCTTCCGCGCCATGGCCGGCACGGCGGCCATCGACACCAAAATCCGCGACTTCGAAAAAAGCGGCCAGCTCGACAACGACCCGGGCGCCAACGTGCGAGATATTGCCACCGCCGTACACGCCGCAGGTGGCATTACCGATGCCGAATACCAGCTGGTCAGCCAGCGCAACGCCTTGCGGGACCGGGTTATTGCCGTGGATGACTTCCCCTTCGACATGACGCACCCCGACCAATCGACCGATACGGCGTCACAACGCCGGGTAGCATAAGGACCACCCCAGCCATGGCTTTTGAACCTGTCTACATTATTGACGGCGCGCGCAGCCCCTTTCTGAAGGCCCGCAACGCTCCTGGGCCATTTTCGGCCTCTGACCTTGCCGTGCAGGCAGGCCGCGAATTGTTGCTGCGTCAGCCTTTCAAACAATCAGAATTCAGCGAAGTCATTATCGGTTGTGCCGCCCCTTCGCCCGACGAAACCAACATCGGCCGGGTCATCGCGCTACGGCTGGGCTGCGGCGACAAAGTGCCGGGCTGGACAGTCATGCGCAACTGCGCGTCTGGCATGCAGGCACTAGACTCTGCGGTCATGTCTATCCAGACGGGCCGTTCTGATCTGGTACTGGCTGGTGGTGTCGATGCACTGTCACGCGCTCCCCTGCTGTTTAGTGATGATATGGTCAAGTGGCTGGCGGGCTGGAACAAGGCACGCGGGGCAGGCCAGAAGCTGGCCATGCTCAAAACATTGCGCCTTAAACATCTGGCACCGGTCATCGGCTTGTTAAAAGGGTTAACCGACCCCGTCGTCGGGCTTTCAATGGGGCAAACGGCCGAAATTCTGGCTGACCGCTTCGGGCTCGATCGGGCAGCGCTCGACGCCTACGCAGCGCAAAGCCACCAACGCACCCTGGCCGCACAGCAGGCCGGCGCATTCGATGAAATCGTGCCGCTTACCGACACCAAAGGTCAGCTCTACGCAGCCGATGATGGCGTGCGCGACGATTCCACGCCCGAAAAACTTGCCAGGCTCAAACCCGTTTTTGACCGCCCCTGGGGCAACATCACAGCCGGCAACAGCTCTCAGGTTACCGATGGTGCTGCCTTGCTCATTCTTGCTTCGGCTACCACCGTACAACGCATGGGCCTCACGCCCATTGGGCGCATTGTCGATGCGCAATGGTCTGCGCTGGACCCGTCCACCATGGGCCTGGGGCCCGTCTTTGCATCCACGCCCATTCTCGAACGCCACCAACTCGCTCTTAACGACCTCGATCTCTGGGAAATCAACGAGGCGTTTGCCGCGCAGGTGCTGGGATGCCTGGCCGCCTGGAATGACGACCCATGGTGCCAGCAGCATCTGGGCAGGCCGGCGCTGGGTCAGCTTGACATGGCGCGGCTTAATGTCGATGGCGGCGCCATTGCCATCGGCCATCCTGTGGGGGCATCGGGAGCACGCATTGTCCTGCATTTGCTGCAAGCCTTGCGCGCGCGCCATCTCAAGCGCGGCATGGCCACAATTTGCATCGGTGGCGGACAGGGTGGCGCCATGCTGATTGAAACCTGCGACGAAAAGGCCTGAGCTATGAGCCTGACAAATCACTTCGAATCTCTGGGTTTATCCAGTTTCCGTTGCCGCATTGATGCGCAAAACATCGCCTGGGTCGAAATCGACTGCCCGGGTATACCGGTCAATCGTCTTTCAGGCGAGGTAATGCACGAGCTTGGGCAACTACTCGACTATTTCGACCGACAGCCTCCGGCAGGGCTTGTATTTCTGTCTGGTAAAGAAGCGGGCTTTATCGCTGGAGCCGACATTGCTGAATTCGCCGGGCTCGACACGCCAGAAAAGGCTCGCCAGCTTGTCGAGCGCGGCTGGGTCATGTTTAACCGGCTTGCCCGGGTCGCGTATCCAACCCTGGCCCTGATACGCGGTCACTGCCTGGGCGGCGGTCTTGAGCTCGCACTGGCTTGCCGCTACCGTCTGGTGGTTGATCAGCCTGGCACATCGCTGGCACTGCCCGAAGTTATGCTGGGTATATTCCCCGGCTGGGGCGGCATGCGCCGCCTGCCCGAAACTATCGGAGCGCCTGCAGCGCTCGACATGATGCTGACCGGCCGCCCGGCCGATGCGCGCAAAGCGAAACGTCTGGGGCTTGCAGACGGCATCGTTGCCCCACGCCTGATGCAACAAGCTGCCGCGCACATGGTTCTTGGTGGCAAAAGGCGTCATCGTGCAAGTGGCATCCCTGCCTTGATGAACCACAAGCTGGCACGTCCGTTGGTGGTCAAGCAAGCCACCGCCAAACTCGATAAGCGCGACCCAAATAAACACTACGCTGCACCCCGCGCCATTCTTGAAATCTGGGCCAGGCACAATGGCAATGCGCTTGAAGCGCCGGGCCTTATCGACGCTATCGTGCGCTCCGATACGGCACGCAATCTGGTGCGGGTATTCCGCCTGCAAGAAAGACTGAAGGCGTTTGGCAAGAAGGCTGAGGGTATCACCCGTGCCGGCCACGTGCATGTTGTAGGCGCAGGAGTCATGGGGGGCGACATCGCCGCCTGGTGTGCCCTGAAAGGCCTTAACGTTACCCTGCAAGACCAGGATCGCAGCCGCATCGCCCTTGCTCAGGGTCGCGCAGGCAAGCTGTTTGCACGCAAAAAGAAAGATCCGCGCGAGGCCAGGGCAGCATTCGACCGTCTGGTGCCTGATCTCGAAGGCAACGGGGTGGCGCATGCCGACATTGTCATCGAAGCCATTTTCGAAAACGCCGAGGCCAAGCGCGAACTGTACCGCGAGCTTGAGGCACGCATGAAACCCACCGCCATCCTGGCCACCAACACCTCAAGCCTCTCGCTCGAAACCTTGCGCACAGGGCTGGAGCGGCCCGAACGCTTTCTCGGACTGCATTTTTTCAACCCGGTGTCTCGCATGCCACTGGTCGAGGTGGTAGAAACCGATGGTGTTGCGCCACAAGCGCTGGCAGCGGCCTGCGCATTTACAGGCCAGATCGACAAGCTACCCCTGCCTGTGCGCAGCACCCCTGGTTTTCTGGTCAATGCCGTGCTGGCGCCCTATATGCTCGAAGCCATGCACTGCGTCGATGAAGGCATCAGCGGCGAAACCATAGATGCTGCCATGACGGCGTTTGGCATGCCCATGGGTCCCATTGAGCTTATCGACACCGTGGGCCTGGACATTGCCCGTGATGCCGGGCAGCAGCTTTCACCAGACGCTCCCATGCCTCGCTGCCTGGAAACCCGCCTGGCAAAAAATGAACTGGGCCGTAAAACAGGAAAAGGGTTTTATGTCTGGAAAGACGATAAGCCAGTGCGTCAATCGGCTGCAACAGCACCTTCGGGCCTGGCCCAGCGACTGATCATGCCTTTAATCGAGAAAACTCAAGAGCAAGTGGCCAACGGGGTTGTAGCCGATGCCGACCTGGCAGACGCTGGCGTCATTTTCGGGACGGGGTTTGCACCCTTTACCGGAGGCCCCTTGCACTATCTGGCCACACTTAAAGATGGCCGGCCTTACGCACACACCATCGACGAAGAACAGCTCCATGCGCACAAGCAGGAGCCCGCTACCAGACACGGCAGCACACCTCATCACGATGAGGCCAGCCCACCACAATAACCACAAAGGCTACGGCACTAATCCCATGTGCCGATAAAGCCATGCTTTACAAATACTGTCATTCAACAGGAGAGGTGACACCATGAACTTGAAAACGTCTCTACGTATTGTTTCAGCCCTGGCACTTGGGCTAGGCACTGCCGGCGCTCACGCTGCAGGCTTTAATCTGCTCGAACAGACGGCAAGCGGTATCGGCAACAGCTACGCAGGCTCTGCCGCCAACCCCGAAAACGCAAGCACCATTTACTTCAACCCGGCTGGCATGAGCGAACTGGAAGGCTTTCAGCTTTCAGGCGGTCTAACGGCTATTCGTCCCTCGTTCAAATTCAAGAACGACGGCAGCACAGGGCCTGGCGGCGTGGTGCCTTTAGGCAGCAACAATGGCGGTGATGCAGGCTCATGGGGGTTTGTCCCCAACCTGTATGCCTCGTGGCAAATTGCGCCACGATGGCATGTTGGCCTTGGCATTGGTGCACCCTTTGGGCTGAAGACCGAATACGACGATGACTGGATTGGGCGCTACCACTCACGCGAATTCGACATCAAAACCATTAATCTAAACCCATCCGTGTCATACAAGGTAAACGACCAGCTTTCGATCGGTGCCGGGGTCAATTACACCAAGCTTGACGCGACCTACCGGCGTGCGGCCTATATGCCGGGCACCGGAGACCTTAATGCCAAGCTGAAGGCCGATGGCGATGGCTGGGGCTGGAATGCAGGTCTGCTGTACAAGGTCACGCCCGCCACACGCATCGGGATTTCGTACCGCTCTACCGTCAAAGTCGATGTTGACGGCAACACCAAGATCACGCATGACGCGGCGGGCCTTATCGCCAAGCGCGACGCGAGCAGCACCGTCAAACTGCCAGACACGGCTATTTTAAGCGTCGCGCATGATCTGAACGACAAATGGCAGCTGTTGGGCGATATTTCCTGGACCGGATGGAGCAGCATCAAGTCGCTTGATATCAACAACGGCGGCGCACCTTTTGATGACGACCTCGCGCTTAAATTCCGCGATACCTGGCGGATCGCCATGGGTGCCAACTACAAGTACAACGAGCGATGGACGCTGCGCGGCGGCCTTGCATGGGATCAGTCGCCCATACGCAGCGATCAGTACCGGCCAACGTCGCTGCCTGACAATGATCGCTACTGGGCGTCGATAGGCGCACGCTACTCTCCTAACGACAAGCTTAGTGTCGACATAGGTTACGCGCATCTTTTCGTGAAGAGTACAAAAATCGACAACAACACCGATGCCACCAAGGGTCATGTCAAAGGCAAGTACGACTCCAGGGCCGACCTCATTGGCGTACAGGTGTCGTATCGTTTTTAATGCATCCTGGCGCGCTTGACCATGAACCTGTCACTGCTGCATCGTATTCCTGAAAAGTGGCGGGCCCGGGCCATGCGCGCAGGCTTTTCTGTGCATCCGGCCTTTCGTCGCTCCGGGGGCCGCATTCAATCGATTTCACCCGACTTGTCGCGTGTGTGCATAAAGCTGCCGTTTAAGTGGAGCACGCGCAATCTGGTCGGCTCACTTTACGGAGGCTCGTTGTTCGCCATCACCGATGGCGTGCATGTTGCCATGTTGCTGGCTCGCCTGAGCCGCGATTTTATTGTCTGGGACAAGGCCGCTGCCATACGTTACCGGCGGCCTGCGTACACCACGCTATTTGCCGAGTTTCGCATCGATCAGAAAGAAATTGATGATATCTGCGAGACCATTGAAAAAAATGGCGAAACCTCTCGTAAATATACGGTAGAGCTCAAAGACCAGTACGGCGAGATATACACCGTGGTAGAACGCATGATATACATTGCTGACAAGGCTTATTACAAGCAATCCAAGGTATCAAAAGGGGGATAGCGTATGGAACCCATCTGGCTCAAAAATTACCCGCAAGGGGTGCCAGCCGACATCACAGAAGAGGCTGCCGCCTATGACTCACTGGCTGCCATATTTGAGCAGAGTTGTGCAAAGCATGCCGGAAAAATCGCTTACTTCAGCATGGGTGCGCACATGTCGTACGCAGAGCTTGATGAGAAATCTCGCTATGTTGCCGCATGGTTTCAATCCATAGGAATAAAAAAGGGCGACCGCGTGGCATTGATGATGCCCAATTTGCTGCAGTATCCAATATGTCTGTTCGGTGCATTGCGTGCAGGCGCTGTTGTCGTCAATACCAACCCGCTTTATACCGCCACCGAACTCGAGCACCAGCTGCACGACTCGGGCGCCGAAACCATCGTCATCGCTGAAAACTTTGCGCATACACTGCAAGAGGCGTTGCCCAAAACGCAGATCAAGAATATCGTGGTTACCGGACTGGGCGACATGCTGGGCACCGTCAGGGGCACCATTACCAACCTGGTGGTCAGACATATCAAAAAATGGTGCCTGCCTATGCACTGCCCGGTACAGTCAGCTTCAAGCACGTATTGGCCAAGGGTCGTACCTCACCGTACACCCGGCCCGCACTTTGCCACGATGACCTGGCCTTGCTTCAATACACAGGCGGCACCACAGGCGTTGCCAAGGGCGCAATGCTGACACACGGCAATATGGTTTCCAACGTCTGCCAGGCGCATGCCTGGGTGCGCCCCAATCTCGATGGCGGCAAAGAGTGTGTCGTGACCGCACTGCCTCTTTATCATATCTTTGCCCTGACGGCGAACTGCCTTACCTTTGTCGTCCTCGGCGCAAGCAATCTGCTCATCGTCAACCCGCGCGATATCCCGGCCTTCATCAAAAGCATGGGCAGCGTCAGGTTTACTGCAATTACCGGCGTCAACACACTGTTTAACGCCCTGCTCAACCATCCTGATTTTTCCAAGCTTGATTTCTCAAACTTAAAATTTACGCTGGGTGGCGGCATGGCTGTCCAGCAAGTCATTGCTGAACGCTGGCTCAAACTCACCGGTAAGCCCCTGAGCCAGGCCTATGGGTTAACGGAAACTTCCCCCGCTGTAACCATCAACCCGCTGAACAAAAAAGAATTCACCGGCTCCATCGGATTGCCCGTGTCCTCTACTGAGGTCGCTATACGCGATGACGACGGCAAAGATGTAGCCCAGGGTGAAACCGGAGAAATCTGCGTACGAGGTCCGCAGGTCACACCTGGCTATTGGCAGCGTCCCGACGAAACCAGCAAGGTCTTTGACGCAGATGGGTTTCTGCATACCGGCGACATCGGTTATGTAGACGAAGAAGGCTACATCTTTCTGCTCGACCGCAAAAAAGACATGATTAACGTGTCTGGCTTTAATGTTTACCCCAATGAAGTCGAGGCGGCCGCCATGGAGCATCCTGACGTGCGTGAAGTGGCTGCAGTCGGTGTACCGGACGAACACTCTGGCGAAGTGGTAAAGCTGTTTGTCATACGCAACAACAATCGCCTTACTGAAGAAGCCCTGATCAAGCACTGCCGCGGCAGGCTGACCGGCTACAAAACACCGAAATATGTTGAGTTTCGCGACGATTTGCCTCGTAGCAACGTGGGCAAGGTGCTGCGCCGCGAGTTGAAAAACGAACCAACGAGAGCCACTTGAAGCCCATCTGGACACAGTATTACCCACGCGGCGTGCCCGCTGATATTACCGATGAAGCGCAACGTTACGACTCGCTGCCTGCCTTGTTGGAAGAAAGCTGCAGGCAGTTCGCCGACAACATTGCATTTAGCAGCATGGGCGCCAGCATCACCTACAGTGAGCTCGACACGCTGTCGCGCCAGTTTGCGGCGTGGCTGCAGTCGGTCGGCGTACGGCAGGGCGACCGCGTGGCGCTCATGATGCCTAATCTGCTGCCCTACCCCGTCTGCATGTTCGGAGTATTGCGTGCCGGCGCAGTCGTGGTAAACACCAACCCGCTGTATACACCATCAGAGCTTGCTCACCAGTTGATCGATTCGGGTGCCCAGACCCTCATCATTGCCGAGAATTTTGCTCATACACTTGAGCCAGTACTGCATCAGACCGGCGTGCGGCACATCGTGATGGCGTCGTTGGGCGACTTGCTCGGAAGCCTGAAAGGCGCCCTGACCAACTTCGCGGCGCGTCATATCAAGAAGCTTGTACGCCACTATACCCTGCCAGATGTCATCCCATTAAAGCAGACACTAGCTGCCGGGCGTTCTGTGCCCTACACACGCCCTGCGCTCAACCATGATGACCTCGCGTTGCTGCAATACACCGGTGGCACCACCGGCGTTTCCAAAGGCGCCATGCTCACGCATGGCAACATGGTTTCCAACGTATGCCAGGCCCATGCCTGGGTCCGCCCCTACCTGAAGCCTGGCCAGGAGTGTGTCGTCACCGCGCTGCCTCTGTATCACGTGTTTGCACTAACCGCCAACTGCCTGACGTTTATTAAGCTGGGCGGACGCAACATACTTATTGCCGATGCCCGCAACATTGCGGGGCTGGTCAAAACCCTTGCCCATGAGCGTTTCACAGCTCTTACAGGTGTTAACACACTGTTCAACGCCTTGCTCAACAGCCCCGGTTTCGCCAAGCTCGATTTCTCCTCGCTCAAAGCCACTCTGGGTGGCGGGATGGCTGTGCAGCCCGTTATCGCCGAACGCTGGCTCAAGGTCACCGGCCACCCGATTGCGCAGGCATATGGGCTGACCGAGGCTTCACCTGCCGTCAGCCTGAATCCATTGGATAGAACCGAGTTCGATGGCTCGATTGGCCTGCCAGTACCTTCTACCGATATCGCCATCCGCGATGCCGAGGGTAACGATGTTCCACAAGGCGAGAGTGGCGAAATTTGCATACGCGGCCCCCAGGTCACAAGGGGGTACTGGAACCGGCCTGAAGAAACTGCTCTGGTTTTTGACAGTGACGGATATCTGCATACGGGTGACATCGGCTATGTCAACGAGCGCGGTTATCTGTTCATTAACGACCGCAAGAAAGACATGATTATTGTTTCGGGGTTTAACGTGTACCCGAATGAGGTCGAAGCCGCAGCCATGCAACACCCCGGCGTGCTTGAAGCTGCCGCCATAGGTGTACCGGATGAGCGGTCAGGTGAAAGCGTCAAATTGTTTGTGGTGCGCAAAGACCAGGCCCTGACTGAGCTCGAGATCATCAAACACTGCCGCTCTTTGCTTACCGGCTACAAAACGCCGAAACAGGTCGAATTTCGCACTCAACTGCCACACAACAATGTGGGCAAAATATTGCGGCGTGAGCTGCGGCATTCTGACGCGTCAGTGACAACCCCGCATCTCGCCTGAACGCTACAGTTTAGTGGCCCGCACACACCGGCTCTCTTGAGTAGAACAGGTTCCCGCAACACGTCTTTTCATGGAGGCAATCATGACCCGTTTTGTCTATACTGCCGCAACCTTGAGTATCGCAACGCTACTTACGTGCGCGGTGTTGCCGGCACCTACCCACGCCGCTGATGTTTCTGGCGTGCAGGTCGCCGAGCAAGCTACTGTCGACAATCAGCCACTGGTGTTAAATGGGGCAGGCTTGCGCAGAAAATTTGTGTTTGATGTGTACGTAGCCGCACTGTATGCCACTACTCGCACCGAAGACGCAGCAAAACTTATCAATGGGCCAGAGCTACGCCGCCTGCAACTTACGCTCAAGCGCGACATCGACAGCGCCACACTGACCGAATCACTGAACGAAGGCCTTATCGCCAACAACACACCCGATGCCATGGCCGCGCTTCAGGATGCCATTGAACAATTCAAAGGCCTCATGAATCAGGGTGGTGAGGGCAAGACGGGCGACACCATTACACTCGACTTCACCCCGCATGGGGTAACGGTATCCTTCAAGGGGACTACGCTGGGCGCGGTTACTGATCCGCGCTTTGGCCCTGCGCTGATGAAGGTATGGCTGGGTAAAAATCCCGCCCAGAAATCACTAAAGAAGGCCCTGCTCGGGCAAGACTCCTAAGCGCTTTGCTTAGGCATGCTGTAGTCATGATGGTAGGACGAGGCGTACTCATGTCATAGCGACCTACTCATGGAATAGCGGCTTGCTCATGGCGAGTGCCTTGCTCATGGCGAGTGCCTTGCTCATGGCATAGTGCCTTGCTCATGGCATAGCGGCTTGCTCATGGCGCAGTGGCTTGCTCATGGCGCGGTGGCTTGCTCATGGCATAGCGGCTCGCGTAGTAGCGCGTGACAAAGTTACAGCAAGGCTGACACCTGCGAAAGCAGGCTCTAGCCGGATCCAATCAAAAAGCCCCCGAAATAATATCGGGGGCTTTTATCAGCCGCGTGGCTCACGGTATAACCATGGACCATAGAGACCGGGTGTGCACCACCCGCCGCAAGCGACGGGGGTTGACCCGAATCAGATTACACGCACGGCTTCCAGCAGACGTACAACCGTCCAGGTTTTGTCGCGGGAGATCGGACGACCTTCTACGATTTCGACGGTATCGCCTTCGTTGTATTGGTTGGTTTCGTCATGCGCCTTGTACTTATTGGAACGCACAATGATTTTTCCAAACACAGGATGCTTGACGCGACGCTCAACGCGAACGACGACGGTTTTGTCCATTTTGTTGGAAACAACCTTGCCGACGAGGGTACGCTGGCGTTTTACGGGTTGTGTAGTTTCGGTTTCGCTCATGTTACTTTCCTGCGTTCTCAGACAAGATGGTGCGTACACGCGCAATGTCACGGCGTACACGACCAAGCTGGCTGGTGTTGGAAAGCTGCTGTGTGGCACGCTGCATACGCAGGTTAAATTGTGCCTTCAGCAGGCTCTCGAGCTCTGTGCTGAGCTCGGTGGCGTCTTTGGAACGGAGTTCGCTCGCTTTCATATCAGGCTCCTTAAGCACCAACGCGCCGCGACACAAAGGTCGTGGAGATTGGCAACTTGGCGGCGGCCAGGCGGAAAGCTTCACGTGCAAGCTCTTCGCTTACACCTTCCATTTCATACAACACCTTGCCGGGTTGAATTTCGGCGACCCAGAATTCAGGATTGCCCTTGCCCTTACCCATACGGACCTCGGCAGGCTTCTGCGAGATGGGCTTATCGGGAAAGATGCGGATCCAGATGCGGCCGCCGCGTTTGATGTGGCGGTTGATCGCACGACGTGCAGCTTCGATCTGGCGAGCGGTTAACCGGCCACGGCCGGTGGCCTTGAGGCCGAACTCGCCAAACGAAACCTGTGCACCGCGCGTAGCCAGACCGGTATTACGGCCTTTCTGCTCTTTGCGATACTTTCTGCGTGAAGGTTGCAGCATGTTTATTCTCCTTCTGCAGCGGGCGCAGCCGAAGCAGCGGCCGGCGCGGCAGCGTCTTTACGAGGGCCTCCGCGACCACGTCCACTCGGACGGCGGCTATCGGGACGCTCGCCACGGGGGCGGCGGGCACGACGGTCGTCATCACGGGGAGCGGCTGTCTCGGCAGGGTATTCGCCGTTAGGCAGCATGTCGCCCTTGTAGACCCATACCTTGATACCGATGATGCCGTAGGTCGTCTGAGCTTCGGCCGTACCGTAATCAATGTTAGCGCGCAGGGTGTGCAGAGGCACACGGCCTTCGCGATACCATTCGGTACGAGCGATCTCAATGCCATTCAGGCGGCCAGCACTCATGATCTTGATGCCCTGGGCACCAAGACGCATGGCGTTCTGCATGGCGCGTTTCATGGCGCGGCGGAACATAATGCGCTTTTCGAGCTGCTGCGCGATAGAATCGGCAACGAGCTGGGCGTCGGTTTCAGGCTTACGGATCTCTTCGATGTTGACGTGCACAGGCACGCCCATCAGGCGCTGGAGGTCAGACTTGAGGTTTTCGATGTCTTCGCCGCGCTTGCCGATGACCACACCCGGACGAGCCGAGTAAATGGTGATACGGGCATTTTTTGCGGGGCGTTCGATAACCACGCGACCCACCGAAGCAGACTTCAGCTTCTTTTTGAGGTAGGCGCGTACACGGATATCTTCGACCAGCATGTCACCGAAAGCTTTGTCGTCAGCGTACCAGCGCGAACTCCAGTTGCGGTTAACCGCAAGGCGGAACCCAATCGGGTGTATTTTTTGTCCCATTGTGACTCCTTACGCGCCGACTTTGACCACAATGTGGCAAGTCTGCTTCTCGATTTGGTTACCGCGGCCTTTGGCACGTGCGGAAAAACGCTTCATCGAAGGGCCCTTGTCCACGTAAATAGTGGTAACGCGGAGCTCATCGATATCAGCGCCGTCGTTGTGCTCGGCGTTGGCGATCGCGGACTCAAGCGCCTTTTTAAGGATGCCCGCGGCTTTTTTGGGGGTGAAGGTCAGGATATTAAGTGCCTGGGCAACCGACTTGCCACGGATGAGATCCGCAACAAGACGTGTTTTCTGGGCCGAAATATGGACTCCACGGATAATAGCTTTAGTTTCCATCACTTACCTCTTGGACTTTCTGTCCGCAGCATGCCCTTTGAACGTACGGGTATGCGCGAACTCGCCGAGTTTGTGACCGACCATGTTCTCGTTGATATAAACGGGAACGTGCTGGCGGCCATTATGCACAGCAATCGTCAGCCCAATAAACTCGGGCAGGATGGTTGAACGGCGCGACCAGGTTTTGATCGGCTTTTTCTCTTTGCCTTCGACGGCCGCATCGACCTTTTTGATCAGATGCGCATCGACGAATGGGCCTTTTTTAATCGAACGTGACATGTTCTACGCCCCTTACTTGCGCTTGCGGCGCGAGACAATCATATTGTCTGTGCGCTTGTTACGACGGGTTCTGTAACCCTTGGCCGGCGTACCCCATGGGCTGACGGGCTCACGGCCCTCACCGGTACGGCCCTCACCACCACCATGCGGGTGATCGACGGGGTTCATTGCAACACCACGAACCGTCGGACGAATACCGCGCCAGCGCATTGCGCCAGCCTTGCCGTATTGACGCAGGCTGTGGTCGCCATTGCCGACTTCACCAATGGTGGCACGACAATCAATATGCACGCGGCGAACCTCACCGGAGCGCAGACGCACCTGAGCGTATGTGCCATCGCGGGCCATCAGGACCGCCGAGGCGCCTGCCGAACGGGCCAACTGCGCGCCTTTGCCGGGAAGCATCTCGATGCAATGAATAGTGGTACCCACAGGAATGTTGCGGATGGGCAATGTATTGCCGGCACGGATGGGAGCATCGACACCAGACTGAATCGTTGCGCCAACTGCCAGGCCACGGGGAGCGATGATATAGCGGCGCTCGCCGTCGGCGTAACAAACCAGCGCAATATGCGCGGTGCGGTTGGGGTCGTACTCAAGGCGTTCGATCTTGCCAACAATACCGTCTTTATTGCGACGGAAATCGACGAGACGGTAGTGCTGCTTGTGACCGCCCCCACGATGGCGCACAGTGATGTGACCATTGTTGTTACGACCTGAGCCACGCTTTTGCTTTTCGAGCAGTGGCGCGTAGCCAGGACCCTTGTGCAGTTCGGCATGAACCACTTTGATCATGCCGCGACGGCCAGCTGAAGTAGGCTTGACTTTTACGAGTGCCATTTAGTTCACCTCCGTAAAGTCGAGCTCTTGACCCGGCTTGAGCGAGACATAAGCCTTGCGCTCGTTGCGACGGCGACCCATGAACTTGCCAAAGCGCTTTTCCTTACCCTTGCGGTTAAGAACTTGCACGGATTCGACTTCGACCTTGAATAGGAGCTCGACGGCAGCTTTGATCTCAGGTTTGGTGGCGTCAGCCACAACCCGGAAAGCGACCTGATTGTTTTTTTCGGCGACCAGCGTAGCTTTTTCAGTTACGACCGGGGCCAGGATAACTTGCAATAGGCGTTCGGCGTTCATCCCAACATCTCCTCGAGTTGAGCGATAGCCGGCCGGGTGATCAGCACTTTCTTGTAGTGGATCAGCGACAGCGGATCGGCGTAACGCGGTTCAACCACGGCTACATGCGGCAGGTTGCGGGTAGCGAGATACACGTTTTCGTCGAGCACGTCAGTGATAATGAGCACCGACTCAAGACCCATGTTCTTCAGCTTTTCAGCGGCGAGACGGGTTTTGGGGGTGTCGAGCGAGAAAGTGTCAACCACGGCGATACGGTCTTCGCGAGCCAGCTGCGAGAGGATGGCGCGAATACCTGCGCGATACATCTTTTTGTTGACTTTCTGCGAGAAGTTTTCGTCGGGCGAGTTGGGGAAAGCGCGACCGCCTCCACGCCAGATAGGCGAAGACGTCATACCGGCGCGGGCGCGGCCCGTACCTTTCTGGCGCCATGGCTTCTTGGTGCTGTGCTTGACGGTGTCACGGCCCTTTTGGGCACGGTTACCCAGACGGGCATTGGCCTGGAAGGCCACCACGACCTGATGCACGAGCGCTTCGTTGAAATCGCGACCGAAAACAGTATCGGGTGCGGCAACGGTGGAAGCAGACTGACCCTGGTCATTCAGGAGCTTGAGTTCCATGATTAGGCTCCTTTTGCGGCTGACATTTTGATGGCGGGACGCACGATGATGTCAGCATTCTTGTGGCCGGGGACTGCGCCCTTGACCAGCAACAAGCCACGCTCGGCGTCGACACGCACAATGTCGAGGTTTTGAACGGTGCGCGTAGCGTCACCCAGGTGACCCGACATTTTTTTGCCGGCGAAGACACGACCTGGATCTTGTGCCATTCCGGTGGAACCCGGAACGCGGTGTGAACGCGAGTTACCATGCGAAGCGTTTTGACCACTGAAGTGGTGACGCTTGATGGTACCGGCGAAACCTTTACCGATCGTGGTGCCTGTAACGTCTACTTTTTGCCCTGCTTCGAATACGCTTTCTACGGCCAGCAATGCACCGGCTGTAAACTCAGCGGCCTTGGCGGGATCGAGACGGAATTCTTTCAGGATGCTGCCGGCTTCTGCGCCGGCTTTGGCGTAATGCCCTGCCTGTGGCTTGGTGACGCGGCTTGCGCGGCGAGTACCATAAGCGACTTGTACAGCCGCATAACCATCAACTTCTGGCGACTTGACCTGAGTAACGCGGTTGTTCGACACGTCCAGTACTGTTACCGGGATGGACTCGCCTTCCTCGGTAAAAATACGGGTCATGCCGACTTTACGCCCCACAAGGCCCAGCCGGTAAGCGGCAGGCGTAGGTGTCGAGTTCGACATCGTTTTCTCCATTCCCGACTACGATTGGTCGGGGCTAATTGCCGTGCGCGCAGGCTGCCAGGCCCTTGCGCACATAAATTTCTTGAATCCAAAAACTTTTTTGGTCAAGCCTTGCACTTTAGCATGACAATATCAAGTTGCGCAAGTAAAACGATAGCTATGGTGCGCGGCGCAGGCAGCCGTCGCAGCAAAGCCACAAACGCCCCGGACATGGACCATGTTCGCCGGTTGTCAGGACACAGGTGCAGGGTCATAACTGCCGACGGCGACCAGCAAATTACCCTGCTTGCGAAAGTAGGTGCGCTTGCTTTCGATGCGGCCGGTTATGGGATTGATCCACAAATAATCAAGGGTGCCATGGCCATAGCGGTCGGCAGTCTCGGCCATCTCTCGTACCGGATTGCGTCCGCTTGCATCGAGCAGTTCAAAAGCATTGCTGCCGACCAGGCCAGGGCTGGCGCCGTGAGCGACGAATTTTCCGGTCTGGGTATCGACAACAAACACGTAGAGGTCATCGTGCTTGAAAGGCCCGTCTGGATCTTGAAAGCTGCTTAGTGCCTCGACCGGCCTTAGCTCAAGCTCACGCAGCGCATCGCGCAACATGGCTTTTGCCTCTGTGCGCGTGCCACGCTCGGGGAAATACCCCACCGCCACGATGACGTCTCCCACCCTCACAAAATTTGTGACCTTACGTGTTTCGATGGGGCTGGCCGGGTTATACCAATAGTATTGCACCTGGCCGCGCCCCTGTTCACGGGCGAGAACAATCATGCGTTCAAAAAACCTGTCTCCATGCGAATCGGTCTCGTCCTTGACGTCCTGGCCTACCAGCGATGCCGACCATCCGCCGCTGCCCAGCAACGTACCGTCCATGCCAAGCGCAAATACATACAGGTCGCGGTCGATAAATTCAGGCAGGCGGCTAAAGTCGCGTGCACCTTCTGGGCCATGGCTACGGACGTACTGCTCTGCACGTTCAAGCAGAGCCCGTGCCCGTTTCTCTGCCGGAGAGTGCACACGCTGTCTCACGACTTCGGGCGCGTCAGGATCGACGCTTCCGGCCTGTGCCAGTTGGACGTAACCGACTGCAGGCATCACAGACTGGGCGCCGGCGAGCGGCATGGTTGTCAGGCCGCCGGCCGCTGCCAATGCCAGCCAAAAATTTGAGGTTGTGTGTTTAAGCATTGCTGCTCTCTTATGTTAGTAACCCATCAGGCCCGGCAACCATAACGACAGCGACGGGAAAAAGGCGATGATGAAAATAGCTACCGCAAGCGCGAGCACAAACGGCATGATGCGGGAAACAATATCCTCGACGCTGGCTCCGCCTACCCCCGATGCCACAAACAAATTCTCACCCAACGGCGGCGTCATAAAGCCCACGGACAGCGTGCAGATCAGGACAATACCTACATGGGTAGGGTCAGCCCCCATCATGTACATGACAGGCAGCAGCACCGGCACCAGAATCATGATGGCTGCCAGGGTTTCCATAAACATGCCGACAAACAGGAGGAAAACAATCAATAAGGTCCAGATCAGATAAATATTACTGGTCAGTGCCAACAATGATTCGGCGATCTGGGCGGGTATGCGCTGCTCGACCAGCAGGCGTCCGAATACCGTCGCTGAAAAGAGAATCAGCAGCACACGCCCGGTAATCCAGGTTGTTGTGCGAAGCGAAGCCAGCAGGGCCTTGAACGTCAACTCACGATGCAGAAAGATACCAACGAAAACCGTGTAGAAGATCGCGACAACCGCTGACTCAGTAGGCGTGAAAAAGCCCGCGTAAATACCACCCAGAATAATGATGGGCGCAAGAATAGACCACACACCCTTGCGCAGCGCCTGCGCCATTTCGGGCACCGACCATGACTCAGTCAGGCCCGCGTAATTGTTTTTGCGGGAGATGAAATAATTCATGACCAGCAGTGAGCCGGCCATGAGCAGACCGGGTACCACGCCGGCAATGAACAGCTTGGAAATCGATACCGAACTGAACTGCCCAAACTTGCTGACGGCCTCGGAAGGAGGCTGCATGCCCAGCGCTGAAATCCCGAAGATCACCATGGGGATGGAAGGTGGAATGATAATGCCCAGCCCACCAGCCGAAGCGGTGATCGCAGAAGCGTATTTCACATCGTACTTGCGCTTCACCATGGCAGGTATCATCAACATACCTACAGCCGCCGTCGTGGCTGGCCCCGAACCCGAGATGGCGCCAAAGAAAAGGCAGGCCAATACCGTGGCAACACCAAGGCCACCCGTGGTCGGCCCCGCTACGGTCTCGGCAAGGTCTACTAACCGTTTTGAAATGCCGGCCGCCTCCATCAGCGCACCCGCCAGAACAAATGCCGGCAAAGCCATCAGCGGAAACTTCCCTACCGACGTAAATGCTATCTGAACAAAAGAAATGGGGTCTTTTCCGAGTGCCAGAAAGGCCACCATGGCGGCACCGGCCAAAGACACTGTAATCGGTGCACCTATCAACAACAGCAGAAAAAATCCGCCAAAAAGAATACTAACTGTGTACTGTTCCATGATATGTCTGCCCGTTATGCGACGTGTGGCTTGGCAACTGCTTTGAGAGCTTCCAGCTCTTCTGTTTCCGGATCGACCAGCTCAACATGCCTGAACAGTTTCAGATAGTTGTTCCAGAGAATGTGCACAGACATCAACACAAAGGCGACCGGTAAAATCATGTAGAAATATTTCATCGGGACGCCGGTCGTCTGCGACTTCCAGAACAGATTCATGCGATTAAACACAAAGTCATAGCTGAGCCAGGTAAAGTACAGATTGAAAATTACCCATAGCAGGTCGGCAAAGGTCTCGCTCACTTTCTGGACAATTGGCGGAAAAACCTGAACTGGAAGGCAACCCGGTTATGCGCTGACATTTTCGCGGCCACCACCGCGCCCAGATAGGCAAACCATACAAACATGTAGGTGGCCAGCTCTTCACCCCAGGGGATGGTGTAGTAAAAGAATTGACGCGCAATAATCTGTACGAACAACAGCGTAACGAAAACAGCCAACAGCAACTCGCAGACATGCTCTTCGATATGACTAAAAAAGTTCTTGATGGGTCCAGGTCCAGACATGTCTCTCTCCGTATTTTTTTGTGTTTGTGCCGCACAGATCAGTGAGAATAGCGAAGGGCGCATAAGCGCGCCCCCCGTTTCAACCGTGGGGCAGATCAGCGCCCCAGCATGTTCAGCACATGATCAAGCTTTGCCTTGCCACCGATCTGGTCATAGAAAATAGGCCATACAGCTGTGGTTGCCGCTTCGATCCAAGGTTTTTCGTTGTCTGCAGGATCAACAATTTCCATGCCAAGATCAGTCAGTTCTTTTTTGATGCGGTCTTCGGTCTGGTTAAGCCACTCAAGACTATGCTCGCTGGCGGCCACGCCGGCTTCAAGCATGGCTTTCTGCGTTGCGGCATCTTGCGACTGAAATATTTGCTCGCTGACGATAATCGGCTCCAGCGAAAATATATAACGCAGGTTTGTGATGTATTTCTGAACCTCATTGAACTTCATCGCCGACACGGTGATGTATGGGTTATCTTGCCCGTCGACCACTTTCTGCTGCAAGGCCGGAAAGGTTTCCGTCCAGGCCATCGGTGTGGGGTTGATACCCCAGGATTTGTACGATTCAATCATCACTTCATTTTTCGGCACGCGCACCTTTAGCTCTTTCAGGTCATCGAGCGTACGCACAGGACGCTTGGAGTTGGTCAGCACGCGAAAGCCTGAATAAGACCAGCCCAAAATGCGCACACCGGCATCCCTGATCGTATTTTCAGTCAGCTCCTTGCCGACTTCGCCCATAGTCAGCTTGTATGCCTCATCAGCACTCTGGATCACGTACGGCAGAGTCAGCACGGCGACCGTCGGTGAAAAAGGCGTGATGTTGTTAATGGCCAGCACTGAAAAGTCCAGCAGCCCCATGGCTGCGTCATTGACCGTGGCCTGCTCGTCCCCCAACTGCCCGTTAGGAAAGAGTTCTACTTTGTGCTGCGTCTTTTCCTGCAGAACTTCTGCAAATTTGCTGGCCATTTCCCACTGGGTTCCGCCAGCGGCGTCGCCGACAGCGACCTTAAAGGTCGTAGCATGCGCCGCCGAGGCCATCACAGCGGCCGCAACAAAAATATTGGCAAGCAGTGTTGTTTTGAAAGTCATGGTTGTCTCCGTTTTTTATAAAAAGTAAAAGCGTCTCTACGCTATCTAGCAAAATCTTATGCAGCTTCGTCCTTGAAGTGATACCAGCGATACAGCACGCGCTGACCCAGGCGTCGAAATGGAGCAAACGCTTCAGACACAACTTTTTCACGCAGGTTGGGGAAAGGCAGTCTGGACTTGAAAATAGGCAGATCCAGTTCACCGCCTTTGCCAGCTATCAATTGCGCCAGTCGTTTACCAGCCTGCGCTGAGTACATGACGCCGTTGCCGCCATAGCCCAGGGCGTAGTAAATGGTTTGTGAGGGATCCGGCTGATAAATTCGCGGCATCATGTCATGGCTCACATCCACCCATCCCCACCACGAGTAGTCGATCTCTATACCTTTGAGCGAAGGGAACTTGCGGTGCATGTCAGCTATCAGCAACTGCTCATATTTTTTTCTGGCGCATCCCGTCCGGTGATCGCACTGCGGCTACCTATCTGCACCCGGTTATCTGGCATCAGACGATAGTAATGGCGCAACACACGCGTATCCGTTGCAAACTGGGTGCTGTGAAAGCCCGCCTCTTCGACTTCGGCCTGAGTAAGCGGGCGCGTCACGATTGAGTTAGACAAAATAGGCAGAATGCGATTTTTCACTTCACGGTGCAGACCATTCGAGGTGTACCCACCGGTGGCCACACCCACGGCGCGTGCACGCACGGTACCGCCCGGGGTCTTCAGATAATGAAAGCCGCCTCGCGTTTCCCACCCTTGCACCGGGCTGGAGGGATGCACCCTGGCGCCCAGCGCGCGCGCCTTTTTCAGATACCCGAATGCGAGCTTGCCGGCATGAATACCTATACCTTCAGACTCCTGCATGGCGCCGCAGGCTTCGTGGTCATTAATCCATTTTGAACGCACCGTTTGTGCATCCATCATCTTCACATCGTAGTTAAAGGTATCGCGCAGCAGCCTGGCTTCTTTTTCAAGCACGGGCATGATGCGGTCGCGGTGCGCGATGTAAAGATGTCCGCCAGGCTGCGCTTCGCACTCGATGTCACTGATCAGAGACTTGAAAGTCTCCATGCCGTCAACGCATTCTTGATGCATCTTGAGAGCGACGTCCAGCCCCCAGCGCTCTATCCACTGCGAGCGTTTCAGACGACCGGACGCGCACTGCGCCTGGCCACCGTTGCGTGTGCTGCATCCCCACGCCGAACGGTTGGCCTCAAGAACTGTCGCTTTGATGCCGTGCTCCTGCGCGAGAAAGATGGCAGCAGTCAGACCGGTGTAGCCTGATCCGATAATGGCCACGTCAACTTCTATGTCATGCTCGATCGGACCGTCGTCGCCGGGAGGTTCACCCGCTGTACCAATCCAGTATGTCGCTGCGTAGTCACGGCCTGTACCAGGTGAAGCGTCTACCAGTGGATCATACTGAGGGTCATACGGCCCTTGTGCCTCTGTGGCGCGGCCAGTATCGATGCTATTAAGAGTAGGTTGTGTGTCCATGGTGCCATCTCGCATTTAGGAAATCGCCGTGGTGTATCAGGCCGCCGTTGCGGGCTGAACAGGGCGATTCTTGCGAAACGCGTTCTTTACTGCGATCTTGCCGTCACGGAAGGTGAACACATCCACCATGCGGGCTTCGATGCGCGTACCGTCGGCGTTAGTGCCGCTGAATGTGCATTCAGATACGCCGCGATCGCCGGTCACAAAATGCGTGGCGTCTTTCCAGGCAGCATCCGGAATGGTCTGCCATGCCATCTCAAAACCCTTGCGTACTTCGTCGGTTCCTTTGAAGGTAGAACCCAGAACACCGGGACCAGCCACTGTGTAAAACACGCAGTCGTCGGTAACCATGCTCATCAATGCATCAATGTCGTGACGGTTCCATGCATCGCCAAAAGCTTCCAGTAGCTGGACTGTGACCTGACTCATTTTGTGTCTCCCTCTTTGAACAGATTTTTTAAGAACAACCTTCAAGGTTGAACTGTTGAGTCTGTAAGATAAGAGATTGCGGTCAAGGACCATAGGGCCAGTTGACACCTTTCTATTGGCCCAGCCTGTGCCAGCGGGTGCTCGGCAAATTCATGCAGGCCGCTGGTTGTTCATGGCAACGCCCAAAAGGCGTATACCTTCGTCGATGCACGCTGCATCAATCGACGAATAGCCCAGTCGAAAGCAGTTACGGGGTTTTCCCGGGTCGCGGAAGAAAATGTCGCCAGGCTCGATGAGCACACCCAGCTTTTCTGCATCTGCGGCCAGACGCGTAACGTCCAGCCATGCGGGTCCTTCGATCCAGCACGACGAGCCTCCAGAGATCGGTACATGCCGTACCTCCGGCATATGTGTCTCCAGAGCGGCCATCAGCGTATCAGCGCGCTGATGACTCACTGTCGTAAGCCGGCGCAACAATGAATCGTAATAGCCCAGAGACAAAAACAGCGCAAAGGCTCGCTGTACGAATGCATTGGGATGGCGGATGTTAAGGCGTCGCACCATGCGCAACTCATGAATGAGTTCGCGCGGTGCCACCACAAAGCCCAGGCGCATGCCCGGAGCCATTGTTTTCGAAAGACTGCCTATGTATATGACGCGCCCGCTTCGATCAATACTTTTAAGAGGGGGAAGAGGTTCTCCATGAAAGCTGGTCTGGCTTTCATAGTCATCTTCGATAAGAACGAAATCAGAACGCTCAGCCTGCTCGAGCAGGATTTCGCGCCGCGCCATCGACATAGTGACCGTCGTCGGGCATTGATGGCTGGGCGTGGTGTAGACATACTCGCAGTTGCCCAGCGCCGGCGTTATCATGAGACCTTCTTCATCAATCGGCAAACTCAATATGCGATTTGAGCGTGTGCTGAATATATTGCGTGCATCAGGGTAGCCGGGGTCTTCGATGCCTATGGGGGTGTCTTGCCCGATCAGCAGATCAGACAGCATATACAGCGCATGCTGCGCACCCACGGTAATAATGATTTCATCATCAGCCGCCCATACTCCGCGCCGGGGCAACAGGCGCGTGCGGATCTGCTGCAGCAGTGACTCATCATCGCGCAGAATCATGTCTTGCGCCCACTCACGAACCTCCATGCTGCCTAATGTGCGCAAACAGCACTCTCGCCACTCGGCAACCGGAAACAGGTTGGCGTCGAACTGGCCATACAGAAAGGGGTATGGATACGACTGCCAGTCTGCCCGCTTGCCGATATTTCGCTGACCTGAAGGCAAGTAGCGGAAACGTGACCGCCATTGAGGCTGACTGCCCTGAATAATGTCAGGAGCCTGCTGGCTCGGGGGTGTTGCCACACGCCCTTCCAGAATATTCGGGTTGACGAAAAACCCCTGGCGCTCGCGTGAAATCAGGTACCCTGCATCCACTAGATGCTGGTAGGCGATAACAACGGTATTGCGCGATACCCGCAATATGGTGGCCATATCGCGACAAGATGGAAGAGGCACATCGACCGGCACATGGCGGTCCAGAACGGCAGACACCAGCATCTGACGGATCTGCCCCTGCAGACTCAGACCGGTTGCTTCCCATCGCTGAAAAAGCTGCATCCACATGGCAGGCGAACGGGGTTTAATCATGGCAAGCCTATTTTGAAAATATGACGGGTATAAGCAACCCGACTCGCTACAATATGCCGCACTACAAAGCGTCGCCTGTCAATCAGCCCACCGACCACAACATCATAGGCGATTTGCGCCAACACACATAAAACGCATAAAATGATACAAATAATATCAAATTTCGAGATATGAACCCAATGAAAGCCTCTAAGCCGGATCCACGATCGACAGAGGACGCGGCCGCAAATACCCCTGGCGATACGCCCACCATGCGGCTTTTAGGCCTGCTTGAGTTTATTGCAGAACGCGACAGGCTATTTACCTTGCAAGATCTGGTGGAAGAAACCACATTACCCAAGCCTACTCTGCACCGCATGCTGCAACAACTAGAATCGAGCGGCATGCTGCAACGTGACACCAACGGGCGTCATTATGGTACCGGGTCACGCCTGCGCCGGCTGGCTGAAAATGTACTGCTTAATGACAGCCATCATGGCGCTCGCCATGCCGTGTTGCGCACGCTTCTTGAAGAGGTCGGCGAAAATTGCAATATTACGGCCTTGTCTGGCGACGAAGTCCTGTACCTTGATCGTGTAGAAACCGCAGCGCCTCTGCGCTTTTACCTTCAGCCGGGCTCTCGCGTACCTGCCCACTGCTCGGCAAGCGGCAAGCTGTTTCTGGCACAACTGTCGGCGGCGCAACGCATGCGCTTGCTTGGTCACACCCCGCTTACACGTTATACAAAGAACACGCTGGTCGAGATCGACCAGCTCGAAATAGAAATCGAACGCGTACGCGCAAACGGTTACGCCTTCGATAATGAAGAGTTTCTGCCAGGGCTATTCTGCATCGCCGTGCTGGTGCCGCGCACAGAAGGCAAATCTAACATGGGGGTGGCCATACAGGCGCCCATCATGCGCATGACTCCCGACAAAGCGCTGCTATGCCTTCCCGCTCTGCAGCGCGCCGCCCAGACACTGGCTAACATTGAGGCCAGCGAATCAAACTAAACTGGCCGCCAGCGCGGATGCAGCATGCGAGCCACTTCATAGATCACTTCATTGTCCAGTCCATTGCTGATATTGACGGCCAGACATCGTCGGTAAAACGCGCTCAGATCCAGCCCCACACCAACTCCCAGCACCTCGATCCTGCCCTCTTGCTCCAGGTTCTGCACCGTCTGCCGCAGGTGGTTGTCTAGATAGAACTCATCATTGGCCACCGTGGTGGCGCCATCCATGGGGCAGCCATCAGAGATAACCATGAGTACGCGTCGAGGCTCATCGCGTCCCCGCATGCGTTCAGCCGCCCATTGCACAGCCTCGCCGTCTATGCCTTCGCGAAACAGATCCGGCTTGAACAGGGCAGCAATGCCAGTGCGGCTTTGTCGCCAGCTCTGCCCCGCGCTCTTGAAAACCCGGTGGGTAATTTCATTGAGCCGACCCGGGGCCGGCGGACGCCCGCTTCGCAACCATTCTTTGTAGGCTCGCCCTCCATTCCAGCCTCCAGTCGTAAAGCCCAACACTTCGGTAACAACCCCCAATGAGTCAAGTGCTCGAACTAGCGTATCAATGAGTACGGCAACTGGATGGATGTGTGCTTTCATGGAAGCCGAGCAGTCTATCAAAAGCGTCACCATGCATTGCGCATGCAGCACCGTGCGGTCAAGAGTAAAAAGCCTGCGCTCGGCCGGCGACGCAACCAGACTGGCGAGACGCCTGCCATCAATAAGGCCTTCCTCTTCACCATAGAGCCGCCCGTCGACACGAGGCGCCAGCAGAGATGCCGACAAAAGACGCAAGAGACGGGCGCGGCTATAGCCCTGCCCCACCACCAGACGATCAAGTTCATCGCGGTACTCACGCAGTAGCTCCAGGCGCACCTGGGTGTAGGCGTCCACTTCTACGTCAAACTGTGTCGTATAGACCCGGTAGATATTGTCTGATTCGCGGAACACCCTGCTCGCACCACTGGGGGCCTGGGGCATGGTCTGAGGCTCTTCTTCTTCAAAATCGAGCAGTAACGAAAATCCGTTATTTGCGTTGCTTGCCTGCACCTGGTCATCGTCACCCTCCGCCTTCCCGGCATCGTGCACCGACTGATACACAAGCTTTGCCAACTCAAGTGCATAAGGCGCATAGCCGGCCTGATCATGGCGGTGCCGCCGCAACCCGGCCAGAGCCCCCCCTATAACGGGAGCAATACCTGCCCGGGTAGCCTCAATAAAATCTTCGGCCTCCGGGAACACCGGTAATGCGTTCAGCCGTGACCACACTATTTGCGCCACCGTAAACAGCAACAACCCCAGCGCCGAATCGGCAAGCCCCGATACATAAAACTCATGGGACCAGTCAAGAAAGCGACGACGCACATTAACGCCGGTGCCTGGCAAGCTGGAAGGCGCCAGCGCCTCAACGCGCAGCTGCTCCAGAAGATCAAACATCAGCCGCTGCACAGGCTCTTCAGGCTGCGTCTGCGCAAACAGTGCGGTGTCAGAATAAACAAGCCTCAATGCCAGTGCATCGTTAATGCCGCGCAACGTTGACAGGCTTCTTTGCTCAGGCTTTACGCGCAAGTGCGGCGCACGCACCCGAACGGGTGCATTGTCCCGGTACAACATGCTATTGCGGTAATACAGCCCAGAATCTCCGGTAAGCGCGCGCGCACTGGCCACACAGAGCTCTTCAAGCTGCTGCTGTCGCCGTGACATGCGTACGGGATCGGTCACGTCTGCTCCGCACCGCGAGTCCAGTACTCAGGTAGCTCGACATCGAAGCAACGCTGGTAATACTCGGCCACCAGCGGCCTTTCGGCTTCATCGCATTTATTCAGAAACGACAGCCTGAAGGCCAGAGCCGGGTCCCGAAACACTTCACAGTTTTCCGCCCAGGTAATAACAGTACGCGGCGACATCAGCGCCGACAGATCGCCGGCTGCGAATCCTTTACGCGTAAGACCTGCCACCGCCACCATCGCAGAGATCAGAGCCCTTCCCTTTTCGGTATTCTTGGAGGGCACCCGCGCCGCGACGATTTCGGTTTCTTCTTGGGCCGAAAGATAATCGAGCGTGGCGACGATATTCCAGCGATCCATCTGGGCGTGGTTCAACACCTGCACACCATGATAAAGACCTGAAAGATTGCCCAGGCCTACCGTATTTGCGGTAGCAAACAGCCGGAATGACGGATGCGGGGTCAGCACGCGGTTCTGATCCATCAGCGTAAATTTGCCGTCGCGTTCCAATATGCGCTGAATCACAAACATGACATCTGGCCGGCCAGCATCATACTCATCAAATATCAGTGCCACAGGTCGCTGCAATGCCCACGGCAGAATCCCCTCCTGAAATGCAGTGACCTGCTTGCCATCCTGAATCACGATGGCATCTTTGCCAACCATATCCAGCCGGCTGATGTGCCCATCAAGATTCACACGCAGGCATGGCCAGTTCAGCCGCGCTGCAACCTGCTCAATATGCGTGGATTTTCCGGTGCCATGTCTGCCCTGCACCATGACACGCCGATTGTGAGCAAAGCCAGCGAGTATCGCCAGCGTAACCTCGGCGTTGAAGCGATAGGCCGTATCAATATCAGGTACGTGTTCATCGGCCTGACTGAATGCCGGTACGAGCAGATCGCTGTCGATTCCAAAAACATCGCGAACCGGCAATCGTATGTCTGGCTGCGTGAGCGAGTGTTGCATGGTTGTCTCCGTGTTTATTAGATATCGGGATGTATGAATCGTACCTTATTTACGATTATTGATCCATTTCATTCCGTATTTCGAGATTTATGTTGACTAAGCAGGGCAAAACACGTTAAATGACAAACATAAGTTAAAAAAACAAGATTGTTTGTCCCATTAATTGATAGAAACTGGAGAACCGGATGAGCCAAGCTCCCACGCATTCCCGCAATATTGTCGCCGGCCCTACCAAGATGACCCCATCTGAGGCCTTCGTCGAAACCCTCGTCGCCAACGGCGTGACCGAAATGTTTGGCATCATGGGCTCAGCCTTTATGGATGCCATGGACATTTTTGCCCCTGCCGGAATCCGTCTGATTCCTGTCGTGCATGAACAGGGCGCCGCCCACATGGCTGACGGCTACTCACGCGTATCTGGCCGCCACGGCACCGTCATCGGGCAAAACGGCCCCGGCATCAGCAACTGCGTTACCGCAATTGCCGCCGCCTATTGGGCCCACAGCCCCGTAGTCATCATTACTCCCGAAACCGGCACCGGCACCATCGGCCTGGGTGGCTTTCAGGAATGCAATCAGTTGCCGATGTTCCAGGAATTCACCAAATACCAGGGCCACGTCACCAACGCCAGCCGTATGGCCGAGTTCACTGGTCGCTGTTTCGATCGTGCCATGAGCGAAATGGGCCCAACGCAGCTGAACATCCCGCGCGATTTTTTCTACGGCGAGATCACCTGCGAAATCCCCAAGCCTTCACGCCTGGATCGCGGCGCCGGCGGCGAAAGCAGCTTGAACGAAGCGGCCGAACTTCTGGCCAAGGCAAAATTCCCTGTCATCATCTCGGGCGGCGGTGTCGTCATGGCCGATGCGATAGAAGAGTGCAAGGCACTGGCCGAGCGTCTGGGTGCTCCCGTGGTCAACAGCTACTTGCACAATGACTCCTTCCCTGCCAGCCACCCATTGTGGTGCGGTCCTTTGGGCTATCAAGGCTCCAAGGCGGCGATGAAGCTCATGGCCCAGGCCGACGTGGTGCTGGCATTGGGCACACGTCTCGGACCATTCGGCACACTGCCTCAGCATGGCATGGATTACTGGCCCAAAGACGCCAAGATCATCCAGGTCGATGCCGACAACAAAATGCTGGGTCTGGTCAAGAAAATTTCGGTAGGTATTTGCGGCGATGCCGGCGCTGCTGCCGTAGCCTTGTCGCAGCGTCTGCAAGATCGCACGCTTGATTGCGACAGCACTCGCGAAGCTCGGGCCGAGAAAATTGCCAGCGAAAAAGCCGCATGGGAGAAAGAGCTTGACGACTGGACCCACGAGCGCGACCCCTACAGCCTCGACGTTATCGCCGAAGCCAAGGCCGAAAAGACTTACACGGGTGGCGAATACCTGCATCCGCGTCAGGTTCTGCGTGAGCTTGAAAAAGCCATGCCCGAAGACGTAATGGTGTCGACCGACATTGGCAACATCAACTCGGTGGCTAACAGCTACCTGCGTTTTGAAAAGCCACGCAGCTTCTTCGCTGCCATGTCCTTTGGCAACTGCGGTTATGCGTTCCCGACCATCATCGGCGCCAAGGTTGCCGCACCTCACCGCCCAGCCGTTTCTTACGCCGGCGACGGCGCATGGGGCATGAGTCTGTCGGAAACCATGACCTGCGTGCGTGAGGACATTCCGGTTACCGCCGTAGTATTCCATAACCGCCAGTGGGGCGCCGAGAAGAAGAATCAGGTCGACTTCTACAACCGCCGTTTTGTCGCCGGAGAGCTCGAGAACCCATCGTTCGCCGACATCGCGCGTGCCATGGGTGCCGAAGCCATCACTGTCGATCGTATCGAAGATGTAGGTCCGGCATTCAAACGCGCCATCGACATGCAGATGAACGAAGGCAAAACATGCATTCTCGAAATCATGTGCACCCGCGAGTTGGGTGACCCGTTCCGTCGTGACGCACTCTCGAAGCCGGTTCGCCTGCTGGACAAGTACAAAGACTACGTCTGATTAAGTCGCGATAAAGGGTCCGCCCGCCTCTTTCCGGGCGGCGGGCCTTTTTTCATTTTTGGCGGGAGCCGACCTTTGAGCATCCTCGATTCTATTGTCGCGCGCGCGCGCAAGCATGCCTCGCATATCGTACTGTGTGAAGGCCAAGACCCTCGCATACAACAAGCGGCTGCACGCATTGTCGCCGAAGGTATTGCGCGCATCAGCCTGGTGGGTGACGCCAGAGCGATAGCCGAATGCGCCAGTCAGGGAAACGTAAATCTGGACAACGTGCAGATTATTGATCCGCAATCATCCTCACTTATCCCACAGTTTGCCGAAACGCTGTACCAGCTTCGCGCTGCCAAAGGCATGACGCGCGAGCAGGCGCTGCAGGCAGTATTCGATCCCTTGTGTTTCGCCAACCTTATGGTGCACAGCGGGCTGGCCGATGGATCGGTCGCCGGTGCAGTACATACCACCGCAAACGTAGTCCGTACCGCCTTGCAAATCATCGGCAAGGCACCCGAGACCAGAACGGTCTCCAGCTTCTTTCTGATGCTGTTCGACAAACCCTGGCATCCGTGTCCGGGCGGCATGATTTTTTCTGATTGCGGCCTGGTTATCGACCCCGACGAAGAACAGCTTGCCGACATTGCCCTTGCAGCGGCCGAAAGCGCCCGACATCTGCTGGGTGAAGAGCCACGCATCGCCATGTTGTCGTTTTCTACGGCTGGTAGCGCCAGCCATCCGCTGGTCGACAAAGTCATTAATGCGTCCAAACGTGTGCAGCAGGCCCGGCCCGACATATTGATCGACGAAGACTTGCAGCTCGATGCCGCCCTGCGGCCCGAAATCACGTTGCGCAAGCTCCCTGCATCCAAAGTGCAGGGCCGTGCTAACGTACTCGTGTTTCCCGATCTGAGCGCCGGCAATATCGGTTATAAACTGGTAGAGCATATAGGCGGAGCCGTCGCAATCGGTCCGTTGCTTCAAGGCTTGAACAGGCCAACCAACGACTTGTCGCGAAGCTGCAGCGCCAATGACATTTACTACGTAATTGCCGTCACGGCATTGCAATCTGCGTCAAATAACCAGCCACCATGAGTCTTTGGATCTATGCCGCTCTCTTTCTTATTATTGCTACAGGCAGCTATTTCCAGACAGTGACAGGGTTTGGCCTCGGGATGATTGTCATCGGGGTCAGCAGCGGCTTCGATCTGGTTTCAGTGCCATTTATTGCCAATGTCGTCAGCATTGTCACACTAGTAAACAGCGGTGTCGCTTTGCACGGAAAACTGCATCACCTTGACCGGCGCATCATTGGTGCCGTAATGCTTGGTCTGGTGCCCTCCAGCATTGCCGGCGTACTGCTGCTTGATTATCTCAATGATGGTTTTACGCGTGTACTGCAGTTGCTGCTTGGTATTGCCATCATATACAGCGGCGTGCAGTTTGCCTTTCGTCCCACTCAGCTGAAACATACTTCAAAGCCCTCCAGCTTTGTATTCAGCGGCTTGCTGTCCGGCCTGTTTGGCGGGCTGTTCGGCATGGCCGGCCCTCCGGTCATCTTTCTTTTTTACCGGCAACCCATGCCGCTGGTCGCAATACGCAGCATGTTGCTGCTCATCTTTGCAGCGTCTGCTGCTGTGCGCACGTTATACATTGTCGGCCAGGGTCAGCAAGACAGCCACTCGCTGGGCGTAGCCGTTATGGCTATACCCATTGTGGCAATCATGACGATAGTGGGACGCAAATACCCGCCAGCTCTTCCGCCGGCGCAGCTACGCCGCATGGCGTACAGCGTGCTCGTTATCATAGGCATTGGCCTGCTCATCAGTGCAGCGATGGCCTGACACGCCGACGCACCCAACTTCAGGCGGCAGGCCGCCGTATCACGAAGCGCTCAACGTACTCGTTTACCGGATGATCACGGATATCATCGGGCGTACCTGCCTGCTCGACCTTGCCATCACGCAAAATAACAATATGCTGCCCCAACCTGAGGGCTTCATCAATATCGTGCGTAATGAACACAATAGTTTTCTGGAGTTTCTGCTGCAGGGCCAGCAACTGGTCTTGCATGTCGTAACGGATAAGCGGATCGAGCGCAGAAAATGCCTCGTCCATCAAAAGCACTTCGGCATCGATGGCAAGCGCGCGCGCCAGACCAACACGCTGGCGCATGCCGCCCGACAATTCGTCAGGGTAATTGTCTTCGTAGCCAGTCAGACCAACCCGCTCAAGCCACACCATGGCTGACTTGCGCGCCTCAGTCTTGCTGTCCCCCCTGACATGCAAGCCGAAGGCCACGTTATCAATAACATTGATATGCGGCAGCAATCCGAAGCTCTGGAACACCATGCTGACCTTGTAACGGCGCAACTCACGCAGATCGGGCATGCTCAGCGCGAGAATGTTTTCGCCGTCTACAAGAATTTCGCCAGCCGAAGGATCGATCAGCCGATTAAGGTGACGTACCAGCGTTGATTTCCCCGAGCCGGAAAGACCCATAATGCACGAGATGCGTCCTGTGGGGATCTGCGCATTGACCCCCGCCAACCCCACATTGCAGCCAGTTGCGGATTGCACGTCTTCCTTCTCGGCGCCCTCGCGCAGCATGGCGACAGCCTCTTGCTCACGCGATCCGAACACCTTATAGACATCACGGATGTGTATTTTAATATCGTCCATCACACTCGCTCCTGCCGTTGCGTGGCAAGTCGACGCCGGTGCGTCCTGCCATATGCCTGAGTAATACGGTCAATCACGATGGCCAGAATCACAATCGCTACACCGGCCTGCAGCCCACGTCCCACGTCTAGCGTCTGTATGCCCGCCAGTACATCTTCGCCCAGCCCGCGCGCGCCAATCATGGATGCCACCACGACCATGGCCAAAGCCATCATGGTAGTTTGGTTTATGCCTGCCATAATGCTTGGCCGCGCCAGCGGCAGGCTGACTCGCGTCAGCATCTGCCAGCGAGTTACACCAAACGCCTGGGCGGCTTCCATGACTTCACGGTCTACATGCCGCAATCCCAGGATAGTCAGACGTATAAGCGGAGGCACCGCGTAAATAACGGTTGCGAACAAGGCGGGTACTTTTCCTAAGCCAAAGAGCATGAGCACAGGGATAAGGTAAACAAAGCTGGGCAGCGTCTGCATAACATCAAGCACTGGCGTGAGCACACGCCGCAGCAAGCGGCTGCGCGCCGCGATAATACCCACCGGAATGCCGATCACTATTGAAAACACGGTCGACACCAGCACCAGTGCAAATGTCTGGATGAGTTTATCCCAAAGGCCTACGGCTCCGATGAGATACAGACAGACCACATACAGCACGGTTGATACCGGCTTGCGTGTAGCATGCCACGCCAATGCCGCGACGAACGCCAGAAACAACCATGGCGGCACGGCCTGCAAGGCGCGTTCTACTGGCAGCAGTATGGTCACAAGTATGCGTTCGCTGATGTCACGAAATACACCCCCGTAACGCTTGACCGCCTGTACCAGCCTATCGTTTACAAAGCCGGCCACAGACCAGTCAGGGAAGATGCTCCAAGCGGTGGACGCCGCGTTGGCAAACGGATCCACCGTTTGTCCGAGCGCTGCGGTGTCGGCTACTGCGGCGCCAGCCTTATCGGAAGCAATGTCAGCTTCTGTTTGTCGTTCAGCAGCGGGCTTCGGTGTCACGCCTTGCTCTGCGGTGTCCGGGGTGATTGCCGGGGCTATGCCTAGCGTAGAACTCGCGCGTGCTGCGGCATCGGCCGGGAGCCATTTGCGCCACACCTCGGGATGCTTCTTCAAAAACTGCTCCGCCATGGCTGACCCGCCCGCACGCGTTTCAGTCATTTCAAGAATCATCTGGTTGAGCAAGGCGGGCTGGAACTGCAGGTTTTTGAGGAACTGGACCAGTTGCGGGTTCTGGTTAATAAAAGGGGTCGACAAGCCCACACCCAGATGGGCCACCAGAAAATCGCTGGAACACAGCTTACCCTTGCCGCTGACGATGGTGTCCCAACAGGCCTGGTTAAAGGGATCTTGCTCAATCTTGTAGAAATCATACTTGGCCATCAGGCCGGCGGGCTGCCAGTAATAGAACAGCACGGGCTTGCCCCGGTCATACGCCGAACTGATGGCGGCATCGAGGGCCGCACCGGTACCGGCACGGAAGTTGTTGTAATCGTCATTGAGGCCGTGCACGGTCAGCAGACGCGTGTTGGTTTGCTCGCAGACCCAGCCCGACGGGCAATTGAGAAAGCGCCCTTTGGAGGGCACCTCAGGATCTCGAAACAGCTCTTTATAGCGCGGCAAGTCTTTCCATGACTTAAGATCGGGCGCCATAGGCTTGATGCCACGAGCCGGGTCGCCGTGTACGACGTAATCAGGCACATACCAGCCTTGCTCGGCCCCACCGGCAAACGTGTCACCCACCACACTTACATCGCCCGCCTCTATCGCTTTTTCAATAATGGGCGAGCGCCCCGTCCACTGTTCGGCGATGATTTGCACATCGTTCTGTGCCAGGGCAGATTCGGTGGCGGCGGTCGTGCCAGGAACAATCTCGGTTTCACAGCCAAACGCCAGCTGGAGCAGATCGCTGACAACATGGGTAGTAAAGTTGGCGCTTTCCCAGGTTTGGTCTGCCAGCTTTATGGGTTGGCCCCCGTTACACTGCGACGCTACGGTCTGCGCCTGCGCCACCTGCGGCAACAGGGCACAGGCTGCAAGCACAACGGTGGCCACGCCACCAAGAAAAGCCCGAAATCTTGCCATGTCGTTGTCTCCTGGTGTTGCAGGCGCTTACCGGCCTGGCCGCGAGCGGCATGTGAACGCATAGGTCAATACGCAAAACGCCATGCGGCAAGCATGGCGTTTTGTTTGTTGCGCCGGGGCGCGAAGCCCATGGCGCTTGTAATACAGCTTACTGCAATGCGATTTCTACGTCTACACCTGCAGGCAGGTCAAGACGCATAAGCGCATCAACCGTTTTGTCGGTGGGATCCACGATATCCATCAAACGCTGGTGCGTACGCATTTCGAACTGGTCGCGCGCCGTCTTGTTGACGTGTGGCGAACGCAGCACGTCTAAGCGACGAATGCGGGTGGGCAGTGGTACTGGGCCACGCACTACCGCGCCTGTGCGCTTGGCTGTCTCGACGATTTCCGCTGCCGACTGATCGATCAGTTTGTAGTCAAAAGCCTTGAGACGGATGCGGATTTTCTGGTTTTTCATGGGTATTCCTAAAGAACGAATTAGACGGGAGCAATATTGCCCCCGCCCTCAGAGGCTATGCCTTTATTACTTGATGATGCTGGCTACGACGCCAGCGCCAACTGTACGGCCGCCTTCGCGAATAGCGAAACGCAGGCCTTCTT
>RAPG01000011.1 GCA_005239165.1 Allopusillimonas ginsengisoli
CCCCGCTGAGTTCGAACGCCTGTATTACCAAAACTTAGAGCCACTGACTGTCTATTAATTTGACTAGGTCCAAACCGCTATAGACCCTGCCCGAGAACATTCTAAGCGACCGCGCTATACGACGACCTACTTCAAAGTGTGGCATTTTTTCGTGCTCTGGTTCTACCGTGTCGACCCCTCTGCCGTGGTGAGTGCATAAGGAAGCTCAGCGCTGGCACGACATTTGCTAACGGAAAGTCGCAGGATTTAATATTAAGGAGATCACTATGAGAAAACTTCTCGTAATTGCCGCATGTTCATTGCCTTTCGCTTTGACGCCTTTGGCTTACGCCCAATCCAGCAACGCGAGCAAGCCTCCGGCTGCATCGTCAACTACTAAAGCAAACACTTCCTCCCCACACAATAAAGCCAACATGGGCTCGCCTGAATCAGGATGGAGTGTGAAAGATACGATCATTGGCGAGGCTGTCTACAACGAAAACGACGACAAAGTCGGCGACGTTAAAGACATCACCCTTTCTTCTAACGGGAAGGCTTCCTATATTGTCGGGGCCGGTGGATTTCTGGGAATGGGAGAACATGACGTCGCGATTGCATACGACAGAATTCAGCATAAAGGCGAAAAGCTGGTATTAGCAGGGTTCTCGAAGGACGAACTAAAAAAAATGCCTGCATACAAAGCACGCATGTCTGACAAAAACCGTAGCGCTGCTGCGGCATCAACTAATGCAAAATCCAAAGACTCAAAGGCCCATGACAACGACGCTGCCATGAAATCGTCTAAAGCAGGCTGGAGTGTGAAAGACGACTTCATTGGGGAAGCTGTCTATAACGAAAACAACGATGTAGTGGGCGAAATTGATGGCGTGATTCTGTCATCAACCGGTAAGGCGTCTTTCATTGTTGATGCTGGCGGTTTTTTAGGTATGGACGAACATGATCTCGTCATTCCTTTCGATAAGATCACGAGAAAGGACAACAAGCTCTATATGGCTGACTATACGAAGGATCAGCTAAAAGAAATGCCTCCCTACAAGTCACACAAGGCTGAGAAAGGCAAAAACGCCAAGGGCGTACCGTCTTCGACTGCAGCCAATAACGAAGCTGCAGCGGTTCAAGCGCAAAATTCGTCAGTCAGAGATGATGCAGCTGGATGGAACGTTAAGGACGATATCATCGGTGATGCCGTCTATAACGAAAACGATGACAAAGTAGGGGATGTCACCGACATTACGCTGTCATCCGATGGCATGGCATCATATATCGTGGGAGCGGGTGGCTTTTTGGGTATAGGCGAACACAATGTTTCTATACCGTTTGATCGCATTAAGCCAAGTGACGACAAGCTGATCATGGCTGGCTACACAAAGGATCAATTAAAAGATCTTCCGGCCTACAAGTCGCACAAAGCAGGCCTGTCGGGCAAGAACAATGACAATTCTGCCCCAATGAAATCAAAAACAGAAGACACTGCTACGAAAAACAGTGACGCTGCTTTGACATCGTCTAAAGCAGGATGGAGCGTTAAAGATAATCTCATCGGTGAGGCCGTGTATAACGAGAACGATGAAAAAGTGGGCGACGTCACGGATCTCACCGTCTCCTCTAACGGAACTGTCACAGCTTACATTGTGGGAGCCGGAGGTTTCTTGGGATTGGGCGAACATAACGTCGCTATCCCTTTCGACAGGATGACAAAAAGTGACGACAAACTATTGTTGGCCGGGTATACGAAAGATCAGTTGACGGACCTACCGGCTTATAAGTCACGCAAGTCTGACAAACCTGCAACGTTGGGGCCAAAGGACACGCCTGCGACGCCGGCGGCACCAGCAAACACTGAAGCACCAAAACAGTAAGGCCATTTAGTTAGGCCAGAAATTGCAGCGTCATGCGTCAACGTCTCGGCTTGGTAGGCATCTACCAAGTCGAGACTTTATTTCTCTGAAAGCATGATGGCACGTCTGCTATGCGATACCGAAATGAAATCGTTTGCATTCCGGTCGGTTAGATAGGTTGTGACAACGACTGAAACACGTAGAGCGTGTCAGAGCGAAGCTTTCAGGCGTCGCGCCATGCTCTCGCCGCACCAAGCGGCCTGATCAGCTCGAGCTACGAGATTCGGTATGGGGGAGGCGAAATGGATGTGCAATGGGATACTTTATTTGAGTTCGGGGTGTCACCACTTGAATTAATTGTTCGCGGCACGTTGACGTACTGGTTCATATTTTTATTGCTCCGTTTTGCAGGACGGCGCAATTTTGGCTCTGTAGGAATGGCAAACATTTTGCTCCTGGTTCTTATTGCCGATGCCGCCCAGAACTCGATGGCGGCCGAGTATAAATCGGTGGGTGAAGGAATGGTGCTCATTGCGACGCTGGTCTTTTGGAGTCTCTTTGTAGACAGGCTGTGTTATTTCGTACCGACGGCAAGAGCCGTACTTGAGCCGGATCGCATTTGTTTGATCAAAGACGGACAAATGCAGCTTCGGTGCATGCGCAAAGAGTACATTACCGAAGAAGAACTTATGGCCGAACTCCGGATAAAGGGCATCCACGACATCACTGAGGTGCGCCGAGCATATCTTGAAGGTGAGGGCGACATTAGCGTCTTAAGGTTTGTAAAAAAATAAAAGCACGCCACAGATGGGTCGCGCTGGTCAGCCTGAGGAACTCTCGCCTGCTTACGCTTACCTAGCGACTCCCGTCTGCTCGAGTTTCGTGATGGGCATCGTACTGCCAGTAACGGGCAGTACGGGCTAAGCAGTTGGCCTTGGTTTGCGAGATTTCAGCTCTCCTGTCGCCAGACCCGCTCCAGCGCCCGCTTTGCGAACAGTCTCTGAAAGAACCTTCACCTCCTCCTACACCAGGCAACGTGGGACATCACTCTGAACCTACATCTTCGGGCAGCCACCGGTAACGCAAAACGTGGCTGACCAAAGATTCACGCCTTATTAACAGTTGCTGCATATTGCTGGAGGCCGCGCAATACTTCAGGCTGGATACAGAACGAGCAACCACGATCTAAAACGAAGTCTCTCAAGGAGTGGAGAGCTGACGCACTCAGGGAAAAAGCTTGAAATTTCGTGGTGCGGATATGTTCGACTTCGAGTCGGCCTTTAAGTTGGCAGCCTCGTAAAGTGTCGACCCTGAAGTGTTAGCGGGCTGGTAGTTACTATGGTGTCAACTTGCCGTGCGTTCCCAGCGTCGGCGACTCATCTGAAAGAGCCGCTTTTGCGATCTTAAATATTTGAACAAGCTTGCTTTCTTTTACGTTCCAGAACTCAGCCTGCTCGACTTCCACACGTACGAGCGCTAAATCTGGATCGTTCACCCCTTGTGGAAACCACGCTTCGTTCATCTTGGACCATAATCTCTGCTTCACAACCAGATCGTCCACCAGACGCGCATGGCCTGATACTGAAACGTATGTGTCATCCCCGGTATCTGCAAACGACACGTTCACAGACGGCGATGAACTAAATTCGCTAACAGTCTCGCTCGTTCGCGACATAAAAAACCACAGATGCGAGGTCGCCTGAACGCTTTCTTTTTCATCCTCAGGATCTTTTTGCACTGTCATGGGTCTCGAAGTGAGCACGCCCTGAGAGTTAACAGTCGTAAACATCGCAAAGCGTATATCTGAAACGAGCTCATTGAGCTTCTGTTGTGCTGGCTGCTGATTGTTGGTCATTTCTCATCCTAAGTTAATGCGCAAAGCTGCGGTGTACGCTTAAGAGCAACTCTCGTACCCAAGCTGCAGACGCAATGGGAGCTCCCTGCTGCTGTCAGGATTTGAAAGAGTAAACAGACGATAATTACCCGAAGCGTATACTCATCGAGTTTTCCGGCGCAGGGCTGATTTAGTGCACCCAACTAGCCAGGTTCACACCAAGGCTGAGTAAACAGGCAACCTGAAATCCGGAGAGACTTCGGCTGGGTGGATCCGCTGATCGGCCTGCGGGCTTTCCTGCCCCTGACGGAACAACTATCTATCCAGGGACAGGCCAACATTGGTGGCGTAGATCTCAAGCAGCCCGACCCGAGTATTGCCACAGTGGCGCAGCCTGCATCCAACACATCGGTGGGGCGATTCATCCAAGCTGTTTATTATTCTCCATTTTCCGAAAAAGCCAGGACGCGCGAGCAAGCCGTTGCGACGTTAGCGCATCCTGAACAGCGCTTTCCGATGTGCCTCAACTGCGATTCAGTGTTCGAAGCTACGACAACCTGAATTACATCGACTTTGATCTCGCTGCTCTGTCTCATCAATACCTAGTCACGCGCAACGCTAGAGCCGCCGCCACGTCGGGCGCCACACCCAGACCCGGCTCCTCGCTCAAGTCGACACTGCCATCCGTCACCTGGAGCGGGCTGGTTAGCAATTCACGCATCAGGTTAGGGTTTGCATCCACCTCAACATAGCCGGCCCCGCCGACAGCAGCTTCTACAAATCGTAGCGTTGGTCCTGTCGCTGATCGCGTCCGAGGGAAGGGGGCGCAAATGCACCCGATATGTGTAGTGTTTTTGTTAAGTCTGCACCAGACAGCTACCGACTGCACATCGTGTGTTTATTCAATCAAAGCCGCCAACTTTGATAAAACGTCATCCACGACATAGTCCGGCGCAACCTCGATTTTCTTGGCCCCGCGCTTTTCGACATCGACCGCCCGAACGCCATTGACGAGGACAACGCCTTGTGTGTCCATGCCCGTGCCAGACAGAGACACCGTAAACCCAGCCATTCTTGAAAAATCCCCACCTTGCGTGATTGGTGCAATCATCGTCAGGCCCAATGCATTGACCTGACGCTTTGTGAGGACCAGAGCGGGCCGGAAATCACCTTATAATTCATGGCCAACCGTAGGATTGAGCCTTATACGGATAATGTCGCCCCGGTCGAAACCGCCCCGCCTTACCATTTCTCACCGCCTATTGTCGGGGCATCGTCCCATTCTGCCAGTGCAGCAGGCATAGGGGCCTCTGGATCGCATTGAGCCAGCAATTCATCCAGCGTATGGCGCCGCTTCGCCTGGCGCAGGATGAAGCCATCCCCAGATTGTTCAATCGTCACCGATTGCCCTTCTACTAAGCCTAAGGTTTCCCGCAACGCCTTGGGAATGACCAGCCCGATGCTGTTTCCGAACTTTCTAAGTGTGGTTTCCATAGCGGTATTTTCGTAGTTTTACGTTGTATAACTTTAATCACAAATCAAACTCTAGTCAAACTAAGTTTTACATAATTTTCTCCATTCTCTAGACTTCTTGCTTCCAATATATCTTTCTACAGTCTATGGCTGTAGTTAGAAATCGGCAGATTTTATCTATTATTTTCGACCTTCAGTTACCGCTCAACCTGTCCCATCAACACACCGCAGGCGTATCATGGCTTACCCAGGCGGCGTCACAATCGTGACCGCCCGTAGTCCATTCATGGCCACCCATAACTTCATAACCCAATCTCTCTGGATTTCTTGAAATGAAAGATGCTGCGTCCTCCCCGTCTAAACCCAACACGCCCGCCTGGCACGAAGAGACAACTGTGCTTCACGGAGACGCGGCGATACTGGAGGGGCCTTCGGTTGTTCCGCCCATTTATTACAGCGCCACCTATCGTGCCGAAAGCGCCGAGGCGTTTTCCGAAATGGCCACAACGCCGCGCCACCACGCCTTTTACAGCCGCTACGGCAACCCTGTGCATGAGCACGTAGAAACTATTCTGGCCCAGCTCGAGGGCACAGAGACGGCATTGCTGATGGGATCGGGCATGGGTGCCATCAGCACCACAATTCTGGCGCTGGTGTCTAAGGGTGATCATGTGATCGCCCAGCAGCGCCACTATATGAGTACGTCCAAGCTGTTCGAAGAAATACTTCCACGCTTTGGCGTTGATTTCACAACCGTGGATCAGACCGACCCGCAAGCCTTCGCTGCCGCAATACGCCCCAACACGCGGCTGATCATGCTCGAAACACCCGTCAACCCGACGCTGTCTATCACTGATCTTGACGCTGTTGCCGCGATTGCAAAAAAGCACAACATCATCACAGTGGCCGACAACACCTTTGCCAATTCACTTAATCAAAAGCCGCATGCGCACGGTGTTGATGTTGTGGTGCACAGTGCCACCAAGTATTTTGGCGGCCACCATGACGTCACGGCGGGCGCGGTCTGCTGCAGTAATGCTCTGGCCGAAAAAATATGGGGCATGCACACCACGTTAGGTTCGGTGCTCTCTCCCATGGACGGGTGGTTGCTGCTGCGTGGCCTGCGCACCCTTTCGCTGCGTATGGAACGCATCAACGCCAACGCACTGGCAGTGGCGCAATGGCTGGAGCAACAGCCTGGCATTGAACGGGTTTTATACCCTGGCTTAGAGAGCCACCCCCAGCACGCGCTGGCCCGCCGTCAGATGAAAGGCTTTGGTGCCGTTATCGCCTTTTCGGTAAAAGGGGATTTTGAAGCGACCAGCCGCTTTGTATCATCTTTGAAACTGGCGACGCAGGCAGTTAGCCTGGGCGGTGTGGAAACATTGGTCGTGCACGCTGCCGCCATGTGGGCGGGCACCATGACCGGCGCGCAAATGGAAGCCGCCGGCATTGAAGGCAATACGGTGCGGATGTCGGTAGGGGTGGAGCACATTGACGACCTGAAAGCGGATCTTGATGCTGGCCTGAGCGCACTGTAGCCCTTGCGTTCAAAGCCTCAGAGCCGGCAGCCATCGCTGCCACTTCGCGAAAGCCAACGACAGCCACACCAGCTTTCGGTGTGGCTGTGCACTTACTTACCCAGCATGTTTTCAGGAAGCCAGGTGACCAGCACTGGCACAAAAAACAGCAGCAACGTGGTCACGATTTCCATAATGACAAACCACCAGGCACCGCGAAATATCTGAGTAAGCGGTGTGTTGCGATCTATACCGGCGATTACATACACATTCAGACCAACTGGCGGAGTGATCAGACCAATCTCACACATTTTCACCGCCAGAATTCCAAACCAGATTGGATCGTAGCCAAGCGACACGACGGTTGGAAACATAATCGGTAACGTGATGACCAGCATGGAAAAGGCATCCAGAAACATGCCCAGCGGAAAATAAATCAACAACAGCAAAGCGATTATCAGCATTGGCTGCAGGCCAGACTCAACCACACTATTCGCGATTACCTGAGGAATCTGTGCGAGGCTCAGAAAATAACTGAAGATGCCGGCGCCAATCATAGTCATCAAAATCATCACCGTCGTGGTGATAGAAGATCGACAGCTCTCGTAAATATTGCGTTTAAGATTCGGGCGGGCCTGCTTCGAAAAACAAAGCATCAAAAATGCGGCAAATGCACCGACAGCCCCTGCTTCGGTGGGCGTTACAAAACCCAGATAAATGCCACCCAACACCAGCAGAAACAACAGCATGACCTGCCAGGCGTCTCGTAACGAGACAAGGCGTTCACGCCACCCAACAATAGGGCTATGCTCCTGACATGTTTTGAGCCTGCTGCTGATTACCCAGATGCCAAGCATGAACACCAGAGTCGACAAAATACCCGGTATCACACCGGCCACCAGCATTTTCCCCGCAGAAACTTCGGTAAGCGCCGCATAGAAAATCAAAAGTATGCTTGGCGGGATCAACACACCCAACACGCCCCCTGCCGCCACCGCACCCGCGGAAAGCCGAGAGTCATAGCCCGCTTTTTTCATTTCAGGAATGGCCACCGATCCCACAGTTGCCGCCGTGGCGACACTTGACCCGGACGTTGCCGCAAACCCTGCGCACGTCAGCACACTTGCCATGGCAAGCCCACCGGGCCAGTGCCCGACCCACTTGCGTGCGACACCGAAGAGCCTTTGCCCTATACCCGCGTGATGAGCGAAAGCCCCCATCAGAATGAACAGTGGAATAACCGTCAGCAGATAGGAGGCAGACTGATGGTAAGAAAATGATTTGAGCCGATTCAGCACAAAATCGAGATTCTCAATCATGGTAATACCTGCCACGCCGGCAATGCCCAGCGCCGCAAACACAGGTGTCCCTATGATCATCAGCCCGAAAATCAGGCAGGTCGCCACAATAGTGGCAGAAATATAGTCCATAGCGTGTCTCGCTGCCCCGGTGCTTTACCGGTGCCTGTTATGTCTCTGAACGGGGAATACCATCATCAATGGCTGGCAGGTCGCCGGCTACCGCTGTCTGCAGGCACTGCAGTGCCATCTGCAGAAATGCAAACCACAGGCCTATGGCAAGCGCAATCTTGGCCCACCAGATAGGAAACTCGATATAGCCCCAGCGAAATTCGCGGATGGTAAATGAATGAATAGCATCGTGAGTTGACGGAATCGCCAGCAACAACAAAAGCAGCGCCGCCATACTCCACGAAATAGTTTCGAGTACTCTACGAACCTTTTCTGGCACCCTCTCGAGCAGGAGTGTGACGCGGATGTGTGCATTGTCGCGTTTGGTCCACCCCAGCCCCAGGAAAACAACCAACACCATGCTGAGCTCGGCCATTTCGAACACGCCCGATATGGGCCGCCCCGTAAAGCCTCGGACCACAACGTCCAGCGTCGTGCCTAGCATCAGAAACATCAGACAGGCTAGGGCAACAGCCCCGAACACATTGGAAAGTGTCCTGAACAGATTCTCAATAGATTTCATGGTGCCTCCGGCACCGCAGAACGACGGCTTTGAAGCCCCGCTCTGCGTTCAGTTGAAGAACTCCGATCTGATGACTGCAGCTTCCCCGCAAACGGACAAGGAAGGCTGCAGTCCCAAAGAACCACTGTCTTGCTCGACCTCGTCCTTAAAGACGAGGCAGGCGCTTAGACGTGTAGCCAACAACGCTAGCAATCAGGCATCAAGTGCGATTTCGGATGGCCGCTTCAGCGTTCCGGACGGATCATGCTTGGCAATCGCGGCATCAATCAGTGACTGCATTTTTTCACCGTCAATCCCCGCAGGTTTGGCAACTGTTTCTTGCCACTTCTGGACCTGAGCGGGCTGTATAAGACCTTGGGCGACCTTCTTCTGGTCTTCAGACAGGCGGCTAAACTTTACGCCTTCGCCCTGGGCTTTGGTCACATACTTGTGATTCAGCCCATTCATGATCTCGGTGTATTTTCCGGCATAGATCTCCGACACAATCTCATTGCATATTGTCTTGATCTCGGGCGGGAAAGAATTCCATACATCGACATTAATAACCGTGGCGGACGGAGCATGCGGGCCATCACCTATGTCAGTGAAATGCGGTGCAATTTCGTGCAGCTTGTAAGCCACGGCTGTGATGAAGTCAAAACCGTACACGCCATCCAGCACGCCACGCTCCAGCGCGGTGTACACCTCGGGTGCAGCCATGGGCACAGCTGTACCACCCAAGCGTTCAATGACATCTGTGGCGACGCCATAGCCGCGTATACGTAGCCCTTTCATGTCATCAAGTGACTTGATAGGCTTGCGAGTAATAAAAGGCGCGTAGTTCCAGTTGGTCCAGTACATTACACGAGCCCGATGTCGCTTTTCCCACTCATCCCGTAAAGGTTCGAACTGATCGTACACGTCACGGCAGACCAGTTGTAAAGCATCAGCGTGCTGCATCTTGTAATACCATTCAAGCCCGCGCGTCACTGGCAGATCAGCCTGATAATATCCCGGTGAAATCAATGACATCTCCGAGGTGTTGTCACGTACTGCCGACAGGTGTTCTCCAACCTTATTCAAAGATGCAGCCCAATAACGGCGCACCTTAACCACTCCATCGGAACGCTTCTCAAGCTCACTCAGAAACCACTCATCAAGCCCAGAGGGCCCGGCAGTCTCAGAGATATAGCTGTCGAATTTAATTGAGATCTTGTTCTTTGCCGTGACGACATAAGGAAAACCAACCAATGTCCCTGCGCCTGCGACCAACCCCGCAGATTTAATGAATTCGCGTCGTTTCATTTGTACTCCTCCGTTTTACTGATATACCAACCAATTAATAATGGGCGTTTACGCGCCCTCTTACACAGGCTCTTTGGCCTTTTCCCGCAATGCGGTTTTCAACACTTTCCCGTAACTGTTTTTTGGAAGCTCTGGGCAAAATAGGTAGCGTTTTGGTTTTTTGAATGAAGCTATTTCCGCCTTGCACCAAGCCTCCAGCTCTGCGGCGTCGAGCTGTGCACCGCTGGATGCCACTACAAAGGCAACCACTTCTTCCCCCCAGTCTGCGTGTGGACTACCCACGACTGCAGCCTCGAAAACATGAGGATGGCGCAGCAATACCTCTTCGACTTCCCGTGGATAAATATTGGAGCCACCGGAGATAATCACGTCTTTAGAGCGGTCAGTCAGTGTCAGAAACCCTGCCTCGTCGAGAAAGCCAATATCACCCGTACGTAGCCAGCCATCTACCAGCGTATCCTGCGTGGCTTCACTATTGCGCCAGTACCCTTGCATAACAGTGATTCCGCGCACCAACACCTCACCATGTGTGCCTGTGGGCACATCACACAATGTGTCATCCACAATTCGCACTTCGATACACGCTTGTGGTGTACCAACCGAGGCAAGACGTTCATGCCACTGCGGATGAGTACGGTCAGCGATGATTTCACGTCGCATCGCTGTAATCGTCATCGGGCTTTCCCCCTGTCCGTATATCTGCATGAATTTTGGGCCGAAGACATCAAGGGCCTCGACAAAGTCAGCCGCATACATTGGCGCGCCGCCGCACACAATCGACTTTAGGCCTTCGCCAGCAGACCCTGCAGCCTTGGCCACACTGATAAGGCGTTTGACCATAGTGGGTGCGGCAAACATCGAGAGCCCGCCGAGGTGTTTACCAAGATCAAGAATTTCGGCGCTATCGAAACCGCGAGACTCAGGCACCACATGGCGAGCGCCAAGCCGCACAAAAACAAAGTTATACAAGCCCGCACCATGTGACATGGGCGCCGCATACAAAACAGCATCGTCGGTGCTGACATCATCCACATCAACCGTGTAGCACAACGACATAGCCACCAGATTGTCATGCGTGAGCATCACACCCTTTGGGCGCCCTGTCGTGCCTGACGTATAAAACAGCCAGGCCAGAGTGTGAGGCGCTCGAGGGGCTGGCGCACTCAACATTTTTTTGCATTCAAGCATGGAGCGGACGGCAGGGGTATCCACACCCAGTTCGCGACAACCTTCGGGCAGGCCAACCTCTTGCAATGACTGCCCCTGGTCACTGAACAACAACGAGGCTTGCGCGTTTTCAGCAATCCATGCTGCCTCTTTGGCGTGTAACTTGTAATTGATGGGAACCACCACAGCCCCTGCCCACCAGACTGCATACATAAGCACAAGCAGCTCTATGCGATTAGGCATGTAGAGGGCAATGCGATCACCTTCTTGTATGCCGTGATCACGCCGCAAACTTTCGGCCAAACCACAGGCTTGTGCAGCAAACTGTCGGTAATCGGCCTTGAGCTCGCTGCCACTGAACAATGCCGGTGCATCGGGCGTAAGCAGCGCTCGCGCCTGTAACCACTGTGCGATATTCATGGTCGCCTACGCCCGCTTGGCCTCAAGTATGGTGGCATAGTTGGCAACACCTGTACCCCCCATGTTAAAGACCAGACTGAGTTCAGGCGCGCCCGCAAGCTGCATATCAGCAGCCTGCCCGGTAAGCTGACGGAACGAAATGGCGTGCATGGAAACCCCTGTAGCACCTACCGGGTGCCCCTTGGCTTTGAGCCCACCAGAAAGATTTACTGGCAATGCCCCGCCACGCATCACGGTGCCGTCATCCAGTACACGATGACCCTGGCCTTTAGGCGCGATACCCAGTGCCTCATAGATCAACAATTCTGCAATGGTGAAGCAGTCATGAACTTCTGCGAAATCCAGGTCGGCGGTGGTGATACCTGCTTGCTGCAAGCCTAGCGCCATCGCCTTTTGCGGCCCTTCGAAAGCAAGAAAATCTCGGGCCGACATGGGCAACAAGTCGCTGACATGGGCGCTACCGCGAATAGCCACCTCACGCTGAAACTGCCGAGCACGCGCAGCGCTGACGAGCACAACGGCAGCGGCGCCATCGGTAATTAGCGAGCAGTCTGACAAACGCAGTGGCGGCGCTATCAGGGGGTTTTTGTCGGAAACTGTATTGCAGGCCTCAACACTCATAGCGCGATGCATGTGCGCCAATGGGTTGGCCAACGCATTGTTATGATTTTTAGAAGCGATGGCAGCCATGGCCGGCAATGGATCTTGATAACGCTCTGTGTAAGCCTGGGCAGCCACTGCAAACACTTGAGGAAAACTAAGGGCGCGCTCTTCGGCACTGTTGTGATAGCCCGCCCCAGCCAGTGCACGCGTTACCTCTTCGGTGCTGTTCGAGGTCATTTTTTCTGCCCCCACAACCAGCACAACCTCGGCCTGCCCTGCCTGTATGGCTGCCATCCCTGCAAACAAAGCAGCAGAACCTGACGCGCATGCATTCTCACATCGGGTCGCGGGCTTAAAGCGCAACTCAGGCGAGGCCTGATGAATAAGTGACGAAGCAAAGGCATCAGGCACCATGCCCGAGTTGAAGTGGCCCAAGAAGACGGCATCCACCTCGGAGGCACCTATACCCGCATCGGCCAGAGCCTCGTGCGTGACGGCCACGATCAGGTCTTCGAGATTGAGAGCGTCAAGCCGGCCAAACTTTGTGTGACCACTGCCTACGATCGATACGGTATGCGATGCCATGAATGTCTCCTTGCATTTGCTTTTTTTTATAATCGCCCGCTAGCATACGTATGTCTATGCGTGCAACTACGTACCTACGTACGTATCATTAGGGAAAACCATGCTTGAATCCAACCTCGAAGAACTCGCCTTTCGAGAATCGCCCGCTCCGCAAATCATCACCCAGAACCGCACCATTCTTCGCTGCAACAAAGCCTTTGCCACACTGTTCGGCTATCAGGTACAAGACTTGGAGGGCGAGTTGATTCTGAAACTTTATCCAAGCAGTGCCGACTATTACCAGATCGGTGACCGCTGCTTGCGTGCACTGCGTACTATGACAAGTTATGAAGACGAGCGCTTCATGCAACACCGCGACAGGCAGATTTTCTGGGCACGAGCGCGAGGGGTCACCCTTACCCCCGAAGAGCCTTTCAGTCTGATGATATGGAGTTTTGAACGCATCCATCACAACCAGACCAAAACTGCAGACCTCACCAAGCGCGAGCAAGAAATTTCAGGCTATATCGTCAATGGGCTAACGTGCAAAGAGACGGCGCAGGTGCTGGGCATTTCGCATAGAACGGTAGAGGTACATCGAGCACGACTCATGAAAAAGCTAGAAGCCAAAAACACCGCCGAACTCGTCTCCAAGATTGTCATGGTGACGACGCCTGAGCACTAAGCTGGCAAGCTGAGGCAGTCCTGATCCCCGTCTTGGCCCTGACTCTGGCACTGGCTCTAGACTTAGCCCCGGTCCTGCTCTTAGCCCTGTCCTTGAACTTGGACCAGCCCTAGCCCAGCCGTCTCCGGCTATCAGCCCCAAGACCCAAATGCAGCATGCATAGGGCCAGGCCCACGTGTCGACAGGCGCAAACGCTTTCAGTTCTTGGTCTGTACCGCATGGCGCGCATAAGCACTGGGCGGCTTGCCGGTCTCTTTGCGGAACATCGCCGAAAAAGCCGAAGAGCTTTCATAACCCATATCCAGCGCAATACGCGTAACACTATCACCCAGCGTCAACCGGGAGATGGCGACGAAAACGCAGGCTTTGCGACGCCACTCCATAAAGCTCAACCCGGTCCCAGCCAGAAATCGCCGATAGAAAGTACGCTCGCTGATATGCAGCGTCTGCGCCCATTGCGATGGAGTCACCGTCTGCATAGGCGCAGCAAAAAACGCATTGCACAACGCCGCCAGTTGACTCTCGCGCGGCATAGGCAAGTGAAAAGGTGCGGCCGGCGATTGGCAGGCCTCGAGCAACAGCAAGCGCATGAGCATCCCGTCGCGCTGCCGGGTGTCGTACAACACAGGCACTTGGGCTGCCGCATCGATCAGCGCACGTAGCAAAGTCGACACCTCGATCACCTGACAGGCTTGCGGCGCGTTGCGCAATGCATTTACTCGAAAATAAAGACTGCGGGTGGTCACCCTGGTCGTACGCAATTGATGCCGTGTTCCCGCAGGTATCCATAAAGCGAATCCGGGAGGAACAATCCACGTACCGGTGCCAGTCTCCAGACGCATGATGCCGGTGATCGCGTGCAGCAGTTGCACCCGCTTGTGCGTGTGACTGGCCACCACATGGCCGTCGGGGTAGCTCGCCTCTACGACCACGACGTCACGGTCGGCTTGTTCAAGCTGGTCTATCGTATGAAACATGGGTTGGCCGAAATTCGCTAATGAATGTCCCATATTCTAACGACAGCCAGCAAACGCGCGCCTATATTCTTCATTTAAGCCGTTGAAATCTAAACTTTCACTGCAACACTCTCTTTCAGGCCTCTGGCCGCCCGCAACATGAATCCAGCCACAGCAACAATTCCCCCTTCCCCCAGCTCCGACGCGCAAGATCTGCACGCCCCATTGGTCGAGGCCGGCGCACCGCTGGCCGACCCGATAGCGCCTAATATGCCGGCGCCTGGCCAGGACACTGGCGTGGTCTATAAGATTCTAGCGGCCATCAGCGTTTCCCACCTGCTCAATGACATGATGCAGTCGGTGTTGCTGGCTCTGTATCCCGTGCTCAAGGGTAGTTTCTCGCTTAGCTTCGCGCAGGTTGGCGTTATCACCCTGGCTTTCCAGTTTTCATCTTCGCTGCTTCAGCCCCTGATCGGCGCGTTCACTGACAAAAGACCCAAGCCTTACTCGCTGCCTGTAGGCATGGGGTTCACGTTCTGCGGTCTGCTGCTACTTTCTCAGGCCTGGAACTTCCCCAGTGTGGTGGCGGCAGCAGCGCTAATCGGCATGGGTTCGTCGGTCTTTCATCCAGAATCCTCACGCGTGGCGCGTATGGCGTCGGCGGGCCAGCACGGCCTGGCGCAATCTATTTTTCAGGTTGGCGGCAATATTGGATCTTCCTTGGGCCCGCTGCTGGCGGCGCTTATTATCGTGCCGCTGGGCCAGGGCAGTGTTGCCTGGTTCTCGCTTGCTGCGTTGGCCGCTATGCTCATCCTCACGAGGGTCAGCCGCTGGTACGCTGCGAATGTGAACACAGAGCGCGGCCGCTCCAGCCTCGGTCGCACAGAAACAGGGCTGAGCAGGCGGCAGGTCATTGGTGCGCTGGGCGTACTGTTGATCCTGATTTTCTCCAAATACTTTTACCTGGCTGGCCTTAACAGCTACCTGACGTTTTACCTCATGGACCGCTTCGGCCTGACCATACAGAACGCGCAGTATTGTCTTTTTGTCTTTCTTTTTGCCGTGGCCGTGGGCACACTGGTCGGCGGACCTGTGGGTGACCGCATCGGTCGCAAACGCGTAATCTGGGGTTCCATACTGGGCGCAGCGCCCTTTGCACTCGCCTTGCCCTATGCCAATCTGACATGGACCATCGTGCTAATTTTTATTATCGGTCTGGTCATCGCCTCGGCGTTCTCGGCGATTCTGGTCTATGCACAAGAGCTGGTACCCGGCAAAACCGGCATGATCTCTGGCCTGTTCTTCGGGTTGGCCTTTGGCATGGCCGGCATCGGCGCGGCAGCCCTGGGCAGCCTCGCTGACGCGACAAGCATCGAGTTCGTCTACAAAGTGTGCTCCTTCTTGCCGATTCTGGGGTTTGCCGCTTTTCTGCTGCCTGAAAGACGGCGGATCAGGCAATAGCCTGCAGGTGCTGACAACACCCCTGCCTTGATGGCCAGAGCAAGTATTGCGAGGACGATACTGATACAAAGACTTGGGTTGCGGCGCAGTACACAGCCTGTCTGTGACCACCTCAGGTCACGTACTCAAACGCCCGAAAGCGTCGCAGCAACATAATGGCGCCCATCGACACACTGAACACAACGAACGCCGTCACCGGTATAGCCCACCACGACGACGCATCGCCCTCCATAATGCCAGTAGCCTCGTCAAACCGGTGCAAAATGAAAATGTGTATGCAATAAACGCCTAGCGTGCATGCAGACAATTTTTTTAGCCCGGGCAGCCCGGTGCCAACATCCAACGACTTACCCAGTCGTGCACCCAGACCATAGAGCACGTTGAATGCATAGATAGACGACACCAGCACAAGCGGCGACAGATAATCATAAAACAGGGGGTCAGCCTCGCCCGCCTGCGCAGAATACGCGTAGGTTGCCAGCATAGTAAGCACACTGAACAACGCAAACAGGCCAAGACTAAGCAGCCAGTATTGCCGCTTCGCAGAATGCTCTACGTAAACATCATGCACGTAGGCGCCCAGAAACAGATAACCGACCAGACCAAAAAAAGGCCCGATACCATAGACTTCAAGCGCATCTACGTCGATATCGAACAACACCTTAATGGTGGGCCAACAGGAAGCGACCGCCCACAGAGCCAGATAAAGCTTGCGCTCAGACTGCTTGGTGGCATGCCAGATCTTGCGCAAAAATGGCACGAACAAATAAATGCCCACAATGGCGTAGAGATACCAGAGATGAAAAGTAACCGGGCCATTTGCCAGCGTAGTGATCCATTCATACCAGCGGCCATAGCGCTCGCCCTGCCAGCTGTTCCACGCCATGTAAAACAGCGACCAGAACAGCAAGGGCGGAATAATCCGCACAAAGCGCTTCTTGAAAAACTCGGGCATTGATTCTTGCTTGCGCAGCAAGAGCACACCGCTAATCATCAGGAACAGCGGTACACAGGTGCGTGTGAGCGAATCATAGAAATTGCTCGCCCACCACTGGCCGTGGTCATCAAACGAATAAAAATTGATGGCAGCCACGTGCAGCAATACAACCATAAAGCATGCCGCGACCTTGGCTGTATCTATTGCAGCACTGAAACTTTTCTTGCCCTGACTCATGTACTTCCTCGTAGATGCGCCACGAACACTGGGCACAACAAGCTTCTACATAAGTAACATAGGGACGCAGGAGGTGTGTGAGCGCACTTTTCAACGTGTTACAGCGAGTAAGGCGGAAAAAATTTCATGAGCATCAGCCATCATGCTGAAACATGCGCTGCACTCAACCGGTACGTTGCAACCGACGTGGCCTGTCGCGGTCACCATTGCGTTTCCCGTCCATACAGACGGTGCCTGGAGAGAGGCAAACGTTTACCATGTTGCCTGTTTGTACCGCCCGCCAGTTGGGGCCCCGGCCTCTTCACAGCAACCTTTACTCAACCTCGATCTTTTTACCGCTTCTATTGACGGAGTTGCTGACATGATCAGAAAGCTTATTGTTCTTGCTGGTGGCCTTTTTCTATTTGGCCAATCAGTCGGCACAGCCCTGGCTACGCCTCTGACCGAACAACAGGTTGAACGCTACCTCAACAGCATGCCGCAAGCACAGGCGCTGTCAGCAAAGCACGACGATGGCAAACGAAAAAAAATCGATCGCACCCGCCCATTAGCGTCTGGGCTTGATCTGATGAAAAAGACAGGGCCAGCCTATGACGACCTTAGCAATCTTGCCAAAACGCATGGCTTTTCGAGCGCTGAAGAGTGGGCAGACGTCGGTGATCGCGTCATGAATGGCTATGTGGTTCTTAGCTCAAACTTGACACTTTCCGAGGTCGAAAAGGGCTATCAGCAAGGCATCGCCAATGTAAATAAAGACCCTAAGCTATCGGAAGCCAGTAAACGAGCTGTGCTGGCAGGCATGGAAAAAGGCCACGCGCGAAATGTAGCATTGCGAAAAAATGCCGAGCAAGACTTGCCCGCCCTGGCGCCGCACCGAACCGCACTAGACGAGAAGTACGGAAAATAAAGGACCAAATTGGTCCGCCCTGCAGGGCTCGAACCTGCGACCTTGGGGCTTAGAGGCTAACTCACCAAAAACAGTCAGGCGGCCATCTTCCAGCCGGTGCCGGTATCTTCAAACACGGCCTTCTTTTCCCGATGGGTCCGATCCAAGTCAACGAGCCGGTCCACCATTTCTCGCAACTTCACGTTTCCATCCAGAAATTCCAGATAAAACGCACGCATCAAGCGGTCATAACCAACCGGCATACGCCCATGCCGCTCCCACAACGAAACGGTTTGCTCAGTCGAACCAAGCATATCAGCCAAGCGCTTTTGCGACATGCCCATTTCTTTTCTCAAAAAGCGCACTTCCGTCCCGGTTAGTTTGGGCTTGCGGGCAAGGCTGCGCCCTATCACCTGATGCAGTTGGTCAACATCATGGATCGCCACCGCCTCTTCGCCGCCGACATCACGCACCTTGTAGCCATTGGCAAGCCACACGTTGCGTAATCCTGATTCGGTATAGTGGTACATAACACTCTCACTCATCAAAATACTGTCACAACAGCAATCCAATCTCCACTCTCGTCACGATGCAAAGCTGCTGCAACGCTAACTTCGTCGCCCGCCCAGCGATGCTGCAGGGTACATTTCCACGCCCCATTAATGTCCTGATGAGCGCCCTCTGAAATAAAGCCCTTGCGTAAGCAAGTTAGAACCTGCGTAAGCGTAATACGGCGCTGACGCATTCGCTTTTTTGCATGCAGCGTCACAAAAACGTTGCAAGAGTCTTGCGCTAATTTTCGAATGATACGAACCATAGTCGCGTCATTCATCCTGAGTGGTACCGGGTCAATCATACCCATAATTATTATGGGTGTTGAAAATTGCGTCAAGCTTTGATGTGCAGTCTGCGGCCGCGCAACATTCCAGCGCGGCGCTGAGGCAACTGGAAGCCTTCTTTATCGACTGAGGGGATCAATGAATACCGCGCCTGCCATAGAGATAAGCGGACAGGCGCTCACGGGCAGAGCAAGGCACCCAGGTGGCGTGCTACTTTTCGTACTGAAATTATTGGACGACTGGAGAATTACCTACCTGACAGCAGGCAACCTGCCTGCTGGACACTGCGCGCAGCGAGTAGGTGTTGTCACGATTAAGGCACAGCAACAGCTTAAGCAGCTAATGGCTACCGGCCGAAAACTCCATAACATGTTGATTAACAAAAATATGTTATGGTCCGCCCTGCAGGGCTCGAACCTGCGACCTACGGCTTAGAAGGCCGTTGCTCTATCCAGCTGAGCTAAGGGCGGGATGAAAAAACCAGTGCAACTCATAATTATAATGTGCTGCCGAGTTTGCGTGCGCATACACCCACGAGGGGCACATCATACACAGTACCGGGGCACGGCCACAATAAGCACATGAAAGCCGCTCTATGCATAACTGGCCAACCACGTACAAATGGTCAAGCCAGTAAACAAGCCACTGGCGCCGAAGTTTAACCCGTTAACGCCAACAAATGGGCTCCGGCGCATGTCATTTACGACGCTTATGCGGAAACTGCCGCTTACCGGGCCCGCCACTTGCTTACAACTTAACCGTTGCATGCACCGCACAGCCGCTCTGTGCGGTGTTCGAACCCCGCTACAATACCCTGCCTTCTATCATGAAGACCGATGTTAACGTTTTGCCCACTTACTAAATCAAGAATCACATGGCGATTTCACTCAGACATCTTTCCGGCGCGCTCTTTCTTTCGGCCGCACTTCTGGGCTCAGGTCCCGCTCTCGGGGGCATTAGCTATAAGCTTGAGCAGGCGCACGCTTCAGCCGGAGAAACTGTCGACATTACGGCAGTGCTTTTTAATGACGGCGACAATGCGCTCCAGTATTCAGCGCCCGAAAACCTCGTCATCCAGTGGCGCACCCAGGATGGCCAGCCCATTCGTAGCCTGGCCTACCTGGCTGGCGGCGGCGGGTCGGTGACAGTGCCGGTCAACACCTTTGTGAAAATTGCCTGGAAAGCCGTAGTGCCCAATGCGGTGCACGGTCTTCAGGCCGTCAACATCGAAGGCACGTCTACCATGCTGGCGCTGGACACCAGCCCGCTAGATAAAAGCGCAATTGCCGGCACGCCAGCCGCTGTACCTGTCGTGGACGCCGGGGCATCCCGTGTTCAAGGCCAGACCGACCCGACGCTACCCACCAATGTTGTGGTAGCGGCAGGAGCATCGCCTGACAACGGGCCTGCACCCAGCAACACTATCATCATGGCCCGCCCTTCATCAGATGGGTTCGACCGGTTTCGCAATGCCATCTCGCCTTACGAGCCCATTTATTTTGACGCAGGCAGAAACCACGGGCGCACCGACGCACGGTTTCAGATCAGCTTCAAGTACCGCTTATTTCAGCCCAAAGACCCAACCAACCCAGACTTCATCGACAACTTGTATCTGGGGTACACACAAACATCGTTGTGGGACTTGTCCGCCGAATCGCATCCCTTTGTCGACACGTCATTCAAACCGAGCCTGTTCTGGCATAAAGATGCGTTGTGGTTTTCACCTGAGAAAAGCGCGTTTCTTGGCCTGGCCACAGGTGTAGAACATGAATCTAATGGCAAAGACGGTGACGACTCACGTGCCATCAATTTTGGCTACATTCAACCTGAGTTCAATTACCGGTTTGACGGCGGCGGCACGCTCACGTTTGCACCAAAGGTAAAGGCATACTTTGGCAGCGGCGATAAAAACCCTGACTACGCCGACTATGCCGGCCATATCGACTGGAAACTGCGCTTTGCCCAGGATAACGGAATAGTACTGTCAGGCCTGTACCGCGAAGGCAAAGGCGGGCGCAACAGCACCCAGCTCGAGGCGGCATGGCCACTGCGCCGCACCTTCCTGAACATGAATGGCTATCTGCATGTGCAGTACTTCAAAGGATACGGCCAGACCATACTGGGATACAACCAGAAATCTGACTCGCAATTCAGAGTGGGGCTGGCGTTCATTCCCTGAGTACCACTGTCTAGCCCCGCAGTCGTCGGCTGCGGCCTGCGGGTGAGGCAGCCTGATGGCCCTCACCCATGCCTTCGCAGGCATCAAGCAGAAACTGCCTGAATATATCGGCGAGTCCGACGGGCACATGGCCTTCAGGCCAAAGCAGCCCTACATCCATTGCAGGGACAGGGTCAGACACCGGTATTGCCATAATTTTCTTGCCTTCAAGCGACCACGGCCGGTAAACCAGATCCGACAGTATCGCCACGCCAAAACCATAGGCAACCAGACCCCGCAATGCCTCGAGTGAACTGGTGCGCATGGCAATTTTCAGGGCTTGCTCGCCTTTCGACCAAAGCTTGCTGATGGCCATATCGGCATCATCGACAGTTAGCAAAACCTGTGGATGCTCAGCAATGTCGTCCAGACTTACCACCGCCTGCGATGCTAATGGGTGCCCCACGCCAGCCCAAAGCCTGCGGCGCGAGCGTACCAGCAGACGGTGCCCGTACTGGTCCAGGTTTTCAATATTGGACAGCAGCCCTATACCGAGATCAATGCTTCCCTCTTGCAGTGCCGTCTCAAGCCTGGGCCTGTCCATATCCACAAGATCAATTTCGACCCCGGGATAACTGCGCTTAAAGCGGCTGAGCAGGTCTGGCAAAAAATAACCAAGCACTGTGTAAGTCGCCGCGATCCGCAATGTACCTTGTACCGATTGCGGCAACAGGCTCGCATGCCTCATGGCATCGTTGACGGCATCCATTACATGGCGAGCATGATGGAAGAAGACCTGGCCCTCCGCCGTCAGGGCAACCCCATGTGGCAACCGCTCAAAAAGCCTGACTTTGAGCTGACGTTCCAGACTTTGCACCGCGCCCGTAATGGCCGACTGCGATACGTTCTCGGCCACCGACGCAGAGGAAAACTGCCCTGTCGTCGCGGCCGCAATGAAATACCGGAATTGCCGCAGCGTTACTTCGTCTTTCATCTGATTTTCTGATACCTGATAGCTGAAAATTTGATTTTACGATAACACCGCAAACTCATACACTTGGGCGATACTCAAATACAAATGACCGAACACAGGAGACAGGTCTAATGAACGCCCCTCTTGACGCTGCGGTGCTCAAAGCACTCGCCACCACCAGTCTGGACGACAAATACACGCTCGAACGCGGCAGAGCCTACATGAGCGGAACACAGGCTTTGGTGCGCCTGCCCATGCTGCAAAAAGCCCGGGACCGTGCGACAGGTCTTAACACGGCGGGCTTTATTTCGGGCTATCGTGGCTCTCCGCTAGGCGCCATTGACCAGGCACTCTGGAAGGCCAAGTCACACCTGAAAGAAAACGACATTGTCTTTCAGCCGGGTCTTAATGAAGACCTGGCGGCCACCTCGGTATGGGGCACACAGCAGGTTACGCTTTACCCCGACGCCACCCGCGACGGCGTGTTTGGCATGTGGTACGGCAAAGGCCCGGGCGTGGACCGCAGCATGGATGTATTCAAACACGCCAACGCTGCGGGCACCGCGCCTCACGGTGGTGTGCTGGTGCTGGCGGGCGACGACCACGGTGCCAAATCATCAACCGTGGCGCACCAGTCAGAACACGATCTGATTGCTGCAGGCATCCCTGTGCTCTACCCCTCCAATGTCCAGGAGTATCTTGACTACGGGCTGCATGGCTGGGCCATGAGCCGCTACACCGGTTTGTGGGTGGCCATGAAGTGCGTGACCGAGGTTGTCGAGTCTACCGCTTCAGTCGACATTGATCCGGATCGGGCTCAAATTGTTATTCCGACTGATTTTGAGATGCCTGAAGGCGGTCTCAACATACGCTGGCCAGATCCTCCGCTAGATCAAGAGGCCAGGCTGGTTGACTATAAGTGGTACGCGGCGTTGGCGTATGTGCGCGCCAATAAGTTAAACCGCATCGTCATTGATTCACCTACCCCGCGTTTTGGCATCATGACGGCGGGCAAGGCCTATCTCGATACCCGGCAGGCGCTAGCTGATCTGGGGCTCGATGACGCAGCCTGTGCGCTGGCAGGCATACGAGTCATGAAGGTAGGCTGCGTCTGGCCGCTGAATGCCCAGGATGCTCATGATTTTGCACATGGTCTGGATGAAATTCTGGTCGTCGAAGAAAAACGCCAGATCATGGAATACGCATTAAAAGAAGAGCTATACAACTGGAACGATGCTGTACGTCCCAAGGTATTTGGCAAGTTTGACGAAAAAGACAATGCTGGTGGCGAATGGTCTGTGCCGCGCGGTCAGTGGCTGCTTCCGGCCCGCGCCGAGTTGTCGCCTGCGCTTATTGCAAAAGCCATCGCTACCCGTCTTAAAAAGCTTAATCTTCCCGTGGAGCTTAGAGCACGCATTGATGCGCGCGTAGCCATTATTGAGGCGAAAGAGCGGGAGGACAACACACCATCCAGCGTCGGCGAGCGCAAGCCCTGGTTCTGCTCAGGTTGCCCGCACAATACATCAACGCGCGTCCCCGAAGGTTCGCGCGCTCTGGCAGGCATCGGCTGCCACTACATGACCATATGGATGGATCGCAAGACGGAGACATTCAGCCACATGGGCGGCGAAGGCGCAGCCTGGATAGGCCAGCATCATTTCACGTCTGAAAAGCATGTTTTTGCCAATATTGGCGATGGCACGTATTTTCATTCAGGCTTGCTGGCCATACGCGCGGCCATTGCCTCCAATGCCAATATCACCTACAAAATTCTGTACAACGACGCCGTTGCCATGACGGGTGGCCAGCCCGTCGACGGCGTGCTCAAGGTCACCGACGTCATCGCCCAGGTACATGCGGAAGGTGCACGCAAAGTCGTGGTGGTAACCGACGAACCAGAAAAATATAAAGGCATGCAGTTGCCGGGTGACCCACCCGTCTACCATCGGGATGAACTCGATCGCGTGCAACGCGAGCTGCGCGAAGTCGAGGGAACCTCTGTATTGGTCTATGACCAGACCTGTGCCACCGAAAAACGTCGCCGGCGTAAGCGCGGCACGTATCCAGACCCGGCCCGCCGAATATTCATCAATGATGCCGTATGCGAAGGCTGTGGCGACTGCTCGGTAAAGTCCAACTGCCTGTCTGTCGAACCACTAGAAACGCCTTTTGGTACCAAGCGCCGCATCAACCAGTCGTCCTGCAATAAAGATTTCTCCTGCGTAAACGGCTTCTGTCCGAGCTTTGTCACGGCAGAAGGCGCACAGGTGAAAAAACCTGTACGTCAGCAAGCCAGCGTTGACACTGCACTAACCGATAACCTGCCCATGCCGGAACTGCCGACTATCAACACCACTTATGGTGTGATCGTTACCGGTATCGGCGGTACAGGCGTCGTAACCATAGGTGGCCTGCTGGGCATGGCCTCACATCTTGAAAACAAAGGTGTGACGGTACTCGACATGGCAGGCCTGGCGCAGAAAGGCGGCGCCGTACTCAGCCACGTGCAGATCGCCGCACGGCCTGAAGACATACACGCCACTCGCATCGCTACCGGTGAGGCCCGGCTAATCATCGGTTGCGATGCGCTTGTCACAACATCTACCGAGGTGTTGTCTAAAGCGCTCAAAGGCACAACGCGCGCAGCGGTAAACAATGCGCCTACACCCACCGCCGAATTCATATCCAATCCGCAGTGGAAATTTCCGGCGCAGTCGGCAGTACACCAGCTCACCGAAGCCATGGGTGAAGAATGCAAATTTCTGGATGCCAACACACTGGCGTTGGGGCTGTTGGGCGATGCCATCTACGCCAACCCGTTGTTGCTGGGCTTTTCCTGGCAGCAAGGCTGGGTGCCCCTGTCTTACGAAAGCCTGTTGCGCGCCATTGAGCTTAATGGCGTAAAAGTTGAAGAGAACCTGGCCGCCTTTGAATGGGGCCGTGCAGTTGCACATCACGGCGTAGCGGCAGTGAGCCGCGGCCTGCCGCGCCTGCGCGCCAAGGCCGAAGTGGTAAGCATGCCGGAGTCGCTGGCGCAGAGCATACAGCGCAATATCGACCATCTCACCGCCTACCAGAACGGCTCCTATGCGCAACGGTATCAGCAGGCTGTTGAGCGCGTACAGCAAAAAGAAGCCGCCCTGCCCTCGGGCAAAAGCCAGCGGCTTTCCAAGGCAGTGGCGAACAACCTCGCCAAATTGATGACCTACAAAGACGAGTATGAGGTTGCCCGCCTGTACACCGACCCCGTTTTCCTGGAAAAACTTCACAATGAGTTTGAAGGTGAACCCGGCCGCGACTATGCCTTGCACATTCACCTGGCCCCACCCATGCTCGCCAAGAAGAACGATAAGGGTGAGCTTGTCAAAAAAACCTATGGCCCGTGGATGATGAAGGCTTTTACCGTGCTGACACGCTTTAAAGGGCTGCGCGGCACCCCTTTTGATCTGTTTGGAAAGACGGAAGAAAGACAGCAGGAACGCTTGCTGGTGCAACACTATTTTGAACTGCTGGACGAGTTTGCAGATAGCTTGTCGGAACAGAACCTGGCAGCCGCCATACAGTTGGCCGAACTGCCGGACACCATACGCGGGTTCGGGCATGTTAAAGAGAAGAACATGCAGGCGGCACAATTGCGCCGGGCGGAATTGCTCGACGTTTATCGCAGCGGCAAGCAGCTGGATCGCGTCGCCTGACACCCATAGCCTCAGTACTGACTTGGGTCAGGCTGAGGCTGGATCAGGGTTTGGGTTTGGGTTTGGGTTTGGGTTTGGGTTTGGGTTTGGGTTTGGGTTTGGGTTTGGGTTTAAGGTCGAGGACCGGACTTATGATTAGCGCCTAACTTGGGCCCCGATTCAGGCTTGACCTGGGGTGCCAACCTGCGCTTAAGCTCAAGCCACCCATTTAGGCCAAATGCGGAGCTGGCAGTTTAAGCAGACCGGTTAGTCAGCGCATCATAAATAGCCAAGTGCGCCGAAATAATCTTGCGAATATCAAACTCACGCTCGGCCAAGTGCCTGCCCTCCGCGCCCATCTGGTGCCGCAAGGCGTCATCGTTTGCCAGCCGCAGTACCGCGTCTGCCAGACGTCGACCGTCGCGCACAGGCACCAGCAAGCCAGACGCGCCAGGCTCAATGGCATCACGGCAGCCTGGCACATCCGTGGTAACCACGGCACGACCGCACGCAGCCGCCTCAACCAGCGACTTGGGCAAGCCTTCACGATAAGAAGGCAGTACAGCGATATGAGCTTGCGCGTAGAGGCTGGCGATATCCGAGCGCTCACCCAGACACTCAACCACGCCCTCATTGCGCCACTGCTCGACCTCCCGCACTGTAACGCTCGCAGGGTTGCCGAGATCCGGCGCGCCGACCAGCACCCAGCGCAACCCTCTTCCATTGGTTGCTGACCCATCGCTGCGTAGTGCGGCAATGCGGGCTGCCTCAACAAACTCCATAACGCCCTTATCGCGCAGTAAGCGAGCCACCATGATGGCCACGACGGGGCCTTCAGGTTCGGGCAGGACGGGGAAGGCGTCAAGCGACACACCCGATCCACGTATCATCACCGCCTGGCCGGCACGCACAACGCGCGCCCGCTGCAACACATCACGGTCATTGGTGTTCTGGAAAATGACCCGACTGTTGGGGTGCCCCAGGGCCAGTCGATAAAGACCGATGGCGGCGACGCGCAAGAAGTCAAACCCCTGCTTTTGTCGGGTAAAAACAAAGCCCAGACCGGAGATGGCGGCCACATAGGCTTTTACCCCGGCCAGTCGTGCGGCAATGCCTCCATACAGCACCGGTTTAATGGTAACCGCATGAACTACATCGGGACGCACACGTCTGAAGAGACGCCACAAGGCGTACAGCGTGCGCGCTTCTTCAAGCGGGTTCTTGCCGCTGCGCGACATAGGAATAACGTGATGAACGAGCCCGTGGCTGATCACATCAGCCACAGCCGGACCGTCCATGGTGGCTATATGCACGTCATAGCCTGCCTGTTTGGCATCGAGCGCCAGCTGCAAGCGGTGCGACAGAAAAAACAAGGGATTGTTCACCACAATCAACAGACGTTTTACGTATTGCTGCGGCGGTACACCTGCGGTACTTGAGGCGCTTGAGCTACTTGATTGACTTGATTGACTTGAGCTACTTGAGTTGCCTGAGTTGCTTGCGTTGCTTGAGTTGCCTGAGTTGCCTGAGTTGCCTGAGTTGCTTGAGCTACCTGAAGCAACTGAAGTTCCGGCCACACCCGCCATGCCTGAGCCTGCCTGCTGGCTATGACCGGCTCTGGCCCGGCGGGCGGGGTAATCTTGCGCCAGCCTGCGCCATACCACCTGATAGGCATTAACCATGGCATCAAGGCTGAACATTTGTTCAACACGAACCCGACCACGCTGTACCCGCTCATGATGTTCAGCCGTACCCAGAATATTTACCGCCTGCTCGATGCCGTGCGCAAGCGCCTTTGCATCGCGAGGTATCACGACCCAACCAGCGTCTCCCACCATGAGCCCGGCATCACCTACATCGGTGGCAACACACAGCACATCCGAGGCCATGGCCTCGGCCACCACATTCGGAAAGCCTTCGGCCCGGCTCGCCAGCACATGCACATCGAATGCATTCATTAGCGCAGGCACATCGTCGCGCCGGCCCAACAGCATGATTTGCTCTCGCACATCATAGCGATCGAGCAGACTGATTAGCTCGGCATTGCTTTGAACCAGCCCATCACCGATCAACACACCGCGCATCTGCGGATGACGGCGCAGAGCAATGGCAAATGCAGCAATCAGGTTTTCATGATCTTTGAGAGGATTCCAGCGTGCCACGTTACCGATTACGGGCGTGTCGTCTTCATGACCAAGCTGCTGCCGCATCGCGGCGCGCACCGTCGGATCTGGCCTCCAGCGTGAAAGATCATAGCCATTAGGAATAACCAGCATACGATCATCACGATAGCCCGCCTGCCGATGACGCAAACGTGCGTTTTCAGCACAGGCCACAATAACGCCCGGCACCACGCCTGATACCCGTGCACACGCCCACTGGCACATGCGTGCTGACCGACTGCTCATGCCCAGATCAGCGCCCGAATTGCGTATACCCCATGACACGGCCCGTATGCCGGCCGTGCGGGCAACAATTCCGCCAATAAGATCGGCGTGATACATCCACGTCTGCACTACATCGGGGGCCATGTCGCGCAACAAATGATGCATGCGCACCAACCCTTGGGCCATGCCTTTTACACCCTGCATATTAAGTGTGTACACCGTAACGCCAGCCTCACGCAGCTGGGGACCAAAGACTCCCTCGTCGCTCATGGAAATGACGGTATGGTGATCAGTCTGTTCCGGCGCCGTCAGCAAACGGTGAAGCACGGTTTCAGCACCGCCTTGCCCCAGGCCTGAAATAATATGAACAACACACAACTTTTCATTGTCAGGTTCGTTACTCTGCATCCATATTCCTCCTGGGCCGCACACCGGCACGCGCAAACACCTTATCCCAACGCGCCATAATATCTGACAGCCCGTAGCGTTCACGCACAGACGCCGCCGCGCGCCGGCCCATAACATCGCGCAGCACTGCATCATCCATCAGCCGCGCCAGCGCATCACGCAGTGCCGCATCGTCGCCCAGAGGCACCAGCTCTGCGCACTCGCCATCCAGCGTCATCTCTCGCGGCCCACTGGGGCAATCCACCGTCACACAGGCACGTCCTAGTGCCATGGCTTCAAGCAGCACATTCGGAAACCCTTCCACTTGCGAAACCATCGCGAACACCTGCGCGGCACCCAGTTCTTCCCAGGGCTTGGACGTCCGTCCTGGCAATGTGACCCGGAACTCAAGACCTGCGTCCCGCACTTGCTCCTCGAGCTTCTCACGTAAAGGGCCTTCGCCCCATATGACGAGGTCCCAGTCGGGAAACTGAGGGGCAAGCATGCCAAACACACGGATCAGCACATCAAAGCGCTTAACGGCAACCAGCCGCCCCATGGCTACAAGATTGAGTCGCGTGCCGTCGCCTGCGGCACGCGCACGATAGCGAGCATCGGGAAGGTCAGGAGGCAAAGGATTGGGCATGACGTCCACCGCACCCAGACCGGGTACCATGTCGTCAAAAAGATCAACACTGTCTTCAGATTGCAGCAGCACGACCGACGCAGACGGGTAGGTAAACTTGCGCAGACGCTGCAGCACTGCACCCGCGCTGCGGCTAAATGCCGGGTTCGTGCGCTCACTGACAATAACCGGAACGCCCAGCCCTCGCGCTGCCATCAAAACCGTGACATTCACGTTGGTAAGAAACGAGACGATGACGTCAGGCTTGTAGTCGCGAACAATCTTGCGTATGGCAAACCATTTGGCGAAAGGCGCCAGCACGCCCTTGCATCGCTTGTCCATGCGGTCAGCCAGCCAGTTTAGTTGCACCGCTTCATCCAGCGCATAGAAACAGTCACCCCGGCCGGTATAAGTGGGCACGAGCATGACGGCATCGCCACGCTGGGCCCAGCCATTGGCAAGCGTGGCTGCTACTCGTTCTGCACCACCAGCGTGCATGGAACTGACAAAAAACAAAATCTTCATGACTGCACGCCCGGTAAACCGTAATGCTTCAGCCCGGTTTGGGTCATCAACACACTCCCAAAATCGAAAGACCAGTCAGGCAACCCAACTAAACGTTGCTGTTTCTTCATAAACTGCGCGTGAAGGTTGCGGATTCAGCGGCGTTCAAAAAGCTGGCCCCACATTGCCATGACACGTGTTGCCGAGAAACGATCGCGCACGTCAACGGCCCGGCGGGCATACGCCTCGCGCTGTTCCGGGTGGGCCATCATGTCAGACAGATGGGCCGCCAGTGCTTCACTGTCACCTGCAGGGCTAACCAACACACCATCAATGCCATGTCGTATGATTTCCCGCGGGCCGGTCTCACAGTCGAATGACACGGGTGCCAGGCCGCTGGCCATGGCTTCGATCAGCGTATTTGACAAGCCTTCGAAGCGCGAGCTCAGCACATACAAGTCAGATTGCAGATACCAGTCAGCGACATTGCCTGCACGCCCCGGCATGCTGATGCGGCCAGACAGCCCCAATTCATCGATCTGTTGCTGCAATTCGTCGCGAAGGCTGCCTTCACCCAGAATGACGAGATCCCAGTCGGAGAAATGGCCAGAAATCTCATGAAAGGCGCGTAGAAGCACGTCAAACCCTTTGAGCTCATGAAGCCGTCCCACCGCCAGCAGGCGATACCGCCCTTGACGCGGCGGTGGCTCAATAATGGGGTCGACACGCTGCAACGGCCAGCTTACTGCATTAGGGATGACTGTTAATCTGGAGCCCGGCACATGTCGTTCAAGCCAGGAGGACGTGCCTGATGTCAGAGTCACAACAGCGGTTGCTTTGGGGTAAGCCCACCGCCGAAGACGCTGCCAGACCTGAGGCAGCTTTTGTGCCGGAGGATGGGTATGTTCTGTCGCCAGCACCCGGCAATTCAGTCCTCGTGCCGCAATAATCGCCAGCACTGACGACGTCGTCATCATGCCCAGTACGATGGTTGGATGCTCTCTGCGCATCAGGCGTCGCAGCCGCCAGATTCGGCGCAAATTCGACCATGCCGCCGTGACGGGGCCGCCACTCTGGCCTGCTGTTCCTAATACGAATCGACGCACGTTGGGGTGCAGCGTATATACGTCGGTATCTTCAGCTTCTTGTGTCACCACAGTAAGCCGGTAGCCCCGCAGCACCCAGTATGCGCTCAGATCAGCAGCCACCCTTTCAGCGCCGCCACCCGCCAGCGAGTGTATGACGATCATCAGATGCGGTTGAACACGGGAGTAACTCAAGACAAATACCTATAGTTGAATTATTCGAACAAAAAAGATGGCAGTAAAACACTGCCATCACTGCGACACTATGACGCAGTCGCACTCGATGTTGGTTTGCGCAGCGCCACCAGCACATAGCAGGTATAAGACGAGGCATACATAAGGCTGGTTGCCAGCATAATGCCTTCTGGCCCCATCACGGGGGCGAGCACAGGGTTCAAAATCGCCTTGACACCGAAATTGGCCACGGCGATGGCCGCCATAATACGGTAGCGATTCTGGCTGGCGAGTAGCTGCACCAAAATAAGCACGCCAAAATAAAAAGGTAATTGCAGCATACCCCAACGCAGGACACCGGCCACGATGAGAGTGTCTCGCGATGTAAATGCGCCCCGTTCAAAAAGAAAGGAAACCCCCCACGGTGCCAGCAGCCAGCCCACCAGGGTCACGGCGGTACCGGCCATGAGCATTAAGACGGACCACTTTAACGCCGTACTGCGGGCTCTTGCGGCATCACCCCGCTCTTGAATATCGGCCAGAACCGGTAACGCCGCACGCCCTACAGAGGCTGCACCCACCCCCAGCAGCAACGAAAGCAGGCGACTGGCATAGCCGAGCGTGGCGTTGGCATTGGCGCCCAGATTGGCAGCCGTATACTGGTCGATTGGGCCGACAAAGCTCATGGCAATCTGCCCCACCAGCATGACACCTGCCGCCTTGACCAGATCCGGCCACTGCGCCGCACTAAAGCTGAAACGCGGTCTGCCCCACATGCCATCCGCACGGGCGGCCAGTTTGAGCAGCCAGACCGACTGGATCAGATAGCCAACCAGCGTGCCCCAGAGCAGTGGTCCAACGCTGTCAACAGTCGTGGCCAGCATGACCCAGACAAGAATCACAACCGCCGGCACACTGTCTAGCAAGGTATTGATATGGCGTTCGTGGGCACGCAGCCGGGCTGCGCTTATGCCCGTCATCAGTGTAAGCACAGCGGCAGGCGCAAAGGCCAGCATAAGTTCGCTGCTCATCTGGCGCACATGGACAGGGAGCTCGCGCCCAGCCAGCTCAAGCACCCATGGCCACGCAATATACAGCGCCACGGCGAACACGGTGCCAAAGAGAATAATCCAGGCCTGGAGTTCGCCCAGAAAATGCGCCCGGTCAGGCCGACTCTGAGCGCGCATGCGCACCAGCACCGGTATCAACACCACAGACAGGGCACCGACAATCGTTATCGGAATCCAGTTGGCCATTACCATGGTGAACTGATAGGCGTCCACTACATCGCTGACGCCATAGCGATAAGCCACCGCCATCTCTTTAAAGGCACCGGCTGCTTTGCCCAGCAGCAAAAAGAAAGCAACACGCATCGCCCCCTGGGCGATGCGCCTGTGATCAGAATGCAGGCTGGCGAGTCGCTGTCTGAGCGGCTTCAATTCAACGCAGAAATTGCGTATACCAGGGCATGGAGACTTCCAGCCCCTGCACAATATCGTGCACAGGATCGTAGCCCAGAAGACGCTGCGCCTTGCTAATGTCTGCCTGAGAATGCCGGACATCACCCGGACGGAACTCTGCATGCACCGGCTGCTTGTCATAAACAATGCCGTTGTTGGCCAGCGACTTTGCCAGGTATTCAAAGAGCTCATTCAGGCTGGTGCGTGCGTTGTAGGCCACGTTGTAAACCTGATTAACCCCTTCGGGTTGTGCCAGCGCAGCCAAAATATTGGCCTGCACGACATTTTCAATAAAGCAGAAATCCCGGCTGGTTTCGCCATCACCATTAATGACGACATCTTCGCCTTTAATCATGGCCGCAATCCACTTAGGGATAACCGCTGCATAGGCGCCGTTAGGGTCTTGCCTCTTGCCGAACACATTGAAATAGCGCAGGCCTACACTGCCAAATCCATAGGCACGTGCAAACACGTCAGCATAAAGCTCGTTGACATACTTGGTGACGGCATAGGGTGACAGCGGCCGGCCGATGTGGTCTTCAACCTTGGGCAAGTCTTCGTGATCGCCATAGGTCGAGCTTGACGCCGCGTAGACAAACGACTGCACCTCAGCATCACGCGCTGCTACCAGCATGTGCAGGAAGCCACCAATGTTGACACTATTGGTGGTAATGGGGTCGTTGATGGAGCGCGGCACAGAGCCCAGCGCTGCCTGATGCAATACATAATCAACACCTGCGGTTACCTTTCTGCAGGTTTCAAGGTCGCAGATATCGCCTTGATGAAATGTGAACCGCGCCCACTGTTCTGGCGATACGTTTCTTTCGACCTCGTCCAGATTGTATTGATGACCAGTGGAAAAGTTATCCAGGCCAACCACGGTCTGATCAAAGTGCAGCAACGCTTCAAGAAGGTTGGAGCCAATAAAGCCCGCGCAACCTGTTACCAGCCATACTTTGGACTCGGACTGCAGACTGGATGTTATGTCCTGATATCGCGTACTCATATGTAAACCTCTTCTATAAGCCATTCTGGTAAAAACACCCGCGCTGTGCGCCTGTGTTCTGTATATTGCAGCGTGCTTTTACAGCCGCAGGTCAGACTCTTCAACCGCCAGCGAATACTTCAAGTCGTACAACACGTGCTCGGGCTTGCCCAGCGCACGGATGGCCTTGGCGCCCATTTCGAGAAACTGCTTGTGGCCGACCGCCAGAATAATGGCGTCGTAGCCACCTGCGGCGGGCTGCTCAACAAGCTTGATGTCGTATTCATGAACGGCCTCTTCTGCCCCCACCCACGGATCATAAACATCGACATCAATACTGTATTCACCCAGCTCGCGCACGATATCGACAACCCGGGTATTGCGCAGATCAGGACAGTTTTCTTTAAAGGCCAGCCCCATTACCAGCACCTTGGAACCCTGCACCTGTATGCAGCGTTTGGTCATGGCCTTGACCAGTTGCGAGACGACATAACTGCCCATGGAGTCATTGAGCCGGCGACCGGCCAGAATGATTTCGGGATGATACCCAATGGCTTGTGCTTTATGCGTAAGGTAGTAGGGATCAACGCCAATGCAATGCCCCCCGACCAGACCAGGGCGAAACGGCAGAAAATTCCATTTGGTTCCGGCTGCTTTCAACACGGCTTCGGTATCAATACCCAGCTTGTTGAAAATAAGTGCCAGCTCGTTGATCAACGCAATATTGACGTCGCGCTGAGTGTTTTCAATAACCTTTGCGGCTTCCGCCACACGGATGGAAGGCGCCTTGTGGGTGCCCGCAACGATAATTTCTTTATAGATGTCATCGACCAGATCGGCGATCTCGGGTGTCGAGCCTGATGTGACTTTTTTGATATTGGCGACCCTGTGCTCTTTGTCACCGGGGTTGATGCGCTCAGGGCTGTAACCCGCGAAAAAGTCTTCATTAAAGCGCAACCCTGACATGCGCTCGAGTACAGGCACACATTCTTCCTCGGTTGCTCCAGGGTATACCGTAGATTCATAAATAACGACGTCACCACGCTTGAGCACCCGACCAATGGTCTCACTGGCTCGCACCAGAGGTGTCAGGTCGGGCTTTTTGAACTCATCAATAGGTGTGGGCACCGTTACGATAAAAACATTGGCCTGAGCCAGCTGTTCGCCTTCGCTGGAGAACTGAAGGTGTGTGGCCTCAGCCAGCTCTTCGGTGCTGATCTCAAGTGTGTGATCACGCCCACCCTTTAGCTCGGCAATACGACGGCCGTTGATGTCAAAACCGAGTACGGATCGCTTTTTACCAAACTCGACGGCCAGTGGCAAACCCACATAGCCCAAGCCAATAACTGCAAGTTTAACGTCTTGAATTTGCAAAATGAATCTCCCACGCTACAACAAACTGAACAATTAATATGCTGGTTTCGGGACGCCGCCCGCTACTCGCCGCGTTGATCCCGATCACGGCCTAGCGATGGCAGCAATAGCCACGAAGGACGGCGCCACGACACCAGCCTGGAATACAGCCACAAATATACAAATGTGAACAACAGAATACTTGCGCAGAGCATCCACGCGTTATCCCACCAAATAGTAGCGGGCACCAGGCCAATAAGCGCCAGCACCCACAAGTAAGGTGACGTCATGGCATTGCAGAGTGCCGGTATAGCATGACGTCTGTCACGACTGAACGTCACCCGTACCAGCCTGCGAAACACCAATTGGTGTAAATGCAAAGCATCAGGCTGATCAATAGGTGTACCGCGCTTGAAGCGTCGACGCCAAATGGAGAACAAGGTCTCAAACACGGGGTAAAAGAGTACCGCGAGCGCATAAAATGGCGACACACTGGGGTTGCGCACTACCAATAGCACTGCCAGCTCGGCCAGCATGAAACCCAGAAAATACGCGCCCCCATCCCCCAGAAACACCCGACCAAAGGGAAAATTCCACACCAGAAACCCGAGTGTTGCCGATGCGAGCGCGGCAGAAACCAGAAAAATGGGGATGTCCTGCACTTGTAACGCCACCAGAGCCAATGAAATGGCCATAAGCGTGGCGATCATACCCGCCAGACCGTTCATACCATCGACAATATTAAGGGCGTGCGTACAACCGCCCACTGCCACGACAGTGAATAGCAGCGATATGGGCCAGAACGCGAGCACCGCATCAACCCATGAAATGCCGACGCGCGACACGCCGCCCAGCAGCCACCAGGCTATGGCAGCAGATGCGAAAGCGGCAAGCAAGCGTTTGCCTGCACCCACGTCTTTGGTAATGTCTTCAAGCAATCCGGCAACAAACACGGGCATGGCTGCGATAAACAGAACAGGCCAGAGCCAGGTAAGCGTCATGTTGCTGGGGCCAAGAACCAAAAGACCCGCCAAGCTGCCCGCCACGACCGCCAACCCACCCACGCGGGGTGTTGCGCGCGAGTGATTAGCTTGAGGCTTGCTTAGATCGCTGTCGCCGGTAAACACGCCATGCCAGCGCTCAGACGCTACGATCAAGCCGCCGACGGTGAATGCCACAACGCAAATGTAAAGCCAGGTGAAAGATTCCGAAAGCTGGGGCAAGTTGATTAGTTTCCTATGTAATTTTGTCGTTATTTGTCATTGCCATTATTATCGGCTGCATTTGCAACAATTAGCCTATGAGGGGCGAAATAAAGGTAACAATACCTAATTGTGGGAAATTTAGAAAAAAAAAGCCCGAGATCGTAAGATCTCGGGCTAAATCCACCAAAGGAGGAGGGTGGAGGAGACAACCTTGGCATGTCGGGCTACGAAAGCAGCTGTTTGCTGCCTGAGCCGAGTGACTGGGGTTAACCCGCTGCAATCACGTTGCGACATCCGATAACTGAATTGTATAAGCTACTTTTGTGCGACGCAAGATAAAAGAGTTAAAAATATGTAACAAAGCTGTTTTGTTGGGGGTTTGCTACACATACGCCCAAAAAAGCAATAAGGGGTTAACCCTTGAACGTCTCAGATAGTAGCGCCTACCCCATCTACCGTCAAATGCGGTATGCCGTTGTCGTCATGATTTTGGACATCGCCTTCATCACCAGCCGTGTTGGCCAGGGCAACTTGTGCGCACCGTGCTCCTCAGCCGTATTGCGATGATGGATTTCGTCATCTCGCATTTGCGCCACGATATCCCGCGAACGTGTGTCTTTCGGGGGCAGCTCATGCAAATGCCGGTCAAGATGCTGCTCAACCTGTCTTTCGGTTTCAGCCATAAAACCCAGATTTTTACCGGTACCTGCGCGGCTGGCGATCAAGCCCAGCGAAAATGAACCCGCATACCATAAGGGATTGAGCAGGCTGGGACGACTCTGCAGCTCGCTGATGCGATCTGCGCACCAGACCAGATGATCGACCTCTTCAGATGCCGCTTCGTACAGCACATTTTTAATTGCTGCATCGCCGCAAAAAATAGCCTGACCGCGATATAAAGCCTGCGCGCAGATTTCACCCACATGGTTTACCCGCATAAGTCCCGCAGCGTGACGAGCCTCTTCGGGTGTTAGCTCAGCCTGCCCCGATGCGGGCTGCTTGCCTGCGGGATTAGGACGGGAGGCCTGCGCTGCCCCGCTCAATACCTGCGCAGCCCTGCCCAGCTCGCCCAACATAAGGTCGAGCGGATTAAGACGGCGCTCGAAGCGTACCGGAGCCTGGGTTGTTGCAGCATTTTCCATGGCCATGTCTGCCTTCCTTGAAAAATTAGCTTCACACACTAGGGTGTGGGCTTTGATATGAACCGTTTACGCCAGCATGGCGCATACCTGCATTATTGCAAAAAGCGCCAAATGTAGCGACGACGGGCCCAGAGCCACGCAATCGGCAGAAAAACCGCCAGCACGATCAGGCCCAGGCCGGCGATTTCCTGGTCGCCCAACAAGTAGAAATTACACAGGCGCTGGGGATTCTCACGGTATAGCATGCCCACAATGGCACTCATCCAGCAAAAATTACCCAGAAAAAACAGCTGTATCACGTTGTTGGCCCGCAGCGCAGAATCTTGTACCAGCCAGCCTGCGGCCAGAACGCTGACAAATTTGAACACGTCGGCCTGCCCGCTCAGCAATACGTCATCAAGGGCTTTAGGAATCATCCAATAAGCACCAATGAACGAACACAGCAGTAACCCCGCAAGGCCGTGCTGGTTCAATTGCGCCCACAGTCCTCCTTTTTGAGGCCCGCTGGCCTGCGACGCATCAGATATCGCCACCCGGGACCGGGCACGCAAGCGACCTGCGTGTGCCTGCCCTTGTTGCCCTTGTTGCCCTTGTTGCCCTTGTTGCCCCTGTTGCTCCTGTTGCTCCTGTTGCTCCTGTTGCTCCTGTTGCTCCTGTTGCTCCTGTTGCTCCTGTTGCTCCTGTTGCTCCCGTTGTGGCGCCCGCAGCGCCCAACCACGCCCCAGCCAGGCACCGGCGATAAAGATAAGTGGAATGTGCACCAGCATGTGCAGAGACATTGAGCGCGTCAGCAGCTGTTTACTCAACAGCGCGATGATAAGGGCGATCGCACCCGCCCAGCAGAGCGTCTTGCTGCGCCGGGATACATATTGACTGCTGTCCATCCCGCTCCGTGTCCCGACGAGACGCCCGCGGATACCCATCAGCCATTTCCGCGCTGACTGCCTCATGAGCCTCTCTCATTGAAATAACGCTCAAGCCAGTTCAGCAGTGTGTCGGTCGTACCGATATCAACTATCTGCACCAGCCTGCCGTCGGGCGTCACGACATGGTAAGCAGCATTATGTTCAAACTGCCCCAGCGGCGCTGGCACAACAATGATGCCAAAGGCCTTGAGTGCAGCTTTGCGTTGCGCAGAATCAGTCAGTGTAGCGAAAGACCAGATTTGCGGATCGGCGTGCTGACTGCTTTGGTAGCGGGCAAGGTAATCTGGGGTGTCGGCGGGGTCAAAACTGAGGCTTAGCAAGCGTACGCGATCATCCAGACCCGTCGACTGCAGCTCCGCCTGCAACTGCTGAAGCTCTGAACCCATGGCCAGGCAAATGGAAAAACAACGCGTATACATGAAGTTGACGATGGTCACCCGCCCGTCATCGCGCAAGCTTTGCAGCAGCTCAGTATGATCGCCGTCGGCAAACGCCAGCGCGGCATCAGGAACAGGCCGCGGATGGCGTTGAATATCGGCACGACGCGCAGCTTCAGTGGTCAGCACCGAAAAGCCGTCCGTCTGGGCATACAGGGCACCAATGCCCATGAGGCATGCCAGCAGCACGGCAATCAACATCTTCATGACATATCCCTGCAAGGTGACGTCGCGCGTCGCGCGCCATCACCTCAAAACGGCCTACTTCATCGCATCAAGCTCGGCGTCGCCGTTCCATGGCGCTTCATGATCAGCGGTTTTCTCGCGCTCGGCCTTGACCATATCCGCATCCACCTCATCTGCACTATTGCCAAAGCTGGTTCGTATATGGCTGACCACCGCAGCAATCTCCGCATCACTGAGTTTGTCTTTGAAGGTAGGCATTGCACCGTTGTACTTCGTGCCCTCAACCGTCAGCTCACCCGTAATGCCGTGCAAAACAATTTGTACCGTGACTTCAGGCTTGCCAGTCACCCACTCGGAAACAGCCAGTGGTGGAAACACACCTGGCAGGCCTTTACCCGTTGCCTGATGACAGGCAACGCAGTGGGCTGTGTACAACTGCCCCCCATCTACTTTGCCGCCCGCTCCTGCCGAGGCAACATGGAAATCAGCGGCTATCCGGTTGTCGCCATACTGTGCTGGCACATCCTGATAATTAAGGGCCAGATAGGAAATTGCCCAGATAAACAGGCCAGATACGATAAGAATGACCACCCACGGCACCGGACGATTACCTTCGTACGGTTCCGGCATCTCGCGACGCTGGGCATCAGTTTTTTTGGATGCATCAGACATCTCGTTACCCCTTGCTTGCCAGCGATTGGTCGGCAGCCGGCGTGTTTACACCCGCCGTCTCTTTCTCGGCTGCATTAGCCACGGCGCCGCTGCTTTTCGCTGCGGCATCGCCTTGCCGCGCCAGGTCTTTCTGGCTGGCCTTAATTCCTTCGGCCGCACCCTGTGTCTTGCCAGCGTCATCAGGTGCTACAGCCTTATCAGCGTCAGAAGCATTGTCTGCGGGAGGCTCCTCCCGCAGACCGGGCGGCGGGTCGATGGGATAAGTGCGATCAAGCGACAGCAGATAGGCTACAAGGTCCAGCGCCTCAGGTCTGGCAACAACCACTTTTCCAGGCGGCTCGTAGCCTGGTGGAAGGTTGATAACCTTATCCCCCTTCTCTGCCTTGTCCTTGATTTCAAAAAGAAAGGGGTACGAGGGCATGATGCTGCCTGGCGTATACGCCCGGGGTTGATACAAGTGGCCAAGATTCCAGTCAGCACTTGGCTGGCGGGCTCCGATGTTTAGCAGATCGGGCCCAGTGCGCATCGTACCCAGCAGATGCGGGTGATCATAATAGTAGTCACCCGCTACCGGCGCGCGACCCCAGCCCCGTTTGAAGTCAGGCGCCTGCGACTGCGAGCGCGGTTGCTGGGTATGGCAGTACACACAGCCATTCTCAATATACTGCTGACGTCCGCGCAATTCCTGCGAGGTATAAGGCTTGAGCCCCTTGGGTGGCTTGACGTCAGACAGCTGCATAAACGGCAGCACAACCAGCGTGGCGGTCGCCAGCGCCAGCGTCACCATGGCGCCACTCAGAAGTTTGTATTCGCTTTCCATGATCAGGCCTCCACAACCACAGCCTGGTCGGAAGGCAGACTACGTGAATGAAATATGGCTGGTCCGATGCGCTTGCGGCCATATCGTAATGCCATCGCGGCAAAATGAGCGGCAAACACCACGTGTCCCAGCGTCATCAGGCTACCACCGAGCGTGCGCGATTCCAGATAAGGAATAGTGATTCTGACCGACTCCATAAATGGGAGCGTGGAGTCGAGCATTGCCAGGCCCTGCAGCCAGCCGCCTATGGAAAGCCCGACAAAATAAATACCAAAACCTATGACCACCAGCCAGAAATGCAGAGAGATAAGTTTTGGGTAAGGCCACTCCCAGGACATGACACGCGGCATGACAAAGTAGATGGCCCCGAACATGGTCAACGAGAAGAAGGCATACAGGCCCAGGTGAGCGTGGGCCACTGTGAAGTGCGTAAAGTGGGCCACCGTGCTGACGGCGCGCAGCGCCTCAAACGATCCTTCCAGCGAGCTGAGGGTGTACATCATGCCGCCCAGCACGATGAAACGCAGCGTGGGTGAATAGATTAGCGTCTTGAAATGATGCCGCATGGTCATGTGCTGGTTTACTGAAAAAGCCAGAACCGGAACAATCATCATCATGCTTTGCACGATAGACAGCGTGATCAGCCAGCCCGGCACAGGCCCGCCGACAAGGTGATGCCCCCCAACCTGGCCATAGAAAAACGCCAGCGCCCAGAAGCCCAGCAGGGACAGGTTGTACGACTGGATGGGACGCCCAATAATCTTGGGCAAAAAGTAATAAATAGAAGCCAGCGCGATAGGCGTGTAAAACAGCCCGAGCACATTATGGCCAAACCACCAGTTCATGGTGGCCTGTTCGACCCCAAAGTGCACGCCGGGAAGGTTGCCCACCAGAAACAGTACCGGAAACCAGAACAGTGCTGCACCCATGTACCAGACCGATACATACAAATGCTTTACTTTGCGGTTGGCCAGTGTGAACACCAGCGGCAAGGCAATCAGCGCGCCACCGATGACAAACAGAATATCGACCTGCCATGGAATCTCAAGCCACTCAAGACCGTCATTAAAGCCTGCAGCGATACTACCCAGACCGGCAATAAGTGCCGCATTCCACAACATGGCCCCAAGCAGTGCGAACCGAGCGCCAACCAGTGGAGTTTTGAGCAGACGCGGAATAATCCACAACGAAATACCAAAAGCTGCCATGGGCGCCCAGCCATAGGCAACGCCGTTAAGATGCAATGTGCGTATGCGCCCAAACGTCAGCCAGGCCTGCTCTGTAAGAAAGTCTGGCGAATGCAGTTTGATCGAACTGATCAGGCCCGCAGCAGATGCAAAAATCAGCCAGACCACCGCACAGGACAAAAACACAAAAACCACCCAGGCGGATGATTGATCAGCCTGCACACGTGCGGCCAATTCGGCCTCGGCCTCGGCCTTAGACACAGTCGAGACATCGCCTGTGTACGTGTCGTCAACCGTTTTTTGCAGCGCGCGATGCTGTTCGGCCGTGGCGGCCGGCTCTTCAATCTTGCCGATCTCACCTTCAGAGAAGATAACGTTAGCGGCGGCTGGGTTGTCATCAAACAGTTGATGTCGCAGCGACCAGATGAAGATGAATAGACCTGTTACCGACACAATAAAGGTCAGCAACAGTATGGTGATGGTATTCATGTGGGATTCCTGGGCGGAGGCTGAAAAACAAAAACTGGTGCGCCATGCACGCACATATGGAATTGTTTCAGATTAAAACGTTTAAGATAATACGATATCAGCTTGATGTACTGCGTGAAAACCCTGATAAGTTTACTGTCTTTGTAGTAATTTTGAACTTATTGGGTTATTTAAACGCTCAGGCGCGCGCTGGATAAACATACGTGCATACGAGGTAACGGAAAACGCCCCGATAACAGCGATGCCGGTCAGGCCACAGCCGTTATTCTTCTTTGCACTCGACGTGACAGAGACACCGCAAATAGTAGTTAACATCGCAGCCTCGAACGCCCGTTTCGATATTTGTGTCGGCTTCGGTATCATTAACGCTTATTTCAATCCAGGAAACTATCATGGAATGCACGATCGACTGGGGCGGTCCCGAAGGCATGCTGTTTGTGGCGCGAACGGGCAGCGGGCATGTAACAGCCATGGATGGCGCCCCTGATGGCGGCGGCAACAATCTTGCACCTCGTCCTATGGAAATGCTGCTTACGGGCGCTGGCGGCTGCGCCGCATATGACGTCGTACTTATCCTCAAACGAGGACGGCATCAAGTCACCCAGTGTCAGGTAAAACTTACCAGTGAGCGGGCCGACACTGACCCCAAGGTGTTCACCAAAATCCATTTCGCATTTGCAGTCAGCGGCAAAAACCTGCCCCAGGCAGCCGTAGAGCGGGCCGTGCAACTGTCACACGAAAAATACTGCTCGGCGTCAGCCATGCTGGCCAAAACCGCCGAGATCACCCACTCTGTTACCGTCCTCGAGGGCTGAGTCTCACCTTATGCACCAATACGAAGATTTCATGCGCCATGTGTATGAACACGGCGTTCACAAGGCCGACCGCACCGGCACAGGCACACGCTCGGTATTCGGTTACCAGATGCGATTCAACCTTGCCGAAGGCTTTCCGCTCATCACCACCAAAAAACTGCATACCAAAAGCATTTTCATCGAGTTGCTGTGGTTTTTGCAGGGGGGTTCCAATGTGCGCTGGCTGCAAGAGCGTGGCGTCAGCATCTGGAACGAGTGGGCCGCCCCAGACGGCGAGCTAGGCCCGGTCTATGGCGTGCAGTGGCGTTCCTGGCCCACACCCGATGGTGGCCATATTGACCAGATATCCCAGCTTGTTGAGCAGATCCGCCAAAACCCCGACTCACGACGTCTTATTGTGTCTGCCTGGAATGTCTCCGACATACCGCGCATGGCGCTGCCGCCATGCCACGCCTTCTTCCAGTTTTATGTGGCCGAGGGCAAGTTGTCGTGCCAGCTATACCAGCGCAGTGCCGACATATTTCTGGGCGTACCCTTTAATATCGCCAGCTATGCCCTGCTCACCCACATGATTGCGCAGCAGTGCGACCTTGAGGTGGGTGACTTTATCTGGACTGGCGGCGACTGTCATCTTTACAGCAATCATTTCGATCAGGTCGAACTACAGCTGTCGCGCGAGCCACGGGCCTACCCCAAGCTCACCATCCATCGCAAACCCGACTCGCTCTTTGATTACCAATACGAAGACTTCGAGATCAGCCAATACGACCCACATCCGCATATCAAGGCGCCTGTTGCCGTTTAGCACTTGTCCAGCAACACACTTCCGGCTGCTGGCGCACGCCGGAAGTGTGGGCACCTGATAGCCGGTCCCGGGCAAATCACCATCCCTACCAAGACGGGGCTCCACACGCGGCCACTGTGGCAAGGTGGTTCTGGTATAAAGAAGCGGCCCTAACTTTCTCTCTTATACCTACGCCTATGCCTATGCCCCTCATACAGCTCGTCGTTGCTTACTCCGACAATCGCGTCATCGGGCGCGACAACGCCCTGCCCTGGCGTCTGCCCAGCGATCTGGCTCATTTCAAACGCTCCACGTTTGGCAACCCTATCGTCATGGGGCGCAACACATGGGAATCGCTGGGTCGTCCTTTACCGGGCCGGCTCAATATCGTGATCAGCCGCAACCCCAATTACCAGCCGCCTGGCGCGAGCGTATACACCTCGCTCGACGAGGCCTTGGCTGCTTGTGCCGAGGTATCGGCCGAAAAAATCAGCGTCATCGGCGGCGAGCAGATATTTCGCCCTGCTCTGGATGTGGCTGACCGCATTGTCGCCACCGAAATCCATGCGGAGTTTGAAGGTGATGCCTGGTTCCCGGCGCTTGATCCGCAGATATGGGAAGAGACCGAACGGCTGCCCCAACCACCAGAGAATGGGCTGGAATTTGATTTTGTGGAATATGCGCGTAAGCAAGAATAAGCGCGATCTAGTACCTCAACCGTACTAGGACTTTCCCCTAGCAGACTTAGAATCCGCACCAACGTTGTGCGTAACGATGGCATGTACTGTGTCGGCCTTGAGCGCCTTAAAAAACGGTGCAGCCATTTGATTTATATAGCATTTATTCATTTCTAAACCTGCTTTGCCAGTCAAATACAAGCAATCATTCCTATAAGGAATATAAAAACCAGAGTTTTATTCCCTTTATAGCCGTTAGCGTCGTATGCATCATGTATTTAAGGAGCCCGCATATGACGCAACTAACCCATTCTTTCGAAGTTAACCCTGCCCCCGCCGTTCTGGACGAAGGCAGGCTGGCATCGCTACATCGCATTGTCACCCCGCACCTTAGCGACAATCTGCACCGGCAAGAAGGTGTTGTAGGACTGAAGCGATACAACAAAACCGGCAAACTTGTCGGTACAGCACTGACGGTCAAGACTCGCCCCGGCGACAACCTTTTTATTTACAAGGCTATGACCTTGTTAGCGAAGGGGCATGTACTGGTGGTGGATGCAGGCGGCGATTTATCAAACGCCTGCGTCGGCGAAATCATGAAAAATTATCTGCAGCAGCGTGGATGTGCTGGTCTGATCGTGGACGGCGCAATACGCGACGTTGCTGCGTTCGAGAATGACAGTTTTCCATGTTTTGCCAGAGGCAATGTTCACCGCGGTCCCTACAAGGACGGCCCCGGGGCCGTCAACGTGCCCGTGAGCATCGGAGGGCAAGTCATCAATCCGGGAGACGTGATCGTGGCAGATGAAGATGGGATCGTCTCCTTCCCTCCTGAATTGGTCGACGAGCTGATTGAAGCGGGCAATGCGCACGCAAAAAAGAGATCAAGATCATGAGCGAGATCGCAACAGGCAGCATGGATCAAAGCTGGCTGCAATCCGTTTTGAACGCGAAAGGCCTGTAAAAATGAGCACGACTGACACCTTAGCGCCAGTACCGCTTGCCAGGAAAATGCAGCGCATCAAACCTTCCGCCAGCATGATGGCGAAAAAAAAGGTCGAGACGCTTCGATCGGAAGGCAAGAAAATCATTGATTTCACCATAGGTGAGCCAGACCTGAAGACGCCTGCTCACATTGCTCAAGCTGGCATTGAAGCGATACAGAATGGCTGCACCAAGTACACAGCAACCTCAGGAATCCCCGAGCTCTTACGCGCTATCAAAGAAAAATATCAGCGCGAGAATAAGCTGGATTTTGCACTAGACCAGTTGGTGGTAGGGACCGGTGCAAAACAATTGATTTTCTCGGCGCTGTCGGTAACGCTAGACAAAGACGACGAAGTCATCATCCCCGCGCCTTACTGGGTGTCTTACCCCGACATGGTGCTGCTAAACGATGGCAAGCCCGTAATTCTGGAAGCCAGCGAGCACAACGGATTCAAGATGACTGCTGAATCGCTCGAAGCAGCGATCACGGACAGAACAAAATGGCTGTTGCTCAATAGCCCGAACAACCCGTCCGGTTCGCTCTATACCGAGGCCGAACTGCGCGAAATACTTGCGGTGCTCCAGCGCTATCCTCATGTGCTGCTGATGATTGACGAAATATATGAGCACTTTAGCTACGAGCAAGATTACATATCACCCCTGATGGTCAATAGTGGCTTGGGCGCAAGGACACTACTCATCAACGGTGTTTCCAAAGCCTATGCAATGACGGGCTGGCGTATCGGCTACGCAGCGGGCCCCGCCTACCTTATCAAGGCAATCAGCACGCTGATCTCGCAAACCACATCGTGCGCCAGCGAGATAAGCCAAAAGGCTGCGGCCACAGCCTTGTCCGGTGATCAAACCTGCGTGAGAGAAACAACGGCACTCTACAAAAAGCGCCGCGACACCATGGTCGCACTATTGAGCGATATCCCTGGCCTGGTGTGCCCTCAGCCGCAAGGCGCATTTTATGTATTTCCCAATGTCCAGGGCTTGCTAGGAAAAACCACGCCCAGCGGCAAAACGCTATCCAACGACCTGGATATCGTTCATTACTTTCTGGACGCTGCGGGTGTCGCCGTACTGGATGGCACTGCGTATGGCGTTCCCGGCTATATCCGTCTTAGTTTTGCCACTGATCTGGAAACGATCAAAATCGGCTGCGAGATGTTGTCCCAAGCATGCAGCCAACTCAAGTAACACCCCACTTAATGGAGACAAAACCATGAAAATGAAAACACTCGCCAAAACACTGGCTGTCGTCTTGTCGCTAGGCGTCGCAGGCGCAGCTAGTGCTGACGTTCTTGACCAAATCAAGGAACGCGGCACGCTCGTGTGCGGCACATTGGGCACCTCAGAGCCCTTTAGCTTTCAGGACCCATCCACACGTCAGGTTATCGGATACGAAGTTGATCTCTGCCAGGAGGTTGCCGATCACCTTGGTGCAAAGCTGGAGATTAAAATGATTTCGGTGGCGGCACGCATTCCGGAACTTGCAGCAGGAGGCGTTGACGTTGTGGCTGCCAATCTGGGCTGGTCTCCAGACCGCGCCAAACAGATCGACTACAGCTATTCTGACTATGTCAGTCCGCAAAAGATTCTGATCCGTCGCAGTGATGCCGAAACACTCAAAACGCCAGCCGACCTTTCCGGAAAACGTGTGAGTGCCGTAAATGGTTCATCGTCAGAAGCCGGCGCAAAACGGCTTATCCCCGACGTGACTACGGTTACCTTCAAAGATCCACCCACCGCCTTTCTGGCCTTGCAGCAAAAAAAGGTATCGGGCTTTGTGGGCTCGGAGCTGATGCTACTGAAGTTCAAGCAACAGTCTGAAGATACGGCGGTCAAGCTCGATATTATTCCTAAAGCACTTTTTACAGAACCTTGGGGCCTGGGCGTTCGTAAAGGCGAAACTGCTTTGTTGAAGCAGGTCAACGACACGCTGGCTGGCCTGGAAAAATCTGGCAAAGGCGAAAAAATCTTTGAGAAGTGGTTTGGCAAAGATACGAACTTCTATACCAAACGCGAGTTCAAATTCGAAGAAATCAAAGGCTAAACAAAATACCAGGGTGCCGGAGCAATGAATTACACACTCGACTTCGCGTCGCTACTAAGCAATGGCTACCCTAGCCTGATTCTCCAGGGAGTTATAACCACCCTGGAGATGACGGCGCTCGCCTGGCTGCTTGCCTTCACATTGGGCAGTCTGCTGACCGTGTTGCGCACTCTCAAAATCAAGGCGTTGGATTATATTATCGTCCTGTACATTGCGTTTCATCGCAACGTACCAATGCTGGTACATATTCTGCTGTGGTACTTCGGCATCGCAGCGATCATTCCTGAATCCATCAACGACAAAATCAATATTCTAGGTGGTGAGTTCTTCTACGCTACCGTAGCAATTGGGCTGGTAACCGCCGCTTATGTTTCGGAAGACCTTCGCAGCGCAATTCGCTCTATACCCTCGGGGCAAATGGAGGCCTCGCGCACACTGGGGCTGAATTACATGCGCTCCATGCGCAAGATCATATTGCCCCAGGCTTTTATTATTTCCATTCCGACACTTACCAACCAGACACTTTTGCTATTTAAGAACACAAGTCTGGCGATGGCAATAGGTTTGATCGAGTTGACGGGGGCGGGGCGCGAAATCGAATCGGCAACGTTCAAGACGTTTGAAGTCTACGCAGTCGTCACGGTCATCTACCTGGCCATCTCACTCGTGCTGATGTTCATCGGCGCCTATCTTTCTAAACGTTCAGCGTTCAGCGCCCGGTAGCTCAACATTATGCTCGACATCATCTCAAATAACTGGCTGCTGCTGCTCGTTGGGCAGTATCCCAACGGCCCCATGGGTGGTTTGGTCGCAACAGTCAGTCTTGCCCTGATCAGTCTTATGCTGGCGTTTCCGTTCGGCATCATTCTTGCGCTTGGACGAATCAGCCGGTACAAAATTCTCTATTACCCGACGACGGCTATCGTATACATAGTGCGAGGGCTTCCCTTGCTCATGTTTATATTCTGGGCATATTTTTTCGTGCCCCTCGTGATAAAACGCCCCGTGGCCGGCGGCACAACCATGGTGGTAGCGCTTGTTTTTTATGAAAGCGCGTATATGTCCGAGATAATACGCAGCGGCATCCAGGCACTGCCTGGGGGGCAGCTGGAAGCGGGCCGCTCGCTAGGTTTGAGCTATCTGCAGACCATGCGCAAGATCATTCTGCCTCAGGCACTTTTCAACACAATACCCAGCATACTTAGCCAGTTCATCTCCACGGTAAAAGAAACCTCCCTGGGCTTTGTCATCAGCGTGCATGAACTCACATTTGCTGCGGCGCAAATCAACAATATTCTCCTGACGAAACCATTCGAGGTGTTCGGCCTGCTTGCGCTGACTTATTTCACCCTCAACCTGATTCTTACGGGTCTGGTGAAACTGGTGGAAACACATATCGCTAATAGCCGGATACTGGCAGCACAAGGATAGACACATGATTGAATTTAAAAACGTCGGCAAATGGTATGGCGACTACCAGGCGCTCATCGATATCACAGCGCAGGTTACGCAAGGTGAGGTGCTGGTGGTGTGCGGCCCGTCCGGGTCAGGGAAGTCGACGCTCATCCGAACCATTAACCGGCTTGAGCCCATTCAGCAAGGCCAGATATTGGTTGATGGCACAGACGTCTATGATTGTGGGTCCATAGATGAAATGCGTAGCCAGATTGGCTTTGTTTTCCAGCAGTTCAATCTGTTTCCTCACATGAACGTGCTGGATAACTTAACCGTTGCGCCCATCACACTTAAGCGCGCACGCAAGCAGGATGCAGAAGTACATGCACACGCGCTGCTAGAAAGAGTCGGGCTCGCCAATAAGGCAAAAGCGTTTCCCGGCGAGCTGTCAGGTGGCCAGCAACAACGCGTCGCTATTGCACGTGCGCTGGCGATGAAACCTCGTATTATGCTGTTCGACGAACCAACCAGCGCGCTGGATCCTGAAATGGTCAACGAAGTGCTTCAGGTAATGCAGGGGCTGGCCAGCGAAGGCATGACTATGGTCTGTGTGACTCACGAAATGAACTTTGCCAAGGACGTGGCAGATATGGTCTGGTTCATGGATGCCGGCAAAATCGTCGAAGAAGCGCCTCCGGCCGATTTTTCACAAGCCCGCGAACGGATCGCGCAAAGAAATTCTTGACCGATATCAGACACTGATGACGCCGCTTCCATAGGGAACGGAAAAATTACATACTGCCCGGGCGATCTCCACTATCTCGCCATAGAACACGCTATTTGCATCTTTTGCATACATGGCGCAGTAGGTTGATTCGGGCAGCGGCTTGCTGGTCTGGACTACGACCAGTTTTCCAGCCCGCACCAGATTGCGAAAATAGTTGATGGGCACACACGAAACCCCAAACCCTGCCACGGTCAGCCCCACCATGGCAAGCAGACTGTTAATCGTGAAAAGATTAGATTTTGCCTTGTATGGCGACAGCCACTCGTCATAGATAAGGTTTAGACCAGACTCGGCATCTTGCCTGATCAAAGACATATTCGAGATATCTTCCGGAGAATAGATTTTATCCGGCGAGACCAGATTCGGGCTGCCAACCCAGGCAAACGGAACGCTAGCCAGATGCCTGGATTCAAATGACGGGTGGCGTAGCTCTCCGTGCAGCACGGCCATATCCAGTTGCCCTCCCAATAGATGATGCTGCAGCTCCGCAGCCATCCCTATCTTTGGACTGACGACGAGTTTGGGAAATAACAGGCGCAATTGCTGAATCATGTCAGGCAACCAGGTCATCGCCGTGATCTCGGTAATGCCCAGACGAAGCACACCCGAAAAGGTATGAAACCCCTGAATTTTCATAAGCATCAGATCGCGCTGCGAAAGGAGCTGTGACGCAAGATCCAGAACTTCCTGCCCCTTGCGGGTCAGCACTGCCTTCTGACCTGACCGATCAAATATCTGCACGTCAAAATCTGATTCAAGCTCGCGAATTCGCTTCGTAATTGCTGATTGGGTTGTATTGAGCTTTTGCGCCGCTCTGGAAAAGCCACCGAGCTGCACAACCCAGTAAAGCGCCTCTATCTGTTTAAAAGTAAGCATTATGTGACCAGTATGAATAACCCAAGGATGTGATTCAAGGTGAGGCTTGCAGCGCCTTGAAGATAAATTTCCATAAAGCTGTATGCCGCGAGTACGCCACATTGAAACGCACCCAGCCAGTGTGGGCCTGCTCAGGGTCAAAATAAGCCCCTGGTGCCAGCCATATGCCATCGCACAATGCCATCTCCGCCAGTCGCGCGGCACCCTGCTCACGCCAGGCGCCTGGCAGCCGCGCCCAAAGAAACAGCCCTGCGCGCGGACGCGCATAAATCTCCAGACCGTGCTCATCCATTAAGCCGCACAGCTCGTCGTGCGCGTCTCGCAAGCGTTCCTGTATGCGCTGCAAATGCGCACGATGGCGGCCCTGACGCAACACCTGATACACCGTGCGCTCCATCATTTCTGGCGTAGTCAGCCCCAACGCCATTTTGGTTTTGGCGAATTCCCGGATCAATGCCGCATCGGCCGCGATATAGCCCACGCGCATTGATGGCATGATGCTCTTGGAGAAGCCCGATACCTGAATGACTCTGCCTGCTCCCGCCATGGCAGCCAGCATGGGACCAAGGTCCGGCAACAAGTCTCGGGAGACGTCATCTTCGATAATGCGAAAGTCGTGCTGCTCGGCCAGCTGGAGCACTCGGAAGGCATTGCTCATGGAAAGGCTGGTACCGGTGGGGTTATGCAACACCGTGGTAACAAACAAGGCTTTGAGGTCTTCTTGTTGTGCCAGGGCATCGAGTTCATTAAGCGCCAGCCCGTCTTCATTGCGACTTATGCCGCACACCTTCAGACCTGCAAGGCGCAGCGTGGGCAGAATATTGGCGTAGCTGGGCAGTTCGACGGCAATCACATCACCCGGCTGCAACAATGTGCGTATGACAATATCCAGGCCTTGTGTAGCTCCTTGCGTAAGCAACACCTGATCCGGCACCAACGGCAGGCCATGGGCGGCCAGTGCCTGGCAGATGCTTTCACGCAAGGGATAATAGCCGTATGGGTGTCCGTAGCCAGCCAACTGATTGACAGGCGTACGGGCGACCTGACGCAATGCCTGCCGTAAGCCCGCTTCGTCCAGCCATTCTGGCGGGAGCCAGCCGCAACCCGATTTAATGGGGATGGAGTGATCGGCGAAGACATCGGCCAGCAGCCACGCAGCCCCCAGCGCGGGAGGAACCCAGCCGTCCAGAGCCCGGGCAGATGACGACACATCATTGGAGACTGGCCGCGCCGCGACCCTATACCCAGCCCCGGGCCGGGCAACCAGCCAGTTCTGCGCGACCAGACGACTGTAGGCGGCCGATACAGTGAAGGGGCTCACGCCATGTACTCGTGCAAACGCCCGCACCGATGGCAAGGCCATTCCTGAGCGCAAAACCTGACTTCGTATAGCCTGCTCGATGGCGGCAACCACCTGATCCACAAGCGATTTTGCATGCTTGCGATCACGAACAGGCTGGAAAAACTGCATGGCAACACCTTAACAGTACGGTTTTTAAAATATTACCAGTACAGCTGAAACATTTCGACCATACCGTATATTTATTTACCTGACGGTCCAGCCGAGAATAGTCGGTAGTTCCTCCTGCAACCTCATCATAATTCAGAACCTTCGAGACTCCCCATGACCAGCCACGCCGACCTTCCCGACCTTTCGAATCTGTGGATGCCGTTTACAGCAAACCGCCAGTTCAAAGACAAACCGCGCCTGCTCGCAAAAGCCAAGGGCATGTACTACACCTCAACGGAAGGCCAGCAAATTCTGGATGCTACGGCGGGGTTGTGGTGTGTCAATGCCGGGCATGGTCGCCAGGAAATCATAGACGCCATCTCGCAGCAGACGGCTGAGCTCGACTATGCACCAAGCTTTCAGATGGGCCACACAGACTCTTTTCTGGCCGCCACGGCTGTAGCCAAACTGATGCCCAAGGGCCTGGACCGCATTTTCTTTACCAACTCGGGGTCAGAGTCTGTCGACACGTCGCTAAAGATCGCGCTGGCTTACCACCGCGCCCGCGGTGAAGGCCAACGCACGCGTCTTATCGGCCGCGAACGCGGCTACCATGGCGTAGGCTTTGGCGGCATTTCGGTGGGTGGTATTTCACCCAACCGCAAAACCTTCTCAGGTGCTCTGCTGCCCAGTGTCGATCACCTGCCGCACACCCATGACTTGTCGAAAAATGCCCATTCGCACGGCCAGCCCGCCTGGGGCGAGCATTTTGCCGATGAGCTCGAGCGTATTATCGCGCTGCACGACGCCTCGACCATCGCCGCCGTCATCGTCGAGCCACTGGCGGGTTCGACCGGGGTACTTCTCCCCCCAAAAGGTTATCTTCAAAAGCTGCGGGCCATCACCGAAAACCACGGCATTTTGCTGATCTTCGACGAAGTTATTACCGCATTTGGTCGCCTGGGTGCCAATACCGCCAGCGAATTGTTTGGTGTTACGCCTGATCTCATCACCATGGCCAAAGGCATTAGCAACGCCGCCGTGCCAGCCGGTGCCGTCGCCGTCAAGCGCGAAATCCACGATACCATTTTGGCCGCAGCAGCCAACGGCATCGAGTTTTTCCACGGCTACACCTACTCAGCCCACCCCCTCGCCACGGCAGCCATGCTTGCAACGCTGGGAATCTACGAGCGTGACCACCTCTTCAAACGCGCCAAAGATATGTCGCAAACCTTTGAAGACGCCGCACACCAGCTGGAAGACGCCCGTCACGTCATCGACGTGCGTAACCTTGGCCTGGTCGCCGGCATTGAATTGAAGTCGCGTGAAGGCGCACCAGGCGCGCGTGCAGCTGAAGTGTTTGGCAAGTGCTTTGATGCCGGCGTTATGGTGCGCTACACCGGCGACATCATTGCAATATCACCACCACTCATCATTGAAGCAGAGCAGATCGCGCATATCTTCGACACCATCAAAAAAGTCCTCGACACTGTTGCATAGTGCGGGCGGACGATGACAGCGTCAGAAAGCTGCCATCGTCCACCAGTGGTTCTCGCGTTGATGTTGGCCGACACTAGCGTGGCAACAGTAGTTTGAAGATAGCGCTCGCGCTGTCTGGCCGGCAAAACCACTGAACCAGTAGTGGCCCGTTGCCTGCCGCACGATTGCGGCGCGAAGCTATAGAGCCTGCCACAAACGCCCTAAACCCCTACTCGACGTTTACAACCGTCTCATCATCCAGATATGACTCCATCGGGGGGCATGAGCACATGAGATTGCGATCACCCCAGGCATTGTCCACACGCGATACCGGCGGCCAGTATTTGTTATGGCGCAGGCTGGCGAGCGGATACGCTGCTTGCTCACGCGTGTAATCATGGTGCCACGCTGAAGCCAGCAGCATTTGTGCGGTGTGTGGCGCATTGCGCAACACATTGTCTTCTGCGTCTTTCTCGCCGCGCTCCACCTGTGCAATTTCTTCGCGGATGGCAATCATGGCGTCGATAAAGCGGTCAAGCTCAGCCAGCCCTTCCGACTCGGTGGGCTCAACCATGAGCGTACCTGCCACCGGAAAACTCATGGTGGGTGCATGAAAGCCATAATCAACCAGACGCTTGGCAACATCTTCAGCCGAAATGCCGCAACGGTCTTTGATGGGACGGATATCCAGAATGCACTCGTGCGCTACGTGCCCGTTGCTGTCTGCATACAAAATCGGATAATGCTCGCGCAGCCGCGCAGCAATGTAGTTGGCATTCAAAATGGCGACTTCTGACGCTGCTCTAAGCCCCTCAGCACCCATCATCGAAATATACATGTATGAAATAGGCAAAATGCTGGCCGAGCCATAGGGTGCCGCAGACACCGGCCCGACTTTCGCGCCTTCAGGCAGCACACCAGTCTCGTCGACCAGGCCCGGCAAATAAGGTGCCAGGTGCGAACGCACGGCCACCGGGCCTACACCCGGCCCACCGCCCCCGTGAGGAATGCAAAATGTTTTATGCAGATTAAGGTGCGACACATCGCCGCCGAACTTGCCCGGCTGGGCAAGGCCTACCATGGCATTCATATTGGCCCCATCGATGTATACCTGCCCGCCCGCATCATGCACCAGTGCGCAGATCTCGCGCACAGCGGTTTCAAACATGCCATGGGTAGACGGATAAGTAATCATCAAGGCCGCGAGACGATCGCCCACCTGAGCGATTCGAACCTTCAGGTCTGCAACATCAACATTGCCATTGCTGTCAGAAGCCACCACCACCACATCCATGCCTGCCAGCTGAGCCGAGGCTGGATTAGTGCCGTGGGCCGATGCGGGGATAAGACACACATTACGCTGAGGCTGACCGTTGGCGTGATGGTAGGCCTGTATGGCCAGAAGGCCTGCATACTCGCCCTGGGCGCCCGAGTTGGGCTGCAGGCTGACCGCGTCATACCCTGTAATAACGCAGAGTGCAGATGACAGACGGTCGACAAGCTCTTTATAGCCCTGTGCCTGATCAGCGGGCGCAAACGGATGCATATTGCCGAACTCTGGCCAGGTAACCGGGATCATTTCGGCCGTGGCGTTTAGCTTCATCGTGCATGAACCCAGTGGGATCATGGTGCGATCAAGTGCGAGGTCTTTGTCAGCCAGGCTGCGCAGATAGCGCAGCATGTCGGTTTCTGACTGAATGCGCGAGAAGATGGGGTGCGACAAGATTGCACCCTGGCGGCGCAAGCCTGCAGGTATGCCCAAGGCGGTGGGCTTGGCTTTTTGTGCGGCAGCATCCCAGGTTTTACCCAGGCCCTGTGCAAACACAGACAACAGCGCGTCAATATCTGCCACCGTAACGGTTTCGTCCAGCGACACGACCAGGCGGCCTGCACCAGGCTGACGCAGGTTTATACGCGCAGCCTTTGCAGCCTCAACAATCGCCTGCGTAGCGTCGCCCGTATCGAGCAACAGCGTATCAAAATACTGTTTATTGACAACGGTAACGCCCAGTTGCTCCAGCGCGCCTTTCAGAAAACTGGTCAGCGTGGCAACGCGTTCGGCAATGCGGGTAAGGCCAGCGGGCCCATGCCATACCGCATACATGCCGGCCATGACAGCCAGCAACACCTGTGCCGTGCAAATATTGGAAGTGGCCTTTTCACGGCGAATATGCTGCTCGCGCGTTTGCAGCGCAAGACGCAAGGCGGGTGCACCCTGACTGTCTTTAGACACACCCACCAGCCGGCCCGGCATACTGCGCTTAAAGCTATCTTTACACGCCATAAAGCCTGCGTGCGGGCCCCCATAGCCCGGCGGCACGCCAAAGCGCTGGGCAGAGCCGACAGCAATATCAGCGCCCCACTCACCCGGTGGCGCCAGCAAAGCAAGTGCCAGCAAGTCAGTCGCAACAGAGACCACTGCGCCCATGGCATGCGCCTGCTCAGCCAGCGCACGATAGTCGGCGATATCACCCTGGCTATGCGGGTATTGCACGAGCACGCCAAAACATGCGGGCAGGCCGGCAGCTTCGTCACCTACCAGCAGCTCAATACCCAGCCCACCGGCGCGGGTACGGAGGATTTCAAGTGTTTGTGGATGACAATGCTGCGAGGCAAAGAACACATTACTTTTTGAACGCGAACTGCGACGCGCAAGCGCCATGGCCTCGGCGGCGGCAGTACCCTCGTCCAGCAGCGACGCATTGGCGATATCCAGCCCGGTCAGATCAGCGACCATGGTCTGGTAATTAAGCAGCGCCTCGAGCCTGCCCTGCGAGATCTCGGGCTGGTATGGCGTGTAGGCCGTATACCATGCCGGGTTCTCAAGAATATTGCGCAAAATCACATGCGGCACATGCGTACCGTAGTACCCCTGTCCAATGTAGTTGCGATAAGCCTGGTTGCGCCCCGCGATTTCGCGCAGGCCAGCCAGCGCATCAGTTTCGCTGCGCGAAGCTGGCAGATCAAGCGGTTTGCGGTCGAGAATGCTGGCCGGCACCACCTGTTGCACCAGACTCTCGAGGCTTTGTGCCCCAATGGCTTCCAGCATGCGGGCCTGATCAGCCTGGCCCGGGCCTATATGCCGGGGGATAAAGTCAGAGTGAGGGTCTAAATCTCGCAACATAATCAACCTAAACAGAAAGAAATGCGGGGCATGTGGGCATGATCAGAGCGGTTGGCCCGCTGAGGTCGCGTTACACCTCAGAGCGCCGACCGCCACAAAAAACAGACACTAAAAGGCGCCGGCGGGCGCCTACAGGCACTTAGCTGGCGCCGAGCGCCTCGTAGTCGTCGCCATCCATAAGGCCATCGACGTCGTCAGGGTTATTGGGCTTAATCTTGAAGATCCAGGTATCAAAGGCGGCCTGGTTAATGAGGTCAGGCTGGTCCCCCAGCGCCTCATTAAAGGCCACAATCTCGCCATCGACTGGCGCGTAAATGTCAGAAGCGGCCTTGACCGACTCAACCACACCCGCGGTATCGCCAGCAGACAGCTTGGCACCGGGGTTAACATCACCCACAAAAACCAGATCGCCCAGTTGGTCTTGAGCGGCATCGGTAATGCCTACTAGGAAGACGTCGCCGTCAGGCTTGACCCATTCATGGGAAGACGTGTACTTGCGATCAGTTGGAAGACTCATGGTGTACCCCGTGAAAATCAGTATTCGTTATAAGAGTGAGCGCGCGCATCAGGCCGAAATTTTGCCGTTGCGCACGAAAGGCATTTTTACCACTTCTGCAGGCATCCATTTGCCGCGCATCTCGACTTCGACGGCATCGCCAGGCTGCAGGCCCAGGGGCACGCGCGCCATACCGATGGAAACACCCATGGTAGGCGACATGGAGCCGCTGGTGAGTTCACCCTCGCCCTGAGCACTGCGCAACTTCATGTGCGCCCGCATAACACCGCGCTCAAGCAGCTTGATGCCCACCAGCGTTTGCTCGGGGGTAATAGCTTCAAGGGCGTCTCGGCCGATAAAATGGCGATCGGGGTTTTTAAAGGAAACCGTCCATGACAGGCCCGAGATCAGTGGGTTAACCTGTTCATTCATTTCTTGCCCGTACAGATTCATGCCCGCCTCAAGCCGCAGTGTGTCGCGTGCGCCCAGACCACAAGGCAACACGCCCTGGCTGACCAGATCATTCCAGAAAGCACCAACCCGGGTAGCCGGCAGTACAACTTCAAATCCGTCTTCACCGGTATAGCCTGTGCGTGCAACCAGCGTATCGGCATCAATGTAAACACCATTAAAAGCCGCCAACTGCTCTGTGGGGGCTTTCCAGTGCGGGCGCGCGGCCCAGAGCTTTTCGCGAGCTTGGGGCCCTTGCACCGCAATCATGGCCAGATCACGCCGGGGTTCAATTTGAACCTCAAAGCCCTCATCGTGGGCTACCTGCTGCATCCAGGCAATGTCTTTGTCTGCCGTACCGGCATTTACCACCAGCCGCCAGTTGGCTTCATCAAAAAAGTACACAATCAGGTCGTCAATGACGCCGCCGTCAGGCTTGAGCATGCACGAGTACAGGGCCTTGCCTGGCACCGTAAGCTTGGCCACGTCATTGGCCAGCAAGCGTGAGAGAAAGGCACGCACGCCTTTTTCACCCGTGGCGGCACTCTGGGCCTCGGTTAACGCTGAGGCGGTGGTTTCTTTGGCACGTACATCAACATTGAGCATGTGCGAAACATCGAACATACCCGCGGCGCGGCGTACGGTGTGATGCTCTTCGATTTGCGAGCCATAGGAAACAGGCATATCCCAGCCACCGAAGTCGACCATTTTGGCGCCGGCCTGAAGATGAGCAGAATGCAGAGGGGTATGTTTTAGTGCTGTAGACATGAGAGAGGCTCCGGAAACGAAACGACGACGCCGAGCCAACTGGCCCTTGCGCCGCCCTTCTGTCCTTTTGCCTGAGAGTTGACCCCATATAGGGGGTTCACCTTCGGCGCCCGATGCCAGGCCTGCGGGCCAATGGAACGAGTCTCTCCAGAATGCTGCCTTGCCAGCCAATTGGCGACAACACACGAGCGGTACGGGGTGCCTGAGCGATTTCGGGCGAATTGCGCCTTCGGCGGCCGATAAATCGACGCTCTCCCACTGTGTGACGACAGCAAACGTGAGCATACCCCGAAAGCCAGACAGCGACAAACAGATTTGGGCCCAGCGCTGAAAATATATTAATGCCATCTGGCGTTTGCCGCCATGCTGCAACAATGCGTTGCCGCACACCACACCAGAAGCCCTGCGCTGCAAATATACTAATGCTCGCCAGCGTTTGCCGCCATGCTGTAACAATGCCGTGCCGCAGATGCCGCCTTGTGCCCTGCGCTGAAAGCATATTAATGCCGGCTAGTGTTTACCGCCATGCTGTAACAATGCCTTGCCGCAGACCACACCTGAAGCCCACGCCCACTGAAAGTTATAGCCCCCCAGCCAGCCCGTAACATCCACGGCTTCCCCTATAAAGTACAGGCCAGGCACCGCATTGGCTTCCATGGTCTTTTGGTTCAGGCAGCGTGTATCAACCCCGCCACGCATCACTTCCGCTTTCTTGTAACCCGCCGTACCGTTGGGAAACAGCTGCCAGGCATTGATGCACGCACCCAGTTCGCGCAAAATCTTGTCCGGCACATCGGCCAGGCGTTGCTCGCCCAAACCGTCACCAGTAGCTTGCGCGTTGGCCAGCCATTGGTCAGCCAGGCGCTTGGGCCACATACCCGACAACACCGACCCCAGCTTCTGACGACTGCCCTGCTTGCTTTCAAGCAGTTCGCGGGCAAGGTCACGCCCTGGCGCAAGATCAACAGAAATCGCCTCGCCCGGATTCCAGTAACTGGATATCTGCAAAATGGCCGGGCCAGACAGGCCACGGTGTGTAAAAAGCAAGTCTTCGAGAAACTCAGTCTGTGCGGCCTTACCGCCCGGCCTCTGGCGTCGGTTCGCCTTTCTTGCGGCGGCAGCTTCCAGTTTCGAACGGCTAGCATCGATACCCACAGCACTCGGAACACTCCTAGCATCCGTAGCAGCGGTGGCAGCGGTGGCAGTGGTGTCACTGGTAGCAATTGTTGCAGTTGCAGTAGTTGCAGTAGTTGCACGGATAGCAGTTGTAGCAGTCCCGACAGCGCGCACCAGCACTTCGAGCGCCACACCGCTCAGGGCAGAAAACGGCTTCCAGGCCTCTGCATCGAAGGTAAGCGGAACCAGCGCAGGCCGGGGCTCAATCACTTTCAGCCCAAACTGCCGCGCCACACCCAAGGCGAAATCAGTCGCGCCCAATTGCGGGATGGCCATGCCGCCCGTCGCCATCACAAGCTGGTGCGCCTGCACCTCACCCTGGGACGTATGCAGCACAAACACGTTGTCATCGGCACGCGTTATACGCTCTACCGCACAGGGCATACGCCATGACACGCGACCGTCATCGCACTCATGCTGCAGCATGGTGATAATGTTTTCACTGGATTCATCGCAAAACAGCTGTCCCCGGTGTTTCTCATGCCAGACAATGCCATGTCTGCCGACCATATCGATAAAGTCTTGCGGGGTATAGGCCGCCAGCGCCGAGCGACAAAAATGCGGGTTTTGCGAAATAAAATTGGCAGGGCTGGTGTTGATATTCGTGAAATTGCAGCGGCCACCGCCAGAGATCCGAATTTTCTCAGCCAGCTTTTTGGCATGGTCAATAAGCACCACACGCAGCCCCCGCTGCCCTGCCACGGCCGCAGCCATCATTCCGGCCGCGCCAGCACCCACCACTGCCACATCAAATACCTGGTTAAGCGAACCGCTCGGCGTCGAACCGCGAGCGCCCCGATTGCCGGTTTTTTTCGCGCTCGTCCGTACGCCCCCAGAGGCGGGTTCGTGGGTGGTGGCCTGCACCACCCCACCTTGCCTTATCGCCACGCCGGTTAGTCTTCTTTGATGCAGTCGACGTAGTAGCGCTCTTCACCATCTGGCTGCACGTCGCGCGCCAGCCCGTGCACATCGGTTTCAAACCCAGGGAAGGTAGCGTTGAACTCACGTGCAAACTGCAAATAGCTGACGATGCGCTGGTTAAAGCGCTCGCCCGGAATCAGCAGCGGGATACCCGGCGGGTAAGGCGTAAGCAGCACGCCCGTAACACGCCCCTCAAGGGCATCAATGCTGACGCGCTCAGACTCGCGATGCGCCATCTTGGCATACGCCACCGATGGCTTCATGGCGGGCACCATATCGCTGAGGTAGACCTCAGTGGTAAGGCGTGCCAGGTCATATTTGCGATATGCCTCGTGAATCTGCTGGCACAGATCGCGCAGACCCAGCTTTTCGTAGCGACGATGCTGTTTGCAGAAGTCAGGCAGTATGCGCCACAGCGGGTTGTTGCGGTCGTAGTCGTCTTTAAACTGCTGAAGTGCCGTCAACAGCGTGTTCCAGCGGCCTTTGGTAATGCCGATGGTAAACAGAATAAAAAACGAATAAAGCCCGGTTTTCTCTACCACCACGCCGTGTTCCGTCAGGTATTTGGAAACCAGTGCCGCCGGGATGCCGGTGTCAGCAAACGTGCCAGAGATATCAAGACCCGGTGTTACCACCGTTGCCTTGATGGGATCCAGCATGTTAAAGCCCTCGGCCAGGTCACCAAAGCCGTGCCACTTGTCGCCCGACTTGAGCAGCCAGTCATCACGCTCGCCTATGCCGTCTGCCACCAGACGGTTGGGCCCCCATACCTTAAACCACCAGTCGTCTTTGCCGAACTCAGACTCCACCTTGCGCATGGCACGGCGAAAATCCAGGGCTTCGGTAATGCTTTCTTCGACCAGCGCGGTGCCACCGGGCGGCTCCATCATGGCAGCGGCCACGTCACACGACGCAATAATGGCGTACTGTGGCGAGGTAGACATGTGCATTAAATAGGCTTCGTTAAACACGTTGCGATCAAGCTGCCGTGTTTCAGAGTCTTGCACCGTAATTTGCGACGCCTGCGACAAGCCGGCCAGCAGCTTGTGTGTGGAGTGCGTGGCGAACACCATGGCGTCTTTGGAACGCGGGCGGTTCTCGCCTATGGCGTGCATGTCTTTGTAATACTCGTGAAACGACGCATGCGGCAGCCAGGCTTCGTCAAAGTGAAGGGTGTCAATTTCTGAACCCAGCTTTTCCTTGATCATTTCGACGTTGTAAATAACACCGTCATACGTGCTTTGCGTAAGCGTAAGAATGCGCGGCTTTTTGTCGGGCGCCTGACTCGCAAACGGGTTGGCTTCGATTTTTTTGCGGATGTTTTCCGGATCAAATTCTTCGAGCGGAATCGGACCGATAATGCCCAGGTGGTTGCGCGTAGGACGCAGAAACACCGGGATCGCACCCGTCATGGTAATGGCGTGCAAAATCGACTTGTGACAGTTTCGGTCAACTACGACCACGTCGTCGTTGGCGACGTTGGCATGCCAAACAATCTTGTTCGACGTGGACGTACCATTGGTAACGAAAAAGCAGTGATCAGCATGAAAAATGCGCGCGGCATTCAGCTCAGACTCGGCGATGGGGCCGGTATGGTCAAGCAACTGGCCCAGTTCGTCTACCGCATTACAGACGTCGGCACGCAGCATGTTTTCACCAAAAAACTGGTGAAACATTTGCCCGACCGGGCTTTTCAAGAAGGCCACCCCACCGCTGTGCCCCGGGCAATGCCACGAGTACGAGCCGTCAGAGGCATATTTGACCAGTTCGCGAAAAAACGGCGGCGCCAGGCTATCAAGATAAGAACGCGCTTCACGGATGATATGCCGGGCCACGAACTCAGGCGTGTCTTCGAACATATGAATAAAGCCGTGCAGCTCTTTCAGGATGTCATTGGGTATGTGCTGCGAGGTACGCGTTTCGCCATACAGGTAGATGGGGATATCGGAATTACGAAAACGCAGTTCGCCAATAAACGAGCGCAAATTCTTGATGGCATTGGCTACGTCTTCAGGCGACGCCACCACGAACTCCTCATCATCGATCGACAAAATGAACGCGCTGGCACGGCTTTGTTGCTGGGCAAACGAGCTGAGGTCACCATAACTGGTAACGCCCAGCACTTCTACACCCTCGGCCTCAATGGCCGACGCCAGGGCTCGAATGCCAAACCCGGAGGCATTTTCTGAGCGGTAATCTTCATCGATGATCACGATGGGGAAGCGAAATTTCATCAGTACTGCTCCAGCTATGTGCGAGGCAGGGTAACCCCAGTCTGCCCCTGGTATTTGCCGCCACGATCTTTATACGAGGTTTCGCATTCTTCATCGCTTTCCAGGAACAACATTTGTGCGCAGCCTTCACCCGCATAAATTTTGGCGGGTAAGGGCGTGGTATTGGAAAACTCCAGCGTTACATGGCCTTCCCACTCGGGTTCAAGGGGCGTAACGTTGACGATGATGCCGCAACGGGCGTATGTGCTTTTGCCCAGGCATATGGTGAGCACAGTGCGCGGAATACGAAAATATTCTATGGTGCGGGCCAGTGCAAATGAATTGGGCGGAATGATGCAGACATCGCCTTTGAAATCAACAAACGATTTTTCATCAAAAGCCTTGGGGTCGACAATAGTTGAATTGATATTGGTAAATATCTTGAATTCATCCGCGCAACGTACATCATACCCGTAACTGCTTGTTCCATAACTGACAATACGCTTGCCGTCGACCGAACGCACCTGGCCCGGCTCGAAGGGTTCTATCATGCCGTTGGCGGCGGCTTGCCGGATCCAGCGATCATTTTTAATGCTCATAGCCCTACCTTTTAGACGTTGGCGCGTATTTTAGCCCCTATAGGGCCACCCATGCAGGAGCCACCATTTGGGGCGCCCGGACAAGCCCGGCTAATCGCGCGAGAACCAGCGATACACCAGAGCAAGACCATTTACTGTACCCACGCTGAGTTCGGCTGTAAGGCCACGCGCCAAACGATAACTGATATGGCCCACCGTGCCCGTATCGGACAAGGCCTGGCGCACGCTGGCCGTAAAGCCTGCCGACAAGGCCTTGCTGACCACAATAAAGCGTTGCTCAACGTCGCTACTGCCGGAGTCTGTCCCCTTGACCACAGTATCGGCGGGCAGAATGCTACCGGCGCCTCCAAGCTCTCCTGAGCGCATACTGACCTCGTCAATGCCGAACCGACGATAGAACGGCTCGCCGTCACTGAGAAAAGAGCTACCCACGGAGAACAACAGGGCAGCATCCCCTCCCGAATCATCTGGACCATGCCCCAGCAGCAGCCAGGAAAGCTTCTCGATGTCACTGACGGCCGGATAAGACACCAGGTCAATACGCGGGCGGCGCGCAGTGCCTGCCACACGCACCCCAGCCTCCACCGCCAGCCCGGTGCGCAGCGCCTCGATGTCAAGCACAGGGCTGGATATATCGCCCTGGAAGGTCACCGTGCCCCGCCTCAGCTGCAAGCGCTGACCATAGGCCTCGATCGCACCGCCACGCGTGTGCAGCGCACCTATTGCCGTAAGCTTTTCGCCGATCATGGTGATGTGCAGCTTGCCGATCAAACCCGAGTTGACGCCATAGCCCGTAAGGTAAAAGCGCGGGCCCAGGTCAACATCAAGATCCAAAGACACGTCGACAGGCGAAGCCGCCTTTATTTTATTTCTGTCGTCACCCGCCCGAATCACGACGACGTCAGAATCCAGTGTGGGGATAGAACTGAGCATATCCAGGTCTACCCAGCCCGCATCAGCCACCACCGACCCCTTGACGTCTATCTTGGGAATGGTGATTGCAACTGCAAGATCACCCGTAATCATGGCGTAGCGGTCTGACCGCTGCAGCAGCGGATAACGATAAAACGCCACATCAATATCGCCGGCCGACTCAAGGAGATTCCAGTCACCCGTAATCGTCAGGCTGCCATTCTTGGCGTCGGGATTGCTGCTCACCCATTCGGCAGTGCGCCACTCTTTGGGCGTTGTGCGCAACCGCGCGGGAAACTTCAGCGACTCAAGTACCAGTGTGTCGTCCCTGACGCTGGCCAGCAGGGTGCCGTCGAGAAGCCTGATACCATCGTCAATGCGAACAATGCGTATCTTGTCGCCCCGTATGGTGCCATTGCTAGTCCATTTTCCGTCAGGCTTGCTATCAATTTTCACATCGGCATTGAGCGTCCCACCGAACTCCATGGCATCACCGGTGAACAGGCTGAGCCAGCCCAGATCTTTCACATTAGCCTTGAGTTGTACGGCCTTAGGATCCTTGGGCTCCAGAAACAGACGCATGCCGTCAGCGTGCAGCACAGTTTTGCCCTGGGCAGAGATACTGCCCATTTTTTCTGTCTCTACCTCAAGGTCGACAAGCAGCTGACTGGTTGAGCTGTTGGCACGGCTGGCTTGAATGCCCAGTGTGAGTGTTTTGAGGCCCAGGGGGAAAGACGGCTCGGCAGGCACGATAATGTCGCCCGCAATACGCTTGACGTGGGCGCTACCCTCCAGCGTGCCGGAAAATTTCAGATCCCAGTCAAGTGCCAGATCGATTTCAGTAGGGCTGACCTCGGCTGCGCCGCGTATTTTGATGCCCCCTGTGGTTTCCGTCTTTTCCGACAAGGTACCCAGAACCTGCTGCACCTCGTCAATAAGTTTGCGCGAAACAATCAAATGATCGATGTCACCGCGGGTTTCCCAGCGCCCGGCGCCGCCTCGCGAGGCGGCGTGGTCCAGGGTAACCAGCTTTCGCGAGCCCATGAAAAGCGCCAGACTTGTGGTGCCCACCTCCCATTCCCAGGCAGGCGGCTGCGAACCAGGATAAAAACTGACAGCAACAGGGGCCTTCAGGTCGACAGCAAAGCTGGCATGCTTGGCCTCGAGCGTGCTGATTGTTCCACGCCACCCCTCCAGCGCAGGTGCCAGCGCTCTCGACGGCAGCTGCGCCTGGCCGGTGCCGTTTGACGCCGTTGTGGCCCCAGCTATTGATTTGGTTTTTTCTGCCGTCTTGGCTTCTGAGTTGGGCGCTGAGGCAGCGCTGCCCTTGCCCGCTGCCGGCTTACTGTCACCAGCACCTGAAACCGCTGCGGAGGAACGCGCAGAACCGGGGCGCGCGCCCCAATGCCCGTCCAGCACTACGTGCACATCGGCTGGTGCCTTGCCAAGCTCATCGGCTTTGCTGCCTTCCGGGGTATACACAACCTTCAGATCAGCCTTGTGAGTGGCCAGCGTACCTGCCACAAAGCCTTTTGCCGTGACGCCCCCCGGTATATCGGGCCAGAACGCGTCAAGCTGAGGAGCCAGTACATCCAGATCCAGGCTGTTGTCGGCAACGCCAAGAGCGCCTTTGGCCTTCAAATGATTTTTGCCCAGTGTCAGGTCCATATCGAGGGCGGCCAGCTGCAGCCCCTCTAGCATTGTCGTTAGCTGTAGGCCTTTAGATGTGTTCCCGGCAGGCGCGGGAGCTTCGCCAGACGTAGCTGCCACGGCCTGCGTAGTTGTTGCTGCCTGCTCAGAGCCAGACTTACTGGTCTGCACGCGCTCAACCGCATCTGGCTTGGCAGAGGCGGTTTCCGTTGCCTTCCCGTCAATTGCGCTCTGCCCTTTGTCCGCTGCCTGAGACGGCTTCTTGCTACTGATCACGTGGGTATTGAGGTGGCCGCTCAAGGCTTGTTTGTTCCATCGCGAACCTTGTGCAATATTCATCGCCACCTCGGCAGACTGCACTGCCGTGCGGTTCTGAAGCACCACATCAAAATCAGCATCAACAGTAATCAGCGCGTCGGGGATGGCCGGGCCAACCAACTGGCCCACGTTAAGATTGAGAGTATTCAGAGAACCAAACAGGCGATCCAGCGTGGCATCGCCCTGCACGCCCGTCTCCCAGCCGACCTTGCCGTGCAATGTCGAGCCATCAGCCAGTTCAAGATCAGCCACGGCGCGTTTCAGCGGAAACGCGGCTCTGGGGGTGACATGGGCATCGGCATTGACATGCATGCCCTGTCCACTGCCTCGCACGGTCACGTCAAGAGCATCGAGATCGCCCTTGACCTCTGCATGCAGATCAAGAGCACACGGAGTAAGGGTTTGCTCCCGCTCTGCATTGTCGGCGTTTTTTGTGCTTACATCGGGAGTGGCCGGATCGACAGTGACCGTGTCCACAGCTGCGCGACTATTCTGTGCACCATTTGATGCCGATTTTGTTTCTGCAGACGGCGTTTTGCCTGCGACAGACTTTTCATCTGCCGGCGTCTTGCTGTCTGCGGTTGACTTGGCAGAATGCGCTGTCTTGGTACTAGCTGTCCGCTGCCCATCAACATCGCGTTTGCCGTCTTGCGCCGACTTTTTGGTATTGCTTTGTTTCCCGTTAGTGACCTGTTTTCCGTTGGTGACAGACTTCGCACCTTCTGCTTGCTTGTCATCGGGCCTGGAAGCTTTGCCCCTGGCCTGCTCCGCAGGCAGCGTGGCAAGATAGTTTCGGGCACACAGGGGGGAGTCTTGGGTGCGGCCAGTGGCACGCACATCCAGATCAACCTGTATGGGCCACGGGTCATGCAGGCTCAGTGCCCGGGCCTCACCCTCAAGGGATGCAGTCAGTTGTTCATGCGTAACATCAAGACTGCGAAGCGACAGCTGAGCGCCGTCCTGGTCCAGATATAGTGCCGTCGCAATATTTGAGAGCTCGGCCGGCAACAACGGCTTCCCGTGCTGGCTAACGCGCACCTGCCCGACCGCAACGTTGTCGGCAATTATTTTTACAGGAAGCGCGGGGACGCTAAAGGGTTGCTTGGGCTGATCGTCTTCAGACTCGCCAGTAAGGTCAACATCAACCACACCCGCCGACAGCTCAATCACATGCAGACGACGATTAAGCAGATCGTGCCAGTCTACCTGTAAATGAAGCCCCTCCAGCCGCACCGCCACATCTGGCAATGTGGCAGAAAAACTGCCCACGCTGACCCCGTCCCAAAGCGTGCCTGACACCTGGCTCACTTGTCCGTCGACCTGCTGCACCGCCGTGACAAGTGCCCAGCGCGTACCCGATGGCGAGGCGATTACCCAGTAGAGAAAGCCGCACAGCACCATGGTGAACAACACGGTGAGGGGGCCAAGCCAGATTATGACGGGGCGCAGCCAGCGTGACACAACATTCAAAATGCAATACCCAGGGAAAAGTGCAGTCGCAGCTTTTTATCGCGCTGCCCGTACGCAAGATCAACAAAAAACGGACCGGCCGGCGTACGCACCGCCAGACCCGCACCATACCCAAACGCCCAATGCATGCTGCTGAAGCTTTGCGCTGCATCGCCGACGTCAAGAAACAAATTCATGCCAAGCTGCTCGGTGTAGTAGTGGGTGTACTCGATGCTGGCAACCGCCAGGGAATCAGCCCCAATCACCGCATCACCACGCTTTTGACCTATGCTCTTGTAACGGTAACCGCGTATGGTGCGTGCACCACCAGTACGGTAGCCAAAATCTTGCGGCAGTCGGTCAGTTTGCGTCCAGACCTTGCCCACCTCGCCTCTTAGCGTCAGCACATCACGCGCGCCCACCGGCCACCACTTCTGCCCACGAATGCCCGCACGATAAAAGGTTTCACCTTTGTCCATGGTGACCCCCGTGCCCAGGCCCACTTCTATCAGGTTGCCCTCGCGCGGATCGTACTTGGCATCAACGTCGCGGCGCATCCAGCGCGCCGTACCGACCAGCGTGGGAACATCGTAGCCGTCGGCGCCGCTGATCCGCGTGCGGTCATGTGCAGCCACTACGCCATATTCAGTTTCATAATCAACACGGCTGCCGTCTTGCGCCTTCCAGGCGTGCTTGCGGTTCCAGCCCATTCCGACGCGCCGGTTATCCAGGCCCTCAATGTCGGAGTGCTCGAACAGCAGGCCGACGCTGTCTACATAACCTTTACGCGTAGGCGGTAAATGCACATCAAAGAACGCACGCTGCCGGTCTTTGTCGACCCCGGCGCCGGTTTCAATCCAGACAGGCTGCCCGAACACCACGTTTTGCCGATACAAACCCTCTGCACGTATGCCGTGATCGCTGTCGACCCCAAGGGAAGCGGTGACGCGCCGGGCGGGAGCCTCGGACACTCGCACCTGAACAGGCAGCTGCACCTCGCCGTCTGCCCCTACTTTCTGCGCTTCATCACTGGCATCAAGCGTAACAAATGCGCCGCGGAAAAAGGCGGTTGACTGCAAGGCCTGTTGCCAGTCGTCTAGACGGTCTTGATCGTAGGGATCGCCCACCTGATACTGCAAATAGCGATCTATCAGCTTTTGAGGAACCCGCTTAAGGCCGTTAACCTGAACCGGCCCCATGGACACACGCGGCCCGCTGTCTACTTCAACAAAAAGATCGGCCTGTGCCACCTCGGCATCGATCGTGGCCTGACTGTTCGCAATTCGCGCGAAATAAAAATCTTTGCGACTTACACCATCGAGCAACTCAACCTTGGCATCGCGCCACGTCTGGTTGATAAAGGGCATTTCTTTATCGAGCGGCCAGTCGTTTTTCAGGGTCTTGACCCGGGATTCAAACCGGGGCTGGTCGATCTGCCCTTTAAATACCAGTTGCACGTCCTTAACTGTAGTGCGATCGCCAGGCTCTATGGTGATGTCCCAGGTTTCGCCGCCGATGTCTTCGCCGACTTCCAGGGTTACGACAGGCGAAAAATAGCCCTGGGTTTCCAGGGCCGAGAGGGTTGCCTGGTAGGCGCGCCTGCGCAACCGCGTCACCTCACCCCCGTCCTGATCTGCGGACAGGCGTGTGATAGCCGCCACCGCATTCTGTATAGATTGCAGAGCCTTGGGAGGTACACCACCAGGATCGATGATTACCTCGGGAACCTCAGCACGGGCGACTTGCAGCACGCCCGCGAATACCAGCAAACTGGCGGCTACCTCTTTTTGCATGCAATCAGGACTTCCGTGATATGACCGTGGGCCCGCTGGATGCCGTGTCGGGCGGCAACGCAGCCACATTGGCAGCCAGCCGCTCTGCGATCTCGCCATAAGCACGGGCGGCTTCACCTTCGGGCTCGGCCACCACACTGGGTGTGCCCGAGTCAGTTTGCTCACGAATGCGCAACTGCAACGGCAATGCCCCTAGCCAGGGAAGATTGAATTCGGCTGCCATGTCGCGGCCCCCATGTTCGCCAAATATGGCCTCGACATGCCCGCATTGCGTACACACATGCGTAGACATGTTTTCGACTACGCCCAGAACCGGAACATTGACTTTCTGGAACATGCGCAAGCCCTTGCGGGCATCAGCCAGCGCCAGATCTTGCGGTGTAGTAACAATGACGGCACCGGTAAGTGGCACTTTTTGTGCCATGGTCAGTGCAATATCTCCTGTTCCGGGTGGCATGTCAACAATGAGGTAATCAAGGTCATGCCAGTTGGTTTGAGTGAGCAATTGCGTCAACGCCTGTGTGACCATGGGCCCGCGCCATATGGCAGGGGCATCCTGGTCAATCAGAAAGCCTATGGAGTTGGCTTGCAGGCCATGACCGACCAGCGGCTCCATGAATTTGCCATCCACACTTTTGGGTTTGCCGGACAAGCCCAGCATAATAGGCACGCTGGGGCCGTAAATATCGGCGTCAAGCAACCCGACGCGCGCCCCAGAACGGGCCAGCGCCAATGCGATGTTGACGGCGGTTGTACTCTTGCCCACGCCACCCTTGCCCGACGCTATGGCAATGATGTTGCGCACATTAGGCATGGGTCTGAGGCCGGGTTGCACCGCGTGGCTGATAATCTGCATAACTGCTCCAAATAACAAGAGTAACGCCCCTGGGGCGCCGAAATCGTTTCAGTACGTTTCTGTATTGCCTGCTGGCTGTTGTACAACCAGAGGCCGGGATGTACAGTGGATGAAACCCCGAATTTACCCCGAGATCGACAGACCCTGCCCTGAAGAATACACTGAGAGATCAAGAATTACGGATTGAAGGAATCTTTTCCCACAATCATGGTCCATATAAATACGATGAATACATTTAACCAAATTATCCGCGGCATCTTGTTTTTTGTCCTCGCCATATTCGGAATGGCGATGGCATTCCTGTTCATGGTGTCCACCGCTATCGCCGTGGGCATTCTGTATATCGTCGCCCGCGTCAAGGGCCGCCCTTTCGGTGCCCGTGCTTACTGGGAGCAACGGCGCCAGGCTGCGCCAGCCGCGCGCAAACCCATATTCCCAACCAAAGATGTCACCGACATCGAAATGCGCGAAATACCTTAGCGTGAACTGAGTGCGGCATCCCGCCTAGCGGGTCGGGCCAACAGCCCAGCCGTCAAACTCCATATTTCCTGTCCAGGCCCCGGCCAAGAACGCATGTTATTGCGTGTCTGGCTGGGGTCTGACTATTTGCACCGGCAATACGAACGCGTCCGGTTTAAAGGCGCTTCCAAGCACAATGTGGGGGAAAGCCCTAAAATCCAGCTTTACCCCTTCTTCATTCTCAAAAAGCTGAAACCACAAACATGTCGCGTACGATTTTTGTAACCACTGCCCTGCCCTACGCCAACGGTTCCTTTCATATCGGTCACATCATGGAATACATCCAGGCCGACATCTGGGTGCGTGCGATGCGAATGGCGGGCCATACGGTGCATTTCGTAGGTGCCGATGACGTGCACGGCGCACCCATCATGCTGAAGGCAGAAGCCGAGAACATCACGCCCCAAGAGCTGGTCAAGCGCTACGCCAGCGAGCGTCCGCAGTATCTCAACGGTTTTCACATCAAGTTCGATCACTGGCACTCCACCGACACGCCCGAAAACGTGGCGTTGTCGCAAGACATTTACCGTGCCCTCAAGGCCACCGACCTTATCGAAACCCGCGAAATCGAACAGTTTTTTGACCCCGTCAAAGGCATGTTCCTGCCTGACCGCTATATAAAAGGCGAATGCCCGCGCTGTCACGCCAAAGACCAGTACGGTGACTCATGTGAGTCGTGTGGTGCCGTGTACACGCCCACAGAACTCATAGAGCCTTACTCCACGCTCACCAAAGCCCGTCCCATACTGAAAAAATCAGAACACTTTTTCTTCAGGCTGTCCGACCCTCGCTGTGTTGAGTTCTTGCAACAATGGACTACCGGCAGCAACGCGCAAGGCCGCAAACACCTGCAACCCGAAGTGCTTGCCAAGACCCGCGAGTGGCTGGGCACAGGCGACGCCGACAGCGAGGCCAATCTGGCTGACTGGGATATTTCGCGCGACGAGCCTTATTTCGGCATACCCATTCCTGATGCACCCGGCAAGTATTTTTACGTCTGGCTCGACGCGCCCGTAGGCTACCTGGCATCGCTCAAAGCGTATTGCGCCCTGCAAGGCATTGACTACGACGACTTGCTCGACCCCAACGGCAACACCGAGCAATACCACTTCATCGGAAAAGACATTGTCTATTTCCACGCCTTGTTCTGGCCTGCCATGCTTAAATTTTCAGGCCGGAAAACGCCCGATGGCCTGCATGTTCACGGTTTTATTACTGTCAGCGGCGAAAAAATGTCTAAAAGCCGTGGCACGGGCATCTCGCCCTTGCGCTATCTCGAAATCGGCATGAACGCCGAATGGATGCGCTATTACATTGCCGCCAAACTCAATTCGCACGTCGAAGACATTGATTTCAACCCCGATGACTTCATCGCCCGCGTCAACAGCGATCTCATTGGCAAGTATGTCAATATTGCCAGCCGCGCCGCCAGCTTCATCAGCCGCCATTTCGACGGCAAGCTGGCCTATACAGGTGATGTGCAGGCCCTGCAAAACGAGTGCCAGCAGGTGGCTGTTGAGGTTCGCGAAGAGCTTGAAAGCCGCGAGTACGGCAAGGCAGTACGCCGCATCATGGCGCTGGCTGACCAGATCAACCAGGCTTTCGATGCGGCACAACCCTGGGTGATGGCGAAAGGCATTGCCACCGCCAGCGATGAGCAAAAGGCCGCGCTGCAAAACGTATGTTCACGCGCGCTGGCCGGCTTCAAGGCACTTTCAGTCATGCTGACCCCGGTGCTGCCCGTTCTCACTGAGCGTGTAGCCAAAGACCTGTTTAATGAGCCCCGCAGCTTCATGTGGTCAGACGCAAGCGCACTTCCTACGCATATCGCCGCCTTCAAGCACCTTATGACGCGCGTAGAGCCAAAACTACTGGACGACCTGTTCGAAGCGCCCGCCGATACCACTCCCGCCATCGTGCCAGGGGGAGAGCCCATTGCCGACACCATAGACATCAAAGACTTTGGCAAAATCGATCTTCGCATCGCACGTATTGTGCAATGCGAAGAAGTTGAAGGTTCCAGCAAGCTGCTAAAGCTCACGCTGGATGCAGGCGAAGGCCGTCACCGGCAGGTTTTTTCGGGCATTAAGTCGTCGTATGCTCCCGCCGATCTGACCGGCAAGCTGACCGTGCTGGTGGCTAATCTGGCACCACGAAAAATGCGGTTTGGCGTCTCTGAAGGCATGGTGCTGGCCGCCAGCCATGCCGATGACAAAACCGATGCAGGTATTTATGTACTTGAGCCATGGCCCGGTGCGCAGCCTGGCATGCGCATCAATTAACTACGAGGCAAGTCCACCATGAACGCGCACAACAGTCTGGACCGCCAGGCTGCGGGGCGTCGCAGCACCCTGGTCAGCGTGGCCGTCAACATCACGCTGTCACTTTTGCAGTTATTCATCGGTGTCTTTGCGCATTCTCAGGCGCTTATAGCCGACGCACTGCACTCGTTCTCCGATCTGGTCTCTGACGGCGTGGTGCTGGTTGCCAACCAGCAAAGCCAGAAAGCACCAGACGTTGATCACCCCCACGGGCATCTGCGCTTTGAAACCGCGGCCTCACTGGCGATTGGCCTTATTCTTCTGGCCGTCGGCATTGGGTTGCTCTGGAACAGTTTCACCAAGCTACAGAACCCTGACGCCATTCCAGAAGTTCATGGTATCGCCCTGGCCGTTGCGCTCATCGCATTGGTCGCCAAAGAAGGGCTATTTCGGTATATGTTGCGCGTGGCGCGAAGAGTGCGCTCCTCAATGCTGGCCGCTAATGCCTGGCATGCGCGTTCGGACGCGGCTTCATCCCTGGTTGTCGCGGTCGGTATTGTGGCCAACCTTGCCGGCCTGCATCTGGCTGACCCGCTGGCCGCCCTCATTGTCGGGCTCATGGTTGCACGCATGGGATGGAAATTTACCTATTCATCGTTTCACGATCTGGTGGACGGCGCCGTCGACCAGGAAACCGTTGACCGTATCCACGCCCAGTTGGTGGGCACTCCGGGCGTTCTAGGTATTCATGACCTGAAAACCCGTCGTAGCGGAGACATGATTCTGGTTGAAGTAGACCTGGAAATGGACGCGCGCCTGACCATTGCCGAAGGGCATGACATTGCCGTGCTCGCCCGCAACCGGGTTATGGAACACGAGCACGTACTGGATGTAATGACGCATTTTGACCCCGTCCAGCCTCCCTGTACCACCGCTCCGGCCAAGGCAGAACCACCGGAGTGAACATCAGGCCGTTGCAAACCACCAGGCTTAACGTTTAAATCGGTTCAGCCGGGCGTCGCCACACGCTGGCCAGCCAGGGCTGCTGGTCTCTCGGCAACCCTGGCGGGCGATAGTAGTGTTCAATAGGCTCAAAACCAGCCTCTGTCAATAAAGCGCTCCACCTGGGCCAGTCATGGTAAGCGCCATAACGTTCGCCCTGCCATCCTTCCTGATTCTGACCTCGAGGGTTAGAGCAGAACAAAACACCCTGTGGCTTCAGCGTGGCATACAGTTGAACCAGCACACGCGGCAGCACCTGTGCCGGAACATGAAAGAGCACAGCGTTGGCGAAAACACCATCAAAATACACAGGTGGCAGATCGAGCGTGAACAGGTTCTGATGCCAGACCTCGCACCCGGAGTCAGCCCGCGCCATCTCCACAAAACGCGGACAACCATCCAGACCAATGGCTTTATGCCCCAGGGCTGAGAACGTTTTAAGGTCTCGCCCCGGCCCACATCCGAGGTCAAGCACGGTATACGGCACCCCTGCGAGAATATGCCGCAGCAATGCGTCGATATTCTGGCTTACGTCGTGATCGAGCGTACCTGCACGAAAACTTTCTGCATTATCGTCATAATGACCCAACGTCTGCGCGCTAATCTTGCGAAGACTTTCCTCGATGCTCATTGAGAAGCTCCCTGGTTACTGGCTACAGCGATATGACATCGTCAAAGCCTGCCACAACGTAGGTACTGACGGCCTTGGTGGCTGCCGCCACACCTGATACCCCGCGCCGATATTCAGTATACCTACGCCATGCTGTATTGAACTTATCCTTAATTTGCCATTGCGTCAGTCTGGATCAAGCCCCGCCAAACGCTGCATGCAACCCCGTTTACCATCAGGGCAGCGAGTAACCACAGCAACGACCTGCCTGTGTGACCCCGCTTTCCCGACGAGAATATGCATTGATCCGAATAACGCAATGTTATAACATTGCCAATATGCCATAAAAGCGAACGCATTTATGTACGGACCTCGCCGCCTTTGCGAGTTCGCCCAATCTCCTTGCAACGTCATTTTCATCTCAAAGATACCCGCCATGAAGGTTCTCTCCTCTCTCAAAGACGCCAAAAACCGCCACCGCGACTGCCAGGTCGTAAAACGGCGTGGTCGCATTTATGTCATCTGCAAATCCAACCCGCGCTTCAAGGCCCGCCAAGGTGGTGCGCGCAACAAAAAATCGTAATACTACCCATGCCCACCGTTAGACAATCTAACGGTGGCGCCCAAAATTCTCTTTTCGTTCAGCTTTCCGCTGTATTACACAAAGAAAGACCACACGGGCTCGTCTTGCACCAAAGCAGTGCTAGACTTTCATATTGTCTAATTTGGTGACCCGTACCGTGTCTTCGCCCGCATTCACTACCCTGCCGCTATCTCCGGCACAACTCGCCAACCTGACGCAAATGGGTTACGAGGCCATGACACCCATACAGGCCGAAAGCCTGCCGGCCATACTCGACGGCCGTGACCTCATTGCACAGGCCAAAACAGGCAGTGGCAAAACAGCGGCGTTTGGGTTGGGGGTACTGCACAGGCTTAACCCCGCCAGGTTTTCAATTCAGGCACTGGTTATTTGCCCCACACGCGAGCTGGCCGAACAGGTTGCCATAGAGCTGCGCCGCCTGGCGCGCGCTCACGGCAACGTCAAAGTACTGACTTTGACTGGCGGCGCTTCGGCCCGGCCACAGATTGAATCGCTGGCGCATGGCGCCCACATTATTGTCGGCACCCCAGGCCGTATTCTTGACCTGCTCGACCGACAAATCTTAGACCTGTCTGGCGTACACACCCTGGTCCTGGATGAAGCCGACCGCATGGTTGACATGGGTTTCTTCCCCGACGTGGTCGATATTGTTAACGCCTGCCCTGTAAAGCGTCAAACCCTGTTGTTCTCGGCCACCTACCCTGCCACCATACGCGACGACGCCGACCGCTTTCTTAACGACCCTGTGCGAGTCACGGTCGATACGCAACACACTGAAGTACAAATAGAACAACATTTTTTCGAAGTTGACGACGAATACCGCTATCAGGCAACGGCGCAACTGCTTGGCCATTACCGGCCAGAATCAGCCCTGGCATTTTGCAATACCAAGGCCCAGTGCGCACAGCTTACCGACTACCTGAGAGCGCAAGGCTTTAGCGCGCTTGCCCTGCACGGCGACAAAGATCAACGCGACCGCGATGACGTACTCATGCAGTTTGCCAACCAAAGTTGCAACGTACTGGTCGCCACTGATGTCGCCGCGCGCGGGCTTGATATCCCTCTGCTGGGTGCTGTCATCAACGTTGAGCTGGCCCGCGATCCACAGGTACACGTACACCGTATAGGCCGCACCGGCCGCGTCAATGAAAATGGCCTGGCCCTTAGCCTGTGTGCACCACAAGAAAAACACGTCGCCGAAAAAATCGAAGCCTACCAGGGCATGCCGCTGCGCTGGAGCAAACTTAGTGCGCTAAAGCGTACAAGTGACCATGCCGTGCAAGCCCCCATGGCGACCCTGCTGGTGCTGGGCGGCAAAAAAGCAAAGCTGCGCCCGGGCGACCTATTGGGTGCGCTTACCGGTGAAGGCGGCGTTGATCCCAGCAAAATCGGCAAAATCAATGTTACCGAACAAGTCAGCTACGTCGCACTTGACCGCAAGATCGCCCACGCAACTGTTCGCCGCCTGGGCATGCTGACGGTAAAGGGCAAGAAGCAGCGCATCAAGCTGCTTTAAGTTCTGGCGGGCCGGGCGCTTGTCTATACGGCAAGGCGGATGTCGTTATCCATGTTATGCAGAATAACGGTGCCATCCTAAAAGCCCCATGGCGGCACGGCCAGTGCCTTCCGTGCACTACCTCGGAGGATCAGGGCGATCATCCGAGGCCGCCCCCATGCCCATACCAACGCCCATTCCCATTCCCATACCTCCACCGCCCGCTCCGCCCCCGCCTCGGCCGCCACCTGAACCACCGCCGTCTCCTTTGCCACGGCTACCGCCAGCGGCCACACGGGCCGGGCCTTGTCGCGGAACTGTCAAACCCTCGGGCACAGGGTCTAAATCGAGCACCTGGCGTATAAAATTACGCAGTGAAACAACCAGCTCGGCGAGATGAACGGTGCGCCCAGATGCGAGCTCAGTGGCGGCATTTACGGCCAGCACGACCTGTTCTTCGGTTCCCAGAAGAATAATGTCAGACAACGCTGCCTCGACGGCATCACGCACACGGCGGGCGCGCTCCGCACTTGGACTGTCTGCTGCAGCCACGCCTGCTGTTTCGTCCGCCTGTTGCACAGCAGACGCGTCCACAGCAAGATTGTCAGTCGCATGTTGTCTACGTCGCGAGTCACGCAGATGCCTAGGATCTACATGCAGCGTTCCTGTAAATGAACCGCCCAGCGTTTTGTAGGCCGCAATCAACGTGCGCAAACGCTCATTAATTTGCCGATTTTCACGCTCACGGCGTCGCTGTATGATCTGCATTACGAACAGCCGCACGCCAACACCAATCAACGTAATGAAGGCAAGCCCCAATAAAGTCGTCAGCACAGCGTGCCATGAACTGAAATCCAAATTTCTCATACAGGCTCCGGCAAAGAAAAAGGCGAGCCAGTACCGGCCTTTTCGAGTTTTTTATAGCCAACAATACACCGTTAGAGACCTTTTCGCATCCGCTGCCTTATTGCAATTGCTGCCCCTCTGCCTCTGGCGTCAGGATAGTAGCTGGCATGGCTGCACGCAGGGGCCAACTCAGCAGCCCCTGCCCCCGGTTTGATCAGAACCGGTACCGTACATTTGCCATGATGTTGCGCGGTGCTCAGTAAGTGTGGCTAGACGTGGCGAGCCTATAGTGCCTGTCGCAACAAGCAAGCAGGCAGCGCGCCGTGGTCCAGCCACGCAGAGATCGGCAGGCCAGCATATACTGATCAGCTTCACTCATATCTACCACGTCGTATCCAATGTCATCTGCAGCCGTCTCACCCTCACCCCAATCCTTGAGCCAGGACGACATCCGCTCCATTGTCGTTGGCCTTATGCTGGCGATTTTGCTGGGTGCACTAGACCAGACGATTGTTTCGGTTGCCTTGCCCAAAATGGCCGCCGATCTGCATGGCATAAGCCTGCTGGCGTGGGTGGTCTCAGGCTATCTGATTGCTATGGCGGTCGCCACGCCTATATACGGCAAACTGGGCGACCTCTACGGTCGGCGTATTGTGCTGTCCAGCGCTATCGTGCTTTTTCTCGTGGCCTCTGCGGCATGCGCGCTGGCACCAACCATGCCGGTTCTGGTCGGCGCCCGTATTCTGCAAGGCCTGGGGGGTGGCGGCTTGATCTCGGTGGCTCAAGCCACTATTGCTGATGTAGTCAGTCCACGCGACCGGGGTCGCTATCAGGCATACATCAGTGGTGCCTTTGCAGTGGCCAGCGTTTCGGGGCCAGTTCTTGGCGGTGTGTTGACCACCTATCTGTCGTGGCGATGGGTGTTCTGGATCAATCTTCCAATTGGTCTGGTGGCATTGCTGATATCGCGTCGCGCCATGGCCAAGCTGCAAGTGCCTCATGTAAAGCGCGCTGTTGATTACCTGGGTGCTGGCCTGCTGACAGCCGGGCTAAGCGCCATGCTGCTGGCCATTACCCGCGTCGGCCAGGGTACACCGTGGTTTGATGACATCAACACCTGGCTCATCGTCATTACCCTTATCAGCCTGTCTGCCTTTGTCTGGAATTCACGCCGCACCGCCGAGCCGATTATCCCGCTCAGTCTTTTCCGCATTAAAACAGTCACCATTTCCTGTCTCATCCTGTTTATCGCCTTTGTACAGCTAGTCGCTCTGACCGTACTGGTGCCCCTGGAACTGCAAATGGTGACATCTGTCGGCGCCGACGGTGCAGCCCTGCGCCTTATACCCTTGTCGCTTTCAGTGCCCTTGGGCGCTTTTATCGGTGGCAGGCTGATGACTCGCTGGGGCACGTTCAAACATATACAGCTGGCAGGCGCTCTCATAGCGCCCCTGGGGATTTTCCTGCTGGCACTGTCCTCGCCGACTTCCAGTTTTTCATGATGGCATGTTTGGCGCTGGTCGGACTGGGCATTGGTCTGCAGCTTCCGACATCAACGGTCGCCGTACAAAATGCTGTCCCCTATCGTCACGTTGGCGTCGCAACAGGGGTATCAGCGTTTTGTCGCTCGCTGGGCGCGGCCATGGGGATTGCGCTGTTGATGGCATTCTTATTGGGCTGGCTGCGCGCCGGAGCGATCACGCTGGGCAAAACAGTGAACGGCGCTGATATTATCAACACCCTGATCGGGCAAGCGGGCACGGCCAGCAGTGGCGCTGACACCACCGGTCTGTTGCAGATAGCCCAGCAGTCGTTTCAAGATGTCTATCTGCTTGCTGCTGCTATTGCCACGCTGTCGATTGTTCTTACGCTACTTCTGAAGAATGAATCTTTAAGCGAGAAAGCGCCTGTGTCGGCTCAAGACGTCTAATGACAAGGTCCGGCCAGGGCGCGAAAGCGAGGTTTCGCGCTCTGGTCATGCTGCATTCAGTCAGATTCTTCCTGAAAAGTCTTTAATACCGTCCAGCCACATTCACTATGTCTGCGCATCGCAAGCATGGCGGCGGCTGCGTCACCCGCGCAAGTTGAGCGATCATCCGTGCCTTCGTCGTTTTATGAGAGTTGAATTACAGCTATCTTTACCAGGTATGTGTGGCCGAAATGGGACACTGGCAACGGCATGCGCGATAGTAAAGCGGGTTAAACCGTAGCAAGAACCGCATGCCACGCATAAATTGATATATTTTTGATAAATAGTTGATAACGTTATGACTGTGGGGGCTTTACGCTGACGCCTTTGCACTCGCCGAGTGCAAGCCCTCCCCTTTCTGAGGGCTAACCGTACTAGACGAATCAACCATGTCTCTAAAACGCTCAATACGCATGCTCATCGTAGAAGATCATGCCGGCCTGGCTGCCAATCTGCTCGAATATTTTGATGACAGCCAATACATACTTGATTTCGCCTCAGATGGTTTGACGGCGATACATCTGATCGCCACCAACGAATACGACGTCATTATTCTGGATGTCATGTTGCCGGGCGTATCAGGCTTTGAAGTATGCCGTCGCATCCGCAGCGACATGCACTGCTCGACACCTATCATCATGATGACGGCCAAAGATCAGATGCAGGACAAAGAGCAAGGCTTCTCCGTAGGCGCCGATGATTATCTGGTCAAACCATTTAATTTGCGCGAACTGCAATTGAGAGTGGATGCGCTTTACCGGCGTAAAGCGGGTTTTTCTAAAACGCCCGAAATCGGCATACCGGGCATTCACTTTAACCCTGGCTCTTTCGCCGTGCGCATGGACAATGGGGAGCAGATCGAACTCTCAGGCACGGCAGCACGCATATTCGAAGAACTGATTAAGGCGTATCCTGACTTTATCTCGTATGCTGAACTTCAGGACAGAGTCTGGGGAGAACGCGAGGTCGATATGAATACGCTGCGCACGCATGTGTATTCGCTTCGCAAACTGCTGCATGAAACATTCCACTACCCGATGATCAAAACCCTGCATGGCCGCGGTTACAGACTGGTTGCGCCAGGCAAAGAAAGCTGATGACACGAAAATCAATTTCACGCAGAGTTTATCGCGCCATACTGGCGGTGAGCGTGATCAGCATGATCGCCATGGTTGTGACCGTAATGCTTGTGAACGAAGACCTTGAAAGCACCATGCTAGAGGTTGAGTTTGCACAAGAACGCGATTTCATACTCATGAACCACACAGGCGACGACGTGCTGCTGTGGGACTCACCCAATCTCGCCGTTGTTTTCGTGCCTACTGGCAAACCCCGCCCTGCGGTGTTGCCACGGGTGTTTCGCGGCTTGCCCGACAATTACTCAGAAGAGACAGAGCTCGACGGCGAAACGTATCTGATCACCATACGTACAGTGGATACCGGTCTACTCTACGTTGCTAAAAACATTACACACTTCGAGAACCGCGAATCGTTGTTTCAGTTGGCGCTGGTTCTTATTGCCCTGGTCATCATTGCACTAAGCCTCATACTCGCTGTATTGAGCAGCCGCCGCATTGTCAGGCCGCTGACGCTGCTCTCAGAACGGATAAGCAGGATTCCTGTCGGAACCCACATGCCCAGAATGGAAACCGACTACGTTGATGCTGAACTGAATTCCATCGCCACAACGTTCAATCGCTTTCTTGATGAATTAGAGTCTTACGTACGACGAGAGCAGTCTCTGCTCAGCCTGGCCAGCCATGAACTGCGCACGCCCATAGCGGTAATGTCGGGCGCGCTGGAAATTCTGGAATTGCGCGATCAATTAAACGCAAATGACCAGGCCACACTGATGCGAATACGCCGAGCCTGCGACGAAATGAAAGACAATGTCGACATACTGCTCAAGCTAGCCCGCCGTGAACCCGACACTGAGATACGCGAAATATTTGATGTGAGCGCTACCGTGCAACGGGTTATTGATGACCTGGCAGTCAGCCATCATGCTGCAGAGCGCGTAACCCTCGACACCAGGGCCAGGCTTGAAGTGAAAAGCGACCCAACCATGGTGCGCATGTTACTGCGCAATCTCATTCAAAACGCTATCCAGCACACCAAGGGCGATATCCGGGTAACGATATCGGCAGGCATCATTGAAATAGAAGACCAGGGGACAGGGCTGAACCCCACCCAGCAGGCAATACTCCGAGGAGAAAAAGTCATCGCTGCTGACGGGCTAACGCTCAGTGGGCTGGGTCTTTATATTGTGACCCTGATGGCAGAAAGATTGGGCTGGGGGCTCGACATTGCACAGACTGACAGTATTGGAACAAGAATACGGCTAACGCCCGTGCAGCGCTCTTACTGATTGGCACATACGCCTGTAGCTGCCTGCACGGGAGCCTTAGCGGTGGCCGCCTGCTCTCATACAGCTGCGCCGACATGGGGTCAGGTCGTCACATTCAAAAAAATTAAAAATAAAAAAGAAGAGACGCGGAGCCCAGAACCTGAGGCCTGAGGCCTGGGGCTTGGGACGTGGGGCTTGGGACGTGGGATGCTGGGCCTGGGGCTGTCGACCCTCGGCACTCGACCTGAGACCTGAGACCTGAGACCTGAGACCTGAGACCTGAGACCTGAGACCTGAGACCTGAGACCTGAGACTTGGGACTTGGGACTTGGGACTTGAGACTTGAAACCTGGGACCTGGGACCTGGGACCTGGGACCTGGGACCTGGGACTTGAGACTTGAGACTTGAGACTTGAAACCTGGGACCTGGCTCCTGGGGCGCTGGGCGTCGGGTCTGGGACGTCGGGTCTGGGACGTCGGGTATAGGGCGAGAGTCATGAGGCGTGGAGCTTGCTTGGAGCATCGGACGCAGAACGTCGGACGAAAAAAATTTGAATTACTCCCTCATTTTGACAAAACATTGATTATTTATTGACACTTTTTTGTTGCCCGTATTCGTATTCTTGCGCCATCACATCAATACAAGAAATGAATGTCGGCATTGAACTCTGTCTCATCGTCAGCGCAGCGCGACGCGCTGAACCCGCCCGGACTACCCACGCCCGAAGGCGCATCGCTTGCAACTCAGATATTTAACTTTCTGATATCAGGCGGTTTCGCGACTCTTTTGCACTGGGCGGTAATGGCCGCACTTGCAAAAGCCGGCATGCAGCCAATATGGGCAACCTCCATGGGTGCGGTGGCCGGCTCCATCCTCAACTATTTGCTCCAGTTCTATTGGACTTTTCGCGGCAGTGGCATGCACGGCAAGGCCATTCCTGCTTATGTCTGCGCCGTGATCATGGGCTGGGGTGTCAATGCAGGCATTTTCTATCTTTTGATGTCGTTTGCCCATTCAAGCCTGTATACCGCGCAGATCTGCGCGACCGCAGTCGTCGCAATCATTAATTTCACCGTTTACAAAAGGATGGTGTTCCATGAATGCCTTAATTGAGAACTGGCGCACCGGGTTTCACACTGACCGCAAGGTAGAAGTGTCAATTGTGGTGCCGCTCTATAACGAACACGAAGTGATCATGATGATGCACGAGCGATTGACCGCTGTGCTCCTCGGCCTGGGCGTCTGCTATGAGCTAGTTCTGGTGGATGATGGCAGTCGCGACGGCACGCCCCATATGATGAAGCGTCTGACCCAAAAAGACCCAGCCGTTACCGCTGTATTTTTGAGCAGAAATTTCGGCAAAGAGGCCGCCCTGACAGCAGGACTTGAGCACGCTACCGGCGATTCCGTCATCATCATGGACGCCGACTTGCAAGACCCTCCTGAGCTCATTCCAAAAATGCTCAAGGCATGGAAAGACGGTGCCGACGTCGTGTGCATGCGCCGCCGCTCAAGAGCGGGCGAAACCTGGTTCAAGCGATACAGTGCCCACCAGTTTTATCGGGTGCTCAACGCCATCAGTGACGTGGACATTCCTCCTGATACCGGCGATTTCCGCCTGCTAAGCCGCAAAGCCGTCGACATGCTGAAGCAGCTGAACGAGCGCAACCGCTACATGAAAGGTTTATTCGCCTGGATCGGCCTGCCAACTACGGTGATCGAATACGACCGCATGCCGCGCGCGGCCGGCGTCACCAAATGGGATTACCTCAGCCTGTTCAACCTCGCTTTCCAGGGCATTACGTCATTTTCCACTGCACCACTTCGCATCGCGATGGGGGTCGGACTATTGACGGCGCTTTTCGGCGTGCTCTTCACCGTCTGGATCGTGATCAAAACCTTGTTTCTGGGTGACCCGGTACAAGGCTACCCTTCACTGATTTCCATGATCACGATACTTGGCGGCGCGCAACTGCTGTCTATCGGACTACTTGGCGAATACATAGGAAAAACGTATTACGAAGCCAAGCAACGCCCCGTGTACCTCGTGCGCGATGTGTTAAGCCGGCGCCGGGCAGCACACCGTGCAGCCTCAGCAAGCCCTGAAGCCCATATGGAAGCTGCCAGGGCAGCGGCTGCCGCCACGGCAAGCGCCGCCGCTGCAGCAGCAGCCACATCAGGAAAAGACGCGTATGCCACGTACAAGTAAAGCAGCGTGGGGCTTGCTGGCGATAGTTTTGCTGCTGCCGCTAATTTTGATGGCGATTGTGCCGCTCTATGACACCAGCGAGCCCCGCTATGCAGAGATAGCCCGCATCATGGCTCAGACCGGAGACTGGATTACGCCCTGGTTCAGCCCTGGTGTGCCCTTCTGGGGCAAGCCGCCTCTTTCATTCTGGGCGCAGGCCCTGTCCATGAAGGCATTCGGGTATAACGAGTTTGCCGCCCGCCTGCCATCATGGCTCTGTCTGGTTTTCTCAAACGCCATCATCATTACGGGATTACGCTCGCTGCAGACACCACGTATTGCCATGCTGGCGGCACTTATCTACAGCACCTCCGCGCTTGTGTATATAAGCTCTGGCGCCGTACTGACTGACCCATTTCTCGCACTGGGTACCACGCTGTCACTGATTTCATTTGCCATGTCAGTACACAACCACAACCTGATTGTTGCCGACGGCGGCAATCAGTTGGAGCAAGCGGCAAGCGCACCCAGAAAATGGAGCGTACTGGCGTGGCAATATGGTTTCTTTTTCGGCCTGGCTATCGGCCTTCTATCCAAAGGACCTCTGGCCGTCGTGGTGAGCTTTGCGCCAATCGTAGTGTGGTATGCCATCACACGCAAAACCGGCGTACTGCGGGCTGCGCTGCCCTGGGGCAAAGGGCTTGCCCTAACGGCCGCGCTTAGCCTGCCCTGGTATGTACTGGCCGAGATCAAGACGCCTGGATTTATTGATTACTTTATTGTCGGCGAACACTTTCGCAGGTTTCTGGACCCAGGCTGGCAAGGCGATTTATACGGCACGGCTCACAAACGAACTTACGGTGCCATTTGGCTATTCTGGTTGCAAGCCTCGCTTCCCTGGGGCATTGTCATGCTGGCTGGCTTACTGGGCGCATTGCGTAACCTGCGCCTGCGATCAGCGACCAAGGCCGTGAGCCAAGATCCATTTTTCGGCTACTGGTTGGCAAGTGCGCTGTTCACACCCCTGTTTTTCACCGTGTCTGCCAACATCCTCTGGACTTATCTATTGCCTTCCCTGGCCGGGTTCAGTGTGCTCGCCGCGATTTTTACAGATCAGCTAAACAGACAGTCTGTACTTTCATGGCGTGCGATTCTTGGTGTTGCCGGTGTCGTTCCCACGCTGGCATTGGTGTTCAGTGTGGCGGTATGGATAGCCCCCAATTTGCGCAACTCGGAGCGCGGCCTGGTCAGCTACGTAATGCAGCACAATTCGCCGGCGACACCCTTGCTTTATCTGTCAAAGCCGCCTTTTTCAGCCGAATTTTATTCTGCCGGTAGCGTGCATGAAATAAAGGAGAGCCAGTTAAAACAAGCCTCGGCATGTGGCACGCCATTTTATTTGGCAATTCCAAAGAAGAAGCAGATGGAAGTCGCAGGCCTCATTGAAAGGCCCCTTGAACAGCTGTACACCAACAAGCGGTACGTTCTTGTAAGGGTTGCCGGTCAACATGATTGCCAACTACCGCAACAGGCATTGAGGACGGTTTCATCGCGGTGACATTGCGCGAAACCACAGCGTTTGCCATCGCCGATTTAGTTCAAGAACCTAGAGAACCACGCCCCTTAGCTACTGACTCAGTTCCGATATCTCGATCAGATTCAGATCGGGATCTCGCAAATAGATGGACCGTATGGGGCCGGTAGCGCCCGTGCGCATTACAGGCCCTTCAATAATGCTGGCTCCGCGTTGCTGCAATGAGGCCACAACCTCATCAAGAGGCTGGCTGGCGATAAAACACAAGTCAAGCGCACCCGGAACCGGCGTATGTGCTTTGGGCTCGAATTCTCTGCCTTTGACATGAATATTAATTTTTTGATTGCCAAAGAGCAGCGCCTTTCGCCCATCGCCAAACTCTTGAAGCTGCATGCCCAAAAGCTCGGTGTAGAACCGAATACAAGCCTGCTCATCGCAGGTTGTCAGTACGAGATGGTCTAGATGATCGATCATGGTATTGCTCGTAGTCGAAACAAAATAACTATAACAAGGTGTGCCTGATGATCGGCTTCATCCGCCTGGATGCTTGTCGGGCCATTCAATTGGGAGTGCCATGCTCGGCCACAATAGGGCGCTACATCCGGAGCGCTTGGCACCGTTGACCAAGTAAGGAAATATCCTTACAATCAAAACATTGTTATCGGGAGAACCACGATGCCAGCCATTCATGAAGTTGCCACACTGACCTCCAAAGGCCAGATCACACTGCCCAAGTCCATCCGGCAGGCTCTGGGGGTGGATACCGGTAGCAAGGTTGCGTTCGATCTGCGTGGCGGCGAAGTCGTCGTTACCCGTGCTGATGCCGAACATGAAGATCCCGCCATTGCCGCATTCCTGGCCCTGCTGGCGCGCGATATTGAAGCTGGCCGGCATGTTCGTGGGCTGCCAGAGGATTTGGCTCGCACCATGCTGGAGCACGCAGGACACAATGTAGAGCTAGGCCACGATTTCGATGAGGACGTGGAAATCTGATGCAACGGCATGGCTGGACACTGCTGTTCCATGACAATCTGATTGAGCAGTTAATGAGGCTACGCACAGCTGTTCTGCGTGCGCAAGAGAACGACCCAGAGGGATTTGAGTCAAACTCCAACGTCAAGTTCTTCCGGGCTTTAATCCAGTTGATACAAGACCAGGTACCAGGCGACCCGGCACGCCACGAATATCGTCAAGGCAACACATTGGGGCCGGCCTATCGCCACTGGCGGCGGGCCAAGCTCGGAAGGCGGTATCCGCTGTTCTTCCGGTATGACTCGACGGCGAAGGTCATTGTGTATGCCTGGATCAACGACGCGCAGACACTGCGGTTAGCGGGCAGTAAGTCGGACCCCTATGCCGTATTCGAAAAGATGCTCGGGCGCGGAAACCCACCAGACGACTGGAACGCGTTGGTACTGGCAAGCAGACAGGATTGGAGCGGGTGAAGGGAATCGAACCCTCGTATGCAGCTTGGGAAGCTGCCGTTCTACCATTGAACTACACCCGCATCGCGAAGCCTGGCATTATAGCCCCAGCAAAGCCCCGTTTTGAACCAGCCCAGCAGTTTTTTTGAAAAACTCGCCGAAACGCCCCGCTGGCTGGCTACAATTGCGGCTATGAACTCGACCAATCCACAAGCCGCGCCAGCAACAGAGCAAACGTCTCAAGATGACAGCTCGCCGCAGGTGACCACATCCACCTCGCCATCGGGCGTAGGTCATATACGCAGTTTTGTGCATCGCCGTGCGCACATTACTCCCAGCCAAAAAGAAGCACTCGACCGGCTTATGCCTTTGTGGTCTCTTTCATACCGCAAAGCACCGCTCAATGTCGAAAAAGCCTTTGGGCGTGATGCACCGCTTATTCTTGAGATCGGCTTTGGCATGGGCGAAACCACCCAAAAAATAGCCGACGCACGGCCCGACGACAATTTTCTGGGCATAGAAGTATTCAATGCCGGCGTCGGTGCTCTGCTCAAGCGCATAGACGAAGGCGGGCAAACCAATATCCGCATCATCCAGCACGATGCCGTTGAAGTGGTGCGCGATATGATCGTCCCTGACTCTCTGGCTGGCGTACATATTTATTTTCCCGACCCATGGCCCAAAAACCGCCACCACAAGCGCCGCCTGGTGCAGCCGCCGTTTGTTGCGCTGCTCGCCAGCCGTCTTGCCCCCGGGGGCTATATCCACTGCGCCACCGACTGGGAAAACTACGCCGAGCAAATGCTTGAGGTGCTGTCCGCTGAACCCTTACTGGTTAATACTGCCAGTGGCTACGCCCAACGGCCAGAGTTTCGCCCCCAGACCAAGTTTGAAACACGCGGGCTGCGCCTGGGCCATGGCGTGTGGGATCTTATCTTTCGCCGGCAATAACACAAGGACACACACGTGTACCCAGAAATACAGCCATATGATCACGGGTTCCTGGATACTGGCGATGGCCACCAGGTGTATTGGGAGCTTTGCGGCAACCCGCAGGGCAAACCCACCGTCTTTCTGCACGGAGGGCCGGGCGGAGGCTGTTCACCGGCACACCGCCGGCTGTTCAACCCCGAACACTACAACATTCTTTTGTTCGACCAGCGCGGATGCGGGCGCTCAAAACCCCATGCCAGCCTCGACAACAACACAACCTGGCATTTGGTCAGCGATATAGAGCGACTGCGTGTCGAGGTATTGAAGACCGAACGCATGCAGGTGTTTGGCGGTTCGTGGGGTTCAACGCTGGCGCTGGCCTATGCCGAAGCACATACCGACTGTGTCAGCGAGCTTATCGTACGCGGCATCTTCACCATACGCGAAGCCGAAATACGCTGGTTTTACCAAGAAGGCGCGTCCTGGCTGTTTCCTGAGCAATGGCAGCAGTATCTGGCGCCCATCCCCAGGGACGAACGTCACGACCTGGTGGCCGCCTACCATCGCCGTCTCACCGGTGACGACCGTACAGACCAGCTTCAGGCCGCACATGCCTGGACGCAGTGGGAAAGCCACACCATTACCCTGTTGCCCAGCCCCGCCCATAATCAGTCACACGCCGACGACGACTCCGCGCTGGCCTTTGCCCGCATCGAGAACCACTACTTCACCCATAAAGGCTTTATGGAAGAAGGCCAACTGTTGCGCGACGCCCATAAGCTAAAAGATATACCGGGAGTAATTGTTCAGGGCCGCTACGATGCGTGCACGCCAGCACGCACGGCCTGGGATTTGCACCAGGCCTGGCCTGCAGCTGAATTTCATATTGTGGACGATGCCGGCCATGCCTTTGATGAGCCGGGCATACTGGCGCGACTCATTGCGGCCACTGACCAGTTCAGTCAGCGTTAGGGGTTCATGCCCGCCTAAGGTCCGATTAAATTCCGGTTGAGACCTGCTGAGGCCTACTTAGATCTGCTTAGGTCTATTATTTAGGCCTACTTAGGGCTGGTAAAGGCCGCTGGAGCCAGACCTAGGGCCAGACCAAGCGAGGGCCCGCCCACGGCCGCCAGTGCTTAGCGTTTAGAGCCCTTCCCCATCATCCCCTTACCCATGCCTTTTATGCCGCCCATAGAACGCATCATCTTGGCCATACCGCCTTTTTTCATCTGCTTCATCATGCCCTGCATCTGGTCATACTGAGTAAGCAAACGATTGACCTCCTGCACATGCACGCCAGCGCCTGTCGCAATACGGCGCTTGCGCGACGCCTTGAGCAGTTCGGGTTTAGCCCTTTCGGTGGCCGTCATCGAATTGAGTATGCCCTCGCTGCGGCGCAGCTGCTTTTCGGCCTGACCACCTTGCATCTGCCCTGCCGCCTGCGCAAACTGTGCCGGCAGCTTTTCGAGCAACGAACCCATATCACCCATTTTCTTGACCTGCTGCAGCTGATCGCGAAAATCATTCAGGTCAAACTTATTGCCTGACTTGATTTTTTTGGCGAGCTTCTCGGCCTCGGCCACATCAATATTGCGCTGAGCCTGCTCCACCAGCGACACGATGTCGCCCATGCCGAGCACGCGCTGCGCCATGCGCTCAGGGTGAAACGGCTCAAGCCCATCGAGCTTTTCTGACATCCCCACAAACTTGAGTGGCTTGCCGGTAACATGCCGCACCGACAATGCCGCACCACCGCGGGCGTCACCATCGAGCTTGGTGAGCACCACCCCTGTCAGGGGCAAGGCATCCGCAAAGGCTTTGGCCACGTTGACCGCATCCTGGCCCTGCATGGCATCGACTACAAACAGGGTTTCAATGGGGTTGAGCAGATCGTGCAGCGCACGGATCTCGCGCATCATGGCCTCATCAATACCCAGGCGACCTGCGGTATCGACAATGAGCACGTCGTAATGATGGCGCTTGGCGTGATCGAGGGCACCACGTGCAATGTCTTCAGGCTTCTGTGAGGTATCAGACGGCATGAAATCAACATGCACCTGCGCTGCCACGGTTTTAAGCTGTTCAATCGCCGCCGGACGGTATACGTCGGCGCTGACAACCAGCACCTTCTTCTTGCCGGTTTTGCGACCCTTCGCAGTATGACCACCCTCATTCAGCCATTTGGCCAGCTTACCGGTGGTGGTGGTTTTACCTGCACCTTGCAGGCCTGCCATAAGAATAACGGCCGGTGGCTGCGTGGACAGCGACAGCTCGCCGGCCTCTTCGCCCAGATCGCCGCCCATAAGTGCGGTAAGCTCTTTATGGACGATACCTACCAGAGCCTGGCCCGGGTTAAGGCTGCCGACCACATCATGGCCGAGAGCGCGTTCTTTGACACGGGCTACAAAATCTCGCACGACGGGCAAGGAAACGTCGGCCTCGAGCAGGGCCAGCCGCACCTCGCGCAGCATTTCCTGCGTATTGGCCTCAGTAAGGCGTGCTTCGCCGCGCATTGTCTTGACGACGCGCGAAAGACGGTGAGTAAGATTGTCGAGCATAAGGAAGTTTCGCTTAAACTAGTTAGTCGCAGTCTGGAATCCAGACTAAAATAATCCGGTTTGGGGCTTGTCCCCGGCTTTGTAACCAGAACACAAGGGACTATGTCTGCAGGCATTGTATTTCACTTGCTGGCCGCGATGTCTTATGCCATTCTCGCGGTCGCTTTATGGCGCCCTCTCGCCAGGGCTGAAAACCAAGACAAGGTAAAGGCAGGCACCATTCGGCGGGTGTGCCTGGCCGGCGCCATCGTGCTGCACGGCATAGGCTTAGTCAGCATTATCATCCCAACTCACGGGCTTTTCCTGGGCTGGGCCGTGGCACTGTCTGCGGCCGTCTGGCTGGGACTGCTGGTGTTCTGGCTTGAAAACCTGGTCATGCAGATCGACGGCCTGCTGCTCATTCTACTACCCACAGCCGTCATCGCCACCGTTCTGGCCACGCTGTTTCCGGGCGGGCATGTTATTGCACATGCCAGCAGCGACTGGCTGCGCACTCATTTGCTCATAGCGCTGACGGCTTATGGGCTAATTACCGTTGCCGCCCTGCAGGCCGTGCTCATGGCGGCCCTGGATCGCCAGTTACACCGGCCAGTGCAGTCAGAAGCCAGCCGCAGCATGTTTGACCGTGCGCTCAATTCCATGCCGCCCTTGCTGCTGCAAGAAGTATTGCTGTTTCGCCTCATCTGGATCGGCTTTGCCATTCTTACGCTTACCATAGCCACCGGCATCGTGGTTTCACTGCGTCTTTACGGTGTGGCCTTCCCCCTGGATCACAAAACCGTATTTACTCTTTTGTCGTGGGCAACCTTTGTCGTGCTGCTGCTGGGCCGCCACACACGCGGCTGGCGAGGGCGCATTGCGCTGCGCTGGACACTCATCGGCTTCACCTTCCTGCTATTCTCTTATTCGGGCAGCCGATTCGTGCTGGACGTCATACTGCAGCGAGGCTATGTTGGGTAAACTCCTTTTCTGGGCCATTGTCATTATTGCCGGCTTGATGGCTGCGCGAATTATTGCCCGCCATCAAGAAAACAGCAGCAATCCTGACAAGGTCAAACGTGCGCCTCCTGCCGGCCGCGGCAAGGCATCTGGTACACCTAGCGTGGGCGACACGGCTGAAGCCATGGTGCGATGTGAGCACTGTGGCATACATCTGCCACGCTCAGAGGCCGTGCTTATTGGGGGGCATACCTGGTGCAGCCAGGAGCATGCCCGGCTGGGCCACAAGCAGTGAACCGTTCTGCACTGTTGCTTGACCGGCACGGCTGGCTAAAACCTGTGCCGGGCATGGTTACACATCATGCGTCACCCAATCACGACGCGCGCCCCGGCAATGAAGAGCCCACCCTGCTCGTCATTCACAACATCAGCCTGCCACCCGGTATTTTTGGCGGGCCTGAGGTTGCCGACCTTTTCACCAACCAGCTCAATTACGACTCGCACCCCTGGCTGGAGCGCTTGCGCGGCCTGCACGTGTCAGCGCACTTTTTCATTCGCCGCGACGGCAGTGTTATCCAGTTTGTACCCACCAGCCTGCGCGCCTGGCATGCAGGCGTATCGCAATTCGAAAACCGCGAGCGCTGTAATGATTTTTCGCTTGGCATTGAGCTTGAGGGCACAGACACCACGCCCTTTACCGACCAGCAATACAGCACGCTGAACAGGCTCACGCACGTCTTGCGCACCCGTCATCCGCTAAGGGCTGTGCGAGGCCACGAGCATATTGCACCCGGCCGCAAGACTGACCCAGGGCCGTGTTTTGACTGGGCCAGGTATGAGCATGAGAGCGACTGGTTCAGAAGGCAATTGCCGGCGTTCTAGACGTACTTAGCATGGTGTGACCGTGCACAACACTGCACGCTGAAGCGCAGTCGACGGAGAATCTGTTTTTTAACAGTCCGGCCTCTTAGAAAAGGCTGGCCTCGTAGAAAGGGCTGAGCCTCGCAGAAAGCCAAGCTCCATGAAAACCGACCCTTTACAAAAACCAAGTCTCATAATGTTGACCTGGGTCGCTCAGTCGGTAGGTATGCGTGGGTAAGCATTTAAAACACCATCACTGATCGGCGTCAAACCCGAACCTGCTTCAGTGGCAATACGCGCAATCGGCGCAAAACACGGAACCTGCTGCAGTGTCGACACGAGCACACAGAAAAAAGCCGGGCTTCTGTTAAAGATGCCCGGCCTTGCCCGCTTGAATACAAATCAGCCTGTGGCGGCGGCGCGTACATTACACACGTGGCCGCCACCAACCGCTTAGCGTGTGTGCTTAGGCGGCTTGCCCCAACAGCAGGCGATTCATGCGCTTCACAAACGACGCAGGGTCTTGCAGGCTTGCGCCTTCTGCCAGCATGGCTTGATCTAGCAACAGCTCTGCCCAGTCACCAAAGTCAGCATCAGCAGCGTCATTAAGACGGCCTACCAGCGCATGCTCGGGGTTGATCTCAAGTATGGGCTTGACTTCAGGTGCCTGCTGACCAGCAGCCTGCAGCATACGCAGCAAATGCGGGCTGATCTCGTTCTCATCGACCACCACGCAAGCGGGTGAATCAACCAGACGACCGGTCACACGTACTTCTTTTACCTTGTCGCCCAAGGAAGCCTGCAAACGCTCGACCAGCGGCTTGAAGTTTTCAGCCACTTCAGCCTGATGCTTTTTCTCTTCTTCATCTGCCAGGCTGTCAAGATCGAGCCCGCCCTTGGCAATGGAAACCATAGGCTTACCGTCAAACTCACGCAGATAAGACAGCATCCACTCGTCAACGCGATCAGACAGCAGCAAGACCTCAAGGCCTTTCTTGCGGAAGATTTCAAGATGCGGGCTGTTGCTGGCGGCCGTAAACGACTCGGCACTGACGTAATAGATTTTGTCTTGCCCTTCTTTCATGCGCGACACATAGTCGGCCAGCGTAACCGTTTGCGCAGAACCTTCATTGTGTGTGGAAGCAAAACGCAGCAGCTTGGCAATACGCTCTTTGTTGGATGCGTCTTCGCCCACGCCCTCTTTAAGCACCTGACCGAACTGCCCCCAGAACTCGGCATATTCTTCGGGCTTGTTTTCGGCGATGTCTTCAATAAGCGACAGCACACGCTTGGCAGAACCTTCACGAATAACCCGTACGTCACGGCTTTCTTGAAGAATTTCGCGCGACACGTTTAGCGGCAAATCAGCAGAATCAATAACACCACGCACAAAACGCAGGTACATAGGCAGCAGTTGCTCGGCGTCGTCCATAATGAACACGCGCTTTACATACAGCTTGACGCCGCGCTTGGCATCGCGATCCCAGAGATCAAACGGTGCGCGCTTGGGTATGTACAACAACTGTGTGTACTCGCTGCGGCCTTCTACACGGTTGTGCGTCCAGGCGAGCGGGTCTTCAAAGTCGTGAGCAATATGCTTGTAGAACTCTTTGTACTGCTCTTCAGTGATATCGTTTTTGGAGCGCGTCCACAAGGCACTGGCCTGGTTGACGTTTTCCCACTCATTGGTCTCAACCATTTCAGATTTTTCTTCGTTCCATTCTTCTTTCTTCATTTGAACGGGCAAAGAAATGTGGTCTGAATAGCGGCGCAGCACTTCGCGCAGCTTATAACCATTCAAGAATTCGTCTTCGTCATCACGCAGATACAGCGTGACCGAGGTGCCGCGATCAGCCTTTTCAACCTGGGTGACTTCGAACTCACCTTCGCCGTCGGATTCCCAAAGCACGGCGTCAGTTTCGGGCGTACCGGCGCGTCGGCTGAGCACAGAAACCTTCTTGGCGACGATAAAGGAAGAATAAAAGCCCACGCCAAACTGGCCTATGAGCTGGGCGTCTTTCTGCTTGTCGCCGGTAAGCTGGGAGAAAAACTCTTTGGTGCCAGAACGCGCAATAGTGCCCAGGTTGGACACGGCCTCGTCGCGCGACATGCCTATGCCGTTGTCGGTGATGGTAATAGTGCGCTGTTCTTTGTCGAAGTCTATGCGAATGCGCAGATCGGTATCACCCTGGTACAGCTCGGGATCATCAATAGCCTGGAAACGAAGCTTATCGCACGCATCAGACGCGTTCGAGACAAGCTCACGCAGAAAGATCTCTTTGTTGCTATAAAGCGAATGAATCATCAGGTGAAGCAATTGTTTTACTTCGGCCTGGAAACCCATGGTTTCTGAAGCAGCAGTCGTAGAAGTAGTGGTCATGTGAGCCTGGCAAAAACAAGAATTAACAATAAAATCAGTGCACTATTAATAAAAAACAGCGCTCAGATCTGCGCTGCGCACCATATAGCGCGCAGCGGCAAGTTCCCCCAACATGGGGTGCCTCAACGAAATTTCAAGAGCAGACACCCGCCGCAGACACATGTTGTTACGGTAATATCCCTGCCCGTACGATAGGGTGGCACCTATAACTGAAAGTGCCCGACAGCTTACGTTCAGTTTTGTATCCAGAATTACAGCCCAGAACAAAGGAGTGCGATTGTGCTAGCGCTATTTAATGTGTTGAAGATAGTCGGCCTTGTCGTTATTGCACTGATGGTTGCATCCGTCGGTTACGCAAGCGTTATTGCGGTCATGTACTGGACCGGTATCGGCGTATAGCCGGGAGAGACAAAAAATGAATAAACGTCAAACTCGACTTTTTGCCATAGGCTCGACGGCATTTGCCGCCGTTGTTTTTCTTGGCCTGACGGTAGACAGCCACCGGCAGTTTCCCAAGCTGACAAACGCTGACAACATTAGCGAAACCGTGGTGCGCGGACAGAACGTCTGGCACGCGTACAACTGTATTAACTGTCACACCATGTTTGGAGAAGGCGCGTACTACGCCCCTGACCTCACCAAAATCACCGAACAGCGTGGCGTGCCTTACCTGACCGCGTTCCTGAAAGACCCCTCGCAGTTTTACGACGAACAGAAACACCGGCGCATCATGCCCAACCTCAACATGAAAGATGACGAAATCTCCGACGTCATCGCCTTCATGGACTGGGTAAGCAAGGTCGACAACCAGGGCTGGCCACCAAGGCCCATTCTGGTAAGCGGTGGCTCCATACCGGGTACTGACCTTGCCATAGACCAACAAAGCCAGCAAGCCAGTGACACCAGTGCACCTCCGGGAGCCCGCCCTGTGTCAACGGATAACAACCCCATTGCATTGGGGCAGGCTTTGTTCAAATCTGCAGTACCCACCTGTGCGGCCTGTCACTCGATGGCACCTGGCGTAAACCTGGCTGGCCCCAGCCTGGCCAACCTCGCCACCGTTGCTGAAAAAACCATTGCATCTGACGACTACAAAGGCAAAGCGACCAACGCTGAGGAGTTCATCCGCGAATCCATCGTGGAACCCAGCGCCTACCTGCACCCCGGGCCCATGTTTTCGGCCAATGGTGTGTCTTTTATGCCCCCTTCCTACGGTAAGGACCTGAGCAAAGAAGACATTGACCACTTGGTGGCCTACCTCGCTTCCTTTAAATAATGGGTTCGTTGAACCGGAACAGCCTCACCCCCACAGGAGTCGCCATGCGATATAGATCACAATCAGTCGCCTACTGGTATTTCGCGCTAGCCTTGATTCTGTTCGGCCTGCAACTGGTTTTCGGCCTGTTGTCGGCCGCCAAATACCTGGGCCCCGACCCACTGCTAAGCATATTGCCTTTTGACGTCACCAAAACCATACACACCAATCTGTTGATTGTGTGGGTGCTCACGGGCTTTATGGGCGGAACTTACTGGATTGTCGCGGACGAGTCACGCACCGAGTTGTACAGCGTAAAACTCGCCTACATACAGTTGATACTTTGGGGGCTAATGGGCGTGACCGCCGTCATTGGCTACCTGTTTGGCTACGGCACCGGCAACAAACTGCTGGAACAACCCCTGCCACACAAGATTGTCATCGTCATCTGTATGCTGATCTTTCTTTACAACATCGGCATGACCATAAAGAAATCAGGTCGGTTCACCACCACAGAAGGCGTGCTGCTGCTGGGCCTGGGTAGCTCGGCGCTACTGTACCTGCCTGCCCTGCTGCATTACCAGAACTACGTCGTCTCTATTTACTACCGCTGGTGGACCATACACCTGTGGGTGGAAGGCGTGTGGGAAATGATCCAGGCTTCCTTCCTGGCCTACCTGCTGATTCGTCTTTCAGGCGCTGACCGTGAGGTCATGGAAAAATGGCTATACGTGATTGTGGGCCTGGTCTTTATCGCCGGCATTCTGGGCACTGCTCACCACTACTACTGGGTGGGTGTGCCTGGCTACTGGTTGCCACTGGGCGGTTTCTTCAGTGCCCTTGAGCCTCTCGCACTGCTGGGCATGGCCATGTATGCCTACTTCGCCATCCGGCGCACCGGCATTCGCCACCCCAACATGCTGGCCTTGCACTGGACCATAGGCAGTGCACTGTTCACCCTGTTTGGTGCAGGCCTGCTCGGGCTGGCACACACGTTTCCTGACATTAACAAATGGACGCACGGCACGCTGATTACCGCAATGCACGGCCACGGCGCCTTCTACGGGGCCTACGCCATGATTGTGATGGCCGTCATCGTTTACGCCATGCCTTCCATTACGGCAGGCCGCAACGACGAAGGCAGCTCCATAGGCTACTGGGCCTTCTGGCTGCAAATGTCTGGCATGTTTGGCATGGTGTTGTCGTTTGCCACCGCAGGCATAGGTCAGGTGTATCTGGAGCGCGTCATGGGTATCGGCTACCTGGATGTGCAGCTAAAAATACAGGTGCACTTTCTTATGCTGATTGCTGCGGCATCGCTGTTTGCCACGGGCGTGGGTCTGTTTATTTATGACTTCTTCCGCTTCCCGCCAAAGTTCGACGTACGCGAAGGCCCACCACGTCACGAGCTGCGCGACACACGGTTGGCCAACGAACAGACAGGATGATATGCAGGAACATGTATTAAACGCCGGGGAAAGCGAGCCAGAGCTGCGTAACCCCGGCGCCCAACCCTACTACCTGCCCTCGTCCGACGAAGTGTCACTGTTTGAGCAATGCCACCAGAACAAACTGGCGGTCATGCTTAAAGGCCCCACCGGCTGCGGCAAAACACGGTTTGTGGAACACATGGCGTGGCGGCTAAACCGCCCGCTTATCACTGTGTCATGCCACGATGACCTGAGCGCCAGCGACCTGATCGGCCGCTTTCTTATCCAGCACGACAGTACCGTCTGGCAAGATGGCCCCCTGACAACCGCCGTACGCAACGGCGCCATCTGCTACCTGGACGAAGTGGTTGAAGCGCGGCAAGACACCATAGTCGTGCTGCACCCGCTTACCGACTACCGGCGCTCGCTTTCCATCGATAAAACCGGCGAAACCATAAACGCCGCGCCTGGCTTTCAACTGGTGGTGTCTTACAACCCCGGCTACCAGCGCATGCTGAAAGACCTCAAGCCCAGCACACGACAACGCTTTGTGGCGCTAGACTTTGAGTTTCCGCCCGCAGAACGCGAAGCCGAAATCGTCATGCAAGAAACAGGCATCGACCGCCCCACTGTTACCGCACTGGTCAGCCTGGCCCACAAACTGCGGGCGTTTCAAGACCGCGGTCTGGCCGAAGTACCCAGCACGCGCCTGTTGGTTGCCACCGCCGGCCTGATCGCACACGGCATACCTGTTAAACGTGCCTGCCAGGTAGCACTGGTTTCACCCCTGTCAGACGACGCCGCATTGGTAGGCGCCATGAACGACCTGGTCGAACTGACGTTTGTGTAGTACCCCCTGAAGGAGCTGTGCCATGGCTGAAGCCGAAGACGTCCTGCAGGACGCTGCGCGCCACGCCACCATTTACGCCCGCCAGCTGTGGCTGCGGCGACGCGGTGACCGCACCGAGGCAAGCCCGATTATTCTGGCTGAAGTATCACCCCGCCTTGACCTGCTGATTACCGCCATCTTCAACGACAGCCCCACGCTGCGCGTGGCCTCGCCGCCCGCCATCCCCACCGTACTAACCAGACTATTCAGGCGACACGACATACGGCAATCACCCCACGCCGTGCCCGCCACCAACGGCACCCACATCTGGCTGCCCGGCAACGTCGGCACCACTGACATGACCATTGCCCTGGAACGCTACCGCGCCATGGCACTGCTGCAAGCCATGCGACTGCAACGGGGCAGCGCCCAGGCTATTGCAGGCACGAGCTGCCCCATCACCAGCGCCCTGTATTTGATCCTGGAAGCCTACGCCTGCGACCAGGCCCTGGTCGCCACCCTGCCCGGCATGGCGCGCTCCATAGCCCACTTACGTGAGTGGGCTTTGAATGCCAGACCAGAGGTGGGGCGACAACCGCCCTTATGCCGTCCCATTGAAGGCTACGTGCGCTCGGTGCTGCAACAGCCTGTGAGCGGCGTTGTGCCCGGATTGCCCCTGTGTGAGACGCCAGAACAAAGCCTGAGCGCCGCACAGGCCTTGGCCCGAACCATGCTGAATAAAGCAGGCCCCAAAGCCAAACCCCCGCATACCCACGCCCTGCACAAAGACTGGTGGACGGGCGAGCTGCTGCCGCCCGATGACTTTGGCGAGCTTACGCAGCAGCAAGCGGGTGCTGATGAGGGCGACGATGAAAAGATAGACGCCTCGCGCAGCGCCCGCATGCAGCGCCGCCCCAAAGAACGCAAAGCCGAAGAAGGCGAGGACGACAACAACGACCCCGGCATGATCATGGTGCAGCCCGGCGAACCACTGGAAAAAGCCGAAGACCCCATGGGCATGCAACGCCCCACAGACCGCGACCAACAGACATCTGCCGAAGACTACGCCGACGCCCTGTCAGAACTGCCCGAAGCACGCCTGATCACCAGCCCCGGCAAACCCAAAGAAGTGCTGCTGTCTGAAGACCCACCCGACAAACGCAGCACCACCCAGACGGCACCCCAGGCCACCTCACTGGAAGCCTTGCACTACCCCGAGTGGGACTACCGCATCAACGGCTACCACCACCCCGGCGCCACCGTGCGCCTGCTTACCGCAGACCTGGGCCCCCAGGCCTGGATAGACAAAACCCTGGCCAGCCACAAAACCATACTGGACACCATACGCAAACGCTTTGAAATGCTGCGCGCCGACCGCCAGTTGCTGCGCCGCCAGCTGGACGGCGACGACATCGACCTGGATGCCTATATAGAAGGCGCGGCTGATGTGCGCGCTGGCCTGCCCATGCCGCAGGCCCTGTACCAGAAACAACGCACACAGGCCCGCGACATGGCCATCATGCTGCTGATCGACATAAGCGGGTCGACAGACTCTTACCTTGCCGACCACCGCCGCATCATCGACGTAGAACGCGAAGCCCTGCTGCTGGTGGCCATTGCCCTGGACCGCATGGGCGAGCCCTATTCCATACAGGCGTTTTCAGGCAATGGCCCCGACCACGTTACCGTAAGCACGATTAAGGGCTTTACCGAAACCTACAACAACACCATCGCACAACGCATTGCAGCGCTCGAACCCCAGCAATACACCCGCGCCGGCGCCGCACTGCGCCACGCCACAACCATGCTGATGAAGCAACCCGCCAAGCACCGATTGCTGCTACTGCTGTCAGACGGCAAACCCAACGACGTGGACCACTACGAAGGCCGCTACGGCGTCGAGGACATGCGCCGCGCCGTGGACGAAGCCAAAATGCAGGGTGTGTTCCCGTTTTGCCTGACCATAGACAGGCAGGCCGCCAAGTATTTGCCTGCAGTCTTTGGCGCACGGCAGTATGCGTTACTGAGCCGCCCCGAGGCTCTGCCGACGGTGCTGCTGGACTGGATGCGGCGGCTGGTTTCGTTGTGAGATGGGGTGGTTTTGGGGCGCGCTGAACAAATTTTTATAGTGCGTATATAATTACGCCTTCCTGCCACGTTCTGTGCTCCACAGAACGACTGTCTGAATTGCCCGGGTGGTGAAATTGGTAGACGCAGGGGACTCAAAAATAGGGACTTCTACCTATTGCAGCATGAGTCAAACGCTCGCCAAACCGCTTGGGATAAGGGTTTTCAGGAATTTAGGACCTTGTAACGAAAGCACTGATTTTCGTTCTAGGAGCCAAATAGGAGCCAAACGAATTCGTACCGGCTCCTAGCAGGTGGTAGTAAGTAGTAGTGAAGTAGGACTGCTTCACAATTTTGCCCGGGTGGTGAAATTGGTAGACGCAGGGGACTCAGACCAAATTTGAGCCCTCCGGGGGAAACTCCAGAGGTGAAGCCCGTCAAACTCGGCGAAGGCCCTGGACAATAAGTCCGAGCTAATACCGAGCCAAGCCCTGGAACCGAAAGGTTCTTCGGAAGGTGTAGAGAGCAGACGGCGGGCACCTAAAGCAAAGCGTTAACGCGATGCTATGGTGAAGGCGTGCTCCAGACCACGAACGCCGTTCTTCGGAACGTCGGCGGTGAAAACCGAAGTGGTAAGAAAATCCCCCGCCGCAAGGCGTGCCGGTTCGATTCCGGCCCCGGGCACCAATTTCGGAAGGCCGTCTCTGTAATTACGCAGAGACGGCCTTTTTATTTTTTATTGATCAAATTCAGAATTTGCGGTGAACAACGACCCTTTTCACCGCAATAACTGCATCGAATACCCAACCTCAGCGACTCGTCTCCAGTAAGCGAAACAACTGGCTTAACAATAGCAGGATTCAACCCTATGCAGATACGGGACGCTTATGGGAACTCCATGCTGGATCTGACTCAAACAGCTTCGCTATCCATTTAACGAAAACTTGCACGCGTGTAGAAAGCTGGTGTGTTTGAGGATAAACGACTGACATCGGCATGCTGGCCATATTCCAGTGAGGCAGAATTTCGACTAACACATCACCCGCAAGAAGATGCTGAACTTCTGCTCGCGGCAAGGCAGCTATTCCCAAGCCTGCAACAGCTCCGGCAGTGACGGCACTTCCATTGTTGAAAAAAATATGTGGCGGGTAATCTATAAGATGGTTTTCGCGGTTTTTATGTAGGCTGGCTACAAATCGTTTACCTGTTCCTGGAAACTGAAATCCGAGATGCCTATGCGTTGCTAGCTGGGACGGGTCAGTAATCAAAGAATGCGCACTCAGATAGGCTGGTGAGGCGCACAAGCAAAAGTGCATCTGCCCGACACTTCGAGCAATAAGATCCTGATCAGCAACTTCCCCACCCCGGATGGCACAATCAACTCCCTCCTGCATCAGGCCCACGACACGCTCACTACAACCAATATCGAGATGAATTTCTGGATACTTATCCGTAAAGTCACGCAGAGCAGGGATCACCAAGTTAATACCTACAGGAGAAGGCATCTCAACCACTACCCTGCCTCGTACTACACTGCGACTCATGGAGATGGAGGCTTCCAGATCATCAATATCGTCTACGGCTTTTCGCGCTCGCTGGTAGTAAGCAAGTCCTTCGTTGGTGGGGTACACCTTTCGCGTACTGCGATGGAGCAATTTGACCGCTAACAGCCGCTCTAGCGCCTGTATTTGCCCCGAAATCGTTGTGTTTGCAATGTTCAGGGAATCTGCAGCCCGGACGAAGCTGCCGAATTCAACAATGCGACAAAAGGCGCGCATTGCCTCAATACGATCTAAAGCCATATTGTACGATTATTCGGTTAAATAAAACGATATTACTATCTTTATACGGATACTGTAATCATATAAAGTAGTCATCAACTTCCCTTTGGCGTGATATCTATAGGTGAAAAATGATGAATATCCAAATTAACCGTAGTCTGGTTGCTGCACTCTGCTCTGCCACGATGCTGCTGGCAGTCAGTCCTGCTTGGACTCATGAAAACGACGAACGAGTTATCGTCAACTTTGAGCAAGCGATTCCGAATATCCCTGGCAAGTCACTGATTGCTGTTGAAGTTGAATATGCGCCCGGGGCTGCGTCTGTACCTCATTTTCACGCCAAGTCCGCCTTTATTTATGCGTATGTAGTGTCAGGTGCCATTGAGTCCAAGGTCAATGACGAGAAAGTGCGTATCTATCGTGCGGGCGACAGCTGGTCCGAGCCTCCTGGCGCTTCTCACTCGATCAGTCGTAATGCAAGCAAGACCGACTCAGCAAAACTGCTAGCGGTTTTCGTGGTGGATAGCACAGATAAAGTGCTTACCGCAGCCAGCCATTAACTTATTGAATGGAGTCGACATGACAATACGCATTGACTACAACCAAATTGCTCCCGGTGCTTCGGCGGCCTTAGGCGGTGTCTATGGCTACGTAATGAAAAGCGGTCTGCGAGCCGACCTGATTGAACTGGTATATCTAAGGGTTTCGCAAATCAACAACTGCGCTTTTTGTCTGGACATGCACACCCGCGATTTGTTGAAAAAGGGCGCGAAGGTCGAGAAGCTGGCCTTGGTTCAAGCCTGGGCCGAAGCTGGACAGCTTTTTGATGTACGTGAGCGTGCCGCTTTGGCATGGGCCGAGTCCGTAACGGAGATCGCCACAACAGGAGCGTCAGATGAAGACTATGAAAATGCTCGATCTGTCTTCAGCGAAAAGGAGCTAGTAGATCTCACCTTAGCAATCAGCCTGATGAATGCCTACAACCGGATGGCTATCAGTTTCCGCAATACTCCAAAGGCTGCTGAATAAAGCACTTTTGAAGCGAACCTCTTGCGAGCGGTTTTTTCCTGAGGTGGATTACCGAGTCAGCGCTGTGCTCGGTTGACGCAGAAACATCGAAAGACACCACTGGCATCAATCAGTCAATCTATTGTTATCGTCAAGCTACGATTTATAGGCATTTCTTAAACCCTCGATCCCCAGCCATAAACGCTTCCAGCATGTGTGGGATCAATGTCACGGAATCAACAGCTTCCCCATAGGTCTGGGAATACAGGGTGGCGTAGCGCTCCAACTCAGCTTTCAGGCTGGACGAGCATGTGAAAGTCAGTTTGACGGTTTCAGTCTTGGGTAGCGGCCCCAGCCGCAGCTTTTTGGTGGTATTCATTGCGAGGCTCCCTTGTTGAAGAAAAGTGGTTGGTAAGGTCGCAGCACCAGATCCCTGTTGACGATGATCCGCACCGGCAGCCCGGGCCGGCTGGTCAATGTAGGCTGGATATTCATGTTGCGTCGGGTCATTTCCTGGCCAACTTGATTGATGCTGTCCTGGGCGCTGTCGCGTCCGGCGATAATGATGCGGTCGCCGTCCTGGCGGTTCTCCGGTGCAGCCAGTTCAGCGCCGACGCCCAGCAACGTGGTAAGCACGGCACCGCCAATGATGCGATCCCAATGCCAGTCCACTTCATCTTCCAAACCGGCGTAGCCCGCCGGGTCGGCGCCGACGAGGTTATCCAGCGTGAGTGACGAGGTATCGGGCAGGATGATGCGGTTCCACACGACCTGCACCCGACTTTGGCCGTAGCTGACCTGGCTGTTGTAGCGACCCAGAATGCGCGAGCCTTGCGGAATCAGTAGATGCGTGCCGGTAGCTGAGTCGTAGACTGGCTCGGTGACGGTGCCGATCACATCGCCGGGAAGATCGGACTTGATGCCAGTGACCAAGGCGGCGGCGATGACCGTCCCGGCCATGACTTGATAAGGCGAGGCGGGTAATTGCAGGTTTCCGGAGTTACGGGTTTCCGTGGAGCCGGATTGCAAGAAAGCTTCTTTCTGGTCTTGCCGGTTCTGTGCGGCTGCGAGGTCGCTAGATTGTGCTGCCGTCGATGCTGGGCCAGCGGCCAGCGGGTCGAAGCCGGCCAAGGTGTTGTTTATGCTTGGCGCGACAGGCATAGCTTGCGCTACTGTCGCCGTAGGTTGGCTGGACTGGCCCTGGCCGGTACGGAAGAACACCGATGATGCGGCCGCCGCATCAGCTTCCTTGCGCCGTGCTTCCCGTTCGGCCGCTTCAGCATCCACGCCAGGCGGCGCATAGGTAGCGACCGCTGGCTGTTGCGCGTTTACGATGGCTGGCCCTAGATCACCGGGAAGCGGCGGCCCTAGCTCCGGCACGTCGGGCGGCCCCTCTGGGGCGTGCAGCATGGAATAATCCGCCGGCAGTGCATCGAGTCCTTCCGACTTCGATACCCGGTCTACGTTGTAAAGCTCGGTCTGTGTGCCTGCACTGCGTCGGTGCGGTTGCAGCGACCAGATCGTGGCACCCAATACCGCCACCGACAGGCCGCCCACGAGCATGGCCAGCGTGCGCCGGTTCAGCCGTGTGACAGGTCGAGGCTGGGCGCGTAGTGTGACCGTTTCGGGGGCCACCTTATTAGTCGGTGGCACGGTCTGATCGGCGGTTTCTTCCTGGCTCATGCTTAGTTCCTCCGTGACGCGCCATCGGTACGCTCAATCCGTACCACCTCGCCCCGATCACCGCCCAGGCGCAGTTCCGCAGCGCCGAACAGCCGATCCACAATGTAGTACGGCGAACGGAAGCGGTAATTCACCAGTTGTCCGTCGCCTTCAGCGCCGATCACAAAGAGCGGCGGCAGCTCGCCCTGGGCGATGCCTACCGGAAACTGGATATAAACCTTCTGCCCGTCATCAAAGGCGCGCAGCGGCTTCCAGGGAGGATTGCTGCCGCTGACCGCGTAACGAAAGCGCAGGTTTCCCAGCGCCAGCCCCGTATCCACCGGCGCGGCGGCTTGCGCGGCCTGGTTCTGGCGCTGCAACGCCAGCATCCGGTCTTTCGGGTACTCCCAAGACACGGATGCCATCCACGTTTTTTCAGTGGAAGTCAGTTCCAGCAAGTATGTGCGGCGGCTGGTGGTGATAACGAGGTTCGTCTTCAGGCTAGAGCGGATGGGTTTAACCAGCACATTGACTCGCAAATCCGCGCCGCTGCCGCTGGAGGTATCCCCCACAATCCAGCGCACGGTATCGCCTGCGGCGACTGTCACCAGCTCCTCGCCCGGCTGCAGTGCGATGACTGTCACACGCCCCACACCCGTATAGAGTTGATAAAGCGCTCCGTCGCTGTAGGGCCAGACCTGGATGGCATTGACGTAGCCCTCGCGCGTAGGTGCCACCCGTGCTTCGGCATTCGCACGAGACACCCGCACGGTTTCATCTTTGGGTTCCGGCGTCGGCTTGCCGCCATCCGTGCCCGGCAAGGGCTTCAGTTGCGCCGGCAATGCCAGAGGTTCAGGCACGGCAATCACTTCAACCGGACTGGGCGGCTCGGGCAGCAGTTCGGCCTGTACCGGCTCATCAAGCGAGATGGCCGGTGGCGGTTTGCCCTGGGTGGCGCAACCCGCCAGGACAATCAGGGTCAACGGCAAGGTGTAAAAGCGGATAGATGGTGTCATCGCTGGGCTCCTTCAGATGAATCCAGTTCACGGCTCCACGACAGGCCATTGACGTAAAGCCCCAGGGGGTTTTTGCGCAAGCGTGCTTCGGTGCGCGGCGGTTGATGCACGATGGACACCACCGCCGTCCAGCGTTCCAGACCGGCAGACGCGCCATTGACGTAGCGGCGTTCTGTCCAGCGCACGTTGAAGGACGTGTCGCTGGCCCGCACGACGCTGGTGATCTGCACCGTTACCGATTCTTTGCCGATGCGGGTGAAGGGATCATTCACCCTGGCGTAGTCATTAAGGACGGCAGCGCCCTTGTCAGTGGTGTAGTCGTAGGCATCCAGCCAGTTTTGACGCACCACGATCGGATCAATAGACAACGAACGCACCAAACCAATGAAGCGGGCGAGTTGGTGGGCGATCTGTGCATCGTTGGGCAGGTACGGCGTGGCGGCTTCGCCCACCGCGCGCACCTGACCCGCGTTATCCACCTCCACGACATAGGGCGTGACGATGGATTGCGCCGAGCGCCACACCAGGCCACCGGCCATGAGTAGCGCCAGCAGCAAGCACCCGAAAGCCATCAACCGCCAGTTCCTGGCTTGCACACGGGCCGAACCGATACGGTCATCCCAGACCTGGGCGGCGGATTGGTAAGGTGTCGCCGGTTGCGGCGATTCGGCATAACGTACCAGCGGTCGTTTGAAACGCATGGGATTGTCTCCTTATGAATCGGAATCACGCAGGCTTGGACCTTGTCCCGCGCCGCCGCCGTCGCCCCCGCGCAGCGTGTGGGCAGCAGTCGTGGCGGCTTGCGTTAGTTGTTGTCGGCGCTGCAGGCGTTTGGCCCAGGCCGGTTGTGCGCCGGGGCCAGCAGCCTGGGCGCTCGTCCCTTCAGCCGCGGCGCCCGATCCCGCAGCGCCTTTGAGACCGCCGGTAGCCGAACCTGCCTGGAAGGCCGACCGGGCACTGCTTGCGGTCGCGCCAACTGAACGTGCCGCACCGGCGGTCATGCGGGCGGCGCCCGGCATCATGCGCGCACCGGCGGCCACGGCACCGCCTACCCCAGTAGCCGCCGCACCGATAGCGACAGCGGTACCCGCAGCGCCCACGGCAGCACCGGCCATAGCGCCCGCGCCCAATTGCGGCCCACCAGACACCAGCCCCGTGGCAATGCCCGGCCCAAAGATCCCCAGCGCTAGCAAGGAAAGCGAAGCCAACATGATGACCAGCGCGTAATCGACGGACGGTTCATCAGGATGCACCTGGAACTCGGCAAACAAACCGCTACCAATCCCGACGATCACAGCCAGCACCAGCACCTTGACGCCCGAGGACACCACGTTGCCCAGTACTTTCTCGGCAAGGAATGATGTCTTATTCCACAGCGCAAACGGCACCAGCACGAAACCAGCCAGCGTGGTCAGCTTGAACTCGATGAGCGTCACCAAAAGCTGGATGGCCAGCACGAAGAAGCTCAACACGACCACCATCCAAGCCAGGAACAGCACCACGATGGGGTCGATGTTGGTGAACACTTCAGGAAAGCCCGCCATATCGCCGATCTGCTCCAGAATGGGTGCGGCAGCATCAATGCCGGTCTTGGCCAGGCGTCCGGGCTGCAAGAAATTCCCCATCGTGAGCGACGAACCGGAGGCGATCAGGCCCAGCCCTGCGAACGACCGGAACAGGATGCTCGCCAGCGTATTGAAGTTGCCAATGATGTAGGCAAACGCCCCGACATAGAGCACCTTACGCAGCAACTTGGCGATCACGTCGTCCCCTTGGCCGCTGGCATGATTCATCGCCCAGAACAGGCCAGCCAGCGTCATGTCGATGACAATAAGCGTGGCCGTCAGAAACGCCACCTCACCTTGCAGCAGGCCGAACCCCGAATCGATATAGCGTGCGAAGGTTTCGAGAAATCGGTCAATGACCGCCACGTCGTTCATGGTGCAGGCGCTCCCGGTCAATTGCCGTAGAAGTTCACGGCTTGCCGTGTGTACGGCGTGCCCGTGCCCTGGAAACGCCGCCGCACTTCGCGGGCGCGTTCGGTCGCCGCCGCCTGCTGAGCCAGCTCCAGGGACGCGGCGCGGTCTTGCGTAATTTGAAGCTGCTGCGCCTGGATGGCCTGCTTGGCCTGCAAGGCCAGCAACTGGTTGGTCGCCTGCGTGGCCTGTAACGCCCCTTGCGCCGACTGGCTCTGGCTTACCAGGTCGGCCAGCGCGCTTTCATCGTCGTGCAGATTCTGCGAGGCTTGAGCCTGTACCCGCATGGCGGTGTGTAGGCCATCCAGTGTGTTCTTCCAACGCTCGCGGGCATCCTGGGCCATGTGGTCGCCGCTCACGGTGGCGGCGTACTGCTCGGGATAGAGGCGCGCGAACTCACGGTTCAGGTTTTCGACCTCATAGGCCAGCCCTTGCGCCTGGGCGATCTGCTGTTCAGTGGCTGCTAGGGTCGAGCGCAGGCGGTTGACGACATTAAAGTCCAGGCTCGCCAGATTACGCGCTTGGTTCATCAACATCTGGGCTTCGTTCTGAAGCTGATTGATCTGATTGTTGATCTGTTGCAGCGTGCGAACGGCGGTCAGCGTGTTCTGCGTATAGTTGGACGGATCAAAGACGGTTTTCCACGCCCAGGCGGGCGAAGCGCTCAGCAAGGACGCCGTGAACACGGCGGCGAGCGACAGGGACAGCGTGCGGGTTTTCATAGCAGGGACTCCTGTGAGAGGGAAGGAACTGAAGTGCTTGAAGGCGAGAAACCGGGGAAATCGGGTAACAAGTCAGCCGCCCAATCCAGGCCGCGATGGCGCAGCCAGGCACCCGCGAAGCCGGGTACGCCGGCATCCAGCAGGATGCGGTCGATGTCGCGCTGGTCTTTCGGTGTAGACGCTCCCGCAAAGGCGAGCGTGGCTGGCCCCAGGTCAAGGTCGAACAAACGATTGCCCAGGCGCGATTGGTAGTAGTAATCTCGCTTCGGTTGGGCCGTGGCGACAATCTCGATCTGTCGGCTGTTCAGGCCGAAGCCTTCGTAGATCGTGCGTATCTGCGGTTCGGTCGCCTGCGGGTTGGGCAGGAAGATGCGACTGGCGCAGCTTTCGATGATGGCCGGCGCAATGCTCGAATCCTTGATGTCGGCCAGGCTCTGCGTAGCAAAGATGACGCTGACGTTTTTCTTGCGCAGGGTTTTGAGCCACTGCCGGATACGAGCGGCAAAGGATGGTTCATCCAAGAACAGCCATGCCTCGTCCAGAATCAAGAGCGTCGGCGGGCCATCGAAACGCTCGTCGAATCGGGCAAAGAGGTAGCGCAGCACCGCCTGCACGGCGGCGGGACTGTGCATCAGATCCTCCATCTCGAAGCCCTGTACGTCGGCCATGCCCAGCCGGTCATGATCGGCGTCCAGCAGCTTGCCGTGTGCACCGCCCAGCACATAGGGCGCAAGCGCCTGGCGCAGCGCGTTCGATTGCAGCAGCACGGAAAGCCCCGTCATCGTGCGCTGTTCGATGGGCGCTCCGGCCAGACTGCCCAGCGCCGACCAGATGGCGGCTTTTTCATCGGGAGTCACCGTCACGCCTTCATGTAGCAGCCGACCTTCAATCCATTCCGCCGCCCAGGTGCGGTAGCCTTCGCGCTCGATACGCGCCAGCGGCTGGAAGGCAATCTCGCCATCATTGCCCAGGTCGTAATGTTCGCCACCCAGGCCCAAGATGGTGGCGCGCATCGAGCGACCCATGTCGAAAGCGAAGATGCGTGAGCCGCGATAACGGCGAAATTGCTTCGCCAGGACGGCCAGCAACACCGACTTGCCCATGCCGGTCGGCCCGGCGACCAGAGTATGGCCGACGTCACCGATATGCGTCACCAGCCGAAACGGCGTCGCACCCTCCGTTCGCGTCACGATCAAGGGCGGGCCATCGAGATAGTCATTCTTCTGCGGGCCAGCCCATACCGCCGAGACCGGCATCATGTGCGCCAGATTCAATGTAGACACAATAGGTTGACGCACATTAGCGTAGGCGTTGCCGGGGATGGACGAAAGCCAGGCATCCACGGCGTTCAGCGTTTCGGGGATGGTCACAAAGCCCCGGCCCTGGATGACACGTTCCACTAGGCGCAGCTTTTCATCGGCCACGGCAGGGTCGGCATCCAATACGGTCACGGTGGTGGTGACATAGCCGAAGGCAACTTGATCGCTGCCCAGTTCCTGCAGGGCGGCGTCCGCATCGGCGGCCTTGTTGCTGGCATCGGTATCGACCAGCGGCGACTCCTGCTGGAAAATCGTTTCCCGGAGCAACGCCACGACGTTTTTGCGCTTGGCGAACCACTGACGGCGCAGGCGGCGCAGCTCCTTTTCCGCCTCGGCTTTGTCCATACACAGAAAGCGCGTACTCCAGCGATAAGCAAAGCCAAGGCGGTTGAGGTCATCCAGAATTCCCGGCCAGGTGGATGTCGGAAAGCCCCGCACCGACACCACGCGCAGATGGGCGTCCCCCAGGGTCGGCGCCAGCCCACCGACCAGTGCGGAATCTGTGAGCAGCGCATCAAGGTGAAACGGTACTTCCGGCACCTCAATGCGATAACGCCGTGTCGAGATGGTGGCATGCAGGTAGGTCAACGTCTGGCTGTCATCCAGCCAGGCGATTTCCGGCATGACGCCATCGAGCAGATCAAAAACCCGATCCGTCTCCGTCACAAAGGCCGTCAGGCGCTCGCGCCAGTCCACGCCTTCGGAGGGCCGGTTCTCGTACAGCATCCCCGCCGCACGGGCATGGGACTCCTCGGGCGGCAGGAAGACCAGCGTGAGGTGATAGGCGCTCTCGAAGTGATTGCCGGACGCTTCAAACGCAGCGCGGCGTTCTTGATCAACCAGCCAGGACAGCGGTTCAGGAAAATCCGAATGCGGATAGTCCGCCGCCGGGCGGCGTTCGGCCTCGATGAAGAGCGCCCAGCCCGACCCCAGGCGGCGCAGCGCATTATTCAAGCGTGCGGAAGTTGCAATCAGCTCGCCTTGGGTGGCGCTGTCTAGATCCGGCCCGCGAAAGCGTGCCGTGCGCTGGAATGATCCATCTTTATTCAGCACGACGCCAGGCGCAACCAGCCCGGCCCACGGCAGCCAATCGGCTAGGAGCGCGGGACGCTGGCGATATTCGGCAAAGTTCAGCATGGCGTCATTCCCTCACACGTCCAGCAGCGTTTTGTGCTTTATGTGGCGTGCGAAGACCTGCATGAACTGCGGGTCTACCCGTGCGCCCCACACCGCCAGGGAATGACCGACGATCCACAGCACCAGGCCCGGAATCCACAGTTGCAGGCCCAGCCCGACGGCGGCGGCCAGCGTACCGTTGGCAATCGCCACGGTGCGCGGCGCGCCACCCATCAGAACCGGCTCAGTCAGTGAGCGGTGTAGCGGAATCTCAAATCCGGTGGCGAAGTTCGGCGCGCCTTCGTTAGCGGTGCTCATACGACGGCCCCGCCGGAGAAGCTGAAGAACGACAGAAAGAACGAGGACGCGGCGAACGCAATACTCAACCCAAAGACGATCTGAATCAGCTTGCGAAAGCCCCCGCTGGTGTCGCCAAAGGCGAGTGCCAAGCCCGTGGCGATAATGATGATCACCGCGACGATGCGTGCCACCGGCCCTTGGATGGATTCGAGGATGGATTGAAGTGGCCCTTCCCAGGGCATGGAGGAACCGGCGGCCTGTGCCGCACCGGCCAGAAGCATCAGCGGCACGGCCAGCAACAGCCCTTGCGCGGCAGGCCGGACAAGCTGGCGCAGGCGGCTCATGGTGAAAAGCGGAAATACGGAAATACGGAAAGTATCAACAGGCGTCATGACAGTTCTCCAGACAGATCAAGGGATGGGGAAGAAGATGGCGATGGCGCGGGAAACGAGGACGGCTCAGGAAATGGCGCTTGGAGCGCATCGGCCATTTGGTAACCCGTACCGTCAAAGCCGATCACACGAGCAATGCTTTCGATGCGTCGCTTGCGTCCGCGTCCGGCGATGTAGATCACGACGTTGACCGCCTCGGCGATCAGCGCACGCGGCGGGTTCACCGCCACTTCCAGAATCAGTTGTTCCAGGCGCAGCAACGCCCCCACGGCGGAACCGGCGTGGATGGTGGCAATACCGCCGGGGTGACCCGTGCCCCAGACCTTGATGAGATCCAGCGCCTCGCCACCGCGTACTTCGCCGACCACCACGCGGTCAGGGCGCAGGCGCATCGTGGCGCGCACCAGTTCCTGCATCGTCACGACACCCATGCGAGTGCGCAATGGCACATGGTCACGGGCGGTGCATTGCAGTTCGACCGTGTCTTCGAGCACCAGCACACGGTCGCCCGTGGCGGCGATCTCGGCCAGCAAGGCATTGGCAAGCGTCGTCTTGCCGGTGCTGGTGCCTCCGGCAATCAGGATGTTCTGGCGTTCACGTACCGCCCGCACCAGAAAAGCGGCTTGGGCGGCGTTCATCATCCCGTCGGTGATGTAGCGCTCCAGCGGAATCACGCCCACGGCGCGCTTGCGTAGTGCAAAGGCCGGGCCGGGTGAGGCCGGCGGCAAGATGCCCTCGAAGCGCTCGCCGGTTTCGGGTAGTTCAGCGGTCAGTAGCGGCTGGCCGCGATGCACTTCCGCACCGACATGGGCTGCGACCAGACGGATGATGCGCTCGCCGTCGGCTTCGGACAGTTCCAGGCCCAGCGGCGCACGACCACTGGAAAGGCGATCCACCCAAAGCGAGCCGTCGGGGTTGAGCATGATTTCCACCACGTCCAGGTCTTCCAGGGCGGCGGCGATCACCGGCCCCATGGCGGTACGCAGCATCTGGATACGGCGATCCAGGGCCACGGCGGTAGAGGATTTGGGAACGGCGCTCATGAGACACGCTCCTGCCCCTCAACCTGCGCCACCGTATCGTCCATGCGCACCGGCTCAGGGTGTAGTTCTTCCACCACGTCACGCACCAGGCTGCGGCCACGCAGCAGGTGACGGCCAAGCTGTTCGACGAATTGCTCGAAGCGCGCCTTGCCCTGGGCGCGGGCCGCGTCCTGATGGGCTTCAGGAACCGGCGTGCTGACCGTCAGGTAGTAGCGCACGAAAAGCGCCAGCGTTTCGATCTGGATGTTCTGGTCACGCTCCAGGCGCTCAAACTGGCGCGACAGGCGATCGAGCCGCCTGGCCATCGCCGCTTCACGCTGGTCACCCGCATCCGGCGAGAGCCAGGAGGCCAAGGCTGCCGCCACGATAGACGATTTGGACACACCTTTCTTGGCGGCCAGTTCGTCCAGGCGCTTGGCGTGTTCGGGGTGGATGAAGAGATTCAGGCGATATCGACTCATAGCTGGATTCCGTCATCAGGATCAAGGGAGGCCATGCAAGCCACGCGCTGCATGGCGGGGCCAAGCTGGCTGGGAAGCATCGGCGGCAAGTCATCGTCATCAAGCAGCCTCAGGTCGCTGGTCGGGTTCTCCGATTCAGGGCTGTAGGCGACAGTGTCCGTAAGTTCTGTCTGGCGACGCGGGCCGCCGTCTTCGGTCGTGCCGGGCATGTCGTCAGCTAGCGGGTTGTCAGGCGCCGAGGGCATGGCAGGAATCGCGAGCCCATTCCAATCGTCAGGACGGGCCGGTGGCGCATCCGCATAGCGACCGGCGGCGAGCGTGGGCGGTGGCAGCACGCGGCGCGAGAAATTGGCATCTGCGTAATAACGCAACTTCTTAGCCTTGATCGGCGCCACGCTAGAGACCATCACCACCGACTCATCCGGTGGAAGCTGCATCACCTCGCCGGGCGTCAAGAGTGGGCGGGCCGTCTCCTGGCGTGACACCATCAAGTGCCCAAGCCAGGGTGCCAACCGGTGCCCTGCGTAGTTGCGCTGTGCGCGCAGCTCAGTTGCCATGCCCAGAGTTTCGGAAATGCGCTTGGCCGTGCGTTCGTCGTTGGTGGCAAAAGTCACGCGCACATGGCAGTTGTCCAGAATCGAATGGTTCTGGCCATAGGCTTTATCGATCTGATTGAGCGACTGCGCAATCAAAAAACTGCGGATACCGTAGCCCGCCATGAAGGCCAGCGCGGTCTCGAAGAAATCCAGACGCCCCAGCGCCGGGAACTCGTCGAGCATCAACAGCAGCTTGTGGCGACGGGCGATGCCATCGGAGCCATCTAGAGATTCCGTGAGGCGTCGCCCGATCTGGTTGAGAATCAGGCGAATCAATGGCTTGGTGCGGCTGATGTCAGACGGTGGCACGACCAGGTACAGCGACACCGGATGCTCAGAAGCGATCAGGTCGGCGATATGCCAGTCGCAACGCGAGGTGACTTCGGCCACAGTGGGGTCGCGGTATAGACCCAAAAACGACATGGCCGTGGACAAGACACCGGAACGCTCGTTGTCGCTCTTATTCAGGACTTCACGTGCAGCGGACGCCACCACCGGATGCGGTCCATCGCCAAGGTGCGGCATGGTCATCATCCGATGCAGCGTCAGCTCGAACGGACACGCAGGATCACTAAGGAAGTTGGCGACACCACGCAACGTCTTGTCTTCGTCCGCGTAAAGCACATGCAGGATGGCACCGACCAGCAGCGCGTGCGAAGTCTTCTCCCAGTGGTTCCTACGTTCGAGTGCACCTTCGGGATCGACCAGAATGTCTGCAATGTTCTGCACGTCACGCACCTCATACGTACCACGCCGCACCTCCAACAACGGGTTGTAGGCCGCCGACCGACTATCGGTGGGGTTGAACAGCAGGCAATGCGAGAAACGCGAGCGCCAGCCAGCAGTGATCTGCCAGTTCTCACCCTTGATGTCGTGGATAACAGCGGACGCGGGCCAGGACAACAAAGTGGGCACCACCAGCCCAACCCCCTTGCCCGAGCGCGTGGGCGCGAAGGTCAAGACGTGCTCCGGGCCTTCATGACGCAGGTACTGGCGATCATGCTGGCCGAGGAACACACCTGCCGATTGCGTGAGGCCGGCCTTGAGGATGTCGTCTGTGTTCGCCCACCGCGCCGAGCCATAGGTTTTTACCAACTTGGATTGGCGTGAGCGCCAGATGGACATGCCAATCGATACGACCACGGCCACCAAGCCGCTACTGGCCGCAATGACACCGCCTGTGTCAAAAACATGCGGTGCGTAGGCGTCGAAGAAGAACCACCACTCGAACAAGCGCCAGGGGTGATAGATCGGTGTGCCGAGGAAATCAAACCAGGGCAAGCCCAGGCGTAGCTGATAACCCAGGGTGGCGGCTGTCCATTGTGTGGCGCCCCACACTCCGGCGATCACGATACCGAATACCACGGCGAGCTGCCCGAACAGCACGTTCGTCCCTTGCATTCCCAACCTCCGATTTCTCCTGTACAACATTGCGCTGAAAGACGGCGCAACGACGTGCCACAAGCATCAGGATCGGTGCCGGGTCAGTGCCGGTCAAAGACCGTTATTGGGAGAAAGGTCGAGAAAAAGGTATGAGTTCGCGCAGGGGCAAAAGCGGGAAAAACGCCGCAAGCGAAGGCGCATTGCGGCGGATAAAGCAAAAAAATTGGGATATTCGTAGCGATACGCCAACGATCAGAACTTGGGCGGATTTTTCGGCGGCGTGTAAGGCGTATCGCCATCGTCATAAAAGCGTTTGCGGGTAGCCTCGGCGACACGGTTGCACAACACATCGCCCAGCTTGGCGCGATCAATCTTGCATTGCTGGCGCAACTCCTTGAGTCGTTTAGAGCTTACCGCTAGTTCTTCCACTGTCGGGACGCTCACTTCCGGGGGGTGGATCTCGTTCGACGATTCGGATTGACCGCAGGCAGCCAAGACCGCAGCCAGTACAAATGGAATGATGTTTTTCATGGAGAGGATCCCTCCAGAGAATCGGAATAATGGTCTGGTATGGATCTAGGAAATTCCGGTAACTCGATGGCCTGCACGCGCTCAATGAACCGTGCCAGCACCTCGGACGGTTCGCCTTCGGGCCGAAGCAGGTAGGTTGTCAGCACATGGGAACGTCCCGCAAGAGGCCGCGCCACAGCGCCCACCTCCCGACTAGCCGCGATACGTCCAGCTCCCGCAAGACCTAAGGCGAAGCCCGCCGACACCAAGGCCATCATTAGGTCGCACGATGCAACGCGTTCGAGGACCATAGGCTCCATGTCCACCTTGCGCAGCACCCGCTCAATTTGCTTCGCGTGCCCCTCGCTTACTTCGGGATCACAAAGCACTAGTGGATAGCGCAGCACCTCTTCCAGTGGGATGCGCTTGTGAGCCAGCAACGGGTGCCGCGCAGGAACCGCCACCATGAGCGGATCTCTCCAGACGGGCGTAGCAACAACACCGTCACCAACGTCATCAGACTGAGAAAAGCCAACATCATATAAGTCCTCATGCAGCCCCTTGATCTGTTGAGACAACTGCACTTCAGACAGCCGGACTTCAACTTCCGGCTCATCCTGTCGGCACAATGCCAGTAAGGTGGGCAAGCGGGATGGAGTAACGCAATCCGACAAAGCCACACGCAACTGTCGATGAAAGCCGTTGGTGGCCGCGACTACACTGTCGCGGGCCTGTTGTAGAGCGGTAAAAACGCGAGGCACGTGCTCTAAGAACAATTGACCCGCTCGGGTCAATCGAGTGCTACGTGTGGTTCGAGCGAACAAAAGCACACCGAGTTCTACCTCCAGCTCCTTGATAGCCCGCGACAGCGGGGATTGCTCGATATGTAGCCGTTCGGCCGCACGCGCGAAATGGAGTTCTTGGGCTACGGCGAGAAAGCAGCGCAGGTGACGTAGTTCCACTTTTTCCTTCTACTTTGAATGGTTCCTACCGAATTAGGCCATCCTTTGTTGGCCCATTGACCAACAGCATCAAGGCAACGACCGGCGCCAGCACAATGACGCGTGCCAGATAGACCGAAACGGTCTCTTACGCACCACCTAGGCTATAGTCGGTCAGGTTGTCCGCATCCCGTCCAAAGTTCGGCGAAACACGCAACTTAAGGAGCCATGCACCCCGCATGACGATTCACTAAACGGCTGGAAAGTCGATATCAGTATCATTGATACGGTTGAAGGTGTTAGTGAATATTCCCAGGGCCATGGCCAGCGATATCTCAGCTAGCTGGGTATCGGTGTAGCCGGCAGCGCGAATGGCAGCGAATTCGTCATCACTGATAGTACCGCTTGTGTTTTGCAAGTTCAGCACAAAACGCACCAAGGCATCGCGCTTGGCGTCACCCGTGGCATGGCCCTTGCGAATTGCGTGCAGGGCATCAGTCGACAGGCCCACCTTCTTGCCCACCATGTGGTGTGCAGCCACGCAATAGTCGCAGCCAGTCTGCTCGCTGATCAATAGCTTAATCGTTTCGATGTCTTGCTTGCTCAGGCTACCCGAGTCCAGTGCACCTCCAGCATTAAGAACCGCAGCCAGGGGAACCGGGATCAAGTGACCCAGAACGGCGTATGCGTTGGGCACGCTACCACCCGCGACCTTCTTAACCCGGACGTAAACATCAGCAGTGGCGCCAGTGGCCGATTCGATAGCGGGGATAGTGATACGGCTCATATATAGCTCCTACAATGGGTTGTGATGAATTATCACTTTAGACTTACGCGATGACTATTTCTAGCCCCTATTTACTCAATAAAAAGCTCATTAGGATCAAAATATTAAACCTGTGCTGTACCGATCAAGGCAGGCAGTTCATCTAGCCCGCTGACTATGACGTGGGGCGTAGCACCAAGCTCGTCGAATGCGTTGTTACGACGGTTCACCCAGCAGACCTTGAAGCCAAAATGGCGCGCGCCAGCCGCATCCCACGAATTGGACGACACAAATAGAATCTGGTGTGAAGATAGCCCCAGCGCCTCGCACGCCAGCGTATAGACGCGTGGATCGGGTTTGAATACCACAACAGGCTCGACGCTGAGCAGATTAGCAAAATGTGTTTGCAGCCCGGAATTTTTGACAACACTATCAATCGAGAAAACCGATCCGTTCGACAGGATCGCCAGCGGCAGTCCTAAATTATTCAATCGCTGCAAGGTGGCAGGCACCTCAGGATACGGAGATAGATTCAGATACGCATCACACAGCGTGGCGCAGGTCGCTTCATCGAGCTCAAAGTTCAAGTGTCGGCAAGTGTAAACAAGCGCGTCATGGGTAGCTTGCTCGAATGAAACATACCTCCCCATCAAGCTGCGCAGCCAGGTGTATTCGAGCTGTTTTTGCCGCCACATCTCACTAATCCGCATGCCTTGCCCAGGGAATGATGCATCGCATTGCTGAGCAACCGAATGAACGTCGTACAACGTCCCATAAAGATCAAAAACGATAGCTTGTGTATCCGTCATGGAACTTCCTCATGAAGAGTCAAAGGGCACAGTGGTCTTTCACCGCCTCGGCAAGTTGTGGTTTGAGCGACGTGAACCTAACGTCTAGCACCAGGGGATCCTCACGGTTCTGAGCGATCATGGCCTCACGCACCTCCCCGCCACGAATGACCTGCAAGGCGTTGGCTTCTATGCCCTGGACAATGGCTTGTGCAACTGTGCTGGCTGGCTCCCGAACGAAACCCAGATCCGGACCTGCGCGATTAGACGTCATCATCGGGGTATCGGTGGCCCCGGGATAGACCGTCAGCACATGCACGCCCTCACCATTCAGCTCTCGACGCAGCGCTTCCCCAAAATGCGAGATCCCCGCCTTGACCGATGCGTAAGTCGTGTAGAAGGGCACCCCCACGAGAGCAATGCCCGAAGACACGTTCACGATCATGCCATCTCCCGACGCACGCAGATCCGGCATTGCCGCACGCGTCAGCAAAATAGGCGCTAATAGATTGACGTTCACCATCTTTGCAATATCGCTTTCCGGCGTGTCTTCCAGCCTGCCCGCGCGCACGCCTCCTGCGCTATTAATTAGAATGTCGACCCCGCCCATCGCGGCTCGCGCAGCCACCAAAATTCGCTCCCGACCCTCGGTCGTTCCAACGTCTGCATCAGTGCCATCAGCCTGTCCGCCTGCGGCGCGCAATAGCTCGACCGCCTCTCCAACAACACTAGGCCGGCGCCCAACGATAAAGACCCTTGCACCCTTGCGAACAAGCTCGGTGGCCGCAGCCAGCCCAATACCGCTCGATCCGCCGGTAATCAAAACTTTCTTTCCATGTACGTTCATAACTATCTTCACCTCAAAGTATGATTTATATGGACGACCGTTCAGGCGGTCGGTGGGAAGTTCGAAGGAAACAGCGCACGCTGGGTTTCCTCATCATTCACCTTCTTGAACTCAACGTCGGATGCGACCATCCGCGCGCGCGTGACAGCTGGCCTGGCATCGACTTCTTGAAACCAACGTTTGATATTTGGGTAAAGCGCCAACGGATCCTCTGCGCCCTTCATCACCCTTGACGCTCTATCCACCCATCCCCAAGCAGAGATATCGGCGATGGTGTATTCATTGCCGACGATGAACTCCCGATCACTCAGATGATCGTCTAGGACTTTGTAATGACGCTCGACTTCGCGGCGGTACCGATTGACAGCGTAGTCCAGTCCCGCAGGCGCCGCATACTGGAAATGCACTGCCTGCCCCGAGAATGGTCCGAGACCAGTGCCTAGAAAAAGCAGCCATGATAAGAGCTGCGGACGATCGTGGTCCTGACCGAGGAAGCGCCCGGTCTTCTCTGCAAGGTATATCAAGATCGCCGTGGAGTCGAAAACGACTGTCGATCGCCCGCCCGGTCCGTCCAAATCCACAATGGCGGGAACTTTGCCATTCGGGCTGATTCTGCGAAACTCCGGGCCGTGCTGCTGACCCTTACTGGTATCCACCGGGACGACCTCGTACTCCAGTCCAGCCTCTTCGAGAAAGAGGGAAATCTTGGCCGGATTAGGTGTCGGATGATAAAAGAAACAAATCATTTGCAATGCCTCCTACTTGGCAGTTTCAAGAATGGCAACAGGTGATGGGCGTCTGGTGGCAACCACCACGCCAAGTGCGATGACGATGATTGCCGCAGCACCGAGTAAAGAGGGGACTTCTCCCAATACAGGTATGGCCAGGAGCGTTGCTAAAACAGGAACCAGCGCCATCATGGCCGCCGCAGCCCCCGCACCGAGCACTGCAACTGCCCGGTTATAGGCAAACAGCGCCACGCCGCTCATCAGTACACCTTGATAAACAAGCTGGAACACAATTTCCTGAGAGGACGCCTGACTCAGTCTGGACAGGTCCCATCCCACATACACGGGAACGAAAATAACCGCCGACCAAAAGCAGATCAGCGCCGCCGATTGAAGCGCCGATAGCCGACTGGCCCGAAAGCGCACCGAGTACACAGCCCAAGTCATCGCCGCCAGCATCAGCGCGCCATAGCCAAGCGGGTCGATAGCTCCTCCTGTCATCGGACGGCTGATCACCAGTGCAACCAAGCCGATCAAGATCACCAGGTAACTCCAGATCGTCGATCCCGCTGGCCGCCGCTTCGTAGCATGCCAGCTCATCAGACCTGCCATCACGGGCATCAGGGCGGGAACAATCGATGAGGCTTGCGCTGCCGTAGTGAGTTTTAGCCCCATAGCCACGAGCAGCACAAAGGGAGCCCCCCAAAGCACAGCGTAGAGCAGGCCTTCCAACCACGCCGCCGCCGCCAGTCGTTGCTTAAACAGCACGGGTGCTAGTAAAACCGCCCCTGCTCCAAAACGCAGTGCAGCAACATCCCAGATGCGCAATTGGTGTGTGACGGTAAATCGCGTGACCACAAACCATCCGGAAAATATCAGAACCGCGATCGCAGCAAAGGCTAGGCCGTGGGTCCATCGTCCAGGTGATACCAAGGAGGAGGACATATTCACACTTGCCAAAACATCGAGTGAGTTTCAAAAAGCGAACATATGCTCAAAAGAAGAGAAATCATTGGATGTGGCCTTATGTTTTATATCGTTCGATCTAAAATAGCCTTTTTAAATCAATTGATCTAAAATGGTCAAGTGTTAAATCAACTATTGCCTGATGTCAGAGCAACTGGACGATCGCTATATGGGTAGACCAAGAGAGTTCGATGAAACCGAAGTCCTCGCTGCGGCGGTCGACTGCTTCTGGGAGCGTGGATACGAAGCAACCTCTATCAGAGAGTTAGCCGACAAGATGGGATTGACGGGAGCAAGCCTGTACAACGCTTTCGGTGACAAACGAACCCTATATCGCAGGGCGCTCACCTATTACATCGAAACCACCTTCGCAGATCGCGTGCACCGGCTCGAAGGCAAACTACCGCCATTACAAGCGATCAGCGCCTTTTTCTCGGAAATCATTGCACGGTCTCTGGACGATAGGCAGCGACGAGGATGCATGCTTGTGAATTCGGCGTTGGAAGTCGCGCCCCATGACCCGGAGTTCCGAGAAATTGTCACTGAGGTTCTCGGGCATATCGAGGCCTTCTTCTGCCGATGTGTTCAGGCCGGCCAGCAAGACGGAACGATAACGACATCCCAGTCCGCCGCAGATCTGGGACGACTTCTGCTTGGCGTTCATGTCGGACTGCGCGTTATTGCGAGAACACGACCCGAGAGGACTTTGCTCGAAGGGATGGTTCGTCCCGCGCTGGCATTGCTCAACCTTCACCCACACTAACGCAGGAAACGGAACGATGATTGAACTCTATTACTGGCCGACGCCCAATGGTCACAAAATCACGATGTTTCTGGAAGAGGCTGGATTGGACTACCAGATCCATCCAGTAGACATCAGTGCCGGCGACCAGTTCAAGCCGGAATTTCTCGCCTTTTCGCCCAACAATCGCATGCCGGCTATCATCGACACCTCTGCGTCCGATGGCGGCGAACCTATCACCGTGTTCGAGTCTGGAGCCATCCTGCAATACCTAGCGGAAAAAACTGGAAAATTCCTGCCGACCGGGACGCGTGAGCGCAAGACGGTGATGGAATGGGTATTCTGGCAGATCGGTGGGCTGGGTCCTATGGCGGGTCAAAACCATCATTTCTGCCAGTACGCGCCCGAGAAAATACAGTATGCGATCGACCGCTACGTCAAAGAGACCAACCGCTTGTATGGCGTACTCGATCGTCGCCTTGAAAGCCATGCCTTTGTCGCCGGCGACCAGTACACGATCGCCGACATGGCCTCGTACCCATGGATCGTGCCATGGAAGCGCCAGCAGCAGGATTTGCAAGCCTTCCCCAACCTGCACCGATGGTTCAACCAAGTACGAGCGCGCCCCGCCACCATTCGGGCCTATGAAAAGGGCGAACCCTTCTCGAACCGGCCGACGGTGACCGAGGAAGGCAAGAAGCTGCTATTCGGACAAATGGCGCACAATATTCCGTTACGCGCGTAATATCGCAACTTGAACACCTGGCTGCGCCCGATGTTATTGGTGAACAGATCGAGCGTCAGTTTCGAATCGGCCAGCACCTAGTCCGATTTTAGAACTGCGGCTCTTGCCAATCTCTGCAAATTACTGGTTTCACTAATTAGGAAAAGTCCATGTGGGAGGTACCTTGCGGTTGCCTCTCACTTGACAGCCGCTTAGTCGTTCGGCGCAATCACTGCCACGGCGACGCACCTACATCAAATCCAACACATCGGTCACCGGCAGGCGCGGCTTCTGCAGCTAGTTTCCCGGACGCTCCGCTCCTACGGACAACAGCATGACCGGCACTTCATCCTCGCCCAGTCCGAACTCGCGGCGCACTGCATCATCATCGAAACCAGTCATCGACGTCGAGCCCAAACCGATATTATTGCAGCAGCATAGTCTTCATCGGTTCGGCGCGCCTTGTTCAGCTCGTGGCTTCTGAACGTTGGGCCACGAGCCCTTGACAGACGCCAGAAGGAGCGAAAGCGATGCAGCCAGCAGAACAATATCCTTAAGAAGGAACTGGCCAGGCATAGCTGAAATGGCCGGAAATCCACCCGCCGTCACTTCTGCTACACCGGGCGTGGTCAAGAAGAAGGTGAGCGTGATCAGATAGGTGGCAGCCGACATCGCTGCACCCAATGCAGAAAAAATGGGCTGGAAGGCTCCGAGAATCAGAGCCACTGCCGTCGACAGCTCAAGTACGCCTATAACGTAACTTGCCCCTTGAACGCCGAATAAAGCGTGCAACCAGCTCATGATGGGGCTGTTGACGATGAACGGAGCGATACCGTTGGCTTCGTAAGCGGTGAATTTCATTCCACCGAACCAAAGAAAGATGATGACCAGAGCCCATCTGAGCAGAGCAAGAACAGAGAGCGATCCAACGCTCTTTTCAGCGATTTGTAGACGAGATTGTTTTGCACGAGTGATCATTTTGAGTGTCCCATTCGAGTTGTATGTGTCTTTGTTAACGAACAATTGCACGTGTTGAGACCGATCCGACGGCGGTTTCCAGCGCCCTGATGGCCTGCAATTGGAGCGCATTGCGTCTTGGTGCTGCCGGGCAAAACTTAGATGTGTGATGCCATTCCCGCCCGGCAAGGAGGCTTACTCGACAGGCGGAAAGTCGACGTCGGTATCGTTGATACGGTTGAAGGTATTGGTGAAGATGGTGAGCGCGATGGCCAGCGAGATCTCAGCCAACTGGGTGTCGGTGTAGCCGACGGCCCGGATCGCAGTGAACTCGTCTTGGCTGATCGAACCACTTGTGGCCTGCAAGTGAGACACGAAGCGCACCAAGGCATCACGCTTAGAGTCACCTGTGACCTGTCCCGCGCGAATGGCGCGCAAGGCATCGACCGGCAAGCCCACCATCTTGCCCACAAAGCTATGGGCGGCCACACAAACGTCGCAACCCGTCTTCGCGCTGACCAACAACTTGATAGTTTGGAGTTCCTGCGGATTCAGGCTGCCCGAGTCCAGTGTGCCTTCGGCGTTGAGCAACGCGGCCAAAGAGGCCGGGGCGAGGTGGCCTAACGCGGCGAACGTGTTTGGGACACGGCCGCCGGCAATCTTCTTGACCTGCGCGTAGATATCAGCGGTGGCGCCGGTGGCGGACTCGATAGCGGGTATAGCGATACGACTCATGGTGTGACTCCTTCATCAGGTGGTTAGGAGCCTCTACTTTATGCCTAAGGAATGCCAATTTCGAGTCTGAATTTTCTCAATAAAATGCCTAAAAGGATCAAAACGATGGTCCCCCTAACAACGGCGCTTCGTGAGTCGATTGCTCGACGGAGTGGCCGCCTCGCGACAACTCTTCTGGCGTCTCATCCGGGCGGCACACCGAAATCGAAACGATAACTTGCCGCTGTCATTGATCCTCGTGCGGCAGACGGCGCCATTGCCCCGGCGTCATCCCCATCCTGTCGGCAAACACACGCCGAAATGCCGACACGGATTGATACCCTACAGACTCGGCTATCGCCTCGGTGGTCATCGTTGGCTTCTTTAGCTCGTTGGCGGCCAGGCTCATTCGAATATCGGTCAACAGTTCGACAGCCGAGCGTCCCAGCTTGTCCTGAAAATGCCGCATGAAGGTGGCGCGCGACATGCTGCACAAGTCGGCCAGATCAGGCAGAGTCCAGGCCCGGGCTGGATCGGCAAACATGGCTGAAATGGCCGGAGCCAGTCGTGGGTGGCCGGCCAGTGCCAACAAACCTGCCGGGGCCTGCTCGGATTCGCTTGCCGCACGCAACACCAGCGTGAACAGCGCCGCAGAAAGCGCGTTAAGGATGGCGTATCCGCCCACTTTGTCGCCAGTGGACTCCATACGCATCAGCCCCACGAGATTGGCCAGGTGGTTCGAAGCGGAACCAATGCCCTCTTCACCTTGGCCGTCCATGGACCGTACCACTAGATTCGTGGGTAGATAATCGCGAATCAACCGACCATGGGGGGGGCCGATAAAGAACCGTCCGCACAACATGTCCAGATGCTCGCCTTGGCCCTCATTCTCGCTGAGCATCCACCCTGCAGAACCTTGGCGATTGTAAGTAAGTCCCGGCGCATGTCCGCTACCATCGTGCAGGACGTGTGCTGACCCGTGAGGCAACAGCACGATATCGCCGCCTACCAGCTCCCTGGTCTTCCCCGTCCCTGGATCCTCGATAATGGCCCGGCCCTTGAGCACGACGTGGTAAGGAATCTCGTGCGCTGCCGACTTGGCCCAGGCCACACGCCATGGTGCACCGTAGACGCAGCGAGCCTCCAACTGCCCAGTGATGGTGATTATTTTAAGGAGATGGCTTAGCCAGTCGACTTGGGGCATAGAAACTCGGGAAGTTAAAACGCTCAAGCATCTTACTTCGGTTGCACACTGGTTGTACGCACCACATGGCGCATGCGCGCTACCCTTATCTTGACTCTCAATCTACTAGTAGGTAACAATCGTAGTATGAATACTACCACTCGCGAACAACTCCTGGATCATGCCCAGACCCTTATCCGGCAACGGGGCTATAACGGCTTCAGCTATCGGGATCTGGCCGATCGGGTGGGGGTCAAGACATCCAGCATTCACTACTATTTTCCCTGTAAAGACGACTTGCTCATCGAGACCATTGACAACTACGCCGCGCAGGAAGCTAGTCAGATGCAAGGCATTGACGAAACGCTATCCGCCTACGAACGTTTGAATCGCTATGCGGCGCTGTTCCATGGCTCCCCCACTGATCAGGTATGCCTGTGCGGCATGCTGGCCGCCGACTTCTCGTCGCTGTCTGACCGAGCGCGCCAAGCTGTGCAGTCGTTCTATCGTACGCATGAATCCTGGCTGAGCAAGGTCGTTGCTGATGGTCAACGCGATGGCACCCTGGCGTGGTCTGGAGAGCCCGAGGCGGCTGGACGCTACCTGTTCGCGGCATTCCAGGGGTCCCTCATGAGTTCGCGTCTATTTCAGACGCCGAGCCGCCTACAAGACGTCGTGGCTTCGATGAAGGCATTGGCTCGCTCGACCTGATGCGTGCGGACACGCCACTATGAGCTGCGTCCTTTTCCCGGATTCTCTGACAGGCGGCTGGTATATCCAGTTAGACAACGATCCGTTTTCCTTCACTCTAATTCACGACCGCTAAGCGCCCCCTGCAACAGGTCTTTCATTCGATCACTGTTATTGAACAGGCGTGCGGTGACCAGGCTGCCTTGCAGCGCCGCGAACGTCGAGCGCGCTGCGGTGCCCAAATCGCCGGGCACGCGCAGACTGCCTTCGCGGACGCCCTGCTCCAATACCTGGGCCAGCCAGTCTTCATTGGCACGATAAAAATCCTGCACCGCCTGCCGTACGCCTGTGGGCAGTGACGCCAGATCAGCCGCCAGTGCTGCTGCGAGGCAGATACGATCGGTGTTGCAGAAGGCCTGCCGATGTATGTCAACATAAACACGTAGCTTGGCGTCGGCGCTCAGGCTGGCATCAATGGCTTGAATAGCTGCCTGCCATCGCGCGTAATATTGCTGCACGACTGCTAGCAGCAAGTCTTCTTTACAGGGAAAATAATAATGGATACTGGATGTTTTGATGCCGATCAACGCAGACAGGTCTCGGTAGCTGAAGCCGTTGTAGCCACGCTCCTGGATCAGGCGCTGGGCATGTTGCATGATCTGTGTACGGGTGGTTTCGGTGTTCATAATAAAGACGCTATCAGGAAGTTAAAGGGGTTTAAATAATCCTGTTGGGGAGAAAAACAGGCGGACCGCCATGCCTGGGCCAGGCGGATCCGCGTAGTGAAAAGGTACTGTCTTTAAGCACGCCACACGTCGATCAGGCCGGTGGGTCGGACAATTCTCCTGCGGCGATGGCAGCATGCAGCTCTGCCACGACTTCTGCGCGGGTCACCGAACTGGCCTGGTGGACGGTGGGCGGGTAGTCAAGCTCGCCGACACTCAATTGTCCGGCGGCCTGGGCAGCCTGCAGGTCGGCGACGACTTGTGCGCGAGTCAGCGTGCTGGTTTGGTTGATGGCCGGTGGATAGTCAAGCTCGCCGACGCTCAATTGCCCGGCAGCCTTGGCCGCTTGCAGCTCAGCCACGACTTGAGCGCGGGTGAGCGAGGTGCTCTGGTTGTCTTGTGCATAGACGGCGGTGCCAGTTAGCGTGGCGGAAATCAGCAACAGGGAAGCAAAGGTTTTCATGATGGGTCCTAATAAGTTGACGTTGAATGTTGTCTGCTTAACTATCTATTCATAGATAGACTAATAAAGAAAATTAAAAGCAAATACGGTTGCTGGGACGACCATTTTTGTCGGGCGCGTAATGATCGTTTGTACGGGTAGCGACAGCTTTGTCACCAACCTGTTTGCATCAGGCAGCAGGGTCTGACAATTGCCCTGCAGCTATGGCAGCTTGCAACTCTGCCACGACTTCTGCGCGGGTCACCGAACTGGCCTGGTGGACGGTGGGCGGGTAGTCGAGTTCGCCAACACTCAATTGCCCGGCGGCTTTGGCAGCTTGCAATTCCGCCACGACTTGGCTGCGGGTCAGCGTGCTGGTTTGGTTGATGACAGGTGGGTAGTCAAGCTCGCCAACGCTCAATTGCCCGGCAGCCTTGGCAGCTTGCAGCTCGGCCACGACTTGAGCGCGGGTGAGCGAGGTGCTCTGGTTGTCTTGCGCATAGACGGCGGTGCCGGTTAGCGTGGCGGAAATCAGCAACAGGGAAGCAAAGGTTTTCATGATGTGGTCCTAATCTGTAGAAGGTATGTAAGAGTTAAAGTTATCTATTAGTAGATAGGTATTTGGTAAAATAAAAACGCGCTTTCGGCGCGGCGGTTGGAAGATGCTGCTTGTTTCTCTCAACCATGAAACGTATCTTACCTACTACTAGATAGATAAGTCAAATCCCGTATTGTATTAATTTGTATCTTTGGGATGTTGGCAGCCGTATGGCTCCTGACCACGTCGGCCAGTTACAATGGGTTCGTCATAAGGTGAAATTGGGCGCCGGGGGAAACTGGCATGCTTACCCAACCGCTTAAGATCGGAGTCAGATAATCGATTTGCGCAGCACTTCTTCTCGCTACGGCACCGGCGCCCAGGTCTTCCATTGGCTGACTGTCGTGCTGGTTCTCACAACCTATGTGCTCAGTAAAGGCGACCACTATTCGCTTTATTCTGCCGCCGCGGACGGGCTTCGCAGGATTCACGAGACGCTCGGGGTGCTCGTCTTCATTGTCGTCGCGCTGCGACTGCTATGGGGGCTAATCAACGACACGACCACGAAACGGACGATGCCGCGATGGATGGCGGCAACTGCGAAGTTAGTTCAGTTCGCACTTTATGCACTCCTCATCTCGATTCCAGCAACAGCGGTGCTCGGTACCTGGCTCGAGGGGATTCCCCTTACCCTTCTCGGATTCGACATCGCCCCCCAGATCGCGCAGATGCAGGGACTGGGGCAGCTAATCATGAAAATACACACCACCCTAGCCAACACCATCCTCTGGGTTGCCGGCGCACATGCAGCCGCAGCTCTCTTTCACCACTTCTATCTGCGCGACGGAGTCTTTCAGTCGATGATTCCGGGCCGATGAATGATCAGCCCGAGTTAACGCGGCGAATCGCTTACCCTTTAAATTTAGGTTGAGTTAACAATGCTGCCTGCAGCCGACAGCCTCGATTGGCATCCGCAAGACTCACCACCGCGCAAACGGTCGACCTGATTGAATACGGTACATCACGATCTTGTTGAAGCTAGTGATGACTTTTCTTTCTTGTATCACCCGGCGTAGAGATCCCAGATTGGATCTGAGTTGTCATCCATGGCGCCACGAATCATGGCGGCGCCGCACACGCGGCACAGATAGCGTGCAGGCGGAGCGTCTGTGTCATTGTTTGCGACGAATACTAAGCGGGATGGATCAAATTGCGGGATGAGAGCGTGATGAGGCGCGACGTCAGACGGCTGACGTCGCAGCTGATCACATGCGGCGCAAACGGGCATGGTTCCTCCTATTCAATGAGCTACTCCTTTGAAAGGAGTTGAGATGGGGTATCGGTCCGGAGCTGAGCGCGATAATCGGAAGGATGGTTACCATAAGCGTTATAAAATGCTCTCAGAAAGCTGCTTCGACTGCTGTATCCGACTGAGCGCGCAATTTGGTCGACTGATAGTTCGGTGGATAGCATCGAAGCGGCTTGGCGCATGCGTAACCCCCTGAGGACGGTCATGGGCGGCATACCAAGGACCTTGGTGAATCGCGCCATAAAGGACGATCGACTCAAACACGCGGTGTGAGCGAGGCTGCTGACGGAATGTGGTGCTGCCGGATGCGCCGCCATATGCGAGAACGCTCGGGCGATGTAGACGTCTCCCAATAGCGAAAACTGCTCGACCCACAAATTGCTTGAGGTCAATGAACGTCTTAGCAACGCAACCAAAACCAGCTTGAGCAGAGTCGTTGTCATAGCACCTGTACCCACTTCTTGGTCTATGAGTTCTTGTAGAGCCAACCGTAGTGTGCGGTCAATGTGTTGTGTGCTATCGAACTGTTCCACGATAGGAGCGTTCAGCGTCGAGAACAAGTTCACAGACGTTCCATAGGACGCCTGGAAGTAGCCGCAGATCAACATCAGCTGTGGCCTGTCCTCACCTGCAACGAAGCGCCGAATCGCGCCAGGTGGGAATGACTTCCAACGGCCTTCTAGCTCGTTTGAAACTTTGACCTCAGAATCCTCTGGAGGCACTTCGATATGGAAATACTGATTCGGCGGCGTAATGACAAGCGTGTGGGGCGAAAGCTCAATGATGGGATGTCCTTCCATCACCATGCGGCCACGTCCAGATAGGTTGTAATGTATGCCGGGTACAGAGGTACCTCCCAGGTTTAGACGCCAACCCGGACTCACCAAGCATTCAGTCAGTCGGACAAATTCCACACTCACTGTGGATAACAGGCCGTCGAGTTGTGTAGCCGACATCCGCATCATCGGATGAACTCTATTTTGACGTGCCTCACCCTTGTTCATGGAACACCCATCGAAGTCAGAGCCCCTGCACTAGCGTTGTTTTAACGACCCCAATCAACTCATAAGATAAAGGGGCTTATTCACGATATTCTATTTCCCCATAATACTCGCCGACTGTCCCGTCAGATGATCTTTCCCAGTGAGTCGGAAAAAAACTGTTCAATCGGCGGCCAACTCATGGGCACGCGCCACGTCAGCGGCAACAGCTGCGCGACTTGGATCTTCCTCAGACAGGGTGGCCAACAAGCGTTCCCAATAGGTAGCGGCTTCGACGTAGCGGCCCACATGGAACGCGGCCATGCCTACCAACTCCAGACTAACCGCTTCCTGCGGGTTGCTAGCCAGGGCCTCATCGGTCAACGCCTGGAGTTGGGGCGTCCACTGCTGGCCACCCGCGAAATACAATGCTTGGGCCCAGCGCCCCAGTAGTCCTGCTGGCCGCCCCGCCAAAGTGGTGGCGCGCTCGAACGCGTTAGCTGCATCAGTCATGCGGTTTTCTGCCATGTAGGCACGACCCAGCAACGACCAGCCCTCGGCCGAATCGGGTGTCGCGGCAAGTAATGTTTTCAGGTGCGTCGTTATCTTCTCGATACTTTGCGTCGAACGGCCGGGATGTTGGCGCGCCTTTACAACTTGATCCAGCGAGCCCCAGTGCAGATACAACGCCAACCCCAGTAGCGGTGCCGACAACGCTGCGATCAGCGGAACAATTCGGCCCAGGGGTGCGCCAACAGCACGCTCCAAACGTTGTGTGTCGTGCAGCAGTTCGCGGGCCGATTCGATCCGCCCGGCTTCAAACTGCATCCAATCAAGCGTCCCGGCGCTGTGCTGCATTTTCAATTCGCGTAGACGTTCGTGGTAGAGGCTCACATTCAGGCCAGAGCGGTCGGCGTCGAGACGCCCGCGAGGTCGGCGTAGTTGGGGAACCAGTATGAAGGACAGGGCTGCCACGAACAACAGTCCCGCGTAAAGCCAGAAAACAGTCATGGATCTTGCTCGATAGATGGGTTCAGGTTTTGTAGCAGGTCAGCCAGGCGATGCTGCTCGGCGTCGGACAATGCGCTCCCAGTCGCCAGACGTGAACAGCGCCTGCTTGCGACCACGGCCGCCACGGCCACACCGCCAGCCAGCAATAGCACAGCCGGACCAAACCACAGCAGCACCGTGCGGGAGGACAGTGGCGGGTCGTACAGCACAAAATCACCATAACGCGCGACCATGAAATGGATGATCTGCTCGTCACTTCGACCTGCACCCAGCATGCGATGGATCTCGCCGCGCAAATCGTTAGCGATAGGTGAACTCGATTCCGCAATGTTCTGGTTCTGGCACTTGGGGCAGCGTAGCACCGAGGTCAGATCGTGATAGCGTTGACGCTGGCTTTCGTTGGTAAATTCGTGAGCGTCGATGGCAGCCTGGCTGCTGCCCAGTAGGCCAAGACTCAAGATAATCGAGGCGATCAGACGCTTCATGGCGCGGCCTCCCGCAGCAGCTTATCGTAGATGGGTGCCAGTTCCTCCCGCCAGACACGCTGATCAATCATGCCAACGTACTTGTCACGAATGATGCCTTGAGCGTCGACGAAGAACGTCTCGGGGGCGCCGTACACGCCGAGGTCCAGACCCAGCGTGCCGGCGGCATCCTCGATGTTCAGCTGATATGGGTTGTGCAAAGTGCGCAGCCAGTGCTGCGCCGCGTCCCGGTCGTCCTTGTAGTTGACACCGTAGACGACGACACCTTGATCGGCCAGTTGGGTCAACAGTGGGTGTTCTTGGCGACAGGATGGACACCAGGTCCCCCAGACGTTGACCAGCGCCGGCCGCCCCATTACGTCGCCGCGCGTCAGCATGTGCGAGGGATCGTCAAGATCCGGCAGCTTGAAGGCAGGAAAGGGCTTGCCGATTAGTGCGGAAGGTAGCCGGGCGGGATCAAGGAATAGGCCACGATACAGCAGTACTGCGATGAACAGGAACAAGGCCAGCGGCAACAGCAGCAGTAATCGTTTCATGACTGTGCTCCGGCCATTCGCGAGTCTGGAACCGACTGGCCTGCCCTGGCTCGATAGCGCTGATCGGTCGCCGCCAACAAGCCACCCAGGGCCATCAGCAGCGCGCCCAGCCAGATCCAGCGTACGAACGGCTTGATCTGCACCCGCACCGCCCAGGCACTCTCAGCCAACGGCTCGCCCAGCGCCACGAACAAATCTCGGGTGAAACCGGCCTGAATTCCCGCCTCGGTCATAGAGACTTGCTGGACGTGGTAAACGCGCTTTTCCGGGTGCAGCATGGCGACCTCAAGACCGTCGCGAAGAACCCGCACATTGGCGCGATCAGCAACGTAATTAGGCCCCTGGAGCCGGACCGTACCTTCGAATACAAAGTGATAGCCGCCCAGTTCGATCGCTGTACCGGGCGTCATGCGAACGTCCCGCTCAAGGCTGCCGACGGTAGCCAACACAGCGCCCAAAGAGCACACAGCGAAGCCCAGATGTGCCAAGTGCATGCCCCAATAACTGCGACCCAATGTCGGGAGACCCTTGAGCAGTCCCTTGTGGCGGGTCTTGTCGAGGATGTCGCGCAGGCCCGCCAGCACGACCCAAGCAGCCAGCAGACAGGCCCCCGCCACCGCCCAGCGCGACCGGTCATGCAGCGTCGCTGCGACCAGCGCGACCAGCAAGCTGGCCGCCAGGACCGGAACAAGCATGCGAGCCAGCCAACGCACCGGCGTGCCTTTCCAGCGCGTGAGCATGCCGACGGCAACCGCCGCCATCAACAGCGCAATTAACGGCACAAACATAGCATTGAAGTAGGGTGGACCGACCGACAGCTTGGCGCCGGTCAACGCGTCGAGAATCAAGGGGTAGAGCGTGCCCAGCAGAATCATCGCCGCCGCCACCGACAATAGCAGGTTGTTCACCAACAGCAGCGTCTCACGCGACCAGATCCCGAAGCCGGCCTGGCTCTTGACGACTGGTGCCCGCAACGCGAATAATGCAAGCGAACCGCCCACCACCGCCAGTAAGAACATCAGCACGAAAACGCCGCGCGTCGGATCGGTGGCAAAGGCGTGCACGGAGGTCAACACGCCTGACCGGACTAGGAAGGTGCCCAGCAAGCTGAGCGAGAACGCGGCGATGGCAAGCAGTACGGTCCAGCTCTTGAATACGCCGCGTTTCTCAGTTGCCGCCAGCGAGTGGATCAACGCTGCGCCTACGAGCCACGGCATGAACGACGCATTTTCGACGGGATCCCAGAACCACCAACTCCCCCAACCCAGCTCCGCATAGGCCCACCACGACCCAAGGGCGATGCCCAGGCCGAGAAACGCCCAGGCCATGGTTGTCCAAGGGCGCGACCAGCGTGCCCAGGCGGCGTCGAGCTTGCCATCCAGCAGAGCCGCGATGGCAAAGGCGAATGCCACCGAGAAACCGACGTAGCCCATATAGAGGATGGGCGGATGGACAATCAGCCCAATGTCCTGCAACAATGGATTGAGGTCACGACCATCAGCGGGGACGTTGGGCAGCAGACGGGCGAAAGGGTTCGATGTGCCGATCATAAACAGCAGAAAACCCGTGCTGATCATGCCCATCACGGCCAGAACCCGCGCCAGCATCGCCTGCGGCAGTTGGCGCGAACAGAGTGAGACCGCAGTTGTCCAACCTGCCAAGATCAAAGCCCACAGCAGCAGCGAACCCTCGTGCGCGCCCCAGATCGCGCTGAACTTGTAGTACCAGGGCAGCATGCTGTTGGAGTTTAGTGCCACATACTCAACCGAGAAGTCATCGGTCAGGAATGCATGGGCCAGGCAGGCGCAGGAGAATATCAGGAACGTGAATTGTCCCCAGGCTGCTGGCCTGGCTAACGCCATCCAGCGCTGATCATCGCGCCAGGCACCGACAAGCGGAATACTGGCTTGCACCAGGGCGAGGCATAGTGCCAGAATCAGTGCCAGTAGGCCGAGTTCGGGGATCATCGAATGGGCTCCTGGTTGCTGCCGGAAAGATGGCCCGCCGTACCGGCCTGCTTTAGCGCGTACCTGGCCTCAGGGGGCATATAGTTCTCGTCATGCTTGGCCAAGACTTGGTCGGCGTGCAGCATGCCATCGTTATTCAGCTTCCCCAGTGCGACAATGCCCTGCCCTTCTCGAAACAGGTCGGGCAGAATGCCTTGATAGCGCACGACAATGCCATGAGCGCCGTCGGTGATGCTAAATTGCAGCGCCAACGAGTCTTTCGTGCGTTTCAGCGATCCAGTTTCGACTAAGCCGCCAGCACGGATACGCGTGCCATGGGGCGCTCGCCAGCGACGATCTGGCTCGGCGTGTAGAACAAATTGATGTTTTCTTGCAGGGCGGCCAGCGCCAACGCCACAGCGGCACCGGCCCCGCAGACCAGTGCCAGTATCCAATACAAGCGCCTCTTGCGCGCGGGGGTCATAGCGATACCTCCCGACGTCGGCCGCGTGCCAGGTCGTCCAGGTAGCGGCGGCGGGCCAGCAAGGGCAGGACCACGTTCAATGCCAGCACCGCTATGCACAAGCCGTAGGCGCTCCATACGTAGGCGCCATGGCCTCCCATGGCGAGAAAATCAGAAAACGACGTAAATACGGTCATATCCGGTCCTTCAGTAGTCTGTCAATTTCAGCGCTGGCCCAGCGGCTACAGGCCTCGCGCCGCAGCACTTCCAGGCGCATGCGTGCAAACAGCACCGCCCCGAAGAAGCAATAGAAACCCAGTACGGTTGTCAGTAGTGGCAGCCACATCTGCACCGGCATAGCGGGCTGGTGCGTGAACGAGAAGCTGGCGGGCTGGTGCAGAGTGTTCCACCATTCGACCGAATACTTGATGATGGGGACGTTGACGACGCCGACCACGGCCAGCACCGCGCAAGCCCGGGCCGCGCTGTCGCGATTGGTGACCGCCTGACCCAGCGCGATCACGCCAAGATACAGGAACAGCAGGATGAGCATGGAGGTCAGGCGCGCATCCCACACCCAATACGTTCCCCAAGTGGGCTTGCCCCAGATGGCCCCCGAGATCAGCGCGATGACTGTCATCCAGGCGCCGATGGGAGCGGCCTGCCGCAGGGCGACGTCCGCCAGTTTCATTTTCCAGATCAAGCCGATGATGCCAGCCGCCGCCAGCATGACGTAGATGGATTGGGCCAGCAGCGCCGCCGGCACGTGGATATAAATAATGCGGAAGCTGTCGCCCTGCTGATAATCCGGCGGCGCGAATGCCAGCCCCCACCCTATGCCGATTGCGAGCAGCAGCGCGCTGGCGGCGACCAGCCAGGGCAGGTATTTTCCGCTCATGTCGTAGAACCATTTGGGCGAGCCCCATTTGTGTAGCCAGATCCAGTTCACTCGTGCTCCTCAGAGTTCGTCGGGTTCGCGCCGTGCTGCACTACCCGAGGCCCATGCCGTCTGGCATGTCATTCGGCTACGCTGATGGACAGCCCCGCAGCGATGGCAAACGGCGCCAGGGTGATTGCCAGCACCGCGAGGCAAGCCAGCCACAACAGATGCCCCGTGATGGGCAGGCCTTGCAAGGCGGCCTGCAAGGCACCACTACCCAAGATCAACACCGGGATATACAGAGGCAGAATCAGCAAGGCCAGCAATAGCCCGCCGCGTCGTAAGCCAACGGTAAGGGCCGCGCCGACCGCGCCGAGCAGACTGAGCACAGGCGTGCCCAGCAACAGCGACAGCAGCAGCGCGGCACAGCAATGGGCCGGCAGGCCAAGCATCAGTCCCAGGAGTGGGGCCAGCACCACCAGCGCGAGGCCGCTGCAAAGCCAATGCGCCGATACCTTGGCCAGTACCAATACCACCAGCGAATGCGATGAAAGCACCCACTGTTCCAGCGAGCCGTCCTCGAAATCAGCACGGAACAAGCCATCTAGCGAGAGCAGCACGGCCAGCAACGCCGCGACCCACAGCAGTCCCGGCGCGGCATGTTGCAAAAGCTGCGATTGCGGCCCCAGCGCCAGCGGAAACAGGACGACGACAACGGAGAAGAACACCAAGGGGTTAGCTAGGTCGGCGGGGCGGCGGCATAACAGCCGTAGCTCACTATTAAATAAGGAAATAAAAACCATCCTCACGTGGCGTACTGGCCCAGATCAAGGTCAGCATAGGCTTGCACTCGACGGGTCAGCTCGTGATGCGTGCTCAGCACCACCGTACCGCCGCGCCCACAATGCATTGCCAAGTGCGCCTCCAGTTGTGTCGTACCGGCCGTATCCAGTGCCGTGAACGGTTCATCCAGCAACCACAGCGCTGGCGCGCGGGGCAGGTACAGGCGTGCCAACGCGATGCGACGTTGCTGCCCTGCCGATAGCGCATAACATGGCGTGTCCTCTAAGCCGCGCAAACCCACCACGGCCAGGGCTTGCCCGATTGCGGCGGTTGCGCCGCGCGCGTGTAAGGCTCCCAGCCAGGCCAGGTTTTCCTCGGCAGTCAACAGTGCCTTGACCCCAGCGGCATGGCCTATCCATAGCAGCCTGGAGGCCAGCGCACCGCGCTGGTGAGTCAGAGCCTGGCCAAACAGCTCGACATGTCCGGCAACTGGCTGGGCCAAGCCACACAGCAGACGCAGCAGGCTACTCTTGCCACTGCCGTTGGGGCCGTGGATGCGCAACATGTCGCCAGCATGCAGCCGGAAAGTTACGCCCGTGAATAGCCTGCGTTGGTCTCGTTCGCAGCCGAGAGCTACCGCGTCGAGCACGGGGCAGACAGCGTCTGATTCAGCATCCTTGGGGCCGTAAAATTCGTGCATGGCGTATCGCTTTTACAGCCGGGCATCTGCGCCGGCGCGAGCAGCAGATGCAGTGGACTTACCCGCAGCCCCCCGCTTGGGAAGAACCCAGTTAGGGCGCGGAAAGTGACAGGTATAACCCCCGGGTCGCTTCTCAAGATAGTCCTGATGCTCCGGCTCGGCTTCCCAGAAATCTCCGACAGGCTCAACTTCTGTGACAACCTTACCCTGCCAAAGACCGGAGGCATCCACGTCGGCTACGGTGTCCTGGGCGATGTGCTTTTGCTCGTCATCGACATAATAGATTGCCGAACGGTATGAGCTGCCCCTATCTCCACCCTGACGGTTTAGCGTCGTGGGATCGTGAATTTGAAAGAAATACTCCAGGATGCGTCGGTAACTCGTCTGCGTTGTATCGAAGACGATCTCGATTCCTTCCGCATGAGTGCCATGGTTGCGATAGGTCGCGTTCGGCGTGTTGCCGCCGGTATAGCCGACACGAGTCGAGACAACGCCGGGGAGCTTTCGGATCAAGTCCTGCATCCCCCAGAAGCACCCCCCAGCCAGTACAGCGTGCTGATGCATGTTAAATCTCCTTAACTTGATCGAGATAGTCGCCATAGCCCTCGCGCTTCATATCGTCGCGGTGGATGAATCGGAGCGACGCGGAGTTGATGCAATAGCGTAAGCCACCGCGATCAGCCGGACCATCTGGAAAGACGTGACCCAAGTGGCTGTCACCGTGGATTGATCTAACCTCGGTCCTGATCATTCCATGGGAGGTGTCGCGCAACGCGTTGACGTTTGCGGAAACGATAGGCTTAGTGAAGCTTGGCCACCCGCAGCCCGACTCAAACTTGTCGGACGATACAAAGAGAGGCTCCCCTGAGACAATATCCACGTAAATTCCGGGCTCCGTATGATCGTTGTATTCCCCGGAAAACGCGCGCTCGGTTCCTGCGTCTTGAGTGACGCGGCGTTGCTCGGCGGTCAGTTGATCGATTGCCTTCTGCGATTTTCTATACTGCATAATCAGCCTCCAATATTTTGTGTGTGAACCGAGGGTTGCGGTTAGCTCTCACGGCATATGCATCGTATTCCGTTAGACCCCCTGACGCGTGGGGTTTGACCATCAACAATGCTCAAGTACCCTTCGCAACGCTTAGGAACACTTGCGGCGTGCGCGTTGAGCAACCCCAGAATCTTCACGGACGAATACGGATGATCGTCTTCCCGTTGTTGCGCTCAGTCGGGTTGAGGGCGGCAACGGCATCATCCAGGCTCGATATCTTGCCGATGTTCGTGCGCAGTCGTCCGTCCCGCACCCACTGGACGATTTCATTCAGTTGGGCACGATCGGACTCGACAACGAAGTCAACCGCCAGACCGTTATCGGGCCGTGCCTCGGGTGGCCCGATAACGGACACCAGCGTTCCTCCAGCTCGAATCAGGCCTGCGGACCGTTTCCCGATTTCGCCACCGATGACATCGAATACCAGATCAACTCCGCCGACGTCTTCCAGCGTATCGTTCTCGAGGTCAACAAACTCCTGCGCGCCGAAGTCAAGCGCCTTCTGACGGTCGGCGGCGCGCCCGGTGCCGATGACATAAGCGCCAGCTTCTCGTGCAAGTTGCGTCACCATCGTCCCGACTGCGCCGGCCGCACCGTGTGCGAGAACGCGCTGGCCCGCCCGAAGACGCCCGTGCTGGAACAGCCCTTGCCATGCTGTCAGTCCCGAGATCGGGAGGCTCGCACCCACCGTAAAATCGACATCGCCCGGCAGCGGCGCGAGGTTACGTGCCTCGATTGCGACATACTCGGCCAGAGTGCCGTCGCGATGCCAGTCCGCAAGGCCGAACACGCGCTGCCCCACAGACAGTCCCGTCGTGCCGTAGCCTAGAGCAGTGACCACTCCGGCCAATTCGTGGCCAGGGATAGAGGGTGTTCGGTCACGATCCCGCCGATCAGTCCAGGTCGAGGGCCACGCCATCTCTGTCGGGACAAACCCCGACGCATGAATCTGAACGACGACATCGTTTATCGCTGCCGATGGCTCAGGCCGCTCGGCTAGCTTCATCCCCGCCGTTCCCGCCGCCTGATCCGTTACCACAATCGCCTTCATCGCCCGCCTCCCTTTGTTGAGCCCTCGTCTACACGCCCCGCTTATCACTTCAAGGGCGGATAGCCGTGGATGTAGATCCAGTCTGACGCTTGCGCCGGCACGTGACAGGCCTGACAGTCCTTCTTGTAGTCCGTAGATGTCGTTTTCTTGGAATCCGTTGCATCGAACCAAGCCCAACCCCAGCCGTCGCCCCAAAGTTTGTTTTCTGGAAATCGGCCGACATCGTCTTTCACCATGACGAACCAGCCAGCAAGCGTGTCGGCGCTGCTCACTGTTCCGGTTGTCATAGCTTTAGTGGTCGCCTTGAACACTTCCTTCACAAGAACAGCGCCATCGGGGAAGTGTCCATCCTTGCGGTACGCAACAATGGCTCCGGGCGATGCATAGACCACGTGCATATCCTTTGAACCCGGACCTTCGTCTGCAGCCACTGCCCAGCTACCAAGCATCTGATAAGTGGCCTGATAGTCTGCAGGCACGTGCATATTCCCCTTGTCGTCGACAACGGCCGAAGTTGTCCCTTCGTACGAAGGGGACGTATTGGTCTGCCCGTAGGCCGTGCCATCGACCATCATGGACAATCCCACTAGCGCGACACCTAATGCACCAATGATTCCCATAGCGTTATTCCTTGTGATGATGAACCGGTTGAGTTCATTGATGTGTTCAGTTGTCCAGCAACGGATAGAACTGGGTCCAGACGTCATCTTTCTTAGCACTCGCCATGTGACAGAAAGCGCATTCGGCTTTGGGTCTGACCTTGGCCGTTGCTGCCTTCGGCTCATGGTGATTGAAGTTGTAGTATCCCCAGCCTCCGGTATCGGCATAGCGTTTGGAATCCTTGACCGTCACGTCGGCCCCATTAAACTTTCCGGGAAAGTAGCCGCGTCCGGAAGCTTCGGTACGCGACCCATCCGGGTTCTGTCCTGGGAGTACCAGTTGCAACTCCTTGAAGAAGATCGTTCCCTCCGGGAATTCGCCAGTCTTCTTGTAAATCGCGTATGAGCCCGGTTCGATATAGACGTTATGAAATTCAGGAAAATTGGCCTTACCGCCGTTGAGAGCGTTGGGAGTGAGTGGAGAGCCAACGTACACCCACTCATGGAAATTCTTCGGCAGAATCAAATCACCCGATTCCGTATATTCGGGGAGATAGCGCTTTGTCGCCTGGGCACTGTCGTCAGTGGACCCGGCCTGGGCGAATACGGATGTCATAGCAATTGCGCCAGAAATCGCGCCGGCAATCAGTAAGGGAATACGCATAGCTTTTTCTCCTTTTCTTCACAATTAGTTGAGAGCTCATCGTAGCGTTGCATGAGTAGCGTGTGGTCTCGAAATTGTTCCCATTCGTCCATTTGTTCAAATGCCCCTCATAAATATGCTCGGCTTGCCCTCATAATCGCCCGCATGTTCGAATCCCTCTCATCCACGCACATAATCCTGAACCATTTGCTGGCCGCTCTTGACATTGGGGTAACCCATTTCACGGTCTGTGACATACGCGACGGTTGGGGGATGCGCTTTGACGCCTCCAAGACGGCGAGTCTGCATTACTGCTTGGCTGGCGTCGGCGCTCTAATTGTCCGTGACGCACCGCCTATTCAACTTGAGTCGCATACGTTCGTACTCGTACCGCCCGGGCTCGCGTACCGTCTCCAAAGCTCCTCGCCAGAACCAGTGCAGATCGAGCATCGTGCGCGCTTGCGTGGGGTGTCATCACACGAATCCGTTCCGGCTATAACAGCCGGCGAAGGTGAGCAAGCCATCGCTACGGCGTGCGGCGAACTGCACATCGAATTGGTCGGCGGATCGGATCTTTTCACCGCGTTGGGCGAACCACTGGTGGTGCGCTTTGACGACGCCGACGGACTGCGAGACCAGTTTGTGATGTTGTTGGCTGAGTCGGCCCGTCCGGGCGTAGGCTCACGCGTCCTGATTGAGGCATTGCTCAAGCAGTGTCTGGTACTAGCGTTGCGCCGCTGGATCAAGCTTGATCCCTCTCCATTACCTTGGTTGGCTGCTGTGGCTGACACGCGGTTAAATCGCGCATTGCACGCGATTTTCGAGCAGCCTGCCGTCGCATTTACAGTGGACAGTCTAGCAATGGTCGCGGGCATGAGCCGTTCGGCGTTTGCCGCCGCATTTCGGCGCGCCTTTGGTCAATCACCAATGAATTTGGTCAAGCTGGTGCGGCTGCGGCGTGCAAGTGACCTATTGCTTACCACAGCACTTCCGGTGGCCGAGGTTGCTAAGCGGGTCGGATTCTCCAGCAGGAGCAATTTCTCTGTCGCGTTCAGTGAACTTCACGGAATGGACCCCAGTCGTTTTCGTCGTACGTTCTCAATAACCGAAAAACAATCTGATACCCTCAGCGGAGTTTGATGGAAGCACGTCGGATGCTGAAATGTATAGGACGAATTCAAGGGCTAAGGTGGGGTGAGCCACACCTACCCAATAGATGGACCACGTATGTGACCGATCTCCCAAGACGTTCCGCCACGGTCCACCTTTACGGCAACCTGCTGCCCCAATCGTTGCTCGATTATCGGCTTCCACGGCACCAGACTAAACCCCATGCCGTTATCGAGCATCGCGTAGCGCCCGCTAGCAAGCATGACACTGCGCCGGTAGGTGCCAACCACGCGCTGCCCATCAGCTACAGGACGATGCTCCAGGCCAGTGTCGGCAGCAATTTCTTTGGTGACCTGCGCCAATTCCCGATTGCGCAACGTCCTCAACAGGTTGCTCGCCAAAATCACACGCTGCCCGCGTTTCTCGGCCACTCCCTGTTCGGCCAGGAAGTCGCTCCGCTGTTGCAGTGCCTCCTTGACCTCACTGCCAAAACCCAATTCCCCCAATCCTTTGCCGCCACCAATCAACTGATGATCCAGCCAGGTAGCGCCAATCACGCGAGCCTGCTGCTCTATCGGCAGATGTGATTTCAGTTCCACCGCCACGCCGCCGCCCAGCCGCTGCGCATCGTACTGACGGCCTCGCTCGGGTAAGTCTTGCGGCACTCGCCAGACGCCTTCGGTCTGCCGTTCGACCAGACCAGCACGGCGCAGGGCTTCCAGCCGTCGCACATGGGCTTTAACCACCTCGCCCGGATCACGTTCGGGGTGCGGTTGGGCCCTGGCAACAGCTAGGTGATTATCGGTTCGGTAGATACCATTGACGGCCATTGCCGTGATGGTCTTGTCTGCGACTCGTGGAGCGCTAGAGCCCTTGATTTTTACCACGGCACCAGTCGGGTACTGCTCCAGCTCCGTCCTGGGTGGCAGCGCAACATAGTGCGCCTTGCCGTCGGTGCCATCCACGATCAGATAGCCTTTGTCGTAGAGTTCGTCGGCCAATCCTTTACCGGCCACACGGCCAATGATGGAACGGCTATCCTCGCCGGGCTGAAACACGGTCAGGTCGCGCTGTTTGCCGCTCATGGCCCGCTGCATGGTGCGGATAATGTCGCCGCGCTCGCCCATCATTCGCAAGGTGGGTTCCGCATCTGCATGGACAGTCCAGATTCCGGTATGCAATTCGCTGGCCAGCCCCATGCGCTGTAAGCGTTGCAGGCGTCCTACCAGTAGCAAGCGCTGGCATTGCAGCCGGGGTTCTCTCTCCAGCCGCTCTGCGCGCACCAAGCCATCCACAGCTTCGCGCTGTAAGGTGCGATCCAGCCCCGTCCATCGCTCATGATCGACTTCACGGGCCATGCTGCGTTGGATCTCCAGCTCGGTGCGCGGCCCCAGCCATTCGGTGGCCAGTTCCGATGCCCGCTCGCGCATGCCCTGGCCGATGTAGTCGCGGGAAATGATGAGGTCGCGGCCCCCGTCATCCTTGCCGCGCAGGACGATATGGGTGTGCGGATTGTCGGTGTTCCAGTGATCAACCGCTACCCACTCCAGTCGGCTGCCCAGATCGGCTTCCATGCGCGCCATCAGGTGGCGGGTGTAAGTGCGCAGGTCGTCGAGCTGTTCGGCATCCTCGGGCGAGACGATGAAGCGGAACTGGTGCCGATCCTCCCGGCCGCGTTCCTCAAAGGCAGCCAAGTCGGCATCATCAGTCGCCGGGCCATAGGCGTTGCCCTGTTCGCCATCGCGCCCCACTCCTTCGCGCTCGATGTAGCGCAGGTGCGTAGCCGTCGAACGCGGCCCGGCCTTGGCGAGATTGACCAGCCGGGTCTTGATGGTCATGCGCCGGGAACCAGCGGTCAGCGATGCGCCAGTAAAGCGCGCCGCCGTGTGGCCGCGCCCCAGCCGGGCACCGGGTCGATGGCCCACCTTGGCGGCCTTGACTCCAGCCTTGCTCGTCTGGCGCAGCACCTGGCTGATGAAGGCGTCGCCGCGCTGCTTGGGCGCCCCTGGGCGGATGCGAAAACGGTCATCATCGTTGCTGTTCATGCGCTACCCCCATCCAAGGCTGTCGCAGCCAAGCGTGCGAGGCACGCGCTTGGCTCAATGCCGACAAGGTATTGGCGATCCACGCGGCACGGTGCCGCAACCAGCGCGTGCCGCGCCGCCCCCACGTGAAGACTGCTTTTTCGCGCAACAACGTGCCGCGACCTTTTATCTTGCCCTCCGCCTTTACCCCTCGCCGTCGCTCCTGGCATCGGCGGCCCGGGGGCGCTGTGCTGCTGGCAGCCAGCCTGTCGGCGAACTCCCGCGATGTCGCGGGCTGGGTACGTTTGGGGCAAACAATCTGCACATGGGGATGCACGCCGAAGCGCATGAACATCCGCAGAGGTGTGTAAAGCCGTGCAGCGCAGAAACCACAGAGGATGCCATGCGAAGTGCAGCGCGAATGCGCCCGCACTGCACGCATGACGACCCGGCGAACACACGCCCATCGGCACGCCTGATAGCACATCAACGACAAGCGGCAGCGCGACGGATAGGCTGCATGGAAGACGAAGGCCAATGCGCCAGCGAGGCCTGAAGTCGATCAAGGTCATGGTTGCGTCTCCAGGTAGATGGGCTGTGCGGTGCCGATCACGGCGGATGCATTGATCGGCCCGAAGTAGCGGCTGTCGAACGACGCCGAATTGGTCGTGCTCAACAAGAACAGTTCACCAGCGGCCAGCGGGCGGCACTGCGGCCAGGGCGGCAGCGCTCGGCCCATGCGGTCGGCAGGCAGTACGGCGGCCATCGGCACGCCGTCGATGCGCACCTGAGCGTCCACGATGCAAACGTGTTGCGGTGCGACCGCGCCCACACGTTTGAGCAGCGGGATGTGCGATGGCAGGTAGCCGCGTTGTGCCGCCAGCGCGGCCACGTCTGCCGGAAGCCGGGTCAGCACGATGCTGCCCACGGACAAAGGACGTGGCGGCGAGTCGGCAGGCTCAATGCGATACCAGCCGACCGGAACACTGTCAGAGGGGTTGTAGATGACGTACGCCGCAGGCTGCACGAAGGACGCCCAGGCGAGCGCAGCGAGGCCGCAGGCGGACAGGACGGCCAGCACGATGCGAACGCGCAAGCGCGAGCGAGGTTCGACTGTCATTGCAATCCCCTCCCGGCCAGCCAGGCAGCATGCCGCTCGGCGCAGTAAGCCGGCAGCGAAAGGCGCGTGGCCAGACGGTTGTCCAACGTGCACCAGTACGCGGGCGACACGTCGATGCCGGCGATACCCAACGCTTCGATAGCGTCAATCCTCTCCAGCACGGTGCGCACCTTTTGTTCGCCTTCCACATGCAGCAGCAAGCGCGCGCCGGGCTGTACGCCGGGGATGCGCTGCACCGCGTCTAGTGGCGTGCAAGCCTGCATGACCATGAGCTGCCAGCGGATCGTTCCGTAGTGATTGGATTCCCAGCGGATACGGCAAAATATGGACGCTGGCAGGAACATTGCGCAGCGCCGCCAGCGATCGAGCTGGAGCGTGCACGCCGGTTCGCCAAAGCGCAGGTAGAGGTTGAAACGCCGGTCAATGAAGGCCAACGAGACGCGAATCAGTGGCACGCTGTCGGCCAGGCCGACGAGCCTATGCAGCGGTTGTATGAGTGCAGCCGTTTCTGCTACCGGCTGCACTTGATGGTTTGCAGTCATGGTGTGTTCTCCGGAAACTCGCGCTCCAGCAGTGCGCGCAGCAAGTCGGCCACGGTCACGCCTTGTGTGAAGGCTGAAACCTTGATGCGCGCCCGCATGGCGGGTGTGATGTCGATGGTCAGGCGGGCCGTGTAGAGACCGCCTTTCTGGAGGTCGGCGGTATCGCCCTGGCGAATCCACACCTCGGCGTTCGGATTCGTGGGCGGACGCGCACCGATGGTGATGCGCTTGCCCGTGCGCTTGCAGTTCGATGTGTTGCTGTCGCTACTCATGGCGACCACCGCAATAGTTCATCCACCAATGCGGTGATTTCGCGCGCGGCGGCGCTATCGGGTGCCAATTCGCGTGCGAGCCGACCCGCCGCCACACTGTCGGCGAAAACGATGCGTTGCCGAACCTCGGTACGCAGCGCCGGTAGCGGTTGATCGGCCAGCGCCTGGCGCGCTTCGCGCCCGATCACCGTGGTGCTGACGCGGCGATTGATGACGAAGGCGGCGGCAAGTTGGGGCCGGAACACCTGCGCCTCGCGAATCAGCGCCACCATCTCGGCGCTGGCCCACAAGTCGTAGGGGCTGGGTTGCACGGGAATCAGCACGCAATCGGCTGCCAGCAGCGCGGAGCGCGCCAACGCGGCGATCCGGGGTGGCCCATCAATGACGACGTGATCGGCTCGCCTGGCGAGTTCTGGGGCTTCCTGATGCAGGGTTTCCCTTGCCAAACCTACAGCACTGAACAGCCTTGGCAAGCCTTGCTGGCTTCGCCGCTGCGTCCAGTCCAGCGAGGAACCTTGCGGGTCGGCGTCCAGCAACACTACGTGCTGACCGCGCAACGCAAGTTCGCCGGCGATGTGCGTGGCAAGAGTAGTCTTACCCACGCCGCCTTTTTGGTTGAGTAAGGCGACGATCATGACGTGGCCCTCCTGTCAGGAAAGCCGGCCTGTTTTTGTTCTGCTGAACGGGGTTGGTTTTGGGGTGGTTTTTGCGGATTTTTTCGCTGTTGGCGTGGCCGCGCTTTTTGCTTTTGGGCACTTATCCACCGGCATGGCACCCTTCTAAACGTTAGAGTAGTGAAGTTACTTAAGTTAGAGACCCCGACAACCCGCGCCGTTATTGGCTTTTCGGCGACTTCGTACTCCTGATAGCACGATAGCCGTACTCCCGATAGCACGATACCCCTTACTCCTGATAGCACGACACTATTCACAGGTTTTCCCGTGGTTATCCCCGTGCCGTGAGCGGCACGGGCCGAAACGTTAGCAACTCCCTGTGGTCCTTGGGCCTGCACACGATGCCCAACTCGTAGCCGGGTAAGGATTGCTTGGCCACCAGGGCGCGCACGTCGTACGCAAAATCCGAAAAGCGCGCGTGGCTGCCGGATTTTTGGTGCAGATAGCGGAAGTCGAACTGCCAGCCGTGCTCCTGCTTGCCGCCATGCTTGCGCACCAGACGGTACAGCCAGCGTTCGATGCCACCGGTCAGCTTGAAATACCCCGGGTCGATGGTCAGCACCAGGGCGGCATCCACCACGCCCGCATAGAACCAGTCCGGCAGAATCAGTTCGATGCCCAACGGCGTACCCTGAGCATCGGCCAGTTCTTTCCATTCGTTGATCCAGGAAAAGCGATGCAGCCGCCGCCCCGTAGTTTCGCGGATGGACGTGGCTACGCTGGTCGATTGCAGCCGATCCAGTGCGGCCTTGAGGCGCTGGTAGTCGCGGGAGCCGGTGCCGCGCCCGATGAATCGCAGAATCTCGTAGGGCGTGGCCCGCATCAGCCGCGAGGTGGGCAAGCCCGCGTCCTTCGCCTCCACGATCTGGCTGGCGGCCCAGATCAGGATGTCGGCATCCCAAATCGTGGCAATGCCGTGCTCGGCCGTGCCCTCCACACGAAGTATGGTGTTCCCATTGCGAAAGTCGATGGGCGCTACGCGCCGCGACTTCGCCAGCGAAAAAAACGGATAAACCATCAAGTCCTGGGCGTCGCGCGGCGCCATGTCCCCCGGCAGCGCCTGGAACAGGTCGAGCTGTTCCCGTGACGGCAAGGCTTGCCCTGGTGGGCTGGACATGGCGATGGCTACCAGCGCGCCGACGATCAGCGGCCATCACGGTAATCACCCGCGTGAAGCTCAGCGTATTCGGGGTCGGATGTGGCTTCAAAACTGCGCGCATCGGCCCACGCATCGAGGTCGACCACGGCGTACATGACGCGGCGACCGAATTTACGGAACTTTGGCCCCCCGCCGATCACGCGCTGCTTTTCCAGCGTGCGGGGTGACAGACGCAGGTAGTCGGCAGCTTCGTCGTTGGTCAGGTAGCGTTGAGGTTGCGCGGTCGTGATGACGGCAGCGGCAGCGGGTCGAACAGGTGCGGGTCGCATGGGGTAGACCTCCATCGGTCAGGAAAGCCCGGCCACACAGCGCGACCGGATGGAGGTAGTCTCAAGAAATACAGGCGGCTTGCTCAGGGTCGTTTTGCCGTGCGTGCAGAACGACCCTCCCCAGGGGATTCGATCTGTGCCAGACGGCGATAGCCGCCGCCCATCAGCGCGTTACCACGTCGCACTAAGCGGCGCACCCTCGAGCGCAGGCCACCGTCGGTGTACCAGCCTTCGGCCACCGCCTCTGCGCCGATCAGTCCTTCGGCCACCTCGCGCAGTGACGCGCCCGCCAGGGTGGCGTCGAGCGCCTGCAAGGTGTGCAACTCCAGCAGCGACGCCGGCGATGGCCGCGGCTTGGCGATTGCAAGCACGGCACCAGCGGCCAGCTTGTCCAATTCGGCGACAAGTGCCTGATAACGGGGATAAGCCGTAACACAGGAGCGAATGGCATGGACGTAGGCCATGCCATCGACCAAGCCCGGTGCGAAGGCCAGCCGCACGCAATAGCCCGGCCACTGCGTGACCAGCACCAAGCGCTTGCCATCATGGATCAGGCGCTTGTCGCCAGGAATACGCCAAAACTCGAAGACCTGGGCATCCGGTGGCGGGTCGGCATCCGGATAGAGCTGCACCACACTATCGTGATCGAGAAACCAAGCCGGGTGCACGTTGCGTGCATCCAGGCTGGGATCCTCCAGCACGCGCAACCCCCAGCATTCGGCGGCCTCTGGCCGGTCGCGACGGCGCAGCCAGTCGCGCCGGTAATCGGGATGGCGGCGCAAATACTCCCAGGCAAGAGCCGGGCCATCAAGATGCAGCACGTAAAGATACGCGGCGGTCGGATGCCAATGTTTGGCGCTCGAATCAGCCATAACGCAAACCTCCGTGGCTCAGCGGGGGCGGCGTCACGAACAAAACGAGCACAGCGCAGTTTCAATCAGTTAATACTTGATTACCGATTAATTAAAATGAAACTAAAATATCAATTCCGACTTTAACCATTGCGCAGATCATCCGAATGCGACGCTGGCACCGCTGAAAAATCAGGATGCAACATCAAGCACCATGCCGTATTCCGCGCCAAAGATCATGACTGTTTACGTCAGGACCGCATCGCTTTAGTGCAAGACTCCTGATTCAGACCGAGCCGGTCTTGAACATGACTGAAATAGTCACAATGCGCCCTGGCTAGATGGGGTACACATGTCAGTCGATCAATCGATGATCGAGCCATTGATTTTCGCTAGCCGCACATATTCCGACAACGGGCGTACCGCCCGAAAATAGTAGTCACGCATCACGGGTTGTTTACGCGGCCCGACGATGGACGCCAAGGCGGAGAGCTGCACGGTTCCCACGTCCGGCATTCCCAACCCCAAATCGATCAGGCCATAGGCCGTGTCGCCGTCTTCAGGGTCAAGCGAAACGAGCAGCCAAGTCACATGGGCGTCCGGCGTAAAGAGCCTCACAACCGGCAGCGGGTCGATGCTTGAGTCGGCGATGCGGGCTTGCCCGTTGGCCAGCAGTCGTGCGCGTTCTTCATCGGTGATGAGTGGGTTGTTCATGGTTGCGCTGCCGACCATACCGTCGATGCGAAAAGGCACTTGCCCACCCAAGCGCAAAGCCGCCAATCTGTATTCGTGCTTTCGTGCAAGGACATGGGGGCGGCTTCCATTAAATCCGTGGAAGCGTGCAATCGTAAAGTCGTTTCTGCGCAAGTCATAGAAAGCACAGTAGCGGTTCCCTTGTTTTCAGGAAACCCGCTTATACAGATTTCCGTTATTACACAAAAAAAGATGAAATGCAGATGAGTGAGTTAAAGATAACGTGGTTTTAATTGTGCCAACAAACGACGCTTCTGTCTATGCAGAAGCGATCCATCCAACGTGGCCGACCCATCGGCGCCACCACCTTCGATGCCGAGCTGGCGAAAGCCTTCGGCATGACGGTGCGTGCGCTACGCTCGGAACGTGGCATTGCCCAGGAAATGCTGGCGAATCTCGCCAGCATCGAACGTTCCCACTTGGGCAAGATCGAACGCGGCGAGCACATGCCCACCCTGGCGATCATCTTCAAGATCGCCCGTGCGCTGGAATGCAGCACGGCCGTGCTCATGACCCAGACGGAAGGCCTGCTTACCGACAATAAGGTCTAAGGCGGCCGTGCCGCTATTAGCCATCGGGTGGACATGCGCCCCCCACCAAAAGGCGGAGCGCGGTGTGTTAAGCGGCTTGCTGCGCGACCACATTCAGGCACTAGCTCAATAAATACGGATGGTGCTGACAAATAACAAGGAACCCGATGAAAAGAGTTTTAACTGTTGGATTAAAGTACAGCGGTGCCCCAATTAATGGAGTGGAGTTTGAGAATCTTGGCCTGTGTCGTCCCGCTACAGATAAGAATCGCGCTGCATACGCACTTTATGAGTACGACGTCATTATCATTAACCCGAAAAGCTATTCGCACTTTCTCTTTGGCGAAGCGGGCGAGTTTTCAGAATCACAAACTGAACTTGGTGACCTGAAGCGAAAGAACGACACACACGATCTCGACTCGGCGTATGACAGCGTCGATAGGGAAAAAGAACTAGAAGCAGCGATAGCTGCCGGGGCCACAGTGGTCTGGTGCCTTTCTGAACCAAAACGCATGAACTTCTTTGGTTACAGGGAAACATTCTACGGATATGCAGCGACTCAAGTGGCAAAACTGGTTAAACGAAGCGAACTCCAGCTTAAAAAGGGGCGAAGAATCAAACTCATTGATTCAGGAAGTCCTTTTTCCCGCTATTTTGATTCGCTAGCTGTCACAGGCTGGAATCTCTGTTTGGCTGATCCCGATCAGGATGGCTACTCATCGATTGCATCTACCCTCGAAGGTTACAGTCTTGGAGGACGCATTTCGTTGGGAGCAATAACTGGCTGGCTAGTATCCCCCCCATCCTCAGAAATTGCCACCAATCGGCTAATTTTGGACGCCCTTGAGTTAGAGAAAGAAGATTCCCATCAGGAAAAATATCACGGGATATTCCTTAGCCATACCGGTGCCGACAAGCCCTTTGTTAGACAGTTACGCTCCGATTTGCTCGATCATGGTGTCCCACGCGCATGGGTGGACGAAGCCGAAATTGATGTCGGAGACTCACTGACTGCCAAAATCGAAGAAGGGATGAAAGAAACTCGTTATATCGGTGTAGTGTTGTCAGCGAAATCGATTGAAGCCCCATGGGTAAAGAAGGAGCTAGACATGGCTATCAACCGTGAAATAAGTAGTGGAGAAGTAGTTGTGCTACCGCTACTGTATGAAAAATGCGAACTTCCATATTTTTTGCAAGGCAAGCTCTACGCAGACTTTACGAGCACTGGTGAGTATGCGACAGGGCTCGCCAAGCTATTGAGAAAGCTGAGGATTAAGTAGCTTACACCCATAGAATATAGTTTATTCGCCCGCGATAGCGGCGGGGCTTGTATAGCTAGATCAGCCGCCCTTGCTGCAAAAGAAAATCAGATTGTGTGTCTCGACCTCACCCTCAATTAGGCGTGCGTAAATAATGATTTTTCGAGATTCGCCGATAAGCACGGACGATTGACCTGATTGGCTTTGTTTCACTCCGCACCGACCGCCGCCTGGCTAAGGGATGTTGTGTGGGCTACTGCTTCTTTCACCCATACGCTATACACCCTGGTACTCAGCAACGAGACCAACACACCCCAACGACTCATCGCAACGCTTAGACGTAGCCACCTGTATCCCCATCAACCCTTCAAGTATCTAGACTTAACGCAACGGGTCCTGACCTACGACGAGTGACGCGCTCAATGCCTCTCCGAATTGTTGAGCGTCTCCTCTAAGCCTATGGTCGAGTCGCTCGAAGATGTCTAGCAAGCTCTGTCGGTAAGAAGTCGAGGTCTGAAGCGCGGAGCCTCTGATTACAGCACGCAGGAAAAATGATGCAACGTCAGCAAGGTTGTGATCGCTTTGAATTTTGACGTAACTTCGGATGGCAATCTCTAACAGGTATTTCTTAAAAGAGTCCGAAATTCTGGGGCTGGGGAGGATATCTTCAAGCATCGAGCCGAGCGCCTCGATCGCCTCTTTGGAAATGAAGTGCTGGTCAAAACCTTCTGCGTTGCGTGTCTCTTCCGGAATCTCGGCATCATTAATACGCGAGCACTGTTCCGCCCAATCGGTGCTGATACTGACCAACCGATAGAGCAAATAGTGGAAAGGCGTTGGCCACTCAAGGTACGAATCCTTATCGGTTGACGCACACATCCTATCCAAGATCTTCTTCGCAAAGTGCCGGAAGTAATGCAACCACATATGGTCCTGGAGGCCTTGATGGATACCTTCGTGGAGCATGATTTCAAAAAGCGTGATGCCTGAATTAATTGGACAGCGGAACCTGTCTACATCGTGGTAGCCCCCTAAAGGGCGGTTTAGTCTTTCCGCCAACTTGTCATCTTCGTCCAGTCGCCTGCAAACGGCTTCACCGATAGCTCGGTACAAGCCATTGCTAGTAGCCACGGAAGCATCGGCGAAAAAGTAGCGAAGTAGCCGGTTGTACTGTGGGATAGCAAGACGATTACCTTCGCGCAGATTTTGGTTATTCTTCAGCTCCATATAGAGACGGCTGCTAGACTCGGTGAGCAGTGCATCCATGTATTGCTCGATGAAATCAGAACGAATCTCTTCTGGAGTCCCGACGAACTTTAGGCAGAAGTATGGATGCGCTACTGCCAAGTGCGCCACCAACGAGGAAGAAGTAATCAGATCCAAGATGAGTGCGCTAGCCTGCTCACTGGCTTGATCGTTCCCCAAGCTCCACGCCTTCACCGATTGCAGCCTGACACCCAAGCCTCGTTTCCAAGCTGTCTTGGTTTTTGGTTGCCCCCCGCTCAAGCGCGTGGCGGTGTTACTCTGGGCTCGCGGAGTGAAACGGTCAGCCAGACGGGCGAGAAACGGTTGGTGTTGACTCAGCTTGATGAGCTTTGGAAGCTGAGGTTCGACCAATAACACCAACTCGTCATAGCGTTTGGCGAGCAGCAAATTTTCTATCAATTGGCGAAATAAGTATAGCTTTCCACGGGCCAACGTCGGTGATCTGGTCCTCCAGAAGAAATAGATGACAACCAAAAGGAGCAGCAGGTATACCGCACTTGAGTTATCAAGCCCCCATATCCAAGGACCTAGACTGTAATAGAGCCCTACGCTTTCCAGCGCAGGGGCGAAGATCAGATAATGGATGATCAGGAAGACAGTTCCTGCGACGATCCAATCTGGCCAGGTGACGCAATAGCGAAATCGAAGCCTGCTGGTTGGAGAAATGAGCGCCCAGACTGCAGCGATGACGCCTAAGATTGTGAGTAAGTTGGTCGTGTCGATTGAGGGGACGGTAGCCATAGATACAGAGTTATTTTCTTAGTCGTTCGAGTTACATAAAGAATACCTGAACAAAAGGAATCTCCTAATCTCTTGTATGCAAGCGCGGCACATCGCTGCTGCCCATCAGGGCCAAGCTCGAGCCCTGACCAAAGCCAAACTGGGCCGAAGCCCTCACGTTCACACCACTGTTCGGAAACGATGGTGTTATCCAACGTGCGTATAAACCTGCTGTATCGCCAGTCTTGCACAAACCAGTGAAGTGCGGTGCAAGAGCCATCGCGAAAAAAGGAGGCCGCAGCCTCCCCAGTGCCACACGGTCTACACGAGCCCTTTCTCAGCCATCGACAGCACCGTCGATCCGGCAACAATGAAGTGATCGAGCAGCGTGACATCAATGAGTGCCAGTGCCTGCTTCAGATGCTTGGTCAAACGAATATCCGCCTCACTGGCCTCGGCCGTACCGCTAGGATGGTTATGCACCAGGAAGATCGCCTTGGCGTTATGCACAAGGGCCAGCTTCACGACCTCTCGCGGATACACCGATGCCTGATCAATCGTGCCGCGAAACGGCTCCAAGTATGCAATTACCCGATGCTGGGTATCGACAAGAATCATCCCGCACACTTCGTGCTCCAAGGATGCGTTCAGCTTCAGCCGTAAAAAATCACGCACCGCCGTTGGGCTACCCAATGACTGACCACGTAGCTCGTCTGTATCGACCAGCTCACGCGCCACGCGTAGGATTTCGCGGCGCTTGGCCGGCCGTGTCTGGCCATCGCCATCGCGCACCAGCAAAACGCCCGGGTTATCGGCAAAAGAATCAAGGGAAAGTGAATACTGTGTCATGACTGCCTCCGGTTCGGAACTCAGGCGGAATTGCCTGGAACCGAAGGAATCACGCCGCAAGCGCAAGCCGTCACAGGGTTCAAGACGGCCCCCGGCCGCAAGCGCTCAAGAGCGCGCCGCCCTTGAAGGCGAGAACGGCGTGACACTCTGAAGGGGACAGCAAAGCCGCCCCTGCCCCCCCAACCAGTGACCGTATCGGGCTTAGGTAAGTGCCCACTGGCACGCGGCAGGCGTCAGTGACGTGCAAGGCTGGGTAAACCAGTCCCGAAAGGGATGAGCGACAAGCGAACCTGGAGCAGCACGGCCCGGCCAGGCCGGGAGACGCACAGGGGCTTTCGTCAAACGGAGAGTTAACAGTCTAAATGTATATTTTCAAAACTACGTTCAGACATAACCATCGAGAAAATCTCTCTTCATACCGCCAAGCTGGCCGAAAAAGACGAGTCACCATTGGAATAGCTAATACGATCAAACAGTTGATCCTTGTTCCAAATGAGTATCATGCATCTGTCGAAAGCTGTTCCCACACCTCCCTATATTGAATGAATCAGGGCGAAGCCACCAATTCATCCTGCAACGCGTGCTTAACGAGGCACTGTCACAGGCTTGCGTGGCTCTGGCACACGAAGGCAGTAAGGAATGCGCCATTGACTTCCAGCGGAATCCGGCCAGGCAGCCGTATGGTCGAGCGATCGGCAAGCCCCGAGGACAAGGGGCATCAGGATATCCCGCTCAATCAGGCTGCTTAATTACCTCAACAAGCTTCTCGCCAACCTGATGAACTTTCGAAGAAGACGAGAGCTCGCATTCCCAGACAACTTGCACCTTCCAGCCCTGCGCTTGCAAGTCGGTTATCACCTTTGCATCGCGCGCCACATTCTTGTCGAACTTATCTAGCCAGAATTGGGTATTGCTCTTGGGCGTCGTAGCAATACTGCATCGAGAATGCCTGTGCCAAAAGCAGCCGTGCACGAAAACCACCGTTTTGTAGCGCGGGAATACAAGGTCTGGCTTGCCGGGCAGGCCAGCACCATGCAAGCGGTACCTTAGCCCAAGGGCATGCAGCACCTTGCGCAGCGCTAGCTCTGGCCGGGTGTCCTTGCTTCGTATCCTGGACATTCTTTCCGAGCGTTCGGATGGCGAGAGAAAATCGACCATGCTCTACTCCGCTATCATTTCCCCCGCCGATCCTTGTCTAACTCATAGAAAGGTAGGCCACGAATCACCTCTCCCGCGATATCAAACGACTTATAGAGGCAATGATGATTTGGCAGGGTTTTCACCCGCTCCGACAGCTCCCCAAGATCGGCCGTAAATCCAAGAGCACCAAGTTCCGCAGGTGTAACGTTGGGCACCTTGTGGATGAACCACGTCAACAGCGGCTCCCTATAGTCGGTCGCGCTAGCCTTGAAGTGTCTTAGGTACTGGGACGCCAGGATCACGCCGGCACCAAACTCCCTCCCCTGAAGCAGTAGTTTGCGTAACACGTCAAACTCGTAGCGCATGATGTTGTCGGCCTCGTCGACCAACAGGTAGGAATCGATTACGCGCAGTTGGGGATCCGTACCGTTGAATGGGCGCTTCGGGGTTCTAAGCATGTTCTCGTAGAACATGTTCAGCATGATGGCGACCAGCATGTTCTTGCTCCGGTCGTCCTGACCCATCGCGTCCAAGGACACCACCACGATACCATCTAGGAACTCATTGAATGGCACCGTCTTGGACGGCTCCTTCTCGAAGATCTCCATGTCAACCAGGTCATCGATAATCGCCATCGGCGAATCTGATTTCCCACCCAGTAGTTCACGATATTCAGCATGGATATCGTATATGGTCGGCTGGCGGCCTTGTATCGAGCACGTCTCGTAGGCTTTGCGAACCGCGCCCTTGAGCTTGTCGCGCTGCACGGGCCCAATACCCGAATACACCTTGTCGAGGACATCGGCGAAGAAGCGAAACCGATCAAGCCAGGGGGCTACGGACTCAGCCATTGACGAGGTATCGAACAGGTTGAGTGGCAATCGCGAAGGCCTGACTACCCGTGCCCCGGTAGCTTCGACGAACTCAGGACTGCTGTAGTCCCGCTTGTAGTCGAAAATCAGCAGCCTTGGCTTGATACCGCGGTTCTCCTGGCGTGCCTGGGTTATTTGGAAAATGAGTGATTTCAGCAGTTGGGTCTTGCCCGTGCCAAGGTCACCAACGACCCCAATGTTGAGCTGGTTGAGCCGCGTATCCGAAATATTCAGGGACAGCTGGCGTGGCTCAAAGCCGTCGACAGTCCTGCCTACGGAAAGGAGGATACCTGCGGCACCCTCCTCGTCCACCCGGGTAGCTGTCGGCTCATTCGAGGGATGTGGCTCCGACTCCTGCTCGTCATGTTCCGCTAGCGCGACAGTTGGTGCCTCGAGTCCCTTGGATGATTCCTCGATGCCTGGCTCGATTGCAATGTCATTCGTGGGTTGAGGGGGCAAGTCGATAATGGCACCAGTACTGGCGCCGGTGGCTTCCTTGGGCAGAGGGAGTAGCCGCCAAGTTCCGACCTTTGCGCGCACTGCTTCGTAGAAGCCTTGTGCATCGCCGCCCACGACTCGACCAGCATCTGTGGGTGAAATGAAGATGCTCTCGTAGAAACCGTCCCCGTCGTGATCATGTGCGTCGCTAAGGGACGACCCATCCACGACCACAAGCCTTCCACTCTCATCGATGGTGATCGACGGATCTGGGCCAAGGATCGCTGCTGCGATGCGCTCATGATAGCCAGCCCAACGCCCAGCATGCTGGGTGACCACTTCATGCTGGCTATAGACGCGCAACCCGAAACCAATCATTGAAAGCAATAGGTGTTGGTAGGCAAGTTTCCAGGCGAGGGAGTTGGCGGCGCGCGCTTCTATGGCCTTGAGGAGCGTGGAAAGCGCGCGGGCCTGTGCAAGGGCATCCTTCGCATCATTTGGGCTGAGCGTGCTGGCTTGTTGCCTGCATTTCACCTCGACGGGAGTGAGCCGTAGATGTATCTGGTCTTCGCCGACGTGAATGCCAACGACAAGTAGGTCGGGGCGTGAAAGCGATGTATCCTTGCGGTCCTTGCCTAGCGAGCGAGATAAGTCCGCGAGGTAGCCCCGGAATGGATCGACAGGGATGATAATCGCGATAGACGCGTCCCCCGGCGAACCGGAAAGTACGGGAAGGAGACTATCCATGCTTCCTGCTGCCCTGAACTGGTCTTGCAGGAGCCGAACCGCTAGGAACAAGCCTAGGTCGCCGGTGGCACCCGTGTCGTCGCCAGAAAGGCCACGCACAGTTGGAATACCCCGCCTCGCCACTTCCAACAGTATTTGCTCGACCTGCTCATCGCCTAGGTCCCGACAACCTGGCAAGGGCTGCAGGACCCTCCGGAGCGCATCACGATCAGCATCCCTGACCTGGGACAACAGGTAGTAGCCACTGGTATCGCCAGCGCGGTGGGAGTACGACGGCAAGTCGTAATCCCACAAGTATGTCCCCTTGACCCACCCCCCAAGGAAACACGCTGGGTCGATCGCGGAGGACGATACCGCCACAAACCCGGCCTTCTTGTCCTCGAGCATGTTGGACACGGCATGTACATTGGGAGCGAACTGGAGCCCGATCGTATCGTCGTGCCCGCCTTCCAGGGCAAGGATGCAGTTGCTGACCTTATTGGCAAAGATATCGCTGGATGGCGGCATGGATCTCGCCTGTCGCGACTCGCTCAGGAAGGCCCCATGCAATTGACGCCTGATCCTGTGACGAATCAAGCCCCCCACCCCCAGGGGTGAACGCATGCCAACGACCTTGGATTCCGGTTGTGCCGCGTCTAGTTGGGCAATGATGCCCAAGTCAGGCTTGGTCCCGGGCGGTTGTTGCTCGAACCAGCGGACGCGATTTCCAGTGTCCTCCGACAGGTTGGCGATCGTCGCCTGGTCAGGCCGGGAGCTAGCGGGCCTGGTGTCAAACACCTCCAGCAGCCTTGGGCCCACGCCCTGTATCGGCCCGGATTTCTCCCCATTGCCGAACCGCTTGGCACACCAGGTCGCCAACCCTTCGTTACAAGCATCCGTGGCTCCACCCCCGCTGGAAATCACAAGGCTGACTATGGGTTTTGCCGCCAGCAAATCAGAGACATCCTCGAGCGCACGTGCGACCTGGGCTGGGCTAAAGCCGCTCGAGATACCCCCTATCACGATACCGAAGGTACTGTCGAAGGGAGCGTGCCGTGACTTGTCGGCAAGCTGTCCGAGGCGCGAGCCGTTCCAAAGCACGGACCAATAGTCTGAGTTGCACTCAACCGACAGGTAGTCGACCCGGTCGATGCCTGCAGGTCCTCCCGGGGCCTGCAGGTACATGGCCAGCAGGTCAGGTATGCAGTCAGGGTCGAGAATGCTGGCTGCTGGACAAGGGCGCGGATCGTCGCCCTCGACCTCTTCGTACAGCACTTGCTGGGCTAGGCAATGCCAGGCCAAGCGTAATGGATGCAGTGGTGAAAGGATGATGGCATCCGGTATGCGCGCAAGGGTCCGGCCATCCGCTTCCCTCGGGCATACAGCGATGGCATCTACCCAGCAGGCAACATTACGGTCGTTAGCCAGCCACTCCGTGTAGGTATCGAGATATGTCTCCACCACGGCGCGAAATCCAGCATCCCGGACCAGCCATTTCCCCAGGGGGGCAGATTCGAGCAAGCCTGCATGGTCGCTTGTTTCCCTAACTCGCCTGGCAATTTCCATGCGAGCTTCTACGAAGCCAGGCGGGGGCAGGAACAGCGAGGACTCGGGCCTTGGGTCATGTAGGAAGCGCGCCTGGGACAGGACTGGACCGTTGGGGGAATCCCAATCTGGCGACGTCCACTTCCCGGCATAATCATCCGAAAGTACCAGTGGAATAAAGGACTTGGACACGCTTTGCTCATCGAGTATCCACGCTTGCAGGCTCGATGAGCGGGCATGGCGATCAAGCTGGACGACGGCCTTTGTGTCGAATTTCTCCAGATGCCGCCGGTTAAGCTTGATCAGGCGCTCGAACTCGCTCCTGCATCCTTCCTCCTTGGCTTCCTCGCAGGTGATATATGCCCTACAGGTTTCGGGCCCGCTACCCCCCTGCCGCTGGAAAGTTATTTCAAGCTGGTACTTGCCATCGGCATCAATTTCGACCTGATACCCTCCCTCCTTAAGCCCATGCAACTGGAGTTGCTGCGGGGCCTCGCCGAGTTGCTCCGTTGCATCGTCGGGGATACCCTCTGCCTTGGTAACGATAGTGCTAGGCGCAACGAGCAGTAGTAGTTCGTAGCGCCCAGAGCCGGGCACGGAGAGCGTAGTTTCCCAGTCGGCTGCCCCACTACCCCTGCGCGGCTTCTTGGGCGGTGAAAGTTTTGCCGCCATCCGGCTCGTGACCAGGATGCCCGGGGACCAGCTTGCAAGGGAGATGACCCTGGCAGTAGCGGGCTTTCTATCATTGGCTACCACCTTGTAGCCAATCGGCGATTTTTGCCCGCTGGACGGCGGGGTGTCGTGGTAAGTTGCAATACCGTCGATGTGGACTGGAACGGCTGACCTGCCATGTGACCCACCGGTAAGGAACACCTCGACCGTCCCTTGGCCGGGCTCATCCCCGGCGGATATGGATAGCTCGACCATGTCCCTGACAATGGCTGGAATCCCACGGGTGACCGGCAGGATGGCATTTGTGCATACTATCGACAGGTCGCTGCTCGGCTCATCCGAGTCATCGGCAAGGAGCTCGCTCCAACATTCACTTGTCAGTAGAGTCCACCACGTAGGGGGCGGTTGAAGCTCTAGTGCATCGAACGGCAAGTAGAACGCTTGGGTCGCGCGATCAAAGGCCGTTGGTATCTGGCACCCTGTCTGGACATGGTTCAGGAACTCGGCAAGCGCTTGCTTGATTGGCACAGCAGTTGCCGTGGCCGCCAGGCGATCGATACCCGTCTTGAAGCCATCGGCCATTTCATTGGCAATTTTCTCCAGGACCCGAAGTTGCGACTTGGCAGCTACGCCGCCGTCCTGACTGGGTGGGCTGCCACAGGCAAGTGCCAGAGCAGAGCCTGGTGGCAATCCCTGTGCATTGCCATGGATAGAATAAATCCGCGATAGCATGCGCCAAGCAGCCTTGTGATAACCCTCGGCAGGATCCGCTTCATCGATTGCCGTTGCCGAGCGCTTAACAAGCAGTCTTGCATCGTCAAGCAACTCCTTGCCGATACCAGCGTATTCCAACCCCTGGTCGACCAGTTGTTGTATGAATCCGTCACCCCACCACTCATCGAATGTGGCGTGACCAGTGTTGCTAGCCGCACTCATGCCGAATTTTTCAGTGGTCGTTGCAATCGATGCGTTGTAATACAAGCCTGTCGGAACAAGAGCCACAAAACTAGCATTGTGTGGGTCGTCACGAACATGTAGCAGATGGTTCTCGTCGCACTTCCCGGAACTTCCAATCCCAGGGTTCGGGATGGTCATATGGCCAGGCGGAACCAGAAGCAAGATTGGTAGTGTCGCCTCCGAACTATCCCGTCCTGAGGCTTCCTTTATGTTTTCCTCGTGGTTGGCAAGTTCGTTAAACACTTCCTCCAAGAGTTCAAGGGGTGGGCCATGGAAAATGAAGCGGGATTCGCGCTTGCTACCCCTGTCTCCCCCAATCGCATCCCGGATCTTCTCCCTGATGATGTTCGCAAGCGTATGTACAAGTCTATTCATTGTTCTGTGCCCATGGCCTGGGTGACTGGAAAGGGGGGAAGCAAGAGCATGCCGCTCTCCGCGTCCGGGCTATCAAGCACCAGACCCAGCATTCGAAGTTGATGACCCAGATCATTCCGGGCAATGTCATGGCGGTCGACGACGATGCCATAGGCTGCCAAGTGCTGACCCAGGCGATGGATCGAGCGTGGCCCTCCCATTCCAGCCAGCGCGCAGTGAACGAGGGCAAGCACGGCGACCGGTCCCAGCGACACGACCCAGGGACTGGATGGGCTGTTTCCCTTCTTCTTGAGTACATAGCCCTGATCATATCCCCTGAGCAACTGGATCGCCGTCTGCCGCTGACCCAAGGCATGTCGCGCGAACTCGAGCAGGTTCGCACCTATGCCTTTCTTGCAGTTCAGCGCGCGAGCCTCACGCTCGCGGATTTCAGCAAGCATGGCCTGTATCCCGTTAGCGGCCAGCGTTGCACGGTTGGCACGGATATGCTGGCACAGCAGGCTAATCCCATGCCCCGAGGAAATATCCCCGTCAAAAGGGATGCCGGCATGTGCGAGCGACCACAGGAGAGCATTGATTCCCAGGCGAGCGGCCAAGTAGCCGGAAGCCTTGTCCCTAAGTCCATTCAGGGCCTTACCACCATATGTCATGTATTGAGGGCTGTCCGGGAATATCTCGCTCCTAGCCTCGTCGGGCCCTGAAGGTCCATCGCCAGCAAGGGCATCGGATAGGCAACGCCATGTCCGCGCCTGCACATCGCAGAGCCATGTCACGTGTGCCACGGCTGCCAGACGCAATACAGCCTCGAGGAGGCTTGTCCACTGCCTGCGTGTCATGCTGTCCTTTGCATGTATGACAGCTCGCAGGTCCTTGACGAACTGCTTAGCCGGCATGAAGCGCACACCCTCGAAATCCTCCTCCAAGAGGTGTGCAACCTCACTGGGAGGAACTGGTGCAAGCTGCCACGAGGTTTGGCTGTCCCAGGTGGCAGTCTCTTGCTCGAGCCAGCGAGCAAAGACATCGTCCTGCTCCCCCACGCCCAAGGCAGCGAAGAGCTCTTTCCAGAGTGCAAGTGCAGTGTCGTCGTCCTTGGATCCTAGCCATACCATCCGTCGCACCAGGCTTCCCGCCGGCCATGAATTGCTGCTCAGGCGCGCCGACCCGGAAAAGAGTGCAAGGGAGGGAACGACAGGGGTCACCTGAAGGAATCGCTTCGCAGACTGGTTCGGGAGCTTGGGACTTTCCAATACTCCATGCAGGACCATATTCCACGTTTCTGCGGCGAGGGTCGCCCCATCGGGCGAGGCGAGATGCTTGTCGCGCAGCTTTTGCAGCTTCTTTTCCAGATCGCGCCCGGCCTGCGGAACGCTACCCTCGCTCGTGGATGCAAAGCCAATGGTTCGGTAAAGCGATGCCACCAGAACCTCGGAGCTTGCATACTCCGGAGCCGGGCTTATGGCTAGAGAAGATCTTTTGTATGCGAGGTGGGAGTTCTCCCTCTTCCATGGGGATTGCTTGAAAGCTTCAAGTGTCATGCCTGTCCCTCTCCGTCTACAGCAACGAAACCGCTCCATGAGCTTCTTATTTCTGTCCCATCTGCCCCAATCCGTATCGGTGCATCCATGAGTATCTCGGGATCACGGACGATAGGGCCTGACAACCGAGCCCTTGTCGTATCGAGCAGTGCGACCACGGTATGGGGAAGTGATGCCGGAGATAGTCCGCGCTCCAGTTCCTTGACCGCCTTGAATAGGTCATAGGTCAGTGCGATGGGCTGCACGGACTGGCCGCTGCCGACCTCGAGAAAGCAAATGGGAGAGCGCGGCCGCCCTTCGTACGAAAGCTGCTTTTCCTTAACTCGACGGGCAGGCACTACAAGCGTCGCCTGCCGTTGCGTTGGCGGCAACGGTTGGCCAAATGTGGTGGTGAGGGATACCTCGAAAACCTGTCCATTGTTGAGGAGATTCTTTACTTGCTTGGCAACCTCGAAGAGCCGCTGCCCCTTGTCGTCGTCTTCCACCACTTTCTGGAACGCCGCCAGGACCTGGGCGTCCGCGACTACCGCCGAGCGAGTACAAATACTGCGCCTCGCAAGCCTGCACGCGAAGTCACGAAGAATGCGCTGGAGACGGCTGGCGGCAGATGGATTCTTGCGTCGGACGGGTGGAGAAGAAAGCACATTGTCTGCCCTGGCCAATCGCCTCATAAGCTCAAGCTCGGTCGTCGACAACACCTGGAACCTGCGAAGGAAGTCGATCCCGCCAGCAAGAGATCGACTGAACTGGGTGTCCAATTCGCCAAGCAGCACCTTGCTTCGCCCGCTGACCGCGACTTCGATATCGGGGCTTGCCAGCGCAGGATCCAAAAGATCCGACAAGCTTCCCACCAGGGGCGCGATAGTTGCCGGCAAGTAAGCTCCCTTGCGTTCCAGGAGAAAGTGCTGGAGCCCACTCAAGATGCGTGTCTCGCTCGCCACCTTGTCAAGGCCAAGGTCCTTAATGCCTTGCCGCAGCGTGCTTGCCGCATCTGGATCCCAATGGTGGAAAAGTGCATGCTGGTAGCTCGACGTTGCGAGATGGAACATGGCCGTCAGTTGCTGTCGACGGGGAGCCTTTGCCGTTTGTCCCGACTTGTCCAGCTCACTCTGGTGCAGGGCCCACTCGCATGGGTCGCCATGCTCTCCTTGCCCTGTGGGGCGGCTACCTGCCAAAAGGTACGAGATCAGGGAGAAGAGGTCCCGAAAGCTCCATCTTTTACCACTAGATAACTCATACCAGCGAAGCACCTGAAGAAGCGACGTGCGGTTTTCCTCCCGGCCCAGCAGCGCTTGGCTGTTGCAAAACGGGCAGTCTTTGCCAGCCGAGCATCCGCCGGGGCCTGGCCAATAGGCTTGGTTCGTAGCGTACGCTAGTAGGATCGAGGCGGGAGAAGGCAGATCCACGCCAGGGCTGACCAATAACGACTCCGCATCCATCGGCCAAACGGCTATCGCAGGGAAACCATGGAGTGGCCAACAAGAGGGTGCGTTGGAAGAAAGACTGACGGAGCGAGTAATGGCCTCCAGCAAAGTGCACGCGTTGGAAAGGCCATGATCGAGGGCATGGATCAATGCATCATCGAGGACGCCACGGTTGACACAACACAGGTAGTAGTCTCCTGTCGAGCCGCCTAGTTGTGCGAGCAACTCCTCGATCAATAGCTCAGGAGCCGGGCGGCCTTCGTGCCCCGCCGTGGCAGATGCATCCTGCACGATGGACAGGCCCAACTCACGTGGAATAGACGCAATGCAACCAGCGTCGACATGCACGACCCTCGCAACGGCTTGTCCTGCGGGGGGATGGAACGATAGGGAAAGCTCGTCCATCAGCTTTCCACCAGCTCCCAGCCCCTTGTCCAGGCAACTGATCGTGTGCTCGATCGCCTCGGTCTTGCCATTGCCGGGCCCTCCTACCAACAGCAGGATCCGTGGAGTGGCAGGGGTCCCGGACGCCACCTGTCCGGCCCATGCCTCAAGCCGGGAGATCAGGTTAGTCCGCAACAGTTCTTTGCCTGGCCTGCCGCTGCCCGGATCAAAGAGCCGTTTTACCCCTCCGGAATGGTGTCCAGCCCATTCTAGTAGATCCTTCGGGAACCTAGGAACCGGTATCGATACGTCTTCCATCTTTCCCCATCTCCTATGCTATTGCGGCTACGGCCGGCTCATGCTGTGTGTCCAACTGCGCTTGCTTTTGTTGCCTGGCTGCCTCCCCTGCCTCCATGAGGATAGAGGTGACGGCAAGGCCAACAGCCTCGGCCAGCAGTGGCGGGACGGCATTGCCTACCTGGGTATAGCGGGGGCATTCCTTGGTCCGCCTCTCCCCTCCGGTCGTAAACTTTCCCCGGAAACGGAACCAATCGGGAAAGCTCTGTAGCCGGGCGCTTTCACGCACGGTCAGGACCCTTGGCTCGGAATAGTGAAGGACATCGTCCGGCAAGGTCGTGATCGTTGGGGCAGGTTCCCAAGCCGACATGGGATAGATCCGATGCTTCTTGAGGCCGAACCTGGCGCGGCTTTCATCATTCATCCGAACGCCAGGCGTACACTCCTCGATAATCCTCTTGAAGCGAGCCTGGATTTCGTCCCTGTGCCGAACCAGGCGCATGCTATCCATGGCATCGCTGCGGCAATGCTTGTGCATAAATCGCTGGTACGGAGTCCTGGGGCCGAGATAATATGCCTCCTCGAAGCCGCTTGGCGAAAACGGGTCGGTGCACGGCCTGGTGATTGTCCTTCCTACCAATAGATCCGATATCGCATCCTGGGCAGAGATCAACTTAGTCCTTGGCAGACCATGCTTAGCGAGCAGCTCACCTCGCTTCGTCTCCAATACCTCGAAGGCTCTCTTGACGCCTGCTTCCAGACGCGACGCAAGGTGCTTCCGGAGCCCGATCACGATCAGCCTCGAACGGCGCTGAGGAACACCGAAGCGGGATGCATCCACAATCTCGCCGTGGACCTCATAGCCGATCGCCTCGAGGCTCTTCTTGAGCTTGTCATAGTACGATTCGGAGGCCTTTTCACGGTCGCCCTCTTGGCCCGGCTTGCTTAAATGAGCGACTTTCATTCCTGGTACGTTCTCTAGCACTAGCACGGATGGCTTGATCGCGTCCACGACCTGAACATACTTCTCGAAAAGCTGGTTGCGGGGGTCGTCCTCCTGACGCCTGCCGGCAAAGCTAAAGCCCTGGCATGGAGGACCTCCTGCAAGCACTTGGACCTGCCCTTGCAATTGCCTAAGATCCTCGATGTGTTTTTCCAGCAAATCATCGATACTCCAGGCTTGTTGCTCCAGCCACGTTGGCCATGCGAACTTGGTGACGGGAACCTTCCGCGGACCGAGGAAGTTATCTGAGAATGTGCTGAATGCCATGGGATCCCGCTCCACGGCGAATTGGCCCTGAAGCCCAGCCATCGTAAGGCCTAGCGATAGGCCACCACAGCCGGAGAAGAGATCTACAAACTTGTATTGGGTCATGATGTCTGGAATGGTTTCCGGTGAGCTATGCGGGGTTCGCGGGCATAACCCGGGGCTTCCTGGCACCGAGATGTACTCGGTCTTGTCGTAGGGGAGACGGTCTCTAGGCCTCCTGGGGGACTGGGCATCGATGATCAAGCCATGCCCCCCGTCGTCGTATATGCAGCGTGGTTCGCCAAGGCCTCGACTTGCCTGCAGGTTTGCATCAGGGTCTCGAAGCCTGGGGCATCACCCAGCATCACTTGGTCCTCGATCATCGCGGCATAGTCCGTGGCCAGGGCGGTCAGCGCCTTGCCATCGGGAACTATCCGGAGATGGCCATCCACTGCGCGTGCATAGTCGATATCCTCTCCGTTCCAATCTTTCTCAATGGAGAACAAGGATTTATTGCGAGCTACTGCAACGGCAACATCCCGATCTCGAATAGCTGGCTCAAAAAACTCACTACGAGAAAGGGCAGCAAGATCGTACCAATGCCGTGCATAGCGCTCCCCGCGCAAACTCCCCTTCAGGCAGTAGAGATGAGCCGTCGTAGCTTTCTCCCAGAATGTACAGCTTACCCCCATCACTTGAGCGTGAGCACTTGGGAATAAAATCCCCGACAAGTGACCATTCATGTCGCAAGTTATCGGCACCATTTGATGGGCCTCACCCGTCAAATGCGCGCCAAACTTCAGAACTACGGCCGGGGCTACGTACCCAGTCCCGAGCCCTATGGGCGGATAGCTGAGCAGCAGCTTGTCGCGGTTCTCGCCCACCAACTCAAGCCGCCCGGATAGCCTATCCTTGACCATAGCAGACTCTAGAATCGGAATGATGGTGGATTCAATCCATGTTGGCAGCCGCTGGCGAACTGCACTAGTCCATTCACTGGCCTGGCAACGCGTGATAGGCAAGCCATCACTATTACCCGCAAGTTCGCCGATGAGATGGCTTATGTCATAGGTAAGATCTATGTCCTCGGAGAGTCGGTCAATCACCTTGAAAGCTTTCGATAACGCAGTGCCTCCCTTAAACGTCAAGGCTTTGCCGAGCTTAGTGTCGAACAAAGCGGAAAGCGCCCATACCACCCATACATCTTTCTCAAGTAAGTGCACAGGCCGCCCCGTAAGGGCTCGTACCGCCTCCAGTGCCTCGCCTTGGTCTTGGCGATGAAGACTAAAGAACGGCTCTGCCACGGCTTGCCTCCTCCCCAACTGCCCGGGCCATCCAGGAGGGCAGGCCGGCCCGGGCCGATGCTAAGGAGGCCCATTCGTGACTGGGCAAGGTATGATGCAAAGTGGCGATTGATTGGCGCGCAAACTCGGGCCCCATCCATGCCAGCGCCCTTACGGCGCTTCCGGCAGGACCTTTGCCAAGGGCCAGCATCCAGTTAGGCACGTGTTTGACCAAAACTTCCGATCGTCCTAGCTGGATTTTGCGTGTACGCCCCGAAGTCACATACACCTCGCGGATGGGAACCTGCTGGGTCAAGCCAAGGGCATTCGCTGCGGCCGCACCGTGCGGCGCGACGACTTCACCGCTTTGCACCGCCAGTGACTCCACGACCTTGCCCGGGGCTGGCGGACGCATGCCGAATCGACCTGATACGGGAGCTACGTAGACCCCACGACCTACCCTCAATAGGCTTCCTTCCCTTGCGAGGCGAGACAATGCTTGGTCGATGGCCGACCGGCTGCCTAGATGTAGGAATTCCTTGGGCGACAGGACCCCTCCCTCAGGAAGAGAGTTGGCATAAGCAAGGATTGCTTCGGGGAGTGTCTTCATATCCAATTCCAGCTTAACGCTATAGAGAAATTATACCCTCGTTTCTGACATGAAGCCCGGAACTACTAAACTGTCAGCCAGTAGGCAGACCTCCGCAGTGACCTCTCAAGATCAAGCAGACGCCAAAATCGGATACATTAACTAAACTTGCTCCGCGCCGAGCAATACGGGAGCCAAAACAGCCTGTAAATTTCTTCTGAACGTCCTGGAGAACAGACATTAACCAGCACCGTAACAGTATCGTAAATAATGTCATGCCGTAATGCAGCCTCCTGCAGTCAACCCGGCCCCTGACCTTCAGCACGAGCAAAACAACTCCGCGCGCCAGTCGCCGGCCTGTCCCGAGTAATGGCCAACTCGATAGCAAGAATTCGTTTGCGCAAAATAGAGGCAAACTGCTCGCGGTCCATCGAATAATGAGCGCGACGATGACAGTTAGGGCACAAAGCAGCCACATTGGCCGGCGCATCCGGCCCATCATCAGCCAGCCTCGTCAAATGATGCACTTCAAGATATCCGCTGCAATCAAGAGCAATAAAGGGAGCCCGTTGCTCACATGCCTCGCATACGCCGGCCGCCCTATGCCTTGCGTACCGGTGCACCTCTGCGCTGCGTTTACGATATTCCTGCATAGTTAGCAGAGCTTCGACGGTGCCAAACTCACGCCCAATCAAACGTTCTTGCCAGGCGTGGATATCTGCCTCGTTCGACCATTGCTCCTCCACCTCCTGCCAAAGACCCTCACTCCCTTGCGTCGGTATTAAACGGAATCGCCACAATCGATCTCCTTGCCTTCGCCCTTCGGTAGGTACAAAAGCTTCGTAACCAGCCACGTTGAACTCCCCCCGAAAAGCAAACAATTTCCCATAGCCTCCTCGCTCAGCAATCTCGCGGGCAGTGGGTTCACGTGTGGTAAAAAACAATATTGACATCTCGGCAGACGCTAACTTTGCATTAGCGGGATTATCAAGCGCTTGATCGCCCGACTGTCCCTGCCCAAAATACCACCAGCTCCCGTCGCCTAGCCCCTCGTCAGAATAGCCAGCCCTCTTTCCACCTCGGCCCCCAGACGTACATATGAGGCACCCCGGTTCCTTCATGCCCCAGATTACGCCCGATTGAGCTTGCCTACTCCCGAGAAATTCCAGCAATCGCTTTCTTGCATATTCCTGACCCAGAACGAATGGATGCATCGCTAGATCACCTTCGATAAAATACAAACGAAATCAAATCCTTCGGCTTGATCAAGAATCAACATAATCTACGATCACTTCCCTACTATTAATCAAGCTTAGCATCGACTAAAACGGCAATCGTCTGGAAATTCTCCCTATGCTCGATCAGCCCGCAACGCAACTCCGTCATGTGCTCGGTAGACCAACTCTCTTTCAATCCTATGAGCTCTGGCGGTCCTCCGTCTTTGCGACGCAGCATTGCATGGGCAAGCTTGTTTCGCCGAGGTACCACATCGTCCTTGTATACATGCACCTTGTCCAGATAGCTACTGTGATCTGCAGCCCATCCCGCCAGCTGCCGTGCGAGGCACTCCAACCTATCATGTGCAGTGAACAAATGGCGTAATTTCATAATCCGTACCAGACTATCCTTGCCTGCCGCCTCCTCCAATTCACCAGCCCATTTCGATAGCTTTCCCTGCAATTGCTCGATAATAGACGACCTGAAACTTGGCTTTTCTTCCTCACCAAGCCTGTCATAGACTGCGTTAAGACTACTCTCTACTAAATAGTCGATATCACTAGACGCAGACATTACGATGCCTCGCATGTGGTCTAAATCAAGGACTTTATTCAATAGCTTACTCACTACCTGAGTCGTATCGCTCACCAACGACAGGCGTGTTGAGAAGTAGACTCCATCCACTTTCGCCCCGAAGGCAATCGACCTGAGTTTTTCAGCATCGGTTGCGGAGTAAAACACAACCTCTTTAAATGGAAATCGTTTCCGTATCGTGACAAGCGCCTCCTCCCCACCAGCCCCCATACCCAGATCGTAATCTACGAGAACAAGATCTATCGTGTCGTCGTAAACATGATTCCCGATCCCTGCATCCACCATTTCGAGGGATTGCGCAGATATTACGTTCAGCTCGAAACCAAGTTGCCTTAGATGATTACCCAATCCCTCGGAGAAGCTTTTGACGTGTTTGGGTTGGTCATCAATCCAAAGGATCGTAAAGTCTAGCCTCATTCCACCACCTTGATATTAAATTTTGTTCCTTTTTCTTGCTGTACATCGATCTCTATGCTCCCGCTAATTTCGTCAAGCACCTGGCGGACATGATAGAGCCCGAGCCCAGAGCCCGCAGTTCGCGAAAAGCCCAGCTCGAATATACGTTGAGGATCGTCGATACTCTTAAGCAGGCCAACCCCATTATCAGTGATAGAAATTGTCAAACTTTTTCTATCAGGGTTCAGGAGCTCGAAAGAAATCTCCGTAGCCCCCGCCTTCCGTGCATTGTTTACCAGGTTTTCAATCACTATTGATATCTCCATTGGGCGGAAACGCTTCTTCAACGATGCACCGTGATTCACAACGTTTAAATCAACTCCTGAACCGAGAAATGGCTTCGCGCCTTGTCGTATATAGTCTTCGATGTAATCGGCCAAATCCGCCTCTATCATGTCGGATTCAAGTCTGAAATTAGCCTTAACCGCAAGGCGAGAAATGGAGAGTACCTTTTGATTCAAGAATGCAATGCTTTCCATCCTAGAAACAATCTCATCGGGCTTCAATCCATTGAACTTGGCCGCGGAGATGCAATTTTCGACCTGCTGTTTCAAATCTGCAGCATAGATCGTGATCTGGTGGTGCATGTTCAAGATAGTGTCAACATCAAGCGAGGTAATGGAAGCCAGAAACAAGCTGCGCTTTTTCTCCTCGTCAAGATTGACAGAAAGCATTTCCGCTTCCAATCGAGCTTGCTCAGCACTTTTCTGCGCTGCTTCCTTAGCGAAACGCTCGTCAGCGGCAATGCGCACAGCCTCCGCCTCGGCTTTCCTGAGCTCCTCGAATCGGCGCTCGGCCTTGTCCAAGCTGGACAGCATTTGATGATCGTTTGTCTTCAAGGCAATCGCCCGTAGGCTGCCTACTGACTCCTCGAACTGGCTGGATCGCTCATTCAACATGCTCACCAACCTTCGACTGTAGTCAAGGACCTCTACGTTCGGGCTATCAATTAACCGCGCCACAGCATCGGTCACCCTCGCACGTCCTGAATCAGTCAATAGCCGGGATAGGTCGCTTGATGTTTTCTCTGCGCTATCAGGCCATGTAACTGGCACTACATAACGTTCTAAGCGCTTTAAGCAATATTCCCAAAAACACTCACGCATTTGCATCGTGGCAGGGGTCTCCACCAACCCTTGGTTACGACTAGAACTTTCCTTGAATTGTTCCTCGCTACCCGCTACATCGAGACGTCCTATTATGTCGCGCGTCCCTAGAAATCTGGCATAGCCTTGCTGCTTGCGGCGGGCGATGCCAAATGAATCGTCATCTTCTTCGCCAATTGGATAGACGCGAAATCCATTTCGAAACAGAAATACTGAACCAAACTGGACGGAAGAAATTCCCATGCGCCGGGCAAAGGTAGATTTTGCTGATTGATTTAGGTAATAAAGCTGGCACCGAAAATCTGATCCTACAAGTAACGGATATGGGTTTGGCTCCTTGACCTTATAGATTAACTCTCCACGATCTGTCAGGGAGCTAACGATCTCCGAGCCGCTTTCAGACAACTGCACCTCTATATAGGTTGTTTTCTCTTTAAGTGCTGAAAAGATAAAGTTACCAACGGCGCCATTGGCCAAAGCGTTGTCCGGTATATCGTCACCATGCTTCAAGGCAGTGGCAATCGACTCTTCATCCTCCGCCCGTTGATCGGGCGCGATAACTTGTATATGAAAACCATCAGTCTCAGCACCAAACGGATTTATCAATTTGGCCAAAGCCGCCTTAAGGTGAAGTATCCGGTCACGATCCCAGCATATCCTGGTGTTCTCGATTCTTATTACAGTGCCGTGGGGCGGAACATCCACGATATCTTCTGGGAGGTCGAAATCTTGCCTTTGGCTATACTCGACAGGCACCGATTCAAATTGCAAGCTTTGGTCTTCCTCGAAAAGAGACCAATCGACATCGAGTTGATGCACTACCCCATTCCCCTTGCTGGCAGGCCTCGACTGCAGTACCAAACGACTGCCGAGACGGTCAGAAGAAAAACGTCCAATCCCCTTGCTACCGGCATAGTGTTTTCGTTCGGAAATTTGCTGACGAAATTCTTGCCGTTCCGCAGCATCGGCTGACGGGGCTTTTGACGAATAAGCGACAAACAGCCACTTTTCCGTCAGATCCTCATAGCTCATCCCATTTCCATTATCAATGACGGTAAGGGCATCGCTTGAGAAATACAGTTGCACACAAGTAGCGTCAGCATCAAAAGAATTCTTAACCAACTCAAAGACTGCCACTTCATCATTAGTAATCAAGTCACGTCCTATTACGCGCTTGAGCCCTGTGCTGACATCAAAGAATAGTTGTTTCTTTAATCGCTTCTTATCTTGTCCCGCCACAAAAGGCTCCTTGATAGTCTTCTAATGATTTGCATTGGGAACCATTGTCTAACCAATACAACAATAAGCAGGCAAGCCACAAAGCTTTCATAGTCATCAACGACCATGCAAGACCTCTGTCTCCTCGCACCATGATTCCAAAATAAAAAAACGCAGAATGGACTTACATAGTTACAACTGTAGCATTGTTCGTACGTTGAAACCCATGAACTCTGCCATTAATACGTACCAACTACGCTAAGCGAATGCTCCCATCCCTCCACGTCAACATGATCCGTATGTGGAGGGTAGAGGCGAACTAACTCATAATCTGTAATGAAGCGGGTCACGCCTTTCCCGGGATACACATGCGCATAGACGGCGATTGCAAATCATGGTCGACGATTGCCGAGAGAGGAAGAGCCTCTGCTTTAGCACATGGGATATAAGGCCAGACGATATAACGGCTGCCACGTCAGCCAAGAGCGCGCCGCTACCCTGCTCATTGAGTCGTTTTCGATGGGGATGGCGTTTGGAGCCCAAAGGTGGCCAAATCCCATGAGAGACAGCACCCATCGTGCCACTAGCTGTCGCCCTCTAACTAGTCACCACATTAACGCTGGTGTATGTCTAGCTGGCACGTATATGTCTGGAATCACCCATCTTCGTGGCGCTACACAACGGCACATCCGCAACTGCCCATTACCAGCCCACGCCAAGACGTCTCGTTCATCGGCAAAACCCGACACGGGGTAGCTTTTGTTTCTGTCAGACGGGCTAAACCTCGACGAGATCGCTACAGAGCGACTACGTGTCAGCTCAGCATTGCGTATACTCATCATTTAGTCGAGCAACATCGCTTGCACGAAAATAAACACGCCGACCGATTTTCTTCTTAGCTGGGTACCACGTTCGCGCAAACTCCGAATTACCATGCAACGCTATGCGCAATCCATCCCGGCTACGTTTGAGAACTTCCGCTAAATCATCCAGAGATAAGAGGATGCCGTAGCGCTCAATGAGTTGTACCTCTGTCGTCATTCCGTCAACTGTCATAGCTGCTACTCCTGCGACGAATCGGCGCGTTTCGTTCCAGGCGGGATCGCACGCGCGAGCACCCGGCGATGCCGATATGGTTGATACTTCCCCAGGCTAGTCCTCCCACCCGTCTTTTCGGTAGCACTTGGGCGGGTATCCTGCAGATCTCTTTGCTCTTGGCCTCCCCCAACGAGTTCCTTGCGCAAACTCGCTACTCTCTCGGCAGCTTCCCGCACCGGGTTATCCTCGGCGTGAACATACCGCATGAACATGGTTGCCGTTTTATGCGCCGTCAACGCCATACCGATCTTGACCGACGCCCCGGAATTGGCAATGTCTGTCGCCGCTCGATGGCGAATGCCGTGCGTGCCGACATGGGGAACCTCGGCACGCTCCAGAATGCGAGTCCAGCCGTTCTTATAGGTTCCCTCCGACATCGGCTGGTCGCCGTCGAAGACGCTCGGGCATACGTAGGGCGACCCTTCAATGCGTGGGGCCGACGAAAGAAGCTGATAAGCATCTTCGCCCATGGGCTTGGACATTTTCCCGGTCTTACTGTCCGGCCACGCGATGCGGCGATTCTCAAAATCCACCCATGCCCATTCCAATAGCCGAATCTCGGACATTCGGGCGGCAAATGAAAACTGCAGGCGGATGCCCAATGTCAGCAGCGGATGCTCCAGACCTTCCGCATCGGCTCGATCCAGATACTCGTAGATGCGCACCAACTCTTCATCAGTGATGAATCGCGTTGTGCCCTTTTCGGGGTACATCGGGACATGCCGGCAAGGGTTGGAACCGTCCGGACGATAACCCCATACCTCCGCCATGTTCAGCATTTTGCGCAAGCAGGCGAACCCCCGATTTATCGTAGAGGGGATATGCGAATATCGCTGCATCATTTCACTCACGTCGGCCCGTGTCAGATCCGGCACCTTGATGCGACCCAAGGTCGGTATGATATAGCGGTTGATATGGTCCTGATAGGTCACAACGGTGCTCGGCTTATTGCGCGGCGTTGAATATTCTTCAATGAATTTTTTGCATAATTCCTTAACAGTAAGCGCTTGTCGCGCCGCCGCCTTCTCGGCACTTGGATCATGTCCTTTGCGAATATCAGCGAACCAGTCTCGCGCAATGTCGCGGGCCTGCTCCACGGTCAACTCACCGAATTTTCCGATCGTGGGTTTTCGACGCTCTCCCGAATTGGTACGATACTGAAGGGCAAATATCTTTCTGCCCTTAGTCGTGATTTTGCAATGAAAGCCTGGAACAATGGTATCGCGCAGTTCATAATCTTTGTCCTGCGGTACTGCGGTTTCTATTACGGTCTTGGTAAGCTTTACGGTAGCCATGACGCCTCCTGTCAGTGACGATTTATAGGAGCCAAATAGGAGCCAAGGGAGGGTAAAACCCATCCAAAATCGTCTAGTTGAAGCGTAAGACTAACCCGGGCCAATCCTCCTGAAAACCAAGCCCAGCAAGGCTTAGCGTGCTCCAGAGGATTTTATCTTCTCAAATTTTTTCATTCTCAAAATCCCCCGCCGCAAGGCGTGCCGGTTCGATTCCGGCCCCGGCACCAATTCCGAAAGGCCGTGTCTGTTTGCGCAGAGACGGCCTTTTTTATTTGTACCTAAATCTTGGGGGCATAGATGGTCACCCCTGTTTTGCCAAGCTCCCAGTCAGCAATGGTAAATAGGTAGAGATTGCAGTCATAGATTCGGACTTTCTTCTGGAGCCGTCGCTCCATGTCCCTGATGGAATATGCTGGTCGGCTCCTCATCAGGTCATCGAGCTCGAAGCTCCCAGCCCCCAAAGGTTCGACCGACCACGGTCTAACCAATTTTGCCATCACGTCGTGATTGCCTGCGCAATCGGTGGTGTGAACTCTTTTACCTCCTCTTATAAACAAATCTAATAGGCTAACCGGCTTGACTACACGGCTGCGCAAGCAGACATGTGGTCAAGCCGGAACCGACGATCATGGGTGAGTAGCGCCCACACGATTCTGGCGTTCTTGTTGGCCAGTGCCACAGCAACTACGTTCTTATGACGTCGCGCGAGCAACTGCTCCGTCCACGTGCCGGCATCCGGCTTGGCCTGTTTGAAACGCAGTACCGACCGAGCTCCGTGAATCAACAATGTCCGTAAGTACGCATCGCCCCTTTTACTGATACCCAACAGGGTCGGCTTACCACCCGAGGAGTGCTGTCGCGGCACCAAGCCCAACCACGCGGCAAGCTGGCGCGCATTCTTGAAGTTTCTAGCATCTCCCACCGAGGCCACTAAGGCGCTCGCCGTTAACGGCCCCACACCTGGAATCTCTGCGAGTCGTTTGCTAGCTTCATTTTCTTTATGCCAGCGCACGATCTCGCTCTCCAGTTCTGTCACATGAAGATTAAGCACCTTCAGATGCTCTGTCAGGCGACCGATGAGCTGGCGAAAGCTGCCGGGAAGATCGTTCTCTGCATCCTCGATGATCTCAGGGACACACTTAGTTATGTGACTGATTCCCTGGGGAATGACAAAGCCAAATTCCGTCAGCAACCCTCGGATCTGGTTAGCTTGCGCTGTACGCGCCTTGACGAAGCTCTGACGCGCACGATGGATGCTCAGAATTGCCTGCTGGCTGGCGGTCTTCACGGGTACTGTGGGCATCTCGGGGCGCGTGGCCGCCTCGCAAATCGCCTCAGCGTCGGCCGCATCGTTCTTATTGCGCTTAACAAAGGGTTTGACATACTGCAGTGCAATGAGCATTACCGTGTGACCCTGAGTGTTAAGCTTTCGTGCCCAGTAGTGGGCACTAGAGCACGCCTCCATCGCAACCTTGCACGGCTCAAGCCTGGCAAAGAATGCCAGCATCTGAGCGCGTTTCAATTGCCGACGCAGCACCGTCTTCCCGCGCGCGTCAGCACCATGGATTTGAAACACGTTTTTGGCTAAATCGATCCCAATCGTAGTAATTTTCATGACGGTCGCTCCTTGCGTTCAAGTGGAGGTTCATCGTCACTTTCGCACATCTATGCCAGTTCGGGCAGGGGTGACCATCCCATTAGGTCACATTTTCGTGTGGAAACCCTTAATGAGGTAGAGCCAAAGATAGACGTATTCACTCGTTTCGATATTTGCGTTTTCATGTGAACCAATCCAATCTATTCACATGACTACCGTGAAATCTCATCCTAAACCGTCCCATTGCGTCGAGCTCAAGACACCGAGCCCTGCCTCCACTACGCGGGCAAGTCGCCTTGTACCGGTTGAGTCCTTGGAAAGCGCCGTGTTAACGGTACTCAAAGCCGTGCAGCATCACCAGCTAGCGCCTCAAAGCGCCACTCAGGAGCGTAGCGTGCGCATGCGCGGCGCAGGTGAACCAGATCGCCGCTTTCTACTGGCCTATGAGCTTGACCCCGAGGACAGCGAGCCGGTTATTTTCCGTGTCAAACCCGTCTCCAACCGGGATCTTGGGCCAGTGCGTGCGCTCATGCTGACGACTCAGCAGGCAGCGGAGCAACTTAACGTCAGTCGGCCATACGTCGTCAAGCTTGTCGATGAAGATGTTTTCGGCGGTGTTGAACGCACACGAGCCGGCCATCGCCGCATTCCGGCCACCGAGGTCGAACGGGTGCGGCAGGGCATGCAGACATCACGCCGCACCGCTTTGAACCGCATGGACAAGCTAACGTCCGATCTGCAAACGAAAGAGCTTGATTCGGCCCGCTCGACAGCCAAACGCAACTGGACCAAAAACGACTGATGGTCTCCACCACCGGACGGCCGAAGACGGCGCTTATACAGCCTGGCCAGATTCCACTGGTTTACCTTGATGCCAATGTCTTGTTTCCGCAGAACCTGCGTAGCACTTTTCTGGACTTGGCCGATGCCGGCCTCATCCGAGTGTATTGGGGTAGCAAGGTGCTAGGAGAAGTACGCCGCAATCTGATTGCATCAGCTTTCGGGAGAACGGTGCAGCAGGCCGATGCCTTTCCCGACGCCATGGTGCCTGGCAGCGAAACGCTGGAATCCCATTTTTCCCACATTACGGACCAGTAATCCTCTCAAATTCAGCAGTAAACGGCAGTAGAATTAGTTAAATGTTGATCAGCTAATTTCTGTCTCGGGGTGATGCCACCCAAAGCCATATTGGGCCGTTAATTGTTGTAAGTCCAGAGCCAGGCGGTGGCGCCGTGCTGAACCTCCTCCAGACTGCCAAACAGGTTTTGAGCGAGCCAATCATGGCGCACAGCTCAGTTATAGCGCTCGACGTGTGAACCACCATGAGGAGAACACCTGTGAACCAGACTGACGTGCTCATCGCCGGTGCGGGCCCCGTCGGGCTGACGGCCGCCATCGAACTGGCGCGACGCGGCATCGCCTGCCGCATCGTCGACCCGTTGCTCGAGGCTCCGGTTTACGCCAAGGCCGTCGGTGTTCAGCCGCGCACGCTGGAAGTCTTCGAAGGCATGGGGGTGCTTAGACAGATCCTCGACGCGTCGGTACCTCTGCGTGGCCAGACCGTCTATGTCAACGGTCAGGTGGCTTCGCAACTCACCCTCCCCTTGCCGCCCGATGTGCCCTTCGGGTTCATCGCGCTTCCGCAATACGCGACCGAGCGCGTGCTGGCCGAGGAACTGGCGATGCACGGCACGCGCGTCGAACGGGGACTGCGTTTGACTGCTTTCGAGCAGGACGGCGAAGGCGTTACGGCCACGCTGAGTAGCGAGGCGGGCGAAAGCCGCGTGCGCTGCCGCTACCTGATTGGCGCCGACGGCGCGCACAGCATGGTGCGCAAGAGTCTGGGCCTGAGCTTCGAAGGGGCCGCATTTGGCGAGCAGTACATGCTAGGCGATGTCGAAGTAGACTGGTCGTTTCGGCACGATCTGGCGTTACGCTTCATGTACCAGGTCGATGGGCAAACCTTAGACATGCTGGTGTGCGTGCCGCTGCCGGGTTGCGGCCGCTACCGCATGTCGATGAATGTTGTTGCCGATTTGGCAAAGGCCGGCGGCCGCGCGATCGATGCTGTTACCCACGGTTTCGAAGGCAGCCATGCGCCCGAGTTACATCACATCCAGGCCGTGCTCAATCGGCTCTCGCCGGAGCCCGTGACGGCGCGCAATCTGCGCTGGTCGTCGGCGTTTCGGATCAGCCACCGCATTGTCGGTGCCTATGGGCATGGCCGCGCGTTCGTGGCCGGCGATGCAGCGCACATCCATCCGCCCACCGGGGCGCAGGGTATGAATACCGGCATCCAGGACGCGCACAACCTGGCCTGGAAACTCGCGCTCGCCGTGCGTGGCGAAGCAGCCGCCAGCCTGCTCGACAGTTACGATGCGGAACGTCAGCCGGTTGGAGAGGACGTCGTGGGCCGCACGGTGCAAAGCGCTCGCGCCGGCATCGGCTCGGACTCCAATGACCCGAGTTTCGTCGTGCGGCGCGAGGCACAATTGCTGATCGACTACGCGGGCAGCCCGATTGTTTCCGCAAAGACCGACTACAGCGGTGGCCCGCAGGCCGGACACCGCGCAGGCGATGCAACGGGCCTGACCCGTAATTCGGTGGCAAGGCTGGAGTCGATGGCACAGGCGCTGCGTGACGTTGCGCACAGCCGCCTGGACGTTTACCTGATCGCCGCTGACGGCGTACAGATAGCTGCGACGGTCCTGCCACTTGTGCGCGATTCGCAGGGCGAGTTCGCGCGCCTGTACGCCGCAGCCGGCCATGCCGCGTTCATTGTACGGCCCGATGGTTACCTGGGGATGGCGCTGCGCGGTGATGTCGCGACGCAAGATTTGCTAGACCACTTAAAGGCGACATTCGCCTGATCATGTTACGGATAACTGTAATGAAACGGCAAAGCTAAACAGTACTGACCGGGAGTGTCAGAATTTTTGTGTTCAGGCAGTTTAGATAAACCATTGATCTGCCTATCTTCCCAGTGACTCTGGGTCCAGATAGGAATAGGCCTGGGTGAATCGCTCCTCGTATAGGATAGCAAACTG
>RAPG01000012.1 GCA_005239165.1 Allopusillimonas ginsengisoli
TGCGCCCGAAGTCCTTTCGGTACCAGAAGTGTTGAGAATAGCTAATCCAACAACATCTGGCATCAACAGTATTACTGTACAGAGTGCACCGGAAAGCACCCAAAGCGTCTGGGCTTTTTGCGACGGTGTAAGGGTGGCGACGTTGCCCACCTTGGACCAGGGCTGGGGCTTGTACAGGTCGCAATTGCGCTGAGCCCGTACCCGGCCAGCTAGGTACTTATGCTGCCCGGTACGCAACCAGCGCGACCAGGGCCCAGGCGATGAGAAAAGCCATGCCTCCTATGGGCGTGATCGCACCCAGCCATTTGATCTGGCTGAGCACCAGCGTATAGAGGCTGCCACTAAAAATGACAATGCCCGCAAACATAAAGAAGCCTGCATAGGTGAGCAGTGGCGAGCCAAAACGCGTACCCAGTGCAGCGAGCGCCAGCAGCCCCAACCCATGCACTAGCTGGTATAAAACGGCAGTCTGCCACACTGACAGCATGGACGGATCAATGACGCGTTTAAGACCATGGGCACCAAATGCCCCTGCAGCAACGCCAGTGAGCAGCACCAGGCTGGCAGTGATAACAAGAATACGATCGCTCATGAAAAATTCCTTGGGTGGCTGTGCGCCATAGTGCCGGCTGCCCGCATTGTGGTGCAGAGACAGGAGGGCTGGATGCCGGCAATGTTCTGACGGCAGGCAAACTCTGAAAATAAGGGCCCTGCGCAAGCGCTACTTTACCAGCGGTAGCCGCCATTCTGGGTGCTATCATCAACTGAGGGGTTCCAGAGAAGGCTGAAGACGTACAGCTGCTGCGGCGGCACGAGAGGTGCACAATGAACTGGACAACGCATGATGTCACCAATCAGGTGCCTGATCTGATTGACTACAATCTCTACGAAAGTGACCAGGCGCTGCGCGACGGTGTGGCGCGCGAGGGGGCCGGTGAGCATGATGGCTCGCTGCTGGCGTACGGCGCCGTGCTGGGCGAGGCAGCCAGTTTTGCTCTGGCCAGCGACGCTAACGAGTACAAGCCCCGGCTTGAACAATTCGACAGGCGGGGGTGTCGTGTCGACCGTGTTCATTTTCATCCTGCCTGGAATTATTTCATGCAGCAGGCGTTTTGCCAGGGCATGCATTGCAGCGCCTGGGAGGGTGGCCAGCCGGCGCGCATTTCTTCCCCCGCAGCAGCCGGCCCCGCAACAGGGGCCCAGGTAGCACGGGCGGCCGCCTATTTGCTGCACGGGCAGGTCGAGGCAGGCTCGCTGTGCCCTCTTACCATGACATCAGCGGCTATTCCGGTACTGTGTGGTGAACCCTGGTTCGACACCATTGCACCCCGCCTGTTTTCGCGCATCTACGACGGGCGTGACATACCGCTCACCGATAAAACGTCGATGATGATCGGCATGGGCATGACAGAAAAACAGGGCGGGTCTGATCTGCGTAGCAACACCACGAAGGCTGTGCCCGCCGGCGTGGGTGGTCGTGGCGAGCCTTATCGACTGCGTGGGCACAAATGGTTTTTTTCTTCTCCCACCTCCGATGCACATCTGGTTCTGGCCAGGGCGCAGGAGGGGTTCACATGCTTTTACGTGCCCCGGTGGCTTGACGATGGGCGTCGCAACGCCATTTACATACAACGGCTCAAGAACAAGCTCGGCAATGCCTCGAACGCCAGTGCCGAGGTCGAGTTCCAGGATGCGACCGGATGGCTGGTGGGTGAACCCGGCCGGGGTATCGCCACTCTGGTCGAGATGGCTTCGTATACACGGCTCGATTGTGTGCTGGGTAGCACGGCATTGCAACGCCAGGCGCTGGTTCAGGCCCTGCACCATGCGCGTTATCGCAAGGCCTTTGGCGAGCTTTTGATCCATCAACCGCTTATGCAAAGCGTGCTTGTTGATCTGACTCTTGAAAGCGAGGCGGCCACCATGCTGGCCTTGCGGCTGGCAGGGGCGTTGGCAACTGGCAAGCCTTCCCTGTCGGCCGGTCCTGCTGGGACGTTGCTGGATCAGGCATTTGTCCGCATTCTGACGCCGGCCGCCAAGTTCTGGATCTGCAAGCGAGGTATTGAAATGGCCTCCGAGTGCATGGAGGTGCTGGGGGGCAATGGTTATATCGAGGAAGGGCCATTGGCGCGCCTGTATCGTGAGACGCCGGTTAACTCAATCTGGGAAGGGTCTGGCAATGTCATGTGTCTGGATGTTTTGCGAGCCATGGAGCGGGAACCGGCCCTGGCTGAGGCGCTGATGTCATGGCTGCGGCAGCAATCTGTTGATGATGCGCGGCTGCGTCAACGAGTGAGCGAGCTGTATGTCTTGTGTGAGAAGGAGGGGGCGAGCCAGCAACAGGCAGCGCGGCGCATTGCCCAAGACCTGGTGCTCCTGACGCAGGTGGCACTGATGCGCGCTCACGCGCCGCAAGCAGTGGCGGATGCATTTGTCAGCACTCGCTTTGACGGAATGGGAGGGGTGTTTGGTGCTATCGCTGCGTCCTTTGAAGCCGAAACCATACTCGGACGGGCCTTCAACACCCTATAATCAGTGCCGGCTGCACTGATTGGCCTGATGTTTTGCGGTAACCCGGGGAAGAAGTGAACAGATTGTTAAATACTACGCTGCGCCGTGCCCTTAACGCCTTGTTGTCTAATCGCAGGGCGCGCGTTTGGGTGACGGCACTGCTTGCCGTTATTGCCGCAGGGGCTGCGGTGTGGTCGCCTGATCAGGCGGGTAATCAGACATCCAGCCAGACATCGAGTCAGACATCGAGCCAAGTATCCAGCCAGGCATCCAGCGGTGGGGCTCAGGCCGCTCCCCATATTGCCGCACCGCGAGGTGGTTTTGTGCTTGAAGGGCGCGTCGTGCGCGTGGCAGATGGCGATACTTTTACGGTGCTCACGGGTTCAACGCAGCATCGCATACGCATGGCCAGTATTGATGCCCCCGAAACGCAAAAAGACGCACAACGACGTGGCCAACCTTATGCGCGCGCGTCTCGCGATGCGCTGGCCAGTCTGGTATCAGGTAAAACGTTGACGCTGCGTTGCTACGAAAAAGACCGCTATGATCGCAGTGTTTGCGATGCAATGCTGCCTGATGGGGGTACGGCCAATCAGAAACAAGCCGAATCAGGCATGGCATGGGCCAACATGGAGGGTAAGGGCAAATTTATGCGTGATCCGGCTGTTCGCAAGCTTGAACAACAGGCGCGCCAGGCCCGACGGGGTTTGTGGCGCGATGAGGGGGCTGTTCCTCCCTGGGTCTGGCGCTACGATTGCTGGAAGCAGCAAAAATGTTAACCATGTTGCTTAGGCTTGTTCTGGTGATAACACTGTTTGCCGCGACGGCTGGGTGTTCCCGTGAGCCGGTCAACAGCCCCTATGCCAGGCAAGAGCTTGATCAAAACGTGCTGCATACCGCGTTCACTCAACGATCGCCCAAATATCTGGACCCGGCCAGCTCTTATTCAACCGACGAAACACCTTTTACCTACAACATTTACGAGCCGCTCTACGGGTATCACTATCTCGACCGCCCTTATCGGCTGGTGCCGCGAGCGGCTGCCAATATTGTGCAGCCGGTTTATTACGATGCCCAGGGGCAGCAACTGCCTGACGATGCACCGGGCGAGCAGGTTGCCGTCAGCGTATATAACATAGCACTCAAGCCTGGCATTTTGTATGCGCCGCATCCCGCGTTTGCACGCGATGATGTCGGCGCCTTTCGCTACTGGCCTCTTAAGCCGGGGCAACTGGAAGGCAAGTTTGGCCTGAATGATTTTAAGTTTACGGGAACGCGCGAACTGGTGGCCGACGACTATGTCTACGCATTCCGGCGCCTGGCAAGCCCAAGGGTGGTGTCTCCCATCTACGGCATCATGGCTGAGCATATTGTGGGCATGCGCGAGTACGGCGATGCGCTTAAACAGCATGATGAAGCCTACAGAGCGCAGGAGGGGGCGCAGCCACGAGGCTGGCTGGATCTGCGCCAGACCGGCTTTGACGGTGTGCAGGCGCTTGATGACCATACCTTGCGGATCAAGGTGCTGGGTAAGTATCCGCAGTTTAAATACTGGCTGGCGATGACGTTTACCGCGCCTATTCCGTGGGAAGCTGACCGGTTTTATCATCAGCCTGACATGGATGCCCATGATTTGTCGCTCAATACCTGGCCGGCAGGTACTGGCCCCTATATGTTGGTCCAGTCCATAAAAAATCGCCGCCATGTTCTTGAACGCAACCCTAACTTCAGGGGAGAACCATACCCTTGTGAAGGTTCGCCGGGTGACCGTGAAGCCGGGTTGCTTGACGATTGCGGCAAGCTCACGCCATTTATCGACCGCATTGAATTTTCCCTGGAAAAGGAAAGCGTGCCATTAATGGGCAAATTTATTCAGGGCTACTACGATTTGCCGCAGGCCGACCGCGGTGACTATGGCGTGGCCATGCAGGTGGCGGCGGGTGATTCGTCAGAAAAAGCCGAGCTGTATAAAGACCACGGCCTGCAGTTGCGCAGCGCAACCGAGGCGCAGATGTATTATTTTGGCTTTAACTGGCTGGATCCAGTCGTGGGAGCTGGCGACACACCGCAACAAGCTGAAAAAAATCGCAAGTTGCGGCAGGCCATTAGCATTGCCTTTAATTGGGAACAATATGTGGCCATTTTTGAAAACGAGCAGGCTCAGGTTGCATATGGCCCTGTGCCGCCAGGCGTGTTGGGCTACCAGTCCTTGCCCGAAGGACTAAACCCTGAGGTATACCGGCTTCAGGACGGCCGGGCCGTCAGGCGGTCGCTGGATGAAGCGCGTCAGCTGCTCGAAGAGGCGGGTTACCCCAAAGGGCGCGACGCCCAGACCGGGCGTCCGCTCATTCTGTACTTTGATTCCATGGGCGGCATGGGGTCCAGCGCTACGCTGGACTGGATGCGGCGCCAACTGGCTGCCATCGATATCCAGCTTGAGGTACGCGCTACCGATTACAACCGTTTTCAGGAAAAAATGCGTAATGGCGCGGCGCAAATGTATTTATGGGGGTGGGTGGCTGACTACCCCGATGCGGAGAATTTCCTCTTCTTGTTGTACGGGCCCAATGCCAAGGTTGGAAAAGGCGGGGAGAATGCCTCGAATTACAGCAATCCCGAATTTGACCGACTGTTCGAGAAAATGCGGTTTCTGGATGACGGCCCCGAAAAAGAAGCACTGGTGCACAAAATGGTGCACATTGTGCAGCACGACGCACCGTGGATGTTTGGCTATTTTCCAAAATCGGGTGGCGCTTATCAGGCCTGGGTAAAAAATGCCAAGCCTACGCAAATGGTGCGCAATACCCTGCAGTACTACCGCATTGAACCGGCGTTGCGCGCTGAAAGCATCAAGCGCTGGAATATACCCGTGTGGTGGCCTTTGTGGCTGCTGCTGGCCCTGCTGGCGCTGGGCGCCGTTCTGGCGTGGCGTGTGGCACGCCGCCGCGAGATGGCAACGGCGCTGGCTGACGCCGACACAAGGGGCCAGCCATGATGCGCTATGTATTCCGGCGGCTTATCTATGGGGTGCTTATTCTCATAGGGGTCAATTTATTGACGTTTGTGCTGTTTTTTGCCGTTAATACCCCCGATGATATGGCGAGGCTGGCCATTGGCGGCCAGCGGGTCAGCGAGACCGCCATCGAACGATGGAAGAGCGAACGCGGTTACGACAAGCCATTGTTTTACAACGCGCAGGCAAAGGGCACGACGCAGTGGACTGACACCATTTTCTACTCACGGTCTGTACCGCTATTGCGTTTTGATTTTGGTTTTTCTGACGAAGGTCGCGATATTGGTCATGAGATCAAGACTCGCATGGTGCCCAGCCTGGCCCTGGCAATTCCCACATTTGTGCTGGGGCTGGCCGTGTGCATATCATTTGCGTTGATGCTGGTGTTTTTCAAGGGCACCCGCATTGATTTTGCGGGGGTGGTGCTGTGTGTGGTGCTGCTTTCTATTTCTGGCCTGTTTTACATTATTGCCGGGCAATGGCTGTTCGCCAAACTGCTGCGATGGGTGCCTTATTCTGGCTTTGTCGATGGCTGGAACAGTGTGCGCTTTCTGGTGCTGCCGGTGTTGGTGGGTATTTTGTCCAGCCTGGGTGGGCAGGCCCGCTTTTACCGTACCCTGTTTCTTGAAGAGGCAGGAAAAGACTATGTGCGTACTGCGCGTGCCAAAGGTCTGGCAGAGCGGGTAGTGCTGTTTCGTCACATTCTGCGTAATGCCATGCTGCCTATTCTGACGGGTACTGTGTCTGCCATTCCGCTGCTGTTCATGGGCAGTCTTATTTCTGAGTCTTTTTTTGGCATTCCTGGTCTGGGCAGTTACACCATTGATGCAATCAACGCACAAGACTTTTCAATTGTGCGCGCCATGGTGTTTCTGGGGTCAGCCCTGTATATCCTGGGGCTGATTCTTGCCGATATCTCTTATACGCTGGCTGATCCACGCGTACGGTTCGAATAGCCATGCCAAAACTTGTCTTCCTCTGGACTGATGTTTTTGTTTATCTGCTGACGGCAGGCGTGCTGCTGTATGCATGGCGTGTCCGCTCCAGCCCCTCGCTGCGCCTGGCCTGGAAGAGTGTGTCGCGCACGCCTTCAGCCATGTGTGCCGCAGTTGTCATTGCCTGCTTCGCCTTGACAGGCCTTCTGGATTCCATCCACTATCGGCCATTGTTGCCACCCATGGCGGCTACAGCAGCGGTGAGCCCCGGGCAGACGGGCGAGGACGGTCCTGCAGAGGGCGGCGCGAGCAGTACCGCGCAAGAGGTGGCCAAGCCTGCCCAGGCGGCATCAGAACCCATCGCTGGCGCTGCAGCACCGGTGTACTCTCCGGTCATGCGCTCGGTTCTGGATGATGTGCTGTCGTTAAGTAAGCTTGCCAGTCGTGAAAAGACCTACTCGGCGCCGCTGGCTATTCGCCAGTTCACCAAAGAAACCGAGATTATCAACGGGCTGCCTGTGCGTGATTATCCACGCCTCAAATACGCCGGGCAGGGTGTAGACGATGGGGTCGAACACGACCGCGATCTGCGCGTCCGCCTGTTGCGTGGGTTGGCCTACGGCGTTGCGGCTGCGCTTGCAGCTGCGGCATTGATGACGTTGCGCTACTGGCGGCCCGGACGAAGTTTTGCGGCTGCCTGGTCTGTATGGTGGCGGGGTGAAACCGGTACGCCGTGGCGACCCATGTGGATCACCTTCAGTATTTTGAGTGTGCTCGTGGCCATCGCCCTGACGCTCAGTGTCAATTACCATGTGCTGGGTACAGACCGCACAGGCAACGATGTGCTCTGGATGAGCTTAAAGAGCGTGCGCACCGCGTTGGTCATAGGTACGCTGACTACACTGGCCATGCTGCCACCCGCCCTGATTTTTGGTATAGCCGCAGGTTATTTCAAGGGCAGAGTCGACGATGTTATTCAGTATATTTACACTACGCTGACGTCGATACCGGGCATTTTGCTGATCGCCGCCTGCGTGTTGATGATGCAGGTATACATCGACAATAACCCCAATATGTTTGACACCGTGGCCTCGCGCGCCGATCTGCGCCTGTTCCTGCTGTGCATGATTCTGGGGCTTACAGGCTGGTCGGGGCTGTGTCGCCTGCTGCGGGCTGAAACACTCAAGCTGCGCGAACTTGAATACGTACAGGCGGCGCAGGCCTTTGGCGTGGGGCACTGGCGCATCATGACGCGTCACCTCTTGCCCAATCTAATGCATATAGTGCTGATTACGCTGGTGCTCGAGTTTTCGGGGCTGGTGCTGTATGAAGCCGTGCTTTCATATCTGGGTATAGGAGTGGATCCCAGCACGCCCTCCTTTGGCACCATGATTGATATGGCCAGGGTGGAAATGTCGCGCGACCCCATGATCTGGTGGAATCTGCTGGGGGCGTTTACCTTTTTGCTGGCACTGGTGCTTGCAGCCAATTTGTTCGCCGATGCAGTGCAAAGCGCGTTTGATCCCCGTATGCGCCGGTTTCGGCCAATACCTCCGGCCCTTGCTGGCGCACGGGCAAAGCGCAAGAGCCGTATAGAGTTAAAGGACGCGGCACCATGATGAGTGTACTCAACCACCTTGTTTACGCGAGCGTTGGTGTCTCAGGAGGAGCTGGCCGATGAGTGCTTCCTCCTCTCCTGATGTCGTGCAGGCTGGTGGGCATAGCCGCGTTCTCACGGTCACCGGGCTGGCCGTACAGATTGCCGGTGAGGCAGGCGTCAACCAGGCCGTAAAGTCGCTGCAACTGGCTATTTCTCGTGGTGAAACCTTTGCCCTAGTGGGCGAGTCGGGCTGTGGCAAGAGCATGACGGCGCTGGCGCTTTTGCGTCTGCTGCCAGAGGCAGGGCGTATTGCTGCCGGCAATATATATTTGGGCGATGTTGAGCTAAATACCTTGTCTGAGCAGCGCATGCGCGCCATTCGGGGCGGGCAAATCGGCATTATCTTTCAGGAGCCATCAACCAGCCTGAACCCGGTCATGACGATAGGGCAGCAAATGGTAGAAACTTTGCGCGCTCACACGACCTATCGCGGCAAGGCGCTGGCTGAGCGTGCAGGGTGGTGGCTGGACCGGGTTGGCATTCCGGATGCGGTAAATCGCCTTAATGATTACCCATTCCAGTTCTCGGGCGGGCAAAAGCAGCGCATCATGATTGCGATCGCCCTGGCGGCAGAGCCCAGGCTGCTGATCGCCGATGAGCCTACCACGGCGCTGGATGTGACGGTACAGGCGCAGATACTTGATTTACTTGCCAGCATCCAGAAAGAAATGGGGCTGGCAATTTTGCTCATTACCCATGATCTGGCGGTGGTCAAAAACGTGGCTGATTATGTCGCGCTCATGCGTGACGGCGAAATACTCGAAACCGTGGACGCCGCCACATTTTTTGCGTCGCCCAAACACCCTTATGCTCGCCAGCTGCTCGCCGCCATCCCTACCTTTGCCAAACGCGGACGGCCACTGTCGGCTCCGCCAGAGGCAGCGGGGCAAAGCGCGGGCGAGGTCATCTCTGGTCAAAGCACAGGCGGGACCATCCAGGCTGATGCAATACACACTACGGCAGATGAAAAATCAGCAACATTGTCGGACAATGCCTTGGCCGAAGTTGCGCGGCTTAGCAAAGCAGCGGCTTCCATTACCGGTAAGCCTTTGCTGGTGGTTGAAGGCCTTTCAGTCAGTTACGTCAAAAAGCGACGTTTCTGGTCTGCCGGCGATACAGCGGTTGATATCGTAAAAAACGTGTCGTTCGAACTGCACGAGGGCGAGACTCTCGCGCTGCTGGGCGAATCAGGCTGTGGCAAAACGACGACCGCCAAGGCGTTGTTGCGCCTGTTGGATAAACAGGCGGTGGTTCGTGGTTCGGCCAAGTTTGATGGTGACGATATATTGACCGCCAGGCGCAGCGTGTTGCAGCGTCTGCGGCGATCGGTGCAGATTGTGTTTCAAGACCCCTATGCCTCATTGGATCCCCGTATGCTTGTGGGTGATATTCTTGGCGAAGGCCTGGCTGCTCTGCATCCTGAGCGCTCCCGCACCAAGCGCAGCAACCAGATCCGAGAGTTGCTCGACAGGGTCGGCCTGCCCAGAGATACGGTAAATCGCTATCCGCATGAGTTCTCGGGTGGTCAGCGCCAGCGCATAGCCATTGCCCGGGCACTGGCGGTAAACCCCAGAGTGCTCATCTGCGATGAGCCCACATCGGCGTTAGATGTATCGGTGCAGGCGCAAATTCTAGACTTGTTACAAACGCTGCAGGCTGAGTTCCGTATTGCCTATTTGTTCATTACGCATAATTTTGGGGTGGTGGAGTATCTGGCAGACCGCATCGCCATCATGCATCAAGGCAGCATTATCGAGATCGGCACGGCCAGCACGGTTCTGGAGTCGCCAAAGCATGATGAAACCCGACGCTTGCTTGATGCCGTCCCGCGCATTTGAGTCGCTATCTGGGCTTATACTGAGTGTGATAAGGCCGTGGCACACACGTACGCAAGGCCTTGATTTTGGGCTAAGTGCCCACATATAGGCGTTATGACACTTAAAGTTTACGATCTTCAGTGTGACCAGGGCCACGTGTTTGAAGGCTGGTTTCGCTCTGATGACAATTACGAAGCACAGCGCGCGCGCGGCCTGCTTGTATGCCCTGTATGCGAAAGCAGCAAGGTAGACAAAAAGCTGTCAGCGCCGAGGCTCAATGTCAGCCATATTCGACGCGAGGCGGCTGGCACGTCGCCGTCGTCCAATTCGGCCTCTGTAGTTAACAACGCGACTTCTGATACCGCACATTCCGGTAGTTCGCATGAGGCTGGCGCGGTCGCCGTTCCAGTCAGCGCCCAGATGTCGCAGCTACAGGCAGAGATGTTCAGGCAAATTCGTAAGGTAATCCGCAATACCGAAAACGTAGGTGTACGCTTTGCCGAAGAGGCTCGACGCATGCACGAGGGCGAAGCCCCTGAACGCGCCATCCGGGGTGTAGCCACTGCCGAAGAGCGCGAGGCTCTTGTGTCTGAAGGGATCGCAGTCATGCCCATCCCTGACTTTCTTGACGATGAGCGCATGCAGTAATTGCAGTTGCTAAGGTCGTGCTTTTATGAAGTCGCCAGGCTAACGGTTATACGGGCCAGGATGGCCTTGAACGCGATGGCTTGGGGGCAAGGGCTGCGGGTGCGCGCATTCGCGCCAGGAAGGTGCCTGGACGCGTTTAATCATGGCTTTTGAAACCCTATGTGTAAAAAAACCTTCGCCGCGTGCGCTAACCCTGAATGGCTGGATTAGTACCCAGCTTTTGGGTTGGCTTATGCGGCGAAGTTTTTTTGGCTGAGGCCCTTGATGAAAGGGCCGGGCCGGTATTACATGACGCGGCTGCGGTATTCGCCCGTACGCGTGTCGATCTCGATTTTGTCGCCAATATTGCAGAACAGGGGCACAGAAATTTCAGTGCCTGTGCTGAGTTTTGCCGGCTTTAGCACTTTGCCCGAAGTGTCGCCCTTGACGGCAGGCTCGGTGTAATCAATTTGGCGCACCACAATAGTGGGTAGCTCGAGCGAAATGGCACGGCCTTCGTAGAAGACCACTTCGACCTGCATGCCTTCTTCGAGATAGTTGAGCGTGTCGCCCATGCTTTCGGCTTCGACTTCGTACTGGTTGTATTCTTCGTCCATGAAGACATACATGGGGTCTGCGAAGTATGAGTACGTGCACTCTTTTTTGTCGAGCACCACGATCTCAAATTTTTCGTCAGCCTTGTACACCGACTCGCTGCCCGAAGCAGTGAGCAGGTTTTTGAATTTGAGTTTAACGACGGCCGAGTTGCGGCCAGACTTGTTTAATTCTGCCTTCAGCACCACCAGTGGGTCGTTGCCGACCATGATGACATTGCCGACACGCAGTTCTTGTGCGGTTTTCATAGGTTTTTAATACTCCGGGGGTTGCTTGCTCCGCCAGATAACGTCGCGGGCCGGAGCGTGGCTTGCAAAGCCTGACATTTTATCCTTTTCAGGACTATTTCGCTTTGACACTATATTTCAGGCAAAAATCCACCAGTGAGGAGGCCAAGTCTGGCTGACTGGCCAGCTTATCAGACCAGCGTGCACTCTGGGTTTTCCACGCGTTCCAGCCATTGCCTTGCAAGGCCTGGCTCATTGCCGGCGCGAAACAGGCGATGTTGCCGTCGTTCCAGTGTCTGATGGCCTGCTGCACCATCCCTGAGAAAGGTGAGCATGCCAGCCATGCGTCCAGCTTGTGCAGATGCGCTTCGTCATCTTGCGGATAAATATGCCAGAGCAGCGGCTTGCCAGCCCATAGCGCCCGCACCAGCGAATCTTCGCCACGTACGCAATTCAGGTCACAGCTCCAGAGCAGCCGGTCAAAATCGTGCTGACTGACAAAGGGTATTTCTTGTACGTCTATTTGTCCGTGTCTGCCGCGCGCCAGCCCGGGGCACACGCCTGCCGGCACCAGCACGAGCGCTTCGCGACCGCTGGCTTGCAGGGCGGAAAGCAATTGGGTCGCGGGGGCGTTGGCATAGCAGAAAAGCATGATGAGCAGTGCACCCGTATCAACGGAAGCAATTGACGTGGAAGCAACCCGCAGATCGCGCAACAGCTCAGCTCGGGCCTGGGGGTTGGTCTGCCACGCATCACGCTCTGCAGTCAGACCGTCTTCACGTAAAAGCCCGCCCGTGCCGGGTGTAAACCCTGGAAAGAAAAACGCTTTGCGCACGCCACTGGCTTGTGGAGAGGGCAAAGCATGGAATGACTCGACCCACGGTTCGGCACTGAGGTATTCGAGGTTAATCCACAGGGTGCCAGCAAGCGCCATTTTTTGAATGAAGTCTGCAGGCGGGTCGCATGCAAAGGCTTCGATGACGACCTGTTGCGGCTCGGGCAGCGGCATGTGAGCAACCCAATGCAGCACGCGTACGCGCTCTATGGTTTGCTGCGCTGCGCCGGAGCTTACGGCGGGCTCGATGCGGGCGAAGCTGTGCAGGTCATCGACCCAAAGCCTGACGTCATGCGTAAGTGCCAGCTGACGAGACAGGCGCCAACACACACCGATATCGCCAAAATTGTCGATGACCCGGCAGAAAATATCGAATGAAAGCCGGCGCGGCATGAGTGCAGACTAATGAAACTTAATGGGATCGAGGTCGGTTTCTTCTGGAAGCTCGGGATGCAGCATTTCACCCAGCGGGTTAGGGAAGTAAGGTGCACCGCAGTCGTCGCAGAATTCCACCGAATACAGCCCGGGCAGCCGGCGCACATCGCTGATGCCAAGCCCTTTAAGCAGGGTGGTGATTTCCTCAGGCATGTCGACGTCGCCGTTTTCCATGCCTTCATTGGCTGCTTCTTCTTTGCTGAGCACAGGCCAGATGCAGCCGTAGATAACTTCGTTGCTGTTGCGGGTGCTGAAACCGACGCGATACTCTTCGGTTACGCTTTCACCACAGCCCGCAATGACGGCACGCAACTCGGTGCCAGGCACCTGGATTGCATTCTGCAACCAGGTTACTGCAGCCTTGAGGGCCAGCGGTCGTATGCGACGGTCTGCTTCACGGCTGTTTACATAATAGGCATCTGGCTGCAGGTATTCGACCTGGCAGCCGGTAAATGTAGTGGCCAGAATATGGCCGGCGGCCTTGATCCAGTGGTCGCGGCAGCTCTCGCGGCTGGGGTAGCCGTCGTCGCTCTGGCGCACTTGCCATTGAAACAGTGGCTGTCCACGGGGAACCGTTATAACGCCGACCAAAAATCGTGCGTCTGCCAGCATGCCTTCATTATCTCCATGGTCACGCAGTGTGCAGGGCTCTGACGGTTTTCCGAGCGCTTCAAGGGCGAGGCGCTGCGTCCAGACGCGGGTTTCATGAAATGTTTGCGGCATCTGGTCGAAGCTCACCAACGCCGGGATGATGGCAAGCCTGGCGGCGGGAGCAGTAATGTGCTCTTGCAGGGCGTTGAGCAGGGCTTCGCGCTGGCTTTTGATCAGTTTGATGCCCGGTAGCTGATAACGCGTCCACGCGACCAGTGGCGCAGAGAACAACAAGGCGTCATGCTCCACACCATCTATGAGTACCGTGGTGGATTCGGACTGCGTCTCGGCCTGTTCAACGAGGATCTCATACGCCCCTGAATCGGTGGCAATAAGATGATCGAGCGTGTTCTCAACGGTTTTGTTCTTTCTGCCCAGCAAGAGCTTGTTGAGAACAAGATTTAACTCGTGTTCCCAATAGTCGTCTTCCAGGCGGCTGCCCGAGTGTGACAGGGCGGTCGTGAGTGAAAGCAGGCGTTGTGCAACTTTGGAAAGGCGGGAAGGGGAGGGTGCAGACATACCGGAGATATAAAGCGGGTGGGTGAATGTGTAGTGTACCCTCGATCGTCCGGCACCATGTAGACCGGGATACAACAAACCCCGCCGGGGCGGGGTTTGTTGTCGGGCAAAACTACGCTTAGATGCCTACGGAATCGGCGATCTCTTTGAAATCTTCGATTTGATCGAAGTTCATGTAGCGATAGATCTGGTCGCTGCTGGCATCAAGAATGCCCATGTCGGCCAGATACTCTTGGCGGGTTGGAATGCGACCCAGACGTGAGCAGATGGCGGCCAGCTCGGCAGATCCCAGAAAGACGTTAGCGTTTTTGCCAAGTCGGTTGGGGAAGTTGCGTGTGCTGGTGGACATGACGGTAGCGCCTTCGCGTACTTGTGCCTGGTTACCCATGCACAGCGAGCAGCCGGGCATTTCCATGCGTGCACCCGCAGTACCCAGTACACCGTAGTGGCCTTCTTCGCTAAGCTGCTTGGCGTCCATTTTGGTGGGAGGGGCCACCCACAATTTGGTGGGTATGTCGCGCTTGCCTTCGAGCAGCTTGGAAGCGGCACGGAAGTGACCAATGTTGGTCATGCAACTGCCGATGAACACCTCGTCAATGGCGGTGCCAGCCACATCGGACAGCGTCTTGACGTCGTCGGGGTCGTTGGGGCAGGCAACAATGGGTTCGATGATCTCGTCCATGTTGATTTCGATGACGGCAGCGTATTCGGCGTCGGCATCGGATTCAAGCAATTGCGGGTCGGCCAGCCAGGCTTCCATGGCTTTGATGCGACGTGCCAGGCTGCGTTCGTCTTCGTAGCCGTTAGCGATCATCCATTTGAGCAGCGTAATGTTGCTGTTGATGTATTCGATAATGGGTTCTTTGTTCAGGCGCACTGTGCAGCCTGCCGCCGAGCGCTCGGCCGAAGCGTCGGTGAGTTCGAAAGCCTGTTCGATTTTGAGATTGGGCAGGCCTTCGATTTCGAGAATGCGGCCCGAGAAAATGTTTTTCTTGCCCTGTGTTTCGACGGTAAGCAGATCGTTTTTGATGGCGTACAGCGGAATGGCATTGACCAGGTCGCGCAAGGTAACGCCAGGCTGCAGTTTGCCTTTGAACCGCACAAGCACAGACTCAGGCATATCAAGTGGCATGACACCCGTGGCGGCCGCAAAGGCAACCAGACCCGATCCGGCCGGAAAGCTGATGCCTATGGGGAAACGGGTGTGGGAGTCGCCGCCGGTACCAACGGTATCGGGCAGCAGCATACGGTTAAGCCAGGAGTGAATAATGCCGTCGCCGGGGCGCAGGGACACGCCGCCTCGAGTACTGATGAAATTGGGCAGTTCGTGGTGTGTTTTTACGTCTACAGGCTTGGGGTAGGCGGCAGTGTGGCAGAACGACTGCATGACCAGATCAGCCGAAAAGCCCAGACAGGCCAGATCTTTGAGTTCGTCACGGGTCATGGGGCCGGTGGTGTCCTGGCTGCCCACAGAGGTCATGCGGGGCTCGCAGTAGGTGCCTGGGCGCACGCCCTTGCCTTCAGGCAGACCGCAAGCGCGGCCGACCATTTTTTGAGCCAGTGTGTAACCCTTGTTGGTGTCAGCTGGATTATGGGGCAGGCGGAACAGATCAGAGGTTGGCAGGCCCAGCGCTTCGCGCGCCTTGGCTGTCAGGCCTCGACCGATAATAAGTGGAATGCGGCCACCGGCGCGTGCTTCGTCAAACAGGACTTCTGACTTGACCTGGAACTCGGCGATGACTTTGCCGTCTTTGAGTGCCTTGCCTTCATAAGGGCGCAGTTCTATGACGTCGCCCATTTCCATTTGCGACACGTCGAGCTCGATAGGCAGGGCGCCGGCATCTTCCATGGTGTTGTAGAAGATAGGGGCAATTTTGTTGCCCAGGCACACACCACCGAAGCGCTTGTTGGGCACGTAGGGGATATCCTGGCCGGTATGCCACAGTACTGAGTTGGTGGCCGACTTGCGCGAGGAGCCCGTACCGACCACGTCACCCACATAGGCAACCAGATGGCCTTTTTCTTTGAGGCCTTCTATGAATTTGATGGGGCCGATTTTGCCGGGTTCTTCTGGCTCGATACCAGGACGCGGATTTTTGAGCATGGCCAGCGCGTGCAGCGGAATATCGGGGCGGCTCCAGGCGTCAGGGGCAGGGGAGAGGTCGTCGGTGTTGGTTTCGCCGCTGACCTTGAAAACGGTAAGTGTCAGGCTTTCAGGGACTTCGGGGCGGCTGGTGAACCATTCGGCATCAGCCCAGCTTTGCAGAATTTCGCTGGCGTATTTGTTGCCCTTGTCGGCTTTTTCTTTGATGTCGTGGAAGGCATCGAAAACCAGCAATGTTTTCTTGAGTGCCTCGGCGGCGACAGGTGCCAGTGCTTCGTTATCGAGTAACTCGATAAGTGGGCTGATGTTGTAGCCCCCAAGCATGGTGCCCAGTAGTTCAGTGGCGTGTTTTGCATCGATGAGGGCACAGGTTTCTTTGCCCAGGGTGATGGCGGCAAGGTACGAGGCCTTGACTTTGGCAGCGTCGTCTACGCCTGCGGGCACACGGTGGGTGAACAGGTCGACCAGGAATTGTTCTTCACCGGCCGGAGGTGCTTTTAACAGCTCTATGAGGTCGGCAGTTTGTTCGGCGGTGAGCGGGAGGGGGGGGATGCCTGACGCAGCACGTTCGGCCGCATGTTGGCGATAGGATTCAAGCATGGTGCATGCCCTTTATCGATGAATGGTAAGAGTATGTTTTATGTGGCTATTGTAGAAGCAAATGGTGCGCTGAAGCAAATGTCTTATATCTTATATAAGACATAAGACTGACAAGTGTTGGATACACACCAAGTTGCAAGTGGCGCATATGGAAATTGCTGTTCTCTTATGGGCGCATCGTGCTGAGACGACGGCTCACGCCTATGCGGTCACGCTGCATAGTTAGGCGTGGCTGCGTTCAGACCACCAGGTCTTTGTATTCAGGATGGCGCTTGATGTATGCGGCAACGTACGAGCACATGGGCCGCACCTTGAGGGCTTGTTCTGTCGCCATCTCAAGTGCGGCTTGGGTCAGGTCGCCGGCGATGCCCCGCCCACCAACTGCTTCGGGCACACCCGTATGAGTAATTGTCATAACCCCGTTCTGCAGCTCATAGTCTTGAACAGAAAGAATGCCGTCTTCAGTCCATTCAAAACGGCTTTGGGCGGCGTTGTGTTCTATGGCGCGACTCATGTCAATGGATCCTTTTGATGTTGATTGTGCATACGGCGGGGAGGGTTTTAGTAGCCAAAGGCAAGGTGTGTGCCATTAGCGCGCTAATGGCCCGGACCTGAGTATGTTATGTCGTACCCAGCAACAGCAGTACGCCCCAGACGGCAAGCATGGCCACAATGCCGATAAAGCAGCCTCCCCATAATCCGATAAGCGGCCATTTGATGGCTGTAGGCACGGTGCTGCGATCGACATGCGCAAGCAGTCGGTTGGCGTGGCCGACGATCCAGAAATGGCTGGACGGAAAAGCAAGCCGCAGAAAATAATCGAGCAGCATGGCTATCTTGAGGGGAAACGGGTAGCGATCCCAGGGTTGGTGATCAAGGTAAGGATGACGCAGCGTATTGTTGGTGATCTGGATGCGAAATAACCAAAGATATAAGCCGGATACCAGTGTTGTCAGTGCGCAGGCGATCAGCACCGTGAATAGAAACGGCAGGGCGTAATAGGCGAAATTTGTCAGCATAGGCAACTATTTTGCCACAAGGGGCATATTGCGCAGCAGGGAACGCTAGACAGAAAGTCTATATTTCAAATACTATAGTCCTATATAGTATTTGAAATAAGGAGACGGTAATATGATGCAGGTCAAGAGACGACAAATAGTTGCTGTGTTGGCTAAGATGGCCTTCTGTGCCCCCACGTTTGCAGATGGCGCCTGGCCAGATCGACCGCTCAAGCTGGTTGTCCCCTATCCGGCAGGTGGTGGCACAGATTTTTCGGCTCGCCTGATTGCCCAGGCCCTTAGCAAGAAGCTCGGTCAGACGGTAATTGTGGAAAACAAAACGGGCGCATCGGGTGCGATCGGCGCTCAGTCCGTCGTGCAGAGCAAACCGGATGGCTATTCGGTATTGTTTGCCTCGCCAGCAGAAGTATTGGTCAGTCGGATTGCGGGGCAAAAAACATCTTACGATCCCGATACAGAACTGGAGCCAATTACCCTGGCGGGAGAGCTGCCCCTGGCGATAGTTGTAAACCCTGCGACGCCGGCCAAAACCCTGCAGGAGCTTCTCAGCCTTGCGCAGTCTGACTCGTCGACGCTGTCATACGGTTCGCCGGGTACGGGCAGCACAATGCAATTTGCTGGTGAACAATTGAATATTTCGGGTCATGCTCACATGCTTCATGTGCCTTATCGTGGAGCGGCACCTGCAATAGCTGACCTGCTGGGCAATCAGATCCCCGTTGCCGTGGTGGGCTTGCAGCCTGTGCTTGCTCCACACAAAGCGGGAACGTTGCGCGTGCTTGTCACGACCGGAGCAAAGCGTTCCAGTGCATTACCAGACGTGCCAGCCGTTGCTGAGCTTCCCGGGTTTGAAGGTTACCGGTTCACAAATTGGTTTGGCGTATATGTGGCCAAGGGAACGCCACAACCGATCGTGCAAAAACTGTCCGCCGCCTTTCAGAATGTACTGCATGAGCCTGTGCTGCGTGACAAGCTGCTGGAACAAGGCGTTGAGCCTATAGGCAACACGCCGCAAGAGTTCAGGCAATTTCTTGTCAGCGAAAAAAACAGGTATGAAGCCGTGCAGAAGAAAAGCGGGATCACGCTAAAGTAAGTCGACCGAACAGACCAAACCAGACCAGACCAGACCAGACCAGACCAGAGCAGACCAGAGCAGAGCAGACCAGAACAGACCAAAGCAGACCAAAGCAGACCAGAGCAGACCAGAACTGAACGGAATGGAATGGAACGGAACTGAACGGAACTGAACCGAGCAAGTAGAGTAAAGCAAGCAGAGTAAAGCAGACCTGTAAATACAAAGGAAAGCCCCCATCGCCCTGCCAGCAGGGGCGGGACGATGCGGGCATTCCTCAGGCCCAGATCGGTCAGTTAAATAGCATTGTCATGCCATGCCATGCCGTGCTTGTCAGCGCTGGATTGTGCCTGGAACGCTGAGAGATCTTGTAGTTGGCGGGATGAAAAATCGTTGAAAATAAACGCATTTGTCAAATCCGGTGTAAGCGCTGGCAGTCAGGCATAGACCTGTGGAATGCGGTTTTACGTTGGTGTACCCCGCCACCTCTTCGTCGAACGGAACTATCCGAAGCAGCTGCTCTGTGCGGACAATGGGCAGCTTAAGCTCATGCACAATCTGCTTCTTGAAGTTGAGCCCATTCAGGTGTTCGATCGGTGTATTCCAGAGTGATGGAAAATGCGCGCGATCGAAGTAAAACCTGGTGAAGACGTTGAATTCATCGCTGATCTTTACCACACGTCGAATTTCGATAATATCTTGTGGCAAGAATGTAAAGTATGCCTTCCATTCGCCATCATCTTCTGCCTGATTTCTGCTGATGATGTTTGCATAGACGGGCAGAAAGCTTTGACCATCATCGGCGATGAAGCGGCAATGCCAGGGTTCGTCAAGCTGCAGATGGGATTGCGCCACAAACGTGCCCAGACCGTGCTGGCGAATCACAATCCCCTGATCAACCAGCAGCCTCAGTGCGCGCTGGACTGTGCCCAGGCTAAATGGGATTTCCTCAACCAGCTCCTCTTCAGTCGGCAGTTTATCGCCAGCCTTCCAGTAACCCTCGCTAATTCCGCGCGTAATAGCGTCAACCACTAAGCGGTATTTGGGAATGCCGCTGTGGTTGGCGCTCCACAGAGATTTGAATACGGGTGTCTTTTCAGGTGTTGTCATGTGCGCGACTGAATGGAGCTGAATTGATGACCCGATACTATAGGGTACTGGCGCTGTTTGTCGGCAAAATGCCTTTGATTTGGATCATGCGCAAGCCTTTGGCGTGATTCAGTGCCACATTCAGCACGTTACACCGGTTGGTGCGGGTAAGCGGACCGCTGCAGCCTTGATTGAACTCAGATCACGTACAGATCGACGTACTCGTGCACAGGCATATGTTCAAGTGTGGACTGATCAAGCGAGACATCCAGAATAAGTTGCTGCTGCCGGACGGGGAAGCGGCGCGACAGATTGGTGCGGAATTTATCTTCGAGCAAAGGAATGCCTTCTGTACGGCGTCGCATATGGCCCACAGGGTATTCGCAGACGACCTCGTCGAGCTGGCTGCCGTCGTTGAATTCTACGGTTAGCGCGTTGGCGATGGAGCGTTTGTCGGGGTCGTGATAGTCGGCAGTAAAAGCCGGGTCTTCAATGCACACGATTTTTTCGCGTAAGGCGTCAATACGCGGATCTGCTGCGACCTTGTCTTCGTAGTCGGCAGCGGTGAGGCGACCAAAAATAATGGGTACGGCCACCATGTACTGCACGCAGTGGTCACGGTCAGCAGGGTTATTTAGCGGGCCTTTCTTGTCGATGATGCGGATGCAGGCCTCATGGGTGCGGATGGTGATTTTTTTGATGTCGGCCGCAGTCTTGCCCTGTGCTTTAAGCAACCCATGGATCTGCATGGCACACTCAATGGCAGTTTGCGAATGAAATTCGGCAGGGTAGGAGATTTTGATGAGAATGTTCTCCATGACATAGCTGCCATAGGGTCGCTGGAACTGAAATGGCTGGCCTTTGAACAGTACGTCGTAAAAGCCCCAGGTTTTGGCAGTGAGTACAGAGGGGTAGCCCATTTCTCCGGTGCGGGCCATTAAGGCCAGGCGCACGGCGCGGCTGGTTGCATCGCCGGCCGCCCAGCTTTTGCGGCTGCCCGTGTTGGGCGCATGTCGATACGTGCGCAGGCTTTGGCCATCGACCCAGGCCAGTGAGATGGCGTTGATGATTTCATCTCGGCTAAGGCCGAGCATGTGCGCCACCACGGCCGTCGACGCAACCTTGACCAGTACGACATGATCAAGCCCCACCTTGTTAAACGAGTTTTCAAGGGCGATGCAACCCTGGATTTCGTGGGCCTTGATCATGGCGGTGAGCACGTCGCGCATGGTCAGCGGTGGTTTGCCGGCGGCGATGGCTGTGCGCGACAGCCAGTCGGCTGTGGCAAGAATGCCGCCGAGATTGTCTGAAGGGTGGCCCCATTCTGCGGCCAGCCATGTGTCGTTAAAATCAAGCCAGCGGATCATGCAGCCAATGTTGAAGGCTGCCTGTACCGGGTCGAGTTGAAATTGTGTGCCCGGTACCTTGGCACCATGAGGAACCACAGTGCCCGGTACGACAGGCCCCAGAAGCTTGGTGCAGGCGGGGTACTCAAGCGCCTCAAGACCGCAGCCCAGCGTGTCGATCAGTATGTTGCGGGCGGTTTCATACGCCACACTACTGTCGATTTTGTCATTGAGCACATAGTCGGCGATGTCAACCAGTACCTGATCGGGTTCGGGACGTACATTGGAAATGGGCGCGGACATAGGAGCTCCTGACGATTATGAAAAGACAACTTTCAGTATATCGCCGGAGCGGCCCACGCCCAAGCTTACCCCTGATGAGCAAGTGGCTGCAGGTCCACGTCCAATTACCCCTGATGAGTAAGTGGCTGCAGATCCACGCCCAGGCTTACCTTTGATGAATAAGTGGCTGCACATCCACGCCCAGGCTCATCCTTCATCAAGAAATGGCTGTGGATAGACTTCCCATCCCGCCTCTTATCAGGCATTGGCTGCAGGCACACGTACCCACCCTTCCATGAGTATGCGTGCGCTGCGGCTCATGATGGCTTTCTTCACGACCCATTCGCCGTTTTCCTGGATGGCTTCGGCGCCCACGCGAAGGGTGCCCGAGGGGTGACCGAATCGCACGGCGCTACGATCGCCGCCGCCCGCCGCGAGGTTGACCAGGGTACCGGGGATGGCAGCCGCTGTACCAATGGCAACTGCCGCCGTGCCCATCATGGCATGATGCAGTTTGCCCATGGAAAGCGCGCGCACCAGCAGATCGATATCATCGGCCTTGACGTGCTTGCCGCTGGAGGCTGTGTACTCGGTCGGCGGAGCCACAAAGGCCACCTTGGGCGTATGCTGGCGTGTGGCAGCTTGGTTAAGGTCGCTGATCAGACCCATGCGCAGCGCGCCGTGTGCCCGGATGGTCTCGAACATGGCCAGTGCCTTGGGGTCGCCGTTAATGGCTTCCTGCAATTCGGTACCGGTGTAGCCAATATCTTGAGCGTTGATAAACACTGTAGGGATACCGGCATCGATCATGGTGGCCTGTAGCGTACCGACGCCGGGCACTTCCAGCGCGTCGACCAGGTTGCCGGTGGGGAACATCTTGCCGCCCTCACCGTCGTCGTCGGCCGCCGGGTCTAGAAACTCAAGTTGCACTTCGGCCGCCGGGAAGGTTACCCCGTCTAGCTCAAAGTCGCCGGTTTCCTGCACTTCGCCGTTAACGATGGGTACGTGAGCCACGATGGTCTTGCCGATATTGGCCTGCCAGATCCGCACTGTGGCCGTGCCATTTTCGGGAATGCGGTCGGCAGCAATAAAGCCGTTGCTGATCGCATAAGGGCCTACAGCAGAAGACAAATTGCCACAGTTGCCGCTCCAGTCAACAAACGGCTTGTCGATGGAAACCTGGCCGAACAGGTAGTCCACGTCGTGATCAGGCTGGGTGCTTGGCGCAATGATGACGGTTTTACTGGTGCTCGAGGTGGCACCACCCATTCCGTCGGTCTGTTTGCCATACGGGTCTGGGCTGCCAATGACTCGCAGCAGCAGTGCATCCCTGGCTGCGCCAGGTTTACGCGCGGCTTCGGGGAGATCTTGCAGTCGGAAGAAAACGCCTTTGCTGGTGCCGCCACGCAGATAAGTGGCAGGTATCTTGATTTGTGGTGGGTGTGTCATGACGATGTTGGGGTTCCTGTGTTGCAGTCGTGTTGCCTTGAAGATGCCCGTGCCTGGATGAAAGCGGTGCGAGAGGGTGTGTCGGTTTTTAGTGCCACACCCTCGTTCGCACGCGTCAGGCCGTTGCCGTAGACTCGATAAAGTCTTGCGCAAAGCGCTGCAGGACGCCGCCAGCCTTATAGATGGAAACCTCTTCCGCCGTGTCGAGACGACAGATGACCGGTACCTCTATGCGTTCGCCGTTTTTGCGGTGAATGGCCAGCGTAAGGGTGGCCAGCGGGGAGGGCGTGCCGATCACATCGAAGGTTTCGGTACCATCAATGTTCAGCGTCTTGCGTGTGACGCCTGGCTGAAACTCAAGCGGTATCACCCCCATGCCGACCAGGTTGGTGCGGTGGATGCGCTCAAAGCCTTCGGCGGCAATGGCTTCTACACCTGCAAGACGCACCCCTTTGGCGGCCCAGTCACGCGATGAACCCTGGCCGTAATCTGCGCCCGCAATAATAATGAGGGGTTGCTTGCGCTCCATATAGGTTTCTATGGCTTCCCACATGCGGGTGACTTTGCCCTCAGGCTCAATGCGTGCCAACGAGCCTTGCCTAACTTCGCCATTTTCCAGCACCATTTCATTGAGCAATTTGGGGTTGGCAAACGTGGCTCGCTGTGCGGTAAGGTGATCACCGCGATGGGTGGCATACGAGTTAAAGTCTTCTTCAGGCAGCCCCATTTTGGCCAGGTATTCGCCTGCCGCGCTACTGGCCAGAATGGCATTGGAAGGCGAAAGGTGGTCGGTGGTAATGTTGTCGCCCAGTACAGCCAGGGCGCGCATGCCTTTGAGTGTGCATTCGCGGGCCAGTGCGCCTTCCCAGTAGGGCGGGCGTCGTATATAGGTGCTTTGGGGGCGCCAGTCATACAGTGGGCTGATTTGCTTGCTGTCGGTCGCACTGACGGCAAACATGGGCTCGTACACTTGCCGGAAATACTCAGGCTTGACGCTGGCGGCGACGATGGCGTCGATTTCTTCGTCGGTGGGCCAGATGTCTTTCAGCGTGACGGGGTTGCCCTCTTTATCGAGCCCAAGCACATCTTTTTCGATGTCGAACCGTATTGTGCCTGCGATGGCGTAGGCGACCACCAGCGGTGGCGAAGCTAGAAAGGCCTGCTTGGCATATGGATGGATGCGGCCATCAAAGTTGCGGTTGCCTGAAAGCACGGCGGTGGCGTACAGGTCGCGGTCTATGACTTCTTTCTGAATTACCGGATCAAGCGCACCGCTCATGCCATTACAGGTGGTGCAGGCAAAGCCCACAATGCCAAACCCAAGTTCCTCGAGTTCAGGCAACAGTTTGGAGTCTTCCAGATACAGTTGCACGGCCTTGGAGCCGGGTGCCAAAGACGACTTAACCCAGGGCTTGCGTGTCAACCCGCGCGCATTGGCGTTACGGGCCAAAAGGCCGGCGGCGATCACGTTGCGCGGGTTGCTGGTGTTGGTACAGCTGGTAATGGCGGCAATGATCACGGCACCATCGGGCATAAGCCCTGGTTCGTTTTCAACGATACCCGAAATACCCCGGGCGGCCAGCTCAGAGGTGGGAACGCGCCGGTGTGGGTTTGACGGGCCGGCGATATTGCGCACAACGCTCGACAGATCAAACTTGAGTACTCGCTCGTATACGGCGGTTTCAAGGCTGTCGGCCCAGAGACCGGTTGTCTTGGCGTAAGTTTCTACCAGCTTGACCTGCTCATCGTCACGGCCTGTGAGCTTGAGATAGTCAATGGTTTGCTGATCGATGTAAAACATGGCTGCTGTAGCGCCATATTCTGGAGTCATGTTGGAAATGGTTGCACGGTCGCCCAGCGTCAGGCTGGCTGCGCCTTCGCCGTAAAATTCCAGGTAGGACGACACCACTTTCTGGTTGCGCAAAAACTCGGTAAGCGCCAGCACCATGTCAGTCGCCGTGGTGCCTGGTTGCAGCCTGCCGGTGAGTTCAACGCCGATAATATCGGGAAGACGCATCCACGACGCCCGGCCCAGCATGACGCTTTCAGCTTCCAGGCCACCAACACCGATGGCGATAACGCCCAGTGCATCAACGTGAGGCGTGTGGCTGTCAGTGCCTACCAGCGTGTCAGGGAAAGCCACGCCGTCGCGTGCATGAATAACGGGCGACATGCGTTCGAGGTTGATCTGGTGCATGATGCCGTTGCCGGGCGGGATGACGTCTACGTTTTTGAACGCTTTTTTGGTCCAGTTGATAAAGTGGAAGCGGTCGTCGTTGCGTCGATCTTCGATAGCGCGGTTTTTGGCAAAGGCGTCTTTGTCAAAGCCGCCGTATTCGACGGCGAGCGAGTGATCCACGATAAGTTGTGTGGGCACGACCGGGTTTACCAGGGCGGGGTCACCCCCTTTTTCGGCAATGGCATCGCGTAGGCCGGCCAGATCGACAAGCGCGGTCTGGCCAAGAATGTCGTGGCACACTACGCGCGCCGGAAACCACGGAAAATCAATGTCACGGCGACGTTCGATAAATTGTATAAGCGAGTCGTTCAGTGTGTCTGGGTCGCAGCGACGAACCAGGTTCTCAGCAAAGACGCGTGACGTATAGGGCAGGGTGGCATAAGCACCAGGCTTGATGGCCTCGACCGCTTCACGCGTGTCGAAATAATCGAGCGAGGTGCCAGGCAGGGGTTTGCGATATGCGGTATTCATGGCAGCCAGAAGAAAAAAAGTGGGCAGAAGATGTCAGCACAGAAGGCCCGCCGGGCGAGCCTTCTGTGGGGGCGTGATCAGCGGCGTCTGCTGATCGGGACAAACTTCTTGTCTTCGGGGCCCACGTAGTTTGCCGTCGGACGGATAATTTTGTTATCAATGCGCTGTTCAATAATGTGCGCAGACCAACCCGCCGTGCGGGCGATAACAAACAGCGGTGTGAACATGGAGGTAGGCACGCCCATCATGTGGTACGACACAGCAGAGAACCAGTCAAGATTGGGGAACATTTTCTTGGCGTCCCACATAACCGTTTCGAGACGCTCAGCAATGTCAAACATTTTCATGCTGTTCTGGGTTTTTGACAGTTTGCGCGCAACGCCTTTGATGACTTTGTTGCGGGGGTCAGACACGGTATAAACCGGGTGACCAAAGCCGATAATGACTTCTTTGTTTTCGACCCGCTTGCGGATGTCTGCCTCGGCATCGTCTGCCGAGTCATAGCGCTTCTGGATCTCGAATGCGACTTCGTTGGCGCCGCCGTGCTTGGGCCCGCGCAGTGCACCGATACCGCCGGTAATGGCCGAGTACATGTCGGAACCCGTGCCGGCAATGACGCGGCTGGCAAACGTGGAGGCATTGAACTCATGCTCGGCGTACAGAATAAGCGACGTATGCATGGCGCGCACCCACTCATCGCTGGGTACTTCGCCGTGCAGCAGGTGCAGAAAGTGGCCGCCAATGCTGTCGTCATCGGTTTCTACGTCGATCACACGCCCGTTATGGCTGTAGTGATACCAGTAAAGCAGGGCCGAACCCAGGCTGGCCATGAGGCGGTCGGCGATATCACGGGCGTCGGGTAGGTTGTGATCGTCTTTTTCAGGCAGAACGCAGCCTAATACCGAAGCGGCCGTGCGCATGACATCCATGGGATGGCTTGCTGCGGGCAGTGCCTCGAGGGCGATCTGAAGCTGGGCAGGCAGGCCGCGCAAACGACGCAGCTTGGCTTTATAGGCTGCCAGTTCGCTTTTGGTAGGCAGCTTGCCATGAATAAGCAGGTGGGCGATTTCTTCAAATTCGCAGGTTTCGGCGATATCGAGAATGTCGTAGCCGCGATAGTGCAGATCATTGCCGCTGAGTCCGACTGTGCACAGCGCGGTATTGCCGGCGACTACGCCGGATAGCGCGACAGACTTCTTGGGTTTGGGGCCTGTGGCGGGCGCTGCTTTGCTGGCGGCTTTGGTTTTACTGGATTCTTTAACTTTACGTGTAGCCATGTCGCTGCTCCTGAAAATTATTTCGATTTGCCTTGTTGGAAGAGGGCGTCGAGTCGGGATTCAAACTCGTGATAACCGATGCGGTCGTACAGTTCGTCGCGGGTCTGCATCAAATCAATAACGCTCTTTTGATGGCCATCGCGCCTGATAGCGGTGTACACCGTTTCTGCTGCCTTATTCATGGCGCGGAATGCTGATAAAGGATACAACACGATGTCGACGCCGACACTGGCTAATTCGTCGCGCGTAAATAAGGGTGTTTTGCCGAACTCAGTAATGTTGGCCAATACGGGCACGTTCAGTTCTTTCTTGAAGCGCTCGTAAGTGGCCAGGTCGTATGAGGCTTCGGCAAAAATGCCGTCGGCACCTGCTTCGACGAAGGCGGCAGACCGCTCCAGCGCGGCATCGACACCTTCAACGGCGATAGAGTCAGTGCGGGCAATAATGAAAAAATCGGGGTCGGTGCGGGCATCAACGGCGGCCTTGATGCGGTCAACCATTTCACCTTTGCTGACAATCTCTTTGCCTGGGCGATGGCCACAGCGCTTGGCGCCGACTTGATCTTCGATATGGCAGGCGCCGGCACCGAACTTGATCAGGCTTTTAATGGTGCGAGCAATATTGAAGGCTGAGGGGCCAAAGCCGGTGTCGATATCGACCATGAGGGGTACATCACAGACATCGGTAATGCGACGGATATCCGTGAGTACGTCATCAAGCGTGTTAATGCCCAGATCTGGCAGGCCCAGTGAGCCTGCGGCAACGCCGCCGCCTGACAGGTAAATGGCGCGATAGCCCGCGCGCTGAGCCAGCAGGGCGTGATTGGCGTTGATGGCGCCAATAACTTGCAAGGGCTGTTCTTCCTTCAGGGCTTGACGAAAGCGGGCACCTGCCGACGCTTGTTTCTGGTTTGCTTCAGACACAGTAGACCTCTCTTGGTTGGTGTGATTCGTTTATTGAACAGATATCAAGCAAAAATTGTGCCAACTTTTTGGCGGGCGCAGCAAATAGACCTGAAACCACGTGTGGGCGGGCTTGCGCGCTTGCGTGGCCGGTAGAGCAGATCACTTTCTCGCCTTAAAGCATTTTTGATCGTTTCATTTATGAAATAATAACGTTTCAAATGGTTCGTTAATTGAACGTTTCACCGGGAGTGTTTTATGTCTGCGCTGTTTCACCCTTTTTCGGGCGACCGGCTGCGTATCGTAGCGGTTGGGTTTCACGGCCTGCGTGATTTGCTCGAAGAGCTGGCACCACAGTACAGCACTATCGCCGAAGTTTCCGTTCTGGACAAGGCATACAGCGATGCGGTGGCCGACATTGTCGCCATGCGGGCTTTTCGTCCAGTGGATGCGGTGGTATCGGCCGGATCGAACGGCAGTTATTTGCGACAGCATCTCGACTTGCCTGTGGTTCTGGTCAAGGCCGGTGGGCTGGATATTATGCGCGGCCTCGCTCGCGCATCGCGTAACCCGACCCACATTGCGCTCGTCACCTATGGTGATATCGCCCCTGAAGTCAGGCATTTTTGCGACACATTCGGGCTCAGCGTTGCGCTGCGCTCGTACACCACTGAAGAAGATGCTGAAGCCTGTGTGCAAGAGCTCAAGGCGCAGGGGGTTCAGGCGATTGTCGCCCCGGGTCTGGTTGTGGATCTGGCGCGCGCTTGCGGGCTTGAGGGCGTGCTGTTGTATTCGCAGGGGGCGGTGCGAGAAGCGATGGACGACGCCATCGAGGTGGCGCGCATATCGCGGTTGGAGGCATCGCGGCGCGAAAAACTCAACACGATTTTGGGCAAGCTCAAAGACGGCGTGGTCGCCGTCAATATGGATGAGCGTATCGAAACCATAAACCCCTCCATGGAGGCCCTGATCGGTTTGCCTGCCACGCAATTAATCGGGCAGCGTCTGAGTGAAGTCAGTGGCGCTTTGGGCTTGCAGCAAACCCTGCGTTCAGGCGATACGGAGTCAGAGCAGGTAGAGGAGGTTGGGGGCAAAACCGTTGTCGTGACACGTATGCCAATTATTGAGCAAGGGCGGCAAACGGGCGCCGTATTAGTGTGTCAGGACCCGGTCGCCATCCAGCGTCTGGATCGCAACCTGCGGTCGCGCGCGCAGCCGCGGGCCAACATCACCAAATACAGTCTGGACCATCTGGTCGGGCAAAGTCAGGTCATCCGCGAGGTCAGGGCACGTGCGCTCACGTGTGCCCAAAGCGATGCGACCGTGCTGATTATTGGCGAAAGCGGCACGGGCAAAGAGTTGCTGGCCCAGGGTATTCATCATGCCAGTGCCCGACGGGCCCAGCCCTTTGTCGCCGTCAACTGTGCCGCCTTCCCTGAAAGCCTGCTGGAAAGCGAATTGTTCGGGTATGTGGAAGGTGCCTTTACCGGGTCAAGTCGTGGCGGCAAGGTTGGTTTGTTTGAGGCCGCGCATACCGGTACGATTTTTCTGGATGAAATCGGTGAAATGCCGCCGTCGCTGCAGACTCGGCTATTGCGCGTGCTGCAGGAAAAAGAAGTGCTGCGGCTTGGGTCTACCGAACCGACGCCGGTGGATGTACGCATTATCGCGGCAACGCACCGTGATCTGAACGCCCAGGTGCAGACAGGCGGGTTTCGTCGTGACTTGTTTTATCGCTTGAACATTTTGTTGATCAAACTGCCGTCTCTGCGTGAACGCAAAGATGATTTGCCGTTGCTGGCACGGCATCTTCAGGAAAAAGTGGCCCAGCGTTTGAGGTATCGCAAGCCGGGTGATGATTCTATTGTTGCGGCAATTGTCGGTGTTTCACGGCATTATGACTGGCCGGGAAACATCCGCGAGCTTGAAAACCTTATTGAGCGCACGCTGGTGTTTCGTCTGCCTTCGTCTTCCAGCAGCATTACTGCGGACGAGATCCTGGGCATTGCGCCCGAGCTTTTTACGCATCAAGGCAGGCTCATGCCTGCAGACGCGAGCGTGGTCAGTGGCGTGTCGGCCAATGATGCATTCAAACCCTTGGGGCGTGAAGCAATAGAGTATGAAATTGCTGAGCGAGAGGCCATCAGGCGTGAGGCGGCAGGGTACGATGCAGTGGGGCGAGAAGCGGTCTGGCATGAAGCGGCAGGGCATACAGCCGCGCAGCATGGTGGCGGCTTACACAAAGACGCCGGGCAGGGCGGTAGTACGGGGCCGGCTTTTGCGCCCCAGACGCAGGGCCTGCGGCACAGGCGTAGCGCAGCCGAAATGGCGCACATTAAGACGGTGCTCGATGCTTGTCACGGTAACCGAGAGGCCGCCGCTGCCAGGCTGAACATTAGCCGCACCACGCTATGGCGCAAGCTGAAGCAGCTGGACGAAGAGCAGTAACTAATATGGCCACAAACATAGATGGAGTGATGGCGTGTCGCCACACTGCGGGCGCTTATGTTGCGACGTCATGGTTGCCAAGCCAGCACATAAAAAAACACCCCGAAGTCGATTGAGCCTGACTTTGGGGTGTTTTGCAAGACCTGTGCGGCATTGAGCTTTTAAGGCTTGACTGCGCTGCCGTTTATCTCTGGGCTTTTAAAGCTTGGCGGCGGTGCCGCTTATACGTGCAACCTTGCCGTGGCCTGGCCGCGCGCTAAACGGGCCGGGCGATGTTTTGCCCGGCCAGCGCTTTACTTGAGCAGGTCTTTTACGCCGTCGCGCTCTTCGAGCAGCTCGTTGAGCGTGAAGTCCATGCGCTCGCGTGAGAAGTCGTCGATTTCAAGGCCTTCAATGCGCGTGTACTCGCCGTTTTCGGTGGTAACAGGCACGCCATAGATAATGCCTTCCGGGATGCCATAAGAACCGTCAGACGGAACACCCATGGTGACCCATTTGCCCTGGGAGCCCAGCACCCAGTCGTGCACATGATCAATGGCGGCGTTGGCAGCCGATGCGGCGGACGACAGGCCGCGCGCTTCGATAATGGCTGCGCCGCGCTTGCCTACGGTGGGGATGAACGTGTCACGTACCCACGCGTCGTCGTTGACGAGCTTGGGCAGGCTTTCACCGTTGATGGTGGCAAAGCGAATGTCTGGGTACATGGTGGGCGAGTGGTTGCCCCACACAACCAGCTTTTCGATATCGCCCACGGCCTTGCCGGTTTTGGCGGCCAGTTGCGACAGCGCACGGTTGTGGTCCAGGCGCAGCATGGCGGTGAAGTTTTTGGCTGGCAGGTCGGGTGCGGATTTCATGGCAATGTAGGCGTTGGTGTTGGCAGGGTTGCCCACTACCAGCACTTTGACGTCGCGGCTGGCGACATCATTGAGGGCCTTGCCCTGTGCCGTGAAAATTTGCGCGTTGACTTGCAGCAAGTCTTTGCGTTCCATGCCGGGGCCGCGGGGGCGGGCACCAACCAGCAGGGCGACGTCGGCATCTTTGAATGCTTCGCGTGCGTCGCTGTGCGCGGTCATGCTTTGCAGCAAGGGGAACGCGCAGTCGTCGAGTTCCATCATGACGCCCTTAAGTGCCTTCTGGGCTTTCTCGTCGGGAATTTCTAGCAGTTGAAGTATGACCGGCTGGTCGTTGCCGAGCATTTCGCCCGAGGCGATGCGAAACAGCAATGCATAACCGATTTGGCCGGCTGCCCCGGTGACAGCGACGCGCATGGCGGGTTTGGACATTAATAATCTCCCGTTTGGGTATTGGAAATATGTGACAGCAACAGTGTAAATCTTTTGGCGTCTGGATTTCAGAGATTGCGTCGGCGGGCGGCATGGGCGGCCGGAATGGGCCGGCGGCGAATTCTGGAGCCCGGGACGTCGCGCGGGCACAGCGGGGTAGAGTAGCGAATATTGAAACAGGCGTCAAACGTCTTATATCTTATATAAGACACAAGAGTGTTAGACATAATTTGCCCGGCATGCGAAAATGGCGGGATTCCTTTTAACCAGATATTAAACCGGCTCGTGCTATTGTCGAACCGTTAAACACCCCCCCGTAACCGTCATGTCCGACTCTCCCGTCACTGATCGCGGCCCCGCCCACGATCGCTCTGCAAGCAGCGCCGCGTTTAGCCCGCTGTATCAGCAGATCAAAGGCTTGCTTCTGCAAAGCCTTGACCGGGGTGAATGGAAGCCCGGCGAAGCTATTCCCAGCGAGCTTGATCTTGCTGCGCGTTTTCAGGTCAGCCAGGGCACGGTACGCAAGGCTATTGACGAGCTTGCTGCCGAAAACCTGTTGTTGCGGCGGCAAGGCAAGGGCACGTTCGTCGCCACGCACAACGAAGCGCGCGTACGTTTCCGCTTTCTGCGGCTTGCGCCTGATGACGGCATACAGCCGGTTTCCGGAAGCCAAATTCTAGAATGTCGCCGCGTGCGCGCACCTGCTGATATCGCCAGCTTGCTCGAACTTCGCCATGGCGAAACAGTGGTTAACATGCGCAGGGTGCTTTCATTTGATCAAATGCCCACCATTCTCGATGATATCTGGCTGCCCGGCTCCGTGTTCAAAGGGCTTACCGTCGAGTCGCTGGGGCGTATACGCAGCCCGCTGTATGCCATGTTTGAAACCGAGTTTGGCGTTAGCATGGTGCGCGCCGAAGAAAAGATCAAGGCGGTCGCCGCCACCCACGAACAGGCAGCGCAGCTTCAGGTACAGCCCGGCACGCCGCTTTTGCGGGTCGAGCGTGTTTCATACACCTACGGTGACCGTCCCATGGAGATTCGCCGGGGTTTGTACTTTACCGAACGGTTTCATTATCGAAACAGTCTTAACTAACTGACGGGCCAGCGCCCGTCGACGGCAAGTGTTACATATACCCATGTTTCATGCCGATTTGATACGCACGCCGTAAATCGGCGAAAATACCAGTTGCGCTTTGCATAAAATTTAATTGTCATCACCCGAGGCCATCATGTCCGATACCGCTTCAAAGCCGCGTCCGCAGTTTCGAAACTTAAATCTTAAACAGCTTATGTCTTACCGCCAGCCGCTGGCGGCCAAGTCATCGATTCTGCATCGCGTCAGTGGCGCTCTGCTCTTTCTCTGTATTCCGCTGGTCATCCTGCCTGTGTTCGCGCTTAGTGTTACCTCGCCGGAAAGCTTTGCAGAAATGCGCGCATGGGTCTCCAACCCGTTGTTCAAAATCGTGCTGCTCGTATTGATATGGGGTTACCTCCATCATTTCTGCGCGGGCATTCGCTATCTGTTGCTTGACCTCCATGTGGGCAATGACAAGCATACCGGCCAGAAAACAGCCGGGGTGGTGTTTGGAGTCAGCCTGGCCCTCACGCTGGTCTTTGGTCTTAAATTGTTTGGGGTGTGGTAATGGCTCAAGAACTTCTCGGTACCAAGCGCCTGGTTGTCGGCGCGCATTATGGCACTGCCGACTTCATCGTTCAGCGTGTTACAGCGGTCATCATGGCTGTTTACACCATTATTCTGGGTCTGGGCTTGTTGTTCACGCCCGAGCTAACGTTTGAATCCTGGCGCCATCTGTTTACATTCACCTGTTTCCAGCTGCCACTCGGGCAACTGCTGGCAACGCTGGCGTTTCTGTCAGTGGCCTGGCATGCATGGGTCGGCGTACGTGACATCTGGATGGATTACGTCCGCTCGGCAGGCCTGCGTTTGTTTCTGCAGGCGCTAACGCTGTTGTGGCTGGTCGGATCGGTCATCTTTTTTCAAAATTCTCTGGAGTCTATAAGCCGTGGCAGCTGTCAAAACTACTTTACCGCGCCGCCAGTTTGATGTGGTCGTCGTCGGGGCCGGCGGGGCCGGCATGCGTTGTTCCCTGCAACTGGCACAGGCGGGCTTATCGGTTGCCGTGCTGAGCAAAGTGTTTCCCACCCGTTCACACACGGTTGCCGCGCAAGGTGGCGTCAGTGCGTCGCTGGGCAACATGAGCGAAGACCACTGGTACTGGCACATGTACGATACCGTCAAGGGTTCCGACTGGCTCGGCGACCAGGACGCCATCGAGTTCATGTGCCGCGAAGCGCCAAATGCCGTGTACGAGCTCGAACACTTCGGCATGCCATTTGACCGCAATGCTGACGGCACCATATACCAGCGTCCGTTTGGCGGGCATACTGCGCGCTTTGGCGAAAAACCTGTTCAGCGAGCCTGTGCCGCTGCAGACCGTACCGGTCATGCCATGTTGCATACGCTTTATCAGCGCAACGTGGCTGCGCGTACTCAGTTTTTTGTTGAGTGGATGGCTCTTGACCTGCTGCGCAACCAAGACGGTGATGTGCTCGGCGTTACGGCGCTCGAAATGGAAACCGGCGAAATCTATGTGCTAGAGGCCAAACAAACCGTGCTGGCCACGGGTGGGGCAGGGCGCATCTGGGCCGCTTCCACCAACGCCTTCATCAACACAGGCGATGGCCTGGGAATGGCGGCGCGGGCCGGGTTGCCCCTCGAAGACATGGAGTTCTGGCAATTTCACCCTACGGGTGTTGCCGGTGCGGGCGTGCTCATTACCGAGGGTGTGCGTGGCGAAGGCGGCATTCTGCTTAACAAAGATGGCGAGCGTTTCATGGAACGCTATGCGCCTACTCTTAAAGATCTGGCGCCGCGCGATTTTGTTTCCCGCTCTATGGACCAGGAAATCAAAGAAGGTCGTGGTTGCGGTGACGGCAGCTATGTCACGCTCAAGCTCGACCATCTGGGCGCTGATACCATCATGAAGCGTCTGCCGTCTATTCGCGAAATTGCGATCAAGTTCGCGAACGTTGATCCCATTAAAGATCCGATCCCGGTCGTGCCAACCATCCACTACCAGATGGGGGGCGTGCCCACTAATATTTTCGGGCAAGTCATGGCTTATGCCAATGGCGAAAGCAATCCAGTCAACGGCCTGTATGCCATCGGCGAATGCGCTGCTACGTCGGTGCACGGCGCCAACCGTCTGGGTACCAACTCACTGCTCGATCTTATCGTGTTCGGCCGCTCAGCCGGCAATCATATTGTCGAATCGCACCCCGAGCGCCAGCACTCCCATCAAGACATCCCCGAGTCGGCCATTGACGCTTCACTCGATCGTGTCAACAAGGTTGAGTCGCGCACGTCGGGCGAGAACGTTTATGAAGTGCATGACTCCATGCGCAACTGCATGCAGGCGCACTGTGGTGTGTTCCGTACTCTGAAGCTGCTTAACGAAGGCGTTGAGCAAATGGATCAGATCACCCAGCGCGTTGAGCAGGTGTACTTTAAAGATAAATCCAAAATCTTTAATACCGCACGTGTCGAAGCGCTTGAGCTTTGCAACATGATTGAAGTCGCTCGTGCAACCACAAAGTCAGCCGCCAATCGTTTTGAAAGCCGTGGCGCGCATGCGCTCGATGATTACCCCGAGCGTGACGATGAGAACTGGCTGCGCCACACTTTATGGTATTCCGAAGGCGGCCGCCTTGACTACAAGCCTGTGCAAATGAAGCCTCTCACTGTAGACAGCTTCCCGCCCAAGTCACGGACTTTCTAAGCAGGATATTGAAAATGAGCGAAAAACGCGTCGTTAAATTTGAAATCTACCGCTACGACCCTGATAAGGACGAGCGCCCCTACATGCAAAAGCTTGAGGTTGCTTTGCAGCCTACTGACAAAATGTTGCTCGACGCGCTCACGCGCATCAAGCACGAGGTCGATGACAGCCTGGCGCTACGCCGTTCCTGCCGTGAGGGTGTGTGCGGCTCTGATGCCATGAACATCAATGGCAAGAACGGGCTGGCCTGCACAACCAACTTGCGCGAGCTCAAACAGCCTATCGTGCTCAAGCCGTTGCCAGGGCTGCCTGTTGTGCGCGATCTTATTGTCGACATGACGCACTTCTTTAATCAGTACCATTCGATCCAGCCTTACCTGATCAACGATCAGCCCCCTCCCGAGAAAGAGCGTCTGCAGACGCCCGAGGCGCGCGACGAACTCAATGGTCTGTACGAGTGTATTTTGTGCGCCTGCTGTTCCACTGCCTGCCCGTCATTCTGGTGGAATCCCGATAAATTCGTTGGTCCCGCCGGTCTGCTGCAAGCTTATCGTTTTATCGTAGATTCGCGTGATGAGGCTACGGGTGAGCGTCTTGATAATCTTGAAGATCCGTACCGTCTGTTCCGTTGCCATACCATCATGAACTGCGCTGACGTCTGTCCAAAAGGGCTTAATCCCTCAGCCGCTATTGGCAAGATCAAAGAAATGCTGGTCCGGCGCACTATTTAGCAGGTATTGTCACGTACATGAAAAAGCTGTCCGAACTCGAACGCGCCCGTCTGCGTTGGCGGGCCCGTCGGGGTCTGCTGGAAAACGACATGATCATTACCCGGTTTCTCGACCGCTTTGAGGTTGAGTTAACCGATGCTGATGTGTCAGCCCTTACCTTGCTGTTCGAGATGGGCGACAACGATTTGCTTGATGTATTGCTGGGCCGAACCGAGCCTGAGGGTGTTTACGATACGCCCGAGATCCGCCGGTTGGTTGCGCAGATGCGAGAGCTGTAATTTTTAAGGAATATTGTGATGCAACTGTCAGACAACAAAGCCACTCTATCGTTTTCGGATGGCAGCGCGCCAATTGAGTTCCCTGTTTATCAAGGAACACTTGGGCCCGATGTTATTGATATCCGTAAGCTGTATGGCCAAAGTGGCATGTTTACCTATGACCCGGGCTTTCTCTCGACGGCGTCGTGCGAGTCGGGTATTACCTATATTGATGGTGACAAAGGACAGCTTCTGTATCGTGGGTATCCCATCGACCAGCTGGCCCAGGGTTACGATTTTCTCGATATCTGCTATTTGATCCTCAATGGTGAATTGCCCACACCGGATCAAAAACTAGAATTTGACACCACCGTAACGCATCACACCATGGTGCATGAGCAAATGCAGGTATTTTTGCTCGGCTTTCGTCGCGACGCACACCCTATGGCTGTGCTTACGGGGCTGGTTGGCGCACTGTCGGCTTTCTATCATGACTCCACCGACATCACCAACCCGCATCATCGTCATGTGTCTGCAATTCGCCTTATTGCGAAAATGCCTACGCTGGTAGCTATGGCATACAAGCACTCGCTTGGTCAGCCGCTAATCTACCCGAAAAATGACCTGTCCTACACGGGTAATTTCTTGCGCATGATGTTCGCCACGCCGTGCGAAGACTATGAAGTCAACGAAGTTGTAGAGCGTGCGCTTGACCGTATTTTTGTTCTGCATGCAGATCACGAGCAGAATGCGTCAACGTCTACGGTACGTCTCTGCGGTTCGTCAGGCACCAACCCGTTTGCCGCGATTGCTGCAGGTGTAGCATGCTTGTGGGGCCCTGCACACGGCGGTGCCAACGAAGCATGCCTGCAAATGCTTGAAGACCTTCAGGCCAACGGCGGTATTGCCAAGGTTGGCGAGTTCATGGAGAAGGTCAAGGATAAAAACTCCGGCGTGCGCCTTATGGGCTTTGGCCACCGTGTCTACAAAAATTATGACCCGCGTGCCAAGCTGATGCAGGAAACCTGCAAAGAGGTACTCAGTGCGCTGGGCCTTGAGAACGACCCCTTGTTCAAGCTGGCCATGGAAGTCGAACGCATTGCGCTCGAAGATCCTTACTTTGTAGAGCGTAAGTTGTACCCCAACGTTGACTTTTACTCTGGTATTGTTCAGCGTGCCATTGGCATCCCCACTTCGCTGTTCACGGCAATTTTTGCCCTGGCCCGCACGGTAGGCTGGATCGCCCAATGGAATGAAATGCTGTCCGACCCCGATTACAAAATCGGCCGCCCACGTCAGTTGTACGACGGTTCGGTGGTTCGCGACGTACCCAAGACGCGATAACGTCCGGGGCCCCGCCCCCTCAGCGCAAAAAGCCCGGCTTGTGCCGGGCTTTTTGCGTGTTAGCTCATGCGTTTGGATGTTTTGGCCGACGCAGGTCGGCCCGCTCTGCCGGGCTCATGCCTTAATAGTTTACTTGCCCGGCCTCCTGCTGTGCATCGACTACAGCCAGTGCGGTCATGTTGACGATGCGACGAACTGTTGAACTGGTAGTAAGAATATGCACAGGCCGTGCGGCACCGAGCAATACCGGCCCCATGGCAACCCCGTTGCTGCCTGTCATTTTGAGCATGTTGTAAGTGATGTTGCCCGTGTCGAGATTGGGCGCGATCAGCAAGTTTGCCGGCCCCTTTAGCGTTGAGTCGGGGAAGGCTTTCATGCGGATGGCCTCGGACAGTGCCGAGTCAGCGTGCATTTCGCCATCGACTTCGAGGTTGGGCGCGCGCTCGGCCAGAATCTCGCGAGCGTGAGCCATTTTCAGCGAAGAGGCTGTTTTCCTGCTGCCAAAGTTAGAGTGGGAAAGCAGGGCAACCTTTGGTACCACGCCAAAGCGCTGCATTTCTGCGGCGGCCAGTATCGTCATGTCGGCGATTTCTTCTGCCGTTGGGTCTTCGTTGACATGTGTGTCACAAATGAACAACGTTTGAGTAGGTAGCATGAGGACATTCATGGCGGCGAAGACCTTGGCGTCTTGCTTTAGTCCTATTACTTCATCGACGTAGCGCAGCTGGTTGTCAAAACGGCTGCTGACTCCGCAAATCATGGCGTCGGCATCGCCGCGCTGAAGCAGCATTACGCCGATGAGCGAGTTATGCTTGCGCACCATGGCCTTTGCTATTTCGGGTGTTACGCCGTCGCGACCCTTCATCTTGTAGTAGGCCGTCCAGGTTTCATTGAAGCGGGCATCATCTTCGGGGTCGACAATATCAATATCCACGTCGGCCTTCAGGCGCAGGCCGAATTTTTCAAGACGCATGTTGATGACTGATGGCCGCCCCACCAATATAGGGTGGCCGATTTTTTCATCAACAATGGTCTGGGCAGCGCGCAGTACGCGTTCGTCTTCGCCGTCGGCATAAATGACACGTTTGGGTGCGCTTTTGGCTTGCATGAACAGGGGGCGCATCAGCTGACCAGTGTGGTACACAAAGCTGGTGAGCTTGGCACGGTAGGCATCCATGTCTTCAATAGGACGGCGTGCCACGCCCGAGTCGGCGGCTGCCTGCGCCACAGCGGGTGCTATCTTGACAATCAGGCGGGAGTCGAAGGGTTTAGGAATAATGTATTCAGGTCCGAAGGACAGCTCTTGCCCTACATAGGCGGTCGCTACCTCATCGTTCTGCTCGGCCTCAGCCAGATCGGCAATGGCTTTGACGGCGGCAAGCTTCATTTCTTCATTGATGATGGTCGCGCCGCAATCGAGTGCGCCCCTGAAAATGAAGGGGAAACACAGTACGTTGTTGACCTGATTGGCGTAGTCGGAACGGCCCGTGGCGATAATGCAGTCAGGGCGCGCCGCCTTGGCGATTTCCGGCCTGATTTCCGGCTCGGGGTTGGCCAGAGCAAGAATGAGCGGGCTGGGAGCCATAGACGTGACCATCTCTGCCTTGAGTACACCGGGTGCTGAGCACCCCAGGAATACATCTGCGTCTTGGCAAACATCGGCAAGCGTGCGGGCATCAGTGTCTTGTGCGTAGCGTGCCTTGTTGGGTTCCATAGTGGCGTCCCGGCCTTGGTTGATGACACCTCGCGAGTCGACCACAAAAATGTTTTCACGCCTGACACCCAGGTGCACCAGCAAATCAAGACACGCGATGGCCGCGGCCCCAGCGCCTGAGCACACCAGTTTGACCTGTCCGATTTCCTTTTTTACGACTTTGAGGCCGTTAAGTATGGCTGCTGCTGAAATAATAGCCGTGCCATGTTGGTCATCATGGAAGACAGGTATCTTCATGCGCTCGCGCAGTTTTTTTTCAATATAGAAGCACTCAGGCGCCTTGATGTCTTCGAGGTTGACGCCACCCAGTGTCGGCTCAAGGGCCGCAATAATGTCAACCAGCTTTTCCGGGTCGGTTTCGTCTAGCTCGATATCAAAGACATCAATGCCCGCAAATTTTTTGAACAGACAGGCTTTGCCTTCCATGACGGGCTTGGAAGCCAGCGGCCCTATGTTGCCAAGACCCAGGACAGCTGTGCCGTTGGTGATGACGCCGACAAGGTTGGAACGGGAGGTATACATGGCTGCCGCGTTTTCGCCTTCGGCATGGATTGCCATGCAGGCCACGGCCACTCCGGGCGAATAGGCCAGCGACAAGTCATCCTGGTTCGCCAGTGGTTTGGTAGGCGTAACGGATATTTTTCCAGGCGTAGGGTAGGCGTGATAGTCGAGGGCGAGCTTGGCAAGATCAGCGTTGGCGTCCATGGGTGAGTGCTCCTGATGAAATTAGAAAACATACATTACATGTTCTGGGCCGGATTTGGTGAAATTTGCCGACGACTGAAAATGCGGGTGTTTGATTAAGCCAACGGAATCCTGATATAGCAGTGTTTCGGGCCTTTCAGTTTAGGCCTGCACGGGCATAAAGGTTATACTAGCTTGAATACGGCTTATTAAGGCGTCGTACAGTTGCCTTCTGCCCCGCTATCCGCTAATCGGTCTGGCCGTGTCGCGGAAGGTTGTCCCCTGCACTATAACGAGTGAGGCACTCGGATAGGTGAAGCGAATATATGTCATCGGTACAAGAACTTTTATCTAATTCATATTTGTTTGGCAGTAATGCCCCTTACGTTGAGGACCTCTACGAGTCTTACCTCGACAACCCCGGTTCGGTGCCGGAGCCTTGGCGTCAGTATTTTGACCAGCTACAGCATCTGCCTGCAACCGATGGCAGCGAAGTTACGCGCGACCAGCCCCATGCGCCCATAGTCGAGTCGTTTGCTCAGCGAGCCAAAGAAAACAAATTTGTTGTCCGGGCACAGCAGCCCGACCTGACAGTCGCCGGCAAGCAGGTGTATGTCCAGTCCATCATTGCGGCATACCGTTCGCTGGGTGCACGCATTGCCAATCTTGACCCTCTCAAGCGTCAGGACCGGCCAGAAATCCCCGAACTCGACCCGGCCTTTTACGGCCTGACCGCCGCTGACCTTGATCAGGTGTATTCGGCCACCAATACGTATTTCACCAAAGCCGACACCATGACCATGCGCGACATGCTCAAGGCCTTGCGTGACACGTATTGCGGTAATATTGGCGCCGAGTTCATGTACATGTCTGATCCAACGGCTAAGCGCTGGATCCAGGAGCGTCTTGAGTCCACGCTGGGCGTGCCTTCGCTTACTGCCGATGAAAAACGTCATGTTTTGCAGCAGATCACCGAAGCTGAAGGCCTTGAGCGTTTCCTGCATACCAAATACGTAGGCCAGAAGCGGTTTTCGCTTGAGGGTGGTGAGTCGTTTATCGCCTCCATGGATGAGGTCGTCAATCACGCGGGCGAAAACGGCGTTCAGGAAATTATTGTGGGCATGGCCCACCGAGGTCGCCTGAATATGCTGGTGAACATCATGGGCAAAATGCCTGGTGACCTGTTCGCCGAGTTTGAAGGCAAGCATCCTGATGGCCTGACCGATGGCGACGTCAAGTACCACAATGGTTTCTCCAGTGATTTGTCCACGCGTGGCGGTCCGGTGCACCTTTCTCTGGCGTTTAACCCCTCCCATCTTGAAATCGTCAACCCTGTCGTGGAAGGCAGCGTACGCGCCCGCCAAGACCGTCGTGGCGATGATGAGGGGCTCCAGGTGTTGCCGGTGCTGGTTCATGGCGACGCTGCGTTCATCGGCCAGGGCGTGGTCATGGAAACGCTCAACCTGGCCCAAACACGTGGCTATGGCACTGGCGGTACCCTGCACATTGTCATCAACAACCAAATTGGTTTCACTACATCAGACCCTCGCGATACTCGTTCCACGCTGTATTGCACCGACGTGGTAAAAATGATCGAAGCCCCGGTTTTTCATGTAAATGCCGACGATCCTGAAGCCGTTGTATACGTAACGCAGCTTGCACTCGACTACCGCAACAAATTTCATCACGACGTTGTGGTCGATATCATATGTTTCCGTAAGCTTGGCCACAACGAGCAAGACACCCCCTCGCTGACCCAGCCGCTTATGTACAAAAGCATAGGCAAGCACCCCGGTACCCGCAAGGTGTACGCCGACAAGCTGATCGCACAGGGTGTTCTGGCCGAAAACGAGCCTGACGACATGGTCAAGGCTTATCGGCAGCTCATGGAAGATGGTCAGCGCACCATCGAACCCGTGCTCACTGATTACAAAAACAAGTACGCCACCGACTGGACTCCTTTTCTCGGCGCCAAATGGACAGATCAGGCTGACACCGCCTTGCCGGCTGCCGAGCTTACCCGCATTGGCGAGCGCCTGACCACACTGCCGGAAAATTTCACCGCGCACTCGCTGGTTGAAAAGCTGCTTACAGAACGCCGCAAAATGGCGCGTGGCGAACACAATATAGATTGGGGCATGGGCGAACACTTGGCATTTGCCACGTTGGTAAGCAACGGCTATGCCATACGCATCACCGGGCAAGACTCCGGGCGTGGCACGTTTACACACAGGCATGCGGTATTGCATGACCAGAACCGTGAACGCTGGGATGATGGCACGTATATCCCGTTGCAAAACGTCTCTGACAACCAGGCACCGTTCACAGTCATCGACTCAGTTCTTTCCGAAGAAGCTGTGCTGGCCTTTGAATACGGCTACGCCACGGCTGAGCCCAACACATTAACCATCTGGGAAGCTCAGTTCGGCGATTTCGTCAACGGAGCGCAAGTGGTCATTGATCAGTTCATCTCGTCGGGTGAAGCCAAATGGGGCCGGCAGTGCGGGCTCACGCTCATGCTGCCGCACGGTTACGAAGGTCAGGGCCCTGAGCACTCATCTGCACGCATAGAGCGTTTTCTGCAGCTGTGCGCTGATAACAACATTCAGGTGGCGCAACCCACCAACGGTGCACAAATCTTTCATTTGCTGCGTCGCCAGATGATACGGCCCTTCCGCAAGCCGCTGGTCATACTTACGCCTAAGTCACTGTTGCGCAACAAGGCCGCCGCCTCGCCGCTTGAAGATCTGGCTACAGGTCAGTTCCTGACGGTCATCGGCGAGCAGGACTCAACTGTTGTACAAGACAATGTCAGGCGCGTGGTGGTGTGTTCTGGCAAGGTTTACTACGACCTTATTAATGCACGCAAAGAAGGTGAGCACAACGACGTTGCCATTTTGCGCATTGAGCAGTTATACCCCTTTGCACACAAGGCTTTTCAGGCTGAGCTCCAAAAATACCCGAACGCCAAAGAAGTCGTGTGGACGCAAGACGAGCCACAAAACCAGGGCCCCTGGTTTTATATTCAGCATCATTTGTACGAGAATATGGCTGAAGGACAAAGGCTGGGTTACGCGGGCCGTTCGGCATCCGCATCGCCTGCCGTGGGATACCTGGCCAAGCACCAGGAGCAGCAGCGCAACTTGCTTGAGCAGGCATTTGCCGCCAAGTTCAAGGGCTTCATGCTGACCAAATAATGTACAGATCTAACTAAACGGAATACATATCATGGCAATTACAGACGTTCTCGTACCGCAGCTTTCTGAATCGATTTCGGAAGCAACCTTGCTCGAATGGAAAAAGCAGCCCGGCGAAATGGTCGAGGCTGACGAGATTCTGATTGAGGTCGAAACCGACAAGGTGGTGCTCGAGGTGCCTGCTCCCGCGTCTGGCGTGCTCAAAGAAATCGTCAAAGGCGACGGCAGCACGGTAACTTCTGGTGAAGTGCTGGCTCGTATCGATACTGACGCCAAGGCCGCTGCTGCACCTGCCGAAAAGCCCGCCGATGCGCCGGCACCACAGGCTGAGGCTGCGGCCTCTGCCCCAGCGGCTTCTGCAAAGTCGGCTGTCGCTTCGCCGGCCGCCGGTAAAATTCTGGCTGAAAAAGGCGTAGACCCTTCCAGTGTTGAGGGTTCCGGCCGTGGCGGTCGCATTACCAAGGGCGACGCTCTTGAGGCTGGCGCTGCGCCCGCCAAGAAAGCCGCCGCCCCGGCTGCTGCACCGGCTCTCTCGCTCGACGGACGCCCTGAACAGCGCGTACCCATGAGCCGGCTGCGTGCCCGTGTGGCCGAGCGCCTCATTCAGTCACAAACTGAAAACGCCATTCTGACGACGTTTAACGAAGTCAATATGCAGGGCATTCTTGATGTGCGCAAGCGTTACAAAGACCAGTTCGAGAAAGAGCACGGCGTCAAGCTGGGCTTTACGTCGTTCTTCGTCAAGGCAGCGGTTGCCGCACTGAAAAAATACCCTGTGGTCAATGCTTCCGTTGATGGCAAAGACATTATCTATCACGGTTACTTTGACATCGGCATCGCTGTCGGCAGCCCGCGTGGCCTGGTTGTACCTATTTTGCGCAATGCTGATCAAATGTCGATCGCCGAAATCGAAAAGCAGATCGCTGACTTTGGCGCGCGCGCCCGCGACGGCAAGCTGACGCTTGACGAACTTACCGGCGGCACGTTCTCCATTTCCAACGGCGGCGTTTTTGGCTCCATGCTTTCCACGCCTATCATCAACCCGCCTCAGTCGGCCATTCTTGGCATTCATGCTACGAAAGACCGGGCAGTTGTTGAAAATGGCCAGATTGTCATCCGGCCCATGAACTATCTTGCCCTGTCTTACGACCATCGTATTATTGATGGCCGTGAGGCGGTGCTGGCTCTGGTCGCCATGAAAGAAGCGCTTGAAGATCCGCAACGTCTGTTGCTCGATCTGTAAGCCGCTTGCCGAAGCGCGTCTGATACAGGCCTCGGCAGCGTCCCATGCAACGGACTGCGGTCGGGGCTTTTTTGGGCCTGCTCCAACGATAACGGAAGCGTGTTGAGTGCATCGCCGCTTTCCCCTGACGCGTAAACCTGCTCAAGGTTTGCGTCAACCCTATGAAAACCGAGAAATCATTATGGCAAAACAATTTGACGTAGTCGTGATCGGCGCGGGCCCCGGTGGGTATATTGCCGCCATCCGCGCCGCGCAACTAGGCATGTCGGTAGCGTGCATCGACGCATGGAGTACCGCCGACGGCAAGCCGGCCCCTGGTGGTGCTTGCACCAACGTAGGGTGCATTCCCTCCAAAGCGTTACTGCAGTCGTCCGAATATTATGAGCAGGTCAACGAGCACTTCGAAGACCACGGCATTGATGTCAAAGACGTCAAGCTCAAGTTGAACAAGCTTCTTGGTCGCAAAGACTCCGTCGTCAAAGAGAACAACGAAGGTATTCTGTATTTGCTCAAAAAGAACAAAGTCACCTTTTTTCACGGCATGGGGTCGTTTGTTGCCCACGTGGACGGCGGCTGGAGCATCAAGGTTGCCGGTAAGAAAGACGAAGACCTGGTGTCCAAACATGTCATCATTGCTACGGGTTCGTCACCTCGCCAATTGCCTGGCCTGCCGTTCGACGAAGAACAGGTGCTGTCCAATGATGGTGCGCTGCGCATTCCCTCGGTGCCCAAGAAACTCGGGGTTATTGGGGCTGGCGTTATTGGCCTTGAACTCGGCAGCGTGTGGCGTCGGCTTGGTTCAGAGGTTACCGTGCTCGAAGCCATGCCCGATTTCCTGGCAGCCGTAGACCAGCAGGTAGCCAAAGAAGCTCAGAAGCAGCTGGCCAAGCAAGGGCTCGATATTCAAACTGGCGTGAAGATTGGCGAGATCAAGGCCACGTCCAAATCGGTCACTGTACCGTACACCGATGCCAAAGGCGAAGCGCAAACGCTCACTTTCGATAAGCTCATTGTTTCTATTGGACGCGTCCCCAATGTCGAAGGCTTGGGGGTTGATACCGTAGGCCTGAAGCGCGATGAGCGTGGCTTTGTCGTTGTAGACGACGAATGCAAGACCAATCTGCCCAATGTCTGGGCGGTGGGCGACGTAGTGCGTGGGCCCATGCTGGCGCACAAGGCAGAAGAAGAGGGCGTTGCCGTGGCCGAGCGTATTGCAGGCCAGCACGGTCATGTCAATTTTGACACCATTCCGTTCGTCATTTACACCTCACCCGAAATCTCTTGGGTTGGCAAAAACGAACAGCAACTCAAGACCGAAGGCCGGGCTTACAAGGCGGGCAGTTTCCCGTTTATGGCAAACGGTCGCGCGCGCGCGCTGGGTGATACCACGGGCTTTGTCAAAATACTTGCCGATGCGAAAACAGATGAAGTTCTGGGCGTCCACATAATCGGGCCGCAGGCTTCCGAGCTGATTGCCGAGGCAGTTACCATTATGGAGTTCCGTGGTGCGGCCGAAGACATAGCTCGCATTTGTCATGCGCATCCCACGCTTTCCGAGTCGCTTAAAGAAGCGGCGCTGGCTGTTGACAAGCGCTCGCTCAACTTCTGATCGCAGGGCCGGTGACGGCTCAGGCATGCAGGAAAAGGGCGGGCCAGGGCTCGCCCTTTTCTCTTTTGGAGGCGTCCAGCTGGGCGCCAGAATCATCCGGTTGCTTTATGAATGTCCGTGAGTATTACCATCAGGCCTTGCAAGAACGTGGCTACACGCCTGATGAGGCGCAAGAAGCCGCTATTGACCGTTTGCAGCAGTATTACGATGAATGGGTAAGCTTTAAGTCGGCGCGCTCGTCGACGTTCAGGAAACTATTCAAGAGGCCCGATGTGCCACGCGGCGTGTATATGTGGGGCGGCGTCGGGCGCGGTAAAAGTTTTCTGATGGATGCGTTTTATCTTACTGTGCCGGTAAAGCGCAAAACCCGTATTCATTTTCATGAGTTTATACGTGGTGTTCATCATGAGCTTGGTGAGGTGCGCGGGCAGCAAGACCCGCTTGATGAAGTGGCTCTGCGCATTGCCAAGAAATACCGGCTCATCTGTTTTGACGAGTTTCATGTGTCTGATGTGGCCGATGCCATGATTTTGTACCGGCTTTTGCTCAAGCTGTTTGAACACGGCACCTCGTTTGTGATGACATCAAATTATGAGCCCTCCACCTTGTACCCAGACGGCTTGCACCGTGACCGCATTTTACCGGCCATCAAGCTGATCCAGGATCGCATGGATGTCATGAACGTAGACACCGGCGTAGATTATCGCCGGCGTGCGCTTGAACAGGTGCGCATGTATCTGACGCCCATTACGTCAGAGACCAACAGCGAACTACAGGAAATTTTCGATCGCTTGCTGGATACAGCACCGATGAAGCCCGTGCTTACTGTCGAGAACCGCCAGCTCAAGGCAGTTGCTTTGGGCGGTGGCATTGTCTGGTTTGATTTCGCCACCTTGTGTGGCGGACCGCGGTCACAAAACGATTACCTCGACCTTGCCAGTCGTTTTCATACCGTTATAGTGTCAGACGTGCCTCGCATGGCGGCACGTAATGCGTCAGAAGCCCGCCGTTTTACCTGGCTGATCGACGTGTTTTACGATCATAAAATAAAACTTGTTATTTCAGCAGAGTGCCCGGCCGATGAACTGTACGTCCAGGGGCCTATGGCTAACGAGTTTTATCGCACCGTGTCGCGTATTCTGGAAATGCAGTCTCGCGAATATCTCGAATCTGACCGGCGCGAAGCCGTGGTGTTATAGCACCGTGCCGTGCCGCCGCCCGTTTCACATTCATGCACTCTATACATTGAAACCAACATGATGAACACCCGAGTACTTACCGGAATTACTCCATCCGGCACACCACATCTGGGCAATTATGCCGGTGCAATCCGGCCTTCAATTCAGGCCAGCACACAGGCCGGCGTGGATGCGTTTTATTTCATGGCCGATTACCATGCGTTGATCAAGTGTGATGATCCGCAGCGCATTGCCCGCTCCCGGCTCGAAATTGCCGCCACCTGGCTGGCGGCCGGGCTGGACGCTGAGCGCGTCACCTTTTACCGGCAGTCTGATATTCCTGAGATCCCGGAGCTGTGCTGGATGCTCACGTGTGTGACACCTAAAGGTCTGATGAACCGGGCGCATGCCTATAAGGCGTCTGTTGACCAGAACACGGCGCGCCAGGTTGAGCCTGATGACGGCGTCAATATGGGGTTGTTTTCGTATCCTATCTTGATGGCCGCTGATATTCTGATGTTCAATGCCAATAAAGTGCCTGTGGGTCGTGATCAGATCCAGCACCTGGAGATGGCACGCGACATAGCACAGCGCTTTAATCATCTTTACGGGCAGGGTACTGACTTGTTCGTATTGCCCGAAGTCCAGGTGGATGAAGACGTGGCCACCTTGCCGGGGCTAGATGGCCGCAAGATGTCCAAAAGCTATGACAACACCATTCCCTTGTTTGAAGGTGGCAGTGCCGCGACGCGTTCGGCCATTATGCGTATCGTGACTGATTCACGCCAGCCCGGTGAACCCAAGGACGCCGAAGGTTCGCATTTGTATACGCTCTTTCGGGCGTTTTCCACGCCACAACAGTCGGCGGCATTTCGTCAGCAGCTAGAAAACGGACTGAGTTGGGGCGATGCAAAAATCGCGCTGTTCGATCGCATCGAAGAAGAACTTGCCCCCATGCGCGAGCGCTATGCTGATCTCATGAGCCGCCCAGATCGCATAGAAGACATTCTGCAGGCCGGTGCCACCAAGGCGCGGGCACTGTCACAACCGCTTATGGAGCGCCTGCGCGCAGCGGTGGGGCTGCGTGCGGTTTCAAAAACCGCTGGAGCGCCAGCCAAGACCAAATCGGGTAAAGGCAAGAAACCGCGTTTTGTCAGTTTCCGTGACGAAGACGGAAAATTCCGCTTCCGCCTGCTGTCCGCAGAGGGTGACGAGTTGCTGTTGTCCGAACCGTTTGATGACCCCAAGGCTGCCGGGGTGGCAATGAAGGGCCTGCAGGCATTGCAGCTGGGCGATGTCGCCGCCGTTCCGGACGAAAGCGTTGTTACGCTGGACATCGCTGACGTGGTGGTCTGCCGGTTTGAGGCAGACAAGCTGGAAGCCGTAAAAGCCGCTTTGGCTGCCCTGACCGACGTCTGACCGAGGACCGGCCGAGGGTTTGAGTCTTTATGGCTGAGGGCCGATCTCACCAAAGCCAGGGCTGGGTCCTGGCCTGGCTGGGCTGGGCATGACATGGGCATGATCAACGTTTTGCTTTTAATCTTTGGCCAAGGTGGCTATCTGGCTGTGCCGGCCAGGTGCTGAACACGCTATACCCTTACCGCAGGGTGCAGCCCGCCCAGCGCAGTGATGCCGCTTGGGCTTAGGGTCGTAAATACGGATTCATTCTCGATCTTTGGCCGTGGCGGCAGCCTGGCTTCGGCCTCGCAGCCACTCTAGCGTCAGCAGCAGACAGGTTGAGAATACTATCAATATGGTCGCCACGGCAGCAATAATGGGGCTGATGTTTTCACGAATGCCGCTGAACATTTCGCGAGGCAGCGTAACCTGCTCGGGCCCTGCTAAAAACAGCGTTACCACCACTTCATCAAATGACGTGGCAAATGCGAACAGTGCACCTGCAATAACACCCGGCGCGATGATGGGCAGCGTTACGGTAAAAAACGACTTTAGCGGGTGAGCGCCCAGGCTGTAAGCGGCACGCAGTAAATTCTGATCGAAGCCGGCCAGCGAAGCCATGACGGTTGTGACCACAAATGGCGTGCCCAACGCGGCATGCGCGAGTATCAGCCCTGAATAGCTGCTGGTTACCCCGTACGGGGCGAAAAACAGATAAATACCTACACCGACAACGACCAGCGGCACAATCATGGGCGATATCAAAATAGCCATCAGCAGGCTTTTGCCCCAGAAATTAACCTTGTGCAGGCCGACGGCAGCCAGCGTGCCCAGCACGGTGGCGATTACCGTTGCGCTTGGCGCCACAATAAAGCTGTTTTTTGCTGCACGCATCCAGTCTTCAGAGGCAAACAGCGCCTGGTACCACTTTAGCGAATACGACGGTATGGGGTAGAGCAGTAGTGTATTGTCGCTAAACGACAGCGGCATAATGACCAATATGGGCAATATCAGAAAAAGCAGAATCAGCAGGCACAGCGTGCGATGGCTGTAATACCACAGGCGTTGTGCCAGCGAAGTGTGTGGTGGGAAGCGTGGAGCAAGTTTTTTCATGATCAGCCCAGCCCCAGTTCGCGACCGGATAGTCTGCGGTACAGAAAGTAAAGCAACAGCGTACCCACCAGCAGCAGAAAGCCCAGGGCGCTTGCCATGCCCCAGTTAATAGTCTGGTTTGTAAAGTACGCCACGTAATAGCTAATCATCTGATCATTGGCTCCACCCAGCAGGGCGGGCGTAATGTAGTAGCCGACGGCGATGATAAAGACCAGTAAAACGCCAGCACCTACCCCTGGATAAGTCTGCGGCACGTACACCTTCCAGAAGGCCGCAAAGGGGTGGCTGCCCAGCGAGATCGCGGCCCGCTGATAAGTGCGTGGAATTGACTGCATCACGCTATAGATAGGCAGAATCATGAAAGGCAGCAAGATGTGCGTCATGGCGATATACACACCGATGCGGTTAAACAGCAGATCCACGGGGGCATCAGTCAGCCCCATGCCCATCATCGCCTTATTCAGCAAGCCTTGGCGCTGCAAGAGCACTATCCACGCGGCAATGCGCACCAGAATAGAGGTCCAGAAGGGGATGAGAATGAAGATCATGACCAGGTTGGCCCGACGCTTGGAAAGTGAGGCAATCCAGTAAGCCAGAGGAAAGCCCATCGCCAGTGTCAGCAGGGTAACGACGCCGGCGATGACGAAGGTGCGCTGAAAAATCGCCAGAAAGGCGGAGGTGGTGGGCGCGACGCGGCTTATTGAACCATCAACATCTTGCTGCAGATCAAGTGCTGCAAGAAGAAAATAAGGTGAATAGGGTTTTGCGTTTCGGGCTATGACACTCCAGTAATCAGGCTCGCCCCAACGTTTGTCTATGTCCAGAAAACGGTTCTTTATTTCGGCGTCAGTAATCGGGCCTTTGGCTTCGAAAGGCATGCGGCGTATGGTTTTGAATACCAGGCTGCGATACCCGGCAATCTCGTAATTAAGACGACGGGCTACCACGCCTGTGCCTGAGTCGTCTTTGGCTTGTTGCAGGTCTTGCATGAGCGCTGCATAAACGGGTGCGTCGGGTGTGCTTTGACCATCCCATGTTTTAAGGGCTACAAGCGTGTGCGGTAGACGCTGGATTACTTCGGGGTTGTCTACGGCGCGAAACAGCAGCATGGCGATCGGAATTATAAATATCACCAGCAGAAACAGAGCCAGCGGCGCGATCAGCGCAAAGGCCTTGAGTTTCTGCTTACGTGCCGTGGCGGCCATCCGCTGTTTCGTGGTGAGAAGCGTGTTGCCGGTAATCGAAGCCGTCATAGTGGTGCCTTGCCAGCCCCCTCTGTGCCGTGCACAGTTGAGGCTGTATGCAGGGTCAGAAGTGACCGGTTAGCGGGTAGACCAGGCAGAGAATCGCTGGTCGAGTTCTTCTCCATGATCAGCCCAGTAGTCGTAGCTGGAGAGCAGGGCGTTTTTCATGTTTTCGGATGAGGTAGGCATATTGGCCTGAAGCTCTGGCCCGATCTGTTCGACGGCTTTTTTGTTAATAGGGCCGTAGGCGATCTCGTGCGCGTAAGCAACCTGAGCAGGCACAGATGACGCATATTTGATGAATTCTTCTGCCAGCTTTTTGTTGGGGCTGCCGGTAGGGATCACCCAGTAGTCAAGATCGTATATGCTTTCGTTCCAGACAATTTTCAGGTCCTGGCCTTCCCGGTTTGCCGAATCAATGCGGCCGTTGTATGCCGTGGACATGGCTACGTCGCCCGCTGCCAGCATCTGCACAGGTTGGGCCCCTGCCTCCCACCACTGAATATTGGGTTTGAGTTCGTCCAGCTTCTTGAATGCCCGGTCTATACCTTCGGGTGTGGCCAGCGTCTTATAGACATCAGAAGGTGCCACGCCATCGGCCATCAGTGCAAACTCCAGGTTGTAGCGAGCGCCTTTACGCATGCCGCGTTTGCCCGGAAATTTTTCTACGTTCCAGAAATCAGCCCAGCTGCTGGGTGTGCTCTTGAGCGTCTTGCCGTTATAGGCCAGTACGGTGGACCACACAAATGTACCGATACCACACTCGTGGATGGCTTCAGGAATGTAGTCTTCCTTATTGCCCAGCTTCGACCAGTCGAGCTTCTCATAAAGCCCTTCGTCACAGCCACGCCCCAGATCAGCAGTCTCGACCTCCACCGCGTCCCATACGACGTTATTGGTTTCCACCATAGCCTTTACTTTGGCCTGCTCACCGTTATAGGCGACATTCAGAATATTGATGCCGAGTTCTTTCTTGAGCGGATCAATATAGGCGACTTGTTGTGCCTTTCCGTTGGCGCCACCAAAATTCACAATTGTAAGATCGCGTGCAACGGCTGCCTGGCTGGCCGAGGCCAGAATGAGGACGGCAAGACTGCCGCCGTACAGGGTGTTTTTTATACTCATGTCTCTCTCCTGGGGTTGTTTTTAATAAATAATAAAAATCAGGGGCTAAATACCCTGATGTGGTGAGGCTCGGCCTGAAGAAATACGGGCGTGCCTTTTTCGAGTGTCCCCGCCATGGCGCTCTCATCGAGTGCAAGTTTAATGAACACAGACGGCTCATCGGCGGCCTGGCAACGCAGGCGGATGTGGTCGCCAAAGTACACTTTGTCGAGCGTGACGGCGGCGATGGCGTTTTGGCTTGCAGCATCGACAAGACGCAGACGTTCGGGGCGGATGGCGACGACGCAGGGTGCGCCCTGGGACAGTCCCTCGATGTTAAGCCCCGACAGTGTGGCGTGGTTGCCCAGGCTTACCGTGCAGTGTGTGTCGTTTGTGGTGACCACCGTGCCGTTAAATTTATTGCAGTCACCGACGAAGCCGGAAACGAATGCGTTACACGGAGACTCATACAGTGTGTCAACGGTGGATACCTGCTGAATAATGCCTTGTTCAAAAACGGCGACCCGGTCCGACATGGTCAGCGCTTCGCTCTGATCGTGTGTGACATAGACAAAGGTGATGCCCAGTGAGCGGTGCAAGGCTTTCAGTTCGAGCTGCATGTGTTCCCGCAACTGTTTGTCGAGCGCACCCAGGGGTTCGTCCATTAACACCAGTTTTGGGTTGAACACCAGAGCGCGCGCCAGTGCGATGCGCTGCTGCTGTCCGCCTGACAGCTGGGCTGGGTAGCGTTTGCCAAATGCGCCCATCTGAACCATCTCTAGCGCCTGGGCAATGCGTTGCTGCCGCTCCTGCGAAGGCAATTTACGCACTTTCAGCGGATAGTCGAGATTTTTTTCTACGGTCAGGTGAGGAAACAGCGCGTAGTTTTGAAACACCATGCCAATGTTGCGCTTATGAGGCGGCACATGGTTGAGGCTTTGCCCGTCAAGCACAATTTCGCCGCCCGTCGGAAATTCAAAGCCCGCAAGCATCATCAGACAGGTGGTTTTGCCTGAGCCTGAAGGGCCCAGCAAAGAAAGAAACTCGCCCGGGTAAATATCGAGATTCAGATCTTTGACAACTAGTGTTTCACCGTCGTAAGACTTCTGCACGTTGCGAAAGCTGACAAGCGGCTCGTGGTGGGTTTCCGTCATTGCGTCTACGCCTCGTAATCGTTGTAATCATTCAGGAGGCAAGCCCCCTGGGCGCGTCAGGTACGAATGGCATTGGACAAAATATGTAAGCCATCTGTCAATACATTGTCCGGGATTGTAAGCGGGAAGAGAAACCGTATTACATGCCCGTGTGATCCGCATGTAAGCAGTATAAGACCTTGCTCCAATGATTTGGCTTGCACCTTGCGGGCAAAATCAGAATCAGGGGTGTTGCCGGCAGGGTTACGGAACTCGACGGCGATCATGGCGCCCAGGCCACGTATTTCGGCCATGTGTGGCGTGACTTCCTGCAGCGAGGTGAGCGTGGCGCGCAGTCTGTCGCCCAGCGTGCAGGCGCGCTGCACCAGTTGCTCAGACTCAATGATGTCGAGTACGGCATGCGCTGCCGCCAGTGCAAGCGGATTGCCCGCATAGGTGCCGCCGAGCGCGCCAGGGGGAGGGGCATCCATGAGTTCGGCCCGGCCACAAACCGCTGAAAGCGGCATGCCACCCGCCAGGCTTTTGGCCATTGTGATCAGATCAGGTACAACGCCGGCATGCTCAATAGCGAACATTTTTCCTGTGCGGGCAAAGCCGGTTTGTACCTCATCGGCAATCAGAAGTATGCCGTGTCGGTCGCACAGTGTGCGCAAGGCCTTGAGCAGTTCTGGCGGAGCCACATTAAAGCCGCCTTCGCCCTGCACGGGTTCGATGATGATGGCGGCGACGCGGCTGGGCTCAATGTCGGAGCTCAGTAAGGTTTCGATGGCGGTCAGGGAGTCCTCTGTTGTGACCCCCGCTATGGTCGAAGGAAACGGAACGTGGTACACCTCGCCTGGCAAAGGGCCAAAGCCGGCTTTGTAAGGTTGTACCTTGCCGGTGAGAGCCATGCCCATAAAAGTGCGGCCGTGAAACGCACCTGAAAAAGCGATGACGCCGGTGCGTCCGGTTGCCTTGCGGGCGATTTTGATGGCATTTTCAACGGCCTCGGCACCCGTCGTGAAGAATGCTGTCTTCTTGGCGTGATCGCCGGGTGTCAGCCGGTTTATTTTCTCGGCAAGCTCAATATATTGGGCGTAGGGCACAACCTGGAAGGCTGTATGCGTAAATTTTTCGAGCTGTTGCGCAATGGCGCTGACGACGCGAGGATGACGGTGTCCGGTGTTGGTGACGGCAATACCGGCCGCAAAATCAATGTAACGACGACCTTCGAGGTCCCAGAGCTCGGCATTTTGTGCGCGATCAACATAAAAGTCGCACATGACGCTGATGCCGTTGGGAATAGCCTGTGACTTGCGCTCTTGCCACGTCTGCTTACTCATTTGTCATCCTCTTTTTGTAGGCGGGTTCTTTGAATGGTTCTAAATATAATGACAATCTGGTTTACTATGTAGACCCATTTCCGCGTTTTTCGTGGGGCCAATTTGAATTCCTTCTCTCTTTCAGACTGGCTGCAGCAATGGCTTGCTGCAGGCTCAGAGCCTGTATACCGCCAGCTGTATCGTTTGCTCAGGCAGGCCATTCTTGAAGGCCAGATTCAGCCGGGTGCGCGCTTGCCGTCATCACGCAGTATGGCCAGAGACGTCGGCATCGCGCGAAACACGGTCATACAGGTGTATGAACAGTTGGCGATTGAAGGCTATGTCAGCGCAACCACAGGCAAGGGCACGTTTGTCGAAGACATTAGCCAGGACTCCATCGAGGGCGTCGGAGCGCCCGTTCCGTCTGTCGATGTGGGCGCGGGGCAAACGCCCGGGCCCAATCTGTCTGACCGGGGGCAGCGGCTAATTGGCAGGCTGGGTTTTTCCAAGCGGCAACACGGCGCATTCATGGCCGGTTTGCCCGACGTGGCTGAGTTCCCGCTCAAAGTCTGGCTGCGTATTCAGAACCGGCAGTGGCGCCAGGCCGATCCACGTCTGCTCACTTACGCCCCGGCAGGCGGTTTTCCACCTTTGCGGCAGGCGATATCAGGCTTTTTGCACAGTACGCGATCGGTCAACAGCACCGCGCAGCAGGTTGTAATTACAACAGGCATACACCAGGCTCTTGATGTGGCCACACGCCTGCTGTGCGATATTGGCGATACCGTCTGGATCGAAGACCCTTCCTACTGGGGGCTGCGTAATCTGCTGATTTCTTCAGGGCTAAACGTCGTCCCGGTGGCTGTCGACGCTGAAGGTATCCGGCCTTCCATGGCCGACCGAAAGAACCCGCCCAGGCTTATCGTGGTCACGCCCTCTCATCAATACCCTTTGGGCATGGTCATGAGCCTGGCTCGCAGGCGTTGGTTGCTGCAATACGCACGCAAGCATGGCTGCTGGATACTCGAAGATGACTACGACAGTGATTTTCGCTTTGGCAGTCGGCCATTGCCGTCACTTCAGGGCCTGGACGAAGCGGGGCGTGTACTGTATGTGGGCAGCTTCAGCAAAACCCTGTACCCGGGGCTGCGCCTGGGCTATATGGTCGTGCCTGAAGGCCTGTCAGAAGACTTCGCCTCGGCAGTGGCCGAACTTTACCGCGAAGGTCAGTTGATGACGCAGTCCATTGTGGCCGAATTCGTACGCGAAGGTTATTTAAGTTCGCATATCAGACGGGTGCGCAATCTGTATGCACAACGACGTGCTTTACTGATTGACGCGATCCGGAACAGCTACGGTGACCAACTCGAGATTGTCGGGGATGAGGCCGGACTGCACCTGGTTCTGGGGCTGCCGGACGAAGTCGACGATGTGCAAGTATGCCGTGATGCGTTTGATCGCGGCATACTGGTGCGGCCACTTAGTGACTATTATCTTGACCCCGCACGCATGCGTCGGGGGCTGTTACTGGGGTATGCCGAAGTACCGCCTGACGAGATCAAGCCAGCCTTCCGCCTGCTGGCTGGTGTCATCGATGATGCGCTGGCAGGTATTGCCGGCGAAGGCCAGCAGGTCGCTGACCGCAACCGTTAACGGATACCGGGTGGGCTGCTACGCACGGGTTAGCTGAGCTCAGCCTTTAGCTGCATCTGGCCGCACAAGGAGAGTATTTCTTGTGTGGTGCTTCTGTGCACTAAAACTACCTGAAAATCGTGCGTGTAGCTCTCGCCAAAATTGATCAGGCAATACTTTGGATGATGTATCAGCAACTGCTGGTCTACCCATCTGAAGAAGTCGGCAATGGTTTGAAAGTTGTTATCGTCGTAGGGGTAATCAGGCAGCAGGGGTTGCTCGAACGCATCGATGACCTGCTCGTACAGCTCGTCTACCGTGTCCGAGACGGCGAAATAGTCTTCCAGTTCAATAAATATAATAAAGGCCAGCACACCCGCCGGGTCGTACTGAGCTACACGTGCAGCCTCTGCACCATAATGCGTTTGCAGGGTTTGGGCAGGTTCGCTCACGGCCTGAAGACAAATATCAGTGATGCGCGCGATTTCGTGCTCGTCGAGGTCGCCGCAAGACAGCAGGCTGATCAGTTGCGTCAACCTGCCCGCGTCCACGGTGCAAGGAGGCTCGGGGTTGGGTTCCATAGGGCTACCTTTTGGGGTTTGCAAGCAGTAAGTTCATGGCGTTATTTTTTCAGCTTGGCAAAGGCGGCAGCCATGGCGCCCATGGATGAAGGCTCGGCAGAGCTTGCCGCATTGTTGCGCCGTGATGATCCCGAGGACGTGCGACGGTCGGTGCCAGGGCGTGTGTCGCCGCCTCGTCGTGCAGGTGCGCTGTCATCATCCAGACGCATGGTAAGCGCGATGCGCTTGCGTGCGACATCAACCTCTTGCACTTTGACCTTGACTGTCTGACCCACGCGCACGACATCGCGGGGGTCTTTTACAAATGTGTTCGACAGGGCTGAAATATGCACCAGGCCGTCCTGGTGTACGCCAACATCGATAAACGCCCCAAAGTTGGCTACGTTGGTGACTACGCCTTCGAGGATCATGCCTTCGTGCAGGTCTGAAAGGGTGTTGACACCTTCCATAAAGGTGGCCGTCTTGAATTCGGGGCGAGGATCGCGGGCGGGTTTTTCGAGCTCTTGGAAGATGTCCTTGACGGTGGGCAAACCAAAGCGTTCATCGGTAAACTCAGCCGGGGAAACGCCCTTGAGTGCGCCTTGCCGGCCCATGACCTCATGCACATCAGACTTGATTTTAGCCAGAATGCGCTGAACTACCGGATACGCTTCGGGGTGTACCGATGAAGCATCGAGCGGGTTGCCACCGTTGGCAATACGCAAAAAGCCGGCGGCCTGTTCAAAGGTTTTATCACCAAAACGCGGCACCTTAAGCAAAGCTTTGCGATCGGGGAAAGCCCCGTTGCTGTCTCGCCAGGCCACAATGTTTTTGGCTAAGGTCGCGTTCAGCCCTGAAATGCGAGTAAGCAGGGGGGCAGAGGCGGTATTGACATCAACCCCCACCGCATTGACGCAGTCTTCAATGACGGCATCAAGCGACCGGGCAAGTTCGCGCTGGTTGACGTCGTGCTGGTATTGACCGACGCCTATGGCTTTTGGCTCAATCTTGACCAGTTCGGCCAGCGGGTCTTGGAGGCGGCGCGCAATCGAGACCGCACCGCGCAGACTGACGTCAAGGTCAGGGAATTCATTGGCAGCAAGCTCAGAGGCCGAATACACCGAAGCGCCTGCCTCAGAAACGACCACGCGGGTTACGTTGAGCTTGGGGAATTTTTCCTGCATGTCGGTGACGAGCTTTTCGGTCTCGCGTGACGCAGTGCCATTGCCAATGGCCAGAAGCTCAATATTGTGCTTGCTGATTAATGCCGCCAGCGTGCTGATGCTGCCCTCCCGGTCGCGCCGGGTTCGAAGGGGTAAATTGTGCTGGTTGCCAATACTTTGCCTGTAGCGTCAATGGCAGCAAGCTTGACCCCAGTGCGTATGCCTGGGTCAAGGCCGAGCACGGCTTTGGGGCCAGCCGGCGCGGCCAGCATCAGATCTTTGAGATTGGCGGCAAAAACGCGTATGGCCTCTTGTTCGGCACTTTCCCGCAGACGACCGATGAGCTCAGACTCGAACGTTGTCAGCAGTTTGACCCGCCATGTCCAGCGGCATACCTCAGCCAGCCAGCGACCGCGTGGGGTGGGGTCCAGACCGAAGTCGGCGTCGACGCGCAGAAAACGCGCAATACGCAAAATGCAGGGATGGGGTGTCTGGGCTTCAAGTTCGGGGTTTAGCCCCAGCCGGATGTCGAGCGCGCCTTGCTGGCGCCCGCGCAACAGGGCCAGTATGCGGTGCGACGGCAGGGTGCGCAGAGGCTCGCTGAAGTCAAACCAGTCGCGAAAGTTATCACCTTCGTTTTCTTTACCCGCCATGACTTTGGAGTAAATCAGACCTGTGTTCCAAAGATGCTCGCGCATGTCTGCAAGCAGGTCGGCGTTTTCAGCATAGCGTTCGGCCAGTATGTCGCGTGCGCCGTCAAGGGCTGCTTTGGCATCATTAACGGATGCCTCAGGGTTGAGGTAGCCTTCGGCCAGGACGCCGGGATCGCAGGCCACATCAGCCAAAATGGCATCAGCCAGCGGTTCCAGGCCAGCTTCACGCGCAATCTGGGCACGTGTACGCCGCTTGGGCTTGTAGGGCGCATACAGATCTTCAAGACGCTGTTTTGTGTCGGCGGTTTTGACTTCACGTTCAAGTTCAGCCGTCAACTTGCCCTGTTCTGCAATAGAATCAAGCACGACAGCGCGTCGTGACTCGAGTTCGCGCACATAAATCAGTCTGACCTCGAGATTGCGCAGTACGGTGTCGTCCAGGCCCCCGGTTACTTCTTTGCGATAGCGTGCAATAAAGGGCACCGTGGCGCCGCCATCAAGAAGTTCAACCGTTGCGGCCACCTGATTGGGGCGCACGTTGAGTTCGGCAGCCAGCAAGGCGACGATGCGTGCGGCGTTTTCCGCGTCGGTGGCGGGCTTTGGTTTTTCTTGCACAGGGTTATCAGTCATTTGTCCAACATTAAATCAATGAATCACGCGGCGCATTTTGCCACATTGCGGGGCTGAACCGTTGTGTACACAGTGTAAGTGCCTGTTACGCCACGGGTGCCAAGCCGGCATGTAGGTGCTCGGGTGCGGCTGGAAAAAAGGCGGGCGCAGGAACACGATGGGGGGTGATTGCGCCATAGTATAGATAATTGCCGCCGCGTGCTGCCGTGGGCCGGATGGCGCATGTCTGGTAGCGGGCCCGCCACCAGGGCGTCGGTAACGTTTCTGCATTGGGGTACATTTGCTGCCCATTGGTGTTGTGCGACCCCCTGTGAGAAAATCGACGTTACGCTTCCTGGCTACCCTTCATGTTTGATCAACTACTTTCTGATATCTTTGCCGGCGACGGCCTTATTGCTCAGGCCGTGCCCGATTACCGGCCGCGACAGGCCCAGCTTGAACTGGCCCAGGCCATTGAAAAGGCGGCGCTTGACCACACCACCCTGATCGCCGAGGCCGGCACCGGCACGGGCAAAACCTGGGCTTATCTGGTGCCTGCCTTTCTCAGCGGTGGCAAGGTGCTGGTATCCACTGGCACCCGTACATTGCAAGACCAGCTGTTCCGCCGCGATATTCCCCGGCTGCGCAAGGCGCTGGCCTTGCCTGTGACGGTTTCGCTGCTCAAAGGGCGGGGCAATTATGTATGTCATTACCATCTTGATCGCCTCTCTGGCGACGACCGGGCGCTAAAGTCGCGGGCCGAGGTCGGTCAGTTGCGACATATTCAGCTTTTTTCGCAGCAGTCACGCACGGGCGATCGCAGTGACCTGGCCGAAGTACCCGAAGACGCCGACATCTGGAATCGCGTGACATCCACGCGTGATAACTGCCTGGGGCAAGAGTGCCCGTTCGTCAAAGATTGTTTTGTGATAAAAGCCCGGCGGCAGGCACAGGACGCTGATGTGGTTGTGGTTAATCATGCCTTGTTCATGGCTGATCTGGCTCTGCGAGAAGAAGGCATTACCGATCTGCTGCCTGACGTTGATCTTGTTGTGTTCGATGAGGCTCATCAGTTGCCGGACATTGCCACGCGCTTTCTGGGCTCCAGTGTGTCTTCGCACCAGTTGCTCGACCTGGCGCGCACTACTGAAGCGGCCGGGCTGGCCTATGCGCGCGAATCGACCAACTGGAGCGAGGCAGGCAAAAATATCGAGCAGGCGGCCCGCAATCTGCGGCTGGTGGCTGCACCCATCGAGAAACTGCCAGGGCGCAAGGCCACCTTTCAGGCAATACCCAACGGGCCTGAGTTTGATGAAGCGCTCGACGCGTTATTGGCCGTGCTTGATAAAAGCCTGCAGTTACTGGGCATAGTCAAAGAAAAACACCCGGATCTGGAAGCAGCCCACAAAAGTTGTCTTGATCTCAGGGCCCGCTTGTTTCGCTGGAGCCAGCCTGACCGTCAGGGTCGCAATGCGCTGCGTCCGGCGCCAAGCGGCACCGGTGCTGAAGTTGACAGAGGTGAGCCCGACGCCAATAACGATGGATTGCCGCAGGCGGCGAAGATGGGCGGGGGCGTATATAAAGAGGTGGGGGTGTCACACGACGATAATGCCTTGATCGCTGACGACGTTAAACAGGCCCCGCGCTCCAAACGCACAGACGACGACAATACACCAGCGGTGCGCTGGGTAGAGCACAGCCAGCATCATATGCGTCTGCACAGCGCGCCGTTGTCTGTCGCCCGTATTTTTTCACGTTTTCGGCGGCCGGGGCAGGCCTGGGTGCTTACGTCTGCCACGCTCTCGGTCAATGGCGATTTTGGCCATTTTGTTCGTCAGCTGGGGCTTTGGGATGCCACAACAGCACGTTGGGATTCTCCCTTTAACTACCCCGATCAGGGGGTGCTGTATGTGCCCAAGGCGCTGCCACTGCCTAACTCACCGGTATTTAATGAGAAATTTGTCGAGGTACTGCTGCCACTCATACAGGCTAGCCGCGGCGGGGTACTTATTTTATGCACCACGCTGCGTTCGGTCGACCGTATTGCCGACATGCTTGAAACGCACTTTGAAGATCTGGGTATAGATCGTCTGTTGCTCAGACAGGGCGAAAGCTCGCGCAGAGTGTTGCTCGAGCGGTTTCAGCAGGGGCGAGCGGTACTGGTGGGAAGCGCAAGTTTCTGGGAAGGCATTGATGTGCCTGGAGATGCCTTGACGCTGGTGGCGATTGACAAGCTGCCGTTTGCCCCGCCCGATGACCCCGTGCTTGAGGCACGCCTGAATTTGTGCAGAACGGAAGGGGGCAACCCATTTATGGAGTATCAGGTGCCTGAAGCAGCAATCACGCTCAAGCAGGGCGCCGGTCGCCTGATACGGTCAGAGTCTGACTGGGGGGTACTGGTTGTAGGTGATGTTCGTATCGTCGAAAAACCATACGGAAAACTGATCTGGCGAGGCCTGCCGCCGTTTGCACGAACACGCGAACCGGCGCAGGTGCTGGCCTTTCTGAAGGCCCGGCAGGAACCCCTGCCGGACGCTTTGCCCGATGTGGCTAAAACCAGTTGATGGGGTTCCAGAGCGTGCCGCGGGGCTCGTCCAGACCTTGCTCGTAATACTTGCTATTGGGGAAGTTCTGGTCAAGCACACGCTTGGTGTCATCACGCAGATCAGGCAGGTTTAGTTTGTCGTACGACAAATACATGATGTACAGGGCTTTTTCGGCAGCCGGTACACCCTTGAAGTCTGTAATAACGGTTTTGGCGCGGTTTATCGCTGCCACGTAAGCCTTGCGATCATAGTAATACTGGGCGACATGAACCTCGTTGTCGGCGATGGTGCCGACCAGCCAGGTAAGACGCTGACGGGCGTCGGTGGCGTAGCGGCTGTCAGGGTAGCGTGTAATCAGTTCGTTGAAGGCCTCATAAGACTCACGCAGGCCTTTGGGGTCGCGTTCGCTGGGATCCTGCCGGGTGAACTTGCTGAACGCGGCACTGGGCGGCGTAAAGGTTATCAGGCCTTTCAGATACAGCATGTAGTCAGTACCCGCATGGTTGGGGTATTGCTGCTGAAAACGGTCTATGGCGGCCAGGGCTTGCTCTGGTTCATCGTCTTTCCAGTTGACATAGGCCTGATCAATAAGCGCCTGCTGGGCATAGCCCCCAAAGGGGTAGCGCGCCTCAACGGCTTCCAGCCGGCTGCGGGCGTCTTTCCAGTTGCCGGCGCTCATGTTCTCGCGGGCATCCTGATAAAGACGCTCGGCGCTCCAGCCTGCGGTTACGTCCTTTTCTGATTTTATGCTGCCGCAGCCCGTAACGAGCAGCACAGCGATTAGGCCGAGGACGGCGCAGCATAGGCGCACGAAACCGGGATGGCGGAATGTATAGAGATCGGTACGAGTCACAAAAGCATCCTTGGTGTTAGCATTGCAGGCTGATTATATGATTTGTCGCCATGCCTGACACAGATATCACCAAAGAAAGTTCTTTGCATGCTTTTCAAGAGGCACAAACGCCTGGTGAGCCGCTGCATTTTCGTCTTCCGATAAGTGCCCGGGCCGAGCGGCTCGACAAGGTGCTGGCGGGCCTGTTGCCTGAGCATTCACGCAGTCGCCTGCAAGGGTGGATAGAAGGCGGGCATGTGTTGGTGAATGACAGCCCCGGGCGTAACAAGCAACTGACCTATCCTGGTGATGTGTTGCTGATTTCACCGCAGCTGCCGCCCGAATCACAGGCATTTATACCAGAGGATATCGCGTTCGGGGTCGTGGCCGAGAGCCCCGACTGGGTCGTCATTAACAAACCGGCCGGGCTGGTGACGCATCCGGGCGCAGGCAACTGGCACGGCACACTGCTCAATGGTCTGCTGTTTCGCTTTCCCGAGCTGGCATCAGTGGCCCGTGCGGGCATCGTACACAGGCTCGACAAAGACACCTCAGGCCTGCTCGTGGTCGCCCGGCATGAACAGGCGCAAACGCACCTGGTGCGGCAGCTTCAGGCGCGCAGCGTCAGTCGCCAATATCTGGCGCTGGTGCATGGCCTGTTGCCGGGCGCGGGTACCGTAGACGCCGAGATAGGACGCGATGCCAGGGTCCCTGTGCGCATGACTGTTGACAGGCCGGTCGCGCCCAAGCCGGCCATCACGCATTATGTGTCAAACCGGTCAGGCGTACTCGATGAGGGCGTGACGGTTACCGAAGTGGCGTGCCGGCTTGAAACTGGCCGTACACACCAGATTCGCGTGCACCTGGCCAGCATCCGCCATCCCTTGGTTGCCGATGTGTTGTATGGTGGGCGCGAGGCTGGCGGCGCGCATCGGCAACTGCTGCACGCACGTGCCCTGGCCTTTGACGATCCGTCGTCGGGGCAGCGCGTCAGTTTCGACGCTGCACTGGCCGACGATTTTCAGCACGTACTTGATGAGGTTTCATGGAGCGACTGACTACAAGCCCAAGCGCAGGCCCCGTCTGTCAGGACGAAGTCGGCCGAGACGGCCATCCTCTCAAATCCAAGACCGCACATCATGGCGGCGACGGTCTGGCTGCAACGCCACAGGCCATCGATGAGGCGTCAGGGCTTGCAACGGTATCTGGCCTTTCGTGGCCAGGTGTTAATTATTTCTGTACTACCCGCCGTGGCGGCGGCAGTGGCTATGCATGGGCGTCGCTGAACCTGGGGTTGCACACGGGTGATGACTCCGACCAGGTAGCCTTTAATCGGCAAACGTTGTGTGCCAGGCTGCCCGGTGAGCCGGTGTGGCTGCGCCAAGTGCATGGCAGCGATGTTTTCGATGCCGATGCGGGTGTGGTGCTCGTGGGCAGAGGCGATGAGCGCAACACCTGCGCACCATTGGCCCAGCCCGGCCCGGGTGAAGCAAGTGATGCCAGGCTGGCAGGGTCCGAGCTGCCCGTAGCCGATGCCGCCATTACGCTGCAGCCCGAAAAAGTGCTGGCCATCATGACGGCCGACTGCCTGCCTGTCGTTATGGCCAGTGCAGACGGCACAGCTTTAGGTGTGGCGCACGCCGGGTGGCGTGGGCTGGCGCTGGGGGTGCTTGAAAATACATTACATTCGTTGCGCCGGCGCCGCCCCGATGTGAAAGCGTGGCGCGCCTGGGTGGGGCCTGGCATTGGCCAGGCACATTTTGAGGTGGGTGACGAGGTTTACCAGGCTTTTGTTGAGCATGACGCCGCCAGCGCGCTTTATTTCGTCAGTAAAGAAGGCGAAGGCAAATGGCTTGCCGACCTGCCGTCTCTGGCCAGGCATAAACTGGCCAGGGCGGGAGTTAACCATATAGAGTTGAGCGGCGAGTGCACATATGTCAGGCCTGACCTGTACTTTTCGTATCGTCGCGATGGGGTTACAGGCCGTCTGGCGACGGTGGCGTGGCTGACGCAAAGACGGGTTGATGAAGGTCTTTCACCAGAGGGTAGCGACTTACCCTGATTGACAGTTTTTTGTTTGATCGACAAGATGAATTCACATGTAGGCTTTGTAACAGGTGTCTGAATTGAATGCTCCCTCGTCATCCAAATGGCCAGCCCCGGTAGCTATTGCTCCGGATCTTCTTGCAGAAATTCAGGCAGAATTTTCGCGCGAGTGGCTGCGTATTGTTACGGCGGCTCAGCAGGGGCAGCTCACAGCGCCCAAAGACCGGCGATTTCGCAGTGAGGCATGGTCTGCCAGCCCGTCTCACTCGTTTAATGCACACGTCTACCTGCTGTCCGCCAAAGTGGTAGATCAGCTCGTCGATGCGGCGCAGGTCAGCGATGCCTTGCGTAATCGCTTGCGTTTTTCGGCCATGCAATGGGTCGAAGCCATGTCTCCCGCCAATTATTTCGCGACCAACCCTGATGCACAGCAGGCCATGATAGACAGCAATGGCGAGTCCTTGCTCAAAGGCGCGCGTAATCTGCTGCAAGACATACAAAAGGGGCGGATGACGCAAACGGATGAGTCTGGTTTCGAGCTTGGTAAAAATGTAGCAACCACGGAAGGGGCTGTCATATACCAAAACAGGCTGTTCCAGCTTATTCAATATGCGCCGATTACCGAAAAGGTGCATCAAAAGCCATTGCTGGTTGTGCCGCCGTGTATTAACAAGTTTTATATTCTTGATCTTCAGGCCAGCAATTCGTTTGTGCGGCATGCGGTGGCGGCCGGGTTTACCGTCATGCTGGTTTCGTGGCGCAATCCGCTTGAAACCGATACAGACGGTATAGACGCTGCAACCTGGGCCGATTATCTTCAAGACGGCGTACTTGAGGCGATCAAGGTCACCAGCACGGTTACCCGTCAAAAACAAATCAACGCGTTGGGCTTTTGCGTGGGAGGTACGCTGCTTGCGTCTGCACTCGCGCTCGCCCATGCACAAGGTAATGATCCGGTAAGCTCACTTACCTTGCTCACCACGCTGCTCGATTTCGAAGAAACTGGCGTGTTAGACGTGTTTGTCGATGAGGCGCATGCGCAGACACGTGAAAAGCAGCTGGGTGCAGGCGGCCTGTTGTCTGCACGTGAACTGGGTACGACTTTTTCTTTTTTGCGTCCCGCAGAACTGGTCTGGAATTACGTCGAAGGTAATTATCTTAAGGGTGAAATTCCCCGTGCATTTGACCTGCTGTACTGGAACTCTGACGGCACTAATCTGCCAGGACCGTTTTTTACCTGGTACTTTCGCAATACCTATCTCGAAAATAACCTGAAGACTCCAGGCCGGGTCAAGGTCGGCAAGTACCCGCTTGATCTGGGTTCTCTGACCATGCCCACGTTTATTTACGGATCGCGCGAAGATCATATTGTGCCGTGGCAATCGGCATATGCCAGTACAAGCTTGCTGCGCGGGCCGATGCGGTTTGTGTTGGGGGCTTCAGGCCATATTGCCGGTGTGATTAACCCGCCGGCCAGCGGGCGCCGCAGTTACTGGTCGCATGGCGTTGATTATGCGTGTTCCGAGATGCCGGCGAAGGCTGATGTGTGGTTACAGGGGGCACAAGAGCATGTGGGCAGCTGGTGGCCAGAATGGCTTGAGTGGCTGGCAGTGCAGTCGGGCAAGCAAGTGCGTGCACGCACCCGGTTGGGCAATACCCGACATGAGCCTATAGAGAAAGCGCCCGGGGCTTTTGTAAAAACCCGGGCGGTGTAGTGCTAACGGGCACGGCCTGCATTGTTACGGTGTGGCGACAGGCGTGATCGTAAAAAAGGAGATAAAAATGACTGGCAAACTGGCTTACGTAACAGGTGGAATGGGGGGCATTGGCACAGCTATCTGCCAGACGCTCGCGCAAGAGGGCTTTAATGTGGTTGCTGGCTGCGGCCCCAGCCGCGATTTTAAGAAGTGGCTTGACGAGCAAAGTGCGCTGGGCTACAAATTTCATGCTTCAGTAGGTAATGTGTCCGACTGGGACTCAACACACCAGGCTTTTAACAAAATTCGCGATGAGCTTGGTCCGGTTGATGTCCTGGTTAACAATGCAGGCATCACGCGTGACGGGCTGTTTCGCAAAATGAGTCAGGAAGACTGGCGCGCTGTTATCGATACCAATCTCAACAGTCTGTTTAATGTCACGAAGCAGGTCATTGAAGACATGGCGGGTCGCCAGTGGGGGCGCATTATTAATATCAGCTCGGTAAATGGCCAAAAAGGGCAATTTGGCCAGGTCAATTATTCGACGGCCAAAGCAGGCATCCACGGCTTTACCATGGCGCTGGCTCAAGAGGTTGCCAGCAAAGGCGTCACCGTCAACACCATATCGCCGGGGTATATTGGTACTGACATGGTCAGAGCCATACGTCCTGACGTACTCGAGAAAATCGTGGCAACCATTCCGGTAAAACGCTTGGGTACGCCTGAAGAGATTGGCTCCATGGTCGCCTGGCTGGCTTCTGATGGTGCTGGCTTTGCGACGGGGGCTGACTTCTCATTAAATGGGGGCCTGCATATGGGCTAGGCATGCTTCCCGGCGCCGATGTTTACTGCGTAGCCAAGCGCGCCTTAGCCCTTCAGGGCAGGGTGGTGTGAAGCAGCGCAGGCAATGGTTGGAGCCCAAGGGGTTTCCCAAATCGTGGTGGGGCATTTCATGCTGTCAGGCACGTGATGTTCCACCCTCTCTGCTTTAATTTATGTTTGGCCAATGCTATGACCCAATCTGAAGAATCCAGCACGCAACCGCGCCTGATAAAAAAATACCCCAACAGGCGACTCTACGACACGTATACCAGCGCGTACATTACGCTGGTAGATGTCAAGCAGCTCGTGCTCGATACGGCGGCATTTCAGGTGGTCGATGCGAAGTCGGGCGAAGACCTGACCCGCAGCATTTTGCTGCAGATTATTCTCGAAGAAGAAAGCGGTGGCATGCCTATGTTCTCTGCAACGGCACTGTCGCAGATCATACGATTTTATGGTCATGCCATGCAGGGTGTCATGGGCACTTACCTCGAAAAAAACATACAGGCATTCATGGACATTCAGGATCGCATGGCCGAGCAGTCAAAAGGCTTGTATGGCAACCAGTTCGGGCCTGAAGCCTGGACGCAGTTTATGAGTGGGCAGGCGCCCATGCTGCAGAACATGATGAACAATTACGTGGATCAGAGCAAAAATCTGTTTGTGCAGATGCAAGATCAGATGCAGGATCAGACACGAACCATGTTCTCGGCGTTTCCTTTTACGCCCCCAGTGCCGTCTTCCGACAAAGACAAATAATCCTGGATTTCGTTGATAGCCAGTCCGGGCACACTGCTGGGCGCGTTCAGACTGTTGTAAGACACCGTGCTTCATAATAATGAGAATTAATTCTGTTATGGGGTGTCTTGGAATGTATAAGCAGTTATCAATTCTGGTGCTGGGCGCGGCGCTGGCGTTTCCGGCGCTGGCACTTGAATACCCCATTGGTGAGCCCGCTGAACAAGGCGGGCTTGAAGTGGCTGCGGTATATCTCCAGCCGGTCGAAATGGATCCGCCGGGCATGATGCGCGATGCCAAAGACTCAGATATTCATCTTGAGGCCGATATTCACGCTCTGGCCGATAATCCCAACGGCCTGCCCGAGGGGGCATGGGCTCCGTATCTCAATATTCGCTACACACTTCAGAAAGTGGGCAGCGATAAAGTGTTGCAGGGCGATTTAATGCCTATGGTGGCCAATGATGGCCCGCATTATGGGGACAACGTTAAGCTGGAAGGTCCGGGCAAGTACAAACTCACGTTTGAGGTTGCCTCACCCGAAGCAAACAAAATGAATCACTTTGGCCGTCACATCGACAAGGAAACCGGTGTGGAGCCTTGGTTCAAACCCTTCACTGTCGATTATGAGTTTGTGTTTGCCGGTACAGGCAAGAAAGGCGGTTATTGATGATGTCATGGGGGCGAGGGCTTGCCGTCATGGTGCTGGGTTTCGCGGTGGCTGCCGCTTCCGCAGCCGAGCTGCCTACCTTCAGGCTGGTGTTCAAGCCTGACGGCAGATTTGAGCCTCAGCGGCTCGAAGTGCCTGCGGGCAAGTTCAAAATAGAACTGATCAACGAGAGCGATCAGCCGGTTGAGTTCGAAAGCCTGCCCCTGCGCAAAGAAAAGGTATTGGGGCCAGGTGTGCGTTCGTTCGTGGTGATCACCATCTCCGGCCGGAGAATACCCGTTCTTTGACGATTTCCACCAAGACATCAAGGGCACGCTTGTCGTGTTGCCCAAACCCTAGCTACTCAGGCTTTTATGGATCAGGTCGCATTTATTGTCTGGCGGGAGAGTGTTGAGGCTCTGTTGGTCGTTGGCATTCTGTATACGTGGCTGCGAGTGAGTCCGCGGGGCCGGCGCGGCCTGCCCTGGCTGTGGAGCGGGGTGTTTGCCGGACTTGCGGTTGCGGGAATACTGGCACTGGTGCTGCTGGGTGTGTCCACATGGCTGTCCGACGAAGAACAAGAGTGGTTTCAGGGCGGCATGGCGCTGGTGGCCGCTGCTCTGGTGGTGCAAATGGTGTATTGGATGAAATGTCATGGTGCCAGTCTCAAAAAGACGTTGCAGCATGATGTTGATCATGAGCTGGCACGGGACAATTGGTGGGGTGTGTTTGCACTGGTCGCCATTGCCGTGGCGCGCGAGGGCAGTGAAACGGTGGTGTTTCTTTACGGCACGGTCATGGCAGGTATGGCACGTGGCTCGGGCTGGAGTCTGGCCCTGGCGGGTGTCGTCGGGTATCTTGCAGCGCTTTTGTCGTTCTGGCTGCTGCAACTTGGCGGCAAGCTCATTACCTGGCGGCGTTTCTTCGCGTTTACTCAGATTGTTCTGTTGTTGCTGGCCAGCGCGCTGCTCATCTCTGGCACCGACCATCTTATTTCATTAGGCGTCATGCCGACGCTGGTTGATCCTGTCTGGGACAGCTCGTGGCTGATGGACACTTCAGGTGGTCTGGGCAAAGTGCTGGCCGCTTACGCTGGCTACCGTGCTTATCCGGCGCTGTCGCAAGTCGTTGTGTGGGTGCTCTACTGGCTGGCAGTCTGGTTCCTGCTCAGGCGTGCCGACCATGTTGCAGCACGCGGGAGGCTGGCCGCAAGGCCGGCATGAGCCTATGACGTCCTTCGCATTACGGGCAGGCGCGCATCGGTTTGCTGATTTTCTTCGGGATAATGCGCGCTGGTTACGCCGGCTGCAGTGGTGCATCGTGGCTGCTTATCTGACTCTGCTCATTATTCCTGCCTTAATGCCGTTGCCCGGGCGCACCGCATCTGTTTTCAACAACCTGACCGTCTTTGCCCAGTTTGCGTTCTGGGGCGTATGGTGGCCTTTTGTGCTGGTGTCCATGCCTCTGCTGGGCCGGTCCTGGTGTGGCTGGTTCTGTCCGGAAGGCATGCTGTCTGAATGGGCCAGTGAGCACGGCAGAGGGCGCGCCATACCAAAATGGATGCGATGGGGTGGTTGGCCGTTTGTGGCATTTGCCTTGACAACAATTTACGGGCAGTTGGTCAGTGTGTATCAGTATCCACTGGCGGTGCTGGCAGTACTTGGGGGCTCGACGGCGGCGGCCATGGTCGTAGGCTGGCTGTATGGTCGCAACAAGCGTGTATGGTGCAAATACCTCTGTCCGGTCAATGGTGTGTTTCAGTTGCTGGCCAAGCTGGCACCCTGGCATTACAAGGTTGATGAAGACGCCTGGCGCAATCCAGTGCGGCGCACTGAATCAGTCAACTGTGCGCCATTGGTTCCTATGCGTCATATGACAGGTGCATCTGACTGCCATATGTGCGGACGCTGCAGCGATTACCGTGGAGCGGTGCACCTTACGCCGCGCTCACCTGAAGCCGAAATCGTTTCTGTGGCTCCCGGTGATGTCTGGCAAACGCGATTGATTGTGTTTGGGCTGATGGGGCTTGCTGTAGGCGCTTTCTTGTGGAGTGCCAGCCCATGGTTTGTGGTGCTCAAGCAGGCACAGGCAGTATGGCTGGTCGAACACGATATTTACTGGCCACTGGCACAAAACGCTCCATGGTTTATTTTGACGCACTATCCCGAAGCAAACGACAGTTTTAGCTGGCTGGATGCCGAGGTGATCTTGCTGTTTATTTTTGGTGCTGCTGCCTGTATTGGAGGGGCGGCCTACGCCGGCCTTTGGGCGGCCAGCCGGTTTCTTCCCACGCCTGTGCCTGCAGTGCGTCCGAGAGGCCCTTCGGGCAGCAGTTCTGCCGCCTCAAGTGTGACACTTCACAGGCTGGCACAGGGCCTGATACCAGCGGCCGGAGCAGGTGTGTTCCTCGGTCTGTCAGCGACTACATTGACATTATTGCAGCACGAGGGTGTGTCCACAGCATGGGCTTTCTCCGCACGATTTGCCCTGCTGGGTCTTGCCATGTTCTGGAGTCTGAGGCTAGTGTGGCGGGTTGCCGGAACATCACAAGCGGGTATGGGCAGTCGCCTGTTGGCGTTGGCGCTCGTGGCGCTGGGCACAGTGCCGTTTTGTGCAGCCTGGTTTTTGTTTTTTGCTGTCTGGTAAGCATGGTTTTGTTGGCATGCTTTGGTTGCAGCGCGATTAGCGCTCCACGTGTGCGCGGGCTTGCCTAAGAGATCATGCGCATAGTGAGCTTGCCGCCGAGCAAGGTAATTAGTGTCTCGCCATGGCCTGCATAGTCGGGTTACATGGTGTTCAAATCACTTGATGGCTGAATGCGATACCAACTCAGCCAGTGCTTTTAAAGGGCGCGTGCTGTTTCAGCGTGTCAATATATTGGCCGACCGCAGCGCCCTCGTGATCCAGAAAGTCTGCAATGGCGCGGGCATAGCGCGGGTCAGCAATCCAGTGCGCAGAGCAGGTTCTGACCGGCATCAGACCCCGGGAGAGCTTGTGCTCACCCTGAGCGCCACCTTCGAAAACTGATAACCCTTGGCTGATACAGTACTCAATGCCTTGCATGTAACAGGTCTCAAAGTGTAGGCCGGGTATATAGGTCAGGCTGCCCCAATAACGTCCGTATAAATGAGTCTGGTCGCGCAGGTTCAGGGCGGCGGCAATCGGTGCACCCTGCTGGCGGGCCAGCACAATGACCAGATTTTCAGCCATGTGGGCGCGCAAATGCCGAAAGAACGCCAGGCTCAGGTAGGGCGGGTTGCCGTGTTCGAGATAGGTTTGTTCATAGCAGCGGTAAAAGAAACACAGGCTGTCATCATCAATCGCATCGCCGTGCAGCCAGGTGAACGAAACGCCCGCTTGCGTGGATTTTTTGCGATCTTGATTGATTTTTTTCCGCTTTTGTTGGCTCAGGCTGGAGAGGAACTGAGCAAAGTCTTGATAGCCTTGGTTAAACCAGTGAAATTGCACGTTTTCTCTAACCATGAACCCTGCCTCGGTCAGTGCCGACTGGTCTTGTGGGTCTGGAAACAGTACATGCAACGACGAAATACCGTTTTGCTCAGTGATGTGTATGGCCTGACGGGCCAGAGCAACACGATCTTCATGCGTGGTGGCCAGCAGACGTGAGCCGGGCACAGGCGTAAAGGGCACGGCGCACAGCAGTTTTGGGTAATAATCGAGCCCATGTTGGGCAAAAGCCTGTGCCCATCCGTGATCGAATACGTACTCGCCACGCGAATGCGATTTCAGATAAAGCGGCATGGCCCCAGCCAGTTGGCCCTCTCGGCGCATCAGCAAGTAGTGCGGTGCCCAGCCTGTGGGCCCGGCAGCGCAGCCAGTGTGGTAAAGCCCCTGTAAGTACGCATATTGCACAAAGGGTTGGCTACCCGCGAGACGGTTCCATTCGGGGGCGTCGAGTTCATCAAGGTGGTGGACAAGACTGAAAGTGGTGGTCAATGTAGTGAGGCTCGTTTGTTACGCAGGTGTGCAGGGCCAAAAAGTATGGCCTCTCCAGATGATAGCGTTTATCGTCATGAGGCTGTTGGCATCGGTGGCAATTCATCGACGTCAGGGTATAGCGCGGAGCAATCATGAGTACACGAATTCCAGTCACCGTCATCGCCGGCGCCCAGGGCAGCGGCAAGACAGCCTTGTTAAACCACTGGAGCGCTGGGTCAGAACTGAACGGCGCGGTAGTGCTGTCACACAGTCTGGCAGGTCTGAATCACCCGCGTGCATATCAGGTCAGTGAAAGCGTTTACATACACGAAGCGGGTTGCTTGTGCTGTGCTGTGCAAGGCGATCTGGTTTTGACATTGCAGCGTTTATTCCTGGATGCCCTGCACCGCAAGATACCTGTGTTCACGCGTATTATTATCGAAGCGTCGGGGCGTGCAGATCCGGCTACCTTCAAATACCTTGTGGAGTATGAGCGTTTTCTGGCAGACCGCTATGTGTATGCAGGTTGTCTGGCGCTTGTCGATGTGACGCGGCGTGTGCCCGTTGCGCCGCTGGCAGAGGCTGTCGCGGCGAGCGGCTTGGGCTTTGCCCGGTCTGTAAAAGCCCCCAATGCAGATAAAAGCACATACGTTGGTATAGCCGCTCTTGTAGACAAAAGCAGAGACGTCATTATCGAGGATCGCGCCACTGGTTCGGACGCTGGCACGGATGCGAAGGCTGGTGCTGAAGACGCCGTGGTGCGAACGCAGATACGAAGTGCCGATGTATTGTTGCTCACTCACACAGATCGGGTGTCGCCGCCAACACTCGCCCAGATACGCAGCCTTTTGCACACGCTAAAGCCGGAAGCAGCTTGCCACTGCGTGCAAACCGTGCCTGACCTGGCGCAGTTGTTCGAAAAACGCTGATCCGGTGCGCAACCAACCCCACGTGTCGTCTGCCCGCAACTTTTGGCAGAGTTTAGTTGCAATGCATGCCCCGTAGTGGTGTAATGAAGTTGTTACGCCACCAGGCTGGGGCGCGTAATTTAAATTACCGTAGCCCTTTGTCAATTAAGTTTTCAACTAAACGATACGCATTCCATGCGCCTGCTGGCCGGCCCTTCAAGATCTGCTCTTGGGCCTATGCTATAAAAACCGTACAAACTATAAGCCAGCGCTTTTCCATACGTGGGCGTTCCGCACTTTGACGGGCACGCCCAAGCGGGGCAAAAGCACGTGGAAAACATATATTTCGCAGCAGTACCTCGCTTTCGGTGCGCACCGCGCGCACTCTGGCCCCAAACTATTGTGTTGGCCGCGAGGTGGGTTGTTTACAAAAATGGGAACAATGTCTCATATCCCTAATGCATCCGTCATGCCTGATCTCCACCCTTGTTTGGGGGCAGGTCGTCGCGCCAGCGCAACAATGGTCGGGTATGCTTTTTTGGGATTTGGCAACTGCACTGGCGGCCAGAACAAAAATGGGCCGATCAAGTTTGATCGGCCCATTTGGAAAGCTGGTTGCGGGGACAGGATTCGAACCTGTGACCTTCGGGTTATGAGCCCGACGAGCTGCCAGACTGCTCCACCCCGCGTCTGGAAGACAGTAATGTTAACCCAACGTTTATTTTTACGCAAGCCGTGAACGGCCTTTAGGCTTTAATGACGACTGAAACAGAGATTATTCGTGTACTGGAAACCGCACTATTGTGTGCTGACCAGCCGATGCCCGTGTCAGAATTACGCAAACTCTTTACTGTTGAAGACTTTTCTTCTGACGAAATCGGCGGTTTTCTGGCAACATTGCAGCAACAATGGCAAGAGCGAGGGCTGGAGCTGGTTTCGCTGGCCACAGGCTGGCGATTTCAGAGTCGCCCCGAAATGCAGCGCTACCTTGGGCGCCTGAACCCGGAAAAACCGCCCAAATACTCCAGGGCTGTGCTCGAAACCCTGGCCATTATCGCCTGGCGGCAGCCTGTCACACGAGGCGATATTGAAGACATTCGCGGTGTAACGGTATCAACGCAAATTGTGCGTACGCTTGAAGATCGTGGCTGGATCGAGGTTCTGGGCCATCGTGACGCACCAGGCCGCCCTGCATTGCTGGGCACAACCAGGCAGTTTCTTGATGATCTCGGTTTGAAGACGCTCGATGAGCTGCCAGAGCTTGAATCGCAGAACGCGGTGGCTGTTCTGGCCGGGCTTGATCTTGAAGAAGTGCCGTCAGACATCGTCGCTGACGAGGAAACTGCCGAGGTTGAAAGCACGACAGCCGTCGACGCTACACAAACGCCCATAAACCTGCATGAGCGGCACAATAACAGTGAAAACCAGGATCAAAATCCTGTAACGACAACGAATAACTCAGGCGAAAATAATTCGCCAGAAAATAAGATACACACGGAGTAGCTAGAAATCTATGACTGACACAAACGAACAACACGACCTGCCGTTCAGCGACGTCGCGGCCACGCCCGAAGCCGGTGGCGACGGCAAGCCTGCAGCGCCTCGTGGGCGGGGGCGCAAACTGCGCACTCCCTTTCGCAGACGCCGCGGCGATGCCCAGGGCGAAGCGTCGGCCGCAACGGACGACGTGGCAGCGCAGTCGGACTCCCGCTCCGTAGAACCAGGTGGGGCAGCGCCCGCACCGGCAGCCGCCAAGCCGCCTCGTGCTGCGCGGCGTCGCAAGCCAGCCCCCGATAAGGCCAGGTCGGCTGAGGCGGCAACCCCCTCCAGCACTCAGCCGCAATCCCCCGCCCCGGCGGGCGCTACTAACGAGCGGGGCCGCAAGCGCGGAGGGCGGCGCCCAGAGGGCGCTGAGGGCGAAAAGCAGGGCAAGCGGCCACCACGACGCACTGATCATGCCGAAAATGAAAAAGAGACCGAACAGGCGCTGGCCTATCTGGAAAATGTCCAGACCACGCATCGACTGGGCAAGTACCTTGGCAGCGATGCGCTCATGCCTAAGCTGCACAAAGTGTTGGCCGATGCCGGTGTTGGTTCGCGTCGCGAGATGGAAGAACTGATTATTGCGGGCCGCGTGTCGGTAAATGGCGAACCAGCTCATATTGGGCAACGCGTTGGTCCCAAAGACTTAGTACGGTGCAATGGCAAACCCGTTGCGCGTCCTAATGCCAATAAGCCGCCTCGTGTCATTCTGTACCACAAACCTGCCGGCGAAATCGTCAGTCACGACGATCCGGAAGGTCGGGCAACGGTATTTGCCCGCCTGCCCAAGATCAAGATCGGCAAGTGGCTGTCAGTCGGAAGGCTGGACCTTAACACTGAGGGTCTGCTCATTCTGACGACATCAGGAGATCTCGCCAATCGTCTGATGCATCCACGTTATGGTGCTGAGCGCGAGTACGCCGTGCGTGTACTTGGCGAGCTTGGTCCTGAACAGCAGGCCAGTCTGCTTAAAGGCATACAGCTTGAAGATGGCATGGCCCAGTTTGGTTCCCTGGAGTTTCTGGGGGGTGAGGGCAGCAACCGGTGGTATCGCGTTACCTTGAAAGAAGGGCGCAATCGTGAAGTACGCCGCATGTTTGAGGCGGCAGGGGTTACCGTAAGCCGTCTGATACGTACGCGTTTTGGCGAAGTTGTGCTGCCAAGCAACCTGCGCCGGGGACGCTGGGAAGAACTAGACCCCTCGCTGGTTACTGCGCTGATGCTTCAGCTTGGCTTGTTGCGTGATGACGACGACGAAGAAAGCGCAGGTCACCGTGAGCGTCAACCCATGTCGCACGACAGCGCATTGCCGCCGGGCTATGGCACGCTGGAGCGTAACGGAACGAACGGGGCAAAAGTCAGCCGTCACGGAAAGCTGTCCGGGGGGCGGAGAACTGCAGGCGCTGTAAACCAGGCGTATCCGTCTGATCCCTATGGCACAGGGCTGATGTTCAGTGGTGGCCTGCCAAACGGGCATCCTGATGCGCCGGCCAAGCCCGGCCGTGCCAAAAGTGGTGCACGGGGCAAACCACGTGGACCAAAAGGGTCTCAGGGGCCTCAGGGCGCACGCGGGCAAGCCGAGCGGGGGCCACAAGAAGCGGGTGCTTCTGAGCATCGTCGTCGCGGGCCGGGTGCGCGCACGGCAAAAGGCCCGGCCAAAGGGCCAGGGCCTAAGTCAGGAGCAGCCGCTGGAGCGGGGGCCACAACAGGTTCGCGCAAGCCCAGCAAGCCTCGTACAGGTAATGCACCAGCGCGGTCGCGCGCTGCAGGCGGCGGGGCACGGGGCGACGACTGGCAGCCACGCGGCGCCACGGCGCATGAGTCTCATCTGGGCAAGCTGGGCAGCCGCAAACGCTGACACTTCCCGGCTGATCCGCCCGGTGCGAGGCTGCATGCCGGGCGGTGCAGCAAAAGGGGCAGTCTAAACAGACTGCCCCTTTTGCTGCTCAGTTTTGTTATGCCTTGGCCAGTATCTGCCCATCCGGCAAAATCAGCCAGGCGCGTATGCCCAATTGCTTTACAACCTTTTCTACGCTGGATACAGGCATTGATGAAAACGCTGTAGACAGTGCGTCTGCTGTCGTTGCGCGTGGTGCAAGCACCGAAACGCTTTGGTAGAGCCTGGGGCTTTCACCGGTTTTTGGATTGAACAGGTGGGTATACCTGCCGGTATCGTCGAGCCAGGTGCCATAGCTACCTGATGTGGACAAAGCGTCATTGTTCAGTAAAACCGTATCCAACAGTTTTTCAGGCGCTTGTGGGTCTTTCAGCCCGGCACGCCATGCGGGCGCAGCATTGTTTTTGTTCAGCCCCCGAATTTCACCCATGTCGACCAGGGCGCGGTCTAGTCCGGCATTGCGAAGCAGGTCGGTTACTCGGTCGGTAATATAGCCCTGTGCAATCCCGTTTAATGTCACTTTCATGCCAGGCTGCAAGCTGATTTGTGTGTCGCTCAGGCTTATTCCCGCCACGTTGACGCGCTGCAAAGCCAGTTCTACAGCGGCTTCGGAGGGGCCATCCGAAGATGTGCCATGCTGGGCAAAATGACTGGCGTACAGCTCCCACAATGTCTGCACCGTTGGGTCGAAAGCGCCGCCAGTCAGTGCCGCATAGTGCGCAGCCTCATTGAGCAAAATCAGCAAATCGGTGTCGGCATTGTTCAGTACACCGTCGCGGTTCAGACGGCTCAAGGCGCTGTCATGCTGGTACAGGCTAAATGTATTTTCCAGGCGGCGTAGCTCTGCAATCGAGCGTGTCACCATGTTTTGGGCAAAGACCGCATCAGGATGAATAATGCGCAGCTCAGCGTCCGCGCCGAGCGCAATGCCTCGCCACACGGTGGTGTCGGCAGAGGCTCCGGTGCCTCGCCAGATGACGATGTCAGGCGAAATTTCGCTTGCCTTCCACGAACTGGTTGCGGCTGCGCTGGCCAGTGCGTGCCGCGTCAGGCCGGACGCCATTCCCAGGGCTGTGCAGGTGGCCGCTATGCCTATAAAGCGGCGACGGAGTGGTCGTAGTGGTTTCATAATTTGGTTCTTAATGTGTCGGTAGTGGCTATTGTCGCCATACATATTCTTCGGGTACGTCTGAGTAGGCGACGACCCGGCCGCCATGTGCTGCAGCGAATGAGTCTGCCTGCGCCTTTTCGCCAAAGGGTACGGCGTCTTCTGCACCCATGCCTCCCACATAATCGCTTTCAATCACATACCACGCATCGCCAGCGGCAATCCATGCCCCGGCGTCGGGCTGATCCCAGCTTTTGCTTTTGCCCATATCGTTGACATAGATGCCACTGATGGCCTTGGGTTCCTCGGGCAAAAGCGTGTATGCAAACACTTGCTTGATGGCTGTGAACCAGACAGGGTCGGCCCTGCCTTCAATAAAAATCTGGCCCTTGGGCCCGGCGTGCTCCACCAGGTTCATGCTGCAATAATGGCCTACGGCATCGAGTGAAATTTCCTGCGGTGGCGGGGCGGGAACCGGCTCTTTGGACGAACACGCCGCCAGGGTCAGCAGGCTGGCCAATAGCAGGCCAGGCAGGGCGATACGCGAAGTGATCAGAAATCTCATAATTGACGACGCTTGAAAAACAGGCTGGCAAGAGAGAAGGGCACGGCGACCCACAGCAACTGCACGATGATGAGCGTGCGCATGCTAAGCCCCGCCTGATCGCTGAGGCCGGCCATGCCGGAAAACATGGAAATGTTTTCGTAGCCGGTCAGGTTGAGCAGACGATAAACATCTGAAGGATTGAGCAGCAGCAGCATATTCACCTGGCTGGCGCCCATAAATCGTCCCTGATCGGCGACCAGCGCGCCCAGCAAGGCCATGTCATAGATGACGACAAAAAACAGCCAGACGCCCAGAGCAATGCCGGCAGCAGTCGTACGCTCGCGCACGCACGCACTGATCACGTAGCCCATGGCCAGAAAGCTTGCTCCCAGCAGAATGCTGGCGCCAATGAGTGATACAAAAGGTGCCCAGGCGGCCAGGTTCAGATCCCCATGCACCAGTTGCAGTGCCAGGCCGGCCGTGCCATAGCCAATGATTGTGGCCAGCGCCAGAATACACAGATGGCCAATGAATTTGCCCACAAGAACATGGCGACGTGCGACAGGGTAGGTGAGCAGCAGCGACATGGTGCCGCGTTCGATTTCACCGACAATGGCGTCATAGGCCAGCAACAACGCCAGCAGTGGAACCAGAAATATAGACAGGCTTGACAGGCTCACAACGGTAACAGTCAGTGGGTCGACTTTGACGGCCCCTGTAGGTGTACTGCCCAGAAAGCCCAGCGAGAGCGCCAGCATGGCCAGTAACAGGGTCGTTGCGAGAATCCAGCGATTGCGCACGCCGTCGCGAAATTCTTTGCCAGCGATGATAAAGATGGCGTTCACGCGTCCTCCCGTTCCAGAATATGGGCATACATGTCATCCAGACTGGGGGCCTTGACTTCAATGTCGTCAAACGTGAGTCCCTGTGCGGTCAGGCTGCCCAGGCTGCACAGGGCGGCGACTTTTGCGTGCTCGTCGCAGGCAAGTTCATAGCTTGTGCTTCCGGTAGCGGCCCAGCCGTCGGGCAACAGGCCGGCCGGCGCATCTGGCGGCAGAGTGATTCGTATACGTGTCGGCAGGCTAGAGCTCTGGCGTAATGTCGACATTGAGCCATCTGCGACTTTATTGCCGTTTTTCATGACAATGACACGGTCTGTATTGCCTTCCAGTTCGGTTAGTACGTGCGTACTCAGTAATACTGTTGCACCGCTGTCGCGCAATTGACGCACGATTTCATAAAACATCAGGCGCGATGCCGGGTCCAGTCCGGTTGTTGGCTCGTCGAACAGCAGCACTTTGGGCTGGCCTAACATGGCCTGAGCCAGTGCAAGGCGTTGTCGCATGCCTTTGGAATAGCCGCCCACCCGTCTTTTGGCAGCGCGTGCGATGCCCACGCGTGACAGCAGTCGCTCATTGTCTTCGCTGGGCAGCCCTTTGAGTCTGGCAAAAAAGGCCAGTGTTTCGACACCCGTCAATGAGGGATACAAAGCGACGGTTTCTGGCAGATAACCGACGTTGCGACGCACCGCAACCACGCTTGGGCCTGACGCTTCGCAGCCCAACAGCTTCACTGAGCCTGATGTTGGACGAATGAGGCCGAGTATCAGTTTTATCAACGTGCTTTTGCCGGCACCATTGTGGCCGGCCAGTGCAACGCATTCACCTGGTTCGAGCGCAAGCGTAACGTCATTGACGGCGCGAACCGGGCCATAGATTTTGCTGACACCCGACAGCGATACGTGTGCTGTATGATGGGTCCTTAATATGTAATGTGAGTGCAGGCGCGTCGGGTGCTCGCATAAGCGGTGCGCTATCGATAACACCGCCAGGCAGAATGGCCGGAAACTGTGTTTGCGCCCACCGTACCAGCGAAACAGCCGGGCTGTTCAACAGTAGTTGTGCTGAGGGTGCGCGCCAGACAACTTGATCAATAATATCGTTGGGCCGATACGCCGTGTCAGCAATACCATCGCCATCCAGATCAAACGCCGAGTTGTCACTCCAGTAATTGCCACGGCCTTCGTCGGACCAGTCCATGTGGCGTGTTCCCACATATTTGACCTGGTTGCGGTTGCCTACGAAGGCGTTGCCGGTAATGGTGTTGCCGGTTGAGCCGGCCGTAAAGTGCACGCCTATGCCGCAGGCCTCAAAGTGATTGTTCTGGATGCGGTTATTGTTGGCGTTGTAGATAAACACACATTTCTGGCTGCCGATCACGGCATTTCCAGTGATGATGGATTGGTTGGCGTAATTGAACATCAGCCCCTGCTCACGGTCATTGATGGACGCGTTGCCTGTGGCCTCAATGTACTTCGAGTACATGATGGCATAGCCAATGTCATTGCCTTCTGACACATTATTCACCACCTGGCTGTTATCAGCGTTCATGTAATGCACGCCATAGCGCAGATTGGAAAAGTGGTTGTTTTCAAATCGGTTGTTCTTGCTGGTATTTACAAATATGCCGTCGCGACCATAAGAGATGTGGTTGCCCATAATTTGTGAGCCTGGCGAATTCCAGAGCGTGACCCCATTGCCGCGCTCCGCCATACGCAGATCCTTATTGCCAACAATGCGGTTGTTGCGAACCAGTGCGTCTGTTGGGCCCCACACATATACGCCAACCGAGTTGTCGAGCACGTCGTTGTTTTCGATTAGTGCCTTGTGGGCGGTTCTGTCCAGAAAAATACCGGCATCCATGTCTGGAAGGCTTAAGCCCGACAAGGTGACGGTGAGGTTGCGCAGGGTGACGTGCTCACCTTTTACCCAGACAGTACGCCCTTTTCGTGTTCCTGCAATGATGGCCTGACGGCTTTCAGGCCCTTCCAGCGTCAGTGGCTTGGACACTACGATGTTCCCGGCGTAGTTGCCCGGGGCAAGGAGCAAGACATCGCCCGGTTCAGCCGCATCGATAACAACCTGCAGGTCATCACCGGCGGCCACTGTGTGAGTGGCCGCCAGCAAACCGCCGGCCGGTCCTGCGCAAAGCAGGAGGGCGGCCAGCGCCATGCCGGCTTTCGCCGCCAGATGGCTTATGGATCTGGTTGGCTGCGGCATGGTCATTTAGGCTGATTTCTTGGGCTTGACGATCATTTGGCCTGACATCTCCATGTGCAGTGCGTGGCAGAACCACTGGCAGTAGTACCAGTGCACACCGGGACGACCCGCCGTGAAGGTGACCGACGACGTTGCCTGAGGCCCAATTTCCATGGCGATGCCATGGCCTCCAAGCGTAAAGCCATGTGTAAGGTCTTCGATGACTTCCATATTGGTTACGATGACCGTCACCTCGTCGCCTTCATTGACTTCGAACTGCGCCAGGCTAAATTGAGGCGCCACGGCAACCATGTAAACGCGTACTTTATTGCCATCGCGAATCACGTCGGCCGCGCCTTCCAGGGTGACACCGTCTTTCTCGGCCTGTTTGCGGGCGTCTTCCCACATAGGGTCGTTGCGGTTCCAGACACTGAGTGGCTGCACTTTTGATGCATGAACCAGACACATGTCGTGGGGTTCGGCAAAGCTGGGGCCGTCATGAACCAGAATCATCTCATCACCCGAGATGTCGATAAGCTGATCGTTTTCAGGCTTTAGCGGTCCGACGTTCAGGAAGCGGTCTTTCGAAAATTTGTTCAGCGACACCAGCCATTTGCCGTCAGCTTCTTTGGTTTCACCCATAGTGGTGTGGTTGTGTCCGGGCTGATAGTGCACATCCAGTTTCTGGATAATGGGGTCGACATCTTCGCCTTTGAACTGGCGGCGGGCTTTGTCAATATTCCACTTCACCATCTGGCTGTCGATAAACAATGTGGTGTAGGCGTTGCCACGTCCATCGAAGGCCGTGTGCAGGGGACCAAGACCCAGCTGAGGTTCGGCCACAACGCAATCACGCGGTTTGATCTTGTCGTCAAACAAATCGTCCAGCGTACGCACGTCCAGCACGGTAACCGTGGGGGATAGCTTGCCGTTGAGCACAACGTGAATACCATCGGGTGCGGCGTTGCAGCCATGCGGCGAGTTGGGTACCGGGATGTAGCGCGTGTACTTGGAACCGTGGCGGCCATCGACAACCTTGACGCCGTTAATCTCTTTGTAATCGCCTTTCTCGATAGCTTCTTCAATGCGTTTAATGTTGAACACCACGCACCAGTCTTGCTCGTTGGCCGACATTTCTGCCAGCGTCAGACCTTTTTCTGAGTTGTAGCAAGTGGCAAACGAATACTTGCCCTGATAGTCGGCATCGCCGTTGTCCAGGTTGCCATCGACCATGACTTGCCAGGCAATTTTCATGGTGTCGCCGTCAATGGCGGTATAGATGGCAAAGAAGTTTTCTTTCGGGTTGTCCAGAACACTGCCGTCATTGTTCATGGGGGCGATGTGTTCGCCGTTGGCAAACACGTAGCCGGTGCGCGGATAGCGCTGCGGACGCAGGCCGTGCACGCCGTGAACGTTAGGCAGTTCAATAATCTTGTCGGTTTTCATCACATCGCAGCGAATACGCGCAACACGATTATTTGCCTTGTCATTGATAAAGATATAGCGGCCATCGTAGGTCTGATCGGTAAACGACATGTGCGGGTGGTGTGCATCGCCGTTCATGAACAGGCCACCCTGGTCTTTCAGATACTCACGTGTTTCAGGTATAAGCCCTTCAGTCAGAATCTTCTTGCTCTCATTGGTCTGGCCCCAGCCAGTTGCACTGCAGCGATTGAAAATGGGTATGCGTACCAATTCGCGCATGGAGGGCAGGCCCAATACGCGCAACTCACCCGATTGCCCGCTAGAGTTGAACGCATAGTATTCGTCCAGTTCACCGGGGCCGACGTGGCCAGACTGGCCTTTCGGTTTTGAATCTTTGGCGAAGGCAGTCGACATTTGCGAACCGCCTGCAAACCCCGCAGCCCCTGTGAGGGCCGCAGTGCCTAGAAAGCCGCGCCGGGATATTCCGGTTTTGACGTTTTTCTGGTCAGACATGATTAACTCCTTGAGTCATGGAGCGACTGACATACGGAATCGGATGGTATGTCAGCGCGATTGAAATGCCGGCCGCGGTGAGGCGGGGGTGGCAGATAGTTGGTTTTAGGTTGATCATCAGCTTGTCGGCGCATCGTCGGCGATGCGAGGGCGCACTCCGGGCTGGCGCCCAGTCTCTGCGTCATTGCGGCCGGGGGTATAGCGCGCCACGGTTTCTTCCAGCTTCGCACTTCCGGGCGCCGGACGATTGCGCTGTCGTCGTGCATTCTTCTGGATCAAATGCGGGCATTTGGTGTTGTGGTGGTACAGCATCTGGCAGTGCAGGCACTGAATGCATTCGTTCGGGTTAATGTCGCCTTCAGGGTTAATGGCCTGAACCGGGCATTCGTTGCTGCAACGCTGGCATGGGTTGCCGCAATCGTTGTAGCGCTTGAGCCAGTTGAAAATGCGCAGACGTGCTGGGATGGCCAGGGCTGCGCCTAGTGGGCACAGGTAGCGACAGAAAAAGCGTTCTATAAACAGGCCCGCAACAAGCAACAGCACGGCAAACAGCACAAATGGCCAGTAGCGCATGAACTTCAGAATGATGGCGGTCTTGAAGGGCTCCACCTCAGACAGACGCTCGGCCAGGGCCAGATCGTAGAACGCTACGCCAAACAACATAATAAAAACGATGTACTTTAGGGCGGACAGGCGTGTGTTTACGCCATGTGGCACTGTGATCTGCTTGATGCCCAGCTTTTTGGCGATGCGGTTTGTCAGTTCCTGCAGCGAGCCAAATGGGCAGAGCCAGCCGCAGAAGGCGCCTCGGTTCCAGAAGATCAGAGAAATCGCGGTGGCGCACCAGAGAATGAATACCACCGGGTCCATCAGAAAATATTCCCAGCGAAAATCCGTCTGCACGGCATTGAAGAATGTCAGAACATTGACCACCGATAGCTGCGCCTGACCATACCAGCCTAGCCATACCAGTGAAAACGTCAGGAACACCAGTCTGAATCGGTCATAAAAAACAGGATGGCGGGCGAGTTGATCCTGAAAGAAGAACACGCACACCAGCACCAGCAAGGCGATGGACACCACGACAATTTGACTGGTTTTGGCTTTCCAGATCTGCTTCCACAGTGTCGAGCTGGCCTCGGGGTCATAACTCGCGTCATCGCTGACGCCAGCCGATGCGGTCGATGTCTTCGCAGTGGCCGACTGGGCCGCAGGGGTGGCCGATGCGGCTGCAAGTTGGGTTGCGGCTGCCGTCGCTTCCGGGTCAGGCATGGAGTAGGCGGCGGGCAAGGCGTAGTCAAGGTCGAAGGTGACAAAGGCTTTTTCTTTGACACTGATAACCCGTTGAACCATGAGTTGCAGGCGCCAAGGCTCGGCGGCGCTGAAAACGGCATCGTCTGGGGTAACGTATAGCGCGATCTCTGTAAGTCGTGGCGCGCCTGACGCGGCCAGTGTGGCCAGACGCTGATGGTTTCTGTCGGTGAAGCGAAAGCTGTGCTCGTTCTGGATGACTTCAATTCGGTCGAAGATACCGCCCCGCACGTATCCCGAACCCTTGAAGGAGTAGGGTCCGTTGCCCGCTACCAAAATGGCTTGCTGACCGGGTTTCAGGCGATCACGCAGGCGTTCCCAGCCTACATCGCCAAGCAGACTGCGTCCTATGGAAGGGGAGCTGACCAAAGCGGTGTAGAGGTCAATAAACTGATCATCTGGATCGCCCGGCTCGGGGTGATCAATGGCGTTCTGGCGTCCGGTATCGGCAAACTGCTTGTTGACGTCCGCAACAGTCAGGTGCAGATTCGCGACTGCGCCTTCGGCCCGCAGTGTGTCCCAGCTTTTGACGTCGGTCACAGACGGATCGACGAGGCGGGGGATGGAAACCGGCCCGGCCGTTGCGCTGCCCGAAGCCGTGTCATCAGTCGCTTTTGCGTAAGCGCGGGCGACCGCAATCGATGAGCGGGTGATGCTGTCGCCTATGACCATGAGCGTGACGGTTGCGCCGCTTACGATGTCAACGGGAGTAGGAGCGCCGGGGCGTGGAGGGGACTCTAGAAAGTTCAATCCCACATAGCCCTGAATAAAATGCTCGACTTTAGACTCGGGGATGCCGATAAGCACGATGGGCTCGTGGTGTTCAACCAGCCGAGCACCAACAATTTTGCCATCGTTGTCAATGGCCACCAGTGTATCGATGGGCTTGCTTGAATAGCCTCGCGTGTTGACGATGTCGGTTGTCAGGTATACATAGCCCAACTGCTGGTCGCCGGCATAGGCGCGAGCAACAGGCGGCTTGCCCTCGACCGGGCCCAGGCGATCGGCGCCAGGAAAAATATCTGGCGTCTCCATTTGTTTCAGAAACACCGGAAGCTTCTGAGCCTGCGCGTAGTGGGCCGGAAGCAGCATACAGAACAGGCTCAGGAACACGAGAAAAATTACATGCGCCGCATGTTTTGAGACTGTGAAAGAGGGGCTTGGCATTCAATGGCTCTGGTTGTGGCTGGTGAGTCTTTGCATGCTAGTTGGTGGCATCTTGAGCCGGGCTTGATCTAGCGCAAGCCGGAGCGGTGCCGGCCCGGGGCGTTTCAGGTTTGTTTGCGATATATCAGTCTTTGGTGAGGTGGTGTGCTTATCTTGATGCGCATCAAGTCACCTAGGGTGAACCCTGATATATAACTCAGAGATGTCTCAGCGGGAGGCCGGGCACACCTGCCCGCCGTGCGCTGGCATGTTTTCCTCCATTATTGCAACCTCTTATCAGGAAACACTCATGCTGTGCGATCAGCCCGATGACGACTGGGATCCACGCGCCGAAGCGGTGCAAAAAACCAGATCTCCGCTTATGATGAAATGCGTGGGCAGTGCCCGGTTGCGCACAGTGCCTATATGGGTTGGTCGGTATTCAGGCATGAAGATGTCAAACTGGTGCTAAATGATCACGACACGTTCAGCAGCCGGGTGTCACGTCATGTTTCGGTGCCCAATGGCATGGATCCCCCCGAGCACGATGTGTTTCGTCGCGTCATCGAGCCCTGTTTCAGCCAGGCCCGGCTCCAGCACTTTGCGCCCGCCTGTCGGCGCGTGGCCAGCGCATTGGTCGGGGAGCTGCCGCGTTCACAACCCGTCGAGTTCATGAATGCCTTTGCCAGGCAGTTCGCGGTCAATGTGCAGTGCGACTACCTTGGGTGGCCCGAGGCCTTGCACGCGCCCTTGCTGCACTGGCTGCAGCGTAACCAGGCCGCCACCCTGGCAGGCGACCGCAAGATGCTGTCAGCACTGGCAGCCGAGTTTGACGGGTATATCCGAACGCTGCTTGATCAGCGTCGCGAAGCCGGTGATATGGAAGCCGGAGATGTCACTGCTTATCTTGCTCATGCGCAGGTAGATGGACGAAACTTGACCAATGAAGAAATCGTCAGCATTTTGCGCAACTGGACGGCCGGCGAGTTGGGCACCATCGCGGCCTGTGCCGGCATCATTGCTCATTATCTTGCCAGCCACCCTGAGCTTCCTGGTTTACTACGCAGTCAGCCTCATCATATTCCTGCTGCCATCGACGAAATCTTGCGCATGCATGCGCCGCTTATCGCCAACCGTCGCATCGCAAGCAAATCGGTCCAGCTTGGCGACCGCCATATTCAGGCCGGTGACCGCATCACCTTATTGTGGGCCTCTGCCAATCGCGATGAACAGGTGTTTGGTGATCCCGACGAATTTCGTCTTGACCGCGACCCGGCGCTTAACCTGTTGTATGGGGCGGGTATTCATGTGTGCCCGGGCGCTGAGCTGGCCCGCATGGAGCTGAAAATTCTGCTCGAGGAGTTACTCGCCGGCACAAAGCAACTGGCGCTGGCGGGCGAACCAGTACATGCCGTATATCCGGCCAGCGGGTTCTCTTCATTGCCCATGAGCATTTCATAGTGGCGCAGTTGTTGTCTGTGTTGCTGTACCCGCGTGTCTGAAAGCGGGTATAAAGCTCGCCCACTGTTGCTTTTTGCGCGTAAGGCCCAGACATAACAGGAAAAATTTCAAATCTCTGTTAGAATATAGGGCTTTACAGCTATATTGTTTTTGCAATGGCGCAGGCTGGGCTAACAATTGTAGCGGCACATTTTCGAATGCGTCAGGGTAGTTTCTGTACTGGTTTGGTTAAAGGCACAACGGCAGGCCCAAGGGCTGCCATGCGGCCTGTACATGCCTTATCGGTGCACCGTGATGCGATAATAGTGGGCTGGGGCGTACAGCCCACTTTTTTTTGGATTTTATGGCAGATTTATTTGCTTTGACACAAGAGGCGCTGGCCAGCATCGATATCGAGCTGGTCGACGTCGAGCGCGCGCCCCTGGGGCTGCTGCGCGTGACAATTGATCGCCCCGAGGGCGTGCGCATAGAAGACTGCGAGCTGGTCTCCCGGCAGTTGTCGCGTGTGTTCGAGGTGGAAAACATCGATTACCAGCGTCTTGAGGTTGGCTCGCCGGGTACTGACCGGCCCCTGAATCGTCTGGCAGACTTTTTCCGGTTTGACGGCGAACGTGTCGAAGTCAAGCTGCGTGAGGCCATTGATAACCGCAAGGTGTTTGCAGGCATATTGCGCGCCCCCGAAGGGCAGGATGCCGATGCCCCGGTGTCTCCCGAATTCGGGCTCGAACTCGACGCACAGTCAGGCCAAGAAAGTGTGCTTAATTTCACTTTCGAAGATGTCGATCGTGCCAAACTGAATCCCATTCTTGATTTCAAGGGTAAGAAGCGATGAGTCGCGAAATTCTTTTACTGGTTGACGCCTTAGCGCGTGAAAAAAACGTGGAGCCCGAAGTTGTTTTCGGCGCGCTTGAGAGCGCCCTCGCTTCTGCAATGAAAAAGCGCTTCACGGATGACGCCGATATACGGGTGACTATTGACCGCGCGACGGGCGAGCATGAAGGCTATCGCCGCTGGCTTGTGGTTCCTGACGAAGACGGTCTGCAAGAGCCCGACCGCCAGGAGATGTTTTCTGACGCCCAGGAAATCGTGCCCGGCATTGAGGCTGGCGAGTACATCGAAGAGTCGCTCGAGCCTGAAGAGTTCGGTCGTATAGGTGCCCAGGCCGCCAAACAAGCCATTTTGCAAAGAATTCGCGATGCGGAGCGCGAGCAGGTGCTTAACGACTTTCTCGAGCGTGGCGAAAACATCATTTCCGGCAGCGTCAAGCGCATGGACAAAGGTGACGCCATTATCGAAACCGGAAAAATCGAAGCCCGGTTGCCCCGCAGCGAGATGATTCCCAAAGAAAACATCCGTATAGGCGACCGTATTCGTGCCTGGGTACTCAAGGTTGACCACGCCGCGCGCGGCCAGCAAGTTATCCTGTCGCGTACGGCGCCCGAGTTCATTCGTCAGCTCTTCGAAAACGAAGTGCCCGAAATGGAGCAGGGTCTGCTCGAAATCAAGGCGGCAGCCCGCGATCCCGGCGTACGCGCCAAGATTGCCGTGGTGGCCTATGACAAGCGCATCGATCCTATTGGTACTTGCGTAGGCATGCGCGGTTCACGCGTCACAGCGGTGCGCAACGAGCTTGGTGGCGAACAGGTCGATATCGTGCTGTGGGCAGATGACCCCGCCGAATTCGTCATCGGTGCACTCGCACCGGCCAACGTAGAATCCATCGTCGTCGACGAAGATAAGCACGCCATGGATGTCGTGGTCGACGCTGAAAACCTGCCCAAGGCCATTGGTGCCCGCGGGCAAAACGTGCGCCTGGCCTCAGAGCTTACCGGTTGGCAGATCAATATCATGACGCCCGAAGAAAGCCAGACTCGCCAGGACGAAGAACGCACGGTATTACGTCAAACCTTTATTAGCAGGCTGGATGTCGATGAAGAGGTCGCCGATATACTTATCGACGAAGGCTTCACCGGGCTTGAAGAAATCGCCTACGTGCCGCTCCAGGAGCTGCTCGAGATCGAAGCCTTCGACGAAGACACGATCAACGAGCTGCGTACCCGGGCGCGCAACGCCCTGCTTACCGAGGCCATTGCCCAGGAAGAGCGGGTGCAGACCGTCGCCAAAGATTTGCGCGAGGTTGAGGGCCTGACGCCAGAATTCATTGCGAAGCTGGCCGAAAATGAGGTCCTTACCCTTGATGATTTGGCCGAACTGGCCGCTGATGAGCTGGTCGAAATGATCGGTGTCTCAGAAGAAGAAGCTGGTCAGATCATCATTCGCGCCCGTGCCCATTGGTTTGACGACGAGGCCTGACGCATATGCTTCATATGAGTCAGGATGTGTTTATTGAATAAGAGCTGTAGAAAGCAAGAGAGAGTCGAATGCCGAGTAACACCGTCGCCCAGTTCGCTGATGAACTGAAAATGCCCGCCAACGCGCTGCTGGAGCAGCTGCGTGGGGCAGGCATTGAACTGAAGTCGGTCGACGATGTCGTCACCGACGCGGACAAGGCGAAACTGCTTGAGTCGTTACGCCGTTCCCACGGCGGAAACGAGGGCAAGAAGATTACGCTTACACGCCGCCAAACTTCCGAAATCAGACAAGCTGACGGCTCTGGCCGTTCGCGCACGATTCAGGTTGAGGTGCGCAAAAAACGCGTGTTCGTCAAACGTGATCCGGCCGAGCTTGCTGCTGAAGCTGCCGCCGATCCGGGCGAAGAGGCCGCGCAAATAGCCGCGCCTGACTCCTCGCCAGCACCCGACTCTTCCGTTGCAGATTCGGTGACTTCTGTCGCCTCAGCATCCGAGGCGCCGGCAGAAATTGTTGGCGACGCAACCGAACCGGCACCCCTTGATACAGGTGCCAGCGTGACTGCGTCTGCTGATGTGCAGGCGTCCGAGCCCCCAGCGACCGAAAGCCAGCCTGAAGTGGCCCAGCCGTCCGAGGCCGCCGCAGCGCCGTCGACCACCGACGCCACCGCAGCCGCCGAGCAGACTCAAGCTGCTGACAAGGCAGAGCCTGCCGCCAAAACCGACAGTACGTCTGCGGCAAGCACTTCCAGCTCAACAACAGAAGCTGCGACCGAAGCTGCCCCGTCACCAGCCGCCGACGAAAAGCCTGCTGAGCAGGCCAGCCCGGTTGCTGCAGATGCGGTTGCCGCAGATGCTTCTGACAAAGACGAGAAGCCGGTTTCGCAAGACAAGCCCGCTGCAAAAGAGCCTGCCAATACTGCCACGCCGGCAGCCGCAAGCCCACGCAAAGGGGCTCGCAAGGCTGCCCCGACGACCAATGCACCCGCCGCCGATCCAGACCGCGAGCGCGCGCGTCGTGCTGCCGAGGCTGAGGCAGCAGCGTTGCGCGAAATGCTCCATCGCCCCCGTAAGGTGCTCAAGGCCCCCGAACCAGAGGCAGGTAGTATTTCAGGCACGCTGCATAAGCCTGCAGGCGCCAAGGGCGCCAAGAAAGACGCCAAAACAACCGACGTCAAAAAAACCATCAAGGCGAACGAGGTTTCCTCGTCCTGGAACGACAGTGGGCGCAAAAAAGCACCCGCCAAGGCCGACGCCCCTCCAGCAGCACCCAGCCGGGACGGCTGGCGCGCGGGTGCGGGCAAGGCTGGCAAAGGGGCCAAGGGCAAGGGCGCACGCGGTCGTGGTCGCAATGCACAGGTTGAGCGCAAAGAGGTTCAGCAGGTCGAGTTCATCGCCCGCGAAGTTCATGTGCCCGAAACCATTACTGTGGCCGATCTGGCTCACAAAATGGCCGTCAAGGCATCCGAGCTCATCAAGCATCTTATGAAGCTTGGGCAAATGGTTACCATCAACCAGGTGCTCGACCAGGAAACGGCCATGATTCTGGTTGAAGAATTAGGCCACACGGCTATCGCCGCCAAGCTTGATGACCCGGAAGCATTCCTCGATACCGTCGAAGGCCCCGAGGCCGAAGCGCTGCCCAGAGCACCGGTGGTTACTGTTATGGGTCACGTTGACCACGGTAAAACCTCCTTGCTCGACTACATACGCCGGACCAAGGTGGCTACGGGTGAAGCGGGTGGCATTACCCAGCACATCGGTGCCTACAACGTTAAAACCGAGCGTGGCATGGTTACGTTTCTTGACACCCCCGGTCACGAGGCCTTTACGGCCATGCGCGCACGTGGTGCTCAGGCAACCGATATCGTCATTCTGGTTGTGGCATCCGACGATGGCGTTATGCCGCAGACCAAAGAGGCTATCCATCATGCCAAGGCAGCTAACGTGCCTATCGTCGTGGCCATTACCAAAATCGACAAGCCCGAGGGCAACCCCGAGCGTGTCAAGCAAGAGCTGGTTGCAGAAGAGGTCGTGCCCGAAGAGTACGGCGGCGACGTGCCATTCATAGGCGTGTCCGCCAAAACCGGGCAGGGTATTGAAGACCTGCTCGAAAACGTATTGCTACAGGCCGAAATTCTTGAACTTAAGGCAGCCATCGATGCGCCCGCCAAAGGTATCGTCATCGAGGCCCGTCTCGACAAAGGACGTGGCCCGGTCGCAACCGTGCTGGTGCAAAGCGGTACGCTAAATCGTGGCGACGCCTTGCTTGCCGGCGCCAGCTATGGTCGTGTTCGCGCCATGCTCAACGAGCAGGGCAAGCCTGTCAACAGTGCGGGTCCGTCCATTCCGGTCGAAATTCAGGGCCTTACCGAGGTGCCAGCGGCCGGAGACGAAGTAATCGTCATGTCCGATGACCGTAAAGCACGCGAAATCGCGCTGTTCCGTCAGGGCAAGTTCCGTGACGTCAAGCTGGCGCGCCAGCAGGCCGCCAAACTCGAGTCCATGTTCGACAACCTGGGCGAGGGTCTGCAAACGCTTGCACTTATCGTCAAAACTGATGTGCAGGGCTCACAAGAGGCGCTGGTTAATTCTCTGGTCAAGCTGTCTAACGAAGAGGTCCGCGTGCAGGTTGTTCATGCTGCCGTTGGTGGTATCTCTGAAAGCGACATCAACCTGGCCATTGCATCCAATGCGGTTGTCATCGGGTTTAACGTGCGTGCCGAGCTCAGCGCCAGAAAGCTGGCCGAGCATAATGGTGTCGATATTCGTTACTACAACATCATTTACGATGCGGTCGACGAAGTGCGTAACGCCCTGTCAGGCATGCTGGCACCTGAAAAACGCGAAGAAATCATTGGTACGGCCGAAATCCGCGAGGTCTACAGCGTTTCCCGTATCGGCAACATTGCTGGTTGCATGGTTACCGACGGCTTTGTGCGTCGTGACGCGCAACTGCGCCTGTTGCGCAACCACGTTGTGCAATGGACAGGTTCGCTCGATTCGCTGCGTCGCTTCAAGGATGACGTCAAAGAGGTCAAGTCTGGCTTCGACTGTGGTATCACCCTTAAAGGCAACAACGACATTCAGGTGGGTGATCAGCTCGAATTCTTCGAAATCAAAGAGATCGCCCGGACGCTATAAATTATGGGTAGACATAAATCCAGGCCCACCACGGGCCGCAACACCCGGCTGGCTGACCAGATCCAGAAGGATCTGGCCATCCTCATCCAGCGCGAGATTGACATCTCGCGCGCCGGGCTTGTCACGCTCACGGGTGTAGACCTTTCAGCCGACTATGCCCATGCCAAGGTGTATTTCACCGTCATGGGTGCTGAGCCTGAGGCCGCTACGGCTGCACTCACCGAGAAAGCCGGATGGCTTCATTCGCTGCTGTTCAAGCTGCTGCATATCCACACGGTTCCTACGCTGCGATTCTTTCACGATGACCAGCTTGCCCGCGGCCTTGCTCTGTCGCAACTGATCGATCGGGCCAACCGCCCCGACGAGCCCTTCAAGCCCTCGGTTCCCGAGGACCCCGACGAACAGCCGTAAGGGCTGTCGTTTATATCAAGGACGTTTAAAACGATGGCTTCCCGACGCGGGCAGATGCTCGATGGTGTCCTGTTGCTGGACAAACCCGTTGGCCTGTCTAGCAACCACGCCTTGCAGCGCGCCAAACGCGCGCTGGATGCGCGCAAAGCAGGACACACTGGCACACTCGATCCCTTTGCGACCGGGCTGCTGGTGTGTTGCCTTGGCCGCGCCACCAAGATTTCCAGCAAAATGCTTGAGGCTGACAAAACCTATGTAGCCACGGTGCAACTGGGCGAAGAAACCGACAGCGGTGACCTTACCGGCAACATCGTGGCGACGACGCCACCCGAAGCCATAAACGTTGACCACGACACTTTCGAAGCAGCGCTGGCCGCGTTTCGGGGCGAAATTGAGCAGATTCCGCCCATGTACTCGGCCCTCAAGCGAGACGGCAAACCTTTGTACGAGTACGCGCGTCAGGGCATAGAGCTCGACCGCGAGCCAAGAAAAATTTCTATTCACCGCCTCGACTTGCTGCGGTTTGAGGGGCTCGAGGCAGACATTCTCGTCGAGTGCAGCAAGGGCACATACATACGCACGCTCGCCCAGGACATCGGGCGCGCACTGGGTTGTCATGCTCACCTCAAGGCATTGCGACGTACTACGGTAGGGCCTTTCCGGCTTGATGATGCCGTCGCTCTAGAGGCCCTGCAGGCCATGCCCGACCCCAAAACCGTACTGATACCGCTGGACGCCTTGCCTGCAGGCCTGGCCCCCGCTTCTACCAAACAAGAGGAAATTTTATGAATCGCGCATTGCGTAATGTGGCCATTATTGCCCACGTCGATCACGGCAAGACTACACTTGTCGACCAGTTGCTGCGTCAGTCCGGCACGTTCCGCGACAACCAGCACATCTCTGAACGCGTGATGGATTCGGGCGATATCGAACGTGAGCGCGGTATTACCATTTTGTCCAAGAATTGTGCAGTTCAGTACGAAGGCACGCACATCAACATTATCGATACCCCGGGCCACGCCGACTTTGGTGGCGAAGTAGAGCGGGTGTTGTCCATGGTTGACGGCGTTGTGCTGCTGGTCGACGCTGTAGAAGGACCTATGCCGCAGACGCGTTTCGTGACGCGCAAGGCGCTGGCTTTGGGCCTCAAGCCTATTGTCGTGGTCAATAAGGTTGACCGTCCGGGCGCACGTCCTGATTTTGTCGTCAACGCTACCTTTGACCTTTTCGACAAGCTGGGTGCAACCGAAGAGCAGCTTGATTTTCCGGTAATCTATGCCTCCGGTCTGTCAGGTTACGCCGGGTTGACCCAGGATGTTCGCGAAGGCGACATGCGTCCCCTGTTTGATACCATTCTCAGCTACGTGCCTCAGCGCGAAGATGATCCCGATGGCCCCCTGCAACTGCAGATTATTTCGCTGGATTACAGCTCATACGTAGGCAAGATCGGCATTGGCCGTATCAATCGCGGTCGCCTCAGCCCCGGCCAGGACGTCGTTGGGCAGTTTGGCCCTGATGCCAAGCCGTTCAAGGGCCGGGTCAACCAGGTGCTCAAGTTTAAAGGCCTGGAGCGTGTGCAGGTCGAAGAGGCGTTAGCCGGTGACATTGTTCTTATCAATGGCCTGGAAGACATCGGTATCGGCTGCACACTCATGGATCCAGCGAACCCCGAAGCGCTGCCCATGCTACGCATTGATGAGCCCACCTTGTCCATGAACTTCATGGTCAACACCTCGCCCCTGGCAGGGCGCGAGGGCAAGTTCGTGACCAGTCGCCAGGTGCGAGACCGTCTCGATCGTGAACTGAAATCCAATGTGGCGCTGCGCGTTAAAGACACTGACGACGACAAGGTATTTGAAGTCAGCGGACGCGGCGAGCTGCATTTGACTATTCTTATTGAAAACATGCGGCGTGAAGGCTACGAGCTGGCGGTTTCCCGTCCTCGAGTCGTCTTCAAAGAAGAAAACGGCGTCAAGCTTGAGCCATTCGAGCTGCTCACGGTCGATGTGGAAGACGGGCATCAGGGCGGTGTCATGGAAGAACTCGGCCGTCGCAAGGGTGACCTGCTCGACATGGCCGCTGATGGCCGTGGCCGCACTCGTCTTGAATACCGTATTCCTGCGCGTGGTCTCATTGGCTTTCAGGGTGAGTTCATGACGCTTACCCGCGGTACGGGGCTTATGAGCCACGTTTTTGACGATTATGCGCCAGTACGCGAAGGTGGTCTGGGCGAGCGCCGCAACGGCGTGCTCATTAGTCAGGATGACGGCACAGCGGTGGCTTATGCGCTGTGGAAGCTGCAAGAACGCGGGCGTATGTTTGTGTCGCCGCAAGAGCCAGTGTACGAAGGCATGATCATCGGCATTCATAGCCGTGAAAATGATTTGGTCGTCAACCCCATTAAAGAAAAGAAGCTGACCAACGTGCGTTCTTCCGGCAAGGATGAACACATCGACCTGGTAACACCTATCCAGCTCACGCTGGAGTATGCGGTTGAGTTCATTGCAGATGATGAACTGGTCGAGGTAACGCCCAAGTCTATACGTTTGCGCAAGCGCTATCTGCAAGAGCATGAGCGTCGTCGCATGTCTCGCGAAGACTAATAGCGTCGAGTCGTAGCAGGGCAGGCTGTTGCAAAACGCCTGTCGTAGAACAAAAAGCCATCCCGTGGCTACTGAGCGGCATCGGAAAGACTGGATTGGTATCTGGCTTTTAGGTGTAGTTCATCACAGGATGGCTTTTTTTACATCAGAAATACTTGTTTGCCTCGATAACTATGCGGCTTTTTTCAAGTGCAAACAACATATCATTGCTACGTACACGTTGATGCGACCATGTCAGCCTGGGCGTTAGCCCGCTATGGCTGATGCGTTCATGCCATAGTGACAGTGAAACACCGTGCAGCGTATCGCGTCTGCGCATGCCCTGGCTGAACAAGGTCGGCCCGTCATATTTACGGATACTGGTGTTTGCCGTAACACGCGTACCCATGCCAGAAGACCAGTTTTTTCCCCAGAGTGCCCGTAGGCTGGCCTGACGGAAGCTGTCGCTGCTGTCTCGAGTGCCTGTTTCAGCATATAGCTCGTGGCCAATCTGCCAGTATTGGCCGGCGCCTTGTTGGTACGCAAATGACAGTCCAGCCAAAATACTGGAATGATCAAGGTGCTGGCGCGTGCGGTGTCGCTTATGGCCATACTCAATGATTGCACGCGTCTGCCATTGAGATGGCCATGCCTTATGCCATTGCATTTGCGCGCCCAGGGTTTGCGAGTACGCGTGGCCCCCTACACGACGATGCTGTATGAAAGGGCTGAGGCTTACCGATTTGCCCAGTCTGGCCAGGCCAACGCCAGGAGCGAGCCGGGTGGTGAAGTCGCTATAACCTGAATGGCGGGCATATTGCCTGCCTTGAGTAGTAACATCTAGTGCGTAAAACGCACCATAGGGCAACCGCCATTTTTTTTCGAGTGCTATCTGGTAACCCAGGCCCCGATCACGCAGTGGTGCGTCGAAGGTCCAGTTGCCTGCCTGCCGGACTGCAGGTGCGTTGTTGATATTGTCTTCATTTAAAAATTGCACCCCGGCGTGAACCTGCCACTGCTCACGCTCTCGCAAGCGCTGGAGCAGGCGGGCGTGCCGCTCCTGCAGGCCGTTTTCCAATTCGGCCTTTTGCAGAAGATCCAGTTGTTCTGCTGCCGCCTTTTGTTGGTAATTGTCTGCAAGGGTCTCGGCAAGCTGCATGCGTACACCGTGCGCGTCGGGCACCTGAGCCAAAAGTTGGGTGTAATGCTGCACAGCAGTAGTGTGACGACCTTGCAGGCGAGCCTGAATAGCTCTCGCGTAGTCAAGTAAAACAGGATCAGGGCTGGCCGATTTCTCATACACGGGCAATAGCACCACGATACCAGCCGTGTTATCTGAGCGCATGGCAGACACCATGGCGCGACGCAACAGGTCTGGGTTGGCCAGCAGCATCGCCTCATCTACCTCTAGCGGAGGGGTATCGACGCTGCGTGTAAACCTGATAGGGGCATCGCGTTCGAATTGGTATATGGAGCTTGTTGGCGGTGATTCCTCTGGCCAGGCGATGGCCGGCATAGGTAGCAGTTTTTCGTTGGCGCGGGCGTGCGTCGTTACTATCAACAGGCATGCTATGCCCGCAAACTGAATAGCACGGTTTTTCATGTACGGTGGGCAGAGCAGGATGTCACTGCGTGTTGGTTGCGCAACCCGCCCATCAATACTTGATCTCCAGATTGAGGGTGTAGTTACGACCGGGTGCTGCGAGCGCCAGGTAGTTGCTGCCAAGCACGCTGTTGCCTATAGGTTCGAACGTCGCCTGACGCGCCGACTCCCAGGTTACATAGCGGTAGTTGAAAAGGTTGTACACCCCCATGCGTAGCGTGACGTAGTTATTGAACCGGTAGTGGCCGCTGACGTCGGTTACCAGCCACTTGGGCGTCAGGATTGCCGTCTTGCGATCTCCAATATATTTCATGCCCCCGGTTACCGACTCTTGGGTTAGCTCTGCGGGTTTTTTGGGGCCTGAATAGGTCGTTTTGATGGCCACCCCCCAGCCCTCGTCGGGTGCGATGTATTCAAGGCCGTAGACAATGCGCAGCGGCTGGAGCATGTCAAGGGCATAACTGCTGGCGCTCTGGAAGTTGGGGTTGCGGGGCGAGACGCCGCCTTGTCTGACGTGGCTAAGGGCCAGCATGGCCTGAAGGCCGTCTGGCATGCGCTGCCATATCTGGTGCAAATCAAGCCGGGTTTTCAGGGTAAAGCCTTTGGTCTTTACGGACTGAAGGTTGTAATACATGATGTGGCCTTCAGGGTAGCCAAACTCAGGCTTGGGCAGGCCAGTATCGATCAGGTGTTTATAGTTGGCAAAGAAATAGCTGGCAGTTGCCATACCGTAACGGCTATCGGCATTGATGCCGAATTCATGCGTGTGCGATTTTTCGGCTTTGAGTCGGGGCTGGGGTAAGCGTTCACCTCTTCGGTTAAACGAAGGCCCAAGCATTTCGCCCGCTGTGGGTACGCGAAACCCGCTGCTCGCCTTGTAGGCCAGGTCAATATTATTGGTGAGATTGAACACCAGCCCAAGATCCCACGAGTAATTGGCATAAGGATTGTTCTGCAAGCCGGTTTTACCTGACCAAACTGTGCCGCTCTGCATTGTGTCAAAGATGTCTTCTGAGGCACTGAAGCTATGATGATCGTAGCGACCACCCAGGCCGAGCGTCCAGCGGTTGCCAAGTTCGACCGTGTCATGAAATGCCAGGTAAAAATGCCGTCCTTTGATGGGACTGCTATGGTATTGCTGAACATAATTTAAAAAATGTTGCTTGATCACACCATCTGCTGCGTCCAGCTCGCTGTACGCGTGTTGGCTGCTGTCGTGATCTGAAATATGCATGTTGCTGTGGTCCACCCCGGTATTCAGGCGCAGTGTGTGCGGCCGACCCAGCTGAAATGATTTGTCTGACACCACATCAATACGCGTCAGCGCCTGTGTAAAGTTTGTGCTCAGATAATGGGTTCGGCTGCCGGTTTTGCCCAGAGTGCTTGCGCAATTGGGGTCAGCGAGCGGGTAAGGCGAACAATTAAGGCTGCGAGCCGCACTATTAAGTCTGATATGTTGCCTGTCTATGCGCAGGTGCAGGTTGTCTGTCCAGCTGTGCGTGTCATGTGGAACAAATCTGTATTCGGCGCCTATTCGTCGGTACGCATGCTGGTCTCGATAGTATCTTGATGGCGTGTACTGAAACTCAGCCAGGTTGCCTGAGGGGCGGTAAATACTGTCTTGTTCCATATTGGACCAGTAGTTGCGCCCAAACATGTCGCGTATGTCGTAGTGCTGCGCCGTCTGCTCAATAATTAGCCCGGCGTAATGCTCAGGGGTAAAATGGTAACCAGCCCTGGAAAGCCACGAATCGCTTTTGTATTTCATGGGGTTGGGTACTTTTCGGTCGGGCCCCGAAATGTCTTTGGCTGAGAGCGTCTCAGACACCTGGCCATTGCCATCAAGGCGGTACCGTTGGATTTCGCCACCCCCGTGGCGATAAATGTCTTTGTGTGAACGTATTTCGTGTCCTTGTCTAAGCGTGCGTTGTATAAGGCCTTCAAACGGGCCTGAGCGGGCACCCAGGCCCAGCGTTTGAGCCGTACGCCCGTCTTTTTCACTGTAGGTGGTTTTGCTGGTAATGCCCCAGTTTCGTGCGCCATGAATAAAATCATCGACCTCTTTGGTCTGCATAATGACTGCACCGCCCAGCGCACCACTGCCGGCGAGCACCGAACTGGAACCCTGAGACAGCTCAACAGATTTGAGGTTTTCGAACTCGACCTCGTTCTGGGCGCCGCTGCTGCGCCCCTGGCCCGCACCCAGCATGCCAAAACCTTGCCGTTGAAAGGTTTGCGCCTGCGCCATACCATCTACGGTTACTGCCACCCGGTCTCTGTCAACGCCGCGCATAGAAAAACCACTTGATGTGCCACGCCCGCCTGATTCGTTGACGGCAATGCCTGGGTCGTAGCGCAACAGATCGCGTATGCCGATGACTTGATCATGGGCGAGATCTTCATGGGTTTTCTGGGTTTTGCCCAGGCCGGTGACATCCTCGTGTTGCGTAGCTTCACCTTGAACAGTAACGGCGTCCAGGGTTTGGATGCTTTTGTTTTTATCGGCTGCAACGGCCAACAATGGTGTGCCGGCAAGCGCGAGCAGGGCAAGAGATGAGCGTGATGAGGGCAGGCGAAGAGAGGCCATGGTTATATTGAGTATTTAAAAGAATTTATTAGTTACATTGCTTGTTGAAGTCACGGTAACCACGATGTGTTCTTCGGCAAGAGCTTTAGGGGGTATGAGTGGCAGGCGGCACGATAAGCTGTTGCTTGGCACCAAACACTCCACCGAAGCTTTGGTCTTCACTGACAAAATGCCCGGCCAGTTCGTTAGCGTGCGGTCCGAAAAAGGCCCCTGAAACAGTGCTGCTGCCGGTAATCTTGGCTTCAGACGAGATGCCAACTGCCTGAGGGTCGGCGGTCAGCCCGCCGTTGATACTGGCCTTGCCTTCGAAGCGGTTACCGACGATGGTGGCGGTGACATCGATTGCGTCAGCGCCTGAACGGCCTTGCAGGTTTCCAGAAAGAGTTCTGCTGGCAAAGTCTGCGGTGAAACGGGCTTCGTTTTCGCTGCTGCGGGCGACATAAGCCTGGCCTTGGGGAGCTCGGCCAAATGCCATCCACCGACCCTTGTAGCTGGCGGTTCCGGTAACTGGCACCTGATCGCGGGCCGTAAGGTGGCCATGGGCGAAATAAAGCAGCGTAATGTCGTCGGCGTTGCCCGCCGTGCTGCTAAGCAGGCCTGTTTGCATAAACTGAAACCTGGGTTCAATGCAGCAGACTTCACCGTCTTGAGCAGCGACCTGTGTAAGGTCGAAGACTTCTCCCTTGAACTTGAGTGTTTTAATGTCGCCTGAGAACGGAGTAGTATGAAGACCCTGGATTACGTTGGTGGCGGGCGCGTGTTCGGAGCCATCTGCCTGCAGCACGCTGGCATACGTGGTGGGTTCACCCTGAACAATATCGCTGGCAGTGGTTTGTCTGGCAGCAAATACCGCAATGGCGCGGCGTTGCTGCCCTTCGAGATGGCCGCCAAGCTCTGCGGCATTTGGGCCAAAAAAACTGCCCGACACTGAGGCTGTTTCCTGGATACTGCTGTAACTTTCGGGCGTGGCCGTGCCGCTAAAACCGGCCCCCGAAATAGCGGCATTGATGGTATAGCCTTGGCGCCGTTCACCATTATTTCCGTGCAATGTACCGCGCATTTTGCGGTCGGAAAAGTCTACGGTAAAGCTTGCATTGCTGGCATTGAGCAGGTTGCCGTTGTAGCCGTTGTGGGTGTCGTTGTACAGGGTCTCGAGGGCGCGCTCCCAGTAACCGTCGTAACTTGCCGTGCCCGATACCGGCATGGCTTCGGGAATTTCTGACCCTTTGTAGAAAATATTGACCAGTGTTTTGTCGTACCTGTCGTCACCGGCGATTTCTACAGCACCGACTTTGGTGTAGTTGAACGCCGCTACCTTGAGCAGGCTGCGATCATGTTCGATAAGTGTGTAATGACCGTCAGTATTGCCGCTTATATACTCGCTGTAGTCGGCCGCGTCGGGACGCGACTTCCATTCGTGGGCGGCAAGGCTTATGGGCGTGGCCTGTGCTGTATCACTGGGAGATAGTGGGTAAGAATAGTACGCCAGTGTGTCAAAGCTTGGCGTTGTGTCAATGGTGGCTCGCGACAGATCGACGTGCTGGGCATCAAGGCTGGTGAGCGCTGTAAAGGGCTCTGCTGCAGAAAACCCATACACGTGCTGCTCAGGGGCCGGGCGTATGAGGTCTTCAATAACCTTATCTATTTCTTTGGGGCGATTTAGCTCCCAGGTGTTGATTTCGGTGGGAGGGGCTACTGGTTGGGTTTCGAAACTGCCACCAGTGGCGCACGCGGTGCAGAGCACGACTGTCGACGAAATTAGTGAAAGCCTGCAAGCAGATAATTGCATTGTATAAAGGCTCATTAAGATATTCAGTAAGTGGCAAGAAATGCAATTTTAATGATATCGATAATGATTCTTAATAACTATCGTCAATTCCGTTTGCAGGTTTCTGAAGCCACGCGGGCATCGTGGCCTTTAATGCGTTACGGCTGCGGCCTGTGTGAGTTCAGACAGTGAACGGGCCAAAGATATAGATGTGTGTGTCCACGGCTTTAGCCTAGAGGGCACGGAGGCACTCAGTGCGCCGCCGCCTCTGCTGCACGGATATGCTCGTGTCTTTTTACACACATCAAGGGCATGCATGTGGCGCAGGCGTGCGCACACCAGGGGCAGGGCGCGCATGAGGAGACGGCGTGCCCCCGACAGGCAGATGCAGGTTACTGGAGTATGAAGGGCCGTCCTGTGACCGGTGTGGTGGCCACGGCCAGATCTTGTTCTGCCATGATGCCGGCTTCCCAGCCTTTGCGGCCCGCTTCGATAGCCAGCTTGAAAGCCTCAGCCATGAGTACCGGGTTATGAGAGCGCGATACAGCGGAGTTCAACAGCACAGCATCAAAGCCCAGCTCCATGGCCTGGGCTGCATCCATGGGCGACCCGATGCCGGCATCGATCACTAGCGGTACATCGGGCAGGCGGTTGCGCAAGGTTTGCAGCGCAAATGGATTGATAAGCCCCTGGCCTGATCCGATGGGGGCGCCCCAGGGCATCAGGATGCGACAACCCACATCGAGCAGGCGCTGGCAAGTGACCAGGTCATCGGTACAGTAGGGGAACACCTCAAACCCTTCTTTGATGAGTTCTTCGGCGGCACGCACTAGCTCGAACGGATCTGGTTGCAGGGTGTACTCATCACCAATAACCTCAAGCTTGAGCCACGTCGTGTCGAACAGTTCGCGGGCCATGTGAGCAAGCGCAATGGCTTCGCTGGCGGTATGACAGCCGGCAGTGTTGGGCAGCAGATGAGCACCGCTTTGTTTGATCAGCCCGTAGAAAGACTGACTACCTTTCTGCACCGAAGCACCCTGTTGCGCCATCTGGCGTTTCAGCGATACGGTGACCACCTGGGACCCCGAAGCCTTGATGGCCTGCTCCAGAACCAATGGGGAAGGGTAGCCTGCAGTACCCAGGAAAAAACGGCTTTCCAGCTCGATGCCGGCAATAGACCACGGCATGATGGTTAGCCTCCGGTGATAGGTTCAAACGTTGTGATGGCGTCCTGGTCGCTCAGAACATAGTCTGCGCGGGCCTGTCGTGCGATATGCCTTCCGTTTACGGCGGTGGCTATTGGCGCGTCGGCATTGTCGACGTCTGGTACCAGAGCGCGCAAGGCGTCGGCCAGGCAAATGCCCCCGGCTACCGTGTGCGCTTGGCCATTGAGAGTGATGTTGATGGTGCTCACTGATTATGCTCGAAGTGTTGACTGCTGTTCAGAAAAATGTGCCAGCGCATCATCGACCACAGCAGGAGCGATGAGCCAGCCGTGCCGGAATAGGCCATTGATACGCGTGAGACCGGTTTCGTGTTCGATGCGGGGCAGGTTGTCAACCAAGGCTGGCCGCAAATTTGTTTCAGTATGGACCAGGCGAGCCTCTGCCAGGGCAGGAAGCATGCTATGTGCCGCTGCGAGTAATTCTACCGTGCTGCGCAGCGATACAGGGGAGCGATCCTCGCTTTCTATTTCGGTCGCGCCCACCACAATCATATCGCCCTTTCTTGGGACTACGTACACGCTGTGGCGGGGGTGCATCAGCCTTACTGGTCTGTTTAGCTGCACGCCCGGAGCATGAAGCCAGAAAATTTCGCCGCGCACGCCACGGACATTCTGGCATGCCACGGCATTATCGGGCTGATAACCTGAAGCAGGCCTGGCCCCCGTGCCGCGCACATCAAATACATGATCAAACTGCCAGGTTTGCTTACCTGTGCCAAGCAGGCCCGGCGAAATGTCGGTAATGGTGGTGTCCCAGTGCCAGTCGGCGCTGGCGGCGGCCAGGTAAAGGCCTTCCATGGCTTCAATGGTATTTAAATGGCCTTCGTTGGGCAATAGCCAGGCCAGAGAGGGGCCATGGATGTCTGGTTCGAGCTCGGCCAGCCTTGCGGCGGTCAGTACTTGTGGTTTGTGCGCTTCGGGCGCCTTGCTGTTAAGCAGGCTGATGGTGCGTTGTGCTGCGCCACTGTCGTGCCGGTGGGCCAGCATCAGACTGCCTTCGTTTGATAGTGACACATGGATAGGCAGGCTGGGTATGATTTGCGACCAGCGCTCTATGGAGCGCAAGCCGTACTGAAAAACGTTGAGATCGGCGCATTCGAGTTCGGCCGTCGGGCTAAGCATTCCTGCGGCGGTCCAGCCCGCAGCACCGCGTCCGACAGCGCTGTCGGCCGGGTCAAATACACTGACCTGATGCCCTTGTTGGGTAAGAGAAAGCGTGAGTAGCCGGCCCAGCAGACCTGCTCCAGCGATGCCGATTTTCATTGGTGTGTTACCTGATGTGATTGGAGACGACGGATGATGTGCGTTGCAACGCACCCACCCGAAGCTGGCAAGTATGCCTGCAGAATTTATTCTTGAGGTACGAATTAGTCAAATAGACACCAATCTTAGGGCGAAGGCCCTGCGTCCAGGTTGAATAAAAACTGCATGCGGGGTTAGTCAGGCGGAACAGGAGCCAGCATGTCAGGCGGAGCAGAAGCCAGCATGCCAGGCTGTTCAGGCGGAGCAGAAGCCAGCATGCCAGGCTATTCAGACGGAGCAGGTGCCAGCATGCCAGGCTATTCAGGCAGAGCAGGAGCCACTTCACGATGCTGTGCAAATTCAGTGCAATGAGCTTCAATTTTTTGCATGGCGAGGTCAATATCATCGGTGATGGTCAGCAGATCAAGATCGTCTGGGCCGATGAGCTTGAGGCTGAGCAATTCTTCGCGTATCCACTGAATAAGGCCGGCCCAGAACTCGGTGCCGATCAAAATAATGGGTGCAGGTGGAACCTTGCGGGTTTGCACCAGCGTCATGACTTCGAACAACTCGTCCAGGGTGCCGAAGCCGCCGGGCAAGGCAACGTAGGCGGCACTGTGCATGAAGAAAGTGGCCTTGCGTGAATAAAAATAATCAAAATGGAGGCTGTGTGTTTGAAAACGGTTGTTGTCGGTTTCGCGCGGCAGTTTTATATTGAGCCCCACGCTATTGCCGCCTGCCTCGTAAGCGCCCTTGTTGACGGCCTCCATGATGCCGGGGCCACCCCCGGCAATAACAGTAAGGCCAATGCCGGCCAGACGATGGCCTATTTTTTCGCTGAGTGCATAATAGGGGGACTCTGGAGGTAGCCGCGCGCTGCCAAATACACTGACGGCCCAGCCAATTTCTTTGAGCGTGGCCGCAGCCTGCGTCATCTCTGACATAATCCCCGGGATCTGCTGCGATGCCGGCGTTTGGAATATTTTACTTATTGTCATGAAAAAAACCTTGTTACTTGTTGATGGTTCCAGTTACCTGTATAGGGCATACCACGCCATGCCAGACTTGCGCAATGCGAAAGGCGAGCCCACTGGCGCCCTCTATGGTGTCATCTCTATGTTACGGAGACTGGTTCAGGATTACAAGGCAGACTACGCCGCCTGCATTTTCGATGCAAAAGGCAAAACATTTCGCGACGATATCTACCCACAGTACAAAGCAAACCGGCCATCCATGCCTGAAGAACTGGCGGCGCAGATCGAGCCCATACACAAGGCTGTCGTGGCCATGGGCTGGCCTGTTCTGGCTGTGCCCGGTGTCGAGGCTGATGACATCATAGGCACGCTGGCGCGCCGCGCTGCCGCTGAGGGCGTGCATACCATTATTTCCACGGGTGACAAAGATATCGCCCAACTGGTCAACGAGCATGTCGAGCTGGTCAACACCATGAGCGGCGAGCGGCAGGATATCGACGGCGTAAAACTCAAGTTTGGGGTGTCGCCTTCGCAGATCGTAGACTATCTCATGCTGGTCGGTGATACCGTCGACAATGTGCCCGGGGTGGACAAAGTGGGGCCCAAAACGGCTGCCAAATGGCTGGGACAGTTTGGCGACATCAATGCTCTGGTCGAGCAGGCCGACACCATCAAGGGTGTGGCAGGTCAGAATTTGCGTGCGGCCATTCCCAACTTTCCCATGACACGCGATTTGATCACCATTAAAACTGATTGTGACATTCCCGGCCTGGCCGATGGGCTTTCGGCTCTGGTGCCCACCGAGGTAGACCGACAACAGTTGATCCAGCTGTTTGAAGAATATGGTTTTCGCACGTGGCTGCGCGAACTTTCCGGCGATCCCGAACGGGTGCCCGAGCAAGATGCCCGCGTACCGGTAAAGACGCCTGAGGCACCTGCGCAATTGCGCTATGAAACAGTGCTTGATGCGCAGGCGCTTGAGCGCTGGGTAGAGCGTATAGGTGAAGGCAGGCTGGTGGCGCTCGATACCGAAACCACGTCCCTGGATCCCATGTGCGCAAGCCTTGTCGGCTTGTCGTTGTCGGTCGAACCGGGCGAAGCCTGCTACATACCCGTGGCTCATCGCGGCCCAGATCAGGTCACTCAGCTATCCAAGCAGATGGTGCTTGAACGTCTGCGGGCCTGGCTTGAAGACGAAAACGCCCCCAAGTTGCTGCACAATGCCAAGTACGATGCGCATGTGTTTCTCAATGAAAATATAAAGTTGGCAGGCATAGTAGAAGACACCATGCTGCAGGCTTATGTGCTCGAATCGCACAGGCGCGTCAATATGCAGGAACTTGCAGAGCGGTGGCTAGGGCGTACCGGAACGCCCTATGAGGCATTGTGCGGCAAGGGTGCCAAGCAAATTTGTTTTGATGAGGTAGAGGTCGAAAAGGCGTCGTTTTATGCATGCGAAGATGCTGACTTCACGATGCAGCTTCATCATGTCTTGCGCCCCCAGGTAGCGGCCGAACCAGGGCTTGAGTCTATTTACCTGCTCGAAATCAAAGCGTCGGCCGTGCTCACCACCATCGAGCATAACGGTGTGCGTATCGACGCTGGCCTGCTGGCCGCGCAAAGCCAAGAGATTGGCAAGCAATTGCACGAGCTTGAGCAAAAAGCCTATGAGCTGGCAGGCCAGCCGTTTAACTTGAATTCGCCCAAGCAGCTTGGCGAGATTCTGTTCCAGCGCATGGAGCTGCCGGTTGTGCGCAAAACGGCAAGTGGCGCCCCCTCGACCGATGAAGATGTGCTCAGCAAGCTGGCACGTGACTACCCTTTGCCTGCATTGCTGCTTGAATACCGTGGGTTGGCCAAGCTTAAGTCCACCTACACCGACAAACTTCCGAAAATGATTAACCCGACGACGGGCAGAGTGCATACTCGATATGCTCAGGCGGCAGTCATTACCGGCCGGCTTGCGTCGTCAGACCCCAATCTGCAAAATATTCCCGTACGCACGCCCGAAGGTCGGCGTGTGCGCGCGGCTTTTGTGGCACGTCCCGGTGGGAGCATTGTGTCGGCTGACTATTCGCAGATTGAACTGCGTGTCATGGCACATGTTTCGGGCGACAAAAACCTCAGGCAGGCATTTGAACGCGGTGACGATATTCACCGCGCTACAGCATCCGAAGTATTCGGCGTTGCACAGCCAGAGGTCTCGTCGGAGCAGCGGCGCGCCGCCAAAGCCATTAACTTCGGCCTTATCTATGGCATGGGCGAGTTTGGGCTGGCAGCCAATCTGGGTATCACCCGTGACGCGGCCAGGGCATATATTGACCGGTATTTTGCACGCTATCCTGGGGTTGCGTCTTACATGGAGCAGACCAAAGCTAAGGCACACGATCAGGGGTATGTCGAAACCGTGTTCGGCCGGCGGCTGTGGCTGCCCGAAATGCGTGGTGCCAAGGGGCCGCGACAAAAAGCAGCAGAGCGCGCCGCCATCAATGCCCCCATGCAAGGCACGGCGGCTGATCTCATCAAAATGGCCATGGTCGCCGTGCAAGACTGGATAGCCGCCCAAAACCTCAAGGCCCTGCTTATTATGCAGGTGCATGACGAATTGGTGCTCGATGTCCCGGCTGACGAGGTTGATACCGTCACCGCGCAATTGCCCGGCCTTATGTGCAATGTTGCCGAGCTCGCGGTGCCGCTGGTTGCCGAGGTGGGTGTTGGGCCCGACTGGGAACAGGCGCACTAAGCGGAGCCGGCCATGTGTCTATTTTTACTGGAACTGAAATGACCTCTACTTCGATTACCGGTGGTGCCGACACCACTGTGCAAACCAATGCCGACGGTTTGCGCCATGGCATGGTCGACATAGCCTGCGACAATGGCCCCATCCAGGGGTATTACGCCGTACCTGAAGGACAAACCAACCCGCCGCTGGTGCTCGTCATACAAGAGATCTTCGGTGTGCATGAGCACATCCAGGATATTTGCCGTCGTCTGGCCCATGAGGGGTATATGGCAGTGGCGCCCGAACTGTATCAACGCCAGGGCGATGCCAGCAAGTATGCCAATATTCAGGCACTTATTCGTGAAGTCGTGGCCAAAGTTCCTGATGAGCAGGTGCTTGCTGACCTGGATTCTACTGTCCGGTGGGCTGAAAGCCATGGTGCCGACGTGGACCGGCTGGTAGCAACGGGTTTTTGTTGGGGCGGCCGTCTGGTCTGGCTGTATGCAGCGCATAACCCCACCTGCAATGCGGCCGTGGCCTGGTATGGCCGGCTTGGCCGGGGCCACGGTCCTTTACAGGTACGTCACCCCATTGATGTAGCGACGACGCTGCATGCCCCGGTACTGGGTTTATATGGTGGTAAAGATGACGGCATTCCGCTTGATGAGGTGAAGAACATGGAGCTGGCACTTGAGCAGGGCGGGCCCGCTTCACAGATGTCGCAGATAGTGGTCTACCCCGAAGCCAGCCATGCCTTTTTTGCAGATTACCGGCCAAGTTATCGGGCTGACGATGCACATGATGCCTGGGCAAAAATGCTGGCCTGGTTTGAACGATATATGGTTGAGTAACACTTAAGCCCAGACCCGGGTTTACCTGGCGCAGAGCCTGGCATGTCGGCTGCCTGTTTAATTGGCTGGCCATTGCAACATGGCAAATAGCTGCGGCGTTCTAGGCTTTTGCGTGCAGCGCCGCCATACGCTATGGGGCGTGGCGCGCAAACTCAATCGTTTGATGCCGCCTCTTCGATCTCACGCAACCTGTTGGGCAGCAGTTCGTCATGCTTGGCCAAAATAGGGTAGGCCGTGGCGTCGACCAGGCATGAGTTAATGGCTTTCACGTCGCGCAAGACATCAAGATAAAACGAGCCGATTTCGGCCTGATCTAGTTTTCCAGCCTTGATGTCTTGCAAATGTTGCTCGGCGGCGCTCGCCTCAAGTTCGCGAAAATAGTCTTTTTCGTAAGCCAGAAAACGCGCACTCTTTATATCTTCTGCAACGAATAATGCCGCAGCCTGGCGCTGGTTACGGATCAGTCTGTCCAGCGTTTCGGTAAGCTGCTCGATCTGCGCGGGCGACAGCATCCAGCCTTTTTTTCTTAAGGTGGACGTGTGCCCCAGCAAGCCGTTTGTGGTGATGTTGGCGGCGTGCGCCATACTGGTTGAAAACGCCAGGATTTCGCCGAGCCTGCGATGGTCGTCGGTGTTCATGGACTCTTGGTCTAGCGTCGCCAGATACGTGGTGATATGTCTGTCAAGAATATTGACGGCATTGTTTACATATCGGGCATGGGCGATACGGTGACGATTATCGCGTCGAAAGTCGGCGCGGGCCATGGCCAGCAGGCTTTGCAATAAGTCAGCGACACGCAGGGCCTCGCGTGAGGCATTACCCAACGCAATACCGGGCACTTCATGTGCAGATTCATCAAGGTATTCGGGCCGCGACGGGTCGTTGGGGTCGGTGCGTTTTGGAAACATGCGGCGCAGCAGCTTGGCATAAGAGGGCAGCAGCGGCAGAAACACCAGCGAGACAACTATATTGAAAAGGGTATGGAAGTTTGCCACGGCACGAGCCGGGCTGTCGGTAATGAGATCCATAGCTAGCGGCAGCCACGGCAACAGCAGCAGTGCCAGCAGACAGCCCGCTATGCGGGTGCCAAGATTACCCATTGGCAGTCGCTTAGATGCGGGGTCATCGCCGCCGGTTTCGAGTATGGGATTGATGGCCGTGCCAAGGTTGGCGCCGAGCACGAGTGCAATGGCCAGTGGGGGCTCAACCATGCCATGGCCTGCCAATGACATGATCATGACGACGACAGCAACGCTTGAGTGCGAGGCCCAGGCGAGGATAGCCGACAGCAGCAGGGCAAGTATGGGCTGATCGGCCAGTGAGTGGAGCAGTGTGCCCAGCATCTGCGAGTCTTGCAGCGGCGAAAACATCAATACGAGTTCATGCAGCGCAAGCAGGAGCAGACCCAGACCGATAAACACCCGGCCCAGGTCACGGCGCCGGCTGGGCTGATTGCGCCGGAACAGCCAGACACCAATCAGAATAAGTACGGGGGCAATCTCGGTAAAGTTGAACGAAAGCAGCTGTACGATAAGTGTCGTGCCCACGTTGGCGCCCAGCATGGCTGCCAGGCCAGGCGTGAGCGCCAGAAGGCCGCCAGCCGCGAAACTGCTGATCATCAGGCCGGTTGCCGTACTGCTCTGGATGGCAGCGGTGATGGCCATGCCTGTAAAAAATGAGCGTGTGCGTGTGCTTAGCGCACGGCCCATCCAGACGCGCAGCGCAGACCCGAAGGCCCTTTGCACGCCACTCTGGACCATGTGCACGCCCCACAGCAGTAGCGCGATGAAGCCACCAAAATTAAGAAGGGCGAAGAGTTCTTTCATTGCAAGATGATAAACCACGCCTTACATGTAGCGTTAGACGCTTTGCGCTACCTGTAGCGCATGGATGCGGGCGGGTATGGGAGGGTGGGTGTTAAACAGTGCGGCAATCGCTGACCCGCCAGAAATGCCTGAGGCTTCGAAAGACTTGGGCAGGTCGCCTGACTGCAGGCCACCCAACCGTGCCAGGGCGTGGATCATGGGTTCGCGCGACCCCAGAAGACGCGCCGCACCTGCATCGGCCCGATACTCACGCTGTCGCGAGAACCACGCGACAATAATGGACGCAAGAACACCGAAGAGCAGTTCGCACGCAATGACAGTGATGTAATAGCCCATGCCAACACCACGCTCTGTTTTGAAAATGGTCCGGTCGACAAAGTAGCCGACGACCCGGGCAAAGAACACGACAAATGTGTTGACCACGCCCTGGATGAGCGTGAGTGTAATCATGTCGCCATTGGCAACGTGTGCAACCTCATGACCCAGGACGGCAGAGACCTCTGCCTCGGTCATGCTTTCGAGCAGACCGGTGGATACAGCGACCAGCGCATTGTTGCGGTTGGCACCGGTGGCGAAGGCGTTGGGTGCGCCTTCATAGATGGCGACTTCGGGGTGACCAATGCCTGCGCGGTCGGCGAGTTGGTGTACGGTGTCGACCAGCCATGCCTCGCGGGCGTTGGATGGGTGTTGTGGATCGATGACGCGCGCGCCCGTAGATCGCTTGGCCATCCACTTGCTGATCAGCAAAGAGATGATGGAGCCTGTAAAGCCCAATATGGCTGAAAAAACCAGTAACTGGTTGAGGTCGAGCCCGTTGGCTGTGAGGAAGCGGCCAACGCCCAGAATGTTCATGGATGCGCTGAGCACCACCAGGACGGCAATGTTGGTTAGCAAGAACAGTGCAATGCGTTTCATAAGGGTCAGATTCTAAAATAAGAGCTTGTACTTGGAGTGTTGAGATGGTTGCAGGCATGACAGGCACGCCTTGTTGCTATACGGAGGCGAGCGCGCAATTTTAAAGCAATGCGGCTGGTTGAGAGCGTCTAAAAGAGTATAGTAACGGCTTCATTCTGATTTCCGATCTGGTTGGTCGCCATGCAGTCGTTGTGGATGTTACTGGCAAGTGCCATGTTTGCGGGCATGGGGGCCTGTGTAAAAGTTGCCGCTGATTACGGCGCTTCGCTGCCGCACGTCATTCTGTTTCGCGGAATACCCTCTGTTCTGCTAATTCTGTTCTGGACAACCTCAACCCGTCGCAGCCTTGTGCCCTCAAGCTGGAAGCTGCACCTCTGGCGTAATGTGGCAGGTATCTCGTCGATGTGGATGGGGTTTTTTGCCATCTCCCATCTTCCTCTGTCTACTGCCATCAGTCTGAACTACACGGCGCCACTGTTTATCGCAGGCTGGATGCTGGTGTGGGGCGGTTCGCAGCGTGACCCGGTGCGCATTCTCGCCGTTACGCTGGGCTTTGTGGGGGTGCTCGCCGTGCTGCGGCCAAGCCTGGAGCGGGACAACTTCCTGGCTGCGCTGAGCGGTCTGGGCGCGGGCGCGCTCGGTGCCGTGGCCATGATGCAGATTCGTCAACTGGGTCGCGTTGGCGAACCTATATGGCGTACTGTTTTCATTTTTTCATGTTGTGTCTGCATTACGGGTGCTTCGGGTGTGGCCATCGAAGGCTGGCAACCCATGAGCCTGTATGGCTGGCTGGCTCTTGTTGGGGTTGGTGTGCTGGGGCTGGTAGGGCAGTTGGCCATGACGCGTGCATTTGGCCTGGGTTCGGCCCTGCTCACAGCAGCACTGCAGTACACCACCATTATTTTTGCCGCGATGCTGGGCATTGTTTTCTGGGGTACCTACCCAGATATTATTGCATGGGCTGGCATGGCTTTAATCATTGCCTCGGGCTTGATGTCAATCTGGCGCACTTACAGTGAAGACCGCGTCATACGCGGCGAAACAATTACCCAAAGTGGCGCGAAGACATCACGCCGACTGAGGTGGCGCCAGAAAACCTCCCAAAAGCAGAAGCCTCTTGAGCAGCCCGCGACCAATTCGCTGCACCAGCAAGAGGATGCGCCCCACGCGCGTCCAGCGCCACAGCAAGAACGTGCCGGCCATGAAGAGGCGCAGTCTGCCGTCGGGGGATCAGCCCAGGCCTTGGCCGGACGGGGCAGTGAGCATCAGTCGAATCATGCCGGTGCCGAACGTGCCGGGGCAGGCCTTCCGGGCTACGACACAACGTCAGCCGGCCTGGCCGGAAATGGGTCTGAAAACCGTGTCGCAGAGCAGCCCGCAGGTGCTGCTACAACCAGATAGCACACTGACCAAGCGGCCGCTCGCACCGCATCAGGCTCTGGCCGTAGTCAACCACAACCGTGGCGGGCACCGACCGAAGCTCTGGCCGTAGTCAACCACAACCATGGCCGGAACCGACCGAAACTCTGGCCGAAATCAACCGCAACCTTGGCCGGTCTCAGCCGCAACGTGGTTTGGTATCAACCGCAATTCAGACAGCCGCGTCGCCCATCAACAGGCGGTACCATTCATGAAAATGCTGCATGCCGTCTTCCATGGGTGATTGATACGGGCCGGCTTCGCTTACGCCGCGCTGCATCAGTGCCCGGCGTCCAGCGTCCATGCGTTCGGCGATCTCGTCATCTTCGATGGCGGTTTCCATATAGGCCGCCCGGTGCGCTTCGACAAAGTCGCGTTCGAAAGCGGCAATGTCTTCCGGGTAATAAAATTCGACGACGTTGACGGTTTCCTGGGGGCTGACGGGGTGCAGCGTGGAAAGCACCACGACATGGGGGTAAATCTCGATCATGTGCGTAGGAAAATAAGTTACCCAAACCGCGCCGAAGTCAGGGGCATCGCCCTTGCGGTAATCCATGAGCCGCGTGTGCCAGTTGTGATAGGCGTCTGTACCTGCCTGGCCCAGAGCGTTGTGCACCCCAACACGTTGCAGGCTGTACCAGTCGGCGAACTCCCACTCGAGATCGTCGCAGGTAACAAAATTGCCCAGGCCCGGATGAAAAGGCCCTACATGATAGTCTTCAAGATAGACCTCAATAAATGTTTTCCAGTTGTACTGGCAGTGATGCAGCTCGACGTGGTCGAGCACATACTCAGAAAAGTCGAATTCAGGCCGCCCGAACAGCGCCGCCATGTCATGACCGGGGTCGCGCGGGCCTTCAAACAGCAGTCCGTGGCAATTGCGCAGTGTAAACCGCTGCAGGTTCATGCAGGGGGTTTCAGGAAAGTGTGGTGCGCCGAGCAGTTGGCCTTCGTTGTTGTACGTCCAGCGATGGATGGGGCAAACGATGTTGCCGCCTGTGGCGCTCAGGTTACCGCTTGAGTGCCGTACGCCCGTTATGTCGCCCGCCTGCCCCCCGAGCATGATGGCCTGTCGGTGGCGGCATACGTTCGACATAAGCGAGACGCCCTGTGCGTTGCGCACCAATACACGGCCGGACTTTTCCTGGGGTAGAGTGCGCCAGTCACCCACTTCAGGGACAAATTTTTCATGCCCTACGTATAATGCTGAATGATTGAAAATGCGTTCTTGCTCAAGGGCGAAAACGTCTTCATCGAAATAGCTCTGAACTGATAACTGGGTTTGCGCCAATGCGAAGTGCGCATTTCGACCCATGTCGGTCATGGTTACCCCCGCCGTAAAGATGCCAGGAAGAACGAAAACCTTCGGCGCAAATGTTCGAGACAGATTGGCCGTTGAAAATTTACATTGACCCACAAGTGTATCGTAATTTTTTCACGCGCCAGAGCACGAGCCAGGCCTTGTGCCAGCCCCGGCTGGCACGACGTTGCGACGGGCTGCGCCGCATCTCGTACAATTCGGTCAGCACTTTTAAAAGCGCAGCGCTTGGTCGCACGCTTATTTTTCCGGATTCTATCCATGAATGACACCACACCGGCACCCCTTGAGGGGGCAGAAGACACTCAGGCGGCACTGCCGCAAGATTTCGAAACGGCGCTCGCCCAGCTTGAGGCGCTTGTCGCCCAGATGGAAAATGGCAGCCTGCCTCTTGACCAGTCTCTTGCCGCCTATGAAAAAGGTGTCGAGCTGACTCGCATCTGCCAGCGTCGGCTTGATCAGGCCGAGCAGCAGGTTAAAGTTCTCCAAGAAAACCTCCTCCAGCCCTTTGCGGGTGCAGCGGGCGACGAAGGCTAGGCATGGGACGTCAATCTATTGATTTTCCCGGATGGCTGGACGATCGCGTTCAGCACATAGAGTCTGTGCTCGATCAGTTTCTGCCGCCGGCGTCAGCGATCCCTGTGCACTTGCATGAAGCCATGCGTTACGCGGTGCTGGGTGGCGGCAAGCGTGTGCGGGCCGCTCTTGTGTATGCGGCGGGCGAGGCTTCGCTTCAGTCGGGCACAGCGGCATCTCCGCAAGCCATCGCGCTGGATCATGCCGCGGCGGCGGTCGAGCTGGTCCATGCGTATTCGCTGATCCACGACGATCTGCCATGCATGGATGACGACGAGCTCAGGCGCGGACGGCCTACGGTTCATGTGCAGTTTGACGAAGCAACGGCAATGCTGGCCGGTGATGCTCTTCAGCCGCTCGCATTCGAGCTGGTTGGCCTAATGCCCATTGCGCCTGCACTTATTGTTCAGGCCACTCAGTTGCTGGCGCGCTCTGCCGGCAGCCTCGGCATGGTTGGCGGGCAGGCCATTGACTGTTGCAGTGTTGGCCAGGCGCTGTCAGTCGAGCAGTTGCGCCAGATGCACAGCATGAAAACCGGTGCCATGCTTGAGGCCAGCGTATTGTTGGGTGGCATTGTGGCAGGTGCCGGTTCAGCCGCACGCCAGGGCCTCGAAACTTACGCGTCCGCAGTGGGGCTTGCCTTTCAGATTGTGGATGACATACTTGATGTGACCGCTGACACTGCCACATTGGGTAAAACAGCGGGCAAGGATGCCGCCGGCAACAAGCCCACCTATGTATCTATTCTGGGGCTTGACGGCTCCCGAGAGCTGCTCAAATCACTGCACGGGCAAGCCCATGCGGCGTTATTGCCTCTGGGCCCTGCCGCTGAGCGTCTGGCCTGTATTGCCGACTATATCGTAGGGCGCGACCGCTAACCCTGTTTCAACGCGCCGCGCTTGCTGTTATCGTGAAGGCTTCGCGACGCCCTGACCACTAACAACGACCTGTATGACCAACGTCTCGCTCGAAAATATCAACTCGCCGGCCGATCTGCGCACGCTCGACCGTAACGAGCTCAAAGAAATTGCGGTGCAGTTGCGCGAGTACGTACTGACTTCGGTTTCGAAGACAGGCGGCCATCTGTCGTCCAATTTGGGTACGGTAGAACTCACCATTGCGCTTCACAGCGTATTTGATACGCCCCATGACCGCATTGTGTGGGATGTAGGCCATCAGTCGTACCCTCACAAAATACTGACAGGGCGTCGTGATCGCATGTCTACGCTGCGCCTGAAAGACGGTATTTCGGGTTTTCCGCGACGCTGTGAGTCCGAATTTGATGCATTTGGCACGGCGCATTCATCCACCTCCATCTCCGCCGTGCTTGGCATGGCCGTGGCATCGCGCAATGCCGGCATTCACCGCCAGCACATCGCTGTTATCGGTGATGGTGCCATGACAGCGGGCATGGCCTTTGAGGCGCTTAACAACGCTGGCGTCACGCCGGGCATCAATATGCTGGTGGTGCTCAATGACAATGATATGTCAATCTCGCCGCCTGTCGGTGCCCTGAACCGATACCTGGCCAAACTGCTTTCAGGCCAGTTTTACGCGACGGCCAAAAATGTGGGGCGTGCGGTTCTGTCGCATGTGCCGCCCATGCTCGAGCTCGCCCGCCGGTTTGAGGGGCATGCCAAGGGCCTTGTGTCGCCCGCAACGCTGTTCGAAGAGCTTGGTTTTAATTACGTGGGGCCTATTGACGGCCATGACCTCGATGCACTGGTTCCCACGCTTGAAAATCTCAAGACGCTGGGTGGTTTGCAGTTTCTGCACGTAGTGACGCGCAAAGGCCAGGGCTACAAACTGGCCGAGGCCGACCCGGTGCTTTACCATGGCCCCGGCAAATTCGACCCCGACGTCGGCATTCAGAAGTCGACCAAGCCAGGCCGGGCTACCTTCACCCAGGTGTTCGGACGTTGGCTTTGCGACATGGCGGCCACCGATGAGCGGCTGGTGGGCATTACGCCGGCCATGCGCGAGGGTAGCGGGCTGGTCGAATTTGAACAGAAGTTTCCCAAACGTTATTTTGACGTCGGCATCGCCGAGCAGCATGCCATTACCTTTGCCGCCGGCCTGGCCTGTGAGGGCCTGAAGCCAGTGGTGGCCATCTATTCGACGTTTCTGCAGCGTGGCTATGATCAGCTTATTCACGATGTTGCGCTGCAAAATCTCGATGTCACCTTTGCGCTTGATCGCGCGGGCATCGTCGGCGCTGACGGCGCAACACACGCGGGTAACTATGACATCGCCTATTTGCGCTGCGTTCCAAATATGGTTGTGGCGACACCTTCCGACGAAAATGAGGCCAGGCTGTTGCTGAGCACGTGCTACCGTCATCCTGGCCCGGCCTCTGTGCGATACCCGCGTGGTGCTGGTGTGGGTGCCGAAGTTGATATGGGGCTTGAAGGCGTTGAAATTGGAAAGGCCGTAGTGCGGCGCCAGGGCAAAGGTACGGCGATTCTGGCCTTTGGCACCTTGCTTGCTGCGGCACTTGACGCTGGCGAGCGCCTGGATGCCACGGTGGTCGACATGCGTTTCGTTAAGCCGCTTGACGAAACGCTGTTGTCTCAGCTTGCCCAGACACACCAGCAGTTTGTCACGGTTGAAGAGGCTGCCATAATGGGTGGCGGAGGCAGCGCGGTGCTCGAGTATTTCAGTGCGCAAGGGCAGGCCATACCGGTGCTAATGCTGGGCTTGCCAGACCTTTTCGTCGATCATGGCGATCAGGCAACCATACTTGCCGAGCTCGGTCTTGATGCCGATGGCATTGAGCGCGCCATTCGCGCTCGGTTTCATGTGTCATGATTCTTTTTTCGACAGACGATAAACTATAGCGATGATCCCTTTAGGGGTCTAGGGTTATGCGGTGCAGTCGTAACGCATAATTTACTGTTTTCAAATTTAAAGCGGCGAGCAGTTGTGCCAGCGCGCCATACAGGTTGTTGTTATGAATATTCTGATTGACTCCGCCGTTGCCATGCCTGATGTGCAAAGCAGTGTCGATGTGCGTCATATTGCCATTGAGCGTGTTGGGGTTCGTGGTGTGCGCCATCCCATGCTTATTGCGGCCGCAGGTGAAACACAGCCTACAGTGGCAAACTGGGAAATGACCGTCGCATTACCGGCCTCTGAAAAAGGCACGCATATGTCGCGGTTTGTTGCGCTGCTCGAGCAGTACCGCAGGCAGGCCATGACGCCTGTCTTGTTTTGCGATATGGCTCAGGCCATGCTGCCTTTGCTCAACGCTGAAAAAGGCGATATCTCCGCATCCTTCGCGTATTTTGTCAATAAGGTTGCCCCTGTGTCGGGGGTTGCAAGCCTGATGGATTACGAAGTGACCTGGACGGCCAAGGCTCAGGCTCAGGCGGCAGAGGGCGCCGGGCATGCCGCGCCGGGTTCGGTAGAATTTGAGCTGTCAGTGCTGGTGCCGGTCACCAGTTTGTGCCCATGCTCCAAGGCCATCTCAGACTACGGCGCACATAATCAGCGTTCGCATGTAACCGTCAGTGCCATGTTTGATGACCCTGCTCATGTTGATCTCGACGGGCTTATCAAGTCGGTCGAAAAACAGGCATCGTGCGAGCTGTGGGGCCTGCTCAAGCGCACCGATGAAAAATACGTAACTGAACGCGCCTATGAAAACCCCAAGTTTGTCGAAGACTTGGTGCGCGACGTGGCCGGGCAGCTCAAGCAAATGACGGGGGTGCAACGTTTTCGCGTGGTCGCCGAAAATTTCGAATCCATTCATAACCACTCCGCCTATGCGGTGGTAGAAGGGTAGTCAACGATCAGGCCTGATGCTGCAGGCCACCCTAAGTGGGCTGTGGCGCGGGCATCTCGGGTAGCAGCCGATACACAGGCATGTCACGGCCTGCTTGCGGGCAGCACCGTAAAAATGCTAATATCAATGGTTTCCTGCTCGACTTGCGTGTGGCGTTTTGCCAGGCGTGGGCGGGCTGCCCCTTGCAGCACAACCGTGTCGCAAGATATCCACAAGGAGTGTAGTTTATGCGCCACTACGAAGTAGTGTTTATTGTGCATCCCGATCAAAGCGAGCAAGTGCCCGCCATGATCGAGCGCTATCAGGCTGCTGTCACCAACAATGGTGGTCAGATACATCGCCTCGAAGACTGGGGCCGTCGTCAGCTGGCTTACCCCATTCAAAAACTGGTCAAAGCCCACTATGTATGCATGAACATCGAATGCGGCCAGCCCGTACTTGATGAGCTTGAGCATTCTTTCCGCTACAACGACGCAATTTTGCGCCACCTCATCAGCAAGACCTCAAAGGCACATGTTGAGCCTTCGATCATGATGAAGTCGGTAGAGCGCGAAGAAGCCCGCAAGGCAAGCGCCGAAACGACCACAGCAGCACCAACGCCAGCACCAGCACCAGCGACAACCAGCGAGTCATAATGCGAAAGGGTCCGGGTCAGCTGTGAACCAGCTGCAGATTACTGCCACGGCACTCGAGGTCAAGCCGCTACGGTACACACCGGCAGGCCTGCCGGCAGTCGAAATGCTGCTAGAGCACGAGTCAGAAGTGCTTGAGGCCGGCCATACCCGCCGGATCGAATTAGTACTTTCGGCAGTAGCACTCGGAGACATCGCATTACTGCTGTCCGACACCCCCTTGGGGGCATCTTTAAACATTGAGGGCTTTTTGGCCCCAGCGCGCAAAGGTTCCAATAAAGTGGTGTTGCATGTACAGCAGGCAGACAGGGTTTTTGTTGGCGGCGCAAGCGCTGTTGTATAGCAAAGATTCATACATACCAGGGCGCAGGCTTGATATCGGCCAGCGTATCAAAAATTTGGCTCAGGCAAGGTCTGGGCATTAAAGAGGCACACTATGGCTTTCTTCAAAAAAAGCAAAGAGAAACGCAAATTCGGGCAACAGAACCCTCTGTTCAAGCGCCGTAAATTCTGCCGCTTCACCGCAGCCGGTGTTGGCGAAATCGACTACAAAGATCTCGACACACTGCGCGATTTCATCCAGGAAAACGGCAAGATCATTCCTGCCCGCCTGACTGGTACCAAAGCACATTACCAGCGTCAGCTCGACACCGCCATCAAGCGTTCACGCTTCCTGGCCTTGTTGCCTTACACCGATAACCATAAATAATCCGGGGCCTATCGTCATGCAAGTTATTCTGCTCGAAAAAGTCACAAATCTGGGTAACCTCGGTGAGGTCGTGCGCGTACGCAATGGTTATGCTCGTAACTACCTGATTCCCAAGAAAATCGCCCGTCGTGCTACCGATGTGGCCATGAAAGAGTTCGAGGCCCGTCGTGCCGAACTCGAAAAAATCCAGGCTGAAAAGCTGGCAGCTGCTCAGGCAGTTTCCGGTCGTCTTGAAGGCAAAACCTTTACAGTTGCCCAGAAAGCGGGTGTTGATGGTCGTCTGTTTGGTTCGGTTACCAGCATGGACATCGTCGAAGCGCTGCGCAAAGAAGGCTTCGACACGATTGAAAAATCACAGGTTCGCCTGCCTGATGGCCCTTTGAAGGCTGTTGGCGAGTATACGGTTCATCTCGTTCTGCACGCTGATGTCGCTAGCGATATCACTGTGGTTGTACAGGGCGAAATGGCCTAAAAGCTGACAGCCTCGCGTGGTACATTCTTTAATGAATGTATTTCGCGCCCAGCAGCTCTGAAAGCCGGCGCAAGCCGGCTTTTCTCATTTTTTACCCAAGCAGTACCGGAGTCTTCACGTGGACACCATGCAAAAAACTATTGACCCGCAGCTTGATTATCTGCGAGTGCCTCCCCACTCGGTAGAGGCCGAACAATCGGTACTGGGCGGGCTGCTGCTGGATAATGCTGCGTTCGATCGCATTACTGACGTACTTGGTGATGATGATTTTTACCGATTCGATCACAAGATAATCTGGCAGCACATTGCACGCCTCATCAGCCTGGCGCGGCCGGCTGACGTGGTAACGGTAAACGAGTCACTTGCCAGCGCTGGCAAGTCTGAAGAAGTGGGTGGTCTGGCGTATCTTAATGCACTGGCGCACAACACTCCGTCGGCTGCTAACATCAGGCGCTACGCCGAAATCGTGCGTGAACGCTCCATGCTGCGCAAACTGGTCAGCGTGGCCGACGAGATCTCGGCTGCAGCCTTCAACCCTAAGGGTAAAGAAGCCAGACAACTGCTTGATGAAGCCGAGTCCCGCGTATTTCAGATCTCTCAGGAAGGCGCCAGAGGAACCACCGGCTTTCAGGAAATCCAGCCATTGCTCAGTCAGGTGGTAGAGCGCATTGATGAGCTGTACCACCGTGAAGGCGACTCTGACATTACGGGTGTGCCCACGGGTTTTAATGATCTTGACCGGATGACTTCGGGCTTTCAGCCTGGCGACCTTATCATTGTGGCAGGCCGGCCTTCCATGGGTAAAACCTCATTTTCCATGAATATCGGTGAACACGTTGCGATCGAACAGGGGCTGCCCGTGGCTGTGTTTTCCATGGAAATGGGGGCCGTGCAACTGGCTATGCGTATGGTGGGTTCTGTTGGCCTGCTGGACCAGCATCGCATGCGTACCGGCAAGCTCACCGCCGATGACTGGCCGCGCCTTACGCATGCCGTGCAGAAGGTGCAAGAAGCCCAAATATATATTGATGAAACACCGGCGCTAACCTCTATGGAAGTGCGGGCCCGGGCCCGCCGGCTGGCGCGTCAGTGCGGCCAGCTGGGCCTCATTATTATTGACTATATGCAGCTTATGTCGGGCAATTCGGGTGGTGAAAACCGGGCAACCGAAATCTCAGAAATCAGCCGATCACTCAAAAGTCTTGCTAAAGAGCTTAACTGCCCTCTGGTCGCGCTCTCGCAGCTTAACCGCAGCCTCGAGCAGCGGCCTAACAAACGCCCTGTCATGAGTGATTTGCGCGAATCAGGCGCTATTGAACAGGACGCCGACTTAATTCTCTTCATTTATCGTGACGAGGTGTACAACCCTGACTCCCCCGACAAGGGCACGGCTGAAATTATTATCGGCAAGCAGCGTAACGGGCCTATCGGGCACGTACGACTTACCTTCCAGGGCTCCAGCACGCGCTTTCTGAACTTTGCGCAAGGCTCGCACTAGCTGATTGTAAGCTTGAACGCCTCTAGCCCGGGTGAGCCATGGCCAGGGCCAGGTCATAGGCGGCACGCAATGAAGCAGGGTCAGCAATGCCTCGTCCGGCGATGTCAAAGGCCGTGCCGTGGTCAACGCTGGTGCGCACAAACGGCAGGCCCACTGTTACATTGACGCCCTGATCCAGCCCCATATACTTGACGGGGATAAGACCCTGATCATGATATTGCGCCACGACGATGTCGAATTCACCTTGCCGGGCGCGCATAAACACAGTATCACCAGGCCAGGGGCCGCTGGCATCTATGCCTTCTGCACGCGCTTTCTCAATAGCCGGTGCGATGATGTCTATGTCTTCACGGCCGAAGCGGCCCTCTTCGCCTGCATGCGGGTTCAGGCCCGCAACGGCCACGCGCGGCTTGTCTATGCCAGCGAGGCGACAGGCCTGCCAGGCCAGCCGGATGGTGTTGAGCTCAGCCTCAGGAGTAACCAGGCGGCTGACCTCGCTAAGTGGCACATGAATGGTGACCAGGATGACACGCAACTCGTGGTTGGCGAGCATCATGGCGTATTGCTCAGTGTGCGTGCGTTCGGCCAGTATTTCTGTATGGCCCGGAAAATCAACGCCACCTGCCTGCATGGTCTTTTTGTTTAGCGGTGCTGTAACTATGGCCCGCAATTGACCCGCCATGGCGTCGTCAATGGCATGACACAGATACTCATAGGCGCCGCGACCGGCAAGAGGACTGGGTTGCCCCGGCTTGATATCTTGGGGCAAGGCCTGCCAGCGGTTCAATACACTGATGACGCCAGGATGATGACTCGCCTTGCGAGGCTCGCTGACAATCTCCAACGTCAGCGAAGCTGTGAGGCCCAGTTGCTGAATGGTGGACGCCAGCACGCCCGCGTCACCGTACACCAGTGCGGGCTCGGGCAGACCGGCAGCGAAAAGTTTGACGATAATTTCGGGGCCGATGCCGGCGGCATCGCCCATGGTGAACCCTACGGGTAAAGGCGGTGCAGTGCTGTACATAATATGCCCTGACGGCTACAGCGCCTCGCTGGCGTAGTCGGCCAACCTTGATCTTTCGCCGCGCTGCAGAGTAATGTGCCCTGAATGCGGCCACCCCTTGAACCGGTCAACCACATACGTCAGCCCCGAACTGCCTTCGGTAAGATACGGTGTGTCAATCTGGGAAATATTGCCGAGACAGACGATTTTTGTACCCGGGCCTGCACGGGTGACAAGGGTTTTCATTTGCTTGGGCGTGAGGTTCTGGGCTTCATCAATGATTAGATACTTGTTAAGGAAAGTACGGCCACGCATGAAGTTAAGAGACTTAACCTTGATGCGCGAGCGTATTACCTCCATGGTCGAGTTCTTGGACAGATCGCCGGCGTTTTCGCCGGAGCCCGGGCCCGAACCCAGGTGCAGCACTTCGAGGTTATCTTCGAGTGCGCCCATCCAGGGCAGCATTTTTTCTTCTTCGGTGCCGGGCAGAAAGCCGATGTCGTCCCCGACCGGCACCGTAGCGCGCGTGATGATGATTTCGGTGTAGCGCTTGGTTTCAAGGGTTTGCGTCAGGCCCGCAGCCAGCGCCAGCAAGGTCTTGCCAGTGCCGGCCTGACCCAGCAGCGATACGAAATCGCAATCAGGGTTCATGAGCAGGTTAAGGGCAAAGTTTTGCTCACGGTTGCGTGCGGTAATGCCCCACACATTGTTCTTGCCATGACTGTAATCGCGCAGAGTGGCCAGTACGGCGCTTTTGCCGCTTACCTCTTTGACCTGGGCCTGCATGGACATCTCGCCGTCAAAGTACACAAACTCATTGACGATGAATTCAGAGCATAAAGGCCCTTTGACCCGATAATAGGTTGTGCCACCTTGCTGCCATGATTCGACGTCTTTGCCGTGACGTGACCAGAAGTTGTCAGGCAAAGGCATGACGCCGTCGTACAGAAGATCGGAATCGTCGAGTACGTGATCGTTGAGGTAGTCTTCTGCGAGCAGCCCCAGCGATCTTGCCTTCAGACGCATATTGATGTCTTTGGATACCAGCACTACCTTGCGGCGTGGGTAAAGGTCTTTCAGAGCATGCACCACCATCAGAATGCCGTTGTCAGCCTTGCCCATGGGAAGCTCTATGGGCAGTTTGGAATGCAGCGCCCTGGTCTGAAGCTGCAGGCTTCCCAGGGCCTCCTGGTTGCCGATGCCGTCAAGATTTACGCCTTTATCAAGCTCAGCGACGCCTTGAATGAGGCCATCCAGAAAACGGCTGACCTGCCGTGCATTGCGTGCAACCTCGGACATTCCCTTTTTTTGATGATCAAGCTCTTCAAGCACGATCATGGGTAAAAAGATATCGTGTTCTTCGAATTTGAACATGCAGTTGGAGTCATGCAGCAACACGTTGGTGTCGAGCACAAACAGCTTGCGCTTTGATTGCGCCAGTCGTGCCTTCTTGGGGCGACTGCTGGTTTTAACCACTGTCTTGACGGATGCAGCAGGTGGCTCGGAGGAGGCCGGCGGCACTGCAGGCTGTTGTTTTGCCCGTGCTGGTGGCGCGGCCTGTACTGTCGTCTCAGCGATTGGGGTATCGTTGCCTGGGGTTTGTACTTCGGGCTGGGCCGACGTAATCTTGACGGATTTTTCTGAAAGCATGGCTCCCATGCGGGTAGGCAACTGTGGCAGCGGCATCGGGTGTGGGCTCCTGGCAGTGTGGATAGGGTGGGGGTTAGACGCTGTCGCGGACAGTCTGCAGAACTTCGTCGACATGCCCGGGCACGCGAACGCCGCGCCATTCGCGCAACAGGAGCCCGTGAGTGTCGATCAAAAAGGTGCTTCGCTCGATGCCGCGTACTTGCTTGCCATACATGTTTTTAAGCTTCATGACGCCAAACAGTTCGCATAGCGTTTCACTGTCGTCAGAGATAAGCGGAAAAGGCAGGCTTTGTTTGTCAGTAAAGCCCGCATGCGACTTGAGCGAGTCACGCGAAATGCCGATGATATGGCAGCCGGTGTCTACGAACTCTTGATAGCGGTCGCGAAAGTCTTGTGCCTGGGTGGTGCAGCCCGGCGTATTGTCTTTGGGATAAAAATACAGCACGGCAAGATGCCCGCGCAATCCCTCGAGGCTGATGTCACCCTGCGTGCTGACAGCTTTAAAGGGGGGGATGGCTTTGCCAAGGGTAACCTGGCTCATACGGCCTCCTGATGGGTTATCAGGGCGACGACTACGCGTCGACCTTCTGACATTAAAATATTGTAAGTACGAGCCGCAGCCTGTGTGGTCATGGCTTCAATGCCTATGCCCATCTGCAGGAGGGGCCCGGTTACATGTGCCGGCAGCAATTGCTGTTTTTCACCGGTGCCAATAATAAGCACTTCAGCGGCGTCGTCAGGCATTACGCCTGGCTGGTCGTCGAGAAATGCCATGGGGTCGGCGCTGGTTTCGGGTAAGCCCGCGATATCGCGCAAGGTTGTGGTCGTGATGTCGCCGGCGGTGTACACCGGCCAGTCGTGTATTTCGCCCTCAGGGGCAAAGTACACAGAATGCCTGTAGGCAACCTCATTGATTTCCACGTAACCCGAACCATAGGCGGTGATTGTATTTAGCGCAGGATTGGCTTCGCTTCGTAATTCCACGTAAAACTCCCATAGTCAGTTCGATCATAGCGCAAACATCATGACATCAAGTCGATTCCGCGTTTTTTTAGGATGGATTAAACTTGTCGATTGTGCCTGATTTCACCCTTTTAACTTTATTGCTGCCTCCAAGGAACATCATGACCTCGTTTCCGCGCATAGAACGTTTGCCGCCCTATGTATTCAATATAACCGGTGAATTAAAAATGGCGGCCCGAAGACGTGGCGAAGATATTATCGATATGTCCATGGGCAACCCTGACAGCCCGACGCCCCAGCACATTGTCGATAAGCTCGTTGAGGCGGCGTCGCGGCCCAACACGCATGGTTACTCTGTATCCAAAGGCATTCCACGCCTGCGCAAGGCAATTTCGGGTTGGTATGACAGACGCTACGGGGTCCAAATTGACCCAGACACCGAGGCCATTGTCACCATAGGCTCCAAAGAGGGCCTGGCCCATCTCATGCTGGCTACGCTTGATCGGGGCGATACCGTGCTGGTGCCCAACCCCAGTTATCCCATACATATTTACGGTGCCGTCATCGCCGGCGCAAATATCCGCTCCGTGCCCATGACGCCCGGGCTCGACTTCTTCGAGGAAATCGAACGGGCGGTGCGCGAGAGCATTCCCAAGCCAAAAATGATGATTCTGGGTTTCCCAAGCAACCCCACGGCGCAGTGTGTCGAATTGTCATTTTTCGAGCGCATCATTGCGCTGGCCCGCGAACACAATATTTTGGTGGTGCACGATCTGGCCTACGCCGATATCACCTTTGACGGTTATGTTGCGCCATCTATCATGCAGGTTGAAGGTGCCCGCGACGTGGCGGTCGAATTTTTCACCATGAGCAAAAGTTACAGTATGGCTGGCTGGCGTGTAGGCTTCATGGTGGGTAATGCGCAACTGGTCAATGCGCTGGCCCGCATCAAAAGCTACCATGATTACGGCATGTTTACACCCATACAGATCGCGTCCATTGCGGCACTCGAAGGTCCACAAGACTGTGTAAACGAAGTCGTAGAGCTATACCGCCGCCGGCGCGATGTACTGGCCAAAGGCTTGCATGAAGCCGGCTGGATGGTCGATATTCCCAAGGCTTCCATGTATATCTGGGCGAAAATTCCCGAGGCATATCAGCACCTGGGTTCGCTCGAATTCTCCAAGCGGTTGCTGGCCGATGCTAAAGTGGCAGTCTCTCCCGGGGTCGGGTTTGGCGAATACGGTGACAATTATGTCCGGTTTGCTCTCATTGAAAACGAACAGCGCACCCGTCAGGCTGTGCGCGGCATCAAGGACATGTTCCGCAAGGATGGTATAGCTAAATGAGCTCCATAAAAGTTGGTTTGCTGGGGCTGGGCGTCGTTGGAGGCGGCGTCTGGAAGGTTCTCAACACAAATGCAGAGGAGATTGCCCGCCGCGCTGGCCGCCGTATTGAAGTCTCGGCTGTGGCAGTACGCGATGTCGACAAGGCTCGGAGTCTGGTTGGCGACACGCTGAAGATCGTCGATGATCCGATGCTGATCGTGCGTGATCCCAGCATTGATATCGTGGTCGAGCTCATAGGCGGTGACACTCTGGCGCGCGAACTCATCATGGAAGCCATCGTCCAGGGCAAGCACGTGGTCACGGCCAATAAGGCCTTGCTGGCCGAGCACGGTAACGAAATCTTCCAGGCTGCCCGCGCCCGTGGGGTCATGGTGACTTTCGAAGGGGCCGTTGCGGGTGGCATTCCTATCGTCAAAGCCATACGCGAAGGCCTCACCGCCAATCGTATTGAATGGGTGGCCGGCATTATCAACGGCACAACCAATTTCATCCTTACGCAAATGCTTGCGCAGGGGCAGTCGTTCGACGAAGCGCTGTCAGATGCCCAGCGCCTGGGCTATGCCGAAGCCGATCCCACGTTTGATATTGAGGGCATAGACGCCGCGCACAAACTGTCGCTGCTGGCATCACTGGCCTTCGGCATACCCGTGCAGTTTGAAAAGGCGTATACCGAGGGCATTACCCATCTGGCGCAGGAAGATCTTGCGCATGCGGAGCGCCTGGGGTACAGGGTAAAGCTGTTGGGCATTACGCGCAGGCGCCCCGAGGGCATAGAGCTGCGTGTGCATCCTACATTGGTCCCTGCCGACTCCATGCTGGCCAGTGTGCAGGGCGCCATGAATGCCGTGCTGGTGCGGGGCGATGTTGTCGGGCCCACGCTTTATTACGGGCAAGGTGCTGGTGATATGCCTACCGCCTCTGCCGTAGTGGCTGACCTGGTTGACGTCACACGTCTGCAGGCGGCTGATCCAGGCCATCGCGTGCCTTATCTGGCCTTTCAGCCTGACGCCATGGATGACACCCCTATACTCGAAATGGCTGACGTTATTTCTTCGTATTATTTGCGCCTGCGCGTGCAAGACCGGCCCGGTGTGCTGGCCGATATTGCCCGTCTGCTCTCTGAAGTGGGCATTTCCATTGGCTCCATGTTTCAGGAGCCCTACGGAGACAACGAGGCCGAAATCATTTTTCTTACGCACCAGGCACGAGAGGGCGACATAGACAGCGCTTTGCAGCGTATTGCAGGTCTTCCTTTTGTTCACTCTGGGGTTACCCGGCTGCGGGTTGAGAGTCTGTCATGAAATACCGATCAACTCGCGGTGGCATGGCGCCAATGGCTTTCTCCGATATTCTGCTTGAAGGCCTCGCGCCCGATGGCGGGCTGGCTCTTCCTGAAAGCCTTCCACGCATTGATGACGACACACTGGCGTCGTGGCGAAGCCTTACCTACGCGCAGCTGGCCACGCAGATTCTCGGCCTGTTCATTGACGATATCCCGCGCGCTGACCTTGACCGGCTCACCCACGCTGCTTATCGGGCCGACGTATTTGGCAGCGAGGCCATCGTACCGCTCAAGCCACTCAATAATGGCATGCAGCTGCTGGGGCTTTCTGAAGGGCCTACGTTGGCCTTCAAAGACATGGCCATGCAGTTTCTGGGGCAGGCTTTCGAATATGTGCTGGACAAGCGCGATGCTTGTATCAACATTCTGGGTGCCACTTCGGGTGATACGGGTTCGGCCGCCGAGTATGCCCTGCGCGGCAAACGGGGTGTAACGGTATTTATGCTGTCACCTCAGGGGCGCATGAGCGATTTTCAGCGCGCCCAAATGTATACCTTGCAAGACGCCAATATCCATAACATTGCGTTAAAGGGCGTGTTTGATGAGTGCCAGGATATCGTCAAGGCACTTGCAGGCGACCTCGATTTCAAAGCACGCTATCACATAGGTGCGGTCAACTCCATTAACTGGGCCCGCATTGCCGCTCAGGTTGTGTATTACTTCTGGGGCTGGCTGCGCGCCACCAGCAAGCCAGGTCAGCAGGTGTCCTTCAGCGTCCCTTCTGGCAATTTCGGTAATATTCTGGCCGGCCATATCGCACGTCAGATGGGGTTGCCGGTGCGCCGGCTGGTGCTCGCCACCAATGAAAACAACGTACTTGAAGAGTTTTTTCGCACTGGTATTTACCGACCGCGTCCTGCCGCAGAAACGCATGCAACCTCCAGCCCGTCCATGGATATCTCCCGTGCGTCCAACTTCGAACGGTTTGTGTTTGACTTGCTGGACCAGGACGCCGCGCGGGTAAGCGCATGCTGGCAGGGCCTGGCACGTGACGGATACTTTGATCTCAGCGAACTCAAGCCGCTGTTCGAGTCTCGTTATGGTTTTGTTGCAGGGGTCAGCACACACGCTGACCGGCTGCGCACCATGCGTGAGGTGCAAACAGAAACCGGTGTGCTTGTTGATCCACACACGGCCGACGGCATCAAGGTTGGGGCAGCCTTTGTTGAAGAAGGTATCCCCATGCTGGTGCTGGAAACCGCCTTGCCGGCCAAGTTTGGCGAGACCATACTCGAGGCTACGGGCAAGCCAGCGCCTTTGCCCGCGCACCTGCAAAACCTGTCACAGTTGCCACAGCGCGTGGCCGTCATGGACTGCAAGCTTGACCTCGTGCGCGACTATATTGCCGAACACGCGCCCGGTGCGACCTGAACTCCGCTATATGTCCGACACGTGCCCGGTACGGCCTGAGCCCCCTTATATGTCTGACACGCACTTGGTACGACTTGCGTCCAGGTCCGGCTACATGACCGGCATCTACATGGTGCGGACTACGTCTGGTCAACTAGCCGTCGCGTACCTGGCACACGCTGATTGCATGGCTGGCGTCGCGGTAAAGTACTGGCCGGGGGGCGGGCTTATGTTCAAGCCCGGCTGCGACAAAAATCCAGTGACATTATCGAGGCCAATGCCATCATGTTGACAGTGGGCAACTTTCTTGCAGTGGGTATGGGTGCGGCGCTGGGTGCAATGTTGCGCTGGTTGCTCGGGCTCTGGCTGACTCATCAGGAGTCGACCCTGCCCTGGGGAACGCTGGCCGCCAACATGGGGGGCGGCTATCTCATCGGGCTGGCACTGGGTGTGCTTTCGCTCTATCCCGAGGTTCCGGTCTGGTTGCGGCTGGGGCTGGTAACCGGATTTCTCGGTGGGCTGACCACGTTCTCGACGTTCTCGGCCGAGACCATGGGTATGCTTGAACGCGGCTACGTGCTTACGGGGCTGGGGTATGCAGGCCTGAGTCTGTGTGGCAGCATCGCGCTGACTGCTCTAGGGTACGTGACCGTGCGGTGGTTTGCAGCGTGAGCAGTTAAACGTTTCGCCTCGCAGCGATCAGGCAGGTTCTGCCCTCATCCCTGCAACAGAAGCACGTCGGGCAAGGGGCGCTCATATAGCGGCGCAGAGGCGATCTTTAATTAGTCTGTCAGCAGCCAGACGGCCACTGCGCACAGCACCTTCAAGCACGCCAGGGTAGCCGGTGTCAGTCCAGTCACCGGCCACTGCAATACGGGGCCAGGGGCTCAAGTTAGAAGGGCGAATCAGACCAGGCCTTGCGGCAAACGTTGCACGCTTTTCCACGATGACATGATGGCCGCAAATTGCCGCTCTGGCGCCTGATGGGTTGGCCTGCCTCTGTATCTGCCGGGTAACGGCAGATACCACCTCTTCCTGCTTATGCGTCATCATGGCGCGCGCATCACTGATGACCACATGCAGCAGTGCGGGCGCACTGTCGCCAGTGCTGCTGTCATCTGTGGCGGTGCGGGTCTGGCGAGCATATATGCTGCGGTCGAACAACCACTGACCGAATTCAAGTTTCTCAGAGTCTTCGCGTAGCAGCATCATGGGGTGTGGCAGTTGCCACGCCTGTTCGACCCGAAAAGTAATTGTGGCAATCGGGATGAAATCAAAGCGACTCATCGCGTCGAGATACGGCGCGGCGTCGGGAACCACGGCCAGCTGGCTTAGCAGGCGGTGCGCTGACGGGGTGTTGGTGGCGACAATGGCTGCGTCATAACGGGCCCCGTCCACCTCGACACCGCTAGTGTCGGTATATAACGCCTTCACCGCATGCCCCAGTTTCAGACTGCCGGCAAGCCCATGCTCAACATGCCCGGCTGCGTCGCCAGACTTTTCCAGATAGTGCGCCACCTGGTCTGGCCACAATGTTGACAAATCAGTGCGCGGGATCAATACCCCAGAAGCGGCGGTGCTTGCGCCTATGCTGTCACGCAGCACATGGGCAAACAGCTGCGCGCAAGCCTCTTCGGGCGGTGTGTTCATAGCGGCTACACACAGTGGGTGCCAGAACGCCTGCACTACGCGCGTGCCCTGAGACCCGTTGGCCAGCCATTGGGCAACGGTCAGGCCAGGTTCAGTGAGCCAATTGCGCTGGCGCAGGCGTGTGCACAGAGCGACAAGCCCAAGCTTTTCGGTTAGACCAAGCCCCCGGGCCAGCAAGACGCCGCCCAGCAAATTCAGAGGTGCGGGAAGAGGCAGTGAGCGCAGCGAGAAGAGATCGTCTGCGCTTTTCAGGGTGAGGCGCTCGCGATAAAACAGCGCTTCGGGATCAAGCCCCAACTCGCGCATCAATGCCAGGGTTTCGGTATAGGCAGCCAGCAAAATATGCTGGCCATTGTCAATATGGGCATGCAGAGCCCGGGACCAGACCCGGCGGGCGCGGCCTCCCGGCACCAGACCCGCTTCAAATACGTCGGCAGTATGGCCCAGTTGCCTGATGCGCACGGCGGCCGCCAGCCCCGCCCACCCGGCACCAATAACCGCTATGCGCATGCGTGCCAAGCCATGTTAATGGCTCAGTCGCCGGATCAGCCCCCGCCCGCCCGAAACCCAGGTTTTCCAGGCCAGCCAGAACTTGCGTATGGGGGTGAGTGAAATGCGCTGATCCAGTACCTGCCAGTTATCGCGTTCAATCTCATCAAGCAGGGTGTGATAGATGGCGGCCATCAGCAGCCCAGGACGCTGGGATCGGCGGTCTGCTTCCGGCAATGCCAGGATGGCGTCACGGTAGCATTGCCGTGCGCGCTCGGTTTCAAACTTCATCAGGGCCACAAAACGATCCGAGTATTTGCGATCAAGAATTTCATCAACGGTCACGTTAAAGCGCGCCAGATCTTCCAGAGGCAGGTAGATGCGTTCGCGTCTTGCGTCATCGCCTACATCGCGAATGATATTGGTAAGCTGGAAGGCCAGCCCCAGCTTGGTTGCATAAACAAGTGTTTCGGGACGTTCATGGCCGAAAATGCCTGCCGACATTTCGCCGACCACGCCAGCTGCATGCCAGCAGTATTTCTCAAGACTCGGCCAGTCAGGGTAACTATCGTGATAGAGATCCATTTCCATGCCGTCAATCACCGCATCCAGTCTTTTTTCAGTGATGCCAAAGGCTTGAATATGCGGTGCGAGGGCCTGCATGACTGGGTGCTCGGTGTGCCCCTTGAACATCTGTTCGATCTGGCCCCGCCACCAGGCAAGCTTCATGCGTGCCACCGACGGATCGGTGCATTCATCGACCACATCGTCGACCTCCCGACAGAAGGCATAAAGCGCGGTAATGGCTTTGCGCCGCTCTGGAGGAAGGAACAGAAAAGAGTAGTAAAAACTGGACCCGCTCTGCGCGGCCTTGTTCTGGCAATATTCGTCAGGACTCATTGGTGGTGTAGTCGATTTAGGTAAAAAATGGCCGGTCAGGGTGGTATGACACTGCCGGCCTGTTGCTTTGCCGCTCAGTTGCCTCGTGGCGATAAAAGTGATGATCGCCTAAGAAGTCATGAGTTGTTGCCCTTGGCTGGTGATAGTGCGACGCATTATGGCTCAGCGCCACGCGCGCCAGACCATGAGCGCCCAGTCGCGTTTTTTGAGCGTTGGGCGTTGGGTGAATATGTCATAGTGTAATTGGTCGAGACGTTCAAGGATACGAAGCCCCCCCTGCACGACCAGTTTTAGCTCAAATCCGATGCGGCCGGGAAGCTGATCGGCCAGGGGTAGACCAGAAAGCAACTGCTCGCGTGCCTGGGCTACCTGGGCACGCATTAATGTCTGCCAGGCATCATCCTCTCCATCATGCCTTGTTGGTGCCACAGAAGCTGGCTTAAGCATGCTGGAGGCGTGTTCCCTGGGTGGTTCGGGCTGTATGAGCTTGTCTGCAGGTGCCTGGGCAGGCTGGGTGTTCTGACGCAGGCCTGCGGCGTCGGTTGGCTGGCGGGCAACTGCCAGCGCGCAGCGAGCTTGAATATAAGCGGTATCAAGCCCATGCTGTTTCAGCCTGGAAAGGGGGATATATACCCGCTCTTTACCCCAGTCTATGGCGATATCCTGCCAGAAGTTGGTCAATTGCAGACCAGTGCATATGGCGTCAGACCGGGCCAGGTTTTCACGGTTTGCTGCCTGGTAAAGATGCAGCATAAGATTGCCCACAGGGTTGGCTGAGCGGCGACAATAATCGAATAGCGTTGCATCGTTGTCATACCGGGTTGTGATGACATCTTGTTCAAACGCAGAAAGCAGGTCAAAGAATGGTTGCAAGGGCAGGGCGTGTTGGCGTATGGTCAGCGCGAGCGGCTCGAATACGGGAAGGCGGGGGTCGTCAGATGCGAGCCGCAGGCCTCCCTGGCCTATTTGCTGCAAGGCATCGCGGTAACCGCCCAACAGTTCCAGGCGTTGTGAAGGCTGCGCTACGCCCTCATCGGCGATATCATCTGCACTACGCGCAAAACGATACAGGTTTCTGACCGGCGTGCGCAGGCGTCGCGGCAAAAGCAGCGATGCTACCGGGAAGTTTTCATAATGATCAACAGCCATAGGCGCCGAGTATAAGACAGTATCGGCGTGCTACTTAGTTCTGGTGGCTATGCAACACGGAGAAACAATGCCTCGCCCCATTTCGGCCACCATTTCGGTACCGGCACTGGCCCACAACCTGAAGACGGTCACAGCGCAATTGGCTCGTCCGGCCATTCCTGTTGCGCGTGTGTGCCCGCGCGTCTGGGCCGTCATCAAGGCTCGCGGTTACGGGCATGGCATTGGTCCTGCCGTGCGGGCGTTCAGCCGGGCTGACGGTCTGGCTATGCTTGATCTCGAAGAGGCCGTGCAGTGCCGGGAGCTTGGATGGGCCGGGCCTATTTTGCTGCTTGAAGGCTTCTTTGAGCCTCGCGATCTGGCTGTGCTGGATGAATACCGCCTGACCACCACCTTGCACAATACCGAACAACTAGACATGCTGAGTGCGGCACGGTTGTCCAGACCCATCGATGCGTTCATAAAACTCGACACTGGCATGAGTCGTCTGGGTTTTGCACCGGATCGCTTTCGCGATGCGTACGCGCGGGCCATGGGGTTTGTAGACCGCAAGTTGCTGGCCAGTGCAGGCAAGATGACACATTTTGCCCGCGCTGACGATGATGCGCAGACAACGCAGCAGCAGCTTGATGTGTTCCGCCAGGCCACTCAAGGTTTGCCTGGATCCGTCAGCGTATGTAATTCAGCGGCTACGCTCACTCCGGGGCTGTGGGCTGGCCTTAACGACACAGATGGTCAATGGGTGCGTCCCGGTATCTGTCTTTATGGTGCGTCGCCTTTTGCTGCCAGGTCTGCTGCAGAGCTGGGGCTGCAACCCGCCATGACGCTGGCATCGCGCCTGATCAGTGTGCGCACCGTCGCCGCCGGCTCGGGCGTGGGTTATGGGCACATTTTTACCGCACCCAAGACTACCCGGGTGGGCATCGTGGCATGCGGCTATGCAGATGGCTATCCAAGGCATGCAGTAACAGGTACGCCGGTCACGGTGGGTGGGGTACGTACCCGGCTGGTCGGGCGAGTGTCTATGGATATGCTGGCTGTCGATCTTGATCCGGTGCCTCACGCTGAAGTCGGCGCGCCTGTGGTGCTGTGGGGTGAAGGCGGCCCCTCTGTCGATGAGGTCGCCACAGCGGCCGGAACCATTGGGTATGAATTAATGTGTGCCGTGGCACCCCGGGTGCCAAAAACCATTCTTGAGGAGAGACAAGCATGAAAGACAGATGTGTACTGGTGACAGGTGCCACGAAAGGTATAGGTTGGGCGATCAGCCGCCGGCTGGCCGATCTGGGCTGTCATGTCGTAGGGCTGGCCAGAAACACGCAAGACATTGACTTCCCCGGCTATCTGTACTCGTGTGATCTGGCGAATGCCGGAGAGACCGAAGACATGCTGCGAGTCATACGCGAAAAATACCCGGTTGATGGGGTGGTCAACAATGTTGGTCTGGTCATGCCAGAGCCGTTAGGCGAGATAGACCTGGCTTCGTTGTATCAGGTACTAGACCTGAATGTGCGGGTTGCGGTTCAGGTCACCCAGGCCTTTGTCCCGGGTATGAAATCGCGCAGAAATGGCCGTATTGTCAATATCTGCAGCCGGGTTACGCACGGCGGCCGAGACCGCACCAGCTATTCTGCCGCCAAAAGTGCGCTAATTGGTTGTACGCGTACCTGGGCGATCGAGCTGGCGCCTTTCGGCATCACCGTTAACGCGGTATCGCCGGGGCCTGTCGAAACTGAACTGTACCGGGTTAATCACCCTGAAGGCAGCGATGCCGAGAAAAGATCACTGGCTTCCATTCCCATGGGCCGGCTTGGGATGCCAGCCGATGTGGCGGCCGCCGTCACGTTTCTTTTGAGTGATGATGCCGGCTACATTACGGGTCAAGAGCTGGGTGTGGATGGAGGCGGCAGCGTTGCTGGCCGATAAGCTGCCGCGAGCCGGTTAAACTGCGAACATGGCAAAAGCAAAAACATCGTTCGTCTGCAGTGAGTGCGGGGGTATCTGCCCCAAATGGGAAGGAAAGTGTCCGCATTGCGGCGCCTGGAATACCTTGCAAGAAACTCGCGACCAGGGTGGTGCGCAGCACCGCTATGCGCCGCTGGCAGGTTCCAGCCCGGTTCGCAAATTGTCGGATATCGAAGCGCGCGAGTTGCCCCGCCAGCCGTCCGGCATCTCCGAGTTTGACCGTGTGCTGGGAGGCGGGCTGGTGCCTGGGGCTGTGGTGCTCATAGGCGGCGACCCTGGTATTGGTAAATCAACGTTGTTGCTGCAGGCGCTGGTGTCACTGTCACGAGCCGTCAAGGTTTTGTACGTAACTGGCGAAGAGTCTGCCGAGCAGGTCGCTTTGCGGGCGCGACGCCTGGATCTTACAACCAGTGATGTCAACCTTCTGGCCGAGATCCGGCTTGAAGCCATCACGGGAGCACTTACTGAGCAACAGCCCAGTGTTGCGGTCATCGACTCGATACAAACGCTTTATTCCAGCGAGCTAAGCGCCGCACCGGGCTCGGTGTCGCAGGTGCGCGAATGCGCTGCGCAGCTGACCCGGCTGGCCAAACAGACGGGCACCACTATTGTCCTAATCGGGCATGTCACAAAAGACGGTTCTCTTGCGGGGCCGCGCGTACTCGAGCATATGGTCGATACCGTACTTTATTTTGAAGGCGACACGCATTCTTCGTTCAGACTGGTCAGAGCCTTCAAAAATCGGTTTGGTGCCGTTAATGAACTGGGCGTATTCGCCATGACCGACCGTGGCTTGCGCGGGGTATCCAATCCGTCCGCGTTATTTCTTTCCCAGCACGAGCAGAACGTGCCGGGCTCATGCGTCATGGCAACTCAGGAAGGCACACGTCCGCTGCTCGTTGAGATTCAGGCTCTGGTTGATACGGCACATGTGCCCAACCCCCGGCGCCTGTCTGTGGGCCTCGAAGGCACGCGTCTGGCAATGTTGCTGGCTGTCCTGCATCGCCATGCAGGCGTTGTCACCTACGATCAGGACGTCTTCGTCAACGCCGTAGGAGGCGTCAAAATTACCGAGCCTGCTGCAGATTTGCCTGTTCTGCTGGCCATTATGTCCTCGCTGACCAATAAACCTCTGCCCAAGGGACTGGTCGTATTTGGCGAAATCGGGCTGGCCGGGGAGATCAGGCCGGCGCCGCGTGGCCAGGAAAGACTGCGTGAGGCTGCCAAACTGGGCTTTGGGCTGGCACTTATTCCCAAGGCAAATGCGCCCCGGCAGCCTATAGAGGGTCTGGAGATCTGGGCAGTCGACCGGATCGATGCAGCCATTTCCCGAATTAAAGAAGCATCTTGAGGAGTTTCGCTTGACGTGGTATTGGCTTGCTGTGGGTGCGCTTGCATCAGGTGCACTAATTGGATTTACTGGCGGGGTGCTGGGTATAGGTGGTGGCCTGCTGGCCATACCCTTGCTTGGGCTTATTTTGGGCATGGATCAGCAACTGGCGCAGGGTACGGCGCTGATCATGGTGCTGCCCGCTGTGCTGCTTACCGTGCGCAAATACAACCAGAATGCGCGCATTGATTTTCGTGCGGCGGGTGCGGGTGCAGCCGGTTCGATAGTGTTCACCTACTTGGGCGCAAGATTTGCGCTTGGGCTGGACTCCAGTGTGCTGCGCACGGTGTATGCCACCTTTGTGCTGGCGATTGCCATCTTTTACTTTATCCAGGGTATCCGCGGGATGAAGGCCACTCATTCTGTCGCACCGCGCCGGCAGCCAGGTGAGTTCAACCGAGCCTGGTTTGCCCTGGTCGGTGTACTGGCCGGGCTGGCGGGTGGCGTATTTGGTGTGGGCGGCTCGGTACTCGTGGTGCCTATTCTTACCACGGTATTCAGGCTTAGTCAGACGGGCGCACAGGCGCTTGCGCTCACCATGATCATTCCAGGGACGTTTGTCGCGCTCTTTACCTACGCGACCCATGGGCAGGCAGACTGGCTGGTGGGCGTGCCCATGGCTATGGGCAGCCTGTTGTGTGTGCCTTATGGTGTACGTCTAGCTTATGCGCTGCCGGAGCCACGTCTCAAGCTGATATTTGCCTGTACGCTTGTTGTTATTATGGGTCTGCTCTTGTTGAAGGTATAACATCCATGACCATAGTTCTGCCTGGCGCACACGCTTTTTATCCGGAGGCCACATGACCGGTTCGTCTCCGGGCAAGCTGCATGTGCCCGAGGCACAAGAGTGCCGCGTAGCGGGCGGTCTCATGAGGTTTGACCCCGAGCTGGTTATTGAGCCGGGCGACTATCTGTTTGACGCAAAGAATCCCCGCAATCACGCTCAAGAGGTAAGCCAGGGCGGGCGACGGGCCGCCTGGTTTGTACAGGGGCAATTCGGTGAGGGCGTGTTGCGCCATTACCGCCGGGGCGGGTTAATGGCACGGTTGAGCCAGCGTCATTACGTCTGGACCGGAAAGAACACCACACGGTCGTTTGCTGAGTTTGATCTGTTGCGTTTTATGTACGCGCAGGGGCTGCCGGTTCCACGCCCCGTGGCAGCCGTCTGGTGGCGCAATGGCCTGACTTACCGGGCGGCCATTCTGGTTGCCCGCATTCCTGACGTACAACCGCTGGCGACTGTGCTCGATCAAGGGCATCATGCCTCTGTTGCGGCGGCCATTTGTGCCATTCATCATGCGGGCGTCTGGCACGCTGATCTCAATGCCTACAATGTTTTGCTTGATGAGTCCGGCAAGGCCTGGCTTATTGATTTTGACAAAGGCCGGGTGCGGCCCCTGCTATCGCCCGAACGCAGACGTGGTAATTTGCTGCGCTTGCGCAGGTCGCTGGTGAAGGTGGCGGGCGAGCGAGGCATGCTGTGGTGGGACGAGCTTAATCGTGTCTATGACCAGCTTGACGGATTAACGCAACACCCTTAGTCAAAAAAGCTTTATCATCACGCCTTTTGGGTTTCTGTAGTCTTGTGGAGGCTTGGAATGAAATTCAGTGTGACAACAAAGCTGCTGGTCGGTACTGTATTGATGTCGACGGCGTCGATGGTCTGGTCGCAAGAGCGCATCGTCAACGTGTACAACTGGGCCGAATATACAGCGCCTGACACCATATCCGGGTTTGAGAAAACAACTGGCATCAAGGCGCGTTACGACGTCTACGACAGCAACGATACCCTGCAGGCCAAGCTGCTTACTGGTAAGTCGGGTTATGACGTTGTTGTGCCGTCAACTCATTACGCAGCGCGCCAGATCGAAGGCGGTCTGTTCCAGAAGCTCGACAAAACAAAAATACCCAACCTCAAAAACCTCGACCCGGCCCTCATGGACGTCGTTGCCAGTGTTGATCCGGGCAATCAGTATTTAATCCCCTGGGGTTACGGAACCAATGGGCTGGGCTACAACGTAACCAAGGTGCGTGAAATTTTTGGTGACGACGCCCCGCTCAACAGCTGGGACATGCTGTTCAAACCCGAAAATGCCGCAAAGCTCAAGGGTTGCGGAATATCCATACTCGACGAAGCCGCACAGGTTCTGCCTGCCGCACTGCATTACCTGGGCAAAGATCCCAACAGCAGCGATCCTGAAGACTACAAGGCCGCACTTGGCCTGCTCAAATCCATCCGGCCCTATGTACGTCAGTTCAGCTCGTCTGGCTATATTGACGAGCTGGCTGCGGGCGACCTGTGCATGGTTTATGGGTTCTCAGGTGACGTCATGATTTCGGCCCATAGGGCGCGCGAAGCCAAAAAATCGTACACCATTGAGTACTACATTCCTGAGGGCGGAGCGCCTGTGTGGTTTGACACCATGGCCATACCCAAAGATGCGGCGCATGTCGATGAGGCCCATGCGTTCATCAATTACATTGAAACCCCAGAAGTGCATGCAGCCATCACCAACACCATGTTTTATCCCAACGCAAACAAAGAAGCGCGCAAGCATGTGATTAAAGAGGTGGCTGACAACCCCATGATTTATCCGCCTGCCGAGGTTGCCAAAACCCTTTTTGTGATCAAACCCCAGCCACTCAAGATGCAGCGTCTGCAAACCCGGATGTGGGCTGAGCTAAAGTCAGGGCGTTAAACACCATGTCTGATTCGCGACAAGCGTCGTCGTGGTCCGGCGATGCGGACGAATTCGTTCGCATCGAAGACCTGGTCAAAATATTTGGTGATACCGTAGCCGTGCGCTCCGTCAACCTTTCGGTTCGACGGCATGAGGTGTTCGCCCTGCTGGGCAGTTCGGGCTGCGGAAAATCTACCTTGCTGCGCATGCTGGCCGGGTTCGAGGAGGCCACGTCGGGTCGCATCTATCTCGATAACGAAGACATCACCAGCCTGCCGCCACATCGCCGGCCCGTCAATATGATGTTTCAGTCGTATGCGCTGTTTCCACACATGACGGTTGAGGCCAATGTGGCATTTGGTCTGAAGCAAGAGGGCGTGCCCCGCAACGAAATCCATGAGCGTGTATTTGAGGCCCTTGATCTCGTGCAAATGGGTGGTTACGCGCGGCGTAAGCCCAGCCAGCTGTCGGGCGGGCAACAACAGCGTGTCGCGCTGGCCCGCAGTTTGGTAAAGCGGCCCAAGCTTTTGCTGCTTGATGAGCCCATGTCAGCACTTGACAAGCAGATCCGTCAAAAAACGCAGATAGAGCTGGTAAAGATTCTTGAGCAGGTAGGCGTAACGTGCATTATGGTTACCCACGATCAGGAAGAAGCCATGACCATGGCTGACCGGCTGGCCGTCATGACAGAAGGACAGATCGTGCAGTGCGGTACGCCTCACGACGTCTATGCGTTTCCGGCCAGCAGTTTTGTTGCAGGGTTTATTGGTTCCACCAATCTGTTTGCCGGCACCATTGTCGTCGATGAGCCTGATCATGTGCTGATCGAGAGCAATGCGTTGTCGCGCCCCCTTTACGTCAACCATGGTGTCAGTGAACCCCTGGGAATGGAAGTGTTTGTGTCCGTCAGGCCCGAGCACGTGCGTGTGCTGCGCGAACAGCCTGTGATCGAATCAAACTGGGCGCATGGCATGGTCAGCCACGTGGCCTGGATGGGTGCCTTTGCCCAATACCAGATACGGCTCGATTCAGGCCAGATCATCGAGGCCAGTGTGCCAAGCCAGATGCTGGCTCAGGCAGACGCTCCCGGGCTGGATGACGAGGTGTACGCGGCGTGGTCCAGCGATAGCGCCACGGTACTGGCGTCATGAAAAAATCGTCTGGCCACGCCTGCCCGGCCGGCGGTTGCTGGCGATAGCACCGCCTTTTGCATGGCTGGCGCTGTGTCTGCTAGTGCCGTTTTTGCTGGTGCTGAAAATAAGTTTTGCTGATCTGCGGTTTGGTGTGCCACCTTATACGCCGCTGGCACAGCTGCAAGATGAAGTGCTCACCATTGCCCTGAGCCTGCGTGGGTATATTTTGCTGTTCAGCGACAGCCTGTACATTGCCACTTACCTTAACTCGGTCAAAATGGCGGCCATTACCACCGCATGCTGCATGGTCATCGGCTATCCCATGGCGTACTACATTGCACGCTCGAGCCCGTCGGTGCGCAATATTTTGCTGCTTGGGGTTATTTTGCCTTTCTGGACCTCATTGCTGCTCCGTGTTTATGCGTGGGTAGGAATATTACGCAATGACGGCCTGCTTAATAATTTTTTGTTGTGGTCGGGCATTATTGATTCACCCTTGGAAATCTACCGGACTGATCTGGCGGTGTACATCGGCCTTGTCTATGCTTATTTACCATTTTTATCCTGCCCCTCTATGCCAACCTCGTCAAATTTGATACCCGGCTGCTTGAGGCGGCTTATGACCTGGGTGCACGGCCATGGCGGGCCTTTGTCAGTGTGACGCTGCCGTTGTCTATGCCTGGTGTCATTGCCGGCGCCATGCTGGTTTTTATTCCTACGGTAGGCGAATACGTTATCCCCGAAATGCTTGGGGGTGCCAACACCCTCATGATGGGACGGGTCATGTGGAACGAGTTTTTCAATAACGCAGACTGGCCCATGGCAGCTGCCGTGACATGCGTCATGGTCATGCTGTTGCTGGTACCGCTGGTGTTATTCCAGTATGCCCAGGTCAGGCAATTTGAGGCCCAGCGCAAGGGGGCAAGATGACACGTCCTGATCCTGTTTTTCGGGCAGTTGTGCTTACACTTGGTTATGCGTTTTTGTATATTCCGATTGTGTGTCTCATGGTTTTTTCGTTTAACGATTCTGCCATGATGACTTCATGGAGTGGCTTTTCGCTCAAATGGTATGCGGCACTGCTTGACGATGACGCCCTGCTCAGCTCGGCAAGGCTTTCGCTTATTATTGCCTCGTTGACAGCAACGTCTGCCGTTGTCGTTGGCACCTGGGCGGGTTATGTACTGGCCCGCATGGGGCGGTTTCGCGGCTTTTCATTGTATGTCGGCATGCTAAGTGCTCCGTTAGTCATCCCTGAAGTTGTGTTGGGCATCTCGCTGCTGCTGATGTTTGTTGAACTCAGCGAGCTGCTGGGGTGGCCTGACGGCAATGGCATGTTCACCATCTGGATCGGCCACCTCACACTGTGCACGGCTTATGTGGCGGTTATCATTCAGTCGCGTATACGCGACCTTGACCGCTCGCTTGAAGAGGCCGCCCTCGATCTGGGTGCCACGCCGCTCAAAGTCTTTTTTGTCATCACCTTGCCCTTGATCATTCCGGCATTGTTGGCGGCCTGGCTGCTTGCTTTTACACTGTCGCTTGATGATGTCGTTATAGCATCGTTTTTGTCAGGGCCGGGCTACACCACATTGCCGATCGAAGTGTTTTCACGTGTGCGACTAGGCCTCAAGCCTGAAATCAACGCACTTGCGACCGTATTTATTCTGGTAGTGGGCGTCTGCGTCATTGTTGCCAATCGCATTCAATGGGGCCGTGCCGGCAAGCAATAAAGGAAACTCATGAGTACCGTACGCCTCTATGGCCTTAAAAACTGCAGTACCTGCCACAAAGCCACAGCATGGCTGACAGAGCGGGGTGTGGCGTTTGAATTTACCGATTATCGCGATCATGCTGTGGCACCCGACACCTTGCGTACCTGGGCAGACGAGCTGGGCGGCTGGCCCAAGCTGGTCAATCGCGCGTCCATGACCTGGCGTAATCTGCCGCCAGAACGCAAAACCCCGGACACCGACGAACAATGGCTGGCATTGATTGCCGAGTTTCCCGCACTGGTACGCCGGCCGGTCACTGTCGATACACAGGGTGGCGTACAGGTTGGGTTTTCAGACAAAAAATATACCGAGCATTTTGGTTAAAGGTTTTGTCGGCTCACTGCCGTGCAGGCATCGTCCGCAGACAGAAGGCATCACCAACGGCTCCCCCAGCACCCCAGCGCCTCCATGTATTTGGCGTTTAACTTTCCTCCGGAATTCCCTTCATGCTGACTCAGGCCCAACTTAAACAGAACGTCGCGCAGGCGGCCGTTGAATTTACTCTCCCATTTTTGGCACCTGATGTCGTGCTGGGTGTTGGCACGGGTTCGACGGTTGATCTGTTCATAGATGCTCTGGCTCCCTATCGTGATCGTTTCCGCGGGGCGGCATCCAGCTCTGAGCGTAGTTCAGCGCGCATGCGCCAGCATGGCATCGAAGTGTTCGATCTCAATCACGTAGAGGTCATGCCTCTGTATGTTGACGGTGCAGACGAGATCGACGGCGGGCTAAGCATGATCAAAGGCGGGGGCGGTGCCCTGACACGAGAAAAAATCGTGTCGTCGGTGGCGCAACGCTTTGTATGTATTGTGGATGAATCCAAGCAGGTTCAGACCTTGGGGCGTTTTCCACTACCCATAGAGGTGATTCCCATGGCACGCGAGTCAGTAATACGCCGTCTGCGCGCACTGGGTGGTGAACCCATGTTGCGGGAAGGCTTCGTGACAGACAATGGGTGCCAGATTCTCGACGTGTCGGAGCTCACCATCACTGACCCAGCCAAGCTTGAGGCCCACCTTAACAACATACCCGGTGTGGTGTGTTGCGGGCTATTTGCTCTGGCAGGTGCTGATATTGTTCTGGTGTCGGGGCAGGCAGGCGTCCGGCAGATAGAACGTGCCGCGTCATAATTGCGTCATAATGGTTATGTATGCTGTGCCATTCGATTCATTTACACGGTAATGACCAGAGGCTGTCATGTTAGAACACACAAATAAGCAATTTCATGCTGATCTCGAAACCACCCGATCAATGTTCCTGCAAATGGGCGGCGTGGTCGAAGCCATGGTCAAAGATGGCATAGAAGCCCTTATTTCTGGCGATCTCAGCCTGGTCGACATAGTGCGCGAAAGAGAAAAACAGGTCAATCGCCTTGAGGTCGACATTGACGAGCGCATTGGCCAATTAATCGCCCGCAATCAGCCTACGGCGAGTGACTTGCGTTTGTTGCTGGGCGTTTCAAAAATGCTTACCGACATGGAGCGCTGTGGCGACGAAGCTGAAAAAATCGCCAAAATGGCCCGTCGTCTGCACGAAGCTGAATCAGGCTACGAGCCCGTGGTCGAGTTGCGTCACATGGGCAACTCTGTAGTTCAGATGATTCATGACTCGCTTGACGCCTTTGCCCGCATGGATGCCGTGGCTGCCGCGCAGGTTGTGCGCAACGACAAAGAGGTCGACAAAGAATGGAAGGGCTCTTTGCGGCACATTATTACCTACATGATCGAAGACCCACGCACTATTTCCCGTTCTATTGATCTTATTTTTATAGCGCGCGCGCTGGAGCGTATTGGCGATCATGCCAAAAACATGTCAGAGCGGGTTATCTACATGGTGCTGGGCGACGACGTACGTCACACCGGTGTAAAAAACACCGAACGCACTGCACGTGGCGAACTGCCTGAAGAAGAAAACAATATCTGAGATGGCTGGTTATCTAGCCCGCGTGACGAGTCAAACGGCTCACCACGCGGGCTTTTTTCGTTACATGGCAGTCAAGATATTTCGAAACAAGCGCCATGCCATGTAAGGGTAGAGCCTAATCGTCATTATTGAGAATAAGAATCGTTGTTTATAAAATACGGACGTTGTTCGGTTTTAGGACTCATGATGGATCTGGAGTACGTAACGGTTGGGTTAGTAATATTCCTGACAGGTTTGGCTTCAACCCTGGCCCGTGAATATGCCCACGAGCCACAGAGGTGCCGCTACGTGGCGGGCGCCGTGTTTGGCACTTCGATTTTGGTTATTATGAGCAGCTATAACTACTATTTTCAGCAGATGAGCTTGTCAGAAGCCGCGCTTCGGGCCCTAGGTGTTGCTGTGTTAACAGTGACCTATTTTTTCTGGGGTCTATACGTATGGAGACGCGAGGCCGTTCAGCAAACAAAATAGCCAGGGTGAGACGGCAATGGTGCTTTGCCCGCCTCTCCCTGCATTGTCTTAATTCTTACGATGCGCTATCTGATGTGGGCACATAGCCTTGTGCTTCGACATCTGCATCTTCAAACAAAAAGCCTTGCATCTGCTGCGCAAGAAACTTGCGCGCGTCGGGGTCGGCAAGATTGAGCCGGTTTTCGTTAACCAGGCGAGTTTGCGTCGCCATCCATTGCGCCCAGGCCTCTTTTGAAATGCTTTGCCAGATGCGTACGCCCAGGTCGCCGGGGTAGGGCGGATAGTCGAGCCCCTCGGCTTCGCGCTTGAGTTTTACACAATTAATCATACGTGACATAACAGTAACCTTAGTTCAATATTTGCTGACCACGTCATTGTACCGGCCTGTGCAAACACAAACATGAAGGTGTGCAGGGCGTCGCCAGACACTACAGCTTTTTGATGAAGATCAGGCTGTTGCGCGAATGATTGTAATGGGCCTGGCGCTCGCGGGGCAGATCAGATACCCCTCCGCGTACAAACCCCCGCTTTATGAACCAGTGAGAGGTGCGGGTAGTCAGCACGAATAGACGGCGCGCACCCATGGCGCGTGCCCGGGCTTCAGTGTGACGCAGCAGTATTTCGCCCTCGCCACTGCCTTGCCACTCTGGGTGGACGATGAGGCACGCCATTTCAGCCATGTTCTCGTCCAGATACGGCATTAGCGCGACACAGGCGTAGATAATGCCGTCGTGTTCAAGCACAGTGAATTTCTCTACGTCGCGCTCAATGACGCCACGTCCGCGGGGCACAAGCGTGCCATCTTCTTCAAGAGGTTCAATTAACTGTACGATGGCACCGATGTCATCGATGGTGGCTGCGCGCAAATCGTCGAGCGTATCTTCGACAACCATGGTGCCCACGCCATCATGGGTGAAGATTTCGAGCAGTATGCTGCCGTCGAGGGTGTAAGGCACAAGATGTGCGCGCGCCACGCCCCGTTTTACGGCGCGGGAAGCATAGCTAAGAAAGCTTGCGGTTTCGTGGTCGAGCGTACCGGCTACCAGCAGGGCGTCGGCATCTTCGCGGGTGAGTTCGGTGTCGACGGAACCATCGCCATCGCGTACCATGCAGTTGGGTGTGAGAAAGATCAGCTTTTCGGCTCGTAGCGCCACGGCAGCACTGGTAGCCAGATCTTCCATTGCCAGGTTGAAGGCATCACCTGTGGGCGAGAAACCCAACGGCGAAAGAAGTACGATAGCGCTTTGGTTGATCACACTTTTAACCGCGTCGGTATCCATTTTGCGTACAGCACCTGTGTGCATGTAATCAAGGCCGTCAATAATCCCGACGGGCCGCGCCGTAACGAAATTGCCCGATATAACCCGAATATGTGCATGCGACATGGGTGTGTTGGGCAGGCCTTGGCTAAATGCAGCTTCGATATCAAGCCTGATTTCACCTGCTGCTTCTTTGGCACACTCTAGCGCCTCCGGAGTGGTAGGCTCGGTGCCATGGCCAAATTGCATGTCAAACCCCTTGAGCCGTAGTTGCTCATTAACCTGGGGGCGTGACCCATGCACCAGTACCAGCTTGACCCCGAGTGCCGAAAGCAGTGAAAGGTCTTGTATTAGAGCGTTAAGCGCACCGTCGTTGACAAGCTCGCCGCCAAAGGCCACGACAAACGTCTTGCCGCGAAAATCGTGTACATACGGCGCCACCTCGCGAAACCAGCGCACAAACTGTGCGGGAGCGAATTCAGGAGCGTCGTGTGCGGAGAACGTGGTGTCGACATCGAGGGTGGTCATGGCGTGGTGTGTTTTCCCTTTGTAAAGCGTAGGTCTGTCCCCAAATTATAATGACGGACTATCCATTCAAAAGAAGTTTCATGCAAGAATCTGCCAATCTGTCGGCAAACCAACACAAAGCAGCGAGTAAACCACGGCGCAGAAGGCCCCGTAATGACCAGGCGGAAGATGGTCGCCAGGCAGTGCCGCGCCCCGTGCGTCCATTGCCGGCGCTTTCCTACCCCGACGACTTGCCCGTAAGTGGCAGGCGGCAAGACATTGCTGATGCCATTCGCGCTAACCAGGTTGTCATCGTGTGCGGCGAAACCGGCTCCGGAAAGACCACGCAGTTGCCCAAGATATGTCTTGAGCTAGGTCGTGGTCAGCGCAAAATCATTGGGCATACACAACCGCGGCGGCTGGCCGCTACATCTGTGGCCAAGCGCATTGCGCAAGAGCTCAAAACAGAGCTGGGCGACTGGGTGGGCTACCAGATACGCTTTAGCGACCGCAGCGGCCCGGGTACGGCCATCAAGCTGATGACTGATGGCATTTTGCTGGCCGAATCACAGCGCGACCCCATGCTGCGTCGCTACGACACCATTATTATTGACGAAGCGCATGAACGCAGTCTGAACATTGATTTTTTGCTCGGATTTTTAAAGCAGCTGCTGCCGCGCCGGCCCGATCTCAAACTTATCATTACGTCGGCAACTATAGACGCCGACCGCTTTGCCAGCCACTTTGCCAGCGAAGGCAAGCCCGCACCCGTTATTGAGGTGTCAGGCCGGCTGTACCCGGTTGACGTGCTTTACCGTCCCGTGCAAGAAGATGACGACGAAGAGCGCGATCTGGTCGATGCCGTGGTTGACGGCGTGGCAGAATGTGCGCGTCATGGCGCCGGTGACGTGCTGGTTTTTTTGCCGGGCGAGCGCGAAATCCGTGAAACTGTAGAAGCCTTGCGCAAGAGCACACTAACGCATTGCGAAGTTTTGCCGCTGTACGCCAGGTTGTCACAGGCAGAGCAAGAGCAGATTTTCCGTCCTCAAGGTAATGCGCGGCGGATCGTGCTGGCGACCAACGTTGCAGAAACCTCACTGACCGTGCCGGGTATACGGTATGTGGTTGACAGTGGCCTGGCGCGCGTAAAGCGTTACTCGTGGCGCAACAAAGTTGAACAATTGCGTATCGAGCCCATCAGCCAGGCCTCAGCAAACCAGCGGGCTGGTCGTTGCGGTCGGGTGGGTCCGGGTATTTGTGTGCGCCTGTACGCCGAGCAAGACTACATGCAACGGGCTGCCTTTACAGATCCCGAAGTGTTACGTTCTTCGCTGGCATCTGTGATTTTGCGCATGAAAGCGCTGCGCCTTGAAGATATAGAAACCTTTCCGTTTGTGGATGTGCCATCTGGCCGGGCAATTGCCGATGGTTACCACTTGCTGCAAGAACTTGGCGCAATCGATGACAGCAACCAGCTTACGCCGGCTGGTAAAGAACTGGCGCGCTTGCCGGTTGATCCGCGCCTGGCTCGCATGATACTGGCCGCAAAAGACCAGCAGTGCCTTGCTGAAATGCTCATCATTGCGTCAGCCCTGTCTGTGCAAGATCCCCGCGAGCGTCCTCTGCAAGACCGTGAGTCCTCCGAGGCAGCCCATGCCAAATTCGGTGATGATAAGTCCGAGTTTCTTTCGTATTTGAAACTCTGGAACTGGTACGGCGAGCAGGTAGAGCATAAGGCGTCGCAGCGCAAGCTGGTCACGAAACTTCGTCAGAATTTTCTGTCGCCAATACGCCTGCGCGAATGGCATGATGTCCATAGTCAGCTGGCAGGTCTGGTCGGTGAGCAGGGCTGGCGTCTGAACACTTTGCCGGCTACCTATGAACAAGTCCACATGGCCTTGCTTGCTGGCCTGCTGGGCAATATCGGTTTAAAAAGTGAAGAGGGCTCTGGGTATCAGGGCGCGCGCGGTATCCGGTTCCAGGTTCACCCGGGCTCTCGTCTGATCAAAAAGTCAGGCAAATGGCTGGTGGCCGCCGAGCTGGTCGACACCTCCAGGCTTTATGCCCGCTGTGTTGCCCGTATTGATCCGGTCTGGCTGGAGCGGGCCGGCGGCCATCTCATACAGCGCAACTGGTCAGACCCTCGTTGGGATAAAAAGGCAGGCCAAGTCGTGGCCAATGAGCGAGCGACGCTATATGGTTTGCCTGTTTATCATGGCCGGCGCGTACATTTTGGTCGCATTGATCCCGTGCAGGCACGTGAGATATTTGTTCGTGATGCGCTGGTGGCCGGCGAGGTCGATGCACAATTGCCATTTCTCCGGCAAAATCGACAGCTCATTGTTTCCATCGAAAAGCTTGAGCATCAGACGCGGCGGCCCGATATTCTTGTCGATGACACGCTGATCTATGCGTTTTACGACAAGCTGATTCCTGAGCATGTGTTCCAGACGGCCACACTTGAGAACTGGTTTAAAGGTCTGGACAAGACGCAGGCAGAGGCGCTGGTGCTTACCCGTGATGCGCTTATGCGGCACGATGCCTCAGGAGTCACCACAGATGTATTTCCGCGCAAAGTCGAATGGCAGGGCGTGGCCATGGCGCTTGATTACCATTTTGAACCGGGGTCAGTGCGCGATGGTGTCACGCTTTCGGTACCACTGTTTGCTCTCAATAAAATAGATCCTCTGCGCTGCGAATGGCTGGTGCCCGGCATGCTCAAGGAAAAAGTTCATCTTCTGTTGAAATCACTGCCACAAAAGATGCGGCGCCACTGTGTTCCGTTGCCAGACTATGCTGCAGCCTTTTACCAGCGCTGGTTTGATCGGGCCGCTAATCCTGGTATGGGCCTGCCTGAAGCCATTAGTGCTGATATGTGGGAACATCTAAAAATACGTCCCCAGCGCAGCGATTACAAGATTGAAACCTTGCCTGCTCATTTATTCATGAACTTCAAGGTTGTGGATGAGAACGGGCGCATGTTGTCAGGAGGTCGCAATCTCGATCAGCTCAAGGCCGAGCATGGCCGGCAGGCGCAGGCTTCCTTCCAGCAGATCGCTGCGCGCGACGAAAATGTAGCGCAGGCTCTGGCGCATGAAAACCTGACCGAGTGGTCGTTCGGTCCGTTGCCCGACATCATGGAAATTCAGCGAAAAGGGCAATCGGTCATAGGCTATCCTGCGCTCATTGATCGACAGACACATTGTGACCTCGATGTGTACGATGATCCTGAGCAGGCGCGTCAGGTTCACAAAGCAGGGCTCAGGCGTCTCTTTCGTCTGGGGCTACGTGAGCAGGTTAAGTTTCTGGAAAAAAACCTGCCCGACCTGACGCGCATGAGCATGCTCTACATGAGCCTGGGTACGCAGGAAGAGCTGCGCGATCAGATTATCGACTGTGCTATTGGCCAGGCCTGTCTGATGGACCCCTGGCCGACTGATCAGGCCAGCTTTGAGGCCCGCCGCAACGAGGCCAAGGGTAGGCTCGGTTTGCTGGCGCAAGAAATCGCCCGGCTGGCGGGGCAGATTCTTTCTGAATGGGCAGCGTTGCAAAAAAAACTGCCTCAGATCAAGCCCCATGCGCAAGCCTATGCCGACCTTCAAGCGCAGCAATCCGCCCTTATGGTCAAATGGTTTGTGCGTGATACACCGTATCAGCAGCTGGCGCATTTTCCACGTTATCTGAAGGCAGCCCAGGCGCGAATTGAAAAACTGCGCGGCGATCCCTCACGCGACGCTCGGCTGCTGTCCGGCATGGCACCATTACTGGTCCAGTACCAACGCGCCCGTGCGGCCCTTAAAGGCGCACGTGATGGTCAGCTGGATGATTTCAGGTGGTTGCTCGAAGAGTTACGTGTGGCCTTGTTTGCGCAAGAGCTGCGAACACCCATGCCGGTCTCGGTGAAGCGGCTGCAAAAAGCCCTGGAGGCCATGCGTCGGTAGTATGTCACCCTGTCTCAGGCGCGGCAGGGCATGCTCCTCATACATGAGTACCCAGACTGCACCGATCCCACCCAGAACTGCCCCAGCCTAGGTACAATCCCGACATGACCGAAGCAACCTCTTGTCCTCTTTTTGTCCACTTGCGCGTCCACTCTGAGTTTTCGGTGGTGGACGGCATCGCCCGTATACCGCAGCTCATCAAAAAGGCGGCCGGATACGGCCAGCCTGCTATGGCGATTACTGATTTGATGAATCTTTTCGGGTTCATCAAATTTTATCGGGCAGCGCGCAATAATGGCGTCAAACCCATTGCAGGAGCCGACCTGTGGCTCGAAAATCCGCTTGATCGCGACAAGCCGTCCCGTCTGCTGGTGCTGGTACGCAATCATGATGGGTATCTGGCACTTTGCGACCTGCTCACCCGGGCGTGGCTTGACAATCAATACCGTGGTCGCGGTGAGGTCAAGCGCGAGTGGTTGCTACAGAAACAGGGGCTTATCGTCCTTTCTGGAGGTAGGGCGGGCGATGTAGGGCAATTGCTGGAAGCTGGCCGGGTTGACGAGGCGGCTGAACTCGCTGCCGACTGGGGCCGTGCCTTTCCTGACAGTTATTACATTGAGCTGCAACGCAGCGGACATGATGGCGATGAAGCCTATGTACAGGCTGCTGTGCGGCTGGCCGCTGCGCAGGGCTTACCCGTTGTCGCCACCCACCCGGTTCAGTTTCTGGAGGAGGCCGATTTTCGTGCTCATGAAGCCCGTGTATGTATCGCTGAGGGCGAGCGGTTGGGCGATGCCAGGCGGCCACGGCGCTTTACCAGAGACCAGTATCTGCTCAGCACACCACAGATGGCCAGCCGGTTTGCTGATCTGCCATCCGCGCTGGCCAATTCGGTCGAGATTGCGCGTCGTTGCAACCTGACGCTGGTGTTAGGCAAGCCTCAATTGCCTAATTTCCCGACGCCAGAGGGCATTACGCTTGACGATTTCATGGTGCAGCTTTCCGAGGAGGGGCTTGCCGAGCGTATGCGGCAGCTTTTTCCTGATGAGGCGGTGCGCGAGCAAAATTATCCGCAATATCTCGAGCGTCTGCGCTGGGAATGCAAAACCATTATTTCCATGGGTTTTCCTGGCTACTTTCTCATCGTTGCTGACTTCATCAACTGGGGCAAGAGCAATGGCGTACCAGTGGGCCCCGGGCGTGGTTCGGGTGCGGGGTCACTGGTTGCCTATTCGCTGGGCATTACCGATCTGGACCCGCTGCGGTATGACCTGCTGTTTGAGCGCTTTCTGAACCCCGAGCGCGTCTCCATGCCTGACTTCGATATCGACTTCTGCCAGGACAACCGCGAACGTGTCATTGAATACGTCAAGCAAAAGTACGGCAAGGAAGCCGTCAGTCAGATTGCCACGTTTGGCACGCTGGGTGCCAAAGCCGTGGTGCGAGATGTGGGTCGCGTGCTCGAAATGCCTTATTCGCTTTGTGACGGGCTTTCCAAGCTGATCCCTTTCAGCCCTGCTGACCCATGGTCGCTGGAGCGCACTCTCAATGAAGAGCCGGCCTTCAAGGAGCGCTACGAGCAAGACGAAGAGGTTCGGGCGCTAATTGACCTGGCGCGTCCGCTCGAGGGCTTGACACGTAACATTGGCATGCACGCCGGGGGCGTTTTGATCGCCCCGGGCAAGCTGACCGATTTTTGTCCGCTGTACTGCCAGCCCGGCACCGACAGCAATGCGTTCTCCCAGTACGATAAAGATGACGTCGAGGCCGCTGGCCTGGTCAAGTTTGACTTTCTGGGCCTGCGTAACCTGACCATTCTTGACTGGGCCGTGCGCTTTGTGCGCCGGTTCAACGAAGACAAGCGCGATTTCGATATTCTGTCGTTGCCGCTGGATGATGCCAAGGCGTACCAATTGCTTTGCGAAGGCAATACCACGGCCGTGTTCCAGCTTGAGTCGCGCGGCATGAAAGAACTGCTGAAAAACTTGCGGCCCAATACGTTTGAAGATGTCATCGCCATGCTGGCGCTGTACCGCCCGGGCCCACTTGAGTCAGGCATGGTGGTCGACTTCGTCAATCGCAAGCATGGTCGGGCCGAGGTCGATTATTTTCACAAAGACCTGGAGCCTGTGCTATCGAGTACCTATGGCGTCATTGTGTACCAGGAACAGGTGATGCTGATCTCGCAGATTATCGGGGGCTACACACTGGGTGGCGCCGATCTGCTGCGACGCGCCATGGGCAAGAAAAAGCCTGAAGAAATGGCCAAGCATCGCGTCCTCTTTGAGAGCGGTGCCGTTGAAAAAGGCTATGACGCCGAACTGGCCGTCAAGCTGTTTGATCTGATGGAGAAGTTTGCAGGCTACGGCTTTAACAAGAGTCACTCTGCCGCCTATGCCCTGATCGCTTACCAGACGGCCTGGCTTAAACATTATCATCCAGCCGAGTTTCTTGCAGCCACCTTGTCGTCCGACATGGATGACACGGACAAGGTGCAAATCTTCTGGAAAGACGCACTTGCCAATAACGTGGTGGTATTGCCCCCTGATGTCAATGCGTCGCCTTACCGTTTTGAGCCCGTAGTTGATGAGCACGTAAAAAAAGGCCTGCCGCCGCGCACCATGAGGTATGGTCTGGGTGCTGTGAAGGGTACAGGTCAGGGCGCTGTCGAAGAAATCATCAGAACACGAGAAGAGGGTGGCCCCTTCGTCAGCCTGTTTGATTTCTGCCGTCGCGTCGATCGCCACACGGTTAACCGTCGCACCGTAGAGGCGCTGATACGCGCAGGGGCGTTTGACGAGATTGAAGAGAATCGCGCGGCGCTGCTTGCCACCATTGGCAATGCCATTGAGGCGGCCGAACAGGCCGAGCGTAGCGCCAATCAGGTTTCTCTGTTCGCCGACAATGCCAACGATATTGTCGAAGGCGAGCTGGCCAAGGTGGCTCCATGGGATCTGCAGACGCGGCTGATGCAGGAAAAAGCGGCGCTGGGGTTTTATTTCAGTGGTCATCTGTTTGATGCCTGGCGCGACGAGGTACGTCGCTTCGCACCCACGCCACTCGTCCGTCTCGAACCGTCGCGCAGTCTGCAGTGGTTTGCGGGGGTGCTGGCTTCAGTGCGTGTCAAGATGACTCGCCGTGGCAAGATGATGTATGCCTTACTTGACGATGGCACCGCCCAGGTTGAAGTTGCGGTGTTCAATGAGTTGTATGAGCAGCATCGCAATCGCCTCAAGGAAGACCATCTGGTCATTATTCATGGCAAGGTCAGCAATGACGATTATTCAGGAGGGCTGCGAGTTTCTGCTGATGCGGTTTACGATCTGCAGCTGGCCCGTGAAGAAAGGGCACGCAGCCTGCGCATTACGCTAAACGGTAATGCCGATACCGCTCGCCTGCGCCAGGTGCTCAATCCATTTCGCGCCGAACCTGAAAATGGCATCCTGGGTGTGCCTGTTGAAATACGCCTGCACAAGAGCCCATTTCTCTGCACACTTAGGCTGGGGGAAGACTGGCGTGTGCGCATGGCAGATGCCATGTTCGAACAACTTGACCGGTGGGTTGACCGGGAGGCCGTGGAGATTATTTACTGATGCAGCCTTTGCGTATTCTCCATACCGAGGCGGCGGTCGCGTTCGGCGGACAGGAACACCGTATTTTTAAAGAACTGCACGCCATGCGTGATCGCGGACATCAGCTCGAGGCCGTGTGTCAGCCGCAGGCTCAGCTCGTGGCCCGGCTGCGCGATGACGGGTTTGTCGTGCATACCATACCCATGGGCGGCACCAAAAATTTCATTAAGGGCGTTGTCGCTATGCGAGGCATTCTGCGCCGCGGCAACTATGACGTCATTAACACGCACAGTCGTATAGACACCCTGATCGCGGGTACTGCAGGCAGGCTGAACGGCAAGCCTCTTATTGTGCGTACACGTCACCTGGCCAACAAGGTTGGCTCTATGCTTTCTTATACATGGCTGCCACATCGCGTTACCACGGTCAGCGATTATGTTCGTCGCTATCTCATCAGTCGCGGTGTGCCCGAAATGCGTATTGCGACCATTTACTCACCTATTGTTCTGCCTCCCCCCGTCGAGCGCTCTACGCTGCGTGACGAGCTTGGGCTGGCCAGTGATGACATTGTCGTCGGTTGCGTGGCTGTCATGCGGGCAAAGAAAGGGCATCGCGATCTTATCGACGCTCTGGTCCCACTGATGGCGGACAGGCCGCAATTGCATCTTGTCCTGGTGGGCAGTGGCTCGCCTACCTTCGAGCAGGTACAGGCCTATGTTGCACAACTAGGCCTGCAATCGCGTATTCATATGCTGGGCACCCGGCGAGATGTGCCCAACTTACTTGCCGGCTGCGATCTGTTCGCTCTGGCCACAGAACAAGAGGCGTCAGGCACGGTATATGTCGAGGCCCAGGCAGCCGGTCTGCCAGTCATTGGTACGCGTGTTGGTGGCGTCGCAGAAATGATGCGTGAAGATCTCACCGGTCTGCTGGTTCCGGTGAAAGATGTGGCTGCACTTACGGCTGCGCTGCAACGCTTGATCGATGACCCCGGACTGCGTCATCGCATGGGTCAGGCCGGCAACCGCATGGTGCGCGAAGAGGGCGTTTTTTCACCAGAGAGGCTGGCTGAACGCACAGAGTCCGTCTATCGAAAATGGATAGGAGAACGCCAATGAGCAATACGCCTGCTGTTCCCGTGCTCATGTATCACCACGTCACTCCGGAAGGCGGCATGATTGCCGTCACCCCGGAGGTGTTTGACAGACAGATGGCCAGGCTGGCACGCGCCGGCTATACCTCGCTGACGGCCGAACAGTTCGCCGGCTATCTGGCGGGCGAGGCGGTGCCCAAGAAATCGATCGTCATTACCTTTGATGATGGTTATCTTAATAACTGGGTGTACGCGCACCCGATACTGCAGCGTTACGGGCTGCACGCCATTCTTTTTATTGTCACCGGGCTTATCGGTGACGGCGAAGCCCGGCCGTGCGCGGGACAAGGTACCGATCTACCTGCTACGCCAGGTCACCATGCCTGTAAAAAAATCCTTGCCGATGGTCGGGCCGACGATGTCATGCTGCGCTGGAGCGAAATACAAGCCATGCGCGAAGCGGGCACCTTCGAGTTCCATTCGCACACCCATACGCACACACGCTGGGATAAGGAGTGCGGTGAAGATGTCGACGCCAAGCGTAGCCATATTGCGCAAGAGCTGGCCGACTCGCGCGACACCTTGCAACGTCATCTGGGTGAAGTCAGTGATCACTTATGCTGGCCGCAGGGGTACTTTGACACTGACTACGTCGACGCGGCCCGGGCCGCCGGGTTTCGCCATCTTTATACAACCGATGCGTTCGGACAAAACCTGCCGGGCACCAGCCCCGGGCATATCTATCGCTTCGCTGTTCGCAACCTGCCCGGAAGCTGGCTGAACCGCCGCATCTGGCTCACTGCCCACCCTCAGCTGGGTGCAGGTTATGTGGCCTGGCGGGCCTGGAAAAAACGGATCAGGAAACGAAAATGACTCTTTCCGTCATCATCATCACCAAGAACGAGTCTGCTCATATTCTTGACTGTCTCGAGTCTGTCGCCTTCGCTGACGAGTTTATCGTTGTTGATTCTGGCAGCACCGACAACACCGTGGAGCTTGCGCGCAATTTTGGTGCACGGGTTGAAGTAACGCCTGACTGGCCCGGCTTTGGGCCGCAGAAAAACAGGGCGCTTGATCTGGCCACAGGCGACTGGATATTGTCCATTGATGCCGACGAACGGGTTACTCCCGAACTGGCTGACGAGATTAAAGAGGTGCTGGCCAACCCGTCTATGCAGGCCTGTGAAATCGCCCGCCTGTCCGATTTCTGTGGCCGTTTCATACGACACAGTGGCTGGTGGCCAGATTACGTTCTGCGACTGTTTCAGCGCGGCTCGGCCCGATTCAGCGATGTGGCGGTGCACGAACGTGTCGTACTCAACACCGGTGCGCCCCGCAGACTGAAATACCATTTCCTTCATTATCCGTACGCCAATCTGGATGCGTTGATCACGAAAGTTAACCGCTACTCATCGGATGCAGCTGCCATGATGTATGCGCGCGGTAAACGGGCAACGGTATTTAGCGCAATTGGGCACGGGTTCTGGACATTTGTGCGCATCTACCTGATACGGCGCGGCTTTCTTGATGGCCGTCATGGGCTAGTGCTTGCTGTTACGGCTGCGGCAGGCAGTTTCTTTCGCTATGCCAAGCTCAGTTTTATGTCTGGACCAAAGCAATAAATACTAAGTAATCAGTCATCGGCAATTGCCAGGCTGGCATGCGAGTTCAGATCCACCCGCGCACCCAGTAGACCAGCAGTGCGACATATTCTTTGACGATAGACCGGCTGGCACTTAACACGCGCAAGTTGGGCTGCCAGAATGAAAACTGGGGATCGCCTGGCACCACGATCTGTGCAGGTGAAGGCGCTGCGATGACATCCACCCCCTGTTTTCTGAATACGGCCACTGCGCGGGGCATGTGCAATGCCGAGGTGACCAGCAAAATAGTCGAGATATTGCGCTCGCGCAGCAGTTCAGACGTATACAGCCCGTTCTCGTACGTGGTGTAGCTGCGGGTTTCAAGTACCAGCGCGCTTTTTGGCACGCCTTGCTCTTCCAGCGTGTTGGCCATCATTTGTGCTTCGCTGATACTGCCATCGAGGGCCGCTCCCGACAAAATAATTAACGGCGCGCGACCTGCACGGTAGAGTATTCCGGCGGTATTGACCCGCGAATTAGCCAACTGGCTGTCATAGGGCTCGAACCAGTTCATACGGCTGTTTGCCGTACTACCACCCAGAACAACTATGGCCTGAGCCGTGGGAAGCTTCATGGGCAGCGAATGAGGATGCAACTGTTCAAGCCGGCCGCCTGCCCATAACGTGGATGCGGGTAACGACCAGAATAACGCCCAGCCCAACCCGATGACGGCCAGCACGACCCCCGTTTTTCGTCGGCGGGCTATAAACACGATGGTGCCGATGAGCAGCAGGACGATGCAAAGATTCAGAGGTATGACGAGGTTGGTCAGGAAGCTGGAAAGTGTCATGCGCTGTGGTTGTGTTGGGCGGTATGAACAATGTTGACGGCGTCAGGAGGCAAAAGTGCCCGTACGGTTTCTGAGACTTGATCCAGGCTGGGCCAGCCGTGTGCCGACCCGAGACCGGTTGCCGTTTCTGACCAGGGGCCCGTGCGCTCGCGCTGCGTTACACCAAATAGCGTCAGCTGTCTGGCACCTGCCGCCGCAGCGACATGTGACACTCCTGAATCATTGCACAGCACCAGGCCAGCAAGACGGGTGAGTGTAGCAAACGCACCCAGCTTTAGAGAAGGGATTAGGCTTGCTGTTGGCGCATTTTTCTTTGCTTCGGCGGTTTCACCAGGTGGTGGACACATGACGACGGAGTAACCCTGGCCTTGCAACAGTCGGGTCAGCGTATCAAAATGTGGCCATACTTTGATTTTTCCGCGGTGCAGTCCCGTCGCAGTGGGGGCAATCAAAATAAAGCGACCTTCCTCCAGACCGGCCTCGGACATAGCCCGATGCCCATCTTCAAGCTGTTGTGGGGACAACTGCAGGTCAAGCTTGCGCCCGTTTTCAAGCTGCGCGGCCGGCAGGCCCCAGCGGCGCAAGGTCTGCGCCGTAACGTAATGCCACGACTCGACGGCGTGCAGGCCATGCGAAGGTTTTCTGACGGGCCAGCGCAGGATCAGACTGCGCCCGTCGTCGCGATAGCCCGCGCTGGGCACGCCGGCAAACTTAAACACCATGGCGCTAGACAACGAATCAGGCAGCAGCAGTCCACGTGGATGCGCGTAGCGAGCCCTTTTTTTGTGTGTATTCACAGCGGCACGATCTTCGCGCCACCTGCCTTTCATCTCCACAAACCCTGCCAGAGGATATGCTGAGAGCAGATCACGGGCCCACGGGCGAGCGCATACAACCACTGGAATGTGAGTTTCAAGCAGCGCGTGCAGACTTGGCAGGCTCATGCAGACATCGCCTATCCAGTTTGGCAGGCGGACGTAAATGGCAGAAATCGTAGGCATTGGCAAACGTTATAGCAGCTGTGAAGGGTATGATGAGCCTGGTCTGGTGACCTGGACGAGGGTCTGCCGTTAAAATAGCCGGCCGACCCGTGTCGTTAATATAAGCGAGTTTATTGTTGAAGTCAGATTCCTCCGCGCAAGCCACGCATTCAGACGCCGTTAAATTTGATCTCTGGCGACGCATTTACACCCGCGTCGGCGCTTACTGGAAGGTAGTCGCCATTGCTGTGGCACTGGTCAGCGTCTCAGCGGCCACACAGCCAACGCTGGCCGTCATCATGAAACCCCTGCTCGATGAGGGTTTCAGCGGCGCCAAGCCATCTTACATGTGGTCTATTCCGCTCGCGGTCATTGGGCTCATGTTGCTGCGTGGCATCACTACGTTTGCCAGTAGTTATCTGCTGTCATGGGTGGCACAAAACGTGTTGCTGGGCTTGCGCAAAGAAATGTTCGACCGCCTGCTCGGGTTGTCTGACGAAGAATTCAAGCGTAGCGACTCTGGCCGCCTGCTCAATCGTTTCACCATAGATGCCGGCACGGTTGCCGGTCGGGCAACAGACGTCATCACTGTTGTAGTGCGTGAAACGCTGGTGGTTTTGGCCTTGCTCGTGGTGCTGCTGTACATGTCGTGGCAACTCACCCTCATCGTCATCGTCATGCTGCCCATCTCCACAGTGATCGCACGAATTTTCATTCGCCGCCTGCGTCTTATCAACCGCGAAACCATTGGCATGAACGCCGAGCTCACTCGCGTCGTGCGCGAGGGTATCGAGGGCCAGCGCGTCGTTAAGCTGTTTGACGGCTATAAGCGAGAGTCTAAGCGTTTTGATTACGTAAACGGGCGCTTGCGCCGGTTTGCCATGAGAGCAGCCAGCGCCGATGCGGCCATGTCGCCACTTTCACAATTCTCCATTGCACTGTCCGTGGCGGCAGTCATCGCCGTTGCGCTGTACCAGGCCAACCATGGCAACCTCACGGTAGGTAGTTTTGCTGCCTTCATGGCAGCCTTGGGTCAAATCTTCGATCCGGTCAAACGGCTTACCAACATAGCCAGCTCCATGCAGCGCATGCTTATATCGGCTGAAAGCGTCTTCACGCTTATTGACCAAAAGCCTGAAGACGATACCGGAACCCGAACCTTCGACAAACCTGTTGCTGGCCGCATCGAGCTGCGAAATATTACGCATCGTTTCCCCAACGCGGCCACAGACACATTAGCCAGCGTCTCGCTGGTGGTCGAGCCGGGCGAAACCGTTGCACTGGTTGGGCGGTCTGGAAGTGGCAAGACCACACTGGTCAACATGATTCCTCGTTTCGTCACGCCCAATACAGGTGACGTCCTGATCGATGGCGTCGAAGTGCGTGACCTGACATTACGCAGCTTACGGCATCAGTTGTCTCTGGTCAGTCAGGACGTCGTGTTGTTTGAGGGCACCATAGGCGAAAACGTCGGCTACGGAGCACTGAGTGAAGCCAGCAACGAGCTGATTCATGACGCCTTGGCAGCTGCCAACCTGCTCGAGTTTGTTCAAGGCTTGCCGCAAGGCATTGACACCCACGTGGGTGAAAACGCAAATCAGCTTTCAGGTGGGCAGCGCCAACGGCTGGCGATAGCCCGGGCACTCATCAAGAATGCGCCCATTCTCATTCTTGATGAGGCCACGTCGGCGCTCGACAGTGAATCTGAGCGGCAGGTACAAGATTCGCTTGAGCGCCTCATGAAAGGTCGTACTACGCTGGTTATTGCACACCGGCTCTCTACAGTGCAAAAGGCAGACCGTATAGTTGTGCTTGACGCTGGACGCATCGTAGAGCAGGGTGGGCATCAAGAGCTGCTCGACCTCAACGGCTTATATGCATCCTTGTATCGCATGCAGTTTCGGGAAGATTGAGCTTGCTTCTATTTTTATTGCCAGCCTGGCGTAGGCAGCTGGTCGCACGACAGAACAGGAAACAAACATGAAAAAACTGGCACTTGTGGCAGTGCTTGCAACGCTCGCAGGCTGCGCCTCCGGACCCAATGCAGGTCTCTCAGAAACACGATTGCTTACGGCCGTTTATCACCGTCAAGACCGCATTGTCCCGACAACGTTTCCGCAACTACAGATGGCATTGTTTAAGCAAGAACGTGTCTGCGGTTCGGCTCCTGTTTTCAGAATGGATCCGGGGCAAACAAGTTATGGCACGCTCACTGACATGCCCGAACCGTCGAGCACCTATGAAAACGCCGTTGTGGCTGAGCTGATCCAGGTCAGGGAAACCTATTTCTCCCCTGAGCGAGTCAAGGCCGAAATCTATAGTTACCGTAATGACGCTGCAACGCGCGACCGCATTGACCGGCTTTTCGATGCTGTCGAATATCCTGGCGTATGTGCCGGCCAACCCAGAGTAAAACCTGCCGATAGCGACGGCGCTGCAAAAAAAGATTAAACCGCCAACACGATAGGCACCAGCCTGCTGACAGCGAGGTGACAAAGCCGGCCAGCCGCGATATCGACGCCGCGTCAAAGTGAGAATAACGCGAGAACGACTAAAAGGGTATCAAAGCAGGACCGCGCCTCTAAGCAGCCCGATATCGCAGTCGTAGCACGGCAACGCAGGTTTCCGAAATTTCAGGGAGTTCGCAAGGCGCCCCAAATTACTCGTGCAGTTGTAGGCTGAGTACCTATTGACGTGCCAGGAGCCGCATACAATTTTTGAGACCGCAGTCCAAGCGGTCCAGCAGATCGGCATATCAGCAATCCAGTAGATCGGCAGTCCAGCAGATCAGCAGTCCAGCAGATCAGCAGTCCAGCAGATCAGCAGTCCAGCAGATCAGCAGTCCAGCAGATCAGCAGTCCAGCAGTCCAGCAGATCAGCAGATCAGCAGATCAGCAATCCAAGCAATCCAAGCAATCCAAGCAATCCAAGCAATCCATCGCTGCGCAGCAGAAGTGGCCGGCTTGTGCTCAGTAAATTAACCTAATTCGTCTTGTGGGTTCGACAATAACCAGCCGGCATGTCAGATCAGCACAATATCGTACTGCTCCTGCGAGTATTGGCTCTCTACTTCCAGAGAAATCGGCTTTCCGATGAAGTCGCCCAGCATCGCAAGATGAGAGCTTTCTTCCTCAAGAAATAAATCCACAATCGCCTGTGAAGCCAGAATACGGAATTCTTTTGGGTTGAATTGTCGCGACTCACGCAGAATCTCCCTGAGAATTTCATAGCACAGCGTGCGAGGCGTGCGTACATTGCCCCGAGCCTGGCAGGTGGGGCAGGGTTCGCACATCTGATGGGCCAGGGAGTCGCGTGTGCGTTTGCGGGTCATCTCGACCAGCCCGAGTTGGCTAAAGCCGCTGACGGTCGTACGGGTGCGGTCTTTACCTAAGGCCTTATTAAACTCTGCCAGCACCGAAGCACGGTGGCCGAGGTCATCCATATCAATGAAATCAAGGATGATGATGCCGCCCAGGTTGCGCAGGCGCAACTGCCGTGCCATGGCAACTGCCGCCTCCAGATTGGTTTTGAAAATAGTGTCGTCGAAGTTGCGCCCTCCGACAAACCCGCCCGTGTTCACGTCGACGGTAGTCAGCGCCTCGGTCTGATCAATAATCAGATAGCCGCCTGATTTAAGGTCTACACGCCTGGAAAGTGCTCGCGCGATTTCTTCGTCAACATTGGCAATATCAAACAGAGGGCGTTCACCGCTGTAATGCTGAATACGCTCAAGCACCGAAGGCGTATAGGTTTTTGCCCAATCGATCAGTTGCTGTGTTGTAGATCGCGAATCGACCCGTATTGTGCCCGTGTGCGGGCCAACCATGTCACGCAATACACGCTGAGCCAATGTAAGATCGTTATAGAGCAAAGAGGGGGCTGGCAGACTTTTCACCTTGGTCTGAATCGTGGCCCAGAGCGTGCTCAAATAAGATTGGTCAGCCTTCAGTTCGTCATCGCTCGCGCCTTCGGCCTGGGTTCGTACGATGAAACCCCCGGTCTCATCTGGCGCTTTGAAACTCTGCACACGCTCACGCAGCGCATTTCGGTCGAGCTCCGATTCAATCTTTTGTGAGATACCAATGTGGGGGTCGTAAGGCAGATAAACCAGCATGCGGCCCGCAATGCTAATCTGCGTCGACAGGCGTGCTCCCTTCGTACCAAGGGGGTCTTTAATTACTTGCACCATTAAAGATTGCCCTTCGTACAGCAGCTTCTCAATAGGAGTGATGACGCTACCACTACTGCGTTCCGAGCGGTTTTGTCTGAGATCCGCCACATGAATGAACGCTGCGCGCTCCAGGCCGATGTCAACAAAAGCGCTTTGCATTCCTGGCAACACCCGTACCACTTTGCCAAGATAAAGGTTGCCCACGTGCCCCCTCTGTATGCTGCGCTCAATATGTATCTCTTGTACTGCGCCTTGCTCTACAAGCGCTACGCGCGTCTCAAAGGGCGTTACGTTGATCAAAATATCTTCAGTCATGCATGCCTTGTCAGGTAATGCGGGCGGATTGCCGGGGTTCGTATAGTGTTGGTTATACAGGAAACGTCGACACTATCGGGGTGTGGCCCTAAAGCCGCTGCCTGTTTTTGTCAGTACATTCGTCGACATGGCGCGTTTGTCACCAATTGGCCTCTGCAGTCAGCGCTAGATCAACGTTATTACAGCAAAGATAAAGGAATTCTTGCCGTTTGTGTTATTCCGGCGCCACATGTCCAGTGCACATCGCACGGGCCGGCATCCGCGAAGAGCACGATCACGTCTACTAACATAACCGATAGCATCCAGCTCTGAGATCAGGGAAAGCATTCGGATTTGTGCCCACACTAGTGGGGCCGTCGTGCCAACATTGATTTCTCTATAAGTGTGAGGGCTTAATTAATCCAGGCGGCAGAAACTGCCTAATAGTGAGGCGCCCGGCTCACGATCGGGCCGATTGATTTAGTTTGAATTTAAATGACGACCGGTTCGGCCAGTTTCAGATGGCAATTTCGCAACCACTCGTCGGAAGAACATATAACCAATGAGAATCACAGCATAAGCCAACCCAAAAAGACGTTCGCACCGCCTGCAGTCCATTTGAGCGTAGCCGGCCCCATCGATGCCCTATCAGTTCAGGGGTACCTCCACCGCCTCCCGTGCCGGTTCTAAAATCATGCAGTAGATCGCCGTGCAATCGCCCTGCAGAGGCCTGTCTGCCCCGAAATCCTCATTTTTCTTAATAAATTCCATCTATTTTTAATATATTTATTTCCCTTATATTTCAGGTATTTGTTTGCGAAACGGGTTATCTACAGACGGGGCTCAGGGTATTTTTCGGGCAA
>RAPG01000013.1 GCA_005239165.1 Allopusillimonas ginsengisoli
GTTCTTCGGTAAACCGTTTCTTCATGTCCGTATTCCTTTAAACGGACTCTACCTGATTTTGTACCTAACTTTGGGGGTAGGTCACCCATCGTGCATACTTGACCTACATCAATCGTTAATTGCAAATAATAATGAGAGTGGTTACTATTTGCGTCTTTGTTTTTGATCCCTTTGGAAGAAAAATGACGACAAAACTGCGACGTTGGTGGGGTGGGGTGTTTATGGCGGTCGTTGCTGTTCACGTGAGTGCACAGGAAAAAAATATAACGGGCGATGGAGGCTCGGCAGTTGCCGCCTCGGGCACGGCTGCTACCCGTACTTTGGCCCCTTTGCGCGTGCAGGGCCAGCAACTGGAAACGGCCCTTCCTGAAGGCTCCACCATTACCACTCGCGAGCAGTTGGACGACCGTTCTATTGATAGCTGGGAAGACTTTGCCAAGCGTGGTGAGCCGGGGGTGAATTTCAATCGCACTAACAATAGTGTCAATATCCGCGGTATGGATCAGGATCGTGTTGTGACTCGGGTTGACGGGATCCGCATACCGTGGCTGGATGATGGTGCACGTGGCGAAAAGGGCGGTCTGGATACGATAGCCTTCAGTAGCCTGTCTAGCATTGATGTAGTGCGTGGCGCTGGCGCTACGCAGTCAGGCTCATTGGTGGGCTATCTGGATCTGCGCACCTTGTCTCCTGATGACTTGCTAACGTCAAGCCAGGGTTTTGGCGCTTTGGTAAAAGGGAGCTATGACAGTGCGGATCGTAGCTGGGGCACCGACGCAGCCTTGGCTGGGCGCCTGGGTCAGGGCGATACCAGTTGGCTATTGCAAGCTGGCCAGCGAAAAGGCCATGAGCTCAAAAATATGGGCGAAAAGGGTGGCTATGGCACAGATAGAGACAAAGCCAACCCGGAAGACTTTACGCAGCGCAATATCATGCTCAAGCTGCAGCACATGTGGAATAACGAACATAAAGTAACCCTGAGCGGCGAATCTTTCCGTCGTACGCGCGAGATTGATAATGTACGCCAACAGGGAACAAGTACCTATCCAATTGGCGGCAACAGTACATCGAGTGAAAACGAGCGTGAACGGATTATTCTTGGCTATGGCTATCTTTCTAGTGAACCCCTAAGCCCTTTAAGTGCCGCCGATATCAGCGTGTTCTGGCAGCGTTCCAGCCTGGAGGCCGCGCAGGATGCCACGCGCATAGCTGCTCCGCTAGGGCCTTATGGCCGCAGCAATTCAGTTGAAGAGTCTGACGTTGGCGTAGTTGGCAAATTGTCGGGTTATTTTGGTGGCCTGGGGTTGGCACACCGTTGGAGCGCAGGTGCTGAGTGGGTTGGCAGTAAAAATAAACAGAGCTCTGCCGGCTACGACAGCTGCACACCGAGTATGTCTATGCGCCCGCCTTGCGCCATGCTGCACACTAATCAGGCTGATGTTCCCAAAGCCACAGGCAATCAATGGGCACTGTGGGTGCAAGATGAGGTCGCTTGGGCTAACGGTATGTATTCGTTGACACCGTCGTTGCGATTTGATTCCTATCGCCAGACGCCTGAGTCGGGTGGCAATTATTCCAGCAACCCCAACGCGTCGATTACGTCGCTCGAATCTAGCAGTGGTCAGCGTCTGTCTCCATCGCTATTGGCGGCATACAAACCGATGGACGATCTTTCTTTCTATGCTAAATATGGCTATGGTTATAAAGCGCCTAACGCAGCGCAGCTCTTCATGAACTACGGAGGGCCTGGCACGTATTTGCGTACAGGTAATCCGAATTTAAAGGCGGAGATAAGTCGTGGCTGGGAGTTAGGCATGGATGTGGGCAACGCTGATTTGGGTGGTCGCGTAAGCCTGTTCGACAATCGTTATAAAGACTTTATTGATCAGGATGTCGCTTTAACGTCCAGCTCGCCAGGGTGGAATCCAGCGTGGTCGGGGCTATACCCCATGGGGGTAACGGGCTTTGTTAACCGATCGCGTGTGCGCATATATGGCGCTGAACTTGCTGCGCATTGGAATATTGACAGCAATTGGTATACGTGGGGTTCTTTGGCATGGTCCCATGGTCGCGATCAGGACACCGGGCGCCATCTGAATTCGGTGGCACCACTTAAAGCCATTCTGGCACTTGGCTATCGTACCGATCAATGGGGTGCCGAAGCAATAACAACTCTGGCCAAGCGTCGCACCCAAGTTGAATATCCAGAAGCCAGCCCCCCTGAGTTGCCTATGGCTGATTTCCAGGCACCTGGATATGGTCTGCTTGACTTGACGGCCTGGTGGAAGCCGCAAATGGCTAAGGGCCTGCGGGTACAGGCCGGCGTCTATAACGTGTTCGACAAGAAATACTGGAACGCCCTGGATGTGCCTCGATCAAGCGGCAGAGACGTTGCCCCTATTGACACCTACACTCAGCCGGGGCGTAGTGCGCGTGTGACACTGACTTATCAGTATTAAATCAGATAAGCGCTCAGGCAACATTGATTGGCCTGCATGCTGGCATCGGCGCGTTTTCCGGCACGCAGGCTTAATCTATAGCATCTTCCGTACCAGAGGGCAGGCCCAATACTTGCTGAACGACCACGATCAAAAAGGCGAGGGAGGTGGACGTTATGCCGGGTATCATGAGATTGTTAGTCAGAGCTGCTTGCAGCAATGCAAAGCCTTATCGTTTGCCCGCTCATGGGTCAGGCTTTGGGTACACCAAGTTATTTGTGCGTGCTCAGACGCCCGATGCTCTGCAGGAAGAGTCAATGGCATGCGCAGGACCCATCAAACATAGCCTGGGGATGCTGTTTTTCGCGCTTGCTGCGGTTATTCTTTCCGGGCCAGCAACGGCCGATACCGCTACGGCCGGCAAGACAATTGCCACGTCTGGTGCTCCAGGCGTGGTCGCCTGTGCTACCTGCCATGGCGCTCAAGGTGAGGGCATGGCAGCGGCCGGTTTTCCGTATCTGGCAGGGCAAGGTGTCGCTTATCTGACCCTCCAGTTGCAAGACTTTGCGAAGGGCGAGCGACACAATCCCATTATGGAACCCATCGCCAAAGCGCTTGACCCCGCCCAGATCGCGGCGGTGGCGGCGTATTTTTCGCAGTTACCCAAGCCCTTTGACGCTGAGGCCTTGAGCGCGCACTCACCCACTTACCCCGACAAAGATGCCGTGGGCGCCTGGGTGGCCAATCGTGGCGACTGGGATAACAATATACCGGCCTGTACGCAGTGTCATGGCCCGGGAGGCATTGGCGTTGGCAACGCATTTCCCGGCTTGGCCGGACTTCCCGCCAAGTACATTACAGAGCAGCTCACAGCCTGGCAGCAAGAAAAACGCGCGCCCGGGCCTTTGTCTCTTATGGGCGATATAGCAAGCCGCATGAGCGATGTGCAAATTACCGCTGTGGCCGACTATTTTTCAGGGCTGCCCGAGTCTGTGAAAAGCGGGGCCGCAGCGCCTGCGCCAGTATCGCAAGGAGCAAAATAATGAAGCTGACATCCATGCATACTGTTCAGACAGCCCTTGCGCTGTCAGTGTTAAGCCTGGCCTGTACGGCCGCAGCTCAGTCTAAGCCAGCCGCACCGGAAGGTGGCACACCGGTAGCGCCCGCAAAGGCGGGCAACAAGAGTTTTACACCTCCACCCGCTACGTCTATCCCCGACGACGAGTTTGGCCAGATGGTAAAGAAGGGGCAGGATATCTTCTTGCGGACGGGGCAATATGCCAAGGACTATGTTGGCAACTCACTGAACTGCGTCAGCTGCCACCTCGATGCCGGGCGTCGTCCTGATGCCTCGCCGTTATGGGGGGCATATGTTCTGTATCCGGCCTATCGATCCAAAAACGGGCATGTCAACACACTGGCAGAACGCCTGCAAGGCTGTTTTCAATACAGCATGAATGGCATGGCGCCGCCAGCAGACAGCGAGACCATTGTGGCGCTTGAAAGCTATATGTTCTGGATGGCCCAGCAAGCACCCACGGGGGTCAAACTGGAAGGGCAGGGCTATCCTCGCCTTGCAAAACCGGCTCAAGAACCCGAATACGTGCGCGGGCAAGACGTATTCGAGCAAAATTGCGCACTATGCCATGGTGCTAACGGTGAAGGGCAAAGCGCAGAAGGCAAGATGGTTTTTCCGGCACTGTGGGGCGACGAGTCTTTTAATTGGGGAGCTGGCATGCATAGTGTGTCGACAGCGGCGGCATTCATCAAAGCCAATATGCCCTTGGGCAAAGGCGGTACGCTCACTGATCAAGAGGCCTGGGATGTGGCGTTTTACATGAACAGTCATGAGCGGCCACAAGACCCGCGCTTTAACGGATCTCTGGAAGAAACCCGTAAGAAGTATCACGACAGCCCCTCGGACCGGTACGGACAAACCGTGAATGACCAGGTACTGGGTGAGAACTCGACGCCATCTGGCGGAGGCCTGCGTGAAAAGGGTTAGTTAGTGCGTATGCAATTGCGCCATTGAAAGCCGCATTTACAGCGTTTCCGTAAGAATGTTCAAAAATTCGGCCCCTGGCGTCTGCTTCGCGAGTCTTCTACGTGCTATACCGTTGCATAGATTTCAAACTAAGCGAGATATTTCATGATTGATGCACTGATATCGGGCCGGTTGTATGGCGCACCCAAGCAGGGCGAGGACAAAACCGGCAATCCCTACACCACGGCAAAAGTAAAAGTAGCTGCAGGCAATGGCGATATGCTGTTATGTGGCGTAATCGCGTTTGACAGCTCTGCCCAGACGGCACTGTTGGCCCTGGATGACGGCGATAGTGTGGCTCTGTCTGGTTCATTGTCTCCGAAGGTATACCAGACCAAAGATGGAGAGTATCGGCCTGGGCTAGACATGGTGGCGCATGCTGTTCTGACGGAGTACCACGTCAATCGCAAGCGTAAAGCCATGGAGGTTGCTGCAGCCGACGCTTAATGGCTGCGTTTCGGGGTGCTGTAGAGATTAATCGAACTGAAGCAGGGTAATCTTTGTTCAGTGCCATTGAGCGGAAGGTGAGCCTTGCTCGATAAACTACGAGTGTGGGTGGGTCTGGCTAGGTATCGACGTTGCCTGGCGAGCATGGAACCAGCGCGCCGTAATCTCATCAGCGGGAAAGAGCGATTCGATCCGCAGTTCGTGCAGGGTCACGTCGCGTGGGGTGCCCAGGGTTGCAATCGAAGTGAATAAGTTCAGCGCGACGTTGTCCTTGCGAATCTGCACTGACAAGAAAGGCAGCGCGAGCGTGTCGAGATTAGGCAGGCGGGTTGTTGTGGCTATCCCCGGTAACGCAAGTAGTTCGCAAAGAAGGGTTTCCGCTTCACTGCCGGGCCCGTCACCCAATGCTTCACGCTGTATCCAGTGCAACAGATCTGCGCACACTTCCTCCCAGTTTTGCAGATGCTGGCGAATGCCCTCTGGATCGAGCATCAGTTTCAACACGTTGACGTCCTCGCGAGGCAATGGCATGTCTTCGGGCATATCGAGCAGCCAGCGTATAAGCATGGCCGCTGGCGTATTGGTCATGACGAGATTCCAGAGCCGGTCAACCACCAGGGCTGGATACGGCGCTTGTTGAGCCAGCATGAAGTCCAGGGCCTGCTTTACCGGCATTAGTTCGGGATCAGATAAACTGCGTTCTCGGTAGGCGGGAGCATAGCCAGCAGCCAGCAGCATCCCGTTGCGCTCGCGCAGAGGGATGTCGAGGACAATTCCAAGCTTTAGAATCATTTCACGGCTGGGCTGTGAGCGATTGCTTTCGAGAAAACTTACATGTCGCTGCGAGATGCTGCTTTCGGTTGCGAGCCGAAGCTGGCTGTATCCGCGCTTGCCGCGCCAGTAGCGTAGTGCCGCCGCAAAATCAGCAAAGTAACGATTTCCTCCCGCAACCTGCGATATAGCCTTTTGCTGTTGCATCTAGTCTCCATACTAATTTCTTGTCCAAGAGTGTGTTCGGCCTCAGCCAGGTATTTTGTCAAGAAAACCTGTGATCGTTTCAAACTGCCCATCCGGCGTAATGACGGCTATATCGGTTCCGGTCGCAAACGGTTCGGTATCTGGTGCCCCGAGAGACCACGAGAAACGCACGACGTTGTTGTGCCCGTCGGGGTTGCCCAGCACACTAAAGCGCAAGCCGACAAATTGCGCCTGGGCAGCACCGATCATTGCGTTTAGGGCTTCATGTCCGACGGCCTGCATGAGCGGATCGGTGTAGCTTGCCTGTGGCGTGAACGCTTGCTCAATAAGTGTACGGCGGCGCGCCGGATTATTCTCGTTCCAAATGTGAACATATTGTGTGGCAATTTTTAGGGGCGTGTTGAGAAGCGTAGTGGTAGCCATGGAAATCTCCCTTTGAAGTGGTCTCGCCCTTGTCGGCGGTTTGTCGAAATTGACAGAGAGAGTCTGAAGCCATATGTGGCTCTGGTCGATGACGTGTCAGGTAATAGCGTGGGTTTGTATTTTTTTATGTGGTACCGGTAGGGAAGATAGAGATTCTCGCTATTTGCTTTGATGATTGAGGCCATGCGGATAGGGCGACGCGATTACCTTCCACGTTATTGGCACGGCAGAGTGATGTCTGGACAATGAGTAATGCAGTTGCAACACCGTGTATGCCGCTACATTTCATCCATTTCAGGAGCCAACTATGCCAGCCTATGCCATCGGTATTCTCACCGAAACGTGTCTGAACGACGATGTCCGCAGGTATCTTGAATGTATAGACTCGACACTCCAGCCTTACGCGGGACGGTTCATCATCCATGGCGGGCCGTATCAATGGATGGAGGGTAAGCTGGCAGGCGACGTGATTGTCATCGAATTTGAGAGTCTGGAGCTGGCATCGCAGTGGTACGATTCCCCAGCTTACCAGGCCATCAAACCCCTACGAACTGCAAATAGCGTCGGCACAGTTTTTCTGGTTCAAGGCGTGCCTATGGGTCACCGCGCGAGCGATATTGTTTCTTAGGTGATAGTTTTTCGTCGCCCCGCAGTATTCAGGTTCTGACGTGGTACACCTTTCGTTGGCATGGGATGGCAAGACACGCTGGCCTGGTTTTTGATTTCCCATTACATCGGTGCCCATTGGGGCATCGGGTTTGCAATCAAGCTGACCGACAAAAAAGCCGCGAGCATCATCCTATGATTGCTCGCGGCTTTTTTCCCCACATACCAGCTACCCAATCGTCATCAAACTTGCATTGCCCCCAGCGGCAGCCGTATTCACACTGAGTGCACGTTCAATCAGTAGCCTGTCCAGAGGCACATCACGCTCTCCGCGGCCCAGGCCGTGCACATTGACGATGGCACCGGGTAGCTGGGCCACCTGCTTGCAGACGTCTTGCAACTGGTCGGAGTCGCCATGATGCAATACCGCCTCGAAATGCGTATCGGCAGCCTGCCAGTCTGGTACCAGGCGTATGCGGGCCTGCGCGTCTTGTGGCAACAGGGCGTAGGTGTCGCGGTGTTCTTCGGGCACCACGGCTTCCGACCCTACTGCCAGGCAGGCAGCGATTTGTGTGAGTAAATCGGCCTGGCTTTCGGCCAGACACAGCACCCGTGCGCGAGGTAGTAGTGAGTAAGTATTGCGCTCGCCGGTGGGGCCGGCAAGCTCAAGTATGAGACCGCTCAAGGCCTGATCGGCAAACTGTTCGCAGGTTTGTGCCAGGTTCGCGTCATGGGTTTGTGCCCAGTCGCGCAATGCAGCAAACGCTTTTGTCTGTGCGTCAGGCAAGACTGGCATTTGTACGTTTTCAGGCTCGATTTTCAGATGCTCCGCAACCGCCCCCGTGGGTCTGGCCGAAAGCAGGCGGTAAAGATAAAGCGGCCCGCCCGCCTTGGGCCCGGTGCCAGACAAACCCTCGCCGCCGAAGGGCTGCACGCCAACCACGGCGCCAACCACGTTGCGGTTGACATAGAGGTTACCCACATGTGCAGCGTCGACCACCTGTGCGATGGTCTCGTCAATGCGCGTATGCACACCCAAAGTTAACCCATAGCCGCCGGCATTGATCTGATCAAGCAGTGCGGGAAGTTCGTTGCGACGATAACGAACGACGTGCAGTACTGGCCCAAAAATCTCTCGTTCAAGTTCGCCGATTTCGTTCAACTCAATAAGGGCGGGCGTGACAAAGGTACCGGACTTGAGTGCAGCGCCGTCCATGCGGGCCAATTGATGCACCTTGTGCCCGCTGTCGCGCATTTGCTGAATATGCTTTTCAATGTTGGCGCGCGCCTCGTCATCAATGACAGGGCCGATGTCAGTCGACAGCTTGTCAGTATTGCCCAGCACATATTCGCCCATTGCGCCCTTAAGCATGGTCAGGGTGCGGTCGGCGACGTCTTCCTGGATGCAAAGCAGGCGTAGCGCGGAACAACGCTGGCCAGCACTGTCGAATGCCGAGGCTATCACGTCTACCACAACCTGTTCGGCCAGTGCAGACGAGTCGACAATCATGGCATTCATGCCGCCGGTTTCAGCAACTAGCGGAATGGCCCGGCCATGGGCGTCAAGACGCCCGGCAATATTGCGCTGGAGTATGCGCGCGACGTCTGTAGAGCCAGTGAACATCACACCTCGTACGCGCTCATCAGCGACCAGTCGTGCGCCCACGGTTTCTCCGCGGCCGGGCAGTAACTGGACTGCACCAGCCGGCACGCCTGCTTCGAGCAGAATACGTATGCCTTGTGCGGCAATTAACGGCGTCTGCTCGGCGGGCTTGGCCAGCACGGTATTGCCTGCCGCCAGCGCGGCCGAGATCTGACCGGTAAAAATTGCCAGCGGGAAGTTCCAGGGACTGATGCAGACAACAGGCCCCAGGGGGCGATGCGTGTCGTTAGAAAAGTGAGTGCGCGCCTGCATGGCGTAATAGCGCAGGAAATCAACCGCTTCACGTACTTCGGCGATGGCGTTGGCAAAGGTTTTGCCTGCCTCACGCACCAATATGCCCATCAGGTGCTGCATCTCGCTTTCCATCAGACTGGCAGCGCGTTCGAGAATGGCGGCGCGCTCTGCAGGTTGTGTGGATTGCCAGATGGGGGCGGCAGCCATGGCGCAGTTCAAGGCGTTGTCGACGTCTTGCGAAGTGGCTTCGTACACCACGCCGACCTCATCGCCGTGATTGGCGGGGTTTAGCACGGGCCGCGCTTGAGCATTGGTATCGCGCGCGCATCCGAGTAGCGGCACGGCTTCGACATGTTCCTGGGCACTGGTCAACAAGGCGGAAGACAGTGATCCCAGCCGGTGCTCGTTGGCCAGATCCAGGCCCTGCGAGTTGGCACGCAGGTCGCCATACTGGCGGGATGGCAAAGCTATGCGCGGATGTGGCAGACCCAGCTGGCCTTCCTGTCTTGCCATTTCTTCGACTTGTGCAACGGGGTCACGCACCAATTCTTGCAGTGAAATGCTCTGATCGGCGATGCGGTTGACGAACGAGGTGTTGGCCCCGTTTTCGAGCAGTCGGCGTACCAGATAGGCCAGCAAGGTTTCGTGGCTGCCGACCGGTGCATATACGCGGCAGGGGCGGCCATACTTGCCGGTGCCGACAGGGCCAACCACCTGCTCATACAGCGGCTCTCCCATGCCATGCAGGCACTGAAACTCGTACTGTCCAGGGTAGTAGTTGCGACCTGCCATGTGGTAGATGGCGGCCAGGCTGTATGCGTTATGGGTGGCGAACTGCGGGTAAATGGCCTCGGGTACGGCGAGCAGCTTGCGTGCGCAGGCCAGGTAAGACACATCGGTATAGGGCTTGCGCGTGTAGACGGGGTAGCCCTCCAGGCCGTTGACTTGTGCCAGCTTGATTTCGCTGTCCCAGTACGCGCCCTTGACCAGACGGATCATCAGACGGTGGCGGCTGCGCCGGGCCAGGTCGATGACATAGTCGATGACATAGGGGCAACGCTTCTGGTAAGCCTGGATGACGAAGCCGATGCCATTCCAGCCCTCAAGCTCGGGTTCGAAGCACAGCCTTTCAAGCAGGTCGAGAGAGATTTCGAGCCTGTCGGCCTCTTCGGCGTCTATATTCAGGCCTATGTCGTAGGTTTTGGCCAATAGCGTCAGCGAGCGCAGCACGGGGTAGAGTTCTCCCATGACGCGGTCGTATTGTGCGCGGCTGTAACGGGGGTGCAGCGCTGACAGTTTGATGGACAGGCCTGGACCCTGATAAATGCCGCGACCGCCCGAGGCGCGGCCTATGGCATGAATGGCTTGCTCGTAGGAGGCAAGATAGCGCTTGGCGTCTTCATCGGTGAGCGCGGCTTCGCCCAGCATGTCGTAGGAGTAGCTGAAGCCGCGAGCCTCGATTTTGGCGGCATTGGCCAAGGCTTCGGCAATGGTTTCACCGGTGACAAACTGCTCGCCCATGAGTCGCATGGCCATGTCCACACCCTTGCGTATGACGGGCTCACCGCCTTTGGCAATTATGCGGTTGAGTGAGCGTGACAGACCTTTTTCGGTGTGCGTCGACACCAGCCGGCCGGTGAACAACAGGCCCCATGAAGCGGCATTGACGAACATGGACGGGCTTTGCCCTAAGTGCTGGTCCCATTTGCCGTTGCTGATCTTGTCGCGGATGAGCGCATCGCGTGTGCCTTTGTCGGGGATGCGCAGTAAGGCTTCGGCCAGGCACATCAGGGCTACGCCTTCTTGGGATGACAGTGAGAACTCTTGCAGCAGACCTTGTACCAGCCCCTGACGTCCGCCTGCATTCTTCTGTTTGCGCAGTGTTTCGGCAAGTTGCATGGCCATTTTGTGTGCGGCTTCGGCTGTATCCGGTGCCAGCCGGGCCTGGTCTACCAGCATGGGCAGCACCTCAGGTTCAGGGCGGCGGTAGGCGGCCGTGATGGCGGCGCGCAATACAGACTGCGGCTGAATGCTTTCGGCGAAATCCATGAAGGGCTGATAGCTGCCGTCTGCACCGTTGCCGGTACTTGCAGTTGGGCCATCGTCAATGATGGCTGCGGCGCCTGCTGTGATTTCGGGTGGCGTCAGGCCACGCTCAAGCTGGTCAAGATAATTGAATATTGCCTGTTTGATCAACCAGTGTGGAGTACGGTCGATTTTTTGGGCGGCGGCTTTCAGGCGCTCACGGGAAGCGTCGTCCAGTTTGACGCCAAGAGTAGTGCTGGCCATGGGGAGACCTCCTGGTACAGAGTCATGAATATCATCGGCCCGGCAGTGAGCCGGGCAAGAGATTAGCGCCGTGAGCAGAAAGGTGCAACCCGGTGCAACCCGATTTTATCGTAATTAAGCCTGGGCGTTTCGGTATTCTTGGTCAGCTTCCTCGAAACGCTGGACCATGCTTGCGCTGGGGGCGGAACCCATCAGGCTGACAAGCACAATGCTTAGCGTGGCAAGCAAGAAACCGGGGATGATTTCGTACAGGCCAAGCCCGATGAATTCCTTCCACACAACAACCGTGGCCGCACCTATGATCATACCCGCCAGGGCACCGTTACGGGTCATGCGTTTCCAGAGCAGGGACAGCAGTACGACCGGGCCAAAAGCGGCGCCGAACCCGGCCCACGCATATGAGACAAGCCCAAGCACCTTGCTGTCGGGATCGTGAGCAATAGCGATAGCCACCAGCGCCACTATGAGGACCATTAGTCGGCCAATCCAGACCAGTTCACGCTGTGAGGCATTTTGCCGCAGAAAGGCTTTGTAGATGTCTTCGGTTAGCGCGCTGGAGCAGACCAGCAATTGGCAGCTCAGTGTGCTCATCACTGCGGCCAGAATGGCAGACAGTACGATACCCGCTACCCATGGATTAAAAAGTAGCTTGGTCAGCTCGATGAAAACGCGTTCGTGGTTTTCGGTAACGGGGCCGGCCAGTTCAGGATGCTGGGCAAAATAAGCAATACCGAAGAATCCGACGCACACAGAACCCACCAGGCAGAGCAGCATCCATGTCATGCCTATGCGGCGCGCCGCAGGTATGGTTTTGACGGAGCCTGCTGCCATAAAGCGGACCAGGATGTGAGGTTGACCGAAATAGCCAAAGCCCCAGCCTAGCAATGAAATGATCGCCACAAAGGACAGGCCGCGCGTCATGTCGAAATTGGCAGGGTTGACGCTTTGTATAGATTGAATGACTGCATCCCAGTTGCCCACGGCCAACACGACGAACAGTGGCGTGAGCAGAAGCGCGAACAGCATCATCGCTGCCTGTACGGTGTCTGTCCAGCTGATAGCCAGGAAGCCGCCGATCAGCACATAGATTATGGTCGCCGCTGCGCCAACCCAGAGTGCTGTTTCATACTGCATGCCGAAGGTGCTTTCGAATAGCCGTGCGCCGGCGACTATGCCTGAGGCGCAGTAAACCGTAAAAAAGAACAGAATCACGACGGAGGAGAAAATGCGCAGCAGACGGCTTTTGTCTTCGAAGCGGCCCGTGAAGTAATCGGGCAGCGTGAGAGCGTTATCGTTGCGTTCGGTGTGCACACGCAACCGGCCAGCCACAAACAGCCAGTTCAGGTAGGCGCCTGTCAGCAGACCAATGGCGATCCAGCTTTCGGAAATGCCTGCAAAATAAATAGCGCCAGGCAGGCCCATGAGCAGCCAGCCGCTCATGTCAGACGCTCCGGCTGAAAGTGCGGTAACAAAGCTTCCCAGGCGTCGTCCGCCAAGTATGTAGTCGGAAAAGTTTCTTGTAGAAAAATACGCGATCAGACCGATCGCTATCATCGCAACGATGTAGATCACGAACGTGACCATAGTTTCGTAGCTGGCACCCATACGTTGGCCCTTTAGAAGTGGAGTGGTTGACAAGCAATAGCACTGCGCCGTTGGTGGCCGCGTCAGGGGCCACCAGGCAAAGCCCGGGCGCTGCGCACGGCGTTCTGCCTGCTGCCTTGATGCTGTTGCAGGCATGCCATACGCTACCAATTGGTTGGTTAATTAAAGCTGGAAGTTTTTAACTGAAACAGTGTTTTTGGTGCAACCGGAATTACCCTTATATGCATCAAAAAAGGTTGCACCTTATTTCACAAAAGTTGCACCTTATTTGGAAGAGGACACGGCAGCGGTTTAATACGCCTGCAACGGGATATCGAATGCCTGATTGCAAGCGCCTTCAGCCCAGACAGAGCGCAATCAGGGCGGCCAACGGATTTCGACAATTCCTTACATCGCGTAAACTAATGGCGCAGTTGATTGCATGAAAATGTCATTGACTGCGTCCTATGGGCCGCCGATTTCAGCGCGGATTTTTCGGCGAGGCAGCTCACGCTCGCAGACAGACATTATTTATTCGTTCTGGGATTGCAACAGCAGCATGACGTTTTCTTCCGCCACAAACGGTCCGGGCTCATTTTTTTCACGCCAGCGACTAATGCCAGAAAAGGTTACCGGTTTCACGGTATTCCTTTTGTTGCTGGGTATGGTCGTGCTCTGGACACTAGCCGTGGGCTGGAGCCACTCGGCACCCGATCGGGACGGAATGGAAGAGCTGGTCTGGGCGTCGAGCTTAGAGCTGGGCTACAGCAAACACCCGCCGCTGCCGTCATGGGTAATGTATGGCGTGACTCAACTGCTGGGTCGCCCCGTGTGGCTGCCCTTTTTAATGGGGCAGGTTTTTTCGGCGCTGGCATTGTGGTTTATCTGGAAAACGGGCTGTGAGTTCACTACGCCGGCGCGATCGCTGGTTGCTGTGCTGCTGCTTTCCACCATTGTGTATTTCGGCATGCGCGGCACGATTTTCAATCACAATACGGCGCAGTTGTGGTCGATTGCGGCTGCCACATGGCTGTTTCATCGGGCGCTGCGCAGCGGCCAGACGCGAATATGGGTAGCACTTGGTGTGGTGTCGGGGCTGTCATTGCTGACGAAATACAGTGCGGTCATTCAGTTTGCTGCCTTTGCGTTTTTCCTGCTACGCCATTACCGCACGATTAACGCCGCGACGATAAAAGGAATTGCCATTGCTTTGATAGCGGGGGTGCTGGTGTTCTCGCCGCATCTGTATTGGCTGGCGCAGCACAATTTCGAGCCTGTTCTATATGCTGACAAGTCTATCGTTGCTGTTTCGCGCCTGGATGCACTGAAATCCATTGGTAGTTTTCTTGTAGACCAGCTGGCGCGTATTGCTCCCATGATTCTTGCGCTGCTTGTGGTCAAGCGTTTCATTCACAAAAAACATCCTGTTCAGGGCAAGAAGCCGGCTTGGGGAAGCACGCTGTCACCGTGGGATCGCTCATTTCTGTTGTGGGTTGGGCTTGCGCCACTGGTTTCAACCGTTGTTATTTCCATGCTGATGGGTACCAATCTTGAAGCGTCCTGGGCCACCACATTTTTCATTCTTTTTGGCTTTTATTGTTTTTGGTGGCTAAGCGGCGACGATACGGCCGTTTTGCATACGACGTTGATCACGGTCGTGGTGATACAAGTGTGCATGGCCGTGGGGTACGGCATTGCGCGAGGCCCTGTTGCCTGGTATTGGGGCAACGCATCGCGGTCTACGTATCCCGGGCAGCAGGTATCGCAAGCCATGCAGAAGATCTGGAAGGAACACGTACCTGGCGTCCCCTTGCGGCTGGTGGCATCTGATATGTGGCTGGGCGGCAATACCGTTGTGCATGCGGGGCGTCATGTTGAGGTCTTTCTTGATGCAGATTACCGGCATTCTCCCTGGCTGGATCCACATACCGCGTTGCAGTGTGGTGCACTTGTTGCCTACAGTACCGAGCCACGCGGTTATCTGTCTCCTGAGCTTGCACAGTTGTACAAGCAAACCGTTACGCAGGGCGAGCTGGAAATTCGATGGTCTTCAGATCGCAGCCCTCTGATCAAGATTCACTGGGGCATCTTGCCGCCTGGCGACGCGTGCCAGGCAGCCATCACCCACCCGATTTCTGCCGGCAAACAGAAATCACTACACGACTGAGGCCATTGCATTGACCACAATCGAAGAAGCAACTGCGGTATCGTCAGACCCTCAGTCCGCGTTGCGGCCCGGTCTGACGTCCATCTCCTGTGTGGTTCCGTGCCTGAACGAACACGACAACCTGAGCCTCTTACTGCCCGAATTAATGGACGTCTTGCGCCAATTGGCATGCGCCTGTGAAATCATTATCGTCGATGACGGCAGTACTGACGACACGGCAGCATTATTGCGTCATTGGACCAACCTGCATCCGGAAATTGTCTATCTGCGCCTGGCACGTAATTTCGGCAAAGAAAACGCACTGACGGCCGGGCTAAAAGCCGCCCGAGGGCAAGTGGTTGTTTGTCTCGATGCCGATGGCCAGCACCCGCCAGAGCTTATCGCCCGCATGATTAGTGTGTGGCGCGAAGGCGCAGACATGGTTTATGGCGTACGCGCTAATCGCAACGACGAAACCACGGTAAAACGGCTGGGAACACGATTGTTTTATTCGCTGATGCGAACCTCAGATGGGCTGCAGGTGCCGGCAGATGCGGGCGACTTCCGGCTTATGGATCGTGTGGTTGTGGATGCGTTACTGAAGCTGCCTGAACGCGACCGTTTCATGAAGGGGCTTTTTGCCTGGGTCGGGTTTGATGCACGTCCGCTGCTCTACGAACCACTGCAGCGCTTGCATGGCAAAAGTAATTTTCGTATTTCCAAGCTGTTCAAGTTTGCAGTGGGGGGGCTTACTGCTTTTACAACATGGCCGCTGCGTTTGCTGAGTATCGCGGGGCTGTCGCTGGCGCTGCTGTCGTTTGCGTATGGCCTGTTTATTATTCTGAAGTATTGGCTATATGGTGATGCGGTGCGAGGGTGGTCTACGCTGATCACCGTGGTGCTGTTTTTTGCGGGCATCAATTTGCTTTCCATGGGTATATTGGGCGAGTACATTGCCCGTATATTTACCGAGGTAAAACAGCGCCCCCTATACTTGTTGCGCGAACGAAGTGGACAAGGCTTGCGGCAGATGCATGGCGACGATTCAGTGGATGCCGGTTTTTCCGGCGGGAGAGTTTCCGGGAGCAGTGGGGCTGCTTCGGAAGGCCCAGAAGCGCGCCACGATGTAGGTGATGATGGCCATGCCCACTAAAATGGCCGCCAGCAGTACGTCATAACGTAGTGCAGAGTACTCTAAACCCAGCGCGTACACGGTTTCGTTAACCAGAAAGCCCGCCAGCGACACGATAAAAAATCGTCTTGCTGCCTGCCAGAACGATGCGTTCTGGTTGCGAAATGTCAGGCCGTAATGCCCGTTGAACGATACGATAAACGCCAACGCCCAGCCTATAACATTGGCCAGCAGTGGCTGTGCTGAAAATAGCACCACACAGGCCACTGCCACTGCCCAGTGTGTGGCGGCTGCAGCGCAGCCTACCGTCACAAATCTGACGATCTGACTGCGACACAAGCGACGCAAAGCGAGAGATACATGGAACGGGAAATTCATATTTGTGCAGATGACTTTGGCATGAATGCCCACGTTGACGCAGGCATTGTGTCGCTGGCGTTGTGTCATCGGCTGACGGGCACCAGCTGTCTTGTGGACGGGCCTTTATTTGAACAGGATATTGCCCAATTGCAAGCCACGGGCATAAAGATAGGTTTACATCTGAATTTTACGGAGTCTTTGGGGCAAGAGGGGCCGCTGTGGCCATTACGCACAATTATTATGCGCAGCCTTGCCCGAAGCCTGCCTGCCAGTGCGATCTCGGCATCTATCGAGCGGCAGTTGCAAAGGTTTGAGCGTGTGACCGGACATCTGCCACATTATATTGATGGCCATCAGCACGTTCACCAGTTGCCGCAGATTCGCAGTGCCCTGTTGACTATTTTGCAGCGGCGTTATGCCGGCATGCAACTGCCATGGATAAGGCATGGAGGCAACGCACGCAGCGCGGGTTTTCCGCTGGCACTCAGCGTTAAGGCCCATACGATTGCTGTGCTGGGTTCAGGCGCGCTCAGACGCGAGGCGACTACTGCAGGCTTTCCCATGAATAATGGCTTTTGCGGGGTTTATGACTTTAGCGGAGGCCAGGAGGCCTATCTGCGCTGGATAGCGCTGTGGCTGGCTCAGTGCAAAAACGGAGATGCGTTGATGTGTCATCCTGCCAAAGGCATTGCTCCTGACGACATGCTTGGTGCGCAGCGGCAGGATGAGTTTGCTGTTTTATCCAGCGACGCGCTAGACCTTATGCTTGGGCGCGAGCAGGTTCGGATTGCTGCCGCTAATGTCATCTGAGTGCCGATTGGCGCACTGCATACTGGCGCCTTTTGGTGTAGGCTTTAAGCGGGCTTTTATGCGTAACAGGCCAATGAGTACGCTAACTTAGGAGACATGCTTTGAGACAATCCAAGAAAGTTATTATCACTTGCGCGGTGACGGGGTCTATTCATACGCCCACCATGTCACCATACCTTCCGATTACGCCTGATGAAATCGCGCGTGACGCGGTGGCGGCAGCGGAAGCCGGCGCGGCAATGCTGCACCTTCATGCGCGCGATCCCCAAACAGGCCAGCCCCGGCAAGATCCCAAGTTGTTCGGGCAGTTTCTGCCTGTGATCAAGAGCCAGACTGATGCCATTCTTAACATTACCACTGGTGGCGGCTTGGGCATGTCGCTGGATGAGCGTCTCGCGCCAGCCAAAGCGGCTGAGCCTGAAGTGGCATCCATGAACATGGGGTCGTTCAACTTCAATATTTCGGGTGCAGGTGCGCGAATTGAAAAGTTCAAGCACGATTGGGAGAAGCCCTATCTTGATATGACGACCGATTTCATTCTGTCCAACACCTTTGCACAGATTGAACGCGGCGTTAACGAATTGTCGGCTATGGGTACCCGTTTTGAATTTGAGTGTTATGACCTTGGTCACTTGTACAACGTGGCGCATTTTGCCGATCGCGGCCTGATCAAACCGCCGTTCTTTCTGCAGTGCATTTTTGGCATACTGGGCGGCGTAGGTGCTCATCAGGAAAACCTGCTGCATATGCGTGCCATTGCCGACAAACTGTTTGGTGATGACTACTATCTTTCTGTACTGGCGGCCGGCAAGCATCAAATGCCATTTGTCACCATGAGTGCGCTGCTGGGCGGCAATGTACGGGTCGGGCTGGAAGACAGTTTGTATCTGTCAAAAGGCCGCTTGGCCACGTCGAATGCTGAGCAGGTCACCAAGATACGCACCATTCTTGAAGAGCTTTCGCTGGAGATAGCGACACCCGAAGAGGCACGGGCGATGCTTCAAACCAAAGGCAAAGACAACGTTGCCTTTTGATTGACGATTAATTATCTGGAGATGCAATGAAAAAGCGACAAATATGCGTGCTGTTGGGCACGGTATTGGCCGCCTATGGCGTGCAGGCGTCGGCGGCAAATATATCCGACGACGTTATCCGTATTGGCTTTATTACGGATATGTCAGGTGTTTATTCTGATTACGATGGTCCGGCCGGTGCTGAAGCTATCCGTATGGCGATTGAAGATGCGGGCGGCAGCATCGACGGCAAGAAAATCGAGTTGCTGGTGGCCGATCACCAGAACAAGGCAGATATCGCATCGGCCAAGGCGCGCGAATGGTTTGACAGTAACAAGCTCGACGTGCTTTTTGGCGGCACCAACTCGGCGGCCAGTCTGGCCATGTCAGCCGTTGCTGCAGAAAAGAAAAAGCTGTTTATTTCAACGGGCGCGGGCACGTCGGCACTTACCAATGAACAGTGCAATCCCTACACTGTCCAGTACACGTACTCAACCAGTGCGCTGGCCAAGGGCACTGGCGCAGCCGTCGTGAAAAATGGCGGCGACACCTGGTTCTTTATTACGACAGACTATACCTTCGGCCATGCGCTGGAACGCGAGACGTCTGAGGTGGTCGAGGCGGCCGGTGGAAAGGTTATGGGCAAAGTGCGCGTGCCGCTGGCGCTGTCCGACTTCTCGTCTTTTATGCTGCAAGCGCAAGGCTCAGGCGCAAAGATACTCGGTCTTGCCAACGCAGGCGGCGATTTCGTCAATGCCATCAAGACCGCTTCAGAGTTTGGGCTGAACGCCACCATGAACCCTGTGGGGTTGACGGTGTTTGTGCTTGATATTCACACATTGGGTCTGGACGTTACGCAAGGCATGTACTTTACGACGCCCTGGCACTGGAACCAGTCTGAGGAAGCAACGGCATGGTCCAGGCGCTTTGAGGAAAAGAACAAGCGCATGCCCACATATATTCAGGCCAGTGATTACTCTGCCGTGCAGGCTTATCTGAAAGGTGTAGGCGCAACCGGCACCGACGATGCTGACACCATCATGGCATGGCTCAAAGCCAATCCCGTCAACGACTTCTTCGTGCAAAACGGTGTCATCCGCGAGGATGGCCGCATGATGAACGACATGACGCTTCTACAGGTGAAAAAGCCGTCTGAAAGCTCAGGTCCGTGGGACTATCACACGGCTATATCCAAACTGCCAGCCGAAGAAATATACGGCCCGCTCAGTGAGTCGAGCTGTAAGTTTGTGAAAGAAAGCTGATGGGCGAGTCTGCCCAAATTGCGAAAGGGGGGCTGACGAACGCAACGACCTAAGCCCCCATGCACTGTGCATGAATAAACGGCCCCCAAAACCTGGATGCCAATCCAGGCGTTTGGGGGCAGTTCAGTATGGAGGAGCGGCTTTCTTTGTTTCAAGTAGCAACCCACCATTTCTTCCTTTCTGCTGTCTCGTAACGTGGGGCGATACGCCCCTATGTTCAGAATGAGCCGAACATAGTCCCCAGCGTAATCACAGAAATCAGGGCCACCATCGGCACGCCCATGGTTACTGCAGCAATGTTCAGGTAAGACTGACGATGCGTGAGGTTGCAGATAGACAGTAGCGTGATGATGGCGCCGCAGTGTGGCAGTGTGTCGAAGCCTCCCGCGGCCATTACGGCCACCCGGTGCATGAGGTCGGGGCTAATGCCTGCTGCCTCTGCCATGCGGAGGTAATCGGCCCCCAGCGTTTGCAGTGCAATACTCAGGCCGCCAGACGATGAGCCTGTAATGCCTGCGAGCACGTTCATGGCGATGGCTTCAGAAATTAGCGGGTTGCCGGGGGTGACGTTGAGGACGGCATCGCGAATAATGGCAAAGCCCGCCAAGCCTGCAATAACCGCACCATAGCCAACTTCCGAAGCCGTGTTGAACAGCGGCAACATAAAGCCATAAACGCCTTTGTTGATTGAGGCGCGCAGATTGCTCCAGTGCCCCAACCGCGACACGACCAATGTGACGCACGCAACGGTGAGCGCGATAATCAATGCCCACAGCCCAGCCATTTTGGCGGGCGAAACATTGGGAAAACGTGCTGTCAGCGAGCTCATGTCAATACCTGGGAACACCAGGTAGGTGAAAATCGCGTTTACGCCTACCACCAGCACGAGCGGGAGCAGCGCCAGTGCCAGCGGCATGCGTGACATGGCACTTTTGTCTACATCTGAGCCAGCCATTGCTTCGCCTTCAGCATGCTGGCCATAACCTTCACCCGACACGCGCGCTTTGGCGGCGCGTGAATGCAGCCACCAAAGCCCACCGAGCAGCATAATGACTGACGCGATAATGCCCAGGCCTGGCGCGGCAAACACGTTGGTGCCGTAGTAAGGAATAGGGATGGCATTCTGAATGGCCGGCGATCCAGGCATGGCCGTCATGGTAAAGGTGAAAGAGCCCAGCGCGATGGTGGCAGGAACAAGCCGCTTGGGGATGTCTGCGGTGCGAAACAGATCTCGTGCAATGGGGTAAATGGCAAACGCCACCACAAATAACGACACGCCGCCATAGGTCAGAACGGCACAGGCCAGGACGACGGTAACAATGGCCTGCTTGTGGCCAAGACGCTCCACAATAGCGCTTGATATAGTGTGGGCGGCACCTGAGTCGGCCATGAGCTGGCCAAACAGGGCACCCAGCAGAAAGATGGGCAGAAACTGGATGACATAACCACCCAGCGCCTTCATGAAGGTGTCTGTGTAAATAGGCAGATAAAGGCTGATTTCACCTGAAAGAAAAACAGCCAGGGCAGCCATGAGCGGTGCCAGAAGCAAAACGGTAATGCCTCTATAGGCCAGGTACATCAGTAGCAACAGCGAAACAACAATTGCGAGAGTGCTTATCATTTGGAACCGGGCTCCGGGGTAAATCGGTGACGCCTGGGCTGATACCCAGAATAAATACAAAACCGATGAGTCTAGCAGAGCCCGCGTGCCGGCTATTGATGCATGACAAACAATCGGGCTGGCATACGAAGAACGCCAGCCCGCTGCGGACATCGGGCGCGTTAATCTGGGAAAGCAAGCCTACAGCGGGCAGTGCGAGCGTTAAGCTGCAAAATTCAGTCTACTTTGGTCGGCAGGAGCGTTAAGCAGCGAAAGCCGGCCTGCTGTAGCCAGCGCAAGTGCAACGCAGGAAAGGTCAGGCTGCGCCAGGCAGTGGAAGCAGCAGGCTGGCAATGTTGAAGTAAATAAGTACTCCGGCGCCGTCGCAGATAGACGTGATCAGCGGCGCGCTGGCTGACGCGGGGTCAAATTTGAAGCGGGTCAGAATAAATGGTAACGACATGCCTATAACGCTGCCGACTGCCACAATCACCACCATGGTCAGCGCGACAACGATGGCGACGTCGATGCCTGCCCGGAAAACGCCAATAAACGAAACCGCTACGGCCATCGTCAAGCCAAGCAGTACGGATACCGACACTTCTTTGCCTAGCATTTTGATCCAGTCTTTTGCCTTGACATCGCCAGTGGCCAGAGCGCGCACCATCATGGTGGCGCTTTGAGAACCTGCGTTGCCGCCACTGTCCACCAGCAGAGGCAGAAAAAGACTAGCGACACCATGCTGGTAATCAGGTCTTCAAAGTGGGCAATTCCGGCACCAGAAAAAAGATTGCCAAATACAAGAACTACCAGCCAGCCCACGCGCATTTTGTACAAGGCTGTAACGGAGGCATGACGGAGTGAACCGGTCAGCTTGCCTACCGCGCCGAGCCGTAATTGATCTTCGGTGTCCTCTTCCTGGGCGACATCGAGAGCGTCATCGTGCGTCACGATGCCCACAATCTGGCCGGTGCCGTCCAGTACAGGCACGGCGAGCAGGTCGTAGTGGGCGATCAGGCGGGCGGCTTCAAACTGCTTTGAATCTACCGAGCAGAAAACCAGGTCGCGCGTCATGATGGTATCGATGCGCTGAGTCGGTGAGGCGAGAATCAGTTCCCGCAATGACACGGTGCCCAGCACATGGCGTTCTTCGTCGATGACGTACGCCAGATAAATGGTTTCCTTGTCAGGTGCTTCATGTCGGATGGTGTCCAGGGCCTGCTGTACGGTCTGGTCGGCCTTAAGCGTGACATAGGCAGAGGTCATGACCGCGCCGACGGTACCTTCGGCGTAGCTGGCCAGCAACCGTACGTCTTCCCGCTCTGCGTGGGCAAGCCCAGGCAACAAGGCCAGGCGTTCGTCGGGCGTAAGGTTGTTGTACAGGTCGGCCCGCTCGTCATGCTCCATATGCTCGAAAAGCGTGGCAAGCTCTCTGCGACTCATGCTTTGCGCCAGCTCTGCCTGCATTTGCGGTGGCAGATAGCCGAATACAATCGCTCGCCTGCGCACACTCATCGCCATCAACAGATTCAGCGCGTCGTAATGTGAGACTTCCTGCAAAATGGCGGCTGCGTCCACCGCCTGAAGGTCGTTCATGGCGGCTGCGGCCGCTACTGGGTCTTTGTGGGCAAGGTGTTCCTGTACACGCAGGATTAAGGTATCTGACAACATTGTTATTCTCTCTAGCCTGAGTAGGCATGGTGCACGCCGTCGTGTGTACTGGAGGATTCAGACAACACGATACGTCCGCCGGAGGGCGTGCCGGAAACCGGTAGTGCAAGCTTGCGCGCACGATGATGCATCGTCGCGGTGAAAACAGACATGGGACAAGTAAGTCAGCGTGCCGGGCATTACATGATCAGGTCAGAGCCTTGGCATGTTGCGGGCGGGAGCTGGTGGGCCAGTAAAGGCCAGCATGCGCCGCCTCCTGTGACAGGACACGGCAGAAGAGGTATGCCTGCTCTGACAGCTACACAGCGATAGTTTTGCGCAATCGGCTATGCCCGGCGGAACCCATTATCCGCCTCTTCGGTCGCTAACAAGCGGCATAGTGTAGCGTTCGTGCGCACATTAGGCCATTTTGTGGTTGTTTAATGATCACAATTGTCGAAAATGCCACAAATGGTGACCACGCTGACAATGACTGTGATTGCAAGCCCAAGCCCAAATTTGCAATCAAGCAGGGGCGACGGGCACAGGCAACAGGCACAAGCAAAGGCAGCAGGCACAGGCAAAGGCAGCAGGCAACAGGCACAGGCAACAGGCACAGGCAAAGGCAGCAGGCAACAAGCAACAGGTAACTGGTAACTGGTAACTGGTAACTGGTAACAGCATCCTGAGTTTGCCGCTGCCTGTTCGGAACGCTGATATTGCGCGCAGACGCTTCAAAGTCGCCCAGCAAGAATCGATTTATTTAGACGCAGATGATTGTTTTTATTATCTTTTTTGTTAAATATAGGGCATACTCAAGGAAGTTTTATTTCTCAAAGTTATTAAGGTTGCCTTTTATGACGATGCCTGGCTATAAAACCAAGCATGAGCACATCGCCATCGCAGGCGCTGGAAAGCTTTTTATCCAGTCTTTGCTGGATCGCCAGCAGTATTACGATCCTACCGGCGAAGCATTGCGCAGAGGCATCTGCTCTGCATCCTGGCCTTTGTTTGGCCTGATGTGGCCCTCTGGCGTACAACTTGCCACCCAGCTTGCGCAACGGCGTGTGTGCCCTGACGAACGCATACTGGAGATCGGTTGTGGCCTGGGTCTTGCCAGTCTTGTTGGTCAGCGTCGCGGCGCGCACATTACGGCCAGCGACTGCCATCCCTTGGCAGAGATATTTCTCGATGCCAATGCCAAACTCAATGATTTGCCCTTGCTGACGTATCGCTATGGGCAGTGGGGTGACAGCGCACCAAGTGCCGATCAATATGTTGAGCAGCATGGCCCGTCGGGAGCCTCAATGCCGGCGGGACTGATTTCGGCGTCAAGCCTGGTCGGTTCAATTATGGACGTAGCCAGCGATGCCGAGCCTATCGTGGTGGACCGTGCGGTGCCCGGTGCCGGCTTCAGTGAGCGCACCCTGAGCGGACGCTATGATCTCATCATCGGCAGCGATTTGTTGTACGAACCCGATATGCCGGTGACGTTATCCGCGTTCATTGATCGCCATGCAAACGCCGATGCTGAAGTCTGGATCGTAGACCCTAATCGTGGCCATCGCAATGCTTTTAGCCGCAACATGGCGCACTTTGGTTTTGTGCTGGAGGAAGACAAACGCCTGGATGACCAGCCTGTCCTTACCGAAGAGGGCACGCAGGTTTATAAAGGCCGCTTGCTGCGTTATCGCCGCCAGGTCTAGGGCAGGGCACTAAGCTGATCTTTCCCGGTCTGTGCCTGGGAAACACTCAACGCACCACGCTGCCCCGACTTATTGTCATCTCAATGTGTAAGTGATGAAAGCGCTGTGTAGCCACGGAGGTGGAGACGCCGCTGTGGCGCAGAACCTGTGCAGGTGCAACTGCTACCGCCTCAGAGCACGTGTCTTTTTTTCCATGCCTTGTACGCGTTCAGCTTGCTCTCATTGCGCAAGTACTCTACCTGTATGCCTTGCTCGCCAAATGGCGCCTGCATGCGCTCATACAGAGCCAGCGTTGACCAGCCATACGGCTCGCCCATGTCGTCACCCGCAGCGTAAACAACGCGGCTGACCCCCCGCCATGATCATGGCTGACATACACATGGCACAGGGTTTGCCACTGGCATACATGGTGGTACCGTCAAACTTGGGCGTACCGTGTGTGTGACCGGCATGCCGCAGGGCCTGGATCTCGGCATGGGCGGTTGGGTCGCAGTCTATATGCACATCGTTGACACCGTCGGCAAGTACGGTGCTGTCTCTGACCAGCACGGCACCAAAAGGCTGGCCGCCTTTTTCCACATTTTGTTGGGCCAGATCGACAGCGCGCTGAAGAAAATCGTGGTCTTGTTGTGGTGCATCCATATGGCCGCCTTGTTCCAAATACTGAGTCATCTCGTACAGTAAGCGCAATCACACCAGCTTTCAAGTTAGGCCGAGCGCCACACGGGCAGCATTGATGACGGCCTGTGCATCAACGTCGAAGAAGCGGCGCAGTGCTTCGCGCGTGTCGCTGCGACCAAAGCCATCGGTGCCCAGTGTTATGTAGCGTCGGCCATCGGGGATATAAGCACGAATGGATTCCGGCACCAGCCGCACATAGTCAGTGGCGGCAATGACCGGGCCTTCGCACTGCTGCAAAAGCTGCGCGATGAAAGCCTGGTTGGGGGGTTTGCCGCGCAAAGCCTGTTCTTCGCTAAGCCGCCCCTCGCGTGACAGCTCACTCCAGCTCGTAATGCTGAGCACGTCACTTGCGATGCCTTGCAATGCAAGCGCTTCGGCTGCCTTGATCACCTCAACCAGGATGGCCCCAGAACCCAGCAGGGTAACGCGCTGCGTCGCGTTATCAGGGCCGTAGTGGCCAAAACGGTAGCCGCCGCGTATGACATCGTCATATGCCTGTTCTGGCAGCGCAGGCTGGGCGTAGTTTTCATTCATGACGGTGATGTAATAGAACACATCTTGCTGTTCTTCAATCATTTCGTGCATGCCGTGATCAATGATGACGGCCAGCTCGCCGCTAAATGCCGGATCATAGGCCCTGCAATTGGGCACGGTCGATGCCGATAAATGGCTGGTGCCGTCCTGATGCTGCAGCCCTTCGCCCGCCAGTGTGGTGCGGCCCGAGGTGGCGCCGATGAGAAAGCCACGCGGGCGCTGATCGGCTGCCGCCCAGATGAGGTCGCCCACACGCTGGAAGCCGAACATTGAGTAGTAAATGTAGAACGGCAGCATGGTCATGCCATGCACACTGTAGCTGGTCGCGGCGGCCACCCAGCTTGATATCGCACCTGCCTCGCTAATGCCTTCTTCGAGGATTTGCCCGTCACGGGCTTCGTGGTAGCTGAGAATGGAGCCTATGTCTTCGGGTTCATAACGCTGGCCCACGCTGGAATAAATACCAACCTGTTTGAACAGATTGGCCATGCCGAATGTGCGGGCCTCATCCGCAACAATAGGCACAACGCGTGGCCCCAGGGTGGCATCACGCATTAGCGAGCCCATCATGCGCACAAAAGCCATGGTGGTCGACATAGACCGCCCGTCAGAGTGCAGTGCAAACTTTGCCCAGGACTCAGTCACGGGAACGGGTAGTGCGTCGGCATTGGTCTGGCGGGCAGGCAGATAGCCACCCAGCGATTTGCGGCGTGCGTGCAGGTATTGCATTTCGGGACTGTCATCGGCTGGTTTGTAAAACTGCAGTTGCCGTGTCTGATCGTCGTCGAGAGGCAGCCCGAAGCGGTCACGAAAGTCGAGCAGAGCCTCGTCATCGAATTTTTTCGCTGAGTGTGTGGTCATGCGCCCCTGACCCGCCGCACCCATGCCGTAGCCCTTTTTGGTATGCGCAAAGATAACGGTAGGCTGACCTGTGTGCTTTGCTGCTGCGGCGTACGCCGCGTAAATTTTTACTAGATCATGGCCACCCCGTTTCAACTGGTCAATCTGTTCGTCGGTCATGCCCTGCACCAGGCGACCAAGCGCCTCGTTCTGCCCGAAGAAGTGTTCGCGGTTATAGCGCCCATCTTTTGCGGCAAATGTTTGCATCTGGCCGTCTACCGTATTGGTCAGCGCCTGCACAAGCTCGCCTGTAAGGTCTTGGGCAAACAGCCCGTCCCAGTCGCTGCCCCACAGCACCTTGATGACATTCCAGCCTGCGCCAGAGAACAGTTTTTCGAGTTCGGAGATGATGCGGGTGTTGCCCCGCACCGGCCCGTCCAGCCGCTGCAGATTGCAGTTGACCACCCAAACGAGGTTGTCCAGCCCCTCGCGCGCCGCCAGCGTGAGAGCGCTCATGGATTCAGGTTCATCCATTTCGCCATCGCCGAACACGCCCCAGACTTTACGGCCGCTGCAGTCAAGCAAATTGCGATGCGTAAGATAACGCATGAAACGCGCATGGTAAATGGAGCTGATGGGGCCTATACCCATGGAGCCCGTCGGAAACTGCCAGAAATTGGGCATGAGATAGGGGTGGGGGTAGCTGGACAAGCCTTGTGCCCCTTGGCTCAGACCGCCAAGCTCCTGCCGATAATGTGACAGATCTGCTTCGCTTAGCCGGCCTTCCAGAAAGGCCCGCGAGTACACCCCTGGTGCGCTGTGAGGCTGGAAGAAGACCAAGTCACCCAGTTGCCCGGTACCGTCGTTGCGTGCCCGGAAAAAATGATTAAAGCCCACTTCGAACAGATCGGCGGCGCTGGCATAGCTGGCAATATGTCCGCCCAGTTCGCCATAGGCTGCATTGGCGCGCACCACCATGGCGAGGGCGTTCCAGCGCATGATGGCGCACAGGCGCTGCTCAATGGCGAGGTCACCAGGAAAATCAGCCTCCTGGTCTGCCGCAATTGTATTGACGTAGGGGGTTTCGCCCTCCGGCTTCCACGCAACCTGTTGTTCGTGCGCCATGCGGTGCAGCAGGTCGAGAATGAAAATGGCACGCTGTTCGCCGCCAGCCGTGATCAGTGAGCTGAATGACTCGCGCCACTCATTTGTTTCTTCTGGATCCGTGTCGAGCAGGCGCTGGCCGTGGGGTTTCATGAGCATGTGAGGTAGCCTGGTAAATGATAGCGATGATGTGGTTCATTTTGCATTGAAATCAGGCAAATTTTGTGTTGAACTGATCAGTGATATTCATGTTTATCAGCATAAAATTCTTTATTCTTTATATTATTCAGCATAATGAGCCACGATCCCACTGCGCTAAAATTAGACGCCACCGATTTCCGGATTCTTGAAGAGTTGCAGCGCGATGCGTCACTCAGCAATGTAGAGCTGGCGCGACGCATACATTTGTCACCCTCTCCCTGTCTTGCACGCGTCAAGGCTCTCGAAACGGCAGGCATCATCAAAGGTTACGTAGCGCTGGTTGAGGCGCCCGCCATCGGGCTGGGGATCACGGTTTTTATTAACATCAGCCTCAAGTCACAAGACAGAAAATCACTGGCCGAATTTGAGCATCGCATTGCCGAGCACGAAGAGGTCATGGAGTGCTATCTCATGACAGGCAATGCCGATTACCTCATACGTGTCGCCGTTGCTGACATGGCGGCGCTTGAGCACTTTATTCTTGAGCACCTCACATCCATTCCAGATATCGACAAAATACGATCGAGCTTTGCGCTAAAGCAGGTGTCATATAAAACCGCACTGCCACTGCCGCTAAAGCTCAGGTAGATTGCCCCGCCGGTGCCGGACCTTGCAGTAAGGTCTGGACCAGATCAGAACTTGTCTGTCTTGTTGATGAAGTTAACGACCAGGGGGAATAGTAGTGTGGTCAAGTGGCCGTGGCACGGGGCGATCTTCGGTCATGTTGGACGCCCACTGTTCCAGAGGCAGGGGTGGGTCTTGCCACCATATACGCTTCATAACAGTGCCCAGCTCTTCAAACCCCCGTTCTCGTGGCCAGTATTCAGGGGTAATCGGCTGCCAGACATGGTCAGGGTTTTTACGTGTGGCCATTAAAAACCGAAATGAGTACAACCCCGTACCCAGGCCCATGCGCAGGTCGGAAACGACCAGCTTGTTGCCAATTGCATCGTAACGCAGCCAGTTTCCGGTAAACCACTGCAGGCCGGCCAGCTGTGGCGAGTTGGGCACCATTGTGGCAAGGTCTGAGTTTAGCGGCTGGCGCAGGTGCTCGGGTGGTTTGCGGTCGAAAAGGCTTGCAATGGCCTCTACATAATGATCATCTGAGGTGCGCGCCACGACGCGCCACAGAAAAATAGTGAACGGCTGGGGGGTGGAGAACATGGCCAGTACATTTGTGCCGTCTTGACGCAAAACCTGGCGTACACGATATTCAATCAGCAGTTTTGAAAATACTGACAAGGCCAGATAGATGCAGCACCACGCCAGGGCCCAGCGCATGGCACGCCAGAGCCCGGGCCGATGACCCATAATGGCGGCTGCGAGCACGATGATGAGCAGCGGTACGGTAAAAAATGGGTCAATAATAAAAATGCTGGACCAACTGGTGGGAATAGGACGCAGCGGCCACCACAGCTGTGTTCCGTATGAGGTAAAAGCGTCAAGCAGCGGATGAGTGGCCAACACCAGCCACAGGGTGAGAAACAGCCAGCCGGCACTGTAGTGGGGTGAGGGTCGCCATCGACGCCAAACAAGCGTCAGCAAGGCGGCCAGAGCCGTGAGTACAAAAAGCGAGTGCGAAAACCCGCGATGATGGATCATGCCCGATACCGGGTCGCTATACCTGATCAGCACATCGAGATCAGGCAGGGTGGCCAGTGCAGCGCCGACGAGCAACGCCTTGCGCCCCTGAAACCTGCCGAGCATGGCGCCTTGTATGCCGGCGCCAAGCACGGCCTGGGTGATGGAGTCCATGGCTGGCTGCGGCGTTTAGCCGCAGTGCACGCGAGTGAGCATGCCTTGCGCGTCGACGATGACGTTAAGACGTTGAGGGTTGTATTCCATGGTCATGACATCACGAGGACCCAGTGACCGCAGTTGTTTGGCATTAGCCTTTTTTTGCAGCGTCTTTTCCAGCTGAGGCGTGAGCTTCTGGCCGATTGCATACTCGGTGGGTTCGGCATCGCATGTCTGACTGTCATTGGACGTATCGAAGCTTTGAGAGGTGCTTGAGCGCGAGACGTTTGAAGCACCACCCGCGCAACCGGCGAGCATGGCCAGAGTGAGGAGCAAGATAGAAGTGGGTTTCCAGGACATATTTACTTCCTTTTGTTGTGACGCAGCGCCCTTAATCATACTTTAAGCTCGCCGCTACGGAACAGTCAGGGCATGGGCATACTTCGCCCGAGGTCCGCGCTTGGTAGAATGATGCGGTAGCCTCTGGCTTTATCTGATCATTTGCTCAGTCACCATTCAATTTATACTTACTTATGTCCAGCTACCTCGTCGCAGCGCTATATAAATTCGTCGAATTGCCTGATTTTCAGGCAATGCAGCAGCCTTTGTTCAATTTTTGCGAACAGCAAGGCGTCAAGGGCACGCTATTGCTCGCCCGGGAAGGCATTAACGGCACTATTGCCGGCACCGAGCCGGGTATCAGGGCAGTGCTGGCTCACTTGCGCAGCGATCCGCGTCTTGCGGGGCTGGAGCATAAAGAGTCTTGGGCAGAAGAAATGCCTTTTTACCGGCTCAAGGTCAAGCTAAAGCGCGAAATTGTCACAATGGGCGTTCCTGATGTGCACCCACCGACCATGGCTGGTGCGTACGTGTCGCCCGAAGACTGGAATCAGCTTATCGACGACCCCAACGTAGTGGTGGTCGATGTTCGCAACGATTACGAAGTGTCCATTGGATCGTTCCGCGGGGCAGTCAACCCGCATACCACCAGTTTTACAGAGTTTCCAGAGTGGGTGCGCGAGCAGTCTGCCGAAGGCGGCGTGCTGGCCGGTGGCAGCAAGGTGGCCATGTTCTGTACCGGTGGCATACGTTGTGAAAAATCTACGGCCTATCTGCGCGCCCAAGGCTTTGGCGAGGTATACCATTTGCAGGGTGGCATTCTGAAGTATCTCGAAACCGTACCTGCGGAGCAAAGCCGTTGGGACGGTGAGTGTTTCGTCTTTGACGAGCGTGTGTCCGTGGGGCATGGGTTGGCGCAAGGGCATTACGAGCTGTGCCGAGCCTGCCGTCTGCCATTGAGTCCCGAAGACAAAGAGTCCAGGTATTTTGAGCCAGGCGTCAGCTGCCCTCATTGTCATGACAGCCATACTGAACAGCAAAAATCCCGCTTCCGCGAGCGCCAGAAGCAAGTCGAGCTCGCGCTCCAGCGTAAAGAGCGCCATATTGGTGAGCGGGTTGAAGAGAAAAAACGAGCAGCGGAGCTGGCCGCGCAGGCCAGACTGAAAGAAGCCCAGGCGCGCAAGGCAGCACAAAAGGCTGGCTCTAAACGCTGACCGCTGACACAACGCCCAAGGTTCGCCGTGCACGCAACATTACCGGTTCTCTATTCGTTTCGTCGTTGCCCTTACGCCATGCGGGCGCGCCTGGCGATTGCCGTCAGCGGCATCCGCTGCGAGTTGCGTGAGGTTGTGCTGCGTGCAAAGCCGCCTGCGTTATTGCAAGCGTCGCCCAAAGGCACGGTTCCAGTATTGGTAGACACGAAAGGGGTTGTGGTTGAGCATAGCCTGGATATCATGATGTGGGCCTTGCGGCGCAATGATCCTGAAAACTGGCTTGTCCCCGAGCAGCGAGACCTGCCTACCATGCTTGATCTGGTAGCTGAGTGCGATGGTGCGTTCAAACACCAGCTGGACCGCTATAAATACCCACAACGCTATGACTGCGAAACGGGCGAGGTCTGGCGCGATGCGGCAGTTGATTGGCTGCAAAGCCTTGAAACCAGGCTGAAATCAGATGCTTATCTGTTTGGCGCACGTCCGGCGTTGGCCGACATGGCCGTTGCACCGTTCATCAGACAGTTCGCCCATGTGGATGCCCAATGGTTTGCGCAACAACCCTGGCCGCGCTTATGTCAATGGCTTGAAAACTGGAAGAAAAGTGCGTTGTTTGCGTCAGTTATGAGCAAATACCCGGCCTGGCAGGAGGGAAACCCTGGTGAGGTGTTTCCGCTGCCACAGCAGGCCGGCTAAAACAGCGAGTTACCCCATACCTGGCACAACACAGGAGAAGCCGCCATCAACGTGCGTGATTTCGCCTGTGACGCCTGCTGCCATATCAGACAGCATAAAAGCGGCCACATTGCCCACGTCTTCAATGGTTATGTTGCGGCGCAATGGTGCATGGGTTTCGACGAATTTCAGAATGACCTGGAAGTCTTTGATACCGGCCGCAGCCAGGGTTTTGATGGGGCCGGCAGATATGCCGTTGATCCGGATGCCTTCAGGGCCGAGCGCCGATGCCATGTAACGCACGCTGGCTTCGAGTGATGCCTTGGCCAGCCCCATGGTGTTGTAGTTGGGGATGGCCTTTTCGGCACCAAGATAGGTTAATGTCAGCACCGAAGCATTGCGGCCTTTCATGAGCGGCATGGCTGCACGCGTGATAGCAGGAAAGCTGTAGGCGGAGATATCATGCGCGATGCGGAAATTTTCGCGCGTGCAGCCTTCGAGAAAGTTGCCGGAGATCGCTTCGCGTGGCGCAAAACCGATAGAATGTACCAGACCATCAAGGCCGTCCCAGCGATCTCTGAGCAGGGTGAAGGCTTCATCGATCTGGGCATCGTCAGCGACATCGCACGGAAGCACAATGTCACTGCCCAGCCCGGCGGCAATCTCTGTAACCCTGTCTTTGAAGCGGTCGCCTACATACGTAAAGGCCAGCTCTGCGCCTTGCTCTTTGCACGCATTGGCGATGCCGTAGGCGATCGAACGTGTGGAGATAACGCCAGTGACAAGAATGCGTTTGCCTGCAAGGAAACCCATGTTGTGATCCTTCATTCTTCGATTAGTTATGTGATTAGTTTGGGATTACCCGCGTACCCCTGTGCCTGGAACCCTGAGACGTTTGCCTTTTGACAGGTGATCGCCTTTGAGGTTATTGAGCCGGCGCAGTTCGGTGACGGAGGTGTGATAGCGTTTGGCGAGCGCAAACAGGGTTTCCCCACTTCTGACAGTATGCGTACGCACGTTGGCGCGACGTTTTAACACAGTTACGTCGCCCTTGCGCGACTTGGTGGCAGAGCCGCTTTGCGGCTGCTCATACGAGGCAAGAATAATACCGCCTGTTGCGCCTGACTCTTTGGTAGGAATCAGCAGCGTCTGGGCAACCGCCTTGCTTTGTCTTTTGCTGATGCCATTTACCGAGCGCAGGGTGACCAGACTTACGCCATGTTTTTTGGCGATGGACGCATAAGACTCGCCATATGTACTTTTATAGACATCCCACGAGCTGAGACGCCCCTTGTAGGCGCGCAGATTGGTGTTGAAAATATCGACGCGGTCGGCGGGCAGAAGCAAGATGGGATTGTGCTCGGCCAGGATGACCGGACGATTGAACGAGGCGTTGAGCGATTTGAATTCTTCGAGCGGCATTTCGGCCAGCTCAGCCGCCAGTTTGATGTCGATATTGTCTTTTTTCTCTACTTTGGCAAAATAAGGCTGGTTATCGACGGAGGGCAGCACAATGCCGTAGTGCTCAGGGTCGGCGATGATGTTTTTGATGGCCTGCAGCTTGGGCACGTAGTTGCGGGTTTCGTCAGGCATGCTCAAAGACAGGTAATCGGTAGGCTTGCCGGCCAGCGCGTTTTTCCCCATGGCGCGCTTTACCGCCCCTTCGCCCCAGTTGTACGACGCAAGCGCCAGATACCAGTCGCCCTGAAAATCGTACAGGTAGGCCAGGTAGTCGAGTGCGGCGTTTGTAGAGGCGATGGTGTCGCGACGCTGGTCACGCCAGCCGTCTTGCGCCAGGTTAAAGTATTTGCCTGTACTGGGGATAAATTGCCACAGGCCTGAAGCTTTAGAGCTGGACAATGCGGTAGGGTTATAGGCGCTCTCGACAAACGGCAACAGCGCCAGTTCGGTGGGCAGGCCACGACGGTTTAATTCGTCGACAATGTAATAAAGATATTTGCCTGCGCGCTCGCTCATGCGTTTGACGGATTCTGGATGCGAGGCGTAGTAGCTGGTCCAGCGGTCGGTGACGTCGTCCTGCAGGTTGGGGATGGCGAACCCGCGGCGTATGCGGTCCCACATGTCTTGGGGCGGCTTGGTAAGGTCGACCGTGCGCGAGGTCTCGGCAGCTGTGTACGACTTTTTGGCGGTGGCGTAAGGGTTGGTTGAAGAGTTCTGGGTAGCGCAGCCGGCCAGGACTGCTACGATTACCAGTAGAAATAGGCGCAGGCGGATCATGGGCTTGGGCGGGTCATCAAAAGTTGTTCTTCCATTCGCGCAGGCTGGTGAAAACTTCAACCGGGTTAGTTCGAGGTGCTGCCGCATACCGGGCGGCGGCTGTAATCACTTCAGGCTGCAGTGTCCGTATAAACGGGTTGGTTTTAAGTTCGGCCTCAATAGTGGAGGGCAGGGTGGGCAAGCCCTGGTCACGGCGTTGGGTGTCCTGCTTAAAGCGTTGTTGTAAAGCACTATTTTCGGGCTCAACCTTAAGCGCCCAGCGTAAATTGGCCAGCGTATATTCGTGTGCACAGCACACAAGTGTTTCTGGCGGCAAAGCGCTTAGTTTACCCAGAGATTCGACCATTTGTGCAGGGGTGCCCTCGAACAAACGTCCGCAGCCTGCGGCAAACAGTGTGTCGCCGCAAAAAACCACAGGAGTATTTTGGCCCATGTTGCCATAGTAAGCAATGTGCCCCGCAGTATGACCGGGCACATCAAGTACATGCAGCGATAAATCGACGCTGGGCAATTGTACCGTATCGTTTTCAACGAGGCGATGATCACAGGCGGGTAGCTTTTCGTGCGCAGGGCCGTAGACGACTGCACCGGTTCGCTGTTGTAATGCCAGCACGCCGCCCACATGGTCACCATGGTGGTGGGTAAGTAAAATGGCGTCGAGCGCCAAGCCGTGCTGATCAAGCACCAGTTCTACAGGCGCGGATTGCCCGGGATCGATGACGACGGCATGGCTGCCTTTGCGCACCATCCAAATGTAATTATCAGTAAAGGCGGGGATCGGGATGAGTTCGGTATTTGCCATAGAGCAGGAGTAAAAGTGTCTGCAGACCAACCCATTATTCTGGATCTGGCCGAGTGGCTGAACACGCCGCCCGGCCAATATGTACAAGGCTGGGAGCAAAAGCAGATCGATGCAATGGTCGGAAATGTGTTCGGCTATCATGCCATACAAGTGGGCCTGCCGCACTGGGATTTGCTCAAGGCCAACCGCATTTCCTACAAAGCACGCACACACATTGAGGCTTTTCAGGCGTCCGACATGGGCGCAACCCTGGTCGCTCAGCCCGAAAATCTGCCTTTTGAATCACAAAGCATAGATCTTTTGGTGCTGCCGCATGTGCTTGAATGCTCCTCCGACCCCCACCAGATTTTGCGCGAGGCCGAGCGTGTTCTGGTTCCTGAGGGCCGTGTGGTCATTTCGGGGTTTAATCCCTGGAGCCTGTGGGGTGTCAGTGATCGCATCCCAGGCATAGATCCGCTATTACCCGTGCCGGCGCATCTGCAGGTATCATTGCCGCGCCTTAAAGATTGGTTCAAGCTTTTGTCGCTGGAGCTCGATCGCGGGCGTTTCGGCTGCTACCGTCCGGCCTGCAACGATAAAGTCTGGCTCGAGCGCTGGGCATTCATGGATGCCGCGGGTGACCGGTGGTGGCCTGTGTGCGGTGCAGTGTATGTCGTATCGGCTATTAAGCGTGTTGCAGGCATGCGTCTGGTGGGGCCTGCCTGGAAAACCAGGAAAAAGCGCTCAAGAAGACATGCCGTAGTGGCAAGCCGCAGGCCACAAGCCGGGGCCTTCCAGGAAGGCGATAGCAACCATGGGGCAAACACCTGCCTCGAACGGAATAAGTATTAATGACGCAAAAACCAGTAGAGATCTGGACAGACGGTGCCTGCAAGGGCAATCCGGGAGTAGGTGGCTGGGGGGCTCTGTTGCGCCAGGGACGCCATGAAAAAACACTTTTTGGCGGGGAGCATGCCACCACCAACAACCGCATGGAACTGATGGCGGTTATTCAGGCGCTGGGTGCACTAAAACGTCCCTGTACCGTTGTGGTCCATACCGATTCGCAATATGTGCAGAAGGGCATGAATGAGTGGCTGGCTAACTGGAAGAAAAGAGGTTGGCGCACTGCGGACAAAAAGCCGGTAAAAAACGCCGACCTGTGGCAAATGCTTGACGAAATGGTTGGCGAGCACGAGGTTAGCTGGCGCTGGGTGCGCGGGCATGCCGGCGACCCGGGTAATGAGCGCGCTGATGAGCTGGCCAACATGGGCGTTGAAAAGGCCAGGGCGACCCCACAGCAAACTTAGCTGAAATAAATTGATAACAAATGCTAAAGTCACGAACAATCCCTATAGTTTATTGGCCCATTGACGCTAGGGCCGGCATGGCTTATTACCTATGAAATTTTCTCTCCCAGGGGTCATCCTGGTGCTTGGCCTTGGTGTGGCCGCAGGTGTGTACGGCTCTCGTTGGCAGGCCGAGCGCAGCCAGGAAGCTGTGCCGGGGCAGGCTACGTCGGCTCCAGCTGTGGTCAAGAGCACTCCTGCAGCTTCTAAAACGGTTGTTGAGGTAGAGCCTGCGCGTCAGGTTTCTATGCCGCGCAGCGTCTCTGCAGTAGGCAGTCTCAGATCGCAGGATTCCGTCATTTTGCGCCCGGAGATCACCGGTCGCATCGCGGAAATCAATTTCGAAGAGGGCGGCAAGGTCAGTAAAGGTCAGGTGCTGGTGCGGCTAGACGACAGTGTCGTACGCGCCGAGGTGCAGCAGGCGCAGGCCAATCTAAGCCTGGCAAACAGTAAGTACCGGCGGGCCCAGCAACTGACCAAGCAGGGGTTCATCAGCAAACAGGCGCTTGATGAGGCGTCCAGCCAGTTCAAAGTGCAGCAGGCAGAACTTGCGCTGGCCAAAGCGCATCTCAGCAAGACCGTCATCGTGGCTCCTTTCGATGGTCTGATCGGTTTGCGTACGGTGTCAGTAGGCGATTACGTCAGCCCTGGCATTGACTTGGTGCCTCTCGAGTCTATTGATCCCCTGCAGGTTGATTTTCGTATTCCTGAACAGTTTCTTAGCGAAGTAAAGCTGGGGCAAAAGCTGGCCGTCAGCTTCGATGCCTTGCCCGGAGAAAGCCGGCAGGGCGAGGTCGGTGCGATAAGCCCGCTGATTGATGTTGGCGGCCGGTCATTGCTGTTGCGGGCCAACGTTCCCAATCCCGATAATGTTTTGCGCCCCGGCATATTCGCGCGCGTGCGACTGCAGTTTGCCGATGACTCTACGCTGGTCATCTCCGAGACGGCAATTGCCCCATCGGGTGACGAGCAGTATGTGTATCGGGTGGTCGATGGTCGTGTGCAGCGGGTGGCGGTGCGTCTTGGCATACGGCGGGAAGGTAAAGTTGAAGTGATTGAGGGGCTGCAGGCCGGTGATCTTATTATTACCTCGGGTCTGCAGAAGGTCTCCGAAGGTCAGGAAGTTGATATGGCAAAAACGTCTGTCAGCGCAGCGGCGTCCTGAGGGTAGCGCGGCATGAAACTGTCTGAAGTCTGCATAAAGCGCCCGGTTTTCGCGACAGTACTGTCGCTGATCATTGTGCTGGTTGGCTTTATTTCGTACGAGCGGCTGACCGTTCGTGAGTACCCGGCTATTGACGAGCCTGTTGTTTCGGTACGTACCGACTACAAAGGCGCTTCGCCCGAGGTGGTCGAGTCTCAGGTTACCAAGCCACTTGAAGACCAGTTGTCGGCCATTGAAGGCGTCGATGTAATGACGTCGCGCAGCCGCTCAGAGATCAGCTACATCAACATCAAGTTCAATCTAAGCCGCGACCCCGACGCCGCCGCCGCAGACGTGCGCGACAAGGTTTCGCGTGCGCGGCGTTATCTGCCTGATGAAGTGGATGAGCCCATTATCAGCAAGGTAGAAGCCGATACCACGCCGATTATTTATATAGGCGTCTCCACCGGCGACATGTCTGAAATCGACGCGTCTGATTATCTCAAGCGCTATGTAACAACGCGTCTTTCCGTGATCCCGGGGGCGGCTGAAGTGCGCGTATATGGTGAACGCCTGCCATCCATGCGCGTCTATGTAGACCGTTCCAAACTCGCTGCCTATGGGCTTATCGTCCAAGATGTGGAAACCGCGCTGCGCCAGCAAAACGTGTTGATTCCAGCCGGTCGTATTGAGTCGAAAGAGCGCGAGTTTACCGTGATGTCGACGACAGACTTGCAGTCGATTGATCAGTTTCGCGACATTATTGTGTCTATGGCCAGTGGGTACCCAGTTCGCCTGGGTGATGTGGCGGATGTAAAGATTGATGCACTTTCGGATCGCATTCTGGCCCGTTATAACGGCAAGCCCAGCCTGACCATAGGCGTTACCAAACAGTCGACAGCCAACCCGCTGGATCTTTCCAAATACGCCCGTGCCGAGATCGCTGACATTAACGAAAATTTGCCGGCTGGCATGCATCTTGACCTGACCTATGACACCTCGGTGTTTATTCAGGAGTCCATCAATTCTGTATACCATACGGTGGGCGAAGCCATTCTGCTGGTCGTGCTGGTTATTTTCTTCTTTTTGCGCAACTTGCGCGCAAGCCTGATCCCCATCGTAACGATACCCGTATCGTTGATTGGGGCGTTTGGCATCATGTATTTTTTCGGTTTTTCCATCAATACGCTGACACTGCTGGCCATGGTGCTGGCTATTGGCCTGGTGGTCGATGACGCCATTGTCATGCTCGAGAACATCTATCGACACATCGAAGAAGGGAAGTCACGTGTCGAAGCGGCGCTTCTTGGGGCCAAAGAGATTGGCTTCGCGATTGTTGCCATGACGCTTACCCTGATCACTGTCTATGCGCCGCTGGCCTTTGCAACGGGGCGCACGGGGCGCCTGTTTATTGAGTTCGCCCTGACGCTGGCCGGTGCGGTGCTGGTGTCTGGTTTTGTTGCGCTGACTCTGACGCCAATGATGTGCTCGGTGCTGCTGCGCCACCAGACCAGTCATGGACGTGTCTATACGTTTATCGAACGGCTGCTCGAAGGGCTGACCATTCGTTATCGCAACGGGCTGTCTCGTGCATTGCGTCACAGAACGTTGGTCATGCTGCTAGGGCTGGTGGTCGCGGCTGGTAGCGTGGTGCTGTTCAATACCGTCAAAAGCGAACTGGCACCGCTGGAAGATCGTGGCGTTATTTACGGCATGATGAGCGGCCCTGAAGGCGCCACGATCGACTATATGCTGCATAGTCTCGAAAAAGTTGAGCAAATATACGAAAAAATTCCTGAGTCTGCGGGCTACCAGTCAATTATTGGTTTTCCGACGATTACTGATGGGATTGTCATTCTCAGGCTGAAGCCCTGGGATCAACGCACGCGCTCGCAGCAAAGCATTGCTGAAGAACTGCGCCCGCAGCTTGGCGCGCTGTCGGGCGTACGAGGGTTCCCGGTCAACCCGCCATCGCTGGGTCAGCGCTCCACCTCCAAGCCTGTCAACTTCATGATCATGAGCCAGGCGTCTTACCCTGAAATGGATGCCATGGTAAAGCGCTTTACCGACGCTCTGCGCGATTATCCTGGCCTGCAAAACATCGATACCGACCTCAGGCTCAATACGCCTGAGCTCAAGGTAGTGGTGCATCGCGACAAGCTGGCGGATGTGGGCATCGATGTGGATGTGGTCGGACGGACGCTGGAGTCCATGCTTGGCGGACGACAAGTAACGCGATTTCGTGACAGCGGCGAGCAATACGATGTGATTGTTCAGGTCAAGAAACAGGACCGCGCCGACCCGGCAGACATCTCCGACATTTATGTGCGGGCACGAGACGGCAGCATGGTGCAGCTGTCTAACTTCGTCACCGTCCAAGAGGGCGTCTCGCCCCAGTCGCTTAACCACTTTAATCGCTTGCGTGCGGTCAAGGTCGAAGCGTCGGTGGCACCGGGCTATGCGTTGGGCGAGGTGCTCGATCACATGACCACGGTGGCACGCGATATTCTTCCTCCAACTGTACAGACTGATCTCGACGGGCAGTCACGCGAATTTCGCGACTCGGCTGGCGGTATTTACCTGGTCTTTATGATGGCCATTGCTTTCATCTACCTCGTGCTGGCGGCCCAGTTTGAAAGCTGGCGTAATCCGCTCATTATTATGTTCTCAGTGCCCTTGTCGATGACGGGTGCACTGCTTGCCTTGTATCTGGCCGGAGGCACGCTGTCGATTTACAGCCAGATCGGCTTGATTACCCTGGTGGGCCTTATTACCAAACACGGCATTTTGATTTGCGAGTTCTCCAACCAGCTGCGTGCCGAAGGCATGGAAATGATGGAGGCTGTCATTAAGGCGTCCGTCATGCGTTTGCGCCCCATCTTGATGACTACTGGTGCAATGGTGGTCGGCGTGATTCCTCTTGCATTGGCAACGGGTGCAGGGGCTGAATCGCGGCAGCAAATAGGCTGGGTGCTGGTGGGTGGGCTGAGCCTGGGCACGGTGCTGACGCTGTTCGTGGTGCCAGTGGCCTATACGCTTATCGCCGGCAAGGCACGGCCTACGGCGAGCACCTCAGACGTGTAAGGTTGGCCTGAAAAGGCATGCGGTAACATAGCTTCTTCATCTCTTTTTGCTTTTGATTGCTGACATCCCAATGCGGGTATAGCGGTCGTTTCTTTTTTGTGATTTACAGATATGCGTCAGATAGTGCTAGATACCGAAACCACCGGCCTCGATCCGGCGCAAGGCCACCGTATTGTCGAACTGGCCTGCGTAGAACTTGAAAATCGGGCACTTACGGGCCGGCACCTGCATCTGTATTTCAACCCGGATCGTGACAGCGACCCCGAGGCGCTGGCCGTACACGGCCTGACCACTGACTTTCTGTCGGGGCATCCGCGTTTTGAAGAAACCGCGCAGCAGTTGGTTGACTACGTTAAAGGCGCCGAAGTTATCATTCATAACGCGGCGTTTGACTGCAAATTTTTGAATGCAGAGCTGACGCGCATCGGCCTGCCCCGTTTCGACGCGCTGTGCGGAAAGATTACTGATTCGCTGCTGCATGCGCGCGAGATACATCCTGGCAAGCGCAATAATCTTGACGCATTGTGCGAGCGCTATGGCATTTCTAATGCCCATCGTACGCTGCACGGGGCGCTGCTTGACTCTGAGCTATTGGCTGATGTCTGGCTGGCCATGACGCGTGGTCAAGACGCTCTCATCATGGACTTTAACGAAGAAGAGGGTGGCCGTGCCGGTGGCGAGCATGTCCAGGCCGTTGATGTCTCTGTACTTAAGGTGATTACAGCCAGTGATGTTGAGTTGCAGGCGCATGCGGCTTACCTGGAAGCATTGGATAAAACCTCCGGTAAACCATGTGTATGGCGGGTAGTTGATGCTCAGGCGCAGGTGGCTGCAGCCACCTCCACTGAGATAGCAGCAGACTGAAACAGAGTAGCGATACTACACCGGCATGCTGCTGACCGTTGGTTTTGCACCGCCCATGTTCACTCAGATATCGTCTAAAACTGGTGTACAATTCGGGTCTTCCCAAAGCTCGTGTCTGCAGCGCAATGCTGTCAGTTCGACGTCTTATGGGGCGGTTAGCTCAGTGGTAGAGCACTGCCTTCACACGGCAGGGGTCACAAGTTCGAACCTTGTACCGCCCACCAGTTCGAATTTTTAAACGCGGTTGACCATTCTGTCCGTATGGATCAGTTTGCCTAATTTTTATTCCTTTTAGTTTGCTTTAGATTGGCGGCTTGCAAACTGTTTAAGGGTGAACAGGCATGTCATCTGCCAACCCGTCGTCATCGTCAGAGCCATCCGATGACGCAGCGCACTTTAGCGCTGTGCCATCTGAAGTGCCTGGCGCTGAGCTGCCGCGTAGCGGCAGGCAAGCGTCTCGCTTCGATGCGTTAAGGCGAGCGCGACAAACTCACGCACAACGCCTCTCACTGTGCAACGATGTAGTCTTCAAAGCCTTGTTCAGCCGCCATCCGCATCTGCTGTCTGATCTGATCAATGCCGTACGCTACCCTGCCGCAGCCATAACGGTACGGCACATTCTGAACCCGCATATTTTGCCGACAGACCTGGAAGGCAAGCACATCGTGCTGGACATTCTCGCCGAGGATGCCCATGGCCAGCGCCTGGGCATAGAAATGCAATTGCAACCCTTTCGGCACTGGCCCCAGCGTAACGTGTATGGCGTGGCGCGCAGCCTGGCCGGGCAATTGAAGGCCGGGCAAAATTACCGTGATCTTAAACCGGCAATTGGAATCAGCTTGCTGGCGCATGACCTGTTTACCGAGCATCCTGACAAGGCTAGCTGGAACTTCACGTTACGCGACAGTCAGTATCCACAAATACAGTTGGGACAAATGCTGCAAGTGCATATAATTGAACTTCGTAAAGCTGAAGGGCTGCGTGAACTGCCTGCGCCGTTGCTGGCCTGGATCGCATGCCTGTTGCACAACCTGGATGAGGCTGCCATGACTGCAATTACCCACCAACCTGTACAAGAAGCCCTGAGCCATCTGCAAACGCTGTATTCAGATGAAGAACTGCGTCTGGCGGCAGAGCGCCGAGAACAGGCGCTGGTTGATGCCGAAGATATGCTGGATCAGGCGCGATACGAGGGTGAGCAGAAGGGCCTACAGAAAGGACAGCAACAAGGAATTCTGCAAGGTCAGGCACAGCTGCTGGCGCGTTTACTCGAGTGCAAGTTCGGCCCCTTGCCGCCGCATTGCCAAACACTGCTCTCACAAGCCAGCGCCGATCAATTGCAAAACTGGTCATTGAGTCTGCTAGATGCCCAGAGTATTGAAAGCGTATTTGTCTGATCTGGATGAGGCTGCCATGACTGCAATTACCCACCAACCTGTACAAGAAGCCCTGAGCCATCTGCAAACGCTGTATTCAGATGAAGAACTGCGTCTGGCGGCAGAGCGCCGAGAACAGGCGCTGGTTGATGCCGAAGATATGCTGGATCAGGCGCGATACGAGGGTGAGCAGAAGGGGCTACAGAAGGGCCTACAGAAAGGACAGCAACAAGGAATCCTGCAAGGCCAGGCACAGCTGCTGGCGCGTCAGCTTGAACGCAGGTTCGGCACCTTGACGCCGCATTACCAAACGCTTCTCTCACAAGCTAGCGCCGATCAATTGCAAAACTGGTCATTGAGTCTGCTAGATGCCCAGAGTATTGAAAGCGTATTTGTTTGACGTGATTTGGCTCTCTTTGTACAGAGGTTGACCGACAAAATAGATGTAACGGCATTCGCCGACGGCATCAAAGAGAAGTAGCTCATACCTTACCAATAAAGCCGCAGCTGTCGAAAGACGAACAAGCAAGGGAAGGCTGAGGCATCCAAGCAGATTTTCGTGTGGGCACAGAATCAGAGGAGAGGGGGACGGAGCGCTGACGTATCTAAACTGCTGGAACGCAGGGGGGATACTCTTCCGTCCGACTAATTTTCTTTTTCCTGTGTCCCGTTATCTGTCACGACAGCTAACGGCGACCCACTTACCCCCACAGAAAATGCACTCCCGCCTCCTGCAGGCGGAACGGCGATGGTTAACGCAGTACCCCAGGCACCCTGGCGATATTCCTGGATCTGATATGTCTGTAGTTGGCCTGCGTTGCGGGCCACGATATACAAAACGCCATTTATCACGCGCAAGGCGGGCGAAGAAGCCACATTGACTGACAGTTTTTTGGCCTGAGCATTTTCGTAAAGCCAGAGAGCACCGTCTGGGTGATCGACCACGGCGACGATGACCTTGTCGTGCTCGTTCAGGCCGACGGCGGGCTTGCCGACGAAACTTACGCCCAGGTCGGTGGCCGTATTCCAAATGGCTGGGGAAGGCGTGTTTGCAGCGCTGTCTGCTTGGGCCGCCTGCACGATCCGCAGCAAATGATTGTTTGCCCGGTCGCGCAGGTAGAGTTCGATCAGGCCGTGTGCATTACGTAGCGCCGCCAGCCCACCGAGCGCGACCGGCGCGGCGATCTTGTTCCACGATGACCATTGGTCTGGATTGTCGGCAGCAATCTGCTGCACGGTAAAAAGCCTGCCCTCGACATCGGTCGCAAAGATGACCAGTCGACCGGCCGCGTCGGTTGTTATGGCAAGCTCGCTGGTGGCTTGCTGCAGCACCGGCAATGGCTGCCAGACTGCCCAGCGGTTTTCTGTGCTGGAAGCGGTCGCCCAATAGAGCAGCCCGTCGTTGGCAAGCGCAACTGCTGCCGTTTTCACCTCTGACGTTACAGTGGGAAGGCGAGGAAATCGTGCCCCCGCAATGCCTTGCCATCCTTGCCAGCTCTCATCAGAGTTCTGCTTGTTGGTCCAGATGATGCCCAGCGCGTCACGTGCCAGAAACCCGTTTGCTGCATCCGGGTAAGCAAATGAAGCGAGTGAATCGGGGGTGCGACCGCCTAGTGCGCTCCAGCTTTGCTTACGGCTGTTCCAGATATTGGCGGCGTTGTTAACTTCGCCTTTGGCCAGTATCAGTATGCCGCCTTCTGGGTCTGTAAAGAGTGCGGGTGTAATGTTGTGCCGCGATACATAGTAAGAGCGGCCGACCCACGATGCCTCGGGGCCAGCGGGCGCAATGCAATTCTGTGGATCTGGGCAGGCGTGGTAGTCTTTCCAGGCATAGCGGCGAAACGCTTCGGTCTTCTTGTTGATTTCCTTTTCATCCAGGTTGATTTGGCGTTCTTGCGTGGGGTAGTCGACATAGGCGACTTCTGCGTAGTTGCCAGGGGCGAGCTTAATGGCGTCGCGAACCAGTCTGGCGCTGGCAATGTGATCGGGGTGGCCATGCCCAATACAGCGCCAGCACAGCTCGGTATAAGGGATGCTAATCGTGTCGTCCAGGTGGCGTACCGTGGTGGGGCCGTAGCCCTGGATGATGCTGGCGATGGTGGCCACAAGGTCTGCCCGACTATACGTTTCATGGTAAGCGCCCAGCGTGTCGACCGTATTGCCTGCAATGGATTCGGTCTGGCTCAATGGGGTCAGGCTGCCCCATCCCTTACCCAGCCAGGGGTCTTTCAGACGCATATGTATAAGCTGCAACTTTGGATCACCGGCCAGCGTGAAGCGCGTAAGGTGGTAAGCGCCCACAGCAACCGTATCCTGCGTCCATACGTCAGGCTTGTTTGCCAGGTAGGCATAGGCTGCACGTACGCCGCGCTCTCGTGCCTGCATGTAGTCTTCGCCTGCGCGACGTTCACTGGCTGTCAGGTAGACGGTCAGCATGCATCCGCCCTCATCAATGTTGGCGGAAACATCGGGGTTCATGAACAGCAGGTCGTCGTCCAGATGCGCGGCGAAGATCAGGTCTTTGCTGCCACTGCAATCGTGGATGGAGATGGGTAGCGCGACTGCCGCATTAGCAAATAAAAACCCCATACAGAAAAGTAATGCCAAGCGTATGGCAGTGGCAATGCGGACTGAAATCGGGGTCATTCGTGTTGGCTTCGTTGTGTTGTTTTTGTTTTTGTATCCCTAACATAACAAGTATAACTAGGTGTTGACCGGGTAATGCCTAGGTGTTTGTACGATGGGATACACACTCAGAAACGTAACATCAACACGTCCGGCGTAACGTGCCTGAAAGAACTGCTTAGCCGTGCTGCGTCACGCCGTAGTTTCATAGCCTATGAGAAAACTGGTGGTGATCAGCGGCCTTGAATATTACCGTTGATAATCAAAACCGCGGTCAACCACCCAAACTAAAACACACTCTCAGCCTCCGCCTGCCGAAGCACATCGCGCAAGGCAGCCTTAGCTTGGTGTACGCCAGCGAATTTGCATTCTTCGTCGTTGATATATGCGTTGTCGCATCCTGCCAGCAACGGGCAGCGCTTGAAAAGCTCGCTTATCCAGTCGACAAACACGCGCACTTTTGGCGACAAATGTTTGCTGTGCAGATAGACCACAGAAATCGGCATTGAGGGCGGCTTAAGATGTGTAAGCACCTCGCGCAGTGCGCCTGATTCCAAATGTTGGGCGACCATGTAATGCCCAGGCTGGATGAGGCCGAACCCCTTCAGGCCGCATGTAACATAGGCCTCTGCGTCGTTGACCGACATGACTCCCTTGACGGCGACATCGGTTGCGCGTCCCTCCATCATGAAGCTCCAGTCGATAATTCGCCCGGTGCGACCTGAAAAATAATGAACCGCCCTGTGGTCGGCCAGTGACTCGATGGAATGCGGCTCGCCATACTTTTCGAGGTAGGCGGGTGCGGCGCAGGTAACACCCTCAAAAGTGCCAATGCGTTTGGCCACCAGGGAGGAGTCTTCAAGTTCTCCGACCCGTACTACACAGTCGACGGCTTCTTGCACGAGGTCTACGGGCCGGTCACTCATGCCCAGTGCGAGTTCGATATCTGGATAAAGCGTGTGGAACTCACATAGCGCGGGTACAAGAATGAGACGGCCTATCGAAGGCGGTACATCGATACGCAGGCGTCCGCGCGGGACGCGGTTGCCCTCGAGAAAGAGCGACTCAGCATCTTCAAGGTCGGCAAGTATCTGGCGGCAGCGTTCGTAATATGACGCGCCGTCGGGGGTGAGGCTGACGCGGCGCGTGGTGCGGTTAAGCAATCTCACCTGAAGTGATTTCTCCAGGTTCTGGATAGTGGTGGTGACAGTAGAGCGTGGCAAGCCCAGATTGTCGGCGGCCAGCGTGAAACTGTTGGCATCGGCGACGTGGGTAAACACCTGCATGGCCTGAAAGCGGTCCATGAACTTCTCCTGGGGGGGGGCTGAGCGTATGGAAAGATTGTTCGGATAAAAGGAACAGTGTTCCTATAAAAACGCTATTTATCTGAATTTCTAAAGAATCAATAATACAACTCTTCTTCATTTCGGTATACACGCGATTGTGTTTTGAATTGCAACCGATGCACAGAAGCAGGCGATCGCTGCCTCTTCTACGGTGCTCTATTCTCCCTACAAGGATGCTTTATGTTTTCCATTCGCCAACGCTACATGGTGCCGCTCGGGTTGCTGGCCATTGCACTGTCTGCGATCACCATTTATCGCGCAAACGCGGGTGTCACGCAGGATACGTCCGCAGCGCAACCGCCGGCCGCTATCGTTGACGTAGCCGTCGTTCACAGCGAAGCCATCGTCGACTGGCATGCGTATTCAGGGCGTCTGGAGGCTGTGGAACATGTGCAGATTCGACCGCAGGTTTCGGGTGCGATCACCGCGCTGCATTTTGCAGACGGCGGTCTGGTGCACAAAGGCGACGAACTATTCACCATTGACCCACGCCCTTACCAGGCAACCGTGAATCAAGCGGCGGCGCAACTGGCGGGTGCCAAAGCGCGTGCGGCGTTTACCGCATCTGAACTGCAGCGAGGCAAACGCCTGCTTGCGGCTAATGCCATAGCCAGCCGCGATGTGGATGAAAAACGCAATGTAGCGCGTATTGCTAAAGCCGAAGAGGCCTCGGCTGCAGCGGCGCTGCAGTCCGCGCAGCTCGATCTTGAGCATACGCGCGTTGTCGCGCCTATATCTGGACGCGCCTCAAGAGCTGAAGTCACCCTGGGCAATGTGGTGCAGGCAGGCCCTGGAGCGCCGGTGCTTACTTCCGTGATGTCGGTGGACAAGGTGTACGCCTCGTTTGATATGGACGAGCAGAGCTTTTTGCGTTTCCTGAATAAGGCCAGGCTTGATCCTGACGCCATCATGCCCGTACAGCTGGGCCTGGGCGATGATCAAGCCTATCCACGACAAGGACGGGTTGTTTCCATCGATAACCATCTGGATACAGCGTCGGGGACGATACGGGTTCGTGCCGAGTTTGATAACACCGACGGTGCGCTGCTTCCTGGTTTGTATGCCCGTGTCAGATTGAGCACGCGCACCGCCCGTCAGGCCGTGCTCATTGATGAAAAAGCGATTGGAACAGACCAGAGTAAGCGCTATGTGCTGGTGGTAGATGCCAAGAATAACGCCAATTATCGGCAGGTAACCCTGGGGCCAGTGCACGATGGATCAAGAGTCGTTGAGTCTGGGCTTGCGGCAGGTGAACGCATTGTTGTTGGCGGCTTGCAGCGGGTTCGGCCGGGTGAGCCTGTGCAGGCGCGCATCGCTGCGGCCGAGTCTACGCCTGATGTGGCGATGAGCAGCCCGGCGCCTTCCGAGGCTGACAAAGCGCAGCCGCCAGAAACTGAGGGGCTGCTTCCTGCCTCCTCTTCCCGTTCTTGAGCCATATCTCCATGAATATTTCCAGATTCTTTATCGATCGCCCCATTTTTGCCGGGGTCTTGTCTGTGCTTATCGTGCTGGCCGGCGCGCTGGCACTCTTTCAGCTGCCTATCTCTGAATATCCTGAGGTCGTGCCTCCGTCGGTGGTTGTTCGCGCACAGTATCCGGGTGCCAACCCCAAAGTCATTGCGGAAACCGTGGCCGCGCCGCTGGAGGAAGCCATTAATGGTGTTGAGAACATGCTGTACATGCAGTCTCAGGCCAATAGCGACGGCAATCTTGTCGTAACCGTTAACTTTAACCTCGGCATGGACCCGGACAAGGCACAGCAACTGGTGCAAAACCGGGTTTCTCAGGCCTTGCCGCGTTTGCCTGAAGACGTGCAGCGTCTGGGGGTAACAACCATAAAGACATCACCAGCACTGGCCATGGTGGTGCATCTGGTGTCGCCCGATAATCACTATGACGCCACGTATTTGCGCAACTATGCCGTGCTTAACGTCAAGGATAGGCTGGCTCGTATACCTGGTGTGGGCGAGGTGCAGGTATGGGGAGCAGGCGATTACTCCATGAGGGTTTGGCTCGATCCTGCAAAAATGGCGCAGCGTGATTTGACTGCCAGCGACGCTGTCGCAGCCATTCGCGAACAAAACGTGCAGGTGGCAGCGGGGGTAATCGGCGCTTCGCCGACGGCGTCTGATGTGGCCACACAGTTTTCGGTTAACGCGCGTGGCCGCCTGCAGACCGAGGACGAGTTTGCCGACATCATTCTCAAAACCTCTGCTGATGGCGGTGTGACCCGGCTGGGCGATGTTGCTCGCATTGAGTTGGCCGCTTCCGAGTACGGCCTGCGCTCGCTGCTGGACAATCAACCTGCGGTTGGGTTGGCCATTATGCAGTCTCCGGGTGCCAATGTGCTTGACGTGTCGGATCAGGTTAGGGCTGCGATGAATGAACTGTCTGCAGACTTTCCGGCTTCGCTAGAAAGCCGGATCGCTTACGATCCGACGCAGTTTGTGCGGGCCAGCATCTCGGCAGTCGTCAAGACCTTGCTCGAGGCGATTGCCCTGGTGGTCCTTGTCGTGATTGTTTTTCTTCAAACCTGGCGGGCGTCGATTATTCCTCTGCTGGCCGTGCCTGTGTCCATCATAGGCACATTCTCTTTAATGCTGCTTTTTGGCTACACCATTAATGCGCTATCGCTGTTTGGACTGGTGCTGGCTATTGGTATTGTGGTCGACGATGCCATTGTGGTTGTCGAGAATGTAGAGCGAAATATTGAAGAAGGTCATAGCCCTCGCGAGGCGACGTATCGCGCCATGCAAGAGGTCAGTGGCCCCATTATTGCTATTGCGCTCACCCTTGTGGCGGTGTTTGTGCCCCTGGCTTTCTTAACAGGGCTAAGCGGGCAATTTTTCAAGCAGTTCGCCGTCACCATTGCCATTTCTACGGTGATCTCTGCGATCAATTCCCTGACGCTGTCACCTGCGCTCGCCGCCTTGCTGCTAAAAGGCCGTGACGAGAAGCCTGACTGGCTGACACGCGGGATGCACCGTTTATTTGGTGGTTTTTTCAAGCGCTTTAATCGCTTTTTCCATAGCTCGTCGGATCGCTATGCCAAAGGCGTGTCGGGCGTAATCCGCCGCAAGGCTTCGTCCTTGGGCGTGTATGTGTTGCTGCTGGCCATGACGCTGGGTGTTTCTTATATGGTGCCCGGTGGTTTTGTGCCGGCCCAGGACAAGCAGTATTTAATCAGTTTTGCCCAATTGCCAAGCGGCGCTTCACTGGATCGCACGGAAAAAGTGATCCGCCAGATGAGCCAGATTGCGCTGGATGAGCCCGGTGTTGCAAGTTCGATTGCCTTTCCTGGTCTGTCCATAAATGGGTTTACCAACAGTTCGAGCGCCGGCATTATTTTTGTAACGTTGGATTCGTTTGAAGCCCGCAAGCATGCCGGGCTTTCGGCAGACCATATCGCCGCCGCGCTCAACGCCAAGTTTTCCGAAATCGATGGTTCTTATATTGCGGTGTTTCCACCGCCGCCGGTGATGGGGCTGGGCACGGTCGGAGGGTTCAAACTGCAGATTGAAGACCATGGGGCGTTGGGCTATGCAGAGCTGGACAAGGCAGCCAAGGCATTTTTGGCCGAAGCGGCCAAAACCCCAGAGCTGGGCCCAGCGTTTTCCAGCTACCAGATTAATGTTCCGCAGCTGGACGTTGATCTGGACAGGGTAAAGGCCAAGCAACTGGGCGTGCCCATTAGCAACGTCTTCGATACTATGCAAATCTATCTGGGGTCACTGTACGTAAATGATTTCAACCGTTTCGGACGCGTATTTCAGGTACGCGCCCAAGCCGACGCACCATTTCGCTCTCAGCCTGAAGATATTCTGCGACTGGAAACCCGTAATAACAATGGCCGGATGGTGCCGCTGTCTTCCCTGGTGCAGGTGACGCCGGGCTTTGGACCGGAAATGGTGGTGCGCTACAACGGCTACACCGCAGCTGACATCAACAGCGGGCCTGCACCTGGTTTCTCGTCAGATCAGGCCCAGCAGGCAGCAGAACGTGTTGCAGCAAAAACATTGCCGCATGGTGTGAAGTTTGAGTGGACCGATCTGACGTATCAGCAGATTTTGGCAGGCAATGCAGGCGTGTGGGTGTTCCCCATTAGCGTGTTGCTGGTCTTTCTGGTGCTGGCTGCGCTGTATGAAAGTCTGGCCTTGCCGCTGGCGGTGATATTAATTGTGCCCATGGGTATTCTCGCGGCGTTAACGGGCGTATGGCTGACGCGTGGCGACAACAACATCTTTACCCAGATAGGGTTAATGGTACTGGTCGGCCTGGCCTGCAAGAACGCCATTCTTATCGTCGAATTTGCCAGAGAGCTCGAGCGTCAGGGCCTGACCGTGGTCAAGGCTGCTATCGAAGCCAGCCGCCTGCGTCTTCGTCCCATCGTCATGACCTCAATTGCCTTTGTCATGGGTGTGCTGCCGTTGGTGCTTTCCAGTGGTGCTGGCTCTGAAATGCGCCATGCCATGGGCGTGGCCGTGTTCTTCGGCATGCTGGGTGTGACCTTCTTCGGGCTCTTTTTAACCCCTGTTTTCTATGTGGTCTTGAGGCTGGCAGGGCAGGCCGTGAGCAAAGACCGCAGCAAGAACGAGGCCCCTGATGCGGCAGCAAGCCATATATCCGGTGCGAGCCGGCAGCCGGGCACGAGCGGACAGTGAGGAAAGGAATAAACATGAACACAACACACAATCATGGGCTACACCGATTTGCAGGCCTGATTGCTTTCTTGCTGGTCTTGAGCGGGTGCGCCGTCGGGCCGCATTATGAGCGCCCAGCACAGAATGTACCTGCGGTGTTTAAGGAGGCGCGTCTTACGCCTGAGGCGGCGCGCCACTGGAAAGCGGCCCAGCCTGCAGAGGCGCTGGCGCGTGGCCATTGGTGGGAAATTTTCAACGAACCGTTGCTGGACAAGCTGGAAGACCAGGCTCTCGCAGCAAATCAAAACCTCAAGGCTGCGGCTGCACGGGTGGAGCAGTCCCGCGCGCTGCAGCGCAACGCAAAAGCGGCACGTTTTCCGACCGTGGACGCGGGTTTTGGGCCATCGCGCCAGCGCGCTTCCAATGCATCACTAGGTTTGCCTGATGACGCAGCAAATTCGCCTGAGACGCTCTGGCGGGCGCAGCTGGGTGTGTCTTACGAGGCAGATCTATTTGGCCGCGTTGCATCTACCGTGGATGCGGCGCAGGCAGACACCTTGCAGAGCACCGCATTGTTTGAATCCTTGCGTCTGGCCCTGCAGGCCGATGTGGCGCAAAACTATTTCCTGATTCGACGACTGGACGCGGAGCAGGAGCTGCTAGCGCACACGGTCGCATTGCGCGCCAAAACGCTGGACTTGATTGAGCAGCGCTACCAACTTGGTGAAATTAGCGAGCTTGATCAGGCGCGCGCGCGTACCGAGCTGTCAACGGCGCGCGCCCAGGCACTGGGCATTACACGGCAGCGTGTCGCGGCCGAGCACGGGCTTGCCATACTGCTGGGCGAGCCGCCTTCCGAGTTTTCGGTAGCGCCTGCGCCCATCTCTCGGGTCAATGCACAGATACCTGCCGGGTTGCCTTCGTCGCTGCTGGAGCGTCGTCCTGACATCGCTGCGGCTGAGTACGCCATGGCGGCGGCCAATGCGCGGGTAGGGGCCGCCAAGGCAGCATTCTTTCCACGTCTGACGCTGACCGGCGGGTTCGGCTATGAGTCCAGTGGTTTGGGCGAGCTTTTCAACTGGGGCAGTCGGGCTTTTCTGCTTGGGCCGCTCATCGGAACCGCGCTGACCTTGCCGATTTTTGATGGTGGTGCGCGTACGGCGCAGATGGACAATGCGCGGGCGCGTTACACCGAAGATGTTGCCAATTACAGGCAAACTGTTTTGCAGGCTTTTCGCGAGGTGGAAGACAGCCTTTCGGGGCTGCGTATTCTCACCGAGCAGACGGCAGTGCAGGATCAGGCGCTGGCCTCGGCCGAGCGCGCGGCACACCTGTCACGCACGCAGTATCGCGAAGGCTCTATTGCCTATCTGGATGTCATTGATGCCGATCGTGCCGTTTTGCAGCAGCAGCTGGCAACGGTGAGGCTGGACGGTGAACGTGCCGCGTTGGCCGTCGACCTGGTGCGCGCGCTGGGGGGCGGTTGGAGTGTACAGGTCGCGGCGAGCAAGTGAAGAACATTGGGTTGTCATTTTTGGTCAGATGAGTATTGGTTGATCTGGCATGATGTATTGGCTTGCGAGACCTCGCTTTGAAAGGTTGAGTGCGTTTGTGCAGCGCGTTGTCAGGAGGTTGTCAGGGGGCTGCAGCTACTCTGCAGGTATAGCGATGACAACATCGTTGGTGCCCTGTGGCCTCCTAGATAACCTCCTCCCATAGCCACAGAGAAAGTGAAGCTATAGGAGTATTACGCTATGTTGAAAACAGCGATTCTTGTGAGTGCCATGGGTGCAGGACTTATGGTGGCAACGGTTGCCAGTGCAGCCGATGCGGCCTTGGGTCAGAAAACGTTTGAGACAACCTGTGTGGCCTGTCATGGGGCCAAAGGTGTGTCAGTCGTGCCTATCTACCCCAACCTGGCTGGTCAGAAAGAACAATATCTGGTTGAGCAGTTGAAGGCTTTTTCACGATGGAACCCGCGTGAACCCGATCATGCAACCCATGGCGGCCGCTTTGTCTGATGCAGATATTGCAAATGTTGCGGCATACCTATCGAGTTTGAAGCCGGAGTAGGTGAGGGTACTGCTGCTGGCTGTCCATACGGTTAAAGGGTGTGGCCTTACACTTGATGGCGATGTCAGTGCCGGAAGGCTCCACACCACAAAGGAAACCCCATGACATGGTCAGCCAGGCAGTACTCGACCTTTGAACAAGAACGCACCCGCCCCGTGCGAGATCTGGTGGCGGCGATACCCGGCCGCGCCGCTGGTGATGTGCGCCTGGCCGTCGACCTGGGTTGCGGTCCGGGCAACTCGACTGAGGTTCTCGCCCAGCGTTTTCCTGATGCCAGTGTGATGGGTGTGGACAATTCAGAAGACATGGTGGAGACGGCCCGTCAACGATTGCCGACGATTTCGTTTACGCTCGGTGACATTGGCACCTGGAGCCCTGCAGAACGATTCGATGTCATTCTCGCCAATGCCTCACTGCAATGGTTGCCAGACCATGCGGCGCTGTACCCTCACTTGGTCAGCATGCTTGCGCCAGGGGGAAGCTTGGCGGTTCAAACCCCGGACAATCTGCAAGAGCCGGCGCACAGGCTGATACGCGAGGTGGCAGCCAACGGTCCGTGGGCACATAAAGTCGGCACCTTGCAGCTTCCAGCACGGCATGACGCCAGCTTTTACTACGAACTTTTGCAACCCCATTGCCGCACTGTCGATGTCTGGCGAACAACCTACTATCATCCTTTGGCCGGTGGCCCGGCGGCTGTGGTCGAATGGTTCAAGGGGTCGGCCCTGCGACCCTACCTGCAACGGCTTGATGATGCTGAAAAGGCCGAGTTCCTTAAGCGCTATCTGGCGGCTATTACCCAGGCCTATCCTGCACTCGCCAACGACACGGTGTTGCTTCCCTTTCCGCGGCTTTTTGTTGTGGCTACTCGCTGAAACCTCTAATAGGTGGTGGTATCAGCTGCGGCGGGTTCGTGGGTGTGAACTATGATCCGGTCTTGAGAGCATGGTCAACACCTTGAATGATGTGTACGAGATTGTCCGTATGATGACTCGTGTTGCCGGGTTAAAGGTAGGGCGCTGCGGGAGGCATGCCTGCTCAGTTACAGGACGGGGCTGAATATAGCCATGATGTTGTTGCGTAGACGTAAGCGCAAACCCCATGCTGCCACATCGGTCTGGCTGACGGGTTTGGATTGCGCAATATATGATTCTTGTCGGCGACGCATGGTTTGCGTCAGCTGCGGGTCGTGGAACAAGATATTGTTCTCAAAGTTCAGATCAAAACTGCGCCGGTCCATGTTTGCTGAACCGATTAGCGTGATATCACCATCAATCGTCAATGTTTTCGCGTGCAATAGGCCGCCGACATATTCGTGAATGCAGACGCCTGCATCCAGTAGTTCGGCATAGTAGCTACGGCTTGCTGCCCCCACGAACCAACTGTCATTGCGAGCCGGAAGCACGATGGTTGTCGGGATGCCCCGACGGGCGCTGGCACATAGCGCGGCTTGCATGGCGTCATCGGGCACATAGTAAGGCGTTGTTATCACCAGTTCGCGCCGGGCACTGAACATTAATGTGGCAAAAAGCTCTGGCGTTGCAGAGTAGTGGTTTTCGGGCCCGGTCCCTATCACCTGGGCCACGAAACCTGGCTCTGGCTGCGGCATGGGCTGATGTGCCAGTTCTCGAAAATCTTCGTGGGTAGAGATTAGCCAGTCAGTTAGAAAAAGCTGCTGATTCTGCCGGGCGATCGGGCCTTCAAAGCGGATTACCGCATCAACCCATGGGGCGAATTTTGCTTTAACGGCAAACTCAGGATCAGCGCAGTTTTGGCTTCCGCAATAAGTAATATGGTTGTCGATGACGACGATCTTTCGGTGGTTGCGAACATCGACGCGCCCCTTCAAAATGCGAACCAGAATGTTGCCGATCTGTTGTGCGCGCGCCAGTTGCACGCCGGCACGGCTCATCGCGGGCCAGTGCTCGCTGCGGATGAAATCACGTGAGCCCAGATCGTCAACGATGACGCGGCAAGTGACCCCACGTTTGGCTGCCCGCACCATCGCGTCAACCACCTTGCGCCCGTTTGTGTCGGCTAGCCATATATAAAAAAGCAGGTGTACATGCTGCGTTGCCGCGTCAATATCTGCGACGAGGGCGTCAATCGTTGCGTTTGAATCATCCAGCAAATGCCCTTTATTGCCGCCAACGGGGGCAAAGCCACTGATCGACGCACCTATGGCAAAACCCGGCCAGGCGTGTTCTGGGATAGTAGCGTCACGCGCGGCCGCATTGGCAGATAAGAACTGCGCAGAGTCAGGCTGTCTTTGTTGAATCGACGTGCCGGTTGGCCGAACCTCGCCCAACATCAAATACACCAATGCACCGAGGTAGGGCACAGCCATAATGAAAAGTATCCATGCAACGCGCGACGCCGGATCGCGGTGCGGTCGCAGCAAAACGCGAACCGATAGCGACGCGATGATGAAAAGGTGGACGATCAGCCACATGGTAATACCCCGATTTTTGGCAGTAATGGACTTACCCGGGGGATTATTACATGTTGATGTCGCAGCAGCGGCTGTACGCTTATGCCCGCCCAGTGACGTTCAGAGATTTTGAGTTGTTTGCTGAGATCAGGCGCGTCGTCGACTTCGATGCCCAGGTTGCGCACTATACGTTCCAGCGTGGTGTGACTTGCAGGTGCTGTACGACGCTTCCTTTCCACCTGAAGGTAGTAACAATCGTCGTCTTGTATAAGTTCTAGTCACACGCTACATACTTGCGTACACTTCCTTACATGCTACGTATAGATAATCTCAGCAAGCGCTATCACGACCATCTTGTATTTCAGGGGCTAACTCATAGGTTCTCCTATGGGTGCATGGCGCTGTGCGAAGAAGACAGCACCGGCAAGTCCAGTTTGCTGGGCATTATTGCGGGCGTTATCGCACCGGATGCCGGAGACGTCTGGGTCGATGGGCATTCGCTAACCCAAGCGCCACAACAAGCCAAAGCCCGCATAGCTTATGTGCCCGACGATTGTCTGGCGTTTCCTACCCAGACAGGGCGTGAGTATCTCGAAAAAGTAGCCGCAGAAAAAAACACAACACTCGACGATGCTGTGCTTGATCTGGCATACGAACTGGGGCTGGAGCCGCATCTGGACAAGCGCTTCGAGCAGATGTCGACGGGCACGCGGCGCAAGGTCTTCCTGACTGCCGCTGCCTTGGGCGACCCGGCCGTCATTATTGCCGACGGCCCCAGCAACGGGCTAGACGCGCAGGCTCGCGCTGTATTGGCCGAGCAGTTTAAAACCTGGTCGCAAGATCGTATTGTGCTGTTTGCCAGCCACGATGCTGAGCTGGTACAGGCTTGCGGGGCAACGACAATTAACGTTGCTGAACTGCGTTAAACGGCGGTGAAAGAGTAGCCTTGCGGCAGCTTTATGGAAATTGCCTGAGCAGATCGAGAACATGTACGATGCTTTGCAGAGCCAGTTCGGCAATGTGGGTCGTGTGTGGATCCTGTTCCAGCAGATAATCATAGAGACCAAGCAGATCGGATTCTGCGTCCTCTGTAAAGCGGACTGAATAGCTCACTGTACGCCGCGCTTTTCCTTGGCCTGTTTCAAACTTGACCACAGCTGATCCAGTACCGTGTCAGGCTCGACGTAACGCCCGGATTTATGCGACTTTTCACGTGACGCAAGGCCACGAGCCAGAAACTCGGCTTGGTGTTTGCGCAATTCTATCTGGACGCGGACGGAGTATTCGATTAGCTCGGACAGGGTTTCGCCATCATACAACGCCTCTTCGGCATCGTGACGAAGCTGTGGGTCAACACCTAATGAAGACAGTGTGGCAGTTTTCATTGCAAGCTCGTAAATGTAAATGTATTGCTTTTGCAAAGCATTTTGCTGAGTAGGTTCGGTTGTGGCAATGTTTGGCGGGCTACGAGCGGGGGGGCGTCTCAGCCAAAATAGCCCGCGCGTGGTCGGTTAGGCGATATTTTTGCAGACGACTGTTTGGCGTGTTTGGCAAGGTCATTTGAATAATATTTTGATCTAGCAAACGGCGAATTTGTCGGTGTAATGCGCCAGAAACGCGCTTGTGCCCAAGTCGTTGAGCGAGTTCTGCTTTGCCGGCAGCGTTGTCAATAAGCAGCAAAACGACTCTAGCCGCCAGACCTGACTCTAGCCGTGACTCTAGCCTCGACTCTAGCCCTGACTGTAGCCTAAGCCGTGACTCTAGCCTTGGTGCCACGCCTGATGCGACGCTGGGTTGAGCAGAATTAGCCATAAAGAGCGTTGGCTCGGACACAGCTGTTGCACCAGGAATGGTTGCAATCGGAATGTTCAGAAAGATTGTCACACGCAGATGCATGCCGATCTCTTCAATGGTGGGTTCTGGTAGGCCCAGTTCTTGTGCTTCGCAAAAAATTCGGCTTACGCCGCTGCCCCATTGCTCGATGAGTTTCAGTTCTCGAAAGACACGCGCTATTACTCGGTTGCGCAGGTTGGAAACACCAAGTTTCATTGCCTCAACAGTCATGCCTGGGACAAGGATACCGGGGCTTTCTACTTCGATACGGTCGTCGAAGAATGCAACTCGTATCGGCGCGCCGCGGTGGGAGTAGTCTGTATGTACGAGCGCATTGATGACAACCTCCCGCAAAATTAATAAAGGAATGCTCCAGACATCCTTGCGTCGAAACTCGGAGAAATCGGCACCCCGCATAGCGTGCTTTTTCAGAAACACCATGATTTGCTCAACGCATTCTGGCAGATGGGCATGGATCTCTATGTGGTCAAGAATACGTGCTTTGTTGGTGCCTATAAATCGCCCGCACTGTATCCAGGCGTCAGGGAAATGTCGTTCACGATTTCTGCCGAAAAGCAGGATAGCGCCCTTGGTGGGAACCAACCGACCTTGTTCATGCGTTAGTAATCGTAGGGTCAGTAGCGCTTGTTCCGTTAATACCCGTTGGTCTCCAAACAGACGCTGTGCTGCGTTTATGTCTAGGTCAGCCACAGTTAATTCAGGCATTGGCTGTTCATCAAATATGACGCCTGTCGATGTGCGTTGCAGTTCGGCTATTAGCTCAGGGCCCGCCTGGCGGTTACTAGAGTCCAAACGGACGTAAACACCCTTTTCACGACCCTCACTCGTTATGTAATGTGGACGCGCGCTACTGGGGAAGGCTTCAACCATCAGGATATTTTTCCCTTTATAGGTCAGTATTTCGACATTGGGTAGCAGGTGTGGCCTGACTGAGTCAGTAATTAAATTGCAGAGGCGCTCTTCTTCGTCTAATGGTTGTTCGATGCCGATGACTTTGCCGGCATCGTCTACACCAACAAGCAAGCGCCCACCGGCGCTGTTGGCGAACGCCACCAGCGTCTTGATTACGTTGCGAGGCGACGACAGATCACGCTTAAATTCTAACGTTTTGCCCTCAAGGGTTGTAAGCAGTTGGGGGATTGGTGGGTTCATCTTAATCGTTGGCTTTGGCACCAAGGAGTTTGGCTAGTATTTCAATATTATCAACGACTGGTCGATAGCTGCGTTCCCGAGGATTAACGTAAATCAATTAGTCCACAAGAACTTTTAGGTGCTGTGTTTTTTTAGTTTTTATGTGCTGATCATTCCGTCATACCTCGCGTTCGATCAAGCTTGAACCTTCATCTGCATCAGGCACAAGCATTTGGTTGTAACTGGCCTGTGGCTGGCAACATTAAACAAGTCCAGCCTCCCAGAGGGTTTTGTTTTTATTGAAAAAGTTTGATCAGCAGGGCGCACAGCAACATGTGCCCGAAATCATGTCAGGCCGCGTGTGTGCGCCCCAGCAGGGGTTACGCAGGTAGATGGCCAGATGCCAAGGAAAAGGGGCCGACCTCGCAGTCAGCCCCAGTTATTAGCCTATAACCGCCAAGCAGGTTGATGTTGCACAACCAGGCAGCCGCTTACCGTGGGTCAGGCGTCATTCGCAGGTATGGCTTGAGCTCTTTGACGCCTTTTGGAAACATTTTTTTGGCATCGTCGGTGGACACCGATGTGGAGATGGCGACGTCTTTGCTATGACCTTCAACCCCCCAGTTTGCCGGTGTAGCCACTTTGTGGTCATGCGTGAGTTGCAGCGCATCGAGCACGCGCAGTATTTCATTGAAGTTACGGCCCACGCTCATCGGGTAGATGAGTATCAGGCTGATCTTTTTTTCGGGGGAGATCAGAAAGACATTGCGCACAGTCTGGTTATCGACGGGTGTGCGTGTGGAGACATCACCGGAGGCGCCGGCGGGCAACATGTTATAGAGCTTGGCAACCTTTAAGTCGACATCACCAATAATTGGATAATTGGGTGCAGTGCCTTGGGTTTCGCCGATGTCTTGGGCCCATTTTTTGTGATCCTCTACAGAGTCGACAGAAACAGCAAGAATTTTGGCGTTGCGTTTATCGTATTCTGCCTTTGTGCCAGCCATAAAGCCTAGCTCGGTGGTGCAAATTGGCGTGAAGTCTTTGGGGTGTGAAAACAATACACCCCAAGAGTTACCCAGCCACTTGTGAAAACTGATTTTTCCTTCGGAGGTTTCGGCTTCGAAATCGGGTGCAATATCACCTATTCTTAACGACATGCTAACTACTCCTTTTGGTTATTAACAGCAAATTAGGTACTACTTTTCGACAGAGAAAACGATGTCTACTTCCGGATATGTCTCCACGTATGACTCATCGAGACACCCGTAATAAGTGACTGTACGTGCGATAAAGTCGACACCGTAGCGAATCACCCCTGCACGCCAGGAGGCCATCAAAAATTGTTCAAACGTGCTGTTCCCAGCCTGATCGACGCGCAACGCCCTGATCAGTGCTGCTTGGTCAAATTGCGGTACATCAGCGGCACCGGATAACAATGGCGAACCCTGGATGATGACCGGACCCTTATCGGTCAGATATAAGCTTTGACATGAGGGCAAAAACCATACATTGCTTTTTACGCCTGCACGGACAAGGGCCTCGGCCAAATATGGGAAACCGCCAACCTTGGGAAGGGTGGCCATAGCTTTTTGTAATGCCGCTTCCAGGCTTTCTATTGCCGTGCTCATCCAGTTGCCTCTAGAAAATGTGCTGCCATAAATTTGTTGCGTGCCTTGCGATTTAATCCACGGGGATATTGCTTATCTGATGAGCGTCTGCAAGCGTGTTCAACAAACTGTGAAGCGTGGCTCGTTCGTCAGAACTCAGGACACCAAAAAAATGTTCATCATTTTGATTGGCAATTTCAGTGAGCTCAGGCAAAACCTGCACGCCTTGTGGTGTCAGAGCAAGAAACCGCACACGATTGTCGCCGTCACTGGTCATGCGAGAGATCCATGCTTTCTCTTGCAGTTTGTCTAAAATTTTAGAGATCGCACCACGCGTTACCCCCATGGCATCGGCGAGCTTGGCCGGGGTCATGTCTGCCCATCTTTGGATCTGATTTAACGCGACCCATTCGGCTACTGAAACGCTACGCTCTTGTAAAGCGCGAGCGAAGTTGCCCGAGACATTATTTGATACGAGCCGCAGCCAATAGCCCAGGTGGATATCAAGAGTTGACGAGGGCTGAACCGAAGTTTTCTGACCACACACAAAGCATTCTGCCTATTTGTTTCCATGGAAATCAATATAGTTTCTATGGAAACTGATGTCAAGATCTATGCGAGGTGTGTACCGCTGTGACTACGCACTCATCGGCGGTCTCAGGTGCAATATGGGTTGACGATGCGTGAGTGTCAGGCTCCAGGTGAGTGAGGATCACTATAGATGAGTCTTGGTTAACTCACGGTAGTAAAAAATTATCGCGGTGGTATCCTGTAAAGATAGATATACCGATGATGCAGTCGCCAGTAGCTTGGACTAGCAGCTCAAATATAACGGAGCGCGACATAATGGGTCGACACGGCAGGCACGGAGAGTGGTGGTGAACACCATGCCACAAGGCACTCCTTTGCGTGCTCAACCTGACGTCGCACTGGGTGACGACGACCTGCTTGATGGTCTGCAGCGGGCTGCATTTGGCTATTTTCTGCAGGCGGTTAACCCCGTCAATGGGCTTATTGCCGACACCTCGCGCGAAAACTCCCCGTGCAGCATAGGCGTTGTTGGTTTCGCGTTATCCGTCTACCCCATCGCCGTACAACGTGGCTGGATGTCGCGGGCCGATGCAGTTGAACGCAGCGTCACCGTACTAAGTTTTTTTCACGACAGTGATCAGAGTGGACTCCCGCAGGCTACGGGTTACAAGGGTTTTTATTATCATTTTCTCGACATGCATAGCGGTACGCGCATGTGGAGTTCCGAGCTGTCGATGATCGATACGGCATTGCTGCTGGCCGGCGCGCTGACAGCGGCCAGTTTCTTCACCGAAAACACTGCAGAAGAGACCCGCTTGCGTAAGCTGGTCGACACGCTGTACAGGCGTGTCGACTGGTCTTGGGCGCAGGACGGAAAGCCGACGCTGCGACAAGGCTGGAAGCCTGAGTGCGGGTTTTTTCATTATGGTTGGGACGGCTACAACGAGGGCATTGTGTTGTATGTGCTGGCCTTGGGCTCGCCGACGCACCCCATTAACAGCGATCACTACGCGGCGTGGACGAAGACGTACCAATGGGAAAACCTGTACGACATTGATTTTTTATACGCTGGACCGCTATTTATTCACCAGTTTTCCCACGCCTGGCTCGACTTTCGCGGTATTCGCGATCAGTTCATGCGCGAGAAGCACTGTGATTATTTCGAGAATAGTCGGCGTGCTACACAAGTGCAGCGCGAATATACGCGGCGCAATCCGCACAGTTTCAGGAGTTACGATGAAGATTGCTGGGGACTGACGGCCTGCGATGGCCCTAGCCAGCAACAGCCTGAACTGGCGCACGAACGCCGCCGTTTGTTCGGTTATGCCGCGCGCGGCGTGCCATACGGCCCTGATGATGGCACGCTTAGCGGCTGGGCCGCGTTGGCATCGCTTCCGTTCGCACCCGAAGACGCTTTACGCGCAGCGCGGCGCATGCTGGCTCGCTATCCCGAGATGTTGCCCGGCGGGCAGTACGCCAGCAGCTTCAATCCAGGTTTGGCCAAGGCGGAACACGCCGCGTGGGTCTCGGCCGGCCACTACGGCCTCGACCAGGGCATCGTGCTGATGATGATTGAAAACTATCGCAGTGGACTCATTTGGCAGCTGCTGCGGGGCTGTCCCGCGATTCGCTCAGGCCTGCGCCGTGCGGGCTTTCGCGGCGGATGGTTATAGCGCATGCCTATCTCCGCAGCCCCTCTGGTTTCCGAAAGTCTCACCGCCGCGCCGCTCGACGAGGCCGAGCGTGACCGGCGTGCTCACGTACGCCCACCCGACTGGAAGAACCCGACACCGGCCACGCTCTATGACCTGGTGGTTATCGGAGGCGGCACGTCTGGCCTGGTGGCAGCTCATACGGCCGCAGCGCAGGGAGTGAAAGTCGCGTTAATCGAACGCCGTTTCCTTGGCGGTAATTGCCTGAATACCGGCTGTGTGCCCTCTAAGGCGCTTATCCGCAGCTCGCGCTTGTATGCGGAAATGCGCGAAGCAGTACAGTTCGGCGTTCAGACTCCAGCTGACATCCCCGTCGACTTTGCCATGGTAATGCGTCATATGCGAAAGGTTCGCGCTCGCTTAAGCCGCAGCAGCTCAGTGCAAGAGCTGCTGACGGCGGGCATAGACGTATTCTTTGGTCAGGCGCAATTCACCGGGCCCGCTGCGCTGGAGGTGGAGGGGGCCGCATTGCGCTTTCGCAAGGCGGTTATCGCCACGGGTGCACGATCGGACGTGCCGTCAATTCCGGGTCTGGAAGCCGCAGGTTTTCTTACCAATGAGCACGTATTCAATCTCGTTGAGTTGCCGCCACGCCTGCTGGTTATTGGCGGTGGCCCCCTTGGTTGTGAAATGGCGCAAGCATTCTGCCGCTTCGGTTCGCATACAACAATCGTGCAGAATTGGCCGCTGTTTCTGCCAAAAGAGGAGCGCGACGCGGCGCAGATTTTGTCTGATGCGTTTGCTCGAGACGGCATAGAGGTCAGGCTGAATACTGAAGTGGTCGGTGTGCGGGTGGAGGGTGGCCAGAAGTTGGTTGATCTGCTTAGTGACGACTACCACAGCACCATCGCGGTGGATGAGATTCTTACGGGCACCGGCCGTGTGCCTAATGTTGAGGGCTTGAATCTGAAGGCGGCTGGCGTCAATTTTGATGATGATCGCGGCGTGCATGTCGATGATTTCATGCGCACCAGCAATCGCCAGATCTACGCTGCCGGCGATGTCTGCCTGGAGCATAAGTTCGACAACACGGCCGACGCCAGCGCACGCATCGCGGTGCACAATGCCTTGCGTTTGAGCCGCCGCCGCTTCAGTAAACTGACCATACCCTGGTGCACCTACACCGATCCCGAGGTCGCGCACGTTGGCATGTATGTGCGACAGGCGCGTGAGCGTGGCATCCCGGTAAAGACCTTTACTATTTTGATGCACGATGTTGATCGTGCAGTGGTCGACGGCGAAGAGGCTGGCTTTGTGAAAATCCACGTGCGTGAGGGCAGCGACGAGATTTTAGGCGCGGCGATTGTGGCGCGACATGCCGGCGAAATGATTAACGAGATTACGCTGGCGATGGTCGCCAATGTCGGTTTGCGCGGACTGAGCCGCGTCATGCACCCCTACCCGACCCAGGCCGCGGCGATCACGAAGGCGGCGGATGCCTGCGAGCGTGCCTACTACCGATTGCCATTCTGGGCACGGTTGCGGCGCTGGTTGCAGCGGCGCTGACTTCCCGCCTGGGTGTGATTGTCAACAGGCGCGTAGTAAGCGCGCATCGACTCGCCTCGGTAGAGTATAGGAACAGCGCATCAAGTCATCAGCCACCCACCCGCCACGTCAAGAATCTGCCCAGTCACAAACCTGGCCTGGTCCGAGGCGAAAAACATGCAGGCATCGGCCACTTCTTCAGGCGTGCCCAGGCGCTTGAGTGCAGTAACCTGAGCAACGGCGTCGTTTGTTTCTTGCGACACGCTTTTTAGCAGGGGCGTACTAATTCTGCCAGGTGCCAGGCCATTAACCGTGATGTTGTATTCGCCCAGCTCACCGGCCCAGTGACGCGTGGCGCCGATCAGCGCGGCCTTGGTGGCAGCGTAATGCGCCGCGACGATATCGCAGTAGGCCTTACCTGCAACTGACGACATGTTGATGATGCGGCCCTCACGCTTTTGAATCATGCCTGGGGTGACCAGGCGAGACATGTAGAAAACACTGTTCAGGTTTACTGAAATAACCGAATTCCACTCTTCTGGGGGCATCTCCCATACCTTAAGAGCCCGGCCATCATGCTTGGGAGAAATGCCGACGTTGTTCACCAAAATGTCGACATCACCCAGCTTGTCTTTGATTGTGGCGCAGGCCGATTCGCATTCGGAGAAATTGGCGACATTAGCATTTACGTAAACGACAGTGTGGCCAGCTGCGCTCAGCTCGTCCTGAAACGTTTTACCCGCCTCAGCATTCAGGTCGACCATTCCCACACGTGCGCCTTCGGCAACCAGGGCTTTGACAATAGCCGAGCCAATGCCACCTACAGCACCGGTCACCAAGGCTACCTTATTGCTCAGCCTCATATCGCATCCTTGATCTTAAGTACGATTTTGCCGATATGCCGGCTGCTTTCCATAAGGTCGTGGGCCTTGCTTACTTCGTTCATGGGAAAAACGGCGTGTATGACCGGTGTGCACCGACCTTGCTCCATTAGCGGTACAACCTTTTCGATCAAAGCTTGAGCGATTTTCCCCTTGTCTTCGTCGCTGCGCGGGCGCAGTGTTGAACCGGTAAACGTCAGGCGCTTGGTCATGACAGGCAGAGCATCGATCTGGGCTTTGCTGCCCTCAAGAAAGGCAATTTGAACCAGGCGGCCGTTAAGCGCCAGAGTATGGATATTGCGGTTGATGTAGTCGCCGCCCACCATATCCAGAATCATGTCCATGCCATAGCCGTCGGTTGTTTCTTGCGCCACCTGTTTGAAGTCTTGCTCTTTGTACAAAATGGTGTGTGTCGCGCCGGCCTTCTTGCAGGCTGCGGCTTTTTCGGCATTGCCGACCGTGGTCCAGACTTCGGCGCCGAAAGCGCTGGCTAGCTGGATGGCCGTCAGGCCTATGCCGCTGGAGCCGCCATGGACCAGAAGTTTTTCGCCTTTGCGCAGTCCGCCGCGCTCGAACACGTTGGTCCAAACGGTGAAATAGTTTTCTGGGATGCAGGCAGCACTGATCATGTCCAGCCCTTCTGGGATAGGCAGGCAGTGGCGTTCATCTGCGAGACAGTACTGGGCGTAACCACCGCCAGGCGTCAGGGCGCAGACTTTATCGCCCACTTTGCGATCTTTCGCGTCCGGACCGACAGCAGTGATGACGCCCGAAACTTCCAGACCCAGATACGGAGATGCGCCGGGCGGGGGCGGATAAAGCCCCGAACGCTGTAAGACATCGGGGCGATTTACTCCGGCGTAATGCACCTCGATTACAACTTGCCTGCCTGTAGGTTCAAGCATGCTGCTCTGCTCACTAATTTTCATGCAGTCGGACGCACCGCCTTTGCCATGATCAATGAATTTAAATGTAGACGACATGTTTTTCTCAGTTAACGATTGATTAATGGCCCAGATAGGCTTTCTTGATGTGGGCGTTGCCCAGTAGTTCTTCACCTGTGCCGGTCATGATGATGGCACCGTTTTCCAGGACATAGCCCCGGTCGGCCAGGCGTAGGGTTTTGAACACGTTTTGCTCAACCAGCAGCACCGTGACGCCGTGGTTGGTGATGTCGCGCACAATATCGAACATCTGCTGCACTAGTATGGGTGAGAGACCCAGAGAGGGCTCATCGAACATCAGCAGCTTGGGGTCGGCCATCATGCCTCGAGCGATGGCAACCATTTGCTGCTCGCCACCCGACAATGAACCTGCAAGCTGATTCAGGCGTTCTTTTACGCGCGGAAAAATCTGCAGCACTTCGTCCATCTTCTGATGGACGATGGGCCGTGCCGAGCGTTTAAAAGATCCCATGATCAGGTTGTCGCGGACGGTGAAGTTGGGAAACAACTGACGTCCTTCGGGAATCATGCTGATGCCGCTTTCGACAACGTCATAGGTTGAACTGCCGGTAATATCCTGGCCTTCAAATTCAATTTTTCCCGACGTAGGAGCAATAACACCGCACAGTGTTTTTAGCGTGGTGGTCTTGCCTGCGCCGTTAGCGCCAATCAGTGTAACGATCTCGCCTTTGTTCACTTCGAAGTTAAGGCCGTCGAGCACCTGGGTTTTGCCATAGCCCGAATGTAGATTTGATACTTTAAGCATCGGCGTACTCCTTGCCCAGATATGCCTCGATGACGGCGGGGTTCTCCACGACCTCTTGAGGGGGGCCGCTGACCAGGACCTTGCCTTCATTTATCACAATAATGCGGTCTGACAATGCCATGGTGGCCTGCATCATGTGTTCAATCAGCAAAATAGACACTCCGGAATCACGTATGCGACGCAGCATCTGCACGGCTTTTTCTACGTCTGATGGGTTCAGGCCGGCCATGACTTCGTCCAGCAGCAAAATGTTGGGCCGAATAGCCAGCGCCCGGGCAATTTCCAGCCGTTTCATGCCGCCTACCGTCAGGTTGCGCGCCTCAGTATTCAGATACTTGGTCAGATCGGTTTGTTCTGCGATGTCTAGCGCAATCTGCTCTGCTTCTTCTCGATCAGCAGTGTTGATGAAGCCGCCAAGCATAATGTTTTCGAGGACTGTCAGGCCCGTGAAGGGTTTGGCTGTCTGGAAAGTGCGGCCCAGGCCTTTGTGGGCAAATTCGTCGGGTGTCTTGCAGTGAACCCATTTGCCATCGCGGTCGAGCAGCGAAACCGTGCCTTTGTCGGGCGCAAGAAAGCCGGACATCTGGTTAAAGACTGTGGTTTTGCCTGCACCATTTGGCCCGATGATGGCCAGTATCTCGTTTTTGTGGAGTTCCAACGAGACATTGTTGGTTGCCTTCAGACCGCCAAAGCTTTTGTATAGCCCTTCAGCCTTTAATACTGGCGTTCCAGGTTGAAGCGTATGGCCGCTTTCCAGTTGACGCAGGTGCTTGTGTCGGGTGGGCCTTGTGCCAAGATAGGGCAAACGCGCCAGAAGTTTTTCTACTCTGGGTCCGAATGCGCCCGCCAGCCCATGAGGAATAGTCAGCACAACCACCACTAAAATAATGCCGTACACCAAACCGTGCATGCCGTTGCCTACGCTGCTGAGCCAGCCGCGAGCCAGTTCGGCAATCGGCAAGACCAGGAAGGCACCTGCAATGGGGCCAGAGATGGTGCCCAGGCCGCCGATAAGGGCGAACATGGCAATCTGAATTGATAGCTCAAGAGAAAATGCCGACGCCGGTTCAACAAAGGTTAGATACGTAATGTGAAACGTGCCAATAATACTTGTGAGCATGGCGGAAATTACCGCCGCGCGTATCTTCATTTTTGCAGTGGCGATGCCAACCGCCCTGGCGGCGTCTTCCCGTTCACGAATTGCGATCAGGTAATGGCCCATGCGTGACTTGCGTACGTACCAGGAAGCCCAGACCACTATGATGAACAGGAAAAAAGCAATGTAGACGTAGTTGATTTTTTCACGGAAAACAATCCACGCCCAGCCTATATTCAGGGGAAGACTGATACCGCTGGAGCCGCCCGTCCAGCTTTCTTCATGGATGACCAGCAGACGCACGACTTCCAGAATGGCAATGGTGGCCAATGCAAAGAACGGGCCTTTCAAGCGTAGCGTGGGGTAGCTGATGATAATGGCGACCACGCCCGAAATAGCGGCGCCGACAAACATGCCTATCCACGGGACAACGCCGAAGTTCTGGGTTAACAGCGTGGAGGTATAGCCGCCTATCCCGTAGAACACGGCATGACCCAGAGACAGCTGGCCTGCATATCCGCCTACGATGTTCCAGGCAACTGCCAGCGCCGCAAAAACAAACAGCAGTACGAAAAGGTTGGTCCAGAATGAACTGCCCATGACCACAGGGATCAGGAGCATGATGGCCAGCAGTATTACGCTGACATAGGCCTTGGGGCTACGAAAATCAGGAAACAAGGCTCACTCCTTTATTCTGTGCCGAAGCCGAAGAGGCCATTCGGACGCACAACGAGTATCAGCAGGAAAATGCCGAAATAGACAACTTCTTTTAGGTCGGGAGCGATGTAGTATCCGGCCATGGTGTCAATGACGCCAATAATCATGGAGCCCGCGACGGCACCATAGAGGCTGCCCATGCCGCCGAGCACCACAATCACAAATGCGGTCAGCACAAAGTAGGTGCCCACGGTAGGAAACACCGGATATTGCGGCGCGAGCAAGCCGGCTGCTACGCCCACAAAGGCGGTTCCAAGGCCAAACGCAACGATATATACGGTGTTTACGTTAATGCCCATCAGCATGGCGGCATAGCGATGCTGGGCCACAGCGCGCAATGCACGACCAAGATAGGTGCGGTGCATAAACAGATGCAACAGCACGGCCAGAGAAAGCGCCACAACAAAGGTGACAATTTGTCCGGTTACCATGGTGTAGCCGCCCACTGTGATGGCATTCGTGCCGGTTTCAACCGAGGCCCGGAATACGTTTGCACCAAACAGCACCAGTGCCAGATTCAGCAAATGGTAGATAGCCCGACAGTCGCGAAAATCTGTATATGCTCGTCGGCATCGAGCAGTGGCTGGATGATGACTTTTTGCGTGAGGGCGCCAAGTGCGAACAGGACGACAGCGATTGGAATCAGCCCGACATATGGGTGAATTCCAAAATTGGCGGCCAGCAGATAGATCATGTACATGCCGACCATCAGAAAATCGCCGTGTGCGAAATTGATGACCCGCACTACACCGAAAATCAAGGTAAGGCCCAGGCTGATAATTGTGTAAGCCCCACCTAGCAGCAGTCCGTTAATGAGCAGCTGAATAAAAATATCCATGGCGCAACCTTATGAAGCATGAAAAAACCAGGCATCCAATAGGATGCCTGTTTTCTCTCAACTGGCGATTATTATTTTTTGTTGAAAATGGGCTTGCCCAGGGCGAGGTTTTCGGGCAAAACAGTAACCAGTTTGCCGTCTTGCCATTGCATGGTGTAGAAGGTTGAGGCTTTGTTCTGACCATCTTCGCCGAAATCAAAGGCCCAACCGTTAGCGGTAGAGCCAGCTGGTTTCTTGTAGGCTAATACCGCTTCACGAATTTTGTCAGCGTTGGTCGACTTGGCATTGGCCATGGCTTCAAGAAAGGCTTTTGCGCCAACATAGTTCGCAAGGCTGTGCCCCGATTGTGGGCCACTGTTATAGGCTGCCTGATAAGCGCTCAAGAATTTTTCAAGGCCAGGGGCGCCTTTGGGGTTAATAGACGCCTGCGGGAAATCCAGGTCGAAAACCCCGTTGATGTCAGGACCAACTGCTTTGGCTGTGTCTGCCAGCGAATAGCCGCCACCCGCACCAATGATGACATCAGGGTTAAACCCGGCCGCTTTAGCCTGGCTGAAAAACAGGATGGCATCGTTCTGGTAGGCGGTGTGAAGCACTACGTTTACGCCGGCGCCTTTGAGTCTGAGAATGAGCGAAGACAGGTCAACTGTTTTGGCAGAGTAGGGCAGTGATTCAGCTACCTTGTAACCAAGCTCGCCGGCGCGTTTTTTCTCAGTGGCGGCCACGTCGGTGCCGTAGGGGCCGTCTTCATGGATGATCCCGATGACGATGTTGTCTTTGTTCAGGCCCATCCCCGGTGCAATGGTTTTATCCAGCGCGTTAACCACGGCAACACCGTAAAGGCCGGTGTTCGGGTTGCTGCGAAACAAGTACTTGTAACCGCGAGTTGTGATCTTGTGCGCCGTGGCGCCCAGCTCAAAATACGGTACGCCTGCCAGTTCGGTGACGGGGGTGGCTGCATAAGAAATGCCTGAGGCATAGCTGCCGAACACGGCGGCGACATCTTCGGAGGTCAGGCGCTTGGTTTCAGAAACTGCCTGAGTAGGATCAACTGCGTCAGCCTTCAAAATGGTGATTTTTTCGCCATTCAGGCCACCGGCTGCGTTCACTTCGTTAACCGCAATTTCCAGGCCACGAAAGCTTTCTTGTCCCAGTAGTGCAAGAGCACCACTAAATGGAAACACGGCACCAACCTTTACGTCGGCTGATGCAGCGCCCGTAACCATAACGCTGCATGTTGCGACGGCCAGTGCTATTTTTTTCAGTTCAAACATATGTGTAGGCTCCTGCTTTAATGTGTGGGAATCAGAGGATGAGCCCTATGTCTTCGGGCGGAATAAATATATGATATATGTTGTCGAAAGCGAAAACGCCTCCGGACCATTCTAGTTATAGGGGGGCGTGGGCGAATCAGTGATTTCCCTAGCTGCAGGAAATGAGTGGCTCGCAGGTGTGCTGATGAGGCGGCTATTTTGACTGCAGGTTTTAGTGCGTAATTTTTTTTCTGACCCCGGGCATGATTTGAGCCTGCTCTTTTTCACGCTCGGCGAGCCAGTCGATCATGATTGTGCCGCCCCATAAGATGTCAGCCTGTATGGCTTTGGCGGCCGCTTCGGAGTCGCGTGCCCTCAGAGCATCAAGCACGGCCTGGTGCCGGTGCTGCCCGCCCGAATAATCGAGCCCGGAGGTTTTGACGTGAAATATTTTCAGGATGGGGCCGGTAATTACCCAAAAAGACTCAACCGTACTGATCAGCATGGGCATACGGCTGGCTTCCAGGATGGCAAAATGGAATTTTCGGTTTAGATAACTGGCGCGTTTGGGGTTGATGGCGGTAAGGCTGACAAATTCTGCTTGCAGGGCTGTCAGATCATCGAGCTCTTTGGGCGTTATTTTTTGTGCCGCTTCGGCCGCGCCCATGCCTTCAAGAGGGAGCCGTATTTTTTGAATTTCTGCCAGACGCTCAGAGTTGAGAAAGGGCACATAGACGGCGGTTGCCGCCTGCATTTCAAGCCCCTGCTCGCTGATCAGGCGAAAGATGGCTTCGCGAACTGGCGTAATGGATACATCCATTTCGCGGGCGAGCTCGCCTATGATAAGACGTTCGCCAGGCTCATACTGCCCGTTGATAAGCGCTTCGCGTATCTGGGTATACACCTTTACCGAGAGGTTTTCTTTTTTTACAGGCTTGAGGCTGGACATGGCAGACTAGTCATAGGGAGGATAGAACAGATTCTATCCGTATGTAGCCATTTTGCAATCAACGCAGTATATTATATATCATATATCTTTAATAGCACTGGCAAGATGTCTAATGTTCACGCTGGCGATATACGTAGTACGCAAGCTGGCGGTATAGGTAGTGCTAACGCTGGCAATATACGTAGGGCGCAAGCTGGTGGTATACGCAGTGCTAACGCTGGCAATATACATAGTGCTCCACCCAGGCGTTGTGCGCCGGCAAATAATTAAATCGGGATATGGAAAAAATCATGAAAGAAATTACAGGCGAAACCAGGCTGTTCGGAATATTGGCCGATCCTATACATCACGTGAAAACGCCGCAGCGTATGAACGAACACTTTGCCCGTGCTGGCTACGATGGAGTGCTGGTGCCATTTCATGCACGCGCCGACAGTCTGGCATCCGTAGTAGATGGTTTGAAACGACTGGAAAACCTGGTGGGTCTTATTGTCACGGTGCCGCATAAAACCGCCATCTTGGGTTTGTGCGATGACGCTTCTGAGGTAACCAGAAAAATCGGTGCTGCCAATATTGTCCGTCGTGAAGCAGACGGGCGGTTAACGGCTCACATGCTGGACGGCGAGGGGTTTGTGCGCGGGCTGAAGTCTTGCGGTCATGACGTAAAAGACAAGACTGCCTATATGGCCGGCGCCGGTGGTGCAGCCAACGCGATAGCGTTTGCGCTGGTGCAGTATGGCGTGAGCAGTCTGACGATTGCCAATCGCACCACCGCCAAAGCTGAAGATTTAAAGCAACGCATTCTCGATCTTTACCCCCAGGCCCAGATAAACATTGGTACACCCGATCCGTCTGGGCACGACATTGTCGTCAATGCAACGTCTTTGGGCTTAAAAGAGGGAGACGCGTTGCCTATGGATGTGGCAGCGCTCATGCCAGATCAATTGGTTTGCGAAATCATCATGCAGCCCAAAGAAACCGCTCTGTTACTTGCTGCGCAAGAACGTGGCTGCACAGTGCATTACGGCGCCCCTATGCTTGCCAGTCAGATTGAACTGATGGCGGAGTTTCTCGGCGTTGTGGCTGGCCAGTAACGCACGCCTGTTGCAGAAGATGGTTTAAATCAATGAGAACCCGTCATGGCTGATTACGACTACATCATTGTTGGCGGGGGCACCGCTGGCTGCATTCTGGCTAACCGTCTGACCGCGAGCGGCCAGTACCGCGTGCTGATGCTCGAAGCGGGGGCAGCCGCCTCCTCAATGTGGATTCCCATCCCCGCAGGTTTTAGCAAACTCATGACCAATCCTCGCTTTAACTGGGGGTTTGAAACCGAGCCTGAAGACAACGTGTATGGCCGCACAATTGCCGTGCCGCGAGGCAAGGGTTTGGGCGGTTCGTCGTTAATCAACGGCATGATTTATGTGCGGGGTCAGGCGCAAGACTACGACGCGTGGCAACAGGCCGGTGCAACCGGCTGGGCGTACCGTGACGTGGAGCCTTATTTTCGCAAGCTTGAGTGCTACCCGCAGGGAAATGACCAGCGGGGCAAGGCTGGGCCCATGCACCTGGAGCAGGTAGCCGAGCGGTTTCCAATTGCCGACGCCTTCCTCGAGGCTGCGGCACAAGATGGCCAACCCTACAATGAAGACTATAACGATCAGGATCAGGAAGGGTTTGGCTATTATCAGGTTCTGCAGCATAAGGGCCGGCGCTGGAGCATTGCCGAGGGCTATCTGGTACCGGCTCGTAAGCGCAAGAATTTGTCGATTCAGTCTGACGCGCATGTGATTCGTCTTGCGTTCGAAGGCAAGCGCTGTACAGGCGTGGTTTATATTAAAAATGGCCGCGAGGTCACGGTAAAGGCCCAGCGCGAAACGCTCTTGTGTCTGGGCACGGTGCAAACACCGCAGCTGCTTGAGCTGTCGGGCGTGGGGCGGCCCCAGCTTCTTCAAAAGCACGGCATACCGATTGTTCATGAGCTCAAAGGCGTAGGCGAAAACTACATTGAACATTTTGCCACGCGTATGAACTGGCGCGTAAAGAACACCGTTACGCTTAATGAGATGTCGCGCGGTTTGTCACTGGCGGGTCAGGTGGCCAGATATTATCTGCAGAAAACAGGAATACTGACGCTCGGTACAGGGCTGGTCCACGGTTTCGTCAAAACATCTTCGGCGCTCGCCACACCAGATATACAGTACTTTTTTGTGCATGCTAGTTACGCCAATGCGGCCAATCGTGTGCTCGACAAACAGCCCGGCATGACCATAGGCGTGACACAGCTTCGCCCCGAATCGCGTGGCAGCATACACATTAAATCAAGTGACCCGCGTCAGGGGCCGGCTATCCGGCCCAACTTTCTGGATGCGCGGGCTGATCAAGAGTCGCTTGTCAGCGGCATGCAGATTGCTCGTCGCATTGTGCAGCAACCCGCAATGCAGCACTACGTTGCAAAAGAAATGAACCCAGGCAATAACGTCAATAGTTTCGACGAATGGATGGATTTTGCCCGGCGTACAGGCCAGAGCATTTATCACCCAATTGGTACGTGCCATATGGGTGTGGATGACAATGCGGTTACCGATCCACGTCTGCGTGTGCGTGGCATAGACAAGCTGCGTGTGGTGGATGCTTCTGTCATGCCGCTAATGGTGTCAGGTAACACCCAGGGCGCAGTCATGATGGTGGCAGAAAAAGGCGCCGATATGATTCTGCAGGATGCACGAGCCGGGTAGCCTCGTATAACGGCGGAGGGCACGCCTTCACGAGGAAGAATATGCCATATATGTGTCGAGGCGTAACGCTGCATTAAGCAAATGTGATTTTGCCGCATTTGCAGCCGCGTCCGGATCGCCTGTTTCGATGGCGCGGACTATGGCCCGGTGTTCCTCTTGTACGTGTTCGACCAAGTTACGATGATACTGCGCCGTGTTGCTACGGGCCTTGCGAATAAGACGCCTTATGTGTTGCTCCAGATATTCGTTCAGAGCGATCAGATGCGGGTTCTGGGTGGCATCGACAATGGCCTGATGAAAGGCGTAGTCTTCCGTGTCGCCGAGCTGGTCGTGGACGATGGCATATTCCATGCCCACCAGCGCTTGCTTGATACGTTTGAGGTTGTCGGGTGTACGCCGCAATGCGGCCAGCCGGGCCGCTGTTTCTTCTATGGCAATGAGTAACTCGATGACGTAGCCAACATCTTCTGCATCGTTCAGGCTTGTGGGATCTAGTCTGAAGGACTGCCGGGTGCCTCGCTGATTGACGAATACCCCGCGCCCCTGCTGCGAGCTGACCAAACCCTCGGATTTTAACTGGGAGACGGCTTCGCGCACCACTGAACGGCTGACTGAAAACTGTTCGCACAGCTGCTTTTCGCTGGGTAGTTTATGTCCGGGTTCAAGGCGGCGCTGCTCGATCTCCTGTGTAAGCCACACAACAATGGGTGTGGTTAATGACTGCGTGGCAGAAGAGGCTTCTAGATCATTCATAGGGAGTGCTCAAGTACGAAAGTATGCTCAATGGTAACGAACGACGGAGCATGAGTTGCTCAGACGATGTACAGCCCGCCATTTACGTGCAGTGTTTCGCCGTTAACAAAGCTGGCGAGGTCAGAGCACAAAAACAGAATGACGTTAGCCACTTCACCGGCGCTTCCAAAACGCTTTAGCGGCGTGCTTTCCAATAGTGCCTGGCCTTTGTTTTGCAACAAACTGGACGCCATAGGCGTGTCGATAATGCCGGGAGACACGATGTTGACACGGGTTTTCGGTGCTAACTCAAGCGCAAGGCTTTTACTCAGGCTGGTGACGGCACCTTTGGATGCCGAATAGTGTGCATGTGAATAACTGCCCCGATGGCCAGCCATAGAAGACAGATTGACGATGGAGCTGCCGTCAGCCAGATGCGGAATGACTGCGCGACACATGTAAAAAGTGCCATCCAGATTAATGCTCATGAGCCGGCGCCATTCTGCATCTGTCATGTCGGCTACCAATTTCTCTGGGTAGATACCCGCCGAATGAACCAGATGGTCTATTTTCCCGTGTTGAGCAGCAACGTCTTTTGCTGTCTGTTCACATGACTGGGCGTCGGACACGTCGGTGGTGTGGATGCTGACCCGCGCGCCGTCTTCAGAAAGTTCTTTTTTCAGGACATTGAGGGCGTCCAGGTTCACATCGCTTAACGCAACATTGGCACCCAAGGCGAGCATTTTTTTGGCGACTGCGTGACCAATGCCACCTGCGGCACCCGTGATAAGCACAGTTTTATCAGCAAAAGAGAACATGCTTATTGCATACTAAGGTTAACCCCTAGATGCCCTATAGTATTGATTCAAAAAGAAAACTTCTAAGATAAATAAAAATAGCCCCGAGATCTCGCGTAAAGCTTTGACACTGATTTTAGGCACGCGTAGAATTTCGCAGCAACTTGTCAGACAAGTTATAAATCTTATCAGACATCACTCATAATCAGAAGAGGCGGGTCCATCTGTCTCATGTGATTTTTTGCCGAAGAACGGTCGAGGAGATATCGCAGTGAACTTTACGAAATTAACATTGGCGCTTTCAACGTGTGGCCTGGTAGCGATGGCATCTGCCCAGGCTGAGCCATTGAAAGTAGCATTAGTCGAAACCCTATCCGGGCCCCAGGCTTCCACTGGTCTGATGTATCGCACGGCTGTGAACTATGGCTTTGAGCTCTTGAATGAGAAAGGCGGATGGAATGGAGAAGCCATTCAGGTCGCCGAATATGACAACCAGGGTGGCCCTGCGGGTGCCTCCGATAAAGTCAAAGCTGCGATCGCCGATGGTGCGCGCATTATTATTCAAGGGTCGTCCTCAGCGGTTTCGGGCCAGATTACTGAAGACGTGCGCAAACACAATCTTCGTAATCCGGGTAAGGAAATCTTGTTTCTGAACATGGGTGGTGAAGCCCTTGAGCTGACGGGTTCCAAGTGCCATTTTTACCACTTCCGCTTTACGACGAATGCACCTATTCGCGTCAAGGCCCTGGTTCGCGCCATGAAAGAGACGGGTGATCTGGGCACCAAAGTGTATGCGATGAACCAGAATTACTCCTGGGGCAGCGACATGGATGCGTCGATCAAGGATTTTGCGTCGGAGGGCGGATACGAAGTGGTGGAAAGCACGCTGCATGACGTAAACCGTATCCAGGATTTTTCTCCATACGCCAGCAAGATCAAGGCTAGCGGCGCAGAAACAGTTATTACTGGCAACTGGTCCAATGACTTGTTGCTGCTGATGAAAGCGACGGGCGGCGCAGGCCTGAATGTTCGCTTTGGCACGGTATTCCTGGATCAGCCGGGTAACCTGGCTAACGCAGGTGAAACGGCATTGGGTCACTATATCGCTCACGCCTTCAATATGGCTGCGACGCCAGAAGCCGCAAGCTTTGGTGAAGCCTATAAAGCCAAGATGGGGCACTACCCAACTTACATCGAGCCGCAAACAGCCTTTGCCGTCCAAATGCTTGGCGAGGCTTTGCATGAAACGCCTGCCAAAGACGACAAGCTCGATGTAACACAACTGGCGTTGAATCTTGAAAAGGTGAAGATCACTTCGCCCATAGGTGAGACATCGATTCGCGCTGAGGATCACCAGGTCATGCTGCCGATTATTGTGTCCAAAGTATCGAAAGATGCGAAGTACAAGGCTGACGATACCGACATGGGTTTTGAGGTTGTCAAGATGTTCTCAGGTCCTGATGCGGTCAATCCGGTCGAGAAAACTTGCAAGATGAAGCGCCCTGCCTGATGGAATAGGCTGGCGGTTCAGTAGTGACCGCCGGGCGCTCTGGCCAGTAATCTCGTCAAAATGCGTGTGGCGTTAAAAGCAGTTACGCACCGCCACAACAACGTGTGTTGTTGTGGCGGCTTGCGGCTGTAGAAAGGTGTGATTATGGAATTTTTTACGGTTTCGCTTTTGAATGGCAGCGTGTACGGATTGCTGCTGTTCATGGTGTCGGCAGGCCTGACACTTATCTTCGGCATGATGGGTGTGCTCAACTTTGCCCACACGTCCTTCTATATGGTGGGCGCCTATCTGGCCTACAGCCTGGGAAAGGTAATTGGTTTTTGGCCCGCGATCATCGTGGCGCCCTTGATTGTGGGTGTGCTTGGCGCACTCGTGGAGCGCTATCTGTTGCGTCGGGTCCATCGTTATGGGCACGGGCACCAGCTGTTGCTGACGTTTGGCGTGTCATTCATTATTGCCGAGGTTATCAAACTGTTCTACGGCAACTATCCCGTGGATTACCGCATTCCAGAGTCGCTGTCGTTTTCGGTCTTTACGGTGTTCGGCGCCAATTATCCGTTTTACCGTCTGCTCATTGGCGGCACGTCTATTTTGATGTTTGTGCTCATCTATTTATTGCTGACAAAAACACGAATCGGAATTGTAGTGCGCTCTGCGATCTATAAGCCCCGTATGGTAGAGGCCCTGGGTCACAACGTGCCTATGGTTTTTATGGGCGTATTTGCTGTGGGTGCGGCACTGGCGGGGCTGGCTGGTTCGGTAGCAGGTGCGTTCTACACCACCAATCCCAACATGGCGCTTGAGTTGGGTGTCATCGTCTTTGTGGTAGTCGTGGTGGGCGGGCTGGGCTCGCTGGAAGGTGCAATGCTGGCGTCTTTGCTGATCGGTCTGATATCTTCATTTGCAGTGGGTATTGACTACAGTCTGGCCGATTTGTTCGGTCTTTTTGGTGCGCGTGAATGGGCGGAAAGTCTGGGTGGTTTGCTTACCCTTAAGGTGTCGTCCATGTCGGCCACTATCCCGTTCTTGCTGATGCTGCTGATTTTGCTGCTTCGTCCTTCGGGTTTGATGGGCGACCGGGAGTAGGTTGGATGAAATTATCTAAATTATTTGTTCTGTTGGTTCTGGCGGCGCTGCTGCTAAGCCTGCCGCTTTATATGTCTCCGGCGCTGGTGAATGCTGCCATCCAGATGTTGATTGCTGCGTTGTTCGCCAGCGCGTTCAATGTTTTGGCAGGGCAGGCCGGCATGCTGTCGTTCGGGCACGCGGCATACTTTGCCATCGGTACTTTCGCAACCATCCATGCAATGAATGCACTGGATGGTGCGGGGCTGGTTTCCACGCCTTTTATGCCTCTGTTTGGTGCACTGGCGGGCTGTGCGCTAGGTATCGTTGCTGGCTGGTTCTCGACCAAGCGCAGTGGCGTGTACTTCGCGATGATCACGCTGGCTCTGGCCGAGCTGCTGCATACGCTGGCACCGCATTTAAAGGACGCGTTCGGGGGTGAGGGTGGCGTGTCGGCAATGCGCATGCCAGCCTGGGGTTTTAATTTTGGCACTTCGGTAGAAGTGTATTACCTGACGCTCGCATGGGTGGTTCTTGGTGTGGGACTGCTGTATTACTTTACGCGTACCCCGCTTGGGCGTTTGTGCCTGGGCTTGCGCGAAAATTCCCATCGTCTGCGTTTCATGGGCTACAACGTCCACAGATTGAGCACACTGGTGTTTACCATCTCCGCGACATTCTCGGGCCTGGCCGGCGCATTGCTCGCCATGAATAACGAAGCGGCCAACTACGTGCTGTTCGATATGACGCTGTCGACCCAGGTGGTGCTGAACTCTTATATCGGTGGCGTCGGAGCCTTTTTTGGCCCGGCACTGGGTGCGGCGGTAATGACCTTCTTCGGGTATGCGGTCTCTGACATGACACGTACCTGGCTGTTGTATCAGGGCGTAATCTTCGTGCTGGTCATGATGTTCATGCCTGCAGGTCTGTTCAGTATAGGCAGCTGGTGGAGCGGCAACCGAGGGCGACATGGCAGTGCCCAACTGGCCACGGTGTTGATGGGTTGGGTCATTGGTTGCGCGATCGCCGCTGCGGGCTTTGTTTTTCTGTGCGAGTTTCTGGCACTTATTCTGGCGCAAGATTATCAGTCTTTGCTGGTGGCTGGTGCAGACTGGCCGGCAGTAGAGTTGCTTGAACGGCATTGGGCGCCTGGTGCATTTTCGACGTGGATGCTGCCGGCTGCCTTGCTGGTCGTGGGTGTTTCTATCGTGTTGTTGGTAAGCCGAAAATGGCAGTTGCTGCGTGAGGAGCAAGCCGAATGAATATTTCAGAAACCAGCACGGTCGATACGCCAGTGTTGTTGTTGCAGGACGTGCACAAATCTTTTGGTGATTCCCACATTATTCGTGGCGTCAATCTGGAGCTGCTTCAGGGCGAGCGACACGCCATTATTGGCCCCAACGGCGCGGGCAAGTCGACGCTGTTTCATTTGATCTCAGGCCAGTTTCGGCCTTCGTCAGGTCAGATCCTGTTGCAGGGTGAACCTATACAGGGTCTTGACGCGCGGGTTATCAACCGCATGGGTCTGGCGCGCTCCTTTCAGATCACCAATATTTTTCCGGGTCTGAGTGTGTTCGAGAATCTGCGCTTTGGGGTTATGCGGCGCTTTAACATGCAATACACGTTCTGGCGTCGCGTGTCGGGTGCCCACAAGGTTACGCAGGAAACCGAAGAACTGCTCGAAAGACTGCGTCTGACGCGCAGCCGCGATACGCTGGGGGGCGAGCTGTCATACTCGGAACAGCGTTCGCTGGAGATCGGTATGTCACTGGCCTCCGATCCGCAGGTGCTGCTGCTGGACGAGCCTATGGCCGGTATGTCACGCGAAGAAACGGAATATACCGTGGGATTGATCCGTGAGCTTTCTCAAGGGCGTTCGCTGATGATCGTCGAGCATGACATGGATGTTGTTTTTTCATTGAGTGACCGGATCAGTGTGCTGGTCTACGGCGAAGTGATTGCGACCGGCACGCCCGACGAAATTCGCAATAACGCGAAGGTGCAGGAAGCTTACCTGGGTACAGAGGTGAAGGCATGAACGACATCACGCAAACGCCTTTGCTGTCGGTGCAAGACTTGCACGCACATTACGGCAAGAGTCATATCCTGCACGGCGTCACCTTTGACGTGGGCGTGGGACAAGTCGTCAGTCTGCTGGGCCGTAACGGTTCGGGGCGTTCAACCACAATCAAGGCGATTATGGGGTTGGTGCCGCCCACTTCAGGCAAGGTTTTGCTGAACGGACGCGATCTGGCGGGGCAATCTGCACATTCCATCGCCCGCGCGGGCTTGGCTTATGTGCCCGAAGAACGTGAGGTGTTCGCAAATCTGACTGTCGACGAAAACCTGATAATGGGCATGCAGCGTGCCCGCGAGGGTGTGCCCAAGTGGACAGTCGAAGAGATGTTCGATTACTTCCCCCGGATCAAAGAGCGGCGCAACACGCTGGCGGGTAATTTGTCGGGTGGTGAACAGCAAATGCTGACCATCTGCCGCTCTTTGCTTGGCAACCCCAGGCTTATCTTGATTGACGAACCCACCGAAGGTCTGGCGCCCAAAATCGTCACGGTGGTGGGTGAGGCTATCCAGGATATTAACCGCCAGGGGGTCTCCGTAATTCTGGTCGAACAGAAGCTGACAATTGCCATGAAGATCTCCACCAATGTGTGTTTGCTCGGGCGCGGTCAGATCGTCTTTCACGGCACGCCCGACGAGCTGCTTGGAAATTCTCAATTGCTCAAAGACTGGCTGGCTGTATGACCGATACCTTATCTGCTGAAATGCTTGCGCGTCTGGCCCAGGGCAAGACTTTTCAAGACCTTGTCAATAAGGTCGTTTTCATTACCGGTGCGGCCAGCGGTATCGGCCTGGCGATGGCGCGTGCTTTTGCTGCCTGTGAAGCGCGTCTTGCGCTGCTGGATATTGATGCCTTGAGCCTTGAGCGGGCGGTGGCGTCACTGCGGGCGGAATTCCCCGATGTACAGGTGCATACCTGGGCGGCGGGGGTTACGGACGAAGCCGCCGTCAACCAGGCGTTTTCCGCCGCCCATGCCGTATTTGGCAGTATTGATGTACTGTTGAACAACGCTGGCATTTCCATGAATGCTCCCACGCTGTCATTGACGGGTGAGCAATGGCGCAAGGCCATGGATGTCAACGTCAATGGCGTCTTTTATTGTGCACAGGCTGCTGGCCGCTATATGTCTGAGCAAGGGCAGGGCGTAATTCTTAATATGTCGTCCATGTATGGTGCCATTGCAGCACCAGAGCGCGCTGCCTATTGCACGAGTAAGGCTGCGGTGGCCATGCTGACCAAGGTGCTGGCCATTGAGTGGGGCAAGTTGGGCATCAGGGTTAATGCCATTGCGCCAGGTTATGTCAGAACAGCCCTGGTTGATGACCTGGTCAAGGCCGGTCGCATGGACCTGGACGCTCTCACCAGACGCACCCCGACAGGTCGTTTGGGTGAACCGCACGAAATCGCAACGCTGGCTTTGTTTCTGGCTTCGGAACATGCTTCGTTCATCAACGGCCACGCTGTCGTGGCCGATGGCGGATGGTCCGCCTACAGTTATATATAAATTCAGATTTAATCCGTTCGGAGACCACTTCCATGCCAAAAATTATTGAACTCGCGCCCTCTTCCAAATGGGTTGAGCTGCGCACCACCAAGGCCGACTGGAAAAAGGCCGACCCCAAACTGCTTGGTACGCTGCTTACGCATATGCATCTTATTCGGGCGTTTGAAGAAACGGTTGTCGAGCTTGCCATGGACGGACTGGTGCATGGACCCGCCCACTGCAGCATAGGGCAGGAAGGAGGGGCTGCGGGCTCCATTGTGTCGTTGACGGTAGCAGATCAAATCAATGGTTCACATCGTGGCCACCATCAGTTCTTGAGTAAAGCGCTAGGCTATATCATGCCTGACGGTGTCGACCCCAAGCAGAAGCTCAGTACTGAAGTAGATACATTGTTGCAGCGTACGCTGGCAGAGATTATGGGCCTGTCGCAGGGCTTTTGCCGTGGCCGTGGCGGGTCCATGCATTTGCGCTGGGCAGAGGCAGGGGTGTTGGGCACCAATGCGATTGTTGGCGGCGGAGTGCCTATGGCTGCAGGGGCGGCATGGTCGCACAAGCATGCAGGCACTGATGCCGTAGCCGTGACGTACTTTGGCGATGGTGCGGTAAACATTGGTTCAGTGCTCGAAACCATGAATCTGGCAGCGGCCTGGAAGCTGCCGCTGTGCTTTTTTATCGAGAACAACCGCTACGCCGTTGCTACCCATGTGGAAGAGGCCACTGCTGAGCCACGTCTTTCGGCTCGTGGGCAGGCTTTTAATATTGCCAGCTGGAAGGTAGATGGCATGGATCCGCTGGCCGTGCACATGGCAATGGAACAAGCCCTGAAGCACATGCGAGCAGGGCATGGCCCAGCCATCGTCGAGGCCGATGTGTACCGCTACTTCCATCAGAACGGTGGTTTCCCGGGCAGTGCTTTCGGATATCGCAGCAAAGAAGAAGAGCAGGCATGGCGTCAACGAGATCCGCTCGATATGATGGGCGAGCAGATGATCCTGCGCGGGTTAATTACAGCAAAAGAAATTACGTCTTTGCGCGAGCGTTTGCAGGCGTCCATGAAACAGGCGATTGCCGCGCTGACCGAGACAGACCCGGATGGCAAGCGTGGCAAGAAACGTATTCGCCCTGAGCTTTGGCCCAGCGCTGACTTTCGCGACGTGGGCGTGCGTGGTGATTTGAGCGAACTGGAAGGCGTACGCACTGAAGAAGAAGCAACATACCAGGGCCAGCTGGAGGAGCGCAAGTTCATTGATGCTGTGGCTGATGTGATGGCGCGTCGTATGGAAACCGATGATGGGGTCGTTGTGCTGGGTGAAGATGTGCACCGCCTGAAAGGTGGTACCAACGGCGCAACCCGCGGCCTGAAAGACCGCTTCCCGGATCGGGTTCTGGGCACCCCCATCAGCGAGAACGCGTTTTCAGGTTTGGGTGGAGGGGTTGCGATGGACGGGCGTTTTAAGCCGGTCGTCGAGTTCATGTACCCAGACTTTATGTGGGTGGCAGCTGATCAGGTTTTTAACCAGATCGGCAAGGCACGTCATATGTTTGGCGGCGACATCAACATGCCGCTGGTTCTGCGCAGCAAGGTGGCTATGGGTACGGGCTACGGCTCACAACACTCCATGGATCCTGCTGGCATTTTTGCGACTAGCCCCGGGTGGCGCATTGTGGCGCCTTCCACGCCGTTCGATTATGTGGGCCTGATGAATACGGCGCTGAAACTGAATGATCCGGTACTGGTGATCGAGCACGTAGACCTGTACACGTCCAGCGGCCAGGCGCCAGTGGATGATCTGGACTATCACATTCCTTTTGGCAAGGCCGCTGTGCGTCGTAGCGGTAACGACTTGACTGTACTGACCTATCTTTCCATGGTTGCGCATAGTCTGGAAGCAGTTGAGCAAACACGCGTCGACGCTGAGGTCATTGACCTGCGCTGGCTGGATCGTGCCAGTATCGACTGGGCAACCATTGGCGCCAGCATACAGAAAACCAACAATGTGCTCATTGTTGAACAAGGGTCGCTCGGCACATCATATGGCGCCTGGCTGTCAGATGAAATTCAGCGTCGTTATTTTGACTGGCTGGATCAGCCTGTGCAGCGTGTTACCGGCGGTGAGGCTTCGCCAAGTATCTGTAAAGTTCTTGAGCGCGCCGCGTGCGCCCGCACAGAAGAAGTGGTTGAGGCTCTGCACGCATCAATGCGTGAGCAGGGTGTGAATGGCGACAAGGCATAAGGAGAAGACAATGAAATTTGAAATGACAGCACCGCTAGAGGTGGGTATTGCCTGCCGCGACTTAAGTCGTTCGCGCCACTTTTACGAACACATTCTGGGGCTGAGCTTTATCAGTGAAAATCAGGTGCCTGCCGATAAGGCGGCGCCGTCCGGCTTGTCTGGCGGCGGCTACACGGTAGTTCGGCTGCAGACGTCGAACGGTGAGCGTATCAAGTTGCTGGCGCCGGTTTCTCCGCCTCCGGCATCTGCGCCCCCCGCCTTCATTCTGGATAAGCCAAACGCCGCCTATCTGACATTTATCATCGACGATATCAATGCAGCTATCGCCCGTTTGTTGCAGGAAGGTACCGAGTTCATGACTGGCGAAAAACCTGTCGAAGTCCGCCCCGGTGTCTACCTGGCGTTTTGCCGGGACCCGGACGACAATGTGCTGGAGCTGGTCGAGTATGCAGACATCTCTTCCTACCGCACAGACTTGAAATAAAGGAATCGTTGACATGGCAATACTTATACGCATGCCGGAGGTGGCCGCCAATACGGATTCGGCCGTGATTGTCTCGTGGACCAAACAGGAAGGCGATGCTGTTGCGCAGGGTGATTGTCTGGCCGAAATCGAAACCGAGAAGGCGGTTATCGAATTTGGCGCAGAGGCGTCAGGCGTTCTGGGCAAGATTCTGGTTCAGGCGGGCAAGGATACCGAAGTAGGTACACCCATCGCCGTCCTGCTGGGTGAAGGTGAAAAGAACGTAGATATTGCCGCGTTGCTGGCCGAGAGTGACGACAGCATAAACGAGATCTCTGCAACCGGGACTGCACCCACTGCCTCGGTTGATCAGCCCGTCGCCGCCGCACTGACGCCCGAGGCGGTACCGACCGTTGAAGGCGGCGAACGCATCTTTGCAAGCCCTCTGGCCAAGCGTCTGGCACGTGAAGCCGGGGTTGACCTGACGGCGTTGCAGGGCAGCGGTCCGCAAGGCCGCATTGTGAAGCGTGATGTGCAGGCCGCGCAATCAGCAGTGCCTGCGGTAAAGCCGGCCGTATCTTCTGCCCCGGCGAACATAGCCGCCGATGCTATGTCCGACTCATCGTATACAGATGTACCGCATACCAGCATGCGCCGAACTATCGCGCGTCGTCTTAGCGAAAGCAAGCAGACTGTGCCGCACTTTTATTTGCGTGCTGATTGCCACATGGACGCATTGCTGGCTCTGCGCGCTCAAATCAATAAGACGGCAACGCGCAAGATTTCCATCAATGACATCATTGTGAAGGCGACAGGCGCTGCGTTGCGCCAGATGCCCGAGATGAATGTGTGCTGGACGGATACCGCTTTACGTCATTACGACGTGGTGGATGTGTCGGTGGCGGTGTCCACGCCCAAGGGTTTGATTACTCCGGTTGTAAAGGCTGCTGATGCCAAAACCTTGACGGCCATTAGCCACGAGATTGCTGATCTGGCGCACAGGGCGCGTGATGGCAAGCTGGCTCCACACGAATACCAGGGTGGCAGCTTCACAGTCAGCAATTTGGGAATGTATGGTGTGCACGATTTTGCAGCCATCATCAATCCCCCGCAGGCCGCCATTTTGGCAGTGGGCGCGACCGACCGCCGACCGGTGGTGAACGAGAGCGGAGAGCTTGCTGTTGCGTCCGTCATGACGGCGACGCTGTCAGTAGACCATCGTGCCATTGATGGCGCGCTGGCCGCAAAATGGCTCAGGGTGTTCAAGTCCATCATAGAGAACCCGTTGTCTGCCCTTATTTAAGCGTACTCAATGAAAACAAATCAATTTGATGTGGCCGTCGTGGGCGGTGGTCCCGGCGGTTATGTGGCGGCGATCCGCGCTGCACAGCTTGGCCTGCGCACGGCGCTGGTCGAGAAAACGGAACTGGGCGGCATTTGTCTGAACTGGGGCTGTATCCCAACCAAGGCTTTGTTGCGCTCGGCCGATGTGCTGCGTTTAATGCGCAAGGCTGATCAGTTTGGCATTAAGGCAGCGCCGCCAGAACCCGATCTTCAGGCAATCGTTGCGCGGTCGCGTAAGGTGTCGGCCCAGCTTCAGCGCGGCGTCGCGCATTTGATGAAAAAGAATGGCATACAGGTGTTCAATGGCCATGCGCGACTGGCAGGCAAAGAACAGTTAAGCGTAACAGGCGAAAAGGGTGAGTCTGTGATTACGGCTAAACACATTGTGCTGGCAACCGGTGCGCGTGCAAGAGTCTTGCCCGGCCTTGAGGCCAACCCAGACAGTGTTTGGTATTACCGCGAAGCCCTCACGCCTGCGCGGCTACCCAAACGCTTGTTGGTTATTGGGGCAGGCGCTATTGGTATTGAATTTGCCAGTTTCTATCATGCTATGGGCGTACAGGTCGACGTGGTCGAGATGGCTGACCGTGTGTTGCCGGCAGAAGATGCAGAGATCTCCGACTTCGTCGGACACGAGCTGCGGGCTCAGGGTATGACCTTGCATCTGGGTTGCGGGGTCGCTCAGACGCTACGGCGCGCAGACAAGTGGGAGGTTCAGCTTAGTGGCGCCAACGGCAAAAAGCTCCAGGTTGATGTTGTTCTGGTTGCGGCGGGCATCGTGGGCAATGTGGAGAACCTGGGCCTTGAGGGCACGGGTGTGAAGGTGGAGCAAAGCCACATTGTTACGGATGGGTATGGCGCTACGGGCGAACCCGGTGTTTATGCGATTGGCGACGTGGCGGGGGCACCCTGGCTGGCGCATAAAGCCTCGCATGAAGCGGTTATATGCATTGAAAAATTGCGGGGCAAAATCCCCAGCCTGTTGATGCGCAACGTGTTCCGGCCTGCACCTATAGCCATCCTCAGGTCGCTCATGTGGGAATGACCGAGCACCAGGCGCGCGAAGCAGGTCGCTCTGTTCGTATTGGCAAGTTTCCGTTTTCGGCCAATGGCAAAGCCATCGCCTTGGGAGAAACCGGCGGATTCGTGAAAGTGGTGTTTGATGATGCTACAGGTGAACTAATCGGTGCGCACATGGTAGGTGAAGAAGTGACTGAAATGATTCAGGGCTATACCGTGGCGACCGAGCTTGAAACAACCGAAGCAGAGCTGATGCACACGATTTTCCCGCATCCAACTCAGTCTGAGGCCATGCACGAGGCAGTGCTGTCGGCTTACGGCAGGGCGTTGCATTTTTAAAGGTCTTTCGGGGTTTTAACTGCCCAGGTTTCTGGCGCTGTTCTTTTTTCTCACGGTTGCGGCTGTGTCTTCCCGTCAGAGGTTCGCGTATGAAAATCAGACTACTGTGGTTGCGTGTCGCTTCACAAGCTTTGTTCCTGATCGCTCTGAGTTTGAGCTGCGCATATCCAGCGCACTCAGAGCGCATCCCTGACCGGACTGAACGGCTGGCCATAGTCTCGGCGTTTGAGCCCGAAATGACCGCGCTCCTGGAGCGTGTAAAAAACGCCAGCAGCGAGCGTATCAATGGCGTAACGTTCACGACAGGCGTGCTGGAAGGTCATCCGGTCGTTTTGTTTTTAAGTGGCGTCAGCATGGTCAATGCTGCCATGAACACGCAGCTCGCTCTGGACAGATTTGCGATCAGTCATGTCATTTTCAGTGGTATTGCCGGAGGCGTGAATCCAGATCTTCATATTGGTGATGTCGTCGTCGCTGAACAATGGGGGCAGTATCTGGAGGTATTGATGGCACGCGAAACGGGTATCGATCAGTTTCAGTCCATCGGCAAGGATGGCGGCATTATTCAGCCTGGTTTTGGCATGATGTTTACCAGGCCAGTCAAGGTGCGCTCACATGCCCACCCTGATCCAATAAAACGGTTCTGGTTTCCGGTTGATCCAGAGATGCTTGCCATAGCCAACACACTGAACCCGGTTGAGCTGTTAAGTTGCGACAAGCAGGACCAGTGCCTGGCAAAAGCCCCCCGTCTGGTTGTTGGTGGGAACGGGGTGTCAGGGTCAGCGTTTCTGGATAATGCAGCCCTGCGCGAGCACATTTATAAGGTGTTTGAGGCTAACGTGGTCGACATGGAAAGTGCTGCTTGCGCTCAAGTGGCATATAGCAATGGCGTGCCGTTTATTGCGTTCCGCTCATTGAGCGACTTGGCCGGTGGTGGCGAAGGGGCAAATGAAATGCATACCTTTCTTGCGTTGGCTGCCCACAACTCTACGACGGTGCTGCTTAAGTTTCTGAGGGCGTGGCCATGAGTGATGATGTGCAGAAACTGATCCGGCAATTTGAGCTTGAGCCCCACCCAGAAGGCGGCCATTACCGCGAAACATATCGCAGCCGTGCACGTGTCAAAAACGCAGGTGGGCAGTTGCTTGACGCATGTACGGCCATTTACTATTTGCTGCATGCCGGAGCGTGGTCGGCGTGGCATCGTATTGAGTCGGATGAAATCTGGCATTTTTATTCTGGTGTGCCGGTAGATATCCATGTGCTCGATAACCAGCAGGGGCTTATTACGCACAAACTGGGTGATGCCTTGCAAACAGCTGGCACGAGTTATCAGGTCGTAATTCCCGGGAGAAAGTGGTTCGCGGCTGAGCTTTCATACTCCGAAGGCTACGCCTTGGTGGGGTGCACGGTTGCCCCGGGTTTTGAATTTAATCTGTTTGAGCTGGCTGACACAAAAAATCTTGTGCGACAGTATCCTGAGCATGAGCAACTGATACGGCGGCTTGGGTAAGTTTTCAGACATTCCGGCAGGGCCCGCTACTCCGACTGGCTCACGCAATCGAATGGTGAATCTAATCCCAGTGGCGATTTCAGTGATTATCGGTTCGGGTAGTTTTTGTTGTCGTGCTTCGGCGAAAATACGCTTAACGCAGCTGCCCCATTGCTCCACCACGCCTAGTTCGCGGAAGACGCGGGCGATGACTGGGTTGCGAATTCTGGAGACACCATTTTTCATGTCTTCTATTGTCATGCCTGGCAATAATATGCCAGGGCTTTCGATGTCGATACGGCTAACATTCCAATACATCAGCCCCCAATAAGCGCTTGCCCCGCGAGCAATAGCCTCACTATTTACAGAGAGAAACGTATGAGCACCAGCCTGACTAATGAAGCCATCTATGTGGCCTCACGGCCCACGGGTATTCCGACGGCCGAAAACTTCCGCACAGACACGCATCCGGTGCCCGAGGTCAGGCAAGGCGAGATTCTTGTGCATAATGAATGGCTGTCGGTGGAGCCCGCGATGCGTGGCTGGCTGGCAGATGCCAATAACTATTCCAGCGTAGGGGTTGGCGAGGTGATGCAGTCGTTGTGTGTCGGTATCGTCATTGCGTCAAAGGCCGACGAGTTTAGCGTGGGTGATCGCCTTATGGGGTGGTTCGGGTGGCAGCATTACGCGGTGGTCAAGCCGAGTGCTGTCGTTCAGAAAATAACGTCGTCTGACATTCGTCCTTCTTTGTATCTGGGCGTGCTGGGTCTGAATGGAGCCACTGCCGCCACGGCCTTAGAAACTATCGGTGCTCCCAAACCCGGTGAAACAGTCGTGGTGTCCACTGCCGCCGGTGGCGTAGGCTCTTGTGTGGGGCAACTGGCCAAGGCCTTGGGATGTCGCACCGTAGGGCTGACAAGCACGCCTGAGAAAGTCAAAGTCTGCTATGAAGAGTTCGGCTATGACCACGTCATCAATTACAAAACGGATGACATCGATGCTGCACTGAAAGCCGCCTGCCCGCAAGGCATCGATATTTACTTTGACAATACCGCTGGCAGAATTTCAGATTCGGTCGTGCAGCATCTCGCTCCAGGCGCACGAGTTATCGTATGCGGCACAGCCTCCATCGCTAAATGGGATCCAGTCCCCATGGGGCCGCGTGTCGAACGCATTCTGCTCACGCGTCGTGCGCTTATGCAGGGCTTTATTTTGTTTGACCATATGGATACGTATGCGTCGTACATCGGCAAGCTTGAGGCCCTGGTCAGAGCGAACAAGCTCACCTGCCGCGAGCACGTTACGCAAGGGCTGCACACGGCCATGGGAGCGATCGAAGAGCTTTATCGGGGTGAGAACCTGGGCAAGCGGCTGATCCGCTTGTAGTTTGATTTGGATGGTCGCGCACCTGTCAAGGCACTTAAAGGTAACTCGAAGAAACAGCGTGTGACGCATGGATTTTGGTGAGGTAATATCCAAAGTCACGTTTTGCAGTTTTTGCTAATGTAAAGCAACAGGTTCACTGGCCACCTACGGTCAGTCGTAACCATTCGCTGGAGAAAGGAGCTGCAGGTGAGCTTGCTATTTCAATTGCGCCTGGCAGGCGGCTATCGTGGGAGCGCCATCATGTTGCTGGGCGCGGCTGGGCTAATGCCGCTGGCTAGCAGTGCAGACACCAAGCCCGCGCACCATCTGCCCCTGCCGACAGGCCCGGTCGTTCTTGTTGTAGACGGGGCAATCGAACATACCAACTTTCCAGGCGAAGCCCGACTTGATATGCAGATGATAGAGAATCTGCCTGCCCATACAATTAGCACCACTACCTCGGTGACCGACGGGGTCCGCAAGTTTGACGGCGTCCGCATGCAAGACCTCATGAATTATGTTGGGGCCTCCGGAGAGTCGGCTCTAGCCGTGGCATTGAACGACTATCGGGTCGACATCCCTCTTGCTGATTTTGATGACTACGGCGTGTTGCTGGCAACCCATATGAGTGGTGAGCGTCTGCAGGCCAGTGACAAGGGGCCGCTCTGGATCATCTATCCCCGTGACGATTACAGCCGGTTAATGGACATACGGTATGACGTGCGCTGGGTCTGGCAACTAAACCGAATTACGGTTGAATGAAATTTATACGGTCACGCCACAACGCAGCGGATGCTAAAAGCGGGTGACCGCATGGATGCGACCGAGCTTAAACGCCGCGCCAATGTAGTCAGGGCTGCTACGCAGCGGCTTACTGAGCTCATCGATGGAATTCTCCATGCCGCCAAGTACTCAGAACCCGATACACTGATAGAGATGCGTGTTTTTCGTGAGCGACGCATGCTCTCGTGTTCAGTCACTGATCAGGGTCGAGGCATATCACCAATAGATTTAAAAAGGGCAGGGCTCAGGAAGATCAAAACTAAAATTTTTAGGCAATCAGGTTTTTCTATGCAGATTACAGAAAACAATTCAGATCACCCTCATAACACAGGCACAGATGCAAAGCCCGTTATTCTGTTTGTCGAAGACGAGCAGGATTTGAGGGAGGTGGTCGCAGAAGAATTGGCCGATGCGGGATATGACGTAGTTCAGGCGTGCGATGGTGAAGATGCGATGAGACTGCTCGCCACCACTGTGCCTAATCTTATTTTGTGCGACATCATCATGCCCAAAATGGATGGGTATGAGTTTTTACGCAAGGTACGCGAAACACGTGCTGACTTGCTTGATGTTCCGTTTGTGTTTCTCACTGCACATGATGGTTCAGAAAAAATCGTGCAAGGCAAGCATGCCGGAGCAGACGACTACCTGGTCAAGCCTATTGATTTTGACCTCATGCTGGCTACGGTGGCGGCGCGCCTGCGCCAGATGACGCTGGTGCGTGACAAGATTGTGGCCGATATACACAGTGTGGGTCAGAATGATGTCCAGGCTCATGATGACATTGCACGAAAAGCATTTAATCGCGTCGCACAAACTTTCAATCTGGTCAGCTCAGGCATTGTTCTCTTTGACAGCATGGGCGGGGTACGGTTTGCCAACCAGGCGGCAAAAAGTCTGGTTGCCGAAGGCATTACACCGGCACTTGATGCCCTTGCACCGGTAAGCAGTGCGCACTTTACCCGTGCGTTTTCTGTGTTGATGCAAGAGGCTATCCAGGCAAGTCAACATGGACGTGATTACACCGAGGTGCTGTCGCTGGCGCAGCCCGAAGGTCCGCGCAATCTTGTGGTGACTATTTGCGCGCTTGAGACCACCGCTGCACAAAGCCCCGATGAACCGGCCGTCGCCGTTTTTCTGTCGGGTGGTGATCATGGCCAGACGGCACCGCTCAAGTCGCTGCAATCAATGTTCGACCTGACACCCACAGAGTCGCGAGTCGCCTGGGCGTTTGCGCAAGGCATGAGGCCAGAGGACATCGCCCGCTCGTTTGGCATTTCGACGACTACGGTTGCTTTTCACAAGCGCAATATTTTCCAGAAGACGCATACCAACCGTCAGGCCGACCTGATCGCCCTGTTGCTGACCATGCCCGTATCAACGCCAGAAGCATGAGATGGCCTGTATGTCCGTGCTCGCGCAAGAGGCATGACATGCTGCCCTCCGCCTCTGTAACTACGCGACAAGCATGAGATGGCGTCATCTATGCCTGAAGCCACGCAAGAGGCATGACACAAGCCCTTCTATTCTCGTCTGCGGTAGTTAACCACTACGTGTTTGTGGTCTATCCCTCTGAATAACTAGTCCTCTTGCCTTTCACCTGCTGTTCATGTGGGGAATAGGCGAACGCACTGCCCGCATCTAAGCTGTATCTGTGTCGATCCGTAGATCTTACATAGGTAGCAAAGACCATGAGCAGTGCATCCTCCCATCAACGGAAATCTATTTCCGTCCTTGTCTCCAGTACGTTTGCCTTCACCATCTGTTTCGCAGTCTGGATGGTTTTCGCGGTGCTGGGTGTTCCCATTAAGGCCGAGCTCGGTCTCTCAGAAACACAGTTCGGCCTGTTGGCCGCCATGCCCGTGCTGACGGGATCGCTGGTACGCGTGCCGCTGGGCATCTGGACAGACCGCTATGGTGGCCGCGTCGTCTTCTTTCTGACCATGGCGGTTGCAGTAGTGCCGATCTGGCTGCTGGCCTATGCCACAAAATATTGGCACTTTCTGGTGCTTGCACTCTTTGTGGGCCTGGTGGGTGGCTCTTTTTCAGTGGGCACGCCCTACGTGGCGCGCTGGTTCGAGCGTGATCGCCAGGGCTTTGCCATGGGGGTGTTTGGTGCGGGTAACTCTGGCTCTGCATTAACCAAGTTTGTGGCACCCGCACTTATTGTTGCAGCAGGTGGTACCTGGACCATCGTACCTAAGGTGTATGCCGTGGCTCTGGCAATCACCGCCGTACTGTTCTGGGTATTCTCTGCGACCGACCCCTCCCACAGGAAAACCTCCAGCGTGGGCTTTAAAGAGCAGATGAAAGTGCTCAAAGACCCGCGCGTATGGCGTTATTGCCAGTATTACTCCGTGGTGTTCGGGGGGTATGTGGCGCTGGCTTTGTGGATGACACAGTACTACATCGGCGAGTATGGGTTTGATATCCGCGTGGCGGCATTTCTGGCGGCCTGCTTCTCGTTGCCGGGCGGTGTGCTGCGCGCAGTCGGTGGCTGGGTATCTGATCGCGTCGGTGCCTACAAAACAACCTGGTGGGTGATGTGGGTGTGCTGGGTTGCCTTCTTCTTGCTCAGCTACCCGAATACCGAGTTCACTATCCAGACCGTCAGCGGACCCCAGACTTTTCACATAGCCCTGAGCCCTACGGTGTTCACGATACTCATGTTTATCGTGGGCATAGCGATGGCGATAGGCAAGGCATCGGTATTCAAATTTATTTCGGATGATTTCGACGACAACATCGGCGCGGTGTCGGGCGTGGTTGGCCTGGCGGGCGGGATGGGGGGCTTTGTGCTGCCCATTATGTTCGGTGCGCTTATGGACATCACCGGCATTCATTCCAGCGCCTTCATGCTGCTTTATGGCACGGTTTGCGTCTCGCTGATCTGGATGCACTTTAGCTTTCGTCAGAATCAGGTCGGTCGTCAGGGTGCGCCTGACATGCCTGGTGGTTCGGCTGTTGCGGCTGACGCTGCGGCCTCGTGACCCTTTATGAGTGGGCTGCTTGCGCAGCCCGCATTGTCTGTTCCCTAATCAAAAAAGAGTGGTGTAGGCATGAGTGCTTATGTTCTGACCCGTTGGGAGCCCGAGAACACCTCGTTCTGGGAGAAAACCGGTTCGCGCGTTGCGCACCGGAATCTGCTGATTTCCATTCCGGCGCTAATGCTGGCATTCAGCATCTGGATGCTCTGGAGTGTGGTTGTTGTCAATCTGGACAGGGCCGGTTTCCGTTTTACGGAAAACCAATTGTTCTGGCTTACAGCGCTGCCCGCGCTGTCAGGCGCGACCCTGCGCATTTTCTACTCGTTTCTGGTGCCAATATTTGGCGGTCGTCGCTGGACGGCAATTTCAACTGGGCTGCTGCTCATCCCTGCGCTGGGCATAGGTTTTGCACTGCGTGACCCGTCAACCTCGTACCCGACGCTGCTGATTCTGGCCCTGCTGTGCGGGCTTGGTGGCGGCAACTTCAGTTCGAGTATGGCCAACATCAGTTTTTTCTTTCCTAAAGAAAAAAGGGGCTGGCCACGGGCTTGAACGCTGGGGTGGGTAATCTGGGCGTTTCGCTGGCTCAGTTTCTGGTGCCTATTGTGATTTCGGTGGGTGTGTTTGGGGCGCTGGGCGGCAAGCCACAGTCGTATCTCGAAAGCGGTGCCGAAGCGCATATCTGGCTGCAGAACGCCGGCTTTATATGGGTGCCGGTGATTGTGGTGGCAACCATTACCGCATGGTTCGGAATGAATGACATTGCCGAGGTGCGTGCATCATTTGCCGATCAGGCTGTTGTGTTCAAGCGCGCCCACAACTGGATCATGTGCTGGCTATACGTGGGCACGTTCGGGTCTTTCATCGGGTTCTCGGCCGGCTTCGCCATCTTGTCCAAAATTCTGTTCCCCGAAACTCATCCCATGTCGTACGCCTTTCTTGGACCTCTGGTCGGCTCGCTGACCAGGCCGCTGGGCGGATGGGTATCTGACAAAGTGGGTGGTGCCCGCGTCACGCTTTATACCTTCATGGGAATGGCATTGGCCGTGGTCGCGTTGCTGTGGTTTATTCCGGCGCAAGGGCAGGCGGGCAACTTCAATGGCTTTCTGACGGTCTTCATCATTCTTTTCGCGCTATCGGGCGTGGGCAATGGTTCGACCTTCCGGATGATTCCGATTATTTTTCTGACCGAGCGCATGCGGGATGTGGCTGGCAAAGATGAGGCAGCGCAGCGCGGCGCCAGGCTTGCCGCTGCAAAAGAATCGGCGGCAGTGCTTGGGTTCTCCGGGGCCATAGGTGCCTACGGCGGGTTTTTCATTCCGCGCAGCTTTGGTACCTCAATCAGCATGACGGGCGATGTAACGGCAGCTCTGATTAGCTTCATCATCTTTTACCTGACTTGTGTGGCGATTACCTGGTGGTTTTATGCCCGTCGCAACGCGGCCATGCCCTGCTGATTGAGGAAGAAGGGGAGTGTGGCCTAGTTCGAAAGAACTAGGCCGTCAGGAACCGCAAGGCCTTGTCACCCCCTTCGTGAGAGGAATGGTTTCCGGCGGTCCGGAAACGTAAAGTAAGTGTATCGATCAATGTAGCGCCGCCACAGACTGGCGGACCCTGGAGATTTGTATGAGTCACTTTCTCGACCGACTGAATTTCATGTCGCGTGTTGCGTCCACGTTCTCGGACGGGCATGGGGAAGTCGTCAATGAAGACCGAACTTGGGAAAACGCCTATCGGGCGCGGTGGCAGCATGACAAAATCGTGCGCTCAACCCACGGTGTGAACTGCACTGGTTCCTGTTCATGGAAAATTTACGTCAAAAACGGTTTGATCACCTGGGAGACCCAGCAAACCGATTACCCCCGAACCCGGCCTGATCTGCCCAACCACGAGCCGCGTGGATGCCCTCGGGGTGCCTCATACAGCTGGTATGTGTACTCGGCCCAACGCGTCAAATACCCCCTGATGCGGGGCCGCCTTATGGAAATGTGGCAAGAAGCCCGCAAGACCATGGACCCGATCACCGCATGGGAATCCATCAGCCAGAACCCGGAGAAAGCGCGCCGCTATAAGTCGGTACGGGGCCTGGGTGGCTTTGTGCGGGCTGATTGGGACACGGCCACCGAAATTGTGGCGGCCGCCAATGCTTTCACTATTAAAAAATTCGGGCCAGACCGCATCGTTGGTTTTTCCCCGATCCCGGCCATGAGCATGATTAGCTATGCAGCGGGAGCCCGCTACCTGAGCCTGATCGGGGGCGCCTGCCTGAGTTTTTACGATTGGTATTGCGATCTGCCACCCGCCAGCCCACAGGTCTGGGGCGAGCAGACCGACGTGGCGGAGTCGGCCGACTGGTATAACTCGACTTATCTGCTGGTCTGGGGATCCAACGTACCGCAGACCCGCACGCCCGATGCTCACTTTTATACCGAGGTGCGCTACAAGGGCACCAAGACCGTGGCCATCTCCAGCGACTACGGCGAAATGGTCAAGTTTGGCGACATCTGGCTTGCACCCAAGCAAGGCACAGACGCGGCACTGGCGCTGGCCATGGGCCATGTGATTCTGTCCGAGTTTCACCGGCCTGGTAAATCAGATTACTTCCGTGATTACATCCGTCAGTACACCGACATGCCCATGCTGGTTATGTTGAAAGAGGCCAATGGTCGACTGGTGCCTGACCACTTCTTGCGTGCATCGCATCTGGCCGGCGACCTGGCACAAGGCAATAACCCCGACTGGAAGACGCTGCTTATTGATGAGCAAACTGGTGATCTTGTGGTGCCTAATGGCACCATAGGTTTGCGCTGGGGCGAAGGCGCCAAAGAGGGTGGCAGGCCAGGGCGCTGGAACCTCGAGTTGCGCGACTCTGTCTCCGACCGTGAAGTTGTTCCCCGCCTCAGCCTGCTGGAAACGCGTGATGAGGTGGCGGAAGTTGGCTTCCCGTATTTTGGTGGTGAGCACGAAGATGTGCTGATGCGCCATGTGCCCGCCCGGCGTGTCACGCTAGCCGATGGCAGCAGTGCGCTGGTGGCTACGGTATACGACCTGCAAATGGCCAGCTATGGCGTGGATTGCGGGCTGGGCGGCCCCAATGTTGCCAGCAGCTACGACGACGATGTGCCCTATACGCCTGCATGGCAAGAAAAGCACACCACGGTGCCTCGTCATCTTGTTATTCAGGTAGCACGCGAGTTTGCACAAAACGCCCATGACACACAGGGCAAGTCCATGGTTATTGTGGGTGCGGGTCTAAACCACTGGTACCACATGGACATGGCCTATCGCGGCATTATCAATATGCTGGTTATGTGTGGCTGCGTCGGCAAGAGTGGCGGTGGCTGGGCGCACTATGTGGGGCAAGAAAAACTGCGGCCCCAGTTTGGCTGGGCGCCTCTGGCGTTCGCGCTTGACTGGACTCGGCCGCCGCGCCAGATGAACGGTACATCGTTTTTCTATGCCCATACCGGGCAATGGCGTCATGAGCAGCTGGCGGTAGATGAAATACTTTCGCCTACGGCTGAACGGTCTGCCTTCGACGGCATGAGCATGATAGACCTGAACGCCAAGTCTGAGCGCATGGGCTGGTTGCCTTCGTGTCCGCAGCTGCAGACCAATCCGCTTGATGTGGTGGCACAGGCTGAAGCTGAGGGTATTGATCCGGTGGAATACACCGCACGCAACCTGAAAAACGGTTCGTTAAGCATGAGTTGCGACGACCCCGACAACCCAGCCAATTATCCGCGCAATATGTTTGTGTGGCGCTCTAACCTCTTGGGCTCCAGCGGCAAGGGCCATGAGTACATGCTGAAGTACTTGCTGGGCACGCAAAACGCCGTGTTCAGCCAGGAAAAAGACGGCATTAGGCCTTCGGAGGTGCTCTACCGCGATGAGGATGCCGACGGCAAGCTTGACCTGCTGACTGTGCTTGATTTTCGTATGAGTACCACGTGCCTGTACGGCGACATCGTGTTGCCGACGGCCACTTGGTACGAAAAAGATGACCTCAACACCTCTGACATGCATCCCTTTATTCATCCGCTCAGCGAGGCGGTTCAGCCCTTGTGGGAGAGCAAGAGCGACTGGGAAATCTACAAGCTGATCGCGAAAAAATTCAGCGAAATTGGCGGCGAGTACCTGGGTGTGAAGAAAGACATCGTGCTGACACCGCTCATGCACGATACCCCCGGCGAGCTGGGTCAGGCTTTTGCACCACAAGACTGGAAGCATGGCGATTGCGACCTGATACCGGGCAAGACAGCTCCTGCCATGACCGTGGTTGAGCGCGATTATCGTGATATTTATCGCAAGTTCACCTCCATAGGGCCTCTGCTCGACAAGCTGGGCAATGGCGGCAAGGGTATTAACTGGAATACCGAACATGAAGTCCGCGAGTTGGGCGCGTTAAACCACGTGGTGCGTGAAGAAGGCGTGAGCAAAGGGCGGCCCATCCTGGACACAGCCATCGATGCGGCAGAAATGATTCTGACGCTGGCACCAGAAACCAATGGCCATGTGTCGGTCAAGGCCTGGGAAGCGCTTGGCAAGATTACCGGACGCGAACACGTGCATTTGGCCAAGGGCCGGGAACACGACAAAATCCGTTTCCGCGATATCCAGGCGCAACCACGCAAGATTATTTCTGCGCCGACCTGGTCGGGTGTGGAAAGCGAAGAAGTCAGCTACAACGCCGGTTACACCAATGTGCATGAGCTGATTCCATGGCGCACGCTGACCGGCCGCCAGCAGCTGTATCAGGATCATCGCTGGATGCTGGACTTTGGCGAGGGCTTCTGCGTGTATAGGCCGGCGGTTGACACCAAAACCATCGAGCCCATGCGCCGCTATTCCAACGGGCAGCCCGAGCTGGTGCTCAACTGGCTGACGCCGCATCAAAAATGGGGCATTCATAGTACCTACTCTGACAACCTGCGCATGTTGACGCTCAGTCGCGGCGGCCCGCATGTATGGATATCTGAAACAGAGGCCAAACAGGCCGGCCTGGTAGACAACGACTGGGTAGAGGTTTTCAACGTTAACGGTGTGGTCACTGCCCGGCTGGTCGTCAGCCAGCGTGTGCCTATCGGTGTGTGCCTGATGTATCACGCGCAGGAAAAAATCGTGAACGTACCGGGTGCACAGCTAAGCGGCAAACGTGGTGGCATCCACAACTCGGTTACGCGTGCCGTGCTCAAACCTACGCACATGATTGGTGGTTATGCCCAGCAAGCCTATGGCTTCAATTACTACGGCACCGTAGGCAGCAACCGTGACGAGTTTGTGGTGTTGCGCAAACTGGCCAAGGTTGATTGGCTCGAAGGGGCACTTGATGAATCAAACAATGAAGGAGCCCGATAATGAAAATCCGTGCGCAAGTGGGCATGGTGCTCAATCTGGACAAATGCATCGGGTGTCACACCTGTTCCGTAACTTGCAAGAACGTCTGGACCAGTCGAGATGGCGTCGAGTACGCCTGGTTTAATAACGTAGAAACCAAGCCTGGGGTGGGTTACCCCAAAGAGTGGGAAAACCAGACCAAGTGGAAGGGTGGTTGGGTGCGCACCAAGTCGGGCAAGCTGCAGCCACGCCAGGGCAGCAAGCTGCGCATACTGGCCAACCTGTTTTCCAACCCCAACCTGCCGCAGGTTGACGATTACTACGAACCGTTTACCTTCGATTACGAGCACTTGCAAAACGCGCCGCTCAGCGAAACGCCGCCCACGGCCCGTCCTGTTTCGTTGCTGACGGGCAAGAAGATGGAAAAAATCGTCTGGGGCCCAAACTGGGAAGACGACCTGGGCGGCGAATTCAGTGCGCGCAGCAAGGATGCCTTGTTTGAAAACGTGCAAAAGGAGATGTACTCGACCTTTGAGAACACCTTCATGATGTATCTGCCCCGGCTGTGCGAGCATTGCCTTAACCCCACCTGTGTGGCCAGTTGTCCCTCGGGTTCCATCTACAAGCGTGAAGACGATGGCATTGTGCTGGTTGACCAGGACAAATGCCGTGGCTGGCGCATGTGTATTTCGGGTTGCCCGTACAAAAAGGTGTACTACAACTGGGAAAGCGGTAAGGCTGAAAAATGCACGTTCTGCTACCCCCGCATTGAGGCGGGCGAACCCACCGTATGCTCGGAAACCTGTGTAGGCCGTATTCGCTATCTGGGTGTGCTGCTGTACGACGCCGACAAAATCGCAGAGGCTGCCGCCACACCTGACGAGCAAGATCTGTACGAAGAGCAGCTTAAGGTGTTTCTTGACCCCCATGACCCTGAAGTCATTGCCGAGGCCAGGCGCCAAGGCATTCCCGAAACCTGGCTGGAAGCGGCACGCAGGTCGCCGGTTTACAAAATGGCCTGCGAATGGAAGGTAGCCTTTCCGCTGCACCCTGAATATCGCACCTTGCCCATGGTCTGGTATATACCGCCGCTGTCGCCCATACAGTCTGCCGCCGAGGCCGGGCGCATGCCGCATGCAACCTTTGGCAAGAACGGCGTTATTCCAGACGTCGACAGCCTGCGCATACCCGTGCGCTATCTGGCCAACCTGCTGACTGCTGGCAAAGAAGCGCCCATATTGCTTGCGCTTAAACGCATGCTGGCCATGCGCGCCTATATGCGGTCTAAGTCGGTGCATGGTGAACAAGACCTGGAAGTGCTTGATCTGGTTGGCCTGGATGCCGCCACTGTCGAAGACATGTACCAGATCATGGCCATTGCCAATTACGAAGACCGCTTTGTGATCCCGACCAGCCACAAAGCCACGGTTGAGGACAGCTTTAGCGAAAAAGGCAGTTGCGGCTTTACGTTTGGCAACGGTTGTTCGGACGGAGCGTCATCGCCAGGTTTGTTTGGCAGACCTCGCGCCAAGGCAGGGGGCGAAGGCGCCTTTGTAGAGAAAAGACGTAGCCGTGCACCCACAGTGGTGCCGCGCAAGCCCACAAAGCCGGCGTTTGCCGGTAACTAGACAGGAAGCTGATGATGCGACTTTATAAAATCCTTTCCGTCTTGCTGAATTACCCGCAACAAGAATTGCGAGATGCCTTGCCTGAAATCCAGACTGTTCTGCAGGCATGGCCCAAGGCACACGAGACACTGCAACCTTTGCTTGCCTACCTGTCGGAAGACACGCTGATCAAGGTTCAGGAAAACTATGTGGCCACGTTTGACCGCACACCATCGCACTCACTGCATTTGTTTGAGCACGTGCATGGTGAAAGCCGTGACCGCGGACAGGCCATGGTCGATTTGCTGCAAGAATACCGCAAGCATGGCTATGATCTGGCCAGCGCCGAGCTGCCAGACCATGTGCCGGTGTTTCTGGAGTTCCTCAGTGAGGTTCCCGCAGAAACCGCAGAGCATTTGCTGGACGAAGCCATACACGTGCTGGCTGCCATAGGCGACCGCCTTACACGCAAAGAAAGCCCGTATGGCACGATATTTTCAGTGCTGCGCAGCCTGACGATGGTTGAACCTTTGCCTCAGATCGAGCCGCCCGTGCGGGACATGGATGAGGCCATGGAAACCTTTGGTGTGGGGGCTGATGGCGTCGAACCTTTATTACGGCCTTCCATGCAACAAGAAAAAACGGTGCGCTTTTACCCGCGCAGCGAGATTCATTGATTATTCGGGAGCATCAGCATGAACACCGTGCATCAATTCTTGTTCGGCATATATCCCTACATCGCGCTGGCTATCTTTTTGCTGGGCAGCTTCATACGCTTTGAGCGCGAGCAGTACACCTGGAAGAGCGACAGTTCGCAGTTGCTGCATCAGGGCAATCTGCGATTGGGAAATATTCTTTTTCACGTAGGCATTATTGGCCTGTTCTTCGGCCATCTTGTAGGCCTGCTCACGCCCGTCATCGTCTGGGACACGCTTGGCCTGTCTCATACCGCCAAGCAGATATTTGCCATGGCGGCCGGTGGTGTTCTGGGTGTCATGTGCCTGATCGGTCTGGTAATACTGCTGCATCGCCGGCTTACCGACCCGCGCATAGCAGCCGTAACTCGCACGGGCGATAAGGTGTTGCTGGCCTGGCTGCTGCTAACCCTGTTGCTGGGTCTGAGCACGCTGTTTGTGTCGGCAGGCCATCTCGATGGCCACATGATGGTGCAGTTGATGAACTGGGCACAGCATATCGTCACCTTCCGTGGTGATGCGGCCGGCTACATTGCTGACGCCCCAATGCTGTTCAAGGCCCACCTTTTCATGGGCATGACGCTGTTCGTGATCTTTCCCTTCACGCGGCTGGTTCATGTGTGGAGCGGTTTCGCCTCGGTGTTTTATCTGGGCCGCGCATGGCAGCTGGTTCGCCCGCGTGTCCGTTCCTGAACCCCTACGGAGCTAGATCATGACAGTTACTGTAAATGGCGTGGAAGTTACCGATGCCGACATGGAGGTCGAGCTGCCTTTCCATGAAGAGGCTGGCAACCCGGTTGATGAAGCCATGATCACCCTGGTGCTCAAACGCGTGCTGCTCGACGAAGCCGCCAGGCTGGGAATAAGCGGAGGCAGTGATGAAGCCGTCATTGACGCTCTGCTGGAACGCGAGGTACAGGTGCCCGAGGCCGACGAGACCACCTGCCGGCGTTATTACGACAGCAATCCAGACCGGTTTACGGTCGGTGAACTGGTAGAGGCCGATCACATTCTGTTCCAGGTCACGCCGGGTGTAAGTCTTGATGCCTTGCGCGAGCGGGCGCAGGCGGCGCTAAATACGGTTCTTGCCGACGCCTCCTGCTTTGGCGACATTGCAAAAACACTTTCCAATTGCCCTTCCGGAGCACTGGGTGGCAACCTGGGCCAATTAGGCCGGGGTGACACCGTGCCTGAGTTCGAGCGCATTGTGTTCGGGTTGAAGGAGGGCGAGGTGCTGTCGCGGTTGCTTGAAACCCGGTTTGGCTTGCATGTCGTGCGTGTGCGCCGGCATGTGGCCGGGCGTTTGCGCGATTATGGCGATGTGCGCGACGACATCGCCGCTGTACTTGCCGCGGCAAGCCGTGATACTGCCTGGCGACAGTACGCCTCGTATCTGGCCGGGCAGGCCGACATTCACGGGTATGAACTGGAAGGTGCCGATAGCCCCTTACTGCAATAACAATCAGTAATGCACGGTCTTGAGCGGATTGTCGGTAGCTCCCGGAGTTTTCAACAAGCGTTCGCTAAGAGGCTGCCTGGCTGTGCAGCCTCGTTAAAAGCAGAAACCAGGCACGCGGCTGATGGCCTGTTTGTGCTGCTCGAAGCGAGGCTGCTGCAGTTGGGAATTCGTTGCATGCAAATGCAAGAGCGCCTGCGATGTACCCGCTGATTTCGTCGCAGACAAGGGTGCAGGGTGCTGAAGTTCAAAACTGTATACTTGCTTAGCCCGTCACTCTTGCCGGAGGCCACAGGCATGGATCCGACTACCTTGTTTTCCGATCAACCGCCTGTGCGCAACAGGCTTTCAACTCGCATTATTGCAAGCTCCGCCGTGGCGCTGCTTGTTGTGCTCAGCATGATAGGCTGGACGCTGTGGCTATCCTGGCAACTTGAAGGGGCGGGTGCAGCCATCAATGACGCAGGCAGTTTGCGTATGCAGGCCAGTCGCGTGGCTGTTGAGCTTGTCAGAGAACCGGTGACCGACGCCCAGACGCGGGCCGACGCGGTGCTGGCATTTGTTCACGCACAAGATCGCGTATTCAGTGAGCTTGAACGGGGAGATCCCGCGCGTCCATTGTTGCTGCCCGCTGAACAACCAGTGCAGGCGCAGATGACACGGGTGGTTGATATCTGGCAGCAGCAACTCAGGCCGGCCGCGCTGATGGCGTTGGATGGCGGTACTCCGAACGCTTATCTTGACCTGCTGCCTGTGTTTGTGGCTCAGGCCGATGTGCTGGTCCGCATGATCGAAAGCGTCAGCTCCCGCAAAACCTCCATGCTGCGCATATCGCAAAGCATACTTGTCGTCATCGCCTGTATCGGAACGCTCGCGCTGATCTATCTGCTTTATCTCTGGATCATCTTTCCGGTTCTACAACTGCGCGATGGGTTGCGGCGCATGACCAGCCGCGACTTCTCCGTAAGGCTGCCGGTAGAAAGCCAGGACGAGTTTGGAGCACTGGCAATGGGCTTCAATACAATGGCCGATGAACTCGAGGGCCTGTATTCAGAGCTTGAGGGGCGGGTCGAAGAGAAAACAGCTGAACTGGCCAGCCGCAACGCCGTACTGGCCACGCTGTACGATATCGCCGCCTTTTTGAATCAACCCAACAATATCGAAAGTGTTTGCCAGGGTTTTCTTGACCGCGTCATGCGTCAGTTTGATGCGGGCGGCGGAAGCGTCCGCACGCTCAACCCCACCGGCGACAATCTTAGCCTCGTGCTGTCGCAAGGGCTGTCAGCCCGTCATGGCGACGAAGAGTTCTGCATGAAGGCGACCGACTGTTTTTGTGGCAAGGCAACCCGAAAAGGCCCGGTAATCATTAGCGATACCGAGAAGATGCAAGAGATTCCTGCCCGCTTTCTTTGTGCCAAGGAGGGGTTTCGTAGTCTTGCCGTCTTTCCTATTCAGGCGCAGGATGAAGTGCTGGGTTCTTACTCGCTGCATTTCAATCAGCCGCGGGTCATGGGTGCCGAAGAGCATCATCTGCTTGAAACACTGGGCCGGCATCTTGGCATTGCCCTGCAAAACCGGCGTCTCGGGGTGCAGGCACGCCAGCTCGCCATGGAGCAGGAGCGCACACTCATGGCCCAGGGGTTGCATGACAGCATTGCGCAAGGGCTTAATTTTCTGAACCTTGAGTTGCAGGTGCTTGAACAGGCGGTTGTGCGTGAAGACATGGGCGAAGTACGCGATATCGTCCCTTTGCTGCGTACCGGCGTGACAGAAAGCTATCAGGATGTGCGTGAGTTGCTGAACAATTTTCGTACCAGGCTGGGGGAGGGCGGTGATCTGCTCGGTGCCGTCGAAGAAACTGTGGCGCGCTTCCGACGCCAGACGGGTATTGACGTTGCCCTCGAAGTCGGAGACCTGTCCGGAGGTGCTGCGCTTTCGCGAGAGCAGCAATTGCAGGTACTGTTCATTTTGCAAGAGGCCTTGTCCAACGTTCGCAAGCATGCTCAGTCCAGTAAAGTTGATGTGCGTATGAGCAATGGGCAAGACTTCCGTCTGCTTGTGGCCGATAATGGCATAGGCTTTGACCCGGATGTGGTTGATGGCCTTGAAGGGCACCTCGGCAGAAAAATTATGCAAGAGCGCGCCAAACGTATGCGGGCTGAACTCAATATTGACACGGCACCCGGTCAGGGCGTGGCAGTGTCGCTGGTGTTGCCGGCAAGCGCGCGGCAGGCGGCTTGATGGCAGGGTGGTAAGCAGGCCTGCCGGGGCGTGGCGGTTACGCTGGTGTTACCTGCGAGCGCTCGGCAGGCGGCTTGATGGTAGGGTAGTAAACAGGCATGCCTGTCAACGGCCGTGCGTTTGCGCGGAGAACTGTTTTTGATCATGGAGTGGCAAAATTACGAGTGCCGTCTACGCGCCGTGCGTGACAGCATAGTGTGAGCCCTGCTCAACGATGACGATAAAAATACTGCTCATAGACGATCACAGCCTGTTTCGTTCAGGCGTACGCTTTCTGCTGCAGAAACAGCCAGATTTTGATGTTGTGGGCGAAGCGGCAGACGGTTTGGAGGGCATTAAGCGGGCCAAGGCGCTTGCGCCCGATGTCATATTGCTGGATCTCAACATGCCGGGGCTGTCGGGCCTCGAAACCCTGCGCCTGTTGTTGCAAGACATGCCCGATTGCGCAGTCGTAATACTGACGGTGTCAGAAGAGGCCGACGAACTTGGCCAGGCCTTGCGTGATGGTGCGCTGGGGTATCTGCTTAAAAATATAGACGCTGATTCATTAACAACCGCCATACGGCGTGCGGCGCAGGGCGAGCCGGTTATCGCCGAGCCTATGACCAGCAAACTGGTGGCGCAGTTTCGCGCTACCAGTGAGCCCGCCCCTGTGTCAGAGTCTGCTTCACGTGCACATCTGACAGCGCGCGAAATGGATATCATCCAGTGTCTGGTGCGCGGAGAAAGCAACAAGGTTATTGCCCGCAATCTTGATGTGGCCGAAAGTACGGTCAAGATTCATGTGCAGAACATACTTAAAAAGCTGAACCTTTCAAGCCGGGTACAAATTGCAGTCTATGCCGTGGAGCAAGGACTGTTTAACGATAACTAGGCCGTATGCAGAAGACACCTCAGCGCGAGGCGAAAGGCCTGGCATTTATGGGTACGGGCTGACCTGATACAAGGGCCTGCAGCAGCACTGCGCTGCCGCAGGCCACGGTAAAGCCAAGCGCCCCATGGCCAATGTTTAGCCATAAATTTTCGGCGGCATGACTGCGCCCGATAATAGGTTTGCCTGTCGGCGTGGCAGGCCGCTCTCCGGCCCACTCTGTGGCGCTGGCCGTATCCAGCGACGGGAAGGTGTTGTTCACCTGCCGCTTGAGCAATGCAATGCGCTGTGGGTTGATGTCAGCGCTGCGGTCACCCATGTCGACCATGGCCGCAATACGCATGACTGGCCCGATTGGAGCGTACACAATACGACGCTCGTAGTCAGTCACGCTGATGGCTGGTGCTGCGCCCGGGGCATCTGACATGGGTATGCTCAGGCTGTACCCCTTCAGCCCATAAAGCATTGCTTCTTCGTTTACGGTTTGCAGCAGCCTGCGGCTTGCCATGCCTGCGGCAACCACGAAATGGTCGGCCGTGATGTGTTCACCGCTGTCGAGTTCAGCGGCAACAATTCGGTTACCAGACCGTATCAGTTTGCGAACATGGGCGCCGGTGCGTACAACTGCAGCGCTGTGCCGGCTTATAGCATTAAACAGGCCTGTGGTCAGAAGATGGCAGTCGCCAACCTCTTCGCCTGGTGTATAGACAGCACCCGCTAGCGCCTCGCCAAGCTCGCCCAGGGCAGGTTCTAGTGCAATGCATTCTTGCCTGTTGAGTACAGATTGTTGCGCGCCGTAACCGGCCTGATAGGCCACCAGCTTACGGGCTTTTTTAACCAGGGCCGGACTTCGGTAGGCAATGAGCTTGCCATTGGTTTTATGGTGAAACGAGATCGGTGTTTCATTCATCCACTGGTGCAGTGTGTCGCGGCTGAGGTACGACAGTGTCAGCATGGCAGCCGTAGTATCTTTAACCTGACTGCTGCGACAGGCGAGCATAAAGGCAAGACACCAGCGCCATTGATGCGGGTCGAGGCGGGGACGAAAGCGTAGTGGTGATTCGCCGTTGAACAGCCACTTAGGCAGGTAGGGCAGCACGCCAGGTTCGGCCAGAGGAGCAACATAGCTGTAGCTGAGCTGCCCGCCGTTGGCATAGCTGGTGGCAAGCCCTGCGCCGGAGGAGGCCTCGATGAGCGTAACGCGGGCACCCTGGCGCGCAAATTGCCATGCAGTACTTGTGCCGATAATACCTGCGCCGATGATACAGACGTGCATGATGGAACCTGTTACATAAACAACGGGTATTCTGGCATGACTGCGGCTGTGATGCCACGGCTTTTTCGGGCCGGGGTTCAGGCTGTATGCTGATTCTGATTAAAAAATTTATGCAATGGGTATCGGTACAAGGAGACTGCTTGATGGAAAGGCAAAAGAATTTATCTATACAGAAAACCGCGATGGCGTGTGCGGTGGCAGCCATGTTTGGCGTAGCGTCCGCGTATGCGGCACCTGAAAGTGCGGGGGCTGGCGTGGCGGTTACTACGCCCGAGAGTGCGGCGGCCTCGCAGATGCCGCCTTCGGCTCCTTCATTGCAGCCATCACCGACACCGGCTCCCATCCAGACAATTATCCTGTCGTCTGGCGGGCTGGCCGAAATCTTCCGCAGCGCTCAGGTTGGCAGCGGGCAGTCGCTGGTGCTGGATGTGCCACTGGATCAAGTCAACGATATTCTGAAAAGCCTTGTGGTGCGTGACCCATCAGGAGGTGTGGGCGCCATCCGTCTCGACGGCCTGTCGCCCGTACATGAAACCTTCAGTCGATTGCCCTTTTCGCCCGAGCAGTTACGCAGCATGCCGAAATTGCTGCAAACTTTGCAAGGCGTTCACGTTCGTGTTAGTTCCGGGGGCCGCAGTGTTGAGGGAGCCGTGCTGGGGGTGGACGAGCAGTGGGGGCATGCCGAATCCGACGCAGACATGCGGTCTGCTCCTGTTTTGTCTGTCATGACCGAAGAAGGCCATATCGAAGTGCTCAAGCTGGGTACCGAGGCGGTACTAGACATCAAAGACCCGGCAATGCGAGAGCGAGTCGAACGGGCAGTAGACGCCAGCAGCCGTCTTCTGGGTGAAGACATGCGACGTATTGCCATTAAGCTGGAGAGCGACGAGGCCCGCGAGGTGGGGCTTTCGTACAGCATACCAGCGCCCGTCTGGAAAACCGCCTACCGGCTTATGATGGGGTCGCAGAGCAAAGCGCGCCTGCAGGCCTGGGCCGTGCTTGAAAACGCCACAGGTGAAGACTGGGAGGACGTTGCCGTCACCCTGTCTTCGGGTGCGCCTGTTACGCTGGCCCAGCAGCTTTTTCAGCGTTACTGGCATACCCGGCAAGAGGTACCGGTTATTGCACAAAGTACTGCGGCGCCCAGGCCGGATGATGAAGCGGCCTTTTCTCGAGATGACCAGCCAATGCAGGAGAGCGGATCTGCAGTGCGGGCCATGGCCTCAGCGCCTGGCCCTGTGCTCAAACGGGCCAGAGCGGGGTCAGGTGTTCTTGCCGCGCCTTCGCGCGCGGCCAACGAAGCCGTGGCAGCAGAGGGTGATATCAGCGCCCAGTACCGCTTGCCCGAGCCCATCAGTCTGGCTGCAGGGCAAACTTACTCAAGCCCATTTATTGATGTACAGGCTGATGCTGAACGTGTTTCGGTTTTCGATCCCGACCGCGATACCGTACACCCTGTAGCGGCAGTTTTTCTCAAGAACACGACCCAGGCCAGCCTGCCACCTGGCATTCTGACTGTCTACGATGAGGACCAGGGCTATGTCGGCGATGCGCAATTATCAGGCATACCCAAAGGCGACAGCCGCATGGCAAAGTTTGCCAGTGACCGCAAGGTGACAGTCATCAGTGAGACCACGCCCGAAGAAGAAACCGGGCAGATCTCCATCACAGATGGGGTATTGCATGCGACCCGCGTCGCGCGGATGATCACGACCTACTCAGTAACGGGTGCCGAAGATGGGCCGCGCACGATGATCATCGAACATCCGCGGCGCGAAGGCTGGCAGTTCTCTTCTGATGCGCTGGACAGCAGCACGGCATCCAGCCATCGCCTTCGCCTGTCACTTAAGGCGGGCGCTTCGGCCAGTGCCAAAGCCGTAGATGAACAAAAACGCGGCGAAACGTTTGCACTGGTAGATGCCGGCCAACAGGCGCTGCTGCACTGGTCCGGCATGGCTGACGACGCGGATACCGCTGAGCGGCTTAAAAAATTGGCGCACATGCGCGGGGCTGTGGCTGAGGTCGAATCAGCCTTGCAAAAACTCGAAGCCGATACGCAGCGCGCTGTCGACAATCAGGCAAGAATACGTGCAAATATGGCATCGGTGCCCGACCAGAGCGCCTTGGGCCAGCGTTATGTATTCATGCTGGAGCAAGAAGAAGACCTGATCGCAGAACTTGATAAGAAAACACAAGAAACTCGCAAGCAGCTGGTCCAGCGTCAGCAAGACATGTCGGCGTTAATTCGCATGTCAGATTCCGGCAGGTCGTAAAGCCAGACCGGGGTGCGCCGCGCATTATCCCGGCGGGGCGTGCCCTGGTCTCGTCTGTAACGAGCATAGCGTTCTCAAGCGTACCTACGTTGTGGCCCGCTGGCCGGCGCCGCCGGCCGTTGGCTGCAATGGGCGGCGTCGCAACACGCTGTGGTGCTTAACGAACCTTGCGAAACGTAAAATTAATGCGCTGGCTGCCAAACAGGGGGTGGGGCTGGTCGGTCAGCGGCATGACACCATGGTAGCGCAGACGGTCTTCACCGCCCCATACCACCACATCACCGTGTTTGACCGGTACGCGTGCGGTTTTGTCAGATCTGGCGTGACCGCCAAAAAGAAAAACGGCCGGCATGCCCAATGACACAGACACTATGGGTGCCGACAGGTCGCGCTCGTTCTTATCCTGGTGCAGCGACAGCCTGGCACCAGGCACGTAGCGATTGATCAGACAGGCGTCTGGCGCAAAGTCAGCAAAACCAGCAGCCTGCGCGGCTTCGCGGGCAAGGGTCAGAAACAGGTGGGGCAGGGCAGGCCATGGCTGGCCGGTTATGGGGTCTGTAGGCGAATAACAGTAGCCGTGCTCGTCGGTTGTCCAGCCTAGTGCGCCGCAGTTTGTCAGGCCTACCGTCATGGTGTAGCCGCCCGGTGTCACCATGTTGCGAAATGGCGATTGACCGGTAATGGCCTCGATAAGCGGCTGCAGTTGCGCTGAGTGGGGCAATGCAAAGCCATGCAGCAAAAATGCCGACGGCCCGAGTGGGGTGCGTTCGCCAGTTTGTCCAAAAGGAAAGAGTTCAAGTGACATAACAGCGAAGGCGGCAAACCCTGTTGGAGCCTGCCGCAGCAGGGCTAAATTTCGACCTGGGCGCCCAGCTCGATGACCCGGTTGGCTGGCAGGCTGAAGTAATCAGAAGCTGACCGTGCGTTACGCGCCAGCGTGGCGTACAGTACCTCTCTCCAGTGTGCCATGCCACCGCCCATGGTGGCAATGACCGTCTGGCGGGCAATGTAGAACGAGGTTTCCAGCATCTGGAAACTCAGGCCATAGGGCTCGCACAGGGCTAATGCTTTTGGTATGTCGCGATCTTCCTGGAAACCAAAGCGCATATCAACCTGATAGCAGCCGTTGCCCAGCTCTTCGACGCTGACGCGGTATTTTTCGTTGACATAGGGCACATCGCGGTTCAGGACGGTGAGGAAAACCGTGCGCTCGTGCAAAATTTTATTGTGTGACAGGTTGTGCAGCAGGGCATGTGGCACCCCATCGCCTTCCGATCTGAAAAAGATGGCTGTGCCGGGAACGCGCGTAAGCGGATGGCTGAACAGGCTGGAAAGAAAATCTTCCAGCGGTATACGGTTTTTATACAGGTTTGCAGCGACCAGACGTCGGCCGGTACGCCAGGTAAGCATCAGTACGATGATGAACACAGCGAGCAGTAAGGGAAACCAGCCCCCGCTCGGTATTTTAAGCATGTTGGCGCTGACCAGCGTAAGGTCAATGACTAAGAACAGGCCTGTAACAGCTATACAGACGGCCAGGTTTATATGCCATTTGTACCGGATTACAAAGAATGTAAGACAGGTGGTGGCCAGCATAGTGGTGGTGACGGCAATACCGTAGGCTGAGGCCAGATCGCCAGACGAACCGAAACCGATAACGACTGACAGCACCAGAAAAAGCTGCAGCCAGTTAATGAATGGGATATAGATTTGCCCGATATGCTCGTCAGAGGTGTATTGCACTTTAAGCCGCGGGATGTAACCCAGGGCAATCGCCTGACGCACGATGGAGAACGTGCCGGATATGGTGGCTTGTGATGCAATAATGGCTGCAGTTGTTGCCAGCGCGACCAATGGGTACACCGCCCAGTTGCCCAGCTGATGATAAAACGGGTTGGCGACAGCGCCTGGCTGAGCCATAAGCAGTGCGCCCTGGCCAAGGTAACTGAGTGCCAGAGCCGGAAACACCATGGTTAGCCAGGCAATACGAATGGGCTTGGCACCAAAATGGCCCATGTCTGCATAAAGCGCTTCGGCACCGGTAACAGCCAGCACAATGGCACCCAGCGCTATAAAGCCCACCCAGCCTGTTTGCGGGATGAACATCAGGGCATGAAGCGGGTTTAATGCCTGCAGTATGAGCGGCTGGGCGGCGATGTTGATAAGGCCCATAATGGCAAGAGCCGAAAACCAGATCAGCATGACGGGGCCAAACCATTTGCCTATGTGCGCCGTGCCCTTGCGTTGCACCATATACAGCGCCAACAGAATAATGACGGTAGCCGGCACTACGTAGTCGGTCAGGGCTGGGGTGGCAATGCTAAGGCCCTCGACGGCTGAAAGTACGGAAATCGAGGGCGTAATAATGCCGTCGCCAAAGAAAAGTGCCGTGCCGATCAGGCCGATGATAACCAGCGTCGCATAGCGCCGGGTTCCGTGCTTAAAGGGTGAAAGCGCCAGGGCCAGCAGCGCCATAATGCCCCCTTCGCCGTCGTTATTGGCGCGTGTTACCAGTAACACGTACTTAAGGGTAACGACCAGAATCAGCATCCATACGATGAGCGAGACTACGCCCAAAATATTGCTTTCGGTCAGTGCCAGGCCATGTTCGGGCGAAAAGGCCTCTTTCATGGTGTAGAGCGGGCTTGTGCCGATATCGCCGTACACCACGCCCATGGCGCCTATGGTTAATGCTTTTATACTGGTTGATGAAGGGTTGCGAGGGCTCAAAGAAGGCTCGGTATCTACAGTCAAAGACTAATATATGATTTTACGGAGTTTCTAACCCCTGCTGCAACGTAAATGTTACGTTGCAGCAATATATTTGTGTGGCGCCAAGGCATGCTTAGATGGCTTTCGGGGCGTGGAGCCCCACAACGCAAGGTTGAACAAGAGCTGGCCCTGCTTACCGACGAGGTGTGGCACCGGGCAATTGTAAGCCATCCATTTCTTGTGGGTCTTACACCCGACGAAGACCTGGCCCTACAGCAGCGCACGGCCTGGATTCTCGCCAGCAAGCAATTTAGCGGTGTGCAGGGTCTGGAACTTACACACGAGATCATGCTGTCTGTGGCCATACAGGCGGCGTTGCCCATCATGCAGCTCAGTCCGCGCCTGTATGAGGGCTGGACAGAAATCATTATGTATCCCAGCGGGTTTGTCATTCCGCGCACCGAAGTCGACGAGAGTGGCGTAGTGCACGAGTACATGATGGAGGCGTCAGGCGAAGCCTGGGACGGCGGGCCGCTGATTCTTTCCTGGGAAGATGCCGAGGCTGGCCTGGTGTCGCGTGCCAATGTCGTCATTCATGAATTTGCGCATAAGCTTGACCTGTACGGCAGTGATGCCGACGGTATGCCGTCACTGGGAGCGCATCCAGATATCCACCCCCATGAATGGCAGCGTATTCTTCAGGCCTCGTTTGATGAATTTTGTGCAAGCCTGGCGGCCGCAGAAGATGCCATTCCGTCTTATATTGACCCCGAGTCTGCCGAGGCGCAGCCTTGGTATGCCAGTTTGCCGCTTGACGCTTACGCGGCCACCGATCTTGCCGAGTATTTTGCAGTGAGTACTGAGGTCTTTTTTGTTGATCCGGCGCCGCTGGCACAAGGGTTACCGCAATGGTATGCATTGCTTGCGCGCTATTACCGTCAAGACCCCTACCGCCGCATGAGCCTTTTTCACGCAAAGGGCAGCTAACACGGCAGCTAACCCAACGGCCGGGGGCTGTAAATATGTCAGCCCGCTGTCTGTTCGGTAATCGGCTCAGCAGATTTTGCTACATCGACCCATTCGGCATTCACCAGTTCGGCCAGGCGTCTGGGTGTAATTTGCACCGCAGAGTTCACCGAGCCCGCCGCCGGCAGCACTGTGTCATACGCCAATAACGAAACATCGCAATAAACAGGCAAATCTGTTGTCAGGCCAAATGGGCAGATTCCCCCAACCGGGTGTCCGGTCAGCGCCTGTACGGTTTCGGCATCCAGCATTTTGGCTTTGCCGCCAAAAACCTGCCGCAGTTTCTTGTTGTCCAGCCGTACGTCGCCGCTCGCCACCACCAGCAGAGACCGGTCACCAACTCGCAACGAAAGAGTTTTTGCGATCTGACCGGGTTCAACACCATGTGCCTGGGCTGCCAGGGAAACGGTCGCAGTGCTGGCATCAAGTTCAATGATTTCTATGTCTGGGGCATGGCGTGTGAAAAACGCCTGTACGGATTCGAGACTCATGATGATACGGCCTGTTTAATTAAAAAAAGCGCTCAACGGTCTGGTTGATATTTATCAACTTGAAACCGTAGTACCTGCACCCATATTTATAACAGGGCACAGAAAGGTTCAGTGCCAGGAGCTGAGGCGGTCAGTTAAGACCAGGTCGATGCTCCAGATTTATCTGATTATTCAGATTTAATTTATTTGTGTGAGGTTGAAAATGGCAAATAATCTAATCCGTTTTAATCCATTTGGCGATCTGGCGCGTTTTGATGCGTTTCGTGATTTCGATGATCTGTTCAAAGGCCTCCGGAGCGCCGGCTCACTTGCGGCGGATGGCGCACCGCGGCTAAATATTGAAGTGAGCGAAAACGAGCAGTCTTATGTTGTCAAGGCAGATGTGCCGGGCGCAAAAAAAGAAGACGTCAAAGTCACTGTTGACGGAAACACTGTCTCTATTCGTGTAGAAACCCGGCGCGAAAGCGAGCAGAAAGACGGCGATACGCTGCTGCATAGCGAGCGGTATTACGGCGTACAGTCGCGCAGCTTTGTACTGGCGCAAGACATTGATGACGCCAAGGCCGAGGCCCGCTACACCGATGGTGTGCTGGCGCTGACTTTGCCGAAGAAGGCGTCGGGCAATGGCGCCAAGGTGCTGCAGATATCATAAGCGCAACGGCGTATGGGCAATGCGCCATGGCTTGAAGGCGCTTTGCCCACCAGCACCAACAGGCCCGGGTTGCCGCCTTAGCAGCAGCCCAGGTGCTTAAAGTGCCTGGCTGATGGTACCGGGCGCCAACACACATAAGGCCGCTGTGCGTTGGCGCCCCCTCTCTGGTAGCTAACCGGTGCCGTGAGCAAGATGGTGCAAACCATCAAACCTTACAGTTTTTGTGTTGCGGCATAAGACATGATTTTCGCCCATCGCTTTGCCTGTTTGCGTCCATACATCGGTATTAACCAGTCTGCTCTGGATTGATGGCGCAGCGTCAGATGAACGGCCCAGCCGTCGTCTTCAAGCACTGCTTGTGCTTGTGCAATATCAGCAAATATAAAGTCTGCGTTATGGCCTTGTAGTGTCAGGGTGCCTGACTTTTCACCGACACTGAGGCGCAATACCCCCCAGCTGCCTTCTGTAGACAGCACACGCTGCCCTCGTACATTTGTGCCATGTATGGCGCGATACCGCTTTAACAGCCAGGCAATTAATGCGACAAAGACGGCAATAACGGCAAGAATCGCGCCAAACCCGGCAAACGAACCGAAGGCCAGTGCGACCTGATTGAACAGCCAGACGGCTCCTAGCACGAGCGCGACCAGCAGTATGGGCAAAAGTAGTAACGGCACAAATCATTCCTGAGAGCCAGATCCAGTCATCATTCTATTACCCATGACCGCTATGGTGTGGGGATGCTTTACCAGCGGTGCCGGTCGCTGCCTCCATAGAGTCGGTTACGGCTACTACTCTGATTTGAACTATGCGATCAGTTCGATTTATTTTAGTTTCTTGAATTGTTGTGATGATACCGTCGGTTATTTCTCCGGTTTCCGGAATTTTTCCGGTGTTGGTGATTGCTGTTATACGAGCGCCCCCTACTGTAAGACCTGCTGTCTTGAGTCAGGATATTGCCCAGCAGGCCGCCTGCGGCCGCGCCGCCGAGCATATAGATGGGGTCTCCACCGCCTGCGATGGCGCCAGCGGCTGTGCCCAGGCCGGCCCCAAGCATGGTGTTGTTGGTGCGCCGGTCATAGCCGGCACAGCCTGCCAGAGTGATTGCAAGCAGGCCGATGAGTGAAATCCGCGCGAGTTTGCCAGGTACGTTCATCATGTCGCTCCTATGAAATAGTCATACTCAGCGTAGCCCTGGGCGACACGGCATACAAGCAATAATGCTTAAGCTGTAGTGCGTTGAAATACCTATGTATTTTTACAGTCTATCTGTAATGGCTCTGTATTATTTCGCAAGTAATTGAGTAACGTTTTAGGTGTTGAGAGCGCTTGCAGCGTGCACAGCCCCTGGCTTGATTGGGTTATTCGCCACAGTCCACGTGTGCAGTTAAAGGCGGTAGATCGCGTAAGCTTTCATATCGATAAAGGCGAAACCCTGGCGCTGGACGTGTCAGTGCAGGCCCAGGTCCTTAACTTGATGAAAGACCTGACCGGAGCGGGGCGCACACGGGTGCCTGTGGGCGGCGAGGTGCCTAATCCGCTCAACCCGCCATCAGGCTGTACCTTCCACCCGCGCTGTCCTCATGCTAATGAACGTTGCCGCCAGGAAGCGCCGCAGATGGTGTCATATGGCCATAGCCAGGCGGCCTGCCATGCGCTGGAAGAAGGCCGGCTCTAGCTATTGGCTTGCTTGTTGTTGTAGCGCAACGCGTAGCGCTGTTGCGGCCTCATTGAGCGCCTCGGGCGATACCTGAGCGGCGGGGCCAATGGTGAGGCGCTGTTCTGAGATATAAGCGGGCGAGGTAATGTCTGCCTTGGTGTGCATGGGCACGACATGTGCATGTGCGTGGCTGATATCTGTGCCGGTAAATAAAAAGGCCACTCGCTCAACGCCATAGTGGGCTTTCATGATTTTTGCCAGTTTTTGGCCCAGTTGAACGATTTCCGCGGCAAGCGGCGCAGGCAGGTCATCAAAATAATCAAAATGCTGACGAGGAATAATCAGCACATGGCCGGGCCTGATGGGCCGAATGTCCAGAAACGCTACCAGAGTGTCGGTTTCGTAAACAATGGTGGCAGGAATAGTCTTTTCGGCGATAGAACAGAAAAGACACGAATGGGACGACGGCATGGTGCGGGGCTCCTCGGCATGGCATCACGGCGCTCCGGGGGGCGCCGTCAGCACATTAATCGTTATTGTTGCCAAAGAGGATATAGCATTATGTTGCTGCTACCGTCCAGCTGAGGGCTGGGTATGGCGTCTTGACTGCAGAGTAGTCACCCAGCATCGTTGACCAGCTATACCCCCTAATCGGCTGTAGGCCTGGCTCCCGCCCCCAGACGTTGTACCCATTTATTGGGCTTGATGTCGTTCCGGGGCGCTGACATTGCCAGGCCTTGAACCAGGCCTGGCAATGTCAACCAGATTTGGACTGTCAAACTGCTGCACTGTTGCGTAGGGCGGCGGCGCGTCGGGTAAATATCATGCCCCACAGCAGACCTGCCACGGCGGCGATTGACGAGGCAATCAGCACGGCAAGTTTTGCGGCGCCTAACAACGTGGCATCATCAAAAGCCAGGTTGGCGATGAAGATAGACATCGTAAAGCCGATGCCGGCCAACATGCCAACCAGCAACATGCCGGGCCATGTGACGCCTGGGGGCAGGGAGCACCAGCCCAGGCGAACCGCCAGCCAGCTCGCCGCCAACAACCCCACCGGTTTGCCAAGCACCAGAGCAATGACGATGCCGGCCATAACGCCCTGCGCGGCACCTGAACCCAGGTCAAACCCGTCGAGTGTTACCCCGGCGTTGGCGAGGGCAAAAAGCGGCATCACCCCATAAGCCACCCAGGGATGCAGTGCCATTTGCACGCGTGTGACAGGTGCCAGCAACTCGCGCTGCGCTTTGCGCAAGGTTTTGAGCGGCTGGGCAATTTCTTCTGGTGAGGTGTTGGTGGGCGACTGATCTTGCTTGCTCAGACCAGACACGGCTCCCTGCAGCATATCGAGTGGTCGCTCGTGCGTGTGGCGCGGGACGACGGGGGTCATCAGGCCCAGTACTACGCCCGCCAGCGTCGGATGCGCGCCGGTCTGCAGCATGCCTGTCCAGAGTATGGCGCCCGGTACGATGTAGGCCCAGGCCGAGCCTATGCCCATGCGTTGAAGAGTAATCACCATGATGACGCCAACCCCCGCAACAAGAAGGCCGGAGAAATCTAGCCCGCCTGAGTAAAACGCGGCAATGATCAGCACGGCGACAATGTCATCAATGATGGCGACGGCGAGCAGGAAAATACGCAGATTGCCTGGAATAGACTTGCCCAGCAGGGCCAGTACACCCACGGCAAAGGCGATGTCAGTGGCCGTAGGCACTGCCCAGCCCTGACGCTGCAGCGCATCGCCGTTGAGGGCAAGGTAGGCAAGCGCTGGTATCAATACGCCACCCATGGCCGCAGCCAGCGGGAGTGAGGCAAGCCTCAGGCTGGAGAGCGCGCCCTCGTGTATTTCCCGGCGTATTTCCATGCCCACGACCAGAAAAAATACGGTCATCAGGGCATCATTGACCCAGAAGTGCAGCGACTGAGCGATGATGAAATCGCCTATGCCAAAAGAAAGATTGGTATGCCAAAGCGCGTGATAGCTGTCAGCGCCGGGTGAATTGGCCCAGATGAGCGCAACGGCGGCGGCCAGCAACAATGTGATGCCACTGACGGCTTCAATATGAAGAAAACGCTCGATGGCGGAGAAGGCGCGCTCGGTGACGGCCTGGGCGCGCGGGATGGATTGCCTGGACGGGTGTCTATGCATAGTCGACGTGTCTCCGCGCGGCGGCCCGACCTACGCTTTAACCTGCCAGGCTGCACCATGCAGCCCTACACCCGGGCCGAAGTATACAGGCATAATGCACCATCATAGAGTGAGGGAAAACCCGTATATTGCGCCGTCAAATGTCGATTATTCAATTGCGGTTGAGGCAGGTTGCTGACCGGTATGTCTTACTAAAACCGTATCGTTGGTCCCTTGGGGGTGCATAGGCTGGCCGCCTGTCTATGCCGGCAGCCAGCCCGCATCGGATCAGGCCCGGTGATAGATTCTTGCACCTTTTTCGCGAAACTCCACCGATTTTTCCTGCATGCCTTCATGCAGGGCTTGTGCCTCGTCTAGCCCCTTTTTGTGCGCATATTCACGAACGTCTTGTGTGATCTTCATGCTGCAGAAATGCGGGCCGCACATGGAGCAGAAATGCGCCACTTTCATGGAGTCTTTGGGCAAGGTCTCGTCGTGGAAGGCGCGCGCGGTGTCGGGGTCCAGGCCCAGATTGAACTGATCCTCCCAGCGGAATTCAAATCGCGCCTTTGACAGCGCATTGTCGCGTATGGCCGCGCCGGGATGTCCTTTGGCAAGGTCGGCAGCATGAGCGGCGATCTTATAAGTGATGATGCCGTCCTTGACGTCCTGCTTGTTGGGCAAGCCCAGATGCTCTTTGGGCGTCACATAGCACAGCATGGCCGTGCCATACCAACCAATAAGCGCCGCGCCTATGCCTGAGGTGATGTGGTCATATCCCGGCGCGATGTCCGTGGTCAGTGGTCCCAATGTATAGAAGGGCGCCTCGTGGCAATGTTCAAGCTGCATGTCCATGTTTTCTTTGATCAGGTGCATGGGCACATGGCCAGGGCCTTCTATCATTACCTGCACATCGTGCTTCCACGCGACCTGGGTAAGTTCGCCCAGCGTCTTGAGTTCAGCGAACTGCGCTTCGTCGTTGGCGTCATACCCGGAGCCCGGCCGCAGACCATCGCCCAGCGAGAAGCTTACGTCATAGGTTTTCATGATCTCGCATATCTCGTCGAAGCGTTCGTACAGAAAGCTTTCCCGATGATGCGCTAGGCACCACTTGGCCATAATGGAACCACCGCGCGAAACAATGCCCGTCATGCGATCAACGGTCATGGGGATAAAGGGCAAGCGAACACCGGCATGAATGGTGAAGTAATCCACGCCCTGTTCCGCCTGCTCAATCAGGGTGTCGCGGAATATCTCCCAGGTCAGCTCTTCGGCCTTGCCGTCCACTTTTTCGAGTGCCTGGTAAATAGGCACAGTGCCAATGGGCACGGGTGAGTTGCGCAGTATCCATTCGCGTGTTTCATGTATGTTCTTGCCTGTCGACAGATCCATGACGGTGTCGCCGCCCCAGCGTATTGCCCAGGTCATTTTTTCGACTTCGTCACTGATGTTCGACCCCAGCGCGGAGTTGCCGATGTTGGCGTTGATCTTGACCAGGAAATTGCGGCCTATGGCCATGGGCTCGATTTCAGGGTGATTGATGTTGGCGGGGATGATGGCCCGTCCGCGTGCAATTTCATCACGTACGAATTCAGGCGTGATGGATGCCGGAATGGCGGCGCCGAACGATTGCCCTGCATGCTGGCGCAACAGGCGTTTGGCCAGCTTTTCACCGTCAGGCCCGCTGTGGCGCAAGGCTTCTACATATTCCTCGCGGCGCAGGTTCTCGCGCAGGGCGACAAACTCCATTTCCGGCGTAATAATGCCGCGGCGCGCGTAATGCATCTGCGAGACATTACAGCCGGGCTTGGCGCGACGAGGGGGGCGCACACGCGGAAACCGCATGCTGTCCAGACTGCTGTCTTGCTGGCGCATACGGCCGTAGTCGCTGCTGATGTTGCTCAGGAGTTCAGTGTCGTTGCGTTCAGCTATCCATGCTTCGCGCAAGGGGGCCAGGCCCTTGCGAAGGTCTATGGTGGCGGCCGGGTCGGTATACGGACCGCTGGTGTCGTAAATGGTGAGTGGTGGGTTTTTCTCGCCGCCGAGCATGGTCGGCGTGTCATCCTGGGAAATTTCCCGAAACGGTACGCGCAGGTCAGGCCGTGAACCGGTCAGATACACTTTGCGTGAGCAGGGAAGGGGGGTGATGGCGGCCGTGTCGACGGTGGCATCAAGGGCGGAAAAGGTGGAAGTGGACTTCAAGGCGTGCTCCAAAAACATTAATGGAGCCGATAGGGAATTGTCTCGTGACTATAGAAAATATGACGCAAGGTCGACGGACGACGCAAGGTCAGTAGAGGAACGAGCACGCTCCCAGCATCGGCGTTATCCGTACTGGTACGAAGGGTTTTATCTCAACCCGCCGGACCAAGCCCGGTGAGTACCCCTGCGTGCTGCGTAGTATAGGTGATAAATGCAGTCGTATCCTCTCGGATATAAAAGAGGCTTTTTTATGCTTATGACCTGCAACGTGTATAGAAAACGCGTTTTTCTATACACGTCTTCTGCAAAATGTATAAAAAATCGGGTTTTCTATACATATACACGTTGTCAGGCGAGGTATGCCGCATGTCATCAGGGCAGTTTGCCAACGGCTTTTTTGGCTTCAAGCAGCGTAATCAGCAGCTGATCACGTTTGGCCTTCAGGTCGGCATCGTCGTAAGACGACAGCTCTTCATTGACCCCCTGCTCTATTTTTTTTCTGGTGGCCTCGTTTAGCGGAGCGTGCCCCAGATCAGCCCACCATTCTTCGATCGGAGGCCCAAGGTGTTCGAGCGTATGCCCAATGCCGCCAACACCGCCGGAAAAATGCAGGTTAAGAAAAGGCCCCAGTAAGGCCCAGCGCAAGCCTGGGCCATGAGAAATTGCCACATCAAGATCGGCTACCGACACCACGCCCTGGTCAACCAGATAGCAGGCCTCCTTCCACAGCGCTGCCTGCAGCCGGTTGGCGACGTGCCCTTTAACCTCTGCGCGTATATGTATGGGTTTTTTCCTATGGCGGTATAAAACGCCATGGTGCGTGCGACGGTTTCTGACGAGGTTTGCTTGCCCGCCACGACTTCGACCAAAGGTATGAGGTGCGGGGGGTTAAAAGGATGACCCAGCACAATACGCTCAGGGTGTTTTGCGCCTTGCTGCATGTCAGACATGAGCAGGCCCGATGAACTGGACGCAATAATGACATCGTTGCGCGTGGACGCTTCTATCTCCGCAACGATACGGTGTTTGATGTCGAGGCGCTCGGGGCCGTTTTCCTGAATGAAGTCGGCATCTGCCACGGCGTCTGCAATACTGCCGGCAAAACGCAGTTTTTCAAGCGAGGCTTCGGGAGCAAGCCCTTGCTGTTGCAAGGCCGGCCAGAATGACTGCACCAGACGATGCAGCTCGGCTTCGGCGTCGGACGCAGGGTCGGAGGCGGCAACATACATGCCGCGTGCCAGAAAATAGGCCGCCCAGCTTGCCCCAATGACGCCTGTGCCGATGATAGCCACACGTTGTATCGTGGGTTCTTGCTGACTCATTATTGCTTTCCTTGAAGTGATCAGTTGGGCCGGAACCGGTCCGGCATAAACGAAATAGGATGGTGCGCGCTAGCATGAAGCCATGACGACGCTTCAAACTACCAAAATCATAGGCTTCAGGGGGCGCGGCAGGCAAGCTGATGCGCAGAATTTTGAGTAGCCGGGAGTTACGAATGGCGGCTTTTGCGCCCCTTGGCCTTGCGGTACGATGACTATTCTCTTCTCTGTCCGAGCGCAGGAGCAATCATGACCTACGAATTATGGTACTGGAATGGCATTCCGGGACGCGGTGAGTTTGTTCGGCTGGCCCTTGAAGCCGGGGCCATTGCGTACCGGGACTGTGCCCGCGAAAAGGGGGGCGAGCCTTCTTTGTTGATGGGCGATATGCAAAAAGATCGCAAGCACCCGCCCTTTGCGCCACCTTATCTGGTAGCCGATGATATGGTTATTGCACAGACAGCCGCCATTTTGTTGTTTCTGGGCGAACGACACGGCCTGGCGCCCGAAGGCACCAAAGCCCGCATGTGGGTGCATCAGCTACAGCTGACTATCGCCGATTTGGTGGTCGAAGCCCATGATGTACATCATCCCATCGCCTCAGGCATGTACTACGAGGAGCAGCGTGATGAGGCGCTGCGTCGGGCCCCTGATTTTCGCGACAACCGCCTGCCCAAGTACCTGGGTTATTTTGAGACCGTGCTGGCGCAACGCGAGGGCTGGCTGGTTGAAGGCAACACGTGGTCATATGCCGATCTGTCGTTATTCCAGGTAGTAGATGGCTTGCGGTTCGCGTTTCCTCAGCGAATGTCGAAATTGGCGCAAAACCACGAGCGGGTCATGGCGTTGCATGAGCGCGTGGCTGCGTTGCCTGAGCTTCAGGATTATCTGGGAAGTGATCGCCGGCTGTCTTTCGGCGACGGTTTGTTCCGCCACTATCCCGAGCTTGATGCGACATAGGACTGCCGACTGGCAACTGGCAACTGGCAACTGGACGACTGCCAACTGCCAACTGCCGGCCGCCGATAGTGCGATGTCCATACCCAGGTGCCGGACATTAAGTGCTCATGATGCTATGCCCAGCATCGCGTCTGGAACCGTACCGTCACGGTGTTATGTCTGCCAGTCTAGCGACCAGGCGGCTGAGTGGGCATTTTGCAGCCAGAGCATGCAGGACAGTGTCTTGGCATCGGTTACCGCGCCGCTGCGGCAGGCCTCAAGCAACTCATTAATAGGCAGGCTGTGAACCTCGAGAAACTCATCTTTGTCCAGTTGCTGCTGGCCGGCAACCAGGTCGCGTGCGAAGAAGATATGGATGACTTCGGTGGAGTAGGCAATGGCAAGATGCAGCTTGCCAGCGCATGCCCATTGCCTGGCGGTGTAGCCGGTTTCTTCGAGTAGTTCGCGCCGGGCGCATGCGAGAGGATCTTCGCCGGGGTCTAGCTTGCCTGCCGGAAACTCTGTCATGACTTGCCCTACGGGGTAGCGAAACTGGCGTTCAAGCAGCACGTGATCGTCGTCCAGCAAGGGGATAATGACGACGGCACCAGGGTGAACGATATATTCGCGGCTGGATACTTCGCCATCGGGTAATCGTACCGTGTCGCGACGCGCTTTAAGAAAGCTGCCTTCGAAAAGGGTTTGACTTTCAATGCGGGTCTCAGCCAGGTTGGCGTCGGTAAATTGGCGTGTTTTCATGTGAGTACAAAGTGGTGCAGGGCGGCCACTGGTTAGCGGCCATTGCGTCGTGGTGTGGAGCAGCTATGGCGGTCAGGCAACCTTCGGACCTGAACAATATGGCTCAGAGTCTTGCTGCTGATCGCCGCAAACTATGGCAGTGTGTCAGGCCTGCTGGGTGTATGGGTCTGCCTGGCGCGAAAAGCGTCTTGAGATTTTCCAGATGTGTGCTGGCGGCAGGTTGGCGATAACGGTTTCGGTACGTCGGGCCCGCAAACCCAGGCGATCAAGCAGCCGTCTGGGTACGGGACAATTTGGACCGTAGGTAAACAGCAGCATAAAGCCCCCCGGGCGCAGATGTACAAACGTGCCCTGCAGAATATCAAGCTGATGGCGCGCCGACATGTTCAGCAACGGCAGCCCGCAAATGGCGACACCCGCGCGCTCCTCCGGGAAAAGACGAAGTCGCGCCAGCTTGGTGGCACTTGTTTCATGTACCTGGGCGCCCGGAAACTCGTCGCGCAGCTGATGCGCAAACCGTGCACAGGTTTCTATTAGCACCAGATTTTGCGCAAGAAAGCCTTGGGCGACGAGGGCCCGCGTAAAAGAACCTGTTCCGGCACCAAGCTCAAGACAGGGCCCGTCAAACGGGTTGGCTTCGCGTGTGATCGCTGTGGCCAGCCGTGCACTTGAGGGCCAGATTGCCCCAATGCTTCGGGGGTTGGCCCGCCACGCTCGAATAAAACTGACGCGTTCGGCCACCCATGGCACATTGGCGGCGTGCCCCAGTGCAAAACTCAGGAAGCGACTGACATGCCCCAGCGGGCGTGAGAGCACAGGGCTGAACCGAAGGCTGAATGACTCTCCGGTCGAAGCTTTGAGCGGCATGCACGATCTCCTGAATGGCTTAGCTGTTTGCCCAACTGCGAGGATGGAAAGGTAAACAGCTCAAATTAAAAGCGTACTACGAAGTAGATGTGACCGGCATGGGTGTTACCCATGCTAACGTAAGAAAATGCCCGCTGTAGCGGTCTGCGAGATACATTGCTAAAACATGTGCGGAAGCGCTTGCATGAAATCGCAGTTGGGTATGGCAATTGCTTAGTTTCTGCATTAAACATCATCTGGAGTAATCATGACGAATTTTATGATTCCGGACAGCCATCATTCGCCAGCTGAAGGCATACCTCTCCAGGTATAGTAAACATGCTGGCGGCTTAAACACAGGCGGCGCGGTCGCATGGCTGCGCTTTTCAACCACCGGCCTGAAAGCCGGCAACTCTCGGAGCATTTGCATGAACGACAAAACCAATCCCGACGACGGAGATGTATTCGATGATAAAGCCGATAGCGAGCAAGTAAAGGCCAGCTTTAATAACCTCGTTGCGAGTGCCGAAGATTTGCTTAAGACCACGGCGAGCTACAGCGGTGCAGAGGTCCAGGCGGCACGCGACAAACTACGCCTGCAACTCGACATGGCCGGAAGGCAGCTCGACGATTATCGCGGCACTATAGAAGAACGACTGTGCCATACGGTAAAGGCGGGCGAGCGCTGCATACGTGAGCACCCCTGGAAATCCGTAGGTTTGGCCGCCGTGGCGGGCATGATCTGGGCCAAGCTGATGGCTGGCGGCGACGACAGGCGATTGTAAATTGGTACTCTGACTTGTGGTAATGAGAATGATTTGCAATAATTGCGCAATTCTTCTCACCTGTTGCGGGTGCCCGGCGGCATCTTCCTGCCAATTACCGGTGCCCTGCAACAGACACTAAGCGGCACCAGGCCGCAGCACGGGTCAGATGGGTAAATTCATTTCAGCGGTCTACGCCCGAGGGCCGTTAGTTTCAAGGGTTGTGGCAGCCTTATTTGGTGGTTACTTCCTTGCCGCACTCGTCGCTGTCGCTGCCATCGCCTTGCCCCTTGAGCAGGGTGAAGCGGTCATAGCTGGCATGTTGGCCAGTTTCCTGATGTATGCGGCCTCCGTCATTTGGGTATTTGCTGCGGGTAGCGCCACGCGCGCCTGGGCGGGGCTGATGGCGTGTGGCTTGCCGTTCGGTGTTGTGGCGTGGCTGGTTACCCGAACCGCGGGTGCATAAGATGGCATCGCATCCACCCAAACCACCGTACGCCCGGCCTTCCACAAATATACGCTCGCAGAACGCCTTCCTGCATAAAAAAACACCTGCCCGTGGCATACGCCAGACCATGTCTGACCTGCACATCTGGGTGGGCCTGCTGGCCGGTTGGGTGTTGTACGCCATGTTTCTCACCGGATCGGTCAGTTATTTCAGAGAAGAAATATCACAGTGGGCGCGGCCGTCGGTGCCCGCCTATGCTGACACTACTGACCGGGGTGTCGTCGCCGAAAAAGTAGTGCAGCACATGCAGCACATTGCGCCGCAGGCACCGTCGTGGTTTATTGCCTTGCCCAATGGCCGGCAAAACACTGCCACCGTGTCATGGCGGGGTGAAAAGCGGTTTGAGACGGCTACTTTTGATCCAGCAACCGGCGAGCGCATTACGCAACGCGAAACTCGCGGAGGTGACTTTTTTTACCGCTTTCATTTCAGCCTGCATTATTTGCCCGTGCTGCTTGGACGCTGGATCGCCGGGTTGTGCGCCATGTTCATGTTGGTAGCCATTATCAGCGGGATCATCACTCACAAAAAAATCTTCCGCGATTTTTTTACATTTCGCTGGGGAAAGGGTCAGCGCTCCTGGCTTGATGCCCACAATGCTCTGTCAGTGCTGGGTCTGCCGTTTCATCTCATGATTACCTACACGGGGCTGGTGACGCTGATGTTTCTCTACATGCCATGGGGGGTGCAGGCAGCCTATCCCACCACCGAGGCGCGTGCAGAGTTTCAGTCGCGGCTCAGCGCCTACGTACGTGAGGCAAGTCCGGCCGGGCACGCTGCGCCGCTGATTTCAGTGGGCGAACTCACGCGTCATGCAGAGCATCACTGGCAGGGCCAAAGAGCCGGCACCATTCAGGTGATTAACCCCGGCGACGCGGCTGCCAGTGTGGTAATAAAGCGAGAGGATGCTGCACGCATTTCGTTCAGTCCTCAGTATCTCGTGTTTGATGGCGTCACAGGCGCGTTACGCAAAGAGGTGGGGGCCGCCGGTCCTGTCACGCAGACGCTGGGGGTTACCTACGGGCTTCATCTGGGCCGGTTCGCTGACATTGTCACGCGCTGGCTTTATTTTTTGCTTAGCCTGGCGGGCACGGCTATGGTGGGTACAGGGCTCGTGTTGTGGACAGTAAAGCGACGGGCGCGATTGCCCGACCCAACCCGCCCGCATCTTGGTTTCAGGCTGGTAGAGCGACTGAATATAGCTTCGATAGCTGGTCTGTCAGTGGCCATGGCAAGTTTTTATGGGCTGTGCGGCTGCTGCCGGGCGACATGGCCGGGCGATCCCAATGGGAGGTTCATACTTTTTTTATTGTATGGGCATTGACACTGATCTATGCGCTGGCAAGACCGGCCCGAAAGGCCTGGGTGGAGCTGCTTTGGCTGGCTGCGGTGGCGCTGGCACTGGTGCCACTTGTCAATGCGCTTACCAGTCATCGCAATTTGATCGCCAGCCTTAAGGCGGGTGACTGGGTATTTGCCGGCTTTGATCTGACCTTGCTTGCCCTGGCCGTATTGCACGCTGTGCTGGCACGCCGCACGGACAGACACAAGGCTCGCTTGCCCAAGGCTACGGCGGCTCGCGGCGTGGCAGTCACTGGTGTGACGCCTCAAGCAACCGGAGGGCAGACATAATGCATTTGTTCATGCTAATCCTCGCGTTCGCTGCGTTTGCCTGTCTGGCCTTGTCCATGCAGCGCCATCAGGAAGATATCTTCGGTGTCTGCGCCAGTGCGGCGATCACAAGGGGGCTTCGTGCTGCTGGGTGGCTGCTTATGTTGCTGTCTTTGTTTGTAGCGCTACGACAGCCCGACTTCGGCTTTGGTCTGGTTTCGTGGTTTGGCCACATCATGCTCGCCGCCAACAGTGTGTTTCTGCTTTTACTGGCATATGGCCGGTTCAAGGCAATGGCGCAGTCAGGCACGGCACCTGACACGAAAGCCCCGCACGGTCGCAGGCTTACGTCAGATTGCGCTGCGCCCAGGTCTCAGCCTGATTAGCCCTGTCCATCATTAGCTTGATAATCTGGGTTTCTGATTTTCCCAGGGCTCGCTGCATGTCGGCAAAGGTCGCCATGCTGGCGTCAGTCGGTAGCCAGTCTCTTTCAGGCTGAAGCTCCAGGCCTTCTGCATTTTTGATATTGCCATTAGGCAAAATATACCAGGTGCTCATGTGTATTCCTTTTTGAGGGCAGCTCTTCAAACAGTGAGCATCTGCGAGCCCGATATTCGCTATTGGCCGGTATGGTTGTTGGCGTCACACCGTGAGCAGTGCCCGATTGTAAGTCATACCGTATGCACAGGATAAAGCGTGGACGTGTGCAACGATCAGCCCTTGAGCTACCTGCTGGTGTTATTGCTAAAGTACAGTGCCAGGGTTGCTGGTGCGAATGGACGGTGCGCTTAAACGCCTTTGTAGGCAAGGCCCAGCGCGAGGCAGACCATGATGACGGCGATGATGCCATCAAGTACCCGCCATGCCCGAGGGTTGGAGAACAACGGCGCAAACAGGCGAGAGCCTGTTCCCAGGATGGCCAACCATACAATGCTTGCAGTAAGGGCGCCGACGGCGAAACCCATGCGGGCCTCTTCGAAGCGATCGGCCAGTGACCCGACCACCATCATGTCGAGCCAGAAGTGTGGGTTAAGCAGACTGAAGCCGGCCGCACCTAGCAGGGCGCCACGTCGCGACGGAACAGCCTGCTGTGCAGCAACCAAGCCGCCCGTATGTGTCAGTGCGCGCCGCGCCGACTGAAAGGCATACCAGAGCAAAAAGCTGACCCCAAACCAGAGTATGGCCTGGCTCAGCCCTGGCAACCTTGCGGTGACGGCCTGCAGTCCCCACACACTGGCGAGAATAAATACAGCGTCAATGAGCGCGCAGATTAAAAGAACGCTGGTCAGGTGGGCGCGCATCAGGCCCTGCCGCAGTATGAATGCACTTTGAGCACCCACTACGGCGAACAGGCCCATGCCGGTAGCAATGCCGCTGGCCCAGGCTGAAAAAAGAGAGGAATGGGATACAAGCGAAAACATGATGACTCTGAAAAACTAAAAAAAGCCGTAGCCCGTTGCTACAGCCTTGCTTATTCTGCCTTTACGCCCGTATAAAATACAGCTAAATTAAGTTAACTCAGTTAAGAAGATCTAATGTCATGAATCTGGATCACGGAAACCTGCGTGCCCTGGCGGCAGTTGTGCGCGAAGGCAGTTTTGAGCGGGCGGCTGCCGTACTCAACGTGACGCCGTCGGCGATATCTCAGCGCATCAAATCGCTCGAAGAACGTATGGGAAGACTGCTGGTACAGCGTACTGTGCCTGCGGCGGCGACGCCTGATGGGCAGATACTGGTGCATCTGGCAGAGCAAACAGCATTGCTTGAACATGACGCGCTTGACCGGCTGGGTTTTGACGAAGACACGCCTCAGGCCAGCATCGCCATCGCTGTTAACCATGACAGCCTCGAAACCTGGTTTATGCAAGCGGCGGCGCTGTTTGCTGCAGGCACCAGAGCCACGCTGGATCTGCAGTCAGAAGATCAGGACCATACCGCTACCTTACTGCGCAATGGGGCGGTATTGGGTGCGGTGACGACCCTTGGTGAGCCCGTGCAGGGGTGCCGTGTCCACTCTCTGGGCAGTATGCGCTATGTTGCAACGTGCTCGCCGGCATTCCATGAGCACTATTTTTCCAAGGGTGTCAGTGCACGTACACTGGCCGATGCTCCAGTGCTGGTGTTTAACCGCAAAGATGCCTTGCAGGCCCGTTTCGCACACAAAATCATGAAAGACCTGCCCTGGCGGCCGCCTGTGTGGTGGCTACCGTCGTCAAGAGCCTTTGTGCAAGCCACGCTTGATGGGCTTGGCTGGACCATGAACCCATTGCCCATGGTCGAGCAGGCCCTCAGTGAGGGGCTTCTTGTACCGTTGCGGGCAAGAGCCTGGGAAGACGTACCGCTTTACTGGCAGCATTGGCGGGTAAACTCTCAGGCCATGAGTGTTTTGAATCAGTCGGTGCTCGACGCTTCAAAAAGCCTGATCCATAAGCGTTAAAAGGGCAACGCTGACAAAGACGATGTGAGCATGGCGGCCAGCACATCGTTACACTGTGCGCTGGCCGCCATGGCTTTGCAGGGATGGCGGCTGTTAATAAAGTCGCCGGCCCGCAATATTAATCTTGACGCTCTGTAACTTCGAGCAGGTGATAGCCAAACTGGGTTTTTACTGGGCCTTGTACAACCCCGACAGGGGCGCTAAAGACCACTGTGTCAAACTCGGGTACCATCTGGCCGCGGCCGAATGTACCAAGATTGCCACCATCGCGGCTGGACGGGCAGCTAGAGTTTTCTTTGGCGACCTGGCCGAAATCGGCGCCGTTTTCAATAGCAGTTTTGAGTTCGTTGCACTTGGCTTCGTTGTCGACCAAAATGTGACGGGCTGAGGCTTGAGCCATAAACACTACTCCTTAATTAAATAATTTTTTACCACGCACCTGAGTGCCAGCCTTGTTCTTCAGAACGGGGGTGAGCAAGGCGGTAACCTTCTGGAGCCGAATGCTCCGCTAAGCGGTGGTAGAAAAATTCCGGCCATGGGGCCGGAATTAATCACAGAATAACGTACTTTCAATGCCTATGTGTCAGACCACTCTTGCTCAGCGCGCCATCCGCATCTTTGTTTGCGCCCTTGTCACGGCGTTTAGCATCTGGGGAGCCATGGCGATGTGGTATCAGCTGCCGGCGCCGCTACCGGCGCGTGTGGCTATTATTGCGGTGTGGTGCGCGCTAGGCGTTTACGTTTTTTACAGGTCATGGCCATTTCGCTCTACCCGTGTGCTCGCGGCCCGCTTCTCGTGGCTGGCGTATGCGGCGATCGCGGGCATGCTGCTGACCTGGTGGAGCACGCTGACCCCGTCGCATGAACGCGTCTGGGCAGACGATGTAGCGCAACTGCTGCAGTCTGACGTTAACGACAACAAGGTCGTGTTGCACAACGTGCGTAATTTTGACTGGCGCAGCGAAACCGACTACACACCGCGCTGGGAAACCCGTCACTATGACCTTAACAGGCTGGAAAATGCTGACCTCTTTCTGTCTTACTGGATGGGGCCGGCAATTGCCCATACGTTGGTGTCTTTTGGGTTTGACGATGGGCAGCGCGTGGTGTTCTCACTTGAGATCCGCAAAGAACAGCATGAAAGCTTTTCGGCCATAGGCGGGTTCTTCCGGCAATACGAGCAGGTGATTATTGCGGCTGACGAGCGTGACATCATTCGCGTCCGCAGCAATATTCGAAACGAAGATGTGTATATATACCGCCTCAACCTCAGCCCCGATCAGCTGAAAACGCTATTTCTTGTGTACCTGGCTGATGCGCAGGCGCTATTGCATAAGCCGAAGTTTTACAATTCGCTGACCAGCAACTGTACGACGATAGTCTACGATGTGGCCCGCCACATTGCGCCGGGGCTTCCGGTTGACTATCGGTTGGCGTTCTCAGGTTATTTTGCGCGCTACGCATATGATCACGGCGGTCTGGTCAATGGCCATGGGTTCGAAGACCTGCGTGAGGCGGGTCGTATTCACAGCCGCGCGCTGGCGGCCGGAGACGATACTATGTTTTCCAAAGCAATACGGCGTGGTGTTCCAGGTATTGCGCCTTCTGAGTCTGACTAGCTCGCGCTGGTAGCGCTAAAGCGTTTTACAGTCCTTCTTTCACGTCTTTATCAGCCCCGCCGTGCAGCGACTTCATGGGGGGTTGGTCGCGCTGAGCCCGTTCGTTAACGATACGCATGGACAGTGGCACGACATATTGCTTGACCTTCCAGTTGCGATAAGGGGCTTCTGTAGGCTTGTTTTGCAGCATCTTGAACCTCATGATCCGGCGTTAGACAGCCATGGTCGCTTGTGGTGGTGCCAGTCATTCTGGCTGCCACTTCAAATAACGGGCGGTCAACAGTTGTAAACGACGATTTTTGCAGAGCCTCGATATCCGAAGCCAGCGCCCTATGATGACAGCCGTATATGTCATTGGTGCTACAGCGCTGTGTTACTTGTTCAATAATGGGGCCGGACCCACTTTCCGTCAATTAGCATTAACGATAGCTATACGCAGCGGTGTTCGCGGCTGCCGGGCTTATCGGGCCTCAATTAATCAATCTGTTCGTCGGTCTCCCTACCTGTTCGTCCCGGCGTCTATATCCCTGTGTGTTTGCTATGGTGCAGGCCATACCAGATGGCTACCACCGGCGCGTGGTTATATGCAGTCGGCCGATGTGTGTTTCTGATAGGTTGTGGTGTTCTGTAGCCATGGACGGGTGCTTTCCTGCTACTTAGCATGGGTATATGGCGATTTTTGTGCTTTTGATCTGAATCAGCCATACACAATAACCAGGAGACATACCCATGAAAACCAGATTCTGGAGCCGCACGATGGCTTCTCTTGCTTTCGCTGCCGGTGCAACGACAGCGTCCGCCCAAACCCTGTCTGGAGACGTGCTGCGTATTGGCGTCTTGACTGATATTTCCGGCGTGTATGCCGACGTTTCTGGCAAGGGGGCGATTGAGGCTGTAAAGATGGCTGTGGAAGACTACGGTGGCACGATGTTTGGCAAGCCCATCGATGTCATCTACGCGGATCATCTCAACAAGCCCGATATCGGTGCCGCCAAGGCGCGCGAATGGTTCGACACGGGAGATGTCGACATGATCACTGATCTGGCCAACTCGGGCGTTGCGCTGGCGGTTGCCGGCATTGCCAAAGACAAGAAGCGACACATTATTGTCAATAACCCGTCCAATGTCGGCCTGACCAATGAAATGTGCTCGCCTTATACCATTCACTACACATACGATGCCTATTCTCTGGCGCACGGCACAGGCCGTACGATTGCGGAGCAGCCGGGTGGTGATACCTGGTTTTTTCTAACAGTTGACTTCGCGTTTGGCATAGGCCTGGAGCAGCAAGTCAGTGAAGTTGTGCGGGCAGCTAATGGGCGTGTGGTTGGCGCGGCAAGACATCCGCTCGGGACCACAGACTTTTCTTCCTTTGCGTTGCAGGCTCAGACTTCCGGCGCAAAAATCATAGGCTTGGCTTCGACTGGTCATGACACGGTCAATGCCATCAAGGCAGCACGTGAATTTGGGGTGACGCCAAATCAGAAGCTGGCAGCCCTGCTATTGTGGATTAACGATGTACATGCATTGGGCCTGGACGTCGCGCAGGGGCTGCAGCTGACCAATGCCTGGTACTGGGACATGAATGATGGTTCGCGCGACTTTGCCAAGCGCTACTACGAGCGCATGCAAAGTATGCCCAATATGGCGCACGCGGGCGACTACTCGTCGACCATGCACTATCTGAAAGCCGTCGAGGCAGCGGGCACAGATGATTCTGATGCGGTTTCCGCCAAGATGCGTGAAATGCCTGTCAATGATTTTTTCGCCACAAACGGAGAAATTCGCGAAGACGGGCGCATGGTGCATGATATGTATCTATGGGAAGTGAAATCACCAGAAGAGTCTGCTAAGCCGTGGGATTACTTCAAGCTGATAAAAACCATACCCGCTGACCAGGCCTTTGCGCCGCTTTCTGACAGCAAATGCTATCTGGTCAAAAAGTGATACTGAGCCTGATCGCACCTGGCGTCGCGCCGCACGGGTGGGCGCCAGGTTCAGCCCCTGGGTTTGCTGCGATATTCAGAAGGCCGAAAGCCTGTCAGGCGCTTGAACGTATTGGAAAACGTAAAAGGGTTTATGTATCCAACGTTGCGAGCGACGACTTCGATTTTTTTGGAGGTCGTGACAAGCTGATGGGCTGCCTGAGCAATGCGCATGGTTGTCAGCTGCTTGCCCGGACTGCGGCCGAAATTTTTCCAGCACAGGCGGCGAAGATGTTCAGGGCTCATGTTGGCAAGGCGGGCGAGGTCGTCAAGCGTCCAGTCGCGGCCCAGGTCAGCCAGTACCTCTTTCCACATCTGGTTCAGCCGTGGTTCGCGCTGCCAGGGATCGACGATGCGTGCGACGTAGCGTTCAATAAGGTCGACCCAGGCGGCACAGGAACCAGGGTCGGCGCTGATGCTCATTTCGTGCGCCAGTCCCAAAATGGCATGCTGAAGCGGCCAGCCATCAAAGTGTGTAAGCCCCGGTGCCATGGCACCGGCCAGCGAGCGCGGCGAAGATGGCATAAAGCGCACCCAGCAAAGCTGCCATCGAAGGTCGGGCAGGCAATGAAAGGCGTGCAACGCATGGGCTGGTGCAAAGCTGGCTATGCCTGTGCCCTGCCTGTGCCAGCGTCCGTCAAGCAGGGTTCGGCCTTCGCCTCCCAGGCATACCTGCAGAAACGAGCCACTGAGACGGGTACGAACAATGGTGTAGGGTGCGGCGGCGTCGATAACGGCCACGTGAGCGATATGGCGCGCAGCAAGGGCTTCGCAGTGTTCGGCCCGCACAGTGGTAAGACGCGTGTCATCACCGTAGATATGTGTTTCGGTTTGCAGGTTTGGGGTATTGATCATAAAAAGAAAGCCACTTGTGGTCATGCGCCTGTCTGTTTGCCGATTATAGAGGTGTGGATAAACCCGGCGTCCTGTATGCCGGGCAATTTGTGCAAAGTTGTCGGCGGCGCTGTGTTGTGCCGCGACCGATTATTTAACTTAGGTGATTTTTCAGGAGCAGGCTATGGCAGGGCATGACCGCCAGACATTGATGCAAAAATTTCAGGATATGGTTTCGCGTGGCGAACCCATTATCGGAGGGGGCGCTGGCACAGGTATCTCGGCTAAATGTGAAGAGGCGGCAGGTATCGACCTGATCGTTATCTACAACTCGGGCCGCTACCGGATGGCAGGGCGTGCGTCTTCAGCGGGCTTGCTGGCTTACGGCAATGCCAACGAGATCGTGGTCGAAATGGCGGGCGAAGTACTGCCCGTTTGCAAGCGAACTCCTGTGCTTGCGGGCGTTAATGGCACCGACCCCTTCATCATCATGCCGGTTTTCCTGAAGAAACTTAAGGAAATGGGTTTTGCTGGTGTACAGAATTTTCCGACCGTGGGCATTATTGACGGTACGTTCCGCCAAAGCCTGGAAGAAACCGGCATCAACTATGCCACTGAGGTGGACATGATCAGGCAGGCGCACGAGCTGGATTTGCTGACCACCCCTTACGTGTTCAGTGCAGAAGAAGCGGTAGAAATGACACGCGCAGGCGCCGATTTTATCGTGCCTCACATGGGCGTCACGGTTGGTGGGTCAATAGGCGCAAATACGTCTAAGACTCTGGAAGAGTCAGTGAGGCTGATTGACGAATGGGGCGAGGCAGCCAGACGCGTACGCAAAGATGTGATTGTCATCGCGCACGGCGGGCCGATTTCCATGCCCAAAGATGTCGAGTATGTGCTTCGTCACAGCGAACACTGCAATGGCTTTTATGGTGCCAGTAGCATGGAGCGTCTGCCGACGGAGATTGCCATAGAGAAGCACGTCAGACTATACAAAGACATTACCAGATAAGGTCTTTAAGACCACGTTGATACACGTTATAAGCCCTTCATAGCAAGGGGCAGGAGGAGGCGGTATGGCTCGCGTATACGTCAGTGCAGTAATGGATGCAAGCCTGGAACAGGCCTGGGGCATGCTGCGCGATTTTGGTGATCTTGGAAACTATCATCCGTTTTTCGAGAAGTCATATATCGAAGATGACTGGCCCGCCGATCGTGTCGGCTGTATTCGCAATTTCAGGGTGCGGGAAGACGGGGGTATGTTGCGAGAGCGCCTGCTTGAGCTTTCAGACCGCGACTTTCGATGCACTTATGAAATCATTCACATTGATGCGCCCTGGACCGACTACGTTGCGCAGATGCAGCTTTTTCCTGTCACCGAGAGCGGCCAATGCTTCGGGCAATGGTGGGCCGAGTTTGATGTGCCCGCTGAGCAGGAAGCAGAAGCCGTCAAACGCGTGGCCGATACGTTCAGGATTTTCTTCCAGTGTGTACAAGACCGCTTTGGATCTAAAGCATGAAGAGGCCTGACAGCCACGTATGGGTTGTCGGCACCTTCGATACAAAAGCCGACGAGCTTTTTTACCTGGCAGGCCTGATTCGTGATGCAGGCTTGCCGGTCACGACCGTCGATGTCAGCACGCGCAGTCATGCGCATCAGGTGGATGTGTCGGCGTCTGAGGTATCTGTCTGGCACCCCGGGGGCGTTGCGGCGGTCATGGCGCATCAAGATCGGGGCGAGGCCATCGCTGCCATGAGTACCGCGCTGGCAAATTTGGTAAAGGCCAGACATGCCAGCGGGGAGATCGGTGGCATGATAGGCATAGGTGGTTCAGGTGGTGCCTCTCTGATTGCTCCTGCCATGCACAGCCTGCCTTTCGGCATGCCTAAATTGCTGGTGTCTACCGTCGCATCTGGCAACGTCTCGGCCTATGTCGATATCTATGACGTCATGATGCTGTATCCGGTGACAGACATGGCAGGGCTTAACAGGTTGTCGCGTCATATTCTGGCCAATGCAGCCCACGCCATGGCAGGCATGTTGACCCATACGTTTTCGCCCGATCAACACGATGATCTTCCGGCGCTCGGCCTGACTATGTTTGGCGTTACCACTCCCTGCGTCCAGATGGTGGCATCAGGCCTGCAAGACAGTTTTGATTGCCAGGTATTTCATGCCAATGGCGCCGGGGGTCGTACGCTCGAAGCTTTGGCCCGGGCCGGTATGCTGAGTGCCATCATTGACATAACCACCACTGAAGTAGGTCAGCACCTTGCCGGTGGCGTGTGTGACGCGGGGCCGCAGCGTCTGGAGGCGGCATCAGCGCTCGGGCTGCCGTGGATAGGTTCGCTGGGTGCGCTCGATATGATCAATTTTGGGCCGCGCGACACCGTTCCTCAAAAATTTGGTCACAGGCTTTTCCATGTTCACAATGCCCAGGTAACGCTAATGCGCAGCACGGCTGAAGAACTGGAGCGGGCAGGGCGGGAGATCGCTCAACGACTCAACCAGTCTTCGGGCATTGTGCGCCTGTTAATGCCTATGCATGGTCTGTCAGCCCTGGATGCACCGGATCAGCCATTTCATGACCCTTTGGCGAATCAGGCATTATTCGATGCCATCGGGCAGCATTTTGTGGAGACGAAAACACATACGCTGGAGCGCGTGCAGGCGCACATCAATGACCCGGAATTTGCAGGGTTCGTAATCTCTCACGTGCAAGCACTGCAGCTGATCCAGTACTAGGTGTTTATCCCTAAAACGGGTTGCCAGCACCCGATAGGGGGTTTAGGATGGTTTCAATATAAAAATTGGTCCAGCCACTAGGCACCCCGACCGGAGACAACGCATTATGAGCACGCTGCAGCCCGTTGTGGCCACGCGCCTTTACCGCATGATCTCGCAGCAGATTGCCACCAAGATCCGTGCGGGTGACTTTGCGCTGCAGTCCAGATTGCCTTCGGAGCGCGAGCTGGCGACCAGCCTGCAGGTGAGTCGAACCTCTGTGCGTGAAGCGTTGATTGCCCTGGAACTCGAAGGCTATGTCGAGGTCAGGGTGGGTTCAGGCGTATATGTGACTTACGACCCGGCGCAACATAACAACACCTCTTTTTCGGGCGTTTTGTCGGCCGCAAGTCACCCAGTGCAAGCAACCGGCGCAAGGCACAGGAAGCCGCTGCTCGATGATGAGGCCGCCGCCCAGATGGCGACGATGCTAGGCAAGTCAGTCTCAGGCAGTGAGATGACCCCATTCGAGTTAATTGACGTTCACCTTCTGCTTGAGCCTGAAAGCGCTGCGTTGGCGGCGCGACACGCAACACAAGAACAAAAGCAGGGCATTCTGGATGCCGCCTATGGTCTGCAGGCAACCGAAACGCCGGCACTTCACAATATTATTTTTCATGTCGCCATTGCTGACGCCAGTGGCAACGCGGCGCTTGCCACGACGATACGAAACGTCTGGCAACTGCGTGGCGAGAGCCAGTTGTACAGCAAGCTTGAAGACCATTTTGTACCGCGCAAAATCTGGCAGGTTGCCGAGCAGGAACACATAGATGTGGCGCAGGCGATTTTTCAGGCTGACCGCGTAAAGGCTCGTAAAGCCATGCGCGTTCATTTTCTGGAAATCAGGGAGCGTCTGCGTCAGGACTTCGGCAATCCAGAGGCTGACTGAAAAGGGAAGAGCATGCAGGCATACTTTGCACCAGAGCAGATGGCTCATGATCCAAAGCAGTTTATGTGGGAAGGCCGACTGTGCGATCCCAAAGACGTGGCCGAGCGTACGCAGGCCTTGCTTGCCGCGCTGCGCACTTTGCACATTGACGTGCATGAGCCAGATGACTATGGCGTGACGCCTGCCGCAGCGGTGCACGCGTCCGATTATCTTGCGTTTCTGGCCCACGCTTACGAAGAGTGGCAGACGCTGTCCAACCCGGGGATGGAAGTGTTGGGCAGTCATTCTCCTTATTACAACGCGCGTGTTGAATCACTGGCGCGCCCGCCTTGTCCTTCGACTTCCATTGTGGCGAAGGCCGGATATTACCTGAGCGATCTGAGCAGCCCGATCGGCCCCCACACCTACACGTCTGCGTTGCGATCCACGCACAGTGCGGTGGCTGCGGCCCGGGCCGTGCGCGAAGGAGCATCTTCTGCCTACGCCTTATGTCGCCCGTCGGGCCACCATGTGCGACATGATTGTGCAGCCGGATTCTGCTACCTGAACAACGGAGCTATTGCTGTTGCCCAACTGCGTGAAAAATTTGCCCGGATTGCCGTGCTGGATATCGATGTGCACCATGGTGATGGAACCCAGCAGATTTTCTATCGGCGTGATGACGTGCTCACCATATCGCTGCATGCCGATCCCATAGACTATTACCCCTTTTTTACCGGCTATGCCTCGGAAACTGGTCACGGAGCAGGGCAGGGTTACAACCTGAACCTGCCGTTGCCGCGCGGTACTGAAGACACGGTCTGGCTTGCTCATTTTGCGCACGCGCTGGAGCGCGTTCGCACGTATAAGCCAGATGCCCTCGTGATCGCTCTGGGGTTTGATGCCCATGCTCAAGACCCTCTGGGTGTTCTGGATCTGAGCAACGAATGTTTTCGTGCCGTGGCAGCGCAAATCAGACAGCTGTCACTGCCTACTGTACTAGTGCAAGAGGGCGGCTATGCCGTGGACCATATAGGTGCTTCGCTCACTGCATTTCTTGAAGGATTTCTCGAACGCCGGCCCACAGGTTTACCTAGCCCGCGTCGCTAATTGCAAGACGGCGCGTGACGACTGTGTCATCGCGCCATAGACCATAGGAAATCGCCTATGTCTGTTGTCAAGCGTCATCCTGTCAAACCCTGGCTGCTGCTAAGCCCGACACTGCTTGCCTATGCATTTCTGCTGTTGGTGCCTATTTCATTTGTGGCGGTGTACTCATTGTGGCTGGGCAGTGCAACCAGCATGGCTATACGCGAATGGACACTCAGCAACTGGCAGGAATTGCTGACCGATTCGTTCTATTGGACCATTTTGTGGCAGACCTTCAGGATTGCCTTATGGGCGACATTGGGTTGCGTGCTGTTGGGTTATCCGGTTGCCTACTTTCTGGTGCGAAGCCGGATCAAGAATAAAAGCTTCTTGCTTTTGTTGTTGCTGTTGCCGTTCTGGATCAGCTACATCATTCGTACGCTTTCATGGATTAACGTGCTGGGCGCCAAAGGCGTATTGAATACTGCTTTGATGTCGCTGGGATGGGTGCATGCGCCTTTGCAGATGCTTTACAACGAAGCGGCCGTGGTGTTGGGGCTGATGCATTATTTGCTGCCCTTCATGATTCTGAACATCTATGTGGTGCTCGATGGCATGGACGAAAACATAGAAGACTCTGCCGCTTCTCTTGGTGCACCGCCCTTCAGGGTGTTTCTGGAGGTGACCCTTCCGCTTTCGGTTCCGGGTCTTGCAGCGGGCAGCCTGCTTTGCTTTGTGCTGGGTTCGGGCACATACGTAACCCCCATGATTCTTGGCGGGCCTCAGAACGCCATGTTTGCGCAATTGATCTACGACACCATTATTGTGCAGCTCAATTGGCCCATGGGTGCCGCCCTTTCCATTCTGCTGTTGGCGATTCTTACGTGCATCGTCATGATCTACAACCGCTTTGTCGGTCTGGGGCAGGTTTATAAATCGCTGGCGGTCTGACCGTCAAGATTACGGAGGGAGCATGCGTGCATCGAATGGTTGGCGTCTCATACGCTTTTCGACGATTGTGGTGTATCTGTTTATGTTTGTGCCCATTTGTGCCGTGGTGCTGCTGTCGTTCAGTCCGGAGCAGTTCGGCGGGTTGTCAACGAGTGGTTTGAGCCTGCGTTGGTACGATGCGCTGAGCAATAACATGGCTATCCGTGACGCTGCCAAGACGTCACTCATGCTGGGTGCGCAGGCCGCTGTAATCGCGTCGGTTCTTGGCGTACTGGCCAGCCTGGCCATGATGCGTTTCAATTTTCGCGGCAAGCAGATCGTCAACGTTCTGCTGATTACGCCCATTTTGATTCCCGAGGTGGTGCTGGGCGTGGCGTTGCTGCTGTTTCTGCGCTGGGCCTCCGTGCAGCGGTCTTATGCGTTACTGCTGCTCGGACACGTGCTCATTACGCTGCCATTTGTCATTTTGGTGGTGCAGGCCAGACTGGCCGGGCTTCGGGCTGATTACGAAGAAGCTGCCCGCAGCCTGGGGGCCAATGCGCTGCAGACATTTTTTTATATAACCTTGCCTCTGATCCTTCCGGCGGTGCTGGCCGGCATGGTGTTCGCCTTCACGATCTCTTTTGATGACATTACGGCAACCTTGTTCTGGAAATCGGCAGGCGTTGAAACAGTGCCCACTCAGATTTTTGCGATGCTGCGCAATTCCATTAGTCCCGAGATCAACGCGCTGGGTACGTTGATGATTGTTATTACCGTAGGTCTGCCTTTGACGGCGGGCGCGCTGGCGCGGTTCTTCAGCCGGGGACGCACATAGAAAGGCGTCTTTTCAGGCAACCACCACCATGTTCGTGATAACGGGTTGTAGCGGACATGCATGCAAGGAGACAACCATGAACAATGATCATTTTTACAAACTGCTGCATCAGTATCAGTCGGGTGAGCTTGGCAGAAGACGCTTTCTTGGAATGCTGGCTGCAAGCGCTGCGGCTCTGGGTCTTGCGGGGCGGCCCATTTCGGCGATGGCGGCCAAGGCCGCGCAAGTACGCTTTGATGGCTGGGGCGGCAGCGTATCGGATGCCTTGCGCGAGCATGCATTCAAGCCGTACACCGAGAAAACCGGTGTCAAGGTCGTCGATGGCACCTTTGCTGGTGTAGACGAATTTTTTACTAAAGTGCGCACCAGTGCCCCCGGCACATATAACGTGTTTCATTCCAGTGGGGTGTTCGACTACGTGCGCTACGTTGATGCGGATCTCGACGTCAAGCTGGATGAGAGCAAGATACCCAATCTCAAGAACGTGTTGCCCAGGCTGATAGAGCCTTTGCGTGAACTGTCGGGCGGCGCTTTATCGGCCGTGCCTTACGACTATGGCACGACGGGCATTGCCTATAACAAAGACGTGATCAGCGAGGATGAGATCAAAGAAAAGGGTGCCAGGATACTGATAGATGAAAAATACAAAGGTACTCTGGGCGGCATTAATGACTGGCGTACCCAGTGCTGGTATGGCGCCGTCATGAGTGATCAGGATCCAAACAATGTCAAGGATCTCGACGCTATGTGGGAGGTGCTGCGCAAGCACCGTTCGCTGCTGCGCAAGTACTGGACGTCGGGTGCGGAGCTGATGAGCCTGATGTCCAGCGGAGAGATCGTGGCCACACAGGCATGGTCGGGGCGCATTGCCACCTTGCAGAAAGAAGGGCATCCCATAGGGTATTACGAACCCAAAGATACGTTTGCCTGGCAGGAAGCCATGTTTGTGTTGCGCGGCAGCCCTATGGAAGAGGTTCAGCAGTTGCTGAATTTCATGCTTGATCCTGCTGTGGCTATTGCGGTATCGGAGGCTCAGGGCTATCCGCCTTCTCTTGACCCTTCCGCTGTCGACTTGCCGGAAAGCGTCACCAGCCTCCCTGCCTACGATGCAACCGGCAAGCTTGAAGGCAGAACCTTTGCCAATGCGCGGTACTGGAATGATGTGCAGCCAGCATGGAGCAAAATGTTTGGCCGCATAGAACGCGGTTTCTAGGCTGGGAAGCCGGCGTGCGCGCCTGCAGGGGCAACTGAGAGGAGGCGAGAATGAGTGAGTATGCGGTAGAACTGCGCGGGATTCAGAAACGTTACGGATCAGTGACGGCTGTGGAGTCCATGGACATGTCCGTCAATGAGAGTGAGTTTTTGTCGTTTCTTGGTCCGTCCGGGTGCGGTAAAACCACCACCTTGCGCATGATTGCAGGGCTTGAGGCGCCCACAGCCGGCGATATCTACATCAAGGGAAGGCGCATGAATGATGTGCCGGTGCATAAACGTAATATCGGCATTGTCTTTCAGAACTACGCGCTGTTTCCGCATCGCAACGTACGCGATAACGTGGCCTTCGGGCTGCGCTTTCGCGGCAGCAACAAGGCGGAGACGGCAAAGCGGGTAGCCGATGCCTTGCAACTGGTGCAGCTTGAAAATATGAGCGAACGCTACCCTTCAGAGTTATCGGGAGGACAGCAACAGCGTGTGGCACTGGCGCGCGCCATTGTGATCAAGCCCGACCTGTTGCTGCTGGATGAACCGCTGTCGGCGCTGGACGCCAACCTGAGACAAGACATGCGCGTGGAACTCAAGCAGATACAAAAAGAGACCGGCATTACCACGCTGTTCATTACTCATGATCAGTCGGAGGCGCTGGCTATGTCTGACCGGATTGCGGTCATGAGCCGGGGCAGAGTGGAGCAGCTGGGTACGCCTCAGGCAATTTACAATCAGCCGCGTTCGCATTTTTGTGCCACATTTATTGGCAATGCCAATGTGATGCAAGGCAAGGTGACTGGCGGTGTGCCGGGCAACTGGTCAGTAGAGACTGATGGTCACGCATGGCAGAGCGCCAGCATGGATCACTGGTCGTCCGGTGACCCAGTGGCTGTGGTGATAAGGGCTGAATACCTCAGGTGGTGCGATGAAGGGCCAGACGAAACCCGTACCAATCGCATGCAGGCTATTGTGCGGGCGGTCGATTACCTCGGGATGTCAGCGCGCTATATCGTGCGAACCACCCATGGCCAGAAGCTGGAACTGGTGAGCCCGGCAGTGGGTTCGCCACTGGAAGTCGGCATGACCAAGAACATCAGCGTGGATGGTCAGAATGTAATTCTGCTGCCCGCTGACGTGGCATGCCTTTGATTACAGCATCCACTCTATTGGCAGTAATGAGAAAAACCACACGCTTGTGCGCCGCCAGAAACCGGACTCGGGTTCGGTTTCATGTCGCACGATTTCGTTTTGGTTGCGTTCCAGCCAGACCAACTTTCCGTCATCGGCAAGCCGCACTTCATAGGCATGCTCAGGAACCTGGATATTAAAAGCGGTATCAATGCGCTTGGCCAGTGTCGGGCTGTCGATCACAAAGCCAAGCTCGGTGTTGAGATTGGCGGAGCGGGGATCGAAATTGAAGGATCCGACAAAAATACGAGCGTCATCCACTGCGAAAGTCTTGGCGTGCAAACTGGAGCCCGAACTGCCAAAACGGCCAGCGCCCTTGCTCACCCGGGGTTGCTGGGGTGTACTGCGCATTTCATACAGCGTTATGCCGGCGTCCAGCAAGGCTTTGCGCCGTTTTGCATAGCCTGCATGCACAACTGCCACATCGGTTGCACTCAGGGAGTTTGTGAGAATGCGAATGCTGACCCCCTTCTCGGCCAACGAACGGAACGCCTCCACGCCCGTTGCCGTGGGTACAAAGTACGGGGAAATCAGCTCAAGATTGTGTTGGGGAGCACCAATAATGGCAGCAAGCTGATGGGTAAGCAGGCCTTCGGGCGGTGCCTCGCCCAGCGCTTTCGCCGGGTCATCGCTGACCATGCGCGTGGGCGCCCACTCTAGCAAGAGCGCGCGGTCCAGTAATTGCTGGATGATAGGCAGCTCTTTCAGCGCTTTGATATAGCCCATTGCAGCCGGCGATTTTTCCGTGACCGATGCCGCAGAGGCCAGGGTATCGAGTTCAGATGGGCTGACCGCTGACACAAGCTGCTCTATGGGGTAAGAAGACTCACTCGCCCAGTAGCGGTCAAAGTCGTTGGACACGTCGTTGACGATGGGCCCAACCGCCATCACGTCAAGGTCGGAAAACAAGACCCCGTTACTGGCACCGAAATACTCGTCGCCTACATTCCGGCCACCTATGATGGTGACCTGATTGTCGGCGGTGATTGATTTGTTGTGCATGCGCCGATTCAGGCGCTTGAAGTCGGTTAAATACCCTAGCGGCTTGAATCTCCTGAAGACAAAGGGATTGAACAGGCGTACTTGAATATTTGGGTGAGTGGCGAGCGCGGCCAGATCGTTATCCAGTCCGGTTATGCCATTGTCATCCAGCAGCAGCCGCACCCGAACGCCACGGTCAGCTGCCGCATGCAGGGCTTCAAGAAGCAGAATGCCGGTGGTGTCTTTACGCCAGATGTAGTACTGGACGTCGAGCGTCTGGTCTGCGGTTGCCGAAAGCAGCATGCGTGCCGCAAACGCGTCCAGGGCCTGAGATAGCGGATAAATGCCGCTGCTGCCTGGGTGAGCAGCTGCCTGTGGCGCAATTGCACGTCCGAGGCGAGTTTCTTCGGCAAGGGCTGAAGGCAGTGCGTTTGTATTGGTGCCTTGATCAAGCACAGGTAGCGAACATCCGGCGAGCGAGATCGCCATCAGGAAAAAGGCCAATGGTTTTATCATGTTGTGAAGTCGGGCTGCCCCTCTGTATGGTACAGATCTGATGTTGATGCAAAAATGCGAAGCTACGGCCGGGCAGGTAGTGGCTCTTGTAAGGTGTCAGTGCCTAAGATGGATCAATAGCCAGTGCGCCTGTCCACGATACCAGAAATAGCCTTTCCCTCCTGAAGCGCCTTGATCTTTGCGGCGATCTGTTTCATGGCCTGGTCGAGATTGGTGGCTCCGGAAATGTGGGGTGTGACGTGTATGCGCGCATCAGTCCAGAATGGATGGCTCTCAGGCAGCGGCTCTTGGCGGAACACGTCAAGTACTGCACCTGCGAGTTGGCCCTGGTCGAGGGCCTGGAGTAGTGCCGTCTCATCAAGGTGCTCGCCGCGGCCTATGTTGATGATGTGGCCGCCTTTGGGCATGCGACTGAAGGTTTGCATGTTCAGGATGCCGGTAGTTGCGTCAGTAAGCGGCAGAACATTAATGACGATGCGCGACGCACCGAGAAAGTCAGTAAATTGATCGCTGCCGTGATAACAAGTGACCCCCTTGATGTCCCGGGGCGAGCGCGCCCAGCCATTTATCGGGTAGCCCAGGCTGCTTAGCAGGCCAGCAATCTGCCGTCCGATTTTGCCCAGGCCCATCAGACCTATAGGCCAGTCTGAAAAATACGCATAAGGTGCCGGCGTCCATTTTTTTCTGCCTTGGCAGTCGCATAGTGATCCATGCCACGGGTGATGCGGGCGACCATATACAACACGTACTCGGCCATCTTGCTGCCGATTTCTTCATCATCGAGTCGCACGACGCTTAAATGATCAGGTAATGAATGCAGCTTGAGAATGGCATCTGCCCCTGCACCGACGTTGAATACCGCCTTCAGGTGCGTGTGGTGCTGAAACAGTTGCTCAGGAGGCAGCCAGACAACGGCATAGTCAGCATCGCCGACGCCGGCTGGCGTACTGTCGGTATTCCAGTGCTGCGCTTTAAATTGCAGCCCCTGTGCTTTCAACTTCTCTTCCCATTGTTGGGCCCGGGCCCGGGTTGGGCTGTAAAAAACAATATTCACGGCTTTGAACTACCTTGCGTCATTTAATCGGTACCAGGTGGCGACCGCGCTGACATAGAGTTTGCGTAAGTTATGTAAAGGGATCGGTTTGATCAAGGTGGTGGGAACAGGAAGCGCTTCTTTGTTTCCGGTAACCAAGTACTGGGCAATGGCCTGGCCCATCGTCGTTTGCAATCCTATACCACGGCCCTGGCAGCCGATGTCTATCAGCAGCCCTGGCGCAGGCTCATGAAGATGAGGGTAGAAATCGCGTGTTACTGCAACGCGTCCGCACCAGTGAAACTCCCATTTTATCTGGGCCAGCTGTGGATACATGCGTAGTGCAGCCCGTTTCAGGTGGGCCCAGTCGTTCAGGGACTTGGGTTCACGAAAGGGGCCACGCCCGCCCATAATGAAACGCCCCGTGTGATCTTTGCGAAAGTACAGCAACAGATTGCGCGTATCAGAGGCGACGTGGCCCTCTGGGAAAATTGACTGCTCTATATGGGATGGAAGTATTTCGGTCGCTGTCTGATAGGTGTTCGGGTCGACTACGGTTTCTTTTAAGCCCGGCCATATCCCGTCACTGTATGCGTTGGTGCAAACAACGACTTTTTCGGTGGATATGATTGCGCCCGTCGTCGTCGTAACTTTCCAGCCTTCCGGTGTTTTGCTGATGTCGGATACGGGCGTGTCGGTATAGATGTCGACGCCCAATTGGATGGCAATGCGGGCTAACTCACGAACGTACGTTAAAGGCTGTAATCCGCCGCCTCGTTTGTCCAGCCATCCACCACGGTAGGCCTGGGACCCTAGCATGCGTCGGGTTTCATCGGCGCTCAGCAATTGCACGTCTGCTCCGTGTTCTTGCCATTGCCTGGATCGTGAGCGCGCCAGGCGCAGCCCTTCTTCGTTGTGTGCAGGCTGTATCCACCCGTTACGGACGGTGGGGACGTCCATCGCATACCGATCGATCAGCGAGAAAACGGTTGAAGCGGTATTGGCCGCAAATTTGACGAGCCTGTTTCCGTGGTCTGGTCCGAATTTTTTTATGATAGCGTCAGGATCCCATTTTAGTCCCGGCACTAATTGACCACCATTTCGACCTGATCCGCCAAAACCTATTTGGCGTGCATCGACAATAATTGGTCTGAGCCCCTGTTCCGCCAGATGTAAAGCCGTGCTCAAGCCCGCGTAACCTGCTCCGATAATCACGATATCTGCCGATACTGATTTATCGAGAGTCGGGGTGTCAGGCGCTGCAGTGGCGGTGGCAAACCAAAGGGCGGGGTCGAGTGGAAATCGTTCTTCAGGGAACACGATTAGTCCTTGATGGGGTTCAAGACGCGTTTGAGAAAGTCTTGTGTGCGAGGGTTTTGAGGTTTGTTGAGTACATGGGAGGGTGGACCCTGTTCGACGATTACACCCTGATCAAAAAACAAAATGCGGTCGGCGACTTCGCGGGCGAACTCCATTTCGTGTGTGACCACCACCATAGTCATTCCGCCTCTGGCAAGGCGAACCATGACTTTCAGTACGTCGCCTACCAGCTCGGGGTCCAGTGCAGACGTAGGTTCGTCGAAAAGGATTGCTTCGGGACGCATTGCCAATGCCCGGGCGATAGCTACCCGTTGTTGCTGCCCGCCCGATAGTTGGGCGGGATAGGCATCTGCCTTGTCAGAAAGACCGATCTGATCCAGCAACTCCAGTGCGTGTAGTCGTGCTTCAGTTTTAGGCTCGCCTTTCACATATATAGGCCCTTCCATTACGTTCTCTAGCGCCGTTCGGTGAGGGAAGAGATTGAAGCGCTGGAAGACCATGGCAATCTGTGAACGCAGCTTGGCGATTTGTTTAGACTTACTGTCGACCAGCTCTCCGTTTATCGTAATCCGACCTTTCTGATAATGTTCGAGGCCGTTAATGCAACGCAGAATGGTTGATTTTCCTGACCCTGACGGGCCGATCACACAAACGACTTCGCCCTCGTTAATTTCAGTATTAATGCCTTTCAATACTTCGTTCGTGCCGAAGCTCTTGTGGACATCTTCCATTTTGATCATTTCTGTCGTCCTCGTTTTTCTAGATGCTTGACTAACAAAATCAAAGGAAGACACATGATTAGATAGATAATTGCAACAAGCGTGAAAACTGTGGTGTTGTCGAACGTGGACAGTGCCAGCAGCTTTCCCTGCATCGCTAGCTCGGCAACCGTGATCGTTGATGCCTGCGACGAATCTTTGAGCATCATGATCATGGTGTTGCCATATGGAGGTAGCGTCATTCTCAATGCCTGCGGCAAAATTACGCGACGCATGGCGGTTGGCCACTTCATCCCCATAGCCATGGCCGCCTCTACCTGCCCGTGATCAACTGCCTCAATGCCAGCCCGGAAGTTCTCCGACTGATATGCTGAATACGCCAACCCCAAGCCTATGATGCCCGCCTGCATTGCGGTTAATGAAAGGCCAATGTCTGGCATTACAAAGTAGATGTAAAAAAGCATCACGATAATGGGTATGCCACGCAGTATGTTGATGATCCATTCGCTCAACGTGGCCAGCCATCGTATCCCTGACGCCCGCATCAAAGCCCAGACCAGGCCTAATGCGGTTGACAGTGCCAGAGATCCGACAGTGACGATTAGTGTGCCTTTCACACCTTCCATTAGAACTGGAAGGTATAGGGACACGTTCTCCATCAAAGTGCTCATAATTTTTCTTTCCGGTTGCTGAGTCTCTAGCTGGGATCAGCGACGACTTTGATGTCGGGATCAAGTCCCCATTTTTCCAGTATCTTTCTGATGGTCCCGTTGTCCTGCAGTTTTTTGATGGATTGGTTGAGGGTATCGAGACGTTTCTGATCATCCTTTCGTACCACCAGACCCACATTACGGACAATCACGGGCTTGTATGACTCTACGAGATGCATGCCAGAGAAAGAAGGTTGTGCCAGCGTTTTCTTGGCAATCGGGTAGTCAAGCAATACGGCATCTACCCGTTTGTTTTGCAGGTCTTTCAGCATGTTTGCCGATGAGTCGTACTGCTTTATTTCTTTGAAGGCACCGCTTTTCTCGGCGGGTGCGACATAGGCGGTTCCGAGCTGAATGCCTATTGTCATTCCCTGCATGTCCTTGAACGCGGTGTACTGCTTCTGGTCTTCGTCACGTACGACTAATCCTTCTCCATATGCCAGGAGTGGATCAGAAAAAGAGACTATTTTGGCGCGTTCTGGCGTTTTCACCATGGCGGCCGAAATAATGTCGATCCGTTTGGTTTGCAGAGAACTGATTAAAGACGCAAACGTAATCGCGTTTATCTTGGGCGTGAAGCCAACGTCTTTGCCAATGGCGTCGATCAGATCGACCATAATGCCCTGAATGGTATTGGTGGCTGGGTCCAGATAAGTGAACGGCATGCCAGTGGGGGTAGACCCGACATTGATAGTCTGATCAGCAGCAACAGCACTCAAGGGAATGATGCTGGCCAGGCCAATGGCCAAGCTTGCGATAGTGGTTGTCAATTTCATGTTTGTCTTCCTCGTAAGTAAGGATTACTTCTGTTTTCGGATAATGGCCCAGATAACATAGGTTTCCGTATCACCCGGGTTGCTCCACTTGCGTGGTGTGTCGCTCTGATAGCAAAAGCTGTCACCCTCCTCTAGCACGATGAGTTGGTTCTCTATCCAGAGTTCCAGCTTGCCGAAAATGACGCTGCCGGCGACCTCGCCGCCGTCGGTCACGAAAAAAGCCTCTCCTGTGGAACCGCCCGGCTGAATCTTGACGCGATACAAGTCAAGTGCCGTAGCGCGTTCGGGAGTGATAATCTGTTTTGTAATATGCTTGTCTTTCATCACCAGTGTCTGGTGATTACGGGCCCGTGCTATCCAGCCATTGGCCTCTCCATCTGTTTTTTGCAGATTGGCAAGCAGGTCATTGACCGATATATCGAGTCCAGCAGTAAGGATGCTGAGTGTCTTGATGGATGCCGAACTCAAGCCCCGCTCCACCTGACTCAGTGTGCCAACGGCCAGACCCGTGCGAGCTGAAAGCGCTTGCAGCGACAAACCTTGTTGCCGTCTGTGCTCTCGCAGTTGCTGGCCTACCCAGAAATCAATAAACGAGTGCACATGCTTTGGGCTTTTAAGTGAGGACGAATTTTTCAAGATATCAGCCATTTTCGTTTAAATGAAAATTTCATTTTTACTGTACGTGTTTGCCAGCCTAAGATACAAGTTAGGTATAACCCTAGCGTGTTCTTGTTTTTCTTTGTCTTTGCCATGTCTCAATCCATACATCTGCTCGTCATCGATCCTCAAAACGATTTTTGCGATTTACCAGAAAACATGCTGCCTGCAGACCCTTTAAAACCTTCTCAGGGTCGAGGCTGTGTGAAAACGCATTTTGGGTTTTCCAGTCCGGCGGTTGGCGCAGAATTGCATCATAATTTCCCAG
>RAPG01000014.1 GCA_005239165.1 Allopusillimonas ginsengisoli
ACAACAACAACAACAACAACAACAACAACAACAACAACAACAACAACAACAACAACAACAACAACAACAACAACAACGCCCAAGCCTACATCACCACCAAACCTGAAAGACGCGCGGAAGCATCAACGAAGAGCCTCCTCGGTAGCGAGACACTCTTAACCCGAACAGCTGGCGCAGCACCGCAACCGCCGCTCATATCGCTTCATATTACCCCCCCCCGACTCACAATGATCACCTCCCCGGAACACTTAAGGAAGAGCTTACAGATGAACCTGCAGCTTCATCAATGTATTCATACCGGACGCGGAAAATCAAAAAGCCACCCCTAAGGGTGGCTTTTCTTTAGCTTGTGCAAGCATGTGCCTGCCAGTTTCTGCGCAGCCCGGAGACCGGGCCGCACGGCTGCATAGTCGAGCTATGCGTACCGATTAGAACTGGTGACGGACACCAACACCAACCAATGTGGACTTAACATTGTCCAGCATGAAAGCGTTTTTGGCGTACGAACCGATGGCGTACACGTTGGTGCGCTTGGACAGGTTGTAGGTATAGCCAAGGCTGTAAACCTGTTGCTTCTCGAGGTCAACGCCGGTAGGCTCGTGGCGAGGATCAGCCATCTGCCAGGAAGCCATGATCTTGCCGTTACCCAGAGGAGCGGAAACACCAGCAACGTAGGAGTTGAACTTCAGACCATCAACACCGGCGCTAGCAGGCCATGCGAAGCCGGCACCACCATCAATTGGGAAGTTTTGGCCAGCAAAGAAGCCGTCTTTGGTCTGACCGTAGCCAAGGTGCAGCTTGACGACTTCGAAGTCATACGATGCACCAAGCGCCCAGGCCTGAGTCGTAGTGTCCGTGAAATCGTTTTCGACGCGATCATAGACCAGAGCTACACCGATGGGGCCGTTAGCATAACGAAGACCGGTAGTGATACCTTTGTTGTTGGTATCGTCAACGCCACTAACTTTCCAGTCTTGTGGAGCAGAAGTATTGAACGAGTAACCTACACCAAACTGGAAGCCCGAGAAGTTAGGAGTCTGGTACATGACCATGTTGTCGTAGCGAACGGTGTTGGCCGAGGTGAACGAAGCACCTGCGTTAGCCTGACCGAAGCTGGCGCCGAACGGATCGCCGATACCGGGGAAGTACTTGGACGCGATGTTGGTTTGACGACCAAGGTCAAGTTGACCCCAAGCGTCGCTAGCCAGACCCAGAGTGGCTTGACGACCGAACAAACGACCGCCCTGGCCTTGCTGACCGTCACGCAGGCCGAAACCGCTTTCCAACTGGAATACAGCGCGCAGGCCGTTGCCCAGATCTTCAGTACCCTTCAAACCCCAGCGGTTGCCGGATTGAACGCCGTCAATCATGCCGGTTTTCGTGATTTTATCACCACTGTTCGAATCTTTGATGCGCTGATAACCAATACCACCGTCCAGGATACCGTACAGGGTTACCGATGTTTCTGCCTGGGCAACGCCAGCGAAGCCGACAATTAGAGCAGCAGCGAGCAGAGTCTTTTTCATGTAAGAAATCTCCGTAGATTTGAGTAAACAGAGCAGCGACTACCAAACTGTGCTGCTGCCCTTTCCAACTCCGCGATGGGAAGTTGCTGCTATTGCATCAAAATTCCGGCCTCATGGCTATTGCCGTGATGGTAAAAGCCCTGTTTTTCCACTTATGCGTTGGCTGAAAACAACAAACCACTATTTTTGATCCGAAACCGTAGGTATTAACCCGTATTTTGACGTGGCGGAAACCCCACACTTTCTTCATCGCAACTTCTTTAAATAAATTTTAGATAACTCACGCAGTTGATTGTTTTTATTGAAAGTTTACTGAGTATAGGTCAAATCGATTTTTCGCCTTCTTTTCAAGGATTTACCTTCGCCGATAGGTTGAGGCCTGACTGGTCGGGATACGCCCACATCCTTCCGCCATAAGCGGGCGACGAACAACTCGCGTTAATTAACCGACGACTCGTGTGATTTTTCAGAGGTGTTTTGGAATCTCGAGAATTTCTTAATCTGCGTCCTTTCCCAGTGCTTCCCGCCAGATCGCTAGTTCGCCACCTCGCCACTTCACCACTTCACCACTTTGCCACTTCACATCTTCACCTCTTCACCACTTCGCCAGAAGGGCGGATGGTCGGATCGCCGTGCCCCTGTATCACCGGATCGCCGCTTCACCCGGACTCCCACGCTGAATTCGTGTAATTGCTAGCTTCATGTTGTACGATAACTGATGGCAATAATCCCATCGGCGCCACAACAACGGCCGTCACCAGACAGGAGGACGTGTGGAGACACAGAATACCCTTGAAGAACTATTGCTTACGGGCGCTGGCGGCGGCCTGGGGCGCATATTGCGCACGAAATTAAAGCCCTTCTCCCGCGCCTTGCGCTTATCTGACATTACGCCAGTAGATGCCGGCGCGAACGGAGAGGCGGTCATTTGCGACCTTTCCAGTCTGGGTCTGCAGACGCCGGCCGCAGTGGCAACAGTAATCGCCATGGTGATCAACGTAGGTGCCTTTTCCTCCGGAATAAACCAATGGATCAAGACCAGTCTGGAAAACGGCAGCTTGAACACGATTTACAAGCAGTATCACGGCAATGACCCCTCGCCTGCAGTGATCAAGGGACAGTAAGCCCTTAATACTGATGCGATAATTCTTCTTTCACTTTATTAGTTTGGTACAACAAGCCATGATTATCCCGCCCAACACGCCCTCCACCCTTCCTCGCCGACGCAGGTCTCGCAGCCTGACTCAAGAGGTTGTCGATGGCGTGCTGGCGCAGATACAGGCAGGCGAACTCAAAGCGGGAGACCGCCTGCCGACCGAGTCTGAACTCATGAACCTGCAGGGTGTGAGCCGGACCGTGATACGTGAGGCGATTTCCCGTCTGCAGGCTGCAGGGGTGGTGGAGACCCGGCACGGCATCGGCTCATTTGTACGTGAACCCGACCTTCGTGCCAATTTTCACATTGACCTCAACGATCTTGTCACCATACATGATGTGCTCGATGTGCTTCAGTTACGCCAGAGCATGGAGTCTGCAGCGGCAGGAATTGCTGCGCTCAAGCGCACGCAGCATGACATCGATGCGTTAAACACCGTTTTAGCAGAGTTCCAGCAACTGCTAGAAAGCAGCAAAGAAACTGTTGACGCCGATTTCCGTTTCCATCTTGCTGTCGCCCAGGCGACGGGCAACCGGTATTTCGTAGAGTTCATGTCTTATCTGGGGCAAATGGTCATCCCGCGCACTCGCATCAATACCGCATCGCTGGGCAAAGAAACTCAGACGCGCTACCTTCGACGTGTCCACGATGAGCATCAGGAAATCGCCAAGGCGATCATCGATCAAAAGCCGCTCCTTGCCAGCAAAGCCATGGAGCGTCATTTAAGCAAAAGTGCCAAGCGGCTGCGCACTAGTCTTGAAACTCAGGAGGCGGCCACCCAAGACTAAAAGTGCTGGCAAACGCCATCGGTCAAATGCATCGTGCAATGGTATTGGCCCGTTGACTCATACCATTGGGCGTGCGGGCTACCAGCATCAGCGCACACCTGTCACGGGGCACGAAGACCCTGCCGCCCCCCCTAAAGCACAGCTGTTTTATACCTAGCCGCGCCCCACAAAAGGCATTTTGCTTGCCATAACCGTCATAAATTGCACGTTCACATCAAGCGGCAAACTGGCCATATGAACGACGGCATTGGCCACATGCGCCACGTCCATGGTCGCCTCAGGACGCGTGCTGCCATCAGGCTGAAGCCGGCCTTTAGACGTGTTTTTGGTCAGTGGGGTTTCAGCGTTGCCAATGTCGATCTGCCCGCACGCAATGTCATAGGCCCGTCCATCGAGTGACACAGACTTGGTCAGCCCGGTAATGGCATGCTTGGTGGCCGTATAGGCTATAGACAGTGGCCGAGGGCTGTGTGCAGAGATAGACCCATTATTGATAATGCGCCCCCCACGCGGCTGCTGTTCTTTCATCAAGCGGAAAGCCTCGCGAGCGCAAAGAAATGTACCGGTCAGATTGATATCGACCGTACGCTTCCAGACTTGCACATCCAGTTCGTCCATGGTGACAGCGGGTGCGCCAACACCTGCATTATTAAACAGCAGATCAAGCCGGCCACATTCATCACGAATGCGCCCGAACAGCGCCTCTACAGACTCAGGATCACTGACGTCAGCGGGCACGGCCAGCCCTGCCCCACCTTCAGCCACGCCTTGATCCAATGTTTGCTGCAGAGGTTCTGCCCTGCGCCCCGTGAGCACCACGAAAAAGTCCGCCTTCATCAGCGCTAGCGCCGACGCACGACCTATACCCGACCCCGCTCCTGTCACCAGTGCGATTTTCTTTTGAGTTTGTCCCACCCTATTTCTCCTTAGCTTGCACGACACTCTGGCCGCTGATGTTCACTTAGACTACGAAAAACTAAAAACTTACGCCAGACCGATTTTTTAGGCGCGATGACTAAACGCAATCTGGGCTGAGGCCTCCTGGGTTGTGTCACGCTGACGGGGCGGTCAGCTTGCACCCCCACGCTGCGCCGATTCTGCAGCGCGAGATGACACCGCATCTGTTCGTCCCATGATCCTCTTTTGCGCCTTGATCAACCGTAGCGAATAGCACTTGCCCCCTCTGCGTTTAAGTAGCCAGCCGCCCTGCCGGAACCATTTTCACCAACGCAACCCAGGTTGACGACCAGGCATTAAGTCACACGCACCTGCGGCAAGCCACTGTCGGGAAAGCCAAGCTTACCGGCGGCTTGCTGAATCTGCTCCCAGGTTGCCGCGTCAACAGGTATACCTTGCTCAAGCCGGGCCTGCCGACACAGACGCTCAGGCTCGCCGGGTTCATATATTTGCTGGCCGGGTGCAGGGGGCGAGGCCTTAACCCATTGCAAAAAGGCATCAGCCTGTTGCTGAGCGTCTGGCGCGTCCATGGCTTCGGGCGCGATAATGACCGAAAACAGGCCGTTTATGATAGCGCTGGTGGTGGGCCTGGTGTCAGCATGGGTGGTGTAGCCGCCCGTCAGCGCACCTGCAAAGACCTCACACATGACAGCCATCCCAAAACCCTTGTGCTGGCCAAACGGTAACAAGGCCCCAAATGGAGACTGCGTCAGCGTCGACGGGTCAGTGGTCGGCGCACCCGTATGATCGATCAAACATCCCTCGGGCACCGATTGCCCCTTGTTGTGCGCAACCCTTACCTTGCCAACGGCAATGCTGCTGGTCGCAAAATCGAGCACCAGCGGCGGCTGGCCGGGGCGCGGCCAGGCTGCGGAAAATGGATTCGTACCAAAACGTCCGTCGGTACCCGACCAGGGCGCTACCTGCGTATGCCCCGCCACGTTCACAAAATGAACAGACGCCATGCCTTCGGCAGCACACTGCTCGGCCCAATGCCCCAACCGACCGAGATGATGTGTATTGCGCAAGGCAACCACACATACGCCTGTGTCTTTAGCGCGCTGTATGCCAAGCTTCATGGCCTGCCATGCCGTGCTCTGGCCAAAGCCACGCAGGCCATCAAGAGTAAGCAGCGCACCGGCGTCTTTTACGACGCTGACCGTCTGATTCAAACGCAGGCCGCCCTCGCTCAATGCCGCCACATAGCGGGGAATCATGCCGATGCCATGTGAATCATGGCCTGTCAGATTCGACATAATGAGATGCTCAGCCACCAGCGCCGCTTCGTGCTCGCTACTTCCTGCGTGACGCCACAACGAAAACACAAAAGATTGCAAGGTATCAGCGTTAATCACAATATCGGTCATGGGCATATCCGGGTTAGGTTAATGGGCATCACTATATTATGTTCTCTATAAACGTTCTCTATAAAGCCGCATAATGTCATCAAACCACCGCCCTTACGAATCACTGCGCAGCGCCCGCTGGTTCGCCCCCGACGATCTCCGGTCATTCGGTCACCGCTCCCGCATCATGCAAATGGGTTATGCACCTGAAGACTGGGAAGGCAGGCCAATTATCGCCATCCTCAACACCTGGTCGGACATCAACCCCTGCCATGCACACTTCCGGCAGCGTGTTGAAGACGTTAAACGAGGCGTGCTGCAGCAAGGAGGGTTTCCGATTGAACTGCCCGCCATGTCGCTGTCAGAAAACTTCGTCAAGCCCACCACCATGCTTTATCGAAACATGCTGGCCATGGAAACCGAAGAGCTGCTGCGCAGCCATCCCGTGGACGGTGCCGTGCTCATGGGCGGCTGTGACAAGACTACACCCGGCCTGCTTATGGGAGCGATTAGCGCTGGCCTGCCTTGCGTCTACATGCCAGCCGGCCCCATGCTCCGGGGCAACTGGAAAGGTAAAGTGCTCGGGTCTGGATCTGACGCCTGGAAGTACTGGGACGAACGCCGGGCCGGCAATATCGACAAAACCGAATGGCTGGCGATCGAGGGTGGCATTGCCCGCAGTTATGGCACCTGCATGACCATGGGCACCGCCAGCACCATGACGGCCATTGCCGAAGCCATGGGCATGTGTCTGCCTGGCGCGTCCTCCATTCCGGCGGCTGATTCCGGCCATATCAGGATGGCAGCCCATTGCGGCAGACGCATTATTGACATGGTCTGGGAAGACCTCACCCCTGCCAGGGTGTTATCGGCGTCCAGTTTTCACAATGCCATTGCCGTGGCCATGGCCATGGGCTGCTCGACGAATGCCGTCATTCATCTAATCGCCCTGGCACGCCGCGCTGGCCACGCCGTGACGCTGGCTGACTTCGATGCCGCCAGCCGAAAGGTGCCAGTCATTGCCAATGTGCGGCCCAGCGGCGACAAATACCTGATGGAAGACTTCTACTACGCTGGCGGCATTGCCGGGCTGATGGCACGTATCGCCGGCTTTCTCGATCTGAATGCCAAAACTGTCAATGGTCAGACGCTAGGACAAAACATAGAGGGTGCCGAAGTCTATAACGACGATGTCATCCGCCCTCTGGACAACCCCATTTACGCCGAAGGTGCGCTGGCGCTGCTCAAAGGCAATCTAGCTCCTTCCGGCTGTGTAATCAAACCCAGTGCCTGCGCTCCCCAGTACCTGCAGCATACCGGCCCCGCACTCGTCTTTGATGACTACCCCAGCATGAAAGCCGCCATCGACGATGAAAACCTTGATGTCACCGCTGATCACATACTTATACTCAGAAATGCCGGCCCACAAGGCGGCCCGGGCATGCCTGAATGGGGCATGCTGCCCATCCCCACCAAACTGGTCAAAGAGGGGGTGCGCGACATGCTGCGCATCTCCGACGCGCGCATGAGTGGCACCAGCTACGGCGCCTGCATCCTGCATGTGGCGCCCGAAGCCTATGTGGGTGGCACCCTTGCGCTGGTACAAAACGGCGATCTCATTACCGTGGACGTACCTGCCCGCAGCATACATCTTGAGGTGAGCGACACCGAGCTTGAACAACGACGCGCTGCATGGACGCCGCCTCCCGCGCATTACGCACGCGGCTACGGGTGGATGTTTTCAAAGCATATTCTGCAGGCTGACGAAGGCTGTGACTTTGACTTTCTCGAAACACAATTTGGCCCACCCTGTGCCGAACCCAGTATCTATTGACAGGCGACAAGCCTGACCTCATTCTCAAAGGAGCACCATGACACTGACCGACGACGTACGCCAGAAATTGTCCGGCGTGAGCACAGCCACGCTATGCACGGCATTGTTTAAGCGCGGGCTGCGCAACCAGTTTATTCAGGACGTACGCCCACTGAACACGAACTTGCCCAATATGGTTGGGCCGGCCTACACCCTGCGTTATATTCCGGCACGCGAAGACCTGAACCCTCTTTCCGTGTTCCAGGACAGAAACCACCCGCAACGGGTTGCCGTGGATCAATGCCCTGAAGGCGCTGTCATGATGATCGATAGCCGCAAAGATGCAAGGGCAGCCTCGGCCGGGTCGATATTACTCACCCGGTTATCGCAGCGTGGCGCTGCAGGTGTTGTAACAGACGGCGGCTTTCGCGACTCACCCGAGATTGCGCGCATGAACATGCCTGCCTATCACCAGCGGCCTTCGGCACCCACCAATCTGACCCTGCACCAGGCTCTTGACATCAATGTACCCATCGGGTGCGGTGATGTTGCCGTGTTCCCTGGTGACATTATCGTGGGGGATGCGGAAGGTGTCATCGTGATCCCTGCTCATATTGCAGCCGAGGTCGCAGACGAAGCCACTGAGATGACCATGTACGAAGACTTTGTAACCGAAGAGGTGAGCAAAGGCAGATCCATCATCGGCCTGTATCCACTCACTGACGCACAAGCCAAAACGGATTTTGATACATGGAAAAAAACGCGGAACAAGCCCTGACCTTAGGGGTATACACCGTTGACGCGAGATGCGACCCCGCCACATACTGGCCCCTTACAAATACCCGCCCACGCCCAACGCATGCCACGCGATGGGTATGTGTGCACACCAGCAGATACATGCAATGCGGGTCGGTAAAGCCCGGACACTGAACAAACGCTGACTGGCCGCCAGGTCGTCAGCGTCTCTTACATAAAGTGGACCGTTGCCAGAACACAGCAACTTCACCGCTGAACACGTTTAAATTGCAATCATTGCAACAATCAAGGAGACAAATCTATGAAAACCACACACAAAATTTTGGCCGTCGCCGTCCTTGCCATGTCGGCCACAAGCCTCGCCCAGGCACAACAGGTTCGCCTGATGACTGGACCTCAGGGTGGATCGTGGTATCCGCTCGGAGGCGCCATAGCAAATATTGCCGGTAAAGAGGGTGTCAAGGTGCAGGTGCTGCCAGGCGCTGGTATCGCCAACGTCAAGGCGATCCAGTTGGGCAAGGCCGACATGGGGTTTGGCAACTCCATTTCTACTGTCGATGGCGTGGCTGGTCGCGCACCTTTTGAGAAAAAGACCGACAACGTATGCAACGTGGCAACGCTTTATCCCCAGTATTTTCAGATTGTGGCCAATGCTGACTCTGGCATCACCTCGTTTGCCGACGCCAAGGGCAAATCGATCGCCGTTCAGCCCAAAGGCAACACGGCTGAATTCATGACGGTACAAATGCTAGAGGTCTACGGCATGACCTACAAAGACATGGACAAGGTTAGCCATGTGTCATACACGGATGCCGTTTCCATGCTCAAAGACAACAACGCCCAGCTTTTCACGCTTGGAACTACCATCCCTGCCTCGTCCATCATGGATCTGGCTTCGGCGCGTGATATCACGCTGATCTCAGTGCCTGACGACAAGTACAAAGCCATGCACGACTTGAACCCAGGCTACACCAAGCTGATCATTCCCGCAGGCACTTACCCTAAACAGGATAAAGACGTCCAGGCTGTCGCTTACGCCACCCACCTGATTGCACGCTGTGATCTGGCCGAAGATACGGTCTACAAGGTGCTCAAAGGCATGGTCGACAATCAGGCAGACCTCAACGCCATCGCTCAGGTCATGAAAAAAACCACAGTAAAAATGATGGCGGAAGATATCGGTGTGCCTCTGCATAAAGGCGCCGAGCGGTTCTACAAAGAACAGAAAGTTATGTAATTTTGTATGTTTTTTTGCAGAGTTGGGGCATCCCCTCTTTGGCCACGGCCCGCCTGTTGCATGGCGGGCCGTGGCATGACTGATCCGCATATCTTCGCCAGGAACCTGCCATGATGGCCTTACCCACCACCGTTTCTAACCGGCTGATTGTGCTTATCGGCGCCGTGATGTCGGCTTTCCATTTGTACGTGGCTATGGTCGGCCCACCCCAGGCCTATGTCATGCGAGGGGTTCACCTCGCCTTTGCGCTGGCACTGGCGTTTTTGCTGCTGCCCGGTATTGGCAAGCGCGCGCCGCGTGTGAGCGTGATTGATCTGATTTTGATGTTGCTGGCTGTCGCGGGCGCGCTGTACCCGTCATTCAATCTTGAATACATGGTCACCCGCATGCCCTATGTGGATGACCCAAACATGTACGATTACCTGTTTGGCGGTCTGCTAATCGTGTTACTGCTCGAAGCAACACGGCGCGCGACAGGCTGGGCATTGCCCATTATCTCTATGCTGTTCCTGGCGTATGCCTTGACCATCGGCAATCAGTCTGTCGGTGCGATAATGGACCAGACGTACCTGACGACAGAAGGTATTTTCGGTATACCCCTGTACGTTTCGGCAACCTACGTCATGCTTTTTATTCTGTTTGGCGCCTTTGTAGAACGTAGTGGTGCCGGGCAACTGTTTATGGACTTCGCCCTGGCGCTTGCCGGCCATACAGCGGGCGGCCCGGCCAAAGTCGCCGTACTTACCAGCGCGTTGTTTGGTACGGTTTCAGGCAGCGCGGTGGCCAACGTGATGACTACCGGCACGTTTACCATCCCACTAATGAAGCGCACCGGTTACAACGCCGGTTTTGCCGGTGCTGTGGAGGCGGTCGCCTCAACCGGCGGGCAAATCATGCCCCCCATCATGGGCGCAGCCGCGTTTGTCATGGCCGAATTTTTGGGGGTGTCTTATCTGACGGTGGCGGCTTTCGCCATTCTGCCGGCCATACTGTATTTTCTGGCTGTGTTCATGGCCGTGCACTTTGAAGCCCGGCGGGTAGGCTTGGTAGGCTTGCCCAAGGCTGATCTGCCTCGACTCAAGGCCGTTCTTGCCGAGCGAGGACATCTCTTTTTTCCATTGTTTCTCATTGTGGCTGTGCTGCTGGCAGGTTACAGCGCGGCCTTCGCTGCACTGTGCGGCATTGCGTCGGTCATCCCCACGACCTGGCTGCGCGCCAGCACCCGCAAGGTATTCACCCCGACCGTCATCATCGAAACACTTGCTGACGGCGCCCGCAATACGGTCATCGTGGCCCTGGCATGTGCTTGTGCGGGCATCGTGGTGGGGATCATCACGCTGACAGGTGCCGGGCTGGACTTCACCAGCCTCGTACTGGTGCTATCCGGCGATACACTGCTGATTGCACTGCTAATGACCATGCTGGCAGGCATTTTGCTTGGCATGGGGCTGCCAACCACACCCGCGTATATCGTACAGGTGGCATTGCTTGTACCCGCACTCGTCAAGCTGGGCGTGCAGGTCGAAGCGGCACACTTGTTCGTGCTGTATTTTGCGGTGCTGTCAGCCATTACGCCACCCGTCGCCATGGCGGTGTACGCCGCCAATGGCATCTCACGCGGAAGCCTCCTGGATACGAGCTGGGCCGCCGTCAAACTAGGCCTCACTGGCTATGTCATCCCATTTATGTTCGTGTTTGGGCCATCGCTCATGTTGATGGGTGACCCACTGACCATAATTCAGACGGCGATCACAGCAGCGATAGGCGTAATTTGCCTGGCAGGGGCACTCCACGGGTACTTCTTCTTTGGCCCTGCCCGCCTCATAGAGCGCGTACTGCTGATGGCTGGCGCATTTAGCCTGATCAAGCCGGGAGTGCTCACCGATGCAATCGGATTTGGTCTGATTTTTCTGGCCATCGTCTTTCAGCTGCTGGCACGCCGTCGGACGACCCGCCAGATCAGTCCGTCGGAGGTGCCTTAAAACGCTGGGCCAGGGTATCTGCAGAGCGGGCCAGCAACCCCAGATCAGAGCCCAGCCCTACCATGGTGTAACCCATCTCCAGATAGCGCCTGGCGTCCTCTGCGTCGGGCGCCAGTATACCCACCGGCTTGCCCGCCTTTTCTGCTGAGTCGCGCACTGCCGCAATGGCGGCCTGAACTTCAGACCTACGTGGTTGCAGCAAAAGCCCCATGCTGGCTGAGAGATCAGAGGGGCCCACAAACAAGGCATCGACCCCATCCACTTCGGCTATAGCCTGAGCTTGCGACACAGCCTGTGGAGACTCTATCTGCAACACCAGGCAGATGTTGTCATGTGCTTGCTGGTGGTAGCCCGTCACGCGGCCATAATTATTGGCGCGCGAACTTACTGACACGCCTCGCATGCCCTGCATTGCATACCGTGTTGCCGCGACCATGGCCCGCGCCTGCTCGGCGCTTTCTATGTTGGGCAACAACAAAGAACGCACGCCTATATCAAGATACTGCTTGATCAATACCACATCGGCACAAGGCGGACGCACTATAGGCTCAACCGGGTAGGCGGCAACCGCCTGGAGCTGGCTCAAAACCGAGCGTAAATCATTGGGTGAATGCTCAACGTCAATAAGCAGCCAGTCAAAGCCGGCACCGGCCACTACTTCAGCCGTCACGTTGCTGGCCAATGAGCACCACAGACCATACTGTTGCTGATGACTCGCCAGTGCTATCTTGAATGCGTTGGATGTACTCATGTTTTCACCTTTTTTTGTTTGTAGTGATTAGCTGCCGCCCGCCTGCCCGCTGCATCTGGCCAACTTCGTATTCTGACAGTTATAACTGCGACTGCCCTGGGTTGTATCGGCGTACCAACCGCCGCATACGCGCCACCAACATATCTTTAAAACCTGAAGCATATCAGCACAGATGCAAAAAACCCGCTACAACCGAAGTTGTAGCGGTTTTTGGGTGTTGCCTGAAGGCCTGTTTACTGCATGGGCCTCTTTTATATTCTGGTGCAGACGGCGAGAATCGAACTCGCACGGCTTTCGCCACTACCCCCTCAAGATAGCGTGTCTACCAATTCCACCACGTCTGCGAGAAGACCGAAATTCTAGCATGAAATTTATTTTAAATCTTGGCTCCCCGGATCTTTTTTTCGCGGGGAGTAAATATCAGCCAGTTAAATGAATTTAATTATTTTGGGCGGGCTTGCTGCTGCCAGCCTCGCCGGACGCAGGAGCGGATGAGGACGACGGTTGTGCGGACTGATCAGCACCCTGACTGGCCTGCCCTGCTGCCGCATTGCTGTTCTGCTGACCACTCGCGCCGGCAGACGGGCTGGTAGTACCAGCGGCCGACTGAGCCTCTTGCTTGACGCCGGAAGGCACCGAGGCATCAGAGGCGGAAGGAACAGCGGAAGCGGCTGGCTGCGGCGTTGTACCCGCTGCTGCAGGTGCTGCGGGAACGCTTGCGCCCTCGCCTTGTGAAGGTACCACGGGTACGTCAGCACCAGTAGAAGGCACTTTGGGCGTTTCAAAACCCTGCATAATGCCACCTTCGACAGCGGGCCTCGCGGCGGGATGATGGGCATACCATGCCAGACCACCCGTAGACACGAAGAAAATAATGGCAGCCCACTTAGTGACGCGCGACAGAAAATTAGCTGCGCCGCTAGCGCCGAAAACGCTGCCGGCAGAGCCGCCGCCAAAGGACGCTCCCATATCGGCACCCTTGCCTTGCTGCAAGAGAACCAGAACGATAATACTTAGCGACGATATGACCTGGACCGCCAGAAGTGCGGATGACAACCAATGCATTTAAGAGACTCCGGGGCCTTAGGCGGCCGCTATACGTAAAAATTCTTGCGCCTGCAATGATGCACCGCCCACCAGGGCGCCATCAATGTCGGGCATGGCAAACAGGCTTGCGGCGTTAACGGCCTTGACGCTACCGCCATACAGCACACGCACCTGCGGGACGCCGAGGCTCTGAAGCCTGGCACGGATGAAAGCATGAACGTCTTGCGCCTGCTCAGGTGTGGCGCTAAGACCTGTGCCGATGGCCCAAACGGGCTCATAGGCCAGTACCATGCGGCCAACCTGTTCAGCACCAAGCGCCAGCACGGGCGCCAGCTGGCGCTCGATGACACGAGATGTTTGACTGGATTGCTGCTGCTCGTAGGTTTCGCCGATACACACAACTGGAACCAGCCCTGCGGCAAGCGCTGCACTGGCTTTTTCAGCAACGAGCTGATCGGTTTCAGCATGCAGGCTGCGGCGCTCAGAGTGCCCGACAAGCACCCAGCGCGAACCGAAGTCGGCGAGCATAGCTGCCGACACCTCGCCGGTGTAGGCACCCTGCTCGTGCGCACTGACGTCTTGCGCACCCCAGGAAACAGGGCTGTCTGCAAGACTGGCCTGCGCTTGCCCCAGATACGGAAACGGCACGCACACGGCCACCTCGCAATCTTGCACTGAGGCTGCATCAGCGTTGATGCCATCGAGCAAGACTGCATTGGCGGCCAGAGTGCCGTGCATTTTCCAGTTGCCTATAACAAGGCGCTTGCGAGTAAGAACAGTGTTCATCCGGGCAACAAATAAAAATTGGGTTAACCCGGCATTGTAGCGTGTTAGCGCCCACTTCGCATAGCACTTGGCGTGGCGCTGCAAGCACACAAGCTGTGAGAGCTATGGTCGGGACGATCTGTGCGCCAGAGGGCAGCTATACGCTGCAGGCAGCCGGCTGGCCGTGATGCCTGGCCGGCAAGGCCGGCCGCCGAAACATCAGATCGGCCAGCCATCACACGGTTATACAGTCAGAACGATCTTGCCTATCTGCTCACCGGCGTCCATCATGGCATGTGCATCACTAGCCTGAGCCAGCGGGAACGTGGCGTGCACAATGGGTTTGATCTTGCCGGACTCCAGCAGCGGCCACACATTTTTCCTGAGTGCTTGCGCGATCTGCGCCTTGAACGCAACAGGCCGCGGCCTTAGCGTTGAACCTGTCACGGTAAGGCGACGGCGCATGACCTGACTGCAGTCTATCGTGGCCTTGGCCCCACCCAGCAAAGCAATGATCACGATGCGCCCATCGTCCGCCAGGCAGGCGAGGTCGCGATTAATGTAATCGCCGGCAACCATGTCCAGGATGACATCCACACCGCGCCCATCGGTGGCTTTCTTGATTTCCTCCACGAAATCGTGGGTGCGGTAGTTGATGCCCATGATCGCACCGAGGTTCTCAATGGCACCCACACGCTCATCACTGCCTGCTGTGGCGTAGACTTTATGGCCCATCGCCGTGGCAAGCTGAATGGCCGTTGTACCGATACCGCTGGCACCGCCATGAACCAACAATGTGTCCTCGCCACTAAGATGACCGCGGTCAAATACATTGCTCCATACCGTGAAGTAAGTTTCCGGCAGGCCGGCTGCCTCAACATCTGACAGCCCGGCAGGTACCGGCAGACACTGCTCTGCAGGCGCGACGCAATATTCAGCGTAACCGCCACCAGCCAACAGGGCGCACACTCTGTCGCCGACCGCCAAACCAGTATCACCAACATCACCGCCCACGATCTCACCCGACACTTCAAGGCCCGGTAAATCAGAAGCACCGGCCGGAGGCGGGTAGGCACCCTTGCGCTGGAAAACATCAGGCCGGTTGATGCCGGCTGCGCTGACTTTGATCAACACCTCGCCCGCCTTGGGCTTGGGCATGGGCCGATCAACCAGCTTCAACACTTCTGGACCACCCGGTGTAGATATCTCAACAGCTTTCATGACCACTCCCAAAAAAGGCAAAAATTCAACAAAACAAGGGTTATTATCGCCCTACAGGATAGATTTTTCCTGGAACACCGCTATTCGTCCCCACAACAGGCGCGAGTTGCGCTAAACTCTCGACCTTCTGATTGTTTGCAGATTACGGGATAAAATCAGAAACTCATAAGCCTGCACTATACGGGCTCATAATCAGGAAGCGTGCCAGAGCGGTTGAATGGACTGGTCTTGAAAACCAGCGACGGGGCAACCCGTCCGTGAGTTCGAATCTCACCGCTTCCGCCACCTACCTTGCACCCATGGCGGAATTGGTAGACGCAAGGGACTTAAAATCCCTCGATCCTTGATCGTGCCGGTTCGATTCCGGCTGGGTGCACCACGTCCAACAAGGCTCTTCCCCATTAATGAAGGGGGATGGGCACTCACCACACACGGTTAATCACACCGTTCCAACCGCGCAGAGCCAAGACTCTCATGCGGTAATTTTCAAAATTCCTGAATCCAAACGCACGCCGCGAGATCATTTCCATTTTCGTGTGGAAACCCTGAGCATCGCCGGTATTGTCTATCATCCATTATCAGCCGGCGTATCTAGGTTGCAACACGGGCTGGCGTGACGGACCGACAATACCAACCCTATTCTCGAAAGAATGCTGACGCTGGCCACCGTCCAGCCGACAACTGATGACACCAGCCAACAATCTCACACCACAGTTTGATGCAACGTACCGTTGTTAGGCCCGATACCATCACAAGCTGTATTACGTGGGGGTAAAACTACTGCTTGCCCTCAATGAGCATCATCATATAAAAATCACTCAAACCCTCGCATAATATCGTTTTACTTAACGGCCTCACCGCCCCGACAAAAGCATCAACCAGGTCGCGAGGCGGCAACCTCACCGCTCCAGAATCAAAGACCCGGCAGCGAGCGGCAAATTAAATAGTCGGGTAATCGTATCCTGTTTTATACAATTGAATTCATGAAGTCAGTCTTCACCACCGAGATTTTTGACACAGCTCGCCAAGGATACCGGTCTCGGTAGGGAAAGCCTTTATAAGGCCCTTTCCGGCGAGGGCAACCCAAGCTTTGGCACCATCCTGAAGGTAATGCACGCGCTGGGCCTTAAGCTTGAGCCTCAGTCGGCCACACATGCGTAAAAGTAACAGCCCCGGGGCACTTACGGCTACCTAGAGCGCTTTTTTTCGTTGAAAAACAAACCCAGGCCCCAATCCGAAAGCAGGAACCCATCAAGCACAGGACGATTTTCCCCGCATTTGCGAACGCAGCGCATCCTGGCCGTCATTGTCTTTAATAACACCGTCCCCGACCTACTCGGACGTGACACTAATCTCTGCGCCTACATCTCGTCGGATCTAACTGTCAGGCTTATCGCGCACCGGCTCAGATATAATAAAAAGCCGGATACGCCGGGCAATATTCGCACCCGCCATCACTGGGCATCACCATGCCGCAACTACCCAAACACTCGCACAATATCGTTTTACTTAGCCGTCTCACTCCGCAGAAAGAGACCGCTGCAGGGCCGCCAGGCAGCCCCACCACCATTACCCCCGGCATCAATGCTCGGCCGCTCGTGCGGCCAGCCACCCCTCAGCGCAAGGCCGTCAATGACGCCACCACCTACAACCCCTGCCTTAGCTGCGGTGCCTGTTGTGCGCACTTCAGGGTGTCGTTTTATTGCGGCGAAGTCGCGGGCGAAGGTGGCGGCGTCGTACCTGCCGACCTCGTCAGCCAGGTGGGCCCGCTGCGCGCCTGCATGAAAGGCACTGAATACGGTGGTCAGCGCTGCATCGCCCTGCGTGGCGAGCTTGGGCAGCCTGGCATTCACTGCAGCATTTACGAATCAAGGCCGTCGCCCTGCCGTGAGTTCGACCCGTGGATGCCTGATGACAGCCCCAACCCCGATTGCCAGCGTGTGCGCCTTAACATTGGCCTGCCGCCGCTGCCCACACGCCCTCACGATGATGATGATGGCGGCTGCCCGTCTCATACGCCTCCGCGTCGCGGCGATATCGCCGCCTAGCACCTGACAGCAGCCCGGCGTGTCAGCCCGGCTGCTATATGAACGAAAAAAAACACCGCCTCGACAGCTGCATTTAATGCAACAGACTGTCGAGGCGGTGCGTTTACTGCTGCACGTATACGGCCCGCAGGCCGCAACGGCATTTACTATTACTGCTCTGGAGCTACGGGGGCTTGTGGGCCGCCCTGAGCCTCGATACCACCAATGGCTTTCATGGAAAGACGCAGGCGGCCTTTGTCATCAGCTTCGATAACCTTGATGCGCACGCTCTGACCAACCTTGAGTACGTCATTAATGTTGGCAATACGGTAGTTGGCAATTTCAGAAATATGCAGCAAGCCATCACGCCCAGGAAGCACCTGAACAATGGCGCCAAAGTCGAGCAAACGCAGGACCGGACCTTCGTATTCTTGACCCACTTCAACGTCGGCTGTCAGCTCTTTGATACGGCGCTCAGCTTCGCGGGCCTTGTCCATATCTGCACTGGAGATGGTAATGGTGCCATCATCACCGATATCAATCTGTGTGCCGGTTTCTTCGGTAAGCGCGCGGATGGTGGCACCGCCCTTGCCGATGACATCACGGATTTTCTCGGGGTTGATCTTGATGCTGAGCATGCGTGGCGCGAAATCAGAAAGCTCGGTACGCGAACCTTCAATGGCTGATTTCATTTCGCCCAGAATGTGCAGACGGCCTTCTTTGGCCTGTGCCAGCGCGATCTCCATGATCTCTTTGGTGATGCCCTGGATTTTGATGTCCATTTGCAGCGCGGTGATACCACCTGCCGTGCCGGCTACTTTGAAATCCATGTCGCCAAGATGATCTTCATCACCCAGAATGTCAGTAAGCACGGCGAACTTGCCACCGTCTTTGATGAGGCCCATGGCCACACCCGCAACGTGCTCTTCAATGGGGACACCCGCATCCATCATGGCCAGCGAGCCACCACAAACCGACGCCATGGAAGACGAGCCATTGGACTCGGTAACCTCGGACACCACGCGAATGGTGTACTGGAAGTCTTCAGGCTTGGGCAACATCGAAATAAGGGCACGCTTGGCAAGACGGCCATGTCCGATTTCGCGACGCTTGGGCGCACCGAAACGGCCGGTTTCGCCCGTGGCAAACGGAGGAAAGTTGTAGTGCAGCATGAAACGATCACGGTGCTCGCCCATGATGGAATCGATGATTTGTTCGTCTTGGCGGGTGCCCAGCGTGGCTACGACCAAAGCCTGTGTTTCACCCCGGGTAAACAAGGCGCTGCCGTGAGCACGTGGCAGTACACCCAGGCGAATGCTGATGGGGCGTACGGTACGCGTGTCACGGCCATCAATACGCGGCTCACCGTTAAGGATTTGCCCGCGCACAATGTTGGCTTCGAGATCAAACAGCATGTTCTCGACTTCTACGCTGTCAGGCGTGGCTTCGCCCTTGGCTGCTGCGTGCTCGGCCAGACGGGCCTTGACGTCAGCATAAACCTGGCGCAGTTGTGTAGTGCGAGCCTGTTTTTCGCGAACCTGGTAGGCGGCCTGCAGACCGTCTTGGGCTGCAGCGGCCACAGCACGTGCCAGTGATTCATTTTTTACAGGTGGCTGCCAGTCCCATTCTGGCTTGCCAGCTTCAGCTACCAGCTCATGGATGGCGTTAATAGCCGCCTGCGACTGCTCGTGACCAAATACCACACCACCCAGCATAATTTCTTCGGACAACTGCTGAGCCTCGGACTCAACCATGAGCACAGCAGCTTCAGTGCCTGCCACGATGAGGTCCATCTTCGAGCTCTGGAGCTGCGTGGAGGTGGGGTTTAGCACATACTGGCCATCAACATAACCAACGCGCGCCGCGCCGATTGGGCCATTGAACGGGATACCCGAAATAGCCAGTGCGGCAGAGGCACCGATCATGGCGGGGATATCGGGGTTGACCTCTGGGTTTACCGAAACCACATGAACGATAACCTGGACGTCGTTATAAAAACCCTCGGGGAACAGCGGACGCAGCGGGCGGTCGATGAGGCGGCAGGTAAGAATTTCTTTCTCTGAAGGCCTGCCTTCGCGCTTGAAGAAGCCACCCGGAATGCGGCCGGCCGCATAGGTTTTTTCTACATAATCAACAGTAAGCGGGAAGAAATCCTGCCCTGGCTTGGCCGTTTTGGCAGCCACGACCGTTGCAAGAACAACGGTATCATCAATAGAAACCAGCACGGCGCCTGATGCCTGGCGAGCAATCTCGCCAGTCTCCAGAACAACTGTGTGCTGGCCGTACTGAAACGACTTGCTCACTTTATTAAACATTACAAAGTATCCTTACAATAAAAAAACCGTGCACACCACGACAAAGCGCGGTGTCCACGGTTGCATCGCGGGGAGCGAGCCCCTGGTATCACTTACGCAGACCGAGCTTTTCGATAAGCGAACGGTACGAATCTGGATTGCGGCCCTTCAGGTAGTCGAGCAGTTTGCGGCGGCGGCTGACCATGCGCAGCAGGCCACGACGCGAGTGGTGGTCTTTCATGTGTGCTTTGAAGTGACCAGTAAGCTCGTTGATGCGTGCCGTAAGCAGCGCAACCTGTACTTCGGGGGAGCCGGTGTCGCCCTGTGCGCGCTGATATTGCGCGACGATGTCGGATTTGTTGATGTCGGAAACAGACATTTTTAGCCTCTTTAACTTGCGACAGAGCCGAGGTGCCCTGACGTGGTCGGATTGAAAATCTACAATAAAAACAATGTTTTCCTGGCTAAGCCCGCGCAACCAATACGCCTGACCTAACACAAGGAATCAGGCATTATACCGGAAAAAAGACCTCATCTGCGACCCCATTAGCTGATCCGCAGAAGTGTCTGCAGCCGATTCTCGTCACGCCATTGGCCAGCCCCTGATACGGTAAGGGATAACTATGGCGTAATAAGACACCAGGCAGGTGGCACTGACGCAAATTCCTTGCATATACGGGTAGAATCTAAGTCAGACCACACACGATTTGCGCCATGTCTGGCACTGCCCATACACTCGCGCTGCGCTTACTTTTGCCCAGACAGGGCGAAGCTTCTCGGAGTACCAGATGACCACTACCGCTCGCCTTCTTGCACACGGACGATACGCTGGGGCTGCGGTGCTGCTGGGCTTGCTGTCGGCCTGTGCCAACATGGCCGAGGTACCTGCGGGCACCCCGTTAGCAAACGTGGAAGCCAAGTTTGGCCAACCCACACTCACCTGCCCGGCTCCCGATGATGCTCTGCGTGCTGTCTGGAGCCAACAACCCATGGGGCAGTATGCTTTCGGCACTGTTGCTGACCGCGCCGGCAATATCAGCCACATAGAACAACTGCTTACCGATAGCCATTTTCAGCGGCTGGCCAAAGGAACCTGGACGCCTGAGCAAGTGCGCTGCGAGTTTGGCCCCCCCGCCGATATTTCTACCGTTGGATTGCCCTCAACAACACAAGTCGTGTGGAGCTACCGATATCGTCAGGCCGGGGCGTGGAATTCTTTAATGTACGTGTACTTTGGTCAGGACGGCCAACGCGTTACACGTTTTCATCCGGGCCCCGACCCGATGTTCGATCGGGAAAGCTTCCCGTGGTTTTAGAGCCGCCCAACCCGCCTGCGCCGTCGGCACCAGGTGGTCGGTAAACAGGGCCTGCCCCGATTGAAGGTTCAGCAGATGGATGATCCGCCGGCTCTTCGGTGGCACCCTGTCGCCTGCGCATAAGTTCGCGGGCCCGCCGCCAGCGCCACAGCATGGTGACCCAGCCTGAAACGCTGTACACGCAAAACAGGCCAAACAATACGATGGGAGGGTCACTGGAAACAAAAACAAACACCGCGACCAGCACCAGAATGACCCAAAACGGCACGCTGCGGCCAAGCGCAAAACTTTTGCCACTGTAGAACGGCGCGTTCGACACCATGCAAACACCCGCATACACCGTAAAGACAAAGGCCAGCCACGATATAACCATGGAATCAATGGGCAGTTTGTTATCGACAGACAGCCAGATAAAACCGGCCACCAGCGCCGCCGCCGCCGGACTGGGCAGGCCTTGAAAAAACCGCTTGTCAACAACAGCAATGTTGGTGTTAAAACGAGCCAGCCTGAGCGCCGCCCCCACCACATAGACGAAAGCTGCCAGCCAGCCCCAGCGCCCAAGGTCTTGCAGGGCCCACACGTACATGACCAGCGCCGGTGCCATGCCGAAAGAGATCATGTCGGCCAGCGAGTCGTACTGCTCACCGAAGGCTGACTGGGTATTGGTCAGGCGGGCAACGCGGCCATCCATGCCATCAAAGACCATCGCCAGGAAGATGGCTATGGCAGCGATATCGAAACGACCGTTCATTGCCTGAACGACGGCGTAAAAGCCTGCGAACAGATTGGCTGTGGTAAACGCGTTGGGCAGCAGATATATGCTGCGCCGACGGCGGGTTTCTTCTGACAAGTTATTGGGCATATGTGGGGCCGGCGGGGTCAACATCGGTTAGCGGAAGCTCGGCCAGCACAGTACTGGTGGCCTGAACTTTGTCGCCGATGGCCACACGAGGACGCGAGCCAAGTGGCAGGAAAACATCAACGCGGGAGCCAAAACGGATAAACCCATAACGCTGGCCCGCATACAAATTATCACCTGTCTTAGCGTAGCAGAGAATGCGTTTGGCAACGAGGCCTGCAACCTGCACAGATGTAACAACATGCCCCTGCGCGGTGTGAAGCACGATGGCGTTGCGCTCGTTTTCGAGCGAGGCCTTGTCGAGGGCTGCATTGAAAAACCGCCCTGCAAAATAATTGATGGAGCGTACTGAACCACTGACTGGCGCACGGTTGGAGTGCACATTAAAGACGTTCATGAACACGCTGATTTTCAGCGCGTCACGCCCAACATAAGTGTCGCGCACTTCTTCAACGGCTACCACGCGACCATCGGCAGGCGATAGCACATTAAGCTCACCATCCGGTGCGCTGCGGGGCGGGTCACGAAAAAACTGCAGCACAAAAATTGACAACAGCCAGAACGGGATGGAGGCAAGCCCCGACCAGAAGCTGACGAGGATGGACACGACGACAATACCAGCCAGAAAAGGCCAGCCTTCGCGCGCGATAATGGGATGGGGGTAAGAAGGTTTATTCATTGTAGGGCGAAGGATAACCGAAATAAGTAACGCATTTACACTCCTGCAACGCTATATTGTAATGGCGGACGTTCCGCCCCCGCTGCCCGGCACACGTTTGTGAGCAACGCCAGCCCGGGAGACATCAGGGGCACTTCAGCCATGCATCAGATTTAACCGGATGCCGGACCCCGATCTTACCCTGCGCACTCACACACCAAACACTACTAACGGCGTGCCAGCTCTGAGCGGATGTGGCATCACATGCACATCAACCCCATAAACCCGCTTGAGGTTTGCGGGCGTGAGCACAAGGGCAGGTGTACCGCATGCAAAAAGCGTGCCGCCCTCCAGCAGGGCGATGCGGTCGCTCCAGCATGCGGCCAGGTTTACATCATGCACAATGCACAGCACACCTATGTGCTCATCTCGTGCCAGATCGCTGACAGTTTGCAGTAATACGTGCTGATGCAAAGGATCGAGACTGGAGGTGGGTTCGTCGAGCAACAGATATCGACCGTGCGGATCAGACGCGCGTGACGCCAGTATTTGTAGCAATACGCGCGCAAAGTGCACCCGTTGCTGCTCACCACCCGAGAGCTGAGGGTAGCGCCGGCCAGCCAGGCCAGACAAGCCCACTTTTTCAAGCGCCGTGACACACAGGCGCGCTATGTCATGTTCGGCCAGCTCTGAAAAAGGATAGGCACCCATGGACACAACTTCAGACACGTCAAGATCAAAACTCAGCCCGGGTTTTTGAGGTAACACCGCACGTGAGCGGGCCTGGCTGGCCGCTTTCATGGACGGCAATGAGCAGTGATTAAGCGTCACCGCATCAGCAGCATTAAAGGTATAGTCCAGCCGGATTTCGTCCGCCAGCACCGACATAAATGTAGATTTTCCGGCACCATTGGCACCCAGCAAAGCAGTCATCTCGCCCGGCCTGATTACCAGAGAAACCCCGTCCAGCACGACATTCCCGCTGCGCAGAACCTTGATATCCTTTGCCGAAAACGCATCGACGGAAGATTTTTCACCATTCGTACTCATGCAGTTACCCCGGTGCCGCGCGGCCGCGCGTTAACATCCAGAAGAAAAACGGCCCGCCTACCAGGCTGGTAACCAGCCCTATAGGCAGTTCGGCGGGGCTGATTACCAGCCGGGCCAGCCAATCGGCGAGTGTGAGCACCAGTGCGCCGGCGAGCACAGACCCGGGAAGCAGGAAACGGTGATGCGCTCCCAGCAACATGCGTACAAGATGCGGCACGACCAGACCGACAAACGCAATGCCACCGGTTACCGCCACAATTGGCCCGATAATTAATGCCGTGACAACGATCAAACGACGCCGCACTGCAGCCAGCTGGAATCCGAGGTGACCGGCCTCGCGCTCGCCCAGCAGCAATGCATTCAATACACGCCACTGGCTGCCCAGATAAGCAAGCAGAAATAGTGTCCATGGGCCCAGCCAGACCACAGTGCGCCAGTCAGCCCCAGCCAGGCTGCCCATGTTCCAGAACGTAAGGTCACGCAATTGGGCATCGTTAGCCATGTAGGTAAAAACACCTATCGCTGCGCCGGCGATGGCGTTGATGGCAATGCCGGCCAGCAAAAGCCCTGCCACACCCGGATAACGGCTGCCCACGGAATAGGCCAAAAACGTGGCGCACAGACTGCCTGCAAAAGCGGCAGTGGCAATTACAAAAAAGCCGCCTGCCGTCAACACAATAGCGGATACCGCCCCCAGGGCCGCACCGGACGAAATGCCGACCAGCCCGGGCTCAGCCAGTGGATTGCGGAACAATGCCTGCATGGCCACACCGGTGGCAGCCAGCGCACCGCCGACTACCGCACTGAACACGACCCGAGGCAGACGGATTTCAACAAGAATGTCATGCAGAAGCTGATCGCCCGGACCGAGTTCACCCCACAGCAGACGCGGAAGGCTGGACCATGGAATGAACACGGCACCACTGGCACTGGCACCCATGGCGACCAGCACAAGACAGATGGCCAGCGCACCCAGCAGAGGCTGGGGCGCCAGTTTGCGAGAGGGGGTAACAATGCGCATGAGGGTGAAGTGTAGCGCCTACTGAGAAGCTTTCTTCAGTTGCTGTAAGGCCTGAGCCACGCGAGGTCCGATTCCCAGAATAAGCAAGTCGTCCATGACCTCGATGCGTTTGTGGGTTGCCGCAGGCGTTGAGGCGATACCGGCACGCTGCCTGAAGGCGTCAAGCCCGCCACTTGCATGCACCGACGCGGCGGTAACAATGATGAGGTCGGGAGCCAATACGGCTAGGCCTTCAGCCGAAACCGGCTTATACCCTTGCTGCGCGGACAATACGTTATCAAGCCCGGCCAGATTAAGCACCGCATCGGCGGCGGTACCGGCACCTGCCGCCATAAACGAACCGGTGCGGTTAACCAGAACGATCGCGCGCTGTGGACGGGATGGCTGGGCAATGGCTGCAGCGACCTCGTTGCGAATATGCCGGGTCAGGCTTTGGCCCTTGTGCGCCACGCCAAGCTGCCCGGCAATTTGCTCGATGCGCCTGTACAGAGATTCGACCGAAGGCTGGTCAGAGACCACAACAGTAGCAATGCCCAGCTCGCTCAGGCGTTGCAACGTTGCCGGCGGACCTGCGTTTTCGGAGGCCAGAACGAGGTCGGGGTTCATGGACACCACGCCTTCAAGTGGCACGCTGCGATAGTAGCCAACACGCGGCAGCCGGAGTGCTGCATCGGGGTATAGGCTGGACTCGTCATCAGCGACTACGCGCCCGCCTTCTCCGAGTGCGTAAACGATTTCAGTGACACTGCCGCCCAGCGTTACCACCCTGTGCACCTGGGCCACACTGACCGACGCCGTAGCGGCGAGGCACAATAACAACAGGAACCGTGCCAACATCATGCTGCCAGCGGCACCGGGCAGTAGCCTACGAGAAGATCTCGCCAGCTGGAGAGTTCGGGCACGCCAGGCTTGCGCGCGCCAAAAAACTGCACGATTAACTGCCCTGTTGCAGAATAGGCTTCTAGCGATGTGACCCAGCCATCGCTGGTAGGCTTGTTGACCACCCACGTAGAGGCAATGGAGGTCGTGTCAAGATGAAGATTGAAATGTGGCTCAAGCACGTTAAACCATGGCCCGGTACGCCGATAAGCCTTGATCGGACCTGTATGAATTTGCACCATGCCGCGATTGCCTACAAAGCACATAAAGGGGATGTCGCGCTGCGCCACATCAGTGATTACGCGCTCAGCCATGTCGTTTGAAACCTGCTGCGCCAGGTCGGCACCTACGGCACCGAGTGCAGCCAGACGCGTAAGCTTGTGCCGTTGCAGAAGACTGAAGAACTCGTGGGTGTCAGTCATGGCAAGCCACTCTGTACGTAACGCCGATGTCACCTGCCCCTGCTTTTCGGCATCAGGATCGGGTATAACCTCGAACGCAGGCCAGCCCGGATTAGTGTCTGTGTATTTTTCTACAAGCGCATGATAGGCGGCCACATCGGTTTCATCGGTAACGTATACCTTGTGGACGGCCTGCCCTTCTTTATCAAAAAACTGCACACTGAGACGGCCACCGTCGTTGACGGCCCACGAAGTTTGCCACGAACCAAAAAACACGCGCAGATCGATATCAGGACCGAGCACCAGACCCATGGTCTTGCCTGCACGAATGTCTTCATACCGCCCGTGGCGCTCGTGAACGCACCAATCGTTGCGGGTGAGCGCCATAACGCGGCCCAGACTGCCGAGCTCTTTGAAGATGTCTTGAGGTGGCCCCTTGAGCGCAGTGGCCCGGATGTCGCCGCAGTTGGCCGCGACGAGCTCGGCTTCGCTAACCCCCAGAACATCTGCCACAGCACGTATGCGAGCCTTGGGTGTAGCGGCCTTGGCCTGATCATAACGTTGCCTGAGGTTTAGGGCCTTAGCCGCCCAGTTATCTGCGTTGCTATCCATACTGAAGAATTCCATAACGAATTTTTTAGACCAAGACATGAATAATAATTTTCATTCGCAATTAGGGCAAGTGGTCTCTGACCATGGCGACCCACGCCTGTGCCATTCTTTCGCCAGGAATTCTCCTTGCTGTCATTTCACGCGGGCCACAGGTTTAGTCACAGGTTTAACCTCAGACTTAGCCTCGGCTTTAGGCGCAGACGTGGGAGGGAGAGTGGGTATAGGCATGGACGTAACCATATACGCAGACAGGGGTGTGGGTGCCAGTGCCGGTGCCGGTGCCGGTGCCAGTGCCAGTGCCAGTGCCAGTGCCAGTGCCAAGGCCGGTGCCAGTGCCAGTGCCACCGTTGTGGGTGCGGGAAACACACCCTCTTAATGAAAAAGGCACTCCCTGGGGAGTGCCTTTCAAACTACATGCAACTTACGGCTTGTATGCCGTGAACGCAGCAACCCGGGACGCGTAGCCCGGGCGAGCCTGCATTAGTTTTTGCTTTGATCGACCAGCTTGTTTGCGGCGATCCAGGGCATCATGGCGCGCAGCTTGCCACCCACTTCTTCGATTTCTGATTCGGCGTTGATGCGACGACGTGAGACCAGCGTAGGTGCGCCAGCCGCGTTTTCAAGGATGAAACTCTTGGCGTACTCACCCGTCTGGATGTCGTGCAGGCACTGACGCATGGCCTGTTTGGTTTCTTCTGTGACGATTTTTGGACCGGTCACGTACTCGCCATACTCGGCGTTGTTGGAGATGGAGTAGTTCATGTTGGCAATGCCGCCCTCGTAGATAAGGTCGACAATAAGTTTGAGCTCATGCAGACACTCAAAGTAGGCCATTTCAGGCGCGTAACCCGCCTCGACCAGGGTTTCGAAGCCAGCCTTGATCAGCTCGACGGCACCACCGCACAGAACTGCCTGCTCACCGAACAGGTCAGTTTCGGTTTCTTCGCGGAAGTTGGTTTCAATGATGCCGGCACGACCGCTGCCGATGGCGCAAGCATAAGACAGGGCGATATCACGCGCTGCACCCGAGTTGTCTTGATGCACGGCGACCAGCGAAGGTACGCCTCCGCCCTGGCTGTACGTGCCGCGAACGGTGTGGCCTGGAGCCTTGGGCGCGATCATGATGACGTCGATGTCTTCGCGCGGCTTGACCTGGCCGTAATGCACGTTGAAACCGTGGGCAAACGCGAGTGCTGCGCCAGCCTTGATATTGCCGGCGACCTGGTTGCGATATACCTCGGCAATGTTCTCGTCAGGCAAGAGAATCATGACCAGATCGGCGCCCTTTACGGCTTCGGCTACTTCTTTGACCTGCAGGCCCGCATTTTCGGCCTTCTTCCAGGATGCTCCGTCCTTGCGCAGGCCAACGACAACATTAACGCCCGACTCATGCAGGTTGAGCGCATGGGCGTGGCCCTGCGAGCCGTAACCGATAATGGCAACCGTCTTGCCCTTGATGAGGGAGAGATCGCAATCTTTGTCGTAAAAAACTTTCATTTAAAGTGCTCCGATACATAATTAAGTTATTGTGTTCCTGGGCGCCGGCGGGCGTGGCCAGGGTGCCAGGGAAGGCGCGTAGCGCCCCACCCGACGCAGGCTACAGCTTCAGAACGCGTTCGCCCCGGCCTATGCCGGATACACCTGTGCGTACTGTCTCAAGAATGGCGCTACGGTCCAGCGCGCCGATAAAGGCTTCGATTTTACCTTGATCACCGGTAAGCTCGATGGTGTAGGCCTTGTCGGTCACATCAATAATGCGTCCGCGGAAAATATCAGCCATACGCTTTATTTCGTCGCGCTCCTTGCCTACCGCCCTGACCTTGATCAGCATAAGCTCACGCTCAATGTGCGGTCCTTCGGTCAAGTCGACCACTTTGACCACATCGATAAGACGATTAAGGTGCTTGGTGATCTGCTCAATGATTTCGTCCGAGCCCTGGGTGACAATAGTCATGCGCGAGAGCGTGGAGTCTTCAGTCGGCGCCACAGTCAGTGTTTCGATGTTGTAACCTCGCGCCGAGAACAGACCAACCACCCGCGACAGTGCGCCGGGCTCGTTCTCGAGAAGGATAGAAATGACGTGTTTCATGTTTCTCTCCTTACAGGTCTTCAGAACCGAGCAGCATTTCGGTCAGCCCGCGGCCAGACTTGACCATGGGCCAGACGTTTTCGGTCTGGTCTGTAATAAAGTCGAGAAATACCAGCCTGTCTTTATGTTTGACAAAGGCTTCGCGAATGGCTGGCTCGACATCGGCCGGCTTGTCGATACGCAAGCCAACATGGCCATAGCTTTCAACAAGTTTGACGAAGTCGGGCAAGGCATCAACATATGACTCTGAATAACGTGAGCCATATTCAATTTCTTGCCACTGGCGCACCATGCCCAAATAACGGTTATTAAGACACAGTATTTTGGGTGTAAACCGATACTGGCTGCAGGTGGAAAGCTCTTGAATATTCATCTGAATGGAGCCTTCTCCCGTTATCACTGCCACATCGGCACCCGGGTTGGCCATTTGCACGCCCATGGCGTAGGGCAGGCCTACACCCATGGTTCCCAACCCACCAGAATTGATCCAGCGACGCGGCTGGTTAAAGCGGTAATACTGCGCCGCCCACATTTGGTGCTGCCCAACATCAGAGGTGACAAAGGCATTACCGCCCGTGACTTCCCACAGTTTTTCAATGACAAACTGCGGCTTGATCACCGTATCGGAACCTTCGTAGTGCAGGCAGTTTTTGCCGCGCCATGTATTAACCTGTTGCCACCAACTGGCCAGCCGGGCCTTGTCGGCCAACGCCTCAGCGCCTGCCGCCTGGGTATACAGGTTAATCATTTCTTGCAGCACGTCTTTTACGTTGCCAACTATGGGTAAGTCGACCCGCACCCGCTTCGAAATAGAAGACGGATCAATGTCTATATGTATGATTTTGCGCGGTGATTGCGCAAAATGGCGCGGGTTGCCGATAACGCGGTCATCAAAGCGCGCGCCCACGGCCAGCAACACGTCACAGTTTTGCATGGACATGTTGGCTTCGTATGTGCCGTGCATGCCGGGCATACCTACCCATTGGTCATCATTACCCGGAAAAGCCCCCAGCCCCATCAGCGTGGTGGTGCAAGGCGCGCCGGTGAGCTCCACCAATTGACGCAGCTCTTCGTGCGCGTGGCCCAGTATTACCCCGCCGCCCGCGTAAATCATGGGGCGTTCGGCAGCCAGCAGCATTTGCACGGCCTTTTTGATCTGGCCCTGGTGCCCTTTGACCACCGGGGCATACGACCGCATGCGTACTTCGCCACGCTTGGGCGTGAACTTGTACGTAGCAACGGTAATGTCTTTGGGGATATCGACCAGAACCGGGCCGGGACGGCCAGTTGTGGCAATGTAGAACGCGCGCCGCATGGTTTCGGCGAGGTCTTTGATATCGCGCACCAGGAAGTTGTGTTTGACGCAGGGGCGGGTAATGCCCACGGTGTCGCATTCCTGGAAGGCATCTTCGCCAATGGCCGCCGTAGGCACTTGGCCGCTGAGGATGACCATGGGAATGGAGTCCATGTACGCCGTGGCGATACCGGTAACCGCATTGGTTAAACCGGGACCGCTGGTGACCAGGGCCACACCCACCTTGTCGGACGAGCGCGAATAGGCATCGGCCGCATGCACGGCAGCCTGCTCGTGTCGCACGAGAATATGCTTGAAATTGTCTTGTTTATAAATTGCGTCGTAAATATACAGTACCGCCCCGCCTGGGTAGCCAAACACGTGGTCTACGCCTTCTTCGGCAAGGCAGCGCACGACGATATCGGCGCCATTGAGTTCCATGTTGTATTCCTTTCGTAACCAGTACTTATGCCCCGACCGGCCCTTGAGGCCCGGGTTTGAATCAGTTTCGACAACATGATCTGGCGCTTTGTGGCTCACGGAGCCACGCCACCCAAACACCTTGCCGACCGACCCTTGCCCGTCGAAACACAGCACGAGCGTTCATTTGAACGCGGGAGGTAGAAACGGAAGCTGTGGCATCACACGCTTGTGGCGCGGCCGGCAGCAAGTTATTAGAGGCGCAAAAAACCGGGCGGGTAGCCCGGGCAACAGAGCCTTTGGTTGCCCGTTCAGGATGAGCGAACGGACTAAGCCCACACTTTACCGCGTTGCAACAGACCAGGCAAATCGTAAATGGCCATTAGAGACAAGCAGCCCGTTTTGAAGCCGAATTACGTAGCAAGAAAACATCAGGCCCACAGATAACGCGCCAGCATGGAACCGATGAAATCGGCATAACCGGTCGCTTCAACCTGCTGATTGCGATATTTGCGCCGTTTGAGATACCAGTCTTGCATCATTGCCTTGCACACCGAGGCCAGTAGCCGCGCATCGACCTCCCGAAATGCCTTGCTCGCGATACCCGTATCAATAATGGTGCAGAGAAAGTCTTCGACTTCAAGCTCGACCGCAATCGCTTCCTTCTTCTGTTTTTCGGGCAGACTTTTGGTTTCCATAAATGAAAAATAAAACCAAGGCTGCAACAGCTCACTGAGGTAGATGTGCGCCCGTACCGCCGCAAGCAGCTTTTCGCGCGGATCATCAATACCCTGCGTGCAAGCATGCAGTGTGCGACGGGTCAGCCTGAAGCCATGGTGCTGGATCAGGTGTATAAGGTCTTCTTTGTTGCGGATGTAGGCATACAAGCCACCTATGCTCAACCCTGAATCGGCGCTCAGATCTCGCAACGACATGGCATGAAAGCCTTTTAGGTTGGTCAGCGTAAGCGTTGAGTCGATAATGCGCACCAGATTGCGTACGGCAACATGTTCTTTTTTTATGCGCACAAGCTCTCTATTCTCGCGATAAAGCTCGCGACAAATTTCGGCCTTAGATAAGCTTAGCCCGGCTTTGAACGACTCGAAGTCACCAACCATCGATACGCTTCCCATGAATGCAGACTGCGAGAGTGTACGACGTTCTAGACCGACAGATAACGATGCTGCGTCTCCTTGTCTTCAGCCAGCGTCTGGCTGTCAGCCTCATGCACCACTTTGCCTTTTTCCAGAATATAAGCCCGGCGTGCATGGCGTAAGGCAAACCGCACACTTTGTTCGGTAAACAAGATGGTGGTTGTTTTCGCCAGCTCGTCAATCAGTTCGCCTATCTGCTTCACTATCACTGGCGCAAGGCCCTCATTGGGCTCATCCAGCAATAACAGACGAGGTTCGCTCATTAACGAACGCGCCACGGCAAGCATTTGCTGCTGTCCGCCTGACAGCGTGGCACCGTCCTGGTTCGCCAGTTCCGCCAGCATGGAGTATTGATCGAAGATCCGCTCAACAGTCCAGTGCCGAGATACCCCTGGTCGACTGTATTGAGCCACCTCGAGGTTTTCTTTCACGGTCAGCCCCGGAAAAATACGCCGGTCTTCAGGCACCAGCCCCATGCCAAGCCGGGCGATACGATAGGCTGGCTGGCCGGCAACTTCTTTGCCTGCAAACACCACACGACCTGAGCGTGGCGGTGTCAGCCCAATAATGCTGCGCAGGGTTGTGCTCTTGCCTGCACCGTTACGGCCCAGAAGACACACGGTTTCGCCTTCCTGGAGACGCAGTGACACTCCCTGCAAAGCATGGCTTTCACCATAATACGTGTGGATGTTATCAACCTCGAGCATCATGACGCGAGCTCCTCTTCGGTATCGCCCAAGTATGCCTTGCGCACTTCAGGGTGGGCACGCACTTCGGCAGGGGTGCCCAGCACCAGTTTTTTGCCACGGTGCATGACAAGAATGCGGTCAGCAAGATCAAACACCACTCTCATATCGTGCTCGGTAATCAGAAATGTATAGTCGCCGGTCTGCGCCAGAGACTGCACCAGCGCGGTGACACGGTGGGTTTCGTCGGGTGTCATACCTGCGGTGGGTTCATCCAGCAGTACAAGTCGAGGGCGAGTTGCCAGAACCATGGCGATCTCCACCAGCCGCTTGTCGCCATAACTGATAATGCCCGCGCGCCGGCCTGCCAGATCGGCCAGCGACAGGCGAGCCAGCAAGTCATCGGCCTCTTTCTGTATGGGCTTGTTGTGCGAGGCCGGCCTGGCCCACCGGCGGCTGTCGCCATGGTAAGCAGTCAATGCCACTTCAATGTTTTCGCGTACCGTCATCTCCTCAAAAATATTATTGATCTGAAACGATCGCGACACGCCCAGACGGCTGATGCGATGAGGCGGCAGCCCGGTTATGTCTTTGCCATCAAACCAGATACGCCCGGTTGTCGGGGCCATACGACCGGAGAGCAGGTTATAAAACGTCGTCTTGCCCGCACCGTTCGGGCCAATAATGGCCAGGGTTTCACGTGGGTACACTTCAAGCGAAACATCCGATACTGCCGTAACGCCGCCAAAACGCTTACCCAGCCCCTCTATCTTGAGTATTGGCTCTGTCATTTGCGCTCCTGCCACCAGTCGAGCATGGTGCCAAGCACACCACGCCTGAAGAACATGACCATCAACGCCAGCACAATGCCCAGCACCAGCATCCATGCGTGCGTCATACTGGTGATCCAGGTTTCCAGCAGTACAAACATACCCGCTCCAAAAAACGGCCCCAGAAAATAACCACTGCCGCCCAAAATCGTCATGAGCACAGGCTCGGCAGACATGGACCAGTGCACAAGTTCAGGGCTGGCGATGCGCAGAAACGGTGCCATCAGCCCGCCAGCTAGGCCGGCAAACGCGCCGGCCACGGTAAAGGCGGCGAGACGATATGAACGAACGTTCAGGCCGCAAAAGGCAACGCGTTCGGGGTTTTGCCGTATGGCACGCAGAATCAGGCCAAATGAAGACCGGCATATCAGATACAGCAGCGCTGAAGCCAGTACAACAATACACAGCACCACCTGGTAATACACAGCAGGGTCGCCCAGCGTCAGGTTCAGACCGAGGCCAAACGACGTCACCACGAAGCCGGCAATGCCATCGCTGCCGTTCGTGACAGAACGCCACTGATGCACCACGGCAAACACCATCATGCCAAAGGCAAGCGTCAACATGGCGAAATACACCTGATCCAGACGCACGCTCAGAAAGCCGATAACAAGTGCCAGCAAGCCGCCCGCTCCGACAGATACAGCAAGACAAGCCAGCAGAGGCCACTGCAGCGATTGCAGCAGCATGGCAGTGGCGTAAGCGCCTACGCCAAAAAATGCCGCGTGCCCGAAGCTGAGCATGCCGGTATAACCAAAAATAAGATTAAAGCTTGCCGCAAACAGGCCAAGGATAAGAATTTCGGTGGCGATAAAAATATAGAAATAAGGAGCAACCCAAGGAATTGCCACCAGCATCGCCAGAATAATGATTAAAGTCGCTATGGTCAGTGGCAGCCTCATAACGACGCCCCCTTGCCCATCAAGCCCTGCGGCTTGAGCAGCAACACAACCGCCATGCCCAAAAATGGCAGCACCAGGTTCACCTCCGGAAAGAAGCGCCCGCCCAGCCCATGAATAAGCCCGAGCACTACGGCGCCAAGCAAAGCACCCGGGAAGCTGCCCAGCCCGCCGATGACGACCACGATAAAACTCTCGATAATGATTTTGTCGCCCATGCCAGGGTCAATGGCACGCATGGGTGCTGCCACTACACCACCGACAGCCGCCAGCCAGGCTCCGAAGGCAAACACGCCAGTAATGACGAGCCGGGTATTGATGCACAACACCTGAGCCATCTCCCGATCGAGCGCAGCCGCACGCATGATTTTGCCAATGCGGGTTTTGTTGAACAACAGCCAGAGTCCGCACACGGATACCAGCCCCACACTGATCACAAACAGGCTGTAGATGGGATAAGTGACGCCACCCGGCAGTGCCAGCGTACCTTTAAGCAAATCAGGTGGGTCAATGATATGAATTCCAGTGCCCCAGATAAGCCTCACTGACTCGTTAAGTATCAGCATCAGCGCAAACGTGAGCAGCAGACTGTCCGTCACCTCCCGCTGATAGATAAAGCGCAGCATCAGACGGTCAATGACCACGGCAAGCGCCGCCACGCACAGCGGCGCCACCAGCAAGGTAAGCCAAAAAGGCATGCCCAGACGGGCAATGCACGTGTATGCCAGATAGGCACCCAGCATATAGAGCGCGCCATGCGCAAAATTGATGACGTTCAACACGCCAAAGACGATGCTCAGACCAACGGCAATGACAAAGAGCAAAAGACCGATATCAAGACTATTCAGCAAAGCGGTGCCGAGACTACCCATGGTGCCTCCGAAAAGAAGTTGGCTCGCGCCTGCACGCAGCACATAGGCTTACGCACAGGCGCTGGCATTCACTACAAAGCGTATGCCTACAACTTGCAGGCCGGGTCCACCGGCGGCGTCACTTTCTCGCCATCAAAATTTTCCACCTCGGTCAAAGAGCGCACTTTATCTGCGGTATTCATGGACGCTGTCAGACCCCAGGTTGGCCCGATCAGAGCCTGATTATCACCAGCGCGCAGCGTGAGCTTGCCGGTGGGCGTGTCCAGGACCATCCCTGATAGCGCCTTGGCCACAGCCTTGCCATCTGTAGAACCTGCTTTTTCGATGGCCTGCTTGATCGCATAGATGGCGACGTAAGCACCTTCAGCGTTGTAGCTGGGCGGGCTTTGGTATTTCTGCTTGTATGCCGATACAAATTTCTTGTTGGCATCGGTGTCGTGAGAGTCGTACCAGTACCGTGTACCCAGCCATACGCCTTCTGGCATTTGCTCACCCAGCGCAGTCAGCACTTCTGTTGCCGCGCCCACCGACATCAGTACCGTCATGCCCTGCTTGAAAAAGCCACGGTCATTGGCCTGGCGCACAAAGTTGACCAGATCACCGCCCCATAGCGAAATGAGAACGCCGTCCGGCTTGCTTTCCATGACGCTATTGATAAAAGGCGTGAAGTCTTCAGCACCAAACCTTGGAAATGAAGGCGATGCCGAAAGCTCAACGTCGGGATTTTTCTCTTTAAGATAATTACCGAAAAACTCCCAGGACTGATGACCGAAGGCATAATCGGGGCCTATTGTCGTCCATTTTTTTGCGCCTGATTTTGCCGCAATCGCTGCCGCGCCACCCATGTTCTGGTTCACGTTGACGCTGACACGATACGTAAACGCGTTGCACAGTTTTCCCGTAACGTCAGGCGTGGCGGCGTGCGTGATGATAAAGGGCTTGCCAAGCTCTGGCAGCACAGGCACCAAACCCTGCGCCACACCGGAGCTGTCCAGCCCCATCAAGACATCAACTTTATCCTGATACACCAGCTTGCGTGCGGCCTGTATGGCTACGGCTGCCTTTCCCTGGCCGTCTTCGAGCGTCAATGCAAGCTGACGCCCCATTACACCGCCAGCCCCGTTGATTTCATCCATGGCGAGCTGTATGCCCTGCTCTGCGAATTTGCCGTACGAGGCGGCGCTGCCCGACATGATGTAGATGGCGCCGATACGTACGGGCTGCTCTGCGGCATGAGCGGCCGGCAGCGCCGCAGACACCGACAGAACACCGGCCAATGTGAGGGTCTTGATAACCCCATTAGTGAGAAACTTGCACATATGCTGTCTCCTTTGGTTAGGTCGCGCGGCTTTTGGCGCGCCGTAATTATGCTGCTACTGTCTCCTTCAAACCTCATAAATAAGTATGTGCGCTAACCTCCTCCGGTCAATAGATCGCGCAGAATGTTTTTGCGAATCTTGCCGGTAGATGTTTTCGGCAACTCGCCGAATATAAACTTGCGTGGCGTCTTGTACGAAGCCATATTGGCTTTGCAAAAGACGATGAACTCTTGTTCGTCAGGTACGTTCGCCGGGTCTTTCAGCGCAATGAAGGCGCAGGGGGTTTCGCCCCATTTCTCATCAGCCATGGCGACAACGGCAGCCTCGAGCACGAGCGGGTGTCGATACAAAACATCTTCAACTTCCTGGCTGGAAATGTTTTCGCCCCCTGAAATAATGATGTCCTTGGCCCGGTCTTTAACCTCGGCATAGCCGTCAGGGTGCATGACGGCGAGATCTCCGGTACGAAACCAGCCATGCGCAAAGGCTTCTTGGGTAGCCTTTTCGTTTTTAAGATACCCCTTCATCAGCGTGTTGCCACGCATCAGCATCTCGCCCATGGTCTTACCATCTGCCGGCGCCAGCGTGCCCGGCTCGGTGCCTTCAACGGCCACCTCGTCAATGGCATACAGCCCCACGCCCTGCCTGGCCATTTTCCGGGCCAGGGCATCGACCTCCAGGGCTTTCCATTGGTCTTGCACGACACACACAGTAGATGGGCCGTACGATTCAGTAAGCCCATAAAGGTGCGTGATATCAAACCCAACCTGCTGGCCTTTGCCTATAACCGAACTGGGTGGGGCGGCCCCGCCAACGGCAAACTGCACGGGTCTATCCAGCCTGATGCCAGCCTTGTAAAAATCATTAACCAGCATATTGAGCACAATGGGCGCGCCGCACATATGGGTAACCAGATTGCGCTGTATGCGCCCCAGCACCTCATCTGTCTGTACTTTGGGCAGACAGACGTGGGTTCCGCCTATGGCAGTGACCGCCCATGTGTAAGCCCAGCCATTGCAGTGAAACATGGGCAAGGTCCACAGATACACGGAGTCTGCTGTCATGTTGAGGGCCATGGCATTGCTCATGGCTGCCAAATAAGCGCCGCGGTGATGGTAAACCACCCCCTTGGGGTTGCCCGTGGTACCCGACGTGTAATTGAGCGAAATGGCATCCCACTCGTCGGCCGGCTTCTGCCAGGCGAAATCGGGCTCACCCATTTTGATCATTTGCTCGTAGCTAAAGCGCGCCAGCCCTTTCGATGCACCGGCTTCTCGGGCCACAGCCACCAGCAGCGGCGGCGCAAGCATCCCGACAATGGCCTCTTGCACCAGGGGCTCGAACTCGGTGTCGTAAAACAGCACCCTCGATTCGCCATGGTCAAGAATAAAGCGCAGCGTTGCCACATCAAGCCGTGTATTCAGGGCATTGAGCACAGCACCCGTCATCGCGACAAAGTAATGACTTTCAAGCAGTTCGTGGGTGTTAAAGCACAAGACAGAAACCGTATCACCCGTCTTGATGCCCATGCTATCGAGCACCGAGGCCATGGCACGGCAGCGATCATAGACCTGCTGGTAGGTCAGCGACATATCGTCATCGATAATGGCGGTTTTTTCTGGGAACACATGCGCCGACCGCTGCAAAAACGAAAGCGGGGTCAGGCTGGAGTAATTTGCCGGGTTTTTTTCCAGGCCCTGCTGATACTTGTTGACCATGTTCAGTTAGCCTCGTGGCGGAGATATTTTGGATTGCTTAACGCCAGTTTTGCCTGGGTGAGCGAAAGCAACACCGCGCGCAACGACGAATGCCGCGACGTGTCAATGTCACGGCGACGAATTAAGGCGGCCAACTCTGCCTCGGCAGGCTCAGCGCTTTGCGCCCCCTGCGCCCGCAGAAAACTGGCTGCCTGATCAACACCCTGGCCACCTGCCGCCTGGGTTGCGGCCAGCTCACGGGCGGCGATCGCCATGGCATTCGCTATCATCAGTACATCATAGGTCTTGCCTTCGGGCAATAAGGGAAGCAACTCATCAAGCAAGGCGCGTCGCGCCACCGACAGCAATTCATCCCCAGCAGGCCTATTCATGGCACGCCTCCTTTTTATCAAACGATGGGTTCCGCGCCACACCGGCTTTTGCAACGTGTGCAGCACCGCGCCGACACCCGATGCTGCTCAGGCGGTCACGCAGGCCACCGACCACACACACATCAAACCGTTTAGCTCTGAACATTATCACTGTCCTCTATGGCTCCGATATGGCGTAACAGGTCGTACTCCATCTCAGGGACCATGCGTCCCGTCAGGGCAAGCTCCAGCGAAGATTCTTCGCCTGAAATATGGCGCTGTGCCTGCTGCAAAGCGATAACCGCCCAGCGCGTCAGACCCATGGCTTCCCAATACAGCACCTGGCGCGCGCTCACTTCACGACCACTGGCGTGGGTGTATGCTGGAAACAAATCGTCTTTATGACCTACACCGCCCACCTCACGGTCAGTTCGTCCAAAACGCCAGCTTTTTGCGCACAACCAGCCAATGTCTTCCATTGGATCGCTCCAGGATGCGAACTCCCAGTCAAGCACGCCTGACAGACGGCCGTTGTCCACCATGTAGTTGCCAGTACGAAAATCACCATGACACAGCACCAGTTCGCCAGGAGCAGGGGCATTGTCTTCCAGCCAGTTGAGCGCCCATTCAATAACCGGATGAGGCTCGGCAATGCGATCCAGAGCAGTCCGATAATCACTTACTCTTTGCAGGGCGGGGGCTGTTACCGGCACAGGCAAAAACGTCAGGCGCTCATTAGGTGGTCGTACTGTATGCAAGCGGGCCAATTCGTGCGCCAATTGCCGCGTAAGCACTCTTGCCTGTTCATCTGACAGCATGCCGCGCACCAGTTGACGACCGGAGGCAGTGCCTTCCACGCGTCTCATGACACAAAAAGGGACGCCAATAACAGAAAGATCGGTGCACAGCCAAAGTGGCTCTGGTACGGTGACGCCCGCTTGCCACGCGCACTGAAGAACGCAAAACTCTTGCTCGCGGCTTAAGCTGGCATCAACCTGCGACGCGGCGTCGCTGCGCACCACCAGATCCAGCAAGCCCGGAGACTCGCCGCCCGCACACTCGAGGGCGAGCGCGTAATTATTCTGGATGGCGCCACCTGACAGCGTTGAAAACGCCCTGACGGAGACCTGGCTGGCGCCGGTCTGTCGTTGTACGTAATGCCTGAGCGCTTCACAAACGCCTTCGTCGGACATGCGGTCTCCCTTCTGCACCAAGCTCATTTTCAGACAGCTGATGCCTGACTCTGCATCAGCTGTCTGCTACGGCTGTGTGATGTTCTTATATACCCTCATCACTTGCCTGCAGCGCCAGATTCAGCCCCAGCGCCAGAAATCAATACCCTCTTTCAGCAAATTACGCGACAACACCATTTTGTGGACTTCCGACGCGCCATCTACCAGCCTGGCCTGCCGCGCATAGCGGTAAATCCATTCGAGCACGGTGTCGCGTGAGTAACCCCGGGCACCACAAAGCTGAATCGCCGTATCCACAGACTTGTGCAAGGTGTCAGCCACCGCCACCTTGGCCATGGACACTTCTTTGCGGGCAAAGTCACCGGTGTCCAGCATCCATGCGGCATGCATGGTCAGCAAGCGCCCGACCTGAATGGCCATGGCAGCCTCGCCAAGCATCCATTGCACGCCCTCACGCTCAGCCAATTTTTGCCCGAATGACTCGCGATGCGTTACATAGTCGGTAGCGATTTCGAGTGAGCGCTTGGATAAGCCCAGCCAGCGCATGCAGTGGGTCAACCGGGCAGGCCCCAGGCGAATTTGCGTCAGCTTCAGGCCGTCACCCACCTCCATCAAACGGTTCTCGTCAGGAATGCGCATATTGGTAAAACGCAGTTCGCAGTGACCGCCGTGCTCTTCAGGCCCCATGATGGGAATACGTCGCACAATCTCCCAGCCTGGATCATCTTTGTGAAACAGAAAGGCCGTCAGCCCTTTGCGCGGGTCGTCGGAGGTTTTGGCGATCAGAATAAAATGCGAGGCCTCGGCCGCACCGGTAATGAAGTGTTTGAAACCGTTGATCACCCAATGGTCACCCTGGCGTTCAGCGGTTGTCAGCATCATGGAAGGATCTGACCCAGAACCAGGCGCTGGCTCAGTCATCACAAACGACGAACGCACATCACCGTCAATAATGGGCTGCAGCCAGCGTTCTTTCTGGGCTTCGGTCGCCACCTTGTTCAAGACCATCATATTGCCGTCATCCGGCGCAGACGAATTGAACACCACGGGTCCAAATATGGAGCGGTTCATTTCTTCATAACAGGCCGCCATTTCGGCCATGCTCAGCCCCTGACCGCCTCGCTCAACCGGCATCTGCAATGACCAGAGCCCTTGCTCTTTGGCCTCAGCCTGCATGCGGCGCAACAAGGGCAATGCTATGTTTTCGTGCTCATCATAGGAGGCCAAATCGCTTTCCAGCGGAATAAGACGCTCGTCAACAAATGTACGGATACGCGAGCGCTTTTCTTCAACACGCGGAGATAAGCTGAAATCCATGTGTAAACCCATGTTTAACCCTTATTAAAGTGATGAGTGCATATGACCACCATCGACCACAACCGAGGTGCCTGTCATGTAATGCGAGGCATCGGAAGCCAGCAGCAGCAAAGCACCGTCGAGATCGGCAGCCTGGCCCAGCCTGCGCTGGGGTATGCGCCCTATCATGGCCTGCCCTGCCTCCGACGCGAAGAACTCCCGATTAAGATCAGTTTCTATATAGCCGGGCGCCAGTGCATTCACACGAATGCCATGCCGCGCCCATTCAAGCGCCAGCGCTTTGGTCATTTGCTCCAGACCCGCTTTCGATACGGTATAAGGAAGTACGCCGCCTGCCACCCGATAACCCAATATGGAAGAGATCATGAGTACGTTGCCCGGCTTGTCAGCGCGAACGAGGCGTTGCGCCACCGTGTTAGCGACCAGCCAGCAGCCCTTAAGATTCACATCGATAACCTGATCCCACTCTTGCGCACTCAGCGACAGGGATTTCTTGGTGACGGCATTGCCTGCGTTGCAGACGGCAAGATCAACCAGCCCGAAGACGTCTTGTGCCCTGTCGAGCCCTGCTGCGATGGAGGCCTCATCGGTAACATCCATAGACACGGCACACGCCTCTATGCCTTGTGTTTTCAGCTGGGCAGCCAGGCGCTCAAGCGGTTCGATACGCCGACCCGCCAGCACCAGGTGTGCTCCGGCGCACCCCAGGGTTTTAGAGATATGCGTCCCCAAGCCGCCAGCAGCCCCGGTAACCAGTGCTACCTTGCCGCTAAGGCTGAATAAGTTTTCCATTTGCCTCCTCCCTCACCAATCATAGAACACTCGTTCGGTTTTTTCAAATATCTTGTTTAACGGAAACACGGGCTACGCTCTATACTTTCAATCTTCAACCTGACGCGGTACCTGCATGTCCTTTCGTCTACAGGCGCTTCAACGCTTTTTCTACAGCCATTATTTTTTCGGCGGCATACGCCAGTCTGTCGGCGTGATGATGCCTGCCCTGGTGCTGGCGGGTATCTTCCACATGTACGCCATCGGCTTTATCGCCTCGATAGGCGCGGCATGTGTGGCGGTCATTGACCAGCCGGGGGGGCCGAGACGCTACGGTACAAACGGCATGCTCGCCGCCATACTGCTAGGCTCGTTGACGGCACTGGTCACCGGGCTTGTTGCCGGCCACAGCTTGCTGGTCTGGATAGCCATCCCCGCCATGGTTTTTATGTTTTCGATGCTGACCGTCTTCGGCAAACAGGGCGGGCTGTTAGGCTTTGCCTGCCTGCTGATCATGACGCTCACACTACGACAGCCTCTTACTTCGCACGATGTACTGCAACACACCGCCTATTCGTTTTTCGGCGGTGTTTTCTATTTTGTATACAGCTTTGTCATCCACAAATTAATGTGGCACCGCGAAGAACAACAGGCCCTGTCGGTAGCCATGTTCGCCACCGCCGATTACATGGAGGCACGAGCACAGTTTTACGATGTAAATATAGACCTTGAGACCAGCTACCGCCGGCTTATCCATGCCCAGGCGGTCATGACGGAAAAGCAGCAGGCGGCGCGCGACACCGTGCTGCGCGAGTTGCCCCACGGCAGCGGCAAGGCAGACCAGTTGCGCGCCAGAGCTCTCAATATATTCATCGACATGGTTGCTCTGCTCGATACATTAGTAGCCACCCATACCGATTACGCCACACTGCGTCGCACCTTGCCAGAAAGCGATGTGCTGGTGTTCGGCCGTGACGCATTGCGCAAGCTTTCGCGCAATGTCTCGGATCTGGCCTTCAATATTGCCCGCGGCCGTCCTGCCAAAGAGCGCCACAGTGTCAAAGCTGAACTGCGCGCCATTGAATACGAAATCGAAACCTATCGAAAAGATGGCATGGTGCAAAACAACCCCGAGGTTTATGCCTTGCTGGTGCAGATACTGCGTCGCCTGCGCAACGCCACGCGTCTGGTTGATCGCATGGGCGGGCATTTGCGCGAAGATAACAACATCGAGCTGGTCGACATGCGGCTAGAGCAATCTTTGAACCGGTTTCTCACGCGCAGCAAATGGCGCTTAGGCATGATCACCAGCAACTTGCGGCTTGATTCGTCGCATTGCCGGTATGCTCTGCGCATCGCACTGGCCATCGCGCTGGCCATGGTGATCGCGCGCTTTATTGTTGTCGTCATTCCCGAAGAGGGGTTAGGCTCAGACTACAGCGGCCACAGCTACTGGATCATTCTGACAATTATTGTGATCATGAAGCCGGGCTTCGCCCTGACGCGCCAGCGTAACGGCTGGCGACTATTTGGCACCCTGATCGGCTGCGGTGTTGCTCTGGTGGTCTTTAACCTAACCAGCAACAACGACATCTATCTGGTCGTGCTGATCATGGCATCCATCATGGGCTACAGCCTGGTACAGGTTAATTACATGCTGGCGGCCATTTTCAACACCTTGTTCGTCTTGCTGGTTTTTCACTTTCTGGCACCAGGCGGCAGTTTTGTTATTGGCGAGCGCCTCATTGATACCGTATTGGGCTGCATCATCGCGCTACTTTTTAGCTATGTGCTGCCCTGGTGGGAACACAGTTTCATGGGATCGCTGGCGAATGCCCTGAAACGGGCAAATCAAGAATACCTGAGCACAGGCCTGCACTATGCCTCTCTCACCCGTGAACAACAGCGCATTCGCAGCAGTGAGCCCTCAGACTCAGACAGCAGCACCGACCCAACACTGGATGCTGATCAACACGAAGCCGAACTGCGCTGGCGCCTTGCCCGCAAAAACATGCATATCGCGTTCAGCAATTACGCCGCCGCGTTCTACCGCATGATGGACGAGCCAGTAAATCGCCAGAAACATGTTCCGCAGCTTAATAACCTGCTGATCCAGAACCATATACTGGCGTCGCAAATTACGGCTGCCATCCCCATTTTGGCGAGTCTGGAAACCGTGCCACCAGGCATTGAAAAATCAATGGCTGCGGTGACACGTTTTCTTGACGACCAGGAAGCCGACCCACCCGCCTCCATAGAAACCACAGGAAACCTGGCCACACTGGCCTACCCGTTACGCCAGATGGTCAAGGCTGCCAGCCTTATACGCAAAGACATGCAAGGCTTGCATCATGCCTGACGTCGTCTGAACACCAGCCGGTCTTCAGACGACACCTCTTTCGCAAAGGCATAGCCCTCGGCGTCAAAACCAGCCAGCTTCTCAGGCTGCTTAACCTTATTTTGGATAATGTATCGTGCCATCAGGCCACGGGCACGCTTGGCGTGAAAACTAATGATCTTCCATGCGTCGCTTTTGTAGTCCTGGAATACGCACTGTACGACGCGGGCATTAAGCGTCTTTAAATCGACTGCCTTGAAATACTCTTCTGAGGCCAGGTTGACGACTACACCGTTGCCTTTTTTCCCGTCAGGCGTTTCGGCCAGTTGCTCATTAAGGTATTGAGCAATTGTGCTGCCCCAGAACTGATACAGATTGGTGCCTGAGCTCGTCTCAAGTCGGGTGCCCATTTCGAGGCGATACGGGCGCATCAGATCAAGAGGACGCAACACGCCATAAAGCCCGCTGAGCATGGCCACATGCTGCTGTGCCCACTTCAATTGGGAATCAGACAGACTGGGAGCATCCAGCCCTTCGTATACGTCGCCGTTGAAGGCCAGTATGGCTTGCCGGGAATCAGCCTGGGTAAAGCGAGGCTTCCACTCTGCATAACGATCGGCATTCAACTGTGCCAGAGCATCGCTAAGCTTCATCAGGCCTGCAATGTCTTCAACCGATTTTTTCTTTAATACCTTGATCAACTCAGCAGCCTGTTTCACGAACAGGGGCTCTGTGTGTAGTGTTGTGCGTACAGGCGAGTCGTAATCCAGCTTTTTTGCCGGAGAAAGTAAAACCAGCATTGCTTATCTCTCGTACAGGAAAATCAGTGCAATATGAGCGGGGGCAAGCCCTGCCTCAGAGCTTGCAAGGCAGGCGCAGCGCTTCTGAACGCTGGCCCGAACTATCGTGCAGGTTGTCGTTAGCGAGCCGTCCAGCCACCGTCAAGAGTAAGCGTGGTGCCGGTCATCTGGTCGGCAGAGTCAGAACACAAAAACACCGCCGCGCCAGCCAACTGCCCTGGTGTGACAAACTGCAGCGATGGCTGCTTTTCAGACAACAGCTCTTTGGCGGCCGCTTCAACATCAACACCCTGCTTTGCCGCCAGCGCCTCGATCTGTTTTTCGACCAAAGGCGTGCGCACCCAGCCAGGGCAGATCGCGTTGCAGGTTACGCCCGATTCTGCGTTTTCAAGCGCGGTTACCTTGGTCAGGCCGACCACACCATGCTTGGCCGCTACATAGGCCGACTTATTGACAGACGCCACCAGACCATGCGCTGACGCGATATTAATGATGCGGCCCCAGCCCTGCTTTTGCATGTGAGGCAAAGCTGCCGCCGTACCATGGAAAACCGCCGAAAGATTAAGAGCGATGATGGCGTCCCAGCGCTCTACCGGAAACTCCTCAATACGGGCTGTGTACTGGATGCCTGCGTTATTTACCAGAATGTCCACGCCGCCCAGGGCTTTGGCAGCCAGGTCGATGAACTCGCGCGTAGCAGCCGCATCCGACAGATCTGCATTGATGTAATGCGCCTTCACGTTGAATTCAAGCTCTATGTTTACGCGCTCTTTTTCAATGGCGGCAGCATCGCCAAAACCATTTAGCACTACATTGGCGCCATTGGCCGCCAGTTCGCGGGCGATGGCCAGGCCTATTCCACTTGTAGAGCCTGTAACAACCGCGTGTTTACCTGTAAGCATAGTATTCCCTTCGAGTGGTTCATTAAAGCTTGCTGCCACGCCTGCCATCGCACAAAGCCGCGATTTGCGATGCAGCAAAAAGCCAGACATTCAATGCTAGTGTAACGCTCAGACTGGCACCTGAGCCCCCCCCTTACCGGTGTCAGAGACGGCTCGTGAAAGATTTTAATTTTCTTGTTAGAATAGCGGACTTGCCCGGCTGGCACAGGCGTCTTCGACCGACCTTGTGTGTAGTATTTGCCGGCAATATGGTCTGGTGCGCAATTGGTGCACCAACACAGGACAGGTGGCAGAGTGGTCGAATGCGCCGGACTCGAAATCCGGTTTACGTCTAGGCGTAACGTGAGTTCGAATCTCACCCTGTCCGCCATTTAATTTATCAAGACCCGCACGGCGCAACGCTTTGCGGGTTTTTTGTTGCCCCCCCCGCGCATAAAGCAGGGAGCAAACGGTGCTCTGGTGCAAGTGACTTTCTTTTTTGACACTTCATTTTTATTTTGGGCAGCGCGAAAAGATCCGGCTCTTCCCATTAAAGGGGGATGGGCATTCACTAGATACGGTTAATTACACCGTTCCAAAGTCCCGTTCAGGGACGAATTCAGTAAGTAAATTTCACCGAATATTACGGGCCGCCCAGTCCATATTCAGTTTCGCTGAATCTTACTGTACGCATCGTCGGTGCGCTGCGTCTTGAAACACCAAAAATATGATCTAGCCGTTTGGCCCATCGAGCTTTCTCGTGTCTCGTGCCACTGCCATCGCTCACCCTACCACGCCCGTGTCCTCCCAGCGCCTTGATTGGCACCATACCGCAGGCTTTTCAATAAAAAATAGAAACCGTTTTTATCAGCTAATCGGCTGATATTTTTCTAAGCTGTTAGGCCTAGGCCGGCTTGCGTAGGCCACTCAACCTAACACCAACAGCCTATGGCTGCAACATCGTCCGCCCTGTTATTTCTTACATATCTTGAAACACATGATCTCAAAACGGAAAAGATAAAGGGTCAGGACCGGCGTAGAAAAAAGCGCCAGAACCGCCAAGCGTGATTATGGGAGTGGAAACAAAAATGTCTTGCCAGATCATCGTCGCCGGCTCAATGCCAGCCTCGCAGAACAATAAGGTCAGATCTTCAAATATGGGCGTAACGGCTGACATATGGTATGTGGCGTACACAGCACCACGTCAGGAATTGCTTGCGCTCACGAATCTTCGGCAGCAAGGCTTTCAAACCTACCTTCCTTTATACAAGACCATTAAGAAGCGGGCAATCAAACGAGAGACCACTGCTGAATCGGGGCTTTCGCTAGTCGTCCATGAACCTATGTTTCCGCGATACATGTTCTTCAAACCGTCAAGCCACCGTCAATCGATCAGCGCCGTACGGTCTACGCGCGGCGTAAGCAATATCGTCAGGTTCGGCAATCAGTTCGCCGTGGTCCAGTCAGATACGCTCGCCGCCATTCAAGAGCAGGAACAATTGCGCAACCATATTGATCTGGAAGCCACCGTCGCCCTGAAGCCAGGTCAGCATGTGCGCATGAACAACGTTCACATGCAAGGCCTTGAGGGGCTGGTGCATTCGGTATCGAGCAAGCGGCTGGTCGTACTGATGGAAATTCTGGGCCATCAAACAAAAGTGAAGGTTAACCGCGCTTTTGTGGAGCCGATTTAAAAATAAAGCAATAGCGCGACAAGCAATAAGCAACGAGCCCTGAGCCACAGAAATAAGAGCTAGAACAAACGCAGCAAGCAGCAAAAGCCCCGATTAATAACGCAGTAACGCAGCAAAGTCAGTCCACCAACCAGCATGAAGACCAACGTGAATTTTGCCAAATCGCAAAAAACACTGCGGCAGCCTGCCCGTCACCCCCAAGTTCAGTAGCCATTCTGCAAACCGTTACTCCACTCGCATTTACCGTATCCATAACCTTAAAGTGAAACTGATGAACCGTCTGGCCGACTCCTTATCCGTTACCCCGATATCACGCCTAGCATCCATCATTTTCATGGTATGTGCATTGGCTTTCCTCTCGGCGTGCAGCATGTCGCCGGGTATGTATATGGGCGCGCCCCAAGACGTCGAGGCGAAAATGAAAGCCGAAGGCGCGCCGCCGGGTGCCTTGATCACGATCTCCCCGGCCCTTATAGAAAAGCAGCGGGCGGAAGGCAACATCACCGTCAGGGAAGATATACGGCGGCTCTTCGCGCAGGGCGCCCCGTATAAGGTAGGACCAGGAGACATCCTGAACATAGTGGTGTGGAATCATCCCGAACTCGCGCTTGCTGCTGCGGGTTCCAACATAGCTACGACACTCTCTGGGTCGGCCGAAGTTGGAAACGGCTACAACGTCAGCCCAGACGGCTACATTCAGTTTCCGTTTGTTGGCGTGGTGAAGGTTGCCGGAATGACCGAATATCAGGTACGTGCGGTGCTCACCCGGCGCATCGGAGAATATATCCACGACCCTCAGCTAACCGTACGGATCCAGGCGTACAGGAACGGGCGCGTTTACGTCGACGGTGAAGTTCGGAATCCTGGGCTTTTGACGATCAACGACATTCCGATGACCTTGCCAGAGGCCATTAATCGCGCTGGTGGTTTTACGCAGCAAGCGGACCGCTCTTCGGTGGTCCTGACCCGCAACGGCACACCGACCCGGATCGATCTGCCGGAACTCACGCGCAGCGGAGTGAACCCGTCGCAAATTCTGCTGGAGCATGGAGACTTGCTGCGGATCGTGAACAGGGATGAAGCCAAAGTCTTCTTGCTGGGTGACGTCTTTGCACCTCGGGCCGAGCCGCTGCATGACGGCCAACTGAGCCTGGCTCAAGCGCTGGGTGAAGCAGGAGGCGTCAATCCTGAAACCGGCAATGCGCGGCAAATCTATGTCATACGCAAAGGTGCGGAAGGTAAAGCGGAAATCTACCATCTGGACGCCAGTGCACCGACGGCTTTTGTTTTGGCTGCCGACTTCGAACTCAAGCCACGTGACATGGTTTTTGTTGATCCAGCGCCCATCGTGAGGTGGAACCGCGTAATCAGCATGCTGCTGCCCAGCTACGGCGCAATCAGCGCCACCCGAGACATGACACGGTAAGTGATCCCCATGAACAACCCCTACGCTATTGCGCCCGTGGCGCCCATAATTCCAGCCACCACGGCAACGATGCAGGAAAGCGAAGACATCGACTTCTTGGGCATGCTCGATACGATGTTCAACTCTCGCTGGCTGGTGATAACCATAACCCTGACAGCGGTGCTGATAGGCGGCACGTATGCTTATCTGAGTCAGCCGATTTATCGTGCAGACAGTCTGATACAGGTCGAGCAAAGTCAGAACGCGCCAGGCGACCATGTGCTGGGAGAACTGGCCAGCGCCTTCAACATTCAGTCTCCCGCTACTGCTGAAATCGAGATTCTGAGATCGCGGCTGGTCGTTGGCGAGGCGAGCGACAAGCTCAAGCTCTACATCAGTGCAGAGCCCAATTATTTGCCTATTATCGGGCGCTGGCTATCCAAACATGCCACACAACTCTCCAATCCCGGCCTGATCGGTTTCGGCGGGTTCGTCGATCTTGGCGGTTTTGGCGCTTTCGGCGGGTATGTCTGGGGATCCGAGGCAATACAGCTCGACAAGCTGGAAGTACAACCACAGCTAGAGAATAAAAAATTGACCGTGCTCAGTACCGAAGCGGGCTACCAACTACTGGGGCCCGATGGCGAAAGACTGGCAAACGGCAAAGTCGGGGTTTCAAGTACCTTCGGCCCCAACGAATCGGGACGCATACTGATCAGCAAGCTGGAGGCGAACCCAGGAGCCACCTTCACGGTCGTGCGCCACTCAAGACAGAACGTCATCGAAGGCCTTCGAAAAGATCTTTCCATAGACGAGAAAGGCAAACCATCCGGTGTGCTTTCCATGTCTCTTGAAGATACGAACGCTGTCCAGGCGGCGCAAATACTCAATGCCATAGGAGCAGCCTATGTCAAGCAGAACACCGAGCGCAAGGCAGCAGAGGCCGAGAAATCACTGACATTCCTGGACGGCTTTCTACCGCAGCTAAAGCAGCAAATGGACACGGCAGACAACAAATACACCGCATTCCGGGACAAGCACGGCACCTTCGACCTGGGCACTGAAGGCACCTTGTCGCTAAACACATCGGTCGCCATGCAAACCAAGCTGTTTGAGCTGCAGCAGAAGCGCCGTGAACTGAGCGCGCAATTCGCCGGATCCCATCCCAGCATCCTGTCCGTTGATGCGCAGATAGCGGCGCTAGAGAAAGAAGTGAATCGCCTTGCCGTTCACATCAAGACCTTGCCGGAGCTGGAACAGCAACTACTCAATCTGGTGCGTGATGTCAAAGTCAATGGAGAAATGTACGCAGGTCTTCTTAATAGCGCGCAACAGTTGCGGCTGGTGAAAGAAGGCAAGGTGGGCAACGTGCGCGTGGTTGATGCCGCCGTGCCACCTGAAATACCGGTAAAGCCTCAGCGCTCGCTTATTCTGGCAATCTCGGCGATTTTGGGTTTGGCCCTGGGTGCCGGCCTTGCTTTGTTCAGGAATATGATGCGCCCCGGTGTCAAGGCGGCAAACGATATCCAGTACAAGCTCGGAATGGATGTTTACGCGACCGTGCCGCGGATGCAGCCCAGTGCCAACCGGAAGCTCTGGGCAGGCTATCGTGCCGGACTCACCCGCGTGCTGGCCGAGATGGCGCCAGACGATCCTGCAGTAGAAAGCCTGCGCTCCTTGCGAATGTCTCTGCGCTTTGCCTTGGAGGAAGCCAGAAACAATATCGTCATGTTGACGGGGCCCACACCAAATATCGGCAAGACGTTCACCAGCGTCAATTTGGCTGCCGTCCTGGGTTCAGCCGACAAAAGAGTCCTGTTGATAGACACAGACTTCCGTAGTGGTAGTGTCCATCGATACTTCGGACTCGAACGCGAACAGGGCTTCAGCGAACTCATACGTGGCAACCTTACGCTGCCGCAAGTGCTGCATAAGTCCGTCATGCCCAACGTGGACGTCATCACCACCGGCGTGCTTCCACGAAATCCTGCAGAAGCATTGCTTTCTGAAAGGGCGAAGGCCCTGCTGCAGCAGCTGTCCGATACCTACGATGTCGTCATACTTGATACAGCGCCTGTGCTGCCTGTATCCGATGCGCTATCTCTAGCACCGCATGCGGGCACCATCTTCATGCTGGCGCGGGCCGAGTTCACTACCCTGGGAGAACTGGAGGAATCGACGAAGAGATTGAATCAGGCGGGTGCCCACGTTACAGGTGTCGTCTTTAACGACTTTAACGCAGCCCACCACCGTTTCAGCGCCAAGTACGGCAGCTACCAAAGCTATCTTGCCTATGGTTCGCCGCGCTAAGGCGCACTTCCTTCCACTCAACGAGACATCCCGCAAATCTCATGAAATATTTTGCTCTGATCGGCGCGGCCGGCTATATCGCCCCCCGCCATATGCATGCCATAAAAGCCACAGGCAACGAGCTAGTGGCTGCGATGGATCCCAATGACTCAGTCGGAATCATCGACAGCCATTTTCCAAATGCAGACTTCTTCACCGAGTTTGAACGATTCGACCGACACGTCGACAAAATGCGCCGCGCCAATCACAGCAAGTCTATCCACTACGTGTCGATCTGTTCGCCGAACTATCTGCACGACTCTCATATGCGTTTTGCACTACGCTCAGGCGCCGATGCGATCTGCGAAAAACCACTGGTGCTGAACCCATGGAATATTGACGCGCTGCAAGTTCTAGAGCGCGACACCGGCCACAAGGTCAACACGATCTTGCAACTGCGCGTGCATCCGTCCATTGTCGCGTTGCGTGAGAAGGTGCAAAGCCAGCCTCGCGATACCAAGCTCGAGGTTGATCTTACCTACATTACCTCGCGCGGCCATTGGTACTTGCGTTCCTGGAAAGGTGATCTTAAAAAATCCGGCGGTATTGCCACCAATATCGGCGTGCATTTTTTTGACATGCTGCATTTCATATTTGGCGAGCTGCAAGAAAATGTCGTGCACCATTCGTCCGACACAAAAGCCGCCGGCTATCTCGAATACGAACATGCCCGTGCGCGATGGTTTTTGTCTGTTGATGTCAATGATGTACCGACGGCTCAGCGAGCAGCGGGACAACGCACTTATCGCTCGATCACCGTTGACGGGGAGGAAATCGAGTTTTCTGGTGGCTTCACCGACTTGCATGATCGCAGCTACGAAGAAATTCTGGCAGGACGTGGCTATGGGCTGGAAGACAACCGCAACGCGATCAACACGGTGTCCACCATTCGCAACGCCTCGCTTGCGCCCCTGTCCGGCGACTATCATCCCTTCCTAAAAAAATGAACTACTACCAGCACCCAAGCGCCATCGTTGACGATGGCGCTCAGATAGGCCAGGGATCCCGCGTGTGGCACTTCGTGCATGTATGTAGCGGAGCCCGCATTGGCAAGTCCGTCTCTTTGGGGCAGAACGTCTTCGTCGGCAACAAGGTGGTGATCGGCGATCACTGCAAGATACAGAACAATGTCTCGGTTTACGACAATGTGACCATGGAAGATGGCGTTTTTTGCGGCCCCAGCATGGTCTTCACTAACGTTTACAACCCGCGCGCTCTGGTTGAGCGCAAGGCCGAATACCGTGACACCCTCGTTAAAGAAGGTGCAACGCTGGGGGCGAATTGCACCATCGTGTGCGGTACAACCATTGGCCGGTTCGCCTTCATCGGCGCCGGGGCAGTCATCAACAAACACGTTCCTGACTATGGGTTGATGGTCGGAGTGCCCGCCAGACAAATCGGCTGGATGAGCGAATTCGGCGAACGTCTGGAGTTGCCTCTGGACGGCGATGGCGAAGCCATATGCCGGCATACCAGTGCCCGTTACGTTCTGAAGGGCAAGCAGCTTGTGAAATTGGAACCGAAGTCATGATTGACTTTATAGACCTGAAAACACAGCAAGCACGCATCAAAGACAAAATAGATGCCGGCATTCAACGCGTGCTGGCTCATGGGCAATACATCCTGGGGCCCGAGGTTACGGAACTGGAAGAAAAGCTCGCTGCATTTTCGGGCACCCGCTACTGCATTACCTGCGCCAATGGCACTGACGCGCTTCAGATTGCACAGATGGCGCTGGGCATCGGGCCCGGCGATGAAGTCATCACACCAGGCTTTACTTATATTGCCACCGCAGAGACCGTTGCCTTGCTGGGCGGCAAGCCGGTATATGTCGATATCAATCCCCGAACGTACAACATGGATCCGGCCTTGATCGACGCGGCCATCACTTCGCGCACCAAAGCCATTATTCCCGTCTCACTATACGGGCAATGCGCCGACATGGACGCCATCAACGCTATTGCCGAAAAGCATGGCATACCGGTTATCGAGGACGCCGCGCAAAGCTTTGGCGCTCGCTACAAAGACCGGCGCTCGTGCAATTTAAGCACCATTGCCTGCGCCAGCTTTTTTCCTAGCAAACCACTAGGATGCTACGGCGATGGTGGCGCCATTTTCACCAACGATGCTGAACTGGCCAGGGTGTTGCGGCAAATCGCCCGCCATGGTCAGGACCGTCGCTATCACCATGTCCGCGTGGGAGTCAACAGCCGCCTGGATACTCTACAAGCTGCCATCCTGCTTCCAAAGCTGGAAATCCTCAACGAAGAGATCACGTTGCGGCAGCAAGTGGCGCAGTCCTACAACGACCTGTTGGGCAGCGCGGGAATCAACAGCATGCCTTATATTGAAGCGCACAACACCAGCGTATACGCTCAGTACACAATACGGGTCACAGAGCGCGAACGCATACAAGATGATCTGCGCAAAGCCGGGATTCCGACTGCCGTTCACTACCCGATCCCGCTGAACAAACAACCCGCTGTCGCTAACGATTCTGTCAGTCTCCCGGTGGGAGACGAAGTCGCCACGCAAGTCATCAGCTTGCCAATGCACCCCTACTTAAGCAGACAGCATCAACAATCAATCGTGACGGCGTTGCGCAAGACATGAAAGTCTTCCAGAAGGCTACGGCGGCCATCCGCAGGCTGCTACCCCAGAATAAATTTGCTCGCGGTGTGAGTGTATTGGTTGGCGGGACGGCCGGCTCGCAGTTATTGATGGTGATTGCTGCGCCCCTATTGACTCGCCTGTACACCCCCAGGGATTTCGGCCTGCTTGCCATCTGCGTGGGTATGCTGGCCATGTTTGCCTCCATCGCCAGTTTGCGCTACGAGGGCGCTATTCCCCTGCCCGAAGACGATCTGGAAGCCGCTAATGTCACTGTGCTCTGTCTGTTGGCGGTTCTGCTCGTCACGACAGTCAGTGCCGCTTTGGTGGTATTTGGAGGCAGCGCAATTGCGAAACTGCTGAGCGCGCCAGCCCTTGAGAAGTATTTCTGGTTGTTGCCCATTGGCGTATTTTCTTTGGGCACTTATCAAGTGTTCTATTACTGGGCGCTTCGTCATAAAAGCTTCGCGGCGATGACGAATGTTCGTTTAAAACAGTCATTTACAGCCACGATCATCCAATTAGCAGGTCATAAGCTTGGTGTCGCCGCGCTGTTGGGCGGCTATGTCAGTGGCCTGAGCCTAGCCGGCTCTTTAATGGCCAAGTCTGGATTACGGCACCGTGAGTTCCGCCAAGTCAGTATTTCCGGAATTTTAAAGGCAGCAAAACGCTATCGCCGATTTCCCATCTACTCAACCTGGTCCGGCCTGTTCAATAGCGCGGGTAGCGAATTGCCACCGTTGTTGTTTGCTACTTTCTTCAACCCTGCTGCTGCAGGCCTGTATTCCTTGACGAATCGCGTTCTGGCCATGCCAATGTCGATCATAGGAGGCGCGATCGGAAATGTGTTTCTTGCGAGCGCAGCTGAAGCTCATCGAGAACGGCGCCTTGCACCGCTCGTTACTATCGTGCACGACAAACTGGCCCATATCGCCATGCCTCCGGCCATGGTATTTATGATAGCCGGACCCGAGCTGTTTGCCTTCGTGTTCGGCGAGAACTGGCGCGAAGCCGGCGCGTTCGCACAATGGATGGCGCCTTGGTTGTATGTAACTTTCATCACCTCCCCACTCAGTACATTGATCATTGTGCTGGAGAAGCAACGGCATGACCTGGCTTTTGAAGTCATATTGCTGACCGTGCGCGTGGCCACCTTAGCCGTAGGTGGGGTGATAGGCGACCTGTTGATCACCGTCGCACTATTTTCCATGGGCAGCATGCTTTGCTGGGTCGGTTTCCTTATCTGGATCACTGTCCATTCAGGCAACACTGTCCATTCACTTATCAAGCCAACCTTGTCAGCATTGGCATGGGGCATCTTGTGCATCGCGCCACTGGAATTCGGCGTATTTCTGGTGCAGGGTACCCCCGGGTGGATTGTCGCTCTTATGGCAACTGGCATTCTGATCAGCACACGGTACTACTTCCTTCTGAGGCAGGCCTACTCATGAAAAATATCCTTACCAACCTGACCTCGGGCTGGCAAGCAGCGCAAAGCAACGCTGGCCAAGAGGTATGGGTCAAGGGTAGCCCATATGTGGCCAACCAGAAGCAAACTGCAGAAATGGTGGCCGCCAGCTTGCCACATCGGTTTGGAGTCAAGCAAGCACTAGAACAGACCATGTTGCGCTACAACGGCTTTTATTCGCTGGTATGCCAGCAGGCCGGTCAACTCTTTGCCGGCGTGGACCGGCTTCGCTCGCTTCCGTTATTTTATTGCCTCACGAATGGACGGCTATGCCTAAGCGACAACGCCGAATGGGTCCGTCAACAAGCCGGAGATCACACAATGGATCCGGTAGCTCGAGAGGAGTTCCAGCTTGCTGGATACGTCACGGGACCGGACACTCTTTTTCCGAACGTCAAACAACTACAAGCGGGGGAATGTCTGTTGGCTTCGCAGGGCGAGAACGGCATCGACCTTCAGTGTCATCGCTACTACCGTTACTTATACACGGAGCCCAAACAATACGACGAAGCCGCCTTGCTGGAAGAGCTTGACCAGGTGACCGCAAGTTCCATACAGCGTTTGATCGACTACGCCGCAGGCCGGCAGATCGTTGTCCCCTTAAGTGGTGGCTATGACTCTCGCCTTATTGTTTCCCAACTCAAACGTTTCGGTTATGACAATGTTTTGACTTTCACTTACGGCATGGCCGGCAATAAGGAAGCGCAATACAGCCAACAAGTAGCTCACTCTTTGAAGCTGAAATGGCATTTCGTCGAATATAGTCGCAAATCATGGACCGAAGCCTGGCGAAACGAGGATCGTTGGGCGTATCAGCGATGGGCCTCCAATTGGACCAGCGTCACCCATACTCAGGACTGGCTGGCTGTAAAAGTCATGACACAAAATGGGGTTTTATCTCCAGACGCCGTTTTTGCGCCCGGCCATATTGCCCGTAACGACATACCTCGATGGCTGATGGCCAGTCAACCTGCCACTGCAGACCTGCTGGGCAAAACCATCTTTTCTCAGCATTGCTATCTGGCGCCAATTCATCTCGAGTCGGTACGACCAATGGAGAATTGGCAGGAACGGCTTGTCAGTCTTTCGGAACAAAGCGACGTCAGCGCCGCCGAAGCACTCATGGTTGGAATAAACAAATGGGATTGGCAAGAGCGCCAGGCCAAGTACATCGTCAACTCCATGCGGGTTTACGAGTTCTTTGGCTACAACTGGTGGATGCCCCTCTGGGACAATGAATTCACGGAGTACTGGGAAAAGGTTCCATTTCTACTGCGTAAAAAACGTGAAACATACTACGACTTCGTCAATCACGCATATTCTGAACAAGCAGGCATGCCCCATAACAGGACGCTTGGTAACGGCAGGGACGTATTCTTCAAGAAGGCACTGTTAAGGTTGCCCTTTGCCGACACCAAACTGGCAGAAACCGCTTGGCAGAAGCTTCATGAAGTAATGCTTAAAACCAAGCAGCTCGATATATCGGCAGCGGAAAGTGGCATCCCGGAAGAAGACCACAAACGTTTAGTCCGAAGCGGGTACACCCCGATCGGAGCCAGGGCGCATTTCTTTTTAAAGGATGCTGCTTCTTATGCGAGCAACGCTGCCACACGATGAATTCAGTAAAAAGCAAGTATCAGGCGCTGTGCGATGTTGAACCATCAATTCCCCTGTTCAGCCGTGCCTGGTGGCTGGATGCGGCCGCAGGTAAAGATGACTGGAACGTCGTACTGATCGAGGAGGACGACAGCATCGTCGCCGCCATGCCATATGCCATACAACACAGGTTCGGCTTTACGCTGCTGACCCATCCCCCGCTGACTCAAACACTTGGGCCGTGGCTGAAGCCATCCACCATGAAAAGTTCCAAGCAACTTAGCCGGCAAAAGGAGTTGATGGCCGCGTTGATCGCCGGCCTACCTCCCTTTGATTATTACGCTCAACGTTGGCATTACTCGAATACGAACTGGCTACCTTTCTACTGGGCCGGGTTCAAGCAAACTACGCGCTATACCTATGTCATTGATGATCTTTCAGACCTGAACGCTGTTTTTGCTGGTTTTTCAGCCGGTAAACGAAAAGACATCAAAAAGGCGGAAAAGTCAGTCACGGTCAAGTTCGATATATCGGCCGAGGAGTTTTACAGCAATCATAAGATGACCTTGGCACAGCAAAATGCAAAGATTTCATACCCGTTCGAGGTATTCAAGCGCATGTATGACAGCGGCTATCAACGCAATTCGGCATGCACCATTGCGGCGTACGACGGACACAACAATTTGCACGCCGCACTTTTTATTGTTTGGGACCAAAACAGCGCTTACGACTTGATCAGCACCATCGACCCCTGCTACAGGAACAGTGGCGCAGCGTCTTTACTGGTTCACGAGGCCATTCTGCATGTTTCTACAAAAACCAAAAAATTCGATTTTGAAGGCAGCATGATAGAACCCGTGGAGCATTCATTCCGGCAGTTCAACACAGTGCAGGTTCCGTATTTCGCTGTGTCAAAGTCTCGTTCAAAAGCCCTGGCAATAGCCAAGCTCATTCACGCTTCGCTTCATGGAATAAAGAGGTGATTGCACGCTCCTTGAGAGAGCACGCAAAAGCAACAACCAACAAAGACAGAGGCACGACATGCATGCACGCTATTCCACTTCCATCTCAAACTGGTTAGAGACCATACTCTTCGAACGCTTCGGGCACCGTTTTACGCTATCGCAAGACAATGGACTTATTCACCTTTCATTGACGGGAAGTCCGCTAACGATCCGTATTCTTTCCGATTCGTCGACCTTCTTCCAGTCAAATTCCGATCTGCCGCTCAGCCGATGGGATGGCAATGCCGAAGGCTGGCGTATGGCATTGGCGCAGCCTTTGCCGGCGCCAGGTGTGGCTAAGCTGCCTGTTCCATTAATCGAGAAGGATGCCGCGGGATACACAATCGGCTATGACATTATCGGACTGACCTATTGGATGTTGTCACGCCAGGAAGAGGTAGGCCGCACCGACCTGGATCAGCACGGCCGTTTTCCAGCCGAGTCATCACATGCCTACTTGCATAACTATCTGCATCGCCCTGTCGTGGACGAGTGGCTGCACGTGTTGGGCCAGGTCATTCGAAGACTTTGGCCGGGCTTGAAACTGGCGGCTCTTGATTTTTCGGTACGCGTTTCCCATGATGTGGACGAAACAAATCGGTATGGCCGTTCTAGTTTAAAGGGGCTGTTGCGCATGATGCTGCATGATGTAGTCAAACGCCATCAGGTTCGCAACGCGATGAAGGCGCCGTTGATATGGTATCAGTCGGTTGAAGGACCACACGCAGACGACCCAGACAATACATTTGACTGGATTATGGATGTCTCTGAGCGCTATGGCCTGGTTAGCGCCTTCTATTTCATCTGCGGTCGCACCGATGCAGCGCGCGACGCACGATACGACCCTGAAGACCCGGCCATCCGACAGTTGATGCGCCGCATCCATGCTCGCGGCCATGAGATAGGTCTGCATCCCAGCTTCAACACCTATCAAAGCCCTAAAGCAGTCGTCTCAGAAGCGATGCGGCTCAAACGCATATGCCGGGAAGAAAGTATCGAGCAGAGCGCCTGGGGAGGACGGATGCATTACTTGCGCTGGAGCACACCAACCACCCTGTATGGTTGGGAGCAAGCGGGAATGACGTATGACAGCTCTCTTTGCTACGCAAGCTCTCCGGGCTTTCGCTGTGGCACATGTTTTGAATATCCGGCTTTCGATCCGGTGCAAGGCGAAGTACTGAACGTTCGCATCCGTCCCCTGATTGCAATGGAGGTCACGGTCATTGCGCCTCATTTAATGAATATGGGAACGGGCCAAGCAGCGCTTAAGAAATTTATGCAACTCAGAAACGCCTGTCGCGCTGTCGGCGGCTGCTTTACTTTACTGTGGCATAACACCCAATTCGATAGTCCGAAAAAACGAGCGCTGTATACGAGCGTACTTACTGGCATCACCGAGCCCGACGCCTGCGCCCCCACGACAAACATAATCACAGCTACGCTATGAGAGTCCTGCATCTTTCCGTCTTCCGTCAATTGTCGGAGGGCCAACGCAAGCAGCTTAAGTTCGAGGCCGACGCCGCCAAACAGTTGGTGGAAGGCCATTGGGACACCATTGCACTGCATGCCGGCGCCTCGATCGAACCCTTTGAACGGCGCATCCCTGGTCCATTCCGGCCCATGTTCCTTCGCGCACTCTATGCGTGGATGCTGATGCTCCGATTGAGTCGGCATTACGACGTCGTCTTGTGCAGGCACATGACCTTCGATATTTTTGCTCCGCTGTTTTCATGGTTCGTCCGCAACCGGGCATCCGTGCACCATGCCAAGGAAATGGAAGAACTGTTGCTGATCAGGCCAGGTCTCCAAGGCCAGCTCGCGTCGTGGCTGGAACGCCGCTCTGGCGCAGTCGCCGCCAGAACAGCTAGAGCAATCATCGGGGTCACCGAGGACATTCGCCAGTACGAGCTGTCTGCCAGGAAGATCGACAAGCCCAGCTACGTGTACCCAAACGGCATCTTTTTCCCCGGGTTTCAAGCTGCGCCCGATCACCGGTCCGTCGACGTGGTAAATGCAGTCTTCATTTGCGAAAGATTCGTCTCCTGGCACGGTCTGGATTTGTTGATTGACGCCGCAAACGCTTATCAAGACCTCGGGAACCATCAGAAGCTGAAGATTCACCTGATCGGCAGCCTGACTGACGCACAAATTGAGCAGCTAAATTCGACCAACAAAATCAATGACATTTTTATCATGCACGGCGTGCTCGAGGCCCCGGACTACGAGCTGATCATGAGTAACTGTGACATTGGAATCGGCTCTTTGGCGCTGGGCAGAAAAGGCCTTCAAGAGGCCGCCACACTCAAGGTGCGCGAATACCTTGCCATCGGGTTGCCTGTCTTTTCCGGACACAAAGACGTCGCCATCCCCGATGACTTTGAGCACTACACCAATGATGAATGCACGATCGACAAGATATTGAATTTCGGGCTCAAGTCAAAATCGATCGCCAGGCAAACCGTTCGCGATCAATCAAGGCCGTTCATCGACAAGGCGGTCATCTTGCAAGGCACGATGGATTGGCTGGCTGTTGAAGTTGCAAGCGACGCCCATGCCATATTGCTGGACCAACCGGATTAACACTGATGCTATCGCAATGGCAGTTCTTTGGCTCCGCCTGGCAAGTCGTCAGTGCAGCACTGGTTTTACTGGCCGGAATTGCTGTGGCCAAAGTCCTCAGCAAAACGTTCCACGGTAGTACCCGCCGCGCATTGCTGTTGTATTGCTGGCATACCGTGTTTTGCGTTTACTACGCCTATTTCCTGCTGGACAATGTAGGCGACGCCACCGCTTATTACTATCAGGCAGTGCAGGGAAACATTACATTTTCGCTTGGTACCGCTGCGGTCGAACTCATCACGTATTTCTGCGTATCTATATTCGGTCTTTCGTTCCTGGGCACATTTCTCGTCTATAACATTTTCGGCTTCATTGGGATCATGGCTTTTGATGGCAGCCTGCGCATTGCCACTGCAGACAAGTCAAAATGGGTCCGTCGCCTTGCCACGCTGATCATATTATTGCCTTCGGTCAGCTTCTGGTCTTCGGCAATCGGCAAGGACGCCATAGCCTTCATGGCTACGAGCCTTGCATTATGGGCAGCGCTACATCTGAAGGATCGGGTGTGGCTTATGGTTACAGCGGTCTTGCTCATGCTGATAGTGCGGCCACATATAGCCGGAATCATGATTCTGGCGCTGGCAGGATCACAGCTTATTCAACGCAACATTCCTTTCAGTCGACGCGTCATATTGGGTGGAGCTGCTGCCCTGGCGGCCACCGTCATGGTGCCCATCGCGCTGGAGTATACCGGCGTGGGTGCTGACGTTAGCGCCGCAGAACTGGTCAGCTATGTCGAACAGCGGCAACAAATGAATCACGACGGCGGCAGCTCCATCGATATTGCGTCCATGGGCGTGCCGATGCAATTGTTTACTTATTTATTTCGGCCGCTGCCTATGGAAGCGAACAGCCTGTTTTCGCTTGCTGCTTCCGCCGACAACGTCATCCTGCTTTTTCTGTTCATCGTGGGCGTCTGGAACATGTTGATACGGCGCAAGCGTCCGCCTGCAGGCAACCGCGCCTTCTTGTGGCTATTTTCCTTGCTGAGCTGGTTCATTCTGGCATCAACTACGGCCAACCTTGGCCTGGCAGTGAGGCAAAAATGGATGTTCGCGCCCATTCTGCTCTTCTTGCTGATTTCTCTTCTGGGAAAGACGAAAAGCCGGTATCTGTCAAGATAGTTGGAACATGAATCAAGCGGCTTTTAAGGCTTTGCCTTCATGAGTGCCGACTGTTTCCTTGTCTGGGTTAAGCCAGACGCTGCCTACGGGCTGCCAGTTGCGCGTTTGTCGTGACCAGCGGGCTGGGTGTTCGGCCAGGGCTTGCTGATAGACCCGATGGCGTTGACCCAAGATGGCCTTATCCAGTCCTCCATGGCGCTGGGGCGGGATGACATAACGAATCTCGCTAAGCAGATATACGTCGTTGTACCAGTGCACGAAGCCACCTACCCAACGGCGAGCCACACAGAGGTCTGCAAAGCCTTCCAGCGGATATTCGGGACGGCATTTGCCGGTACGGAACCGGGCCTCAGAGTAGACGTCATCGTTCGATCGCCTGGATCTTTTTCCTCAAGACTAATAACGCGGCCGTCTCAGCCAGTGCCGCGTCCTTGCGGCGTAACTCGCGCTTCAGTTCCTTGATCCGTTTACGGTCGGCCTTAGAGAGCTCTGACAGGCGGGAAAGCCGAACCCTTATCAAAAGCCCAGCACGGCAGCCCTTAAAGGCCTCATCATGCCTACCCCAAAATTCCTGATCGTAACCACCGTCCCAGAAACGCTGATCACCATACTCAAGAATCAGCCAAAATTTCTGGCCACGGCACTCGCTGAAAGGGTCGCCGTGGAGCTTGTCACATCTCCAGGGCCGGAGTGCTCGGCGATTGAGCAGATAGAAGGTTTGCCAGTCCACCCAGTACACATGGCTCGTGGCATTTCGCCACTTAAAGATCTGCTTTCTTTACTTAGCATGATTCGGCTGTTGCTGCGTATCAAGCCCGGCATGGTGCACTCCTATACCGCCAAGGCCGGGTTGATAACCATGCTCGCAGCCTGGATCTGCCGAGTCCCGGTACGGATACATACTTTCACTGGTTTGGTGTTCCCGACGCAAAAAGGCATGAAACAGATAATTCTGATCTGGACGGACCGCCTGACCTGCGCCTGCGCAAGCACGATCATTCCCGAAGGACAAGGCGTAAAGGACGATCTGATGCGCTTCAGTATCACGCGAAAGCCTTTGAATTTGATAGGTCACGGAAATATCGCTGGAGTAGATACGATGCATTTTCATCGCCCCGCCGAAAACGTCCCGGAACAAAGCCGTGATCTTGCTCGAAAATTGGGCCTGTCCGGGCAAGAGTTCATTTTCTGTTTTGTAGGCCGGCTGAACCGCGACAAAGGCATTGCCGAATTATTGGAGGCGTTTGGCACACTGCCCGAATACACGCGCCTCATACTGATCGGCGCTTTGGATCTCACCGCTCCCATCTGCGAGCAGGATCAACTCATCATCAATCAACACAAACGCATCCATGCGTTGGGATTTTTTACCGATATACGGCCAGCGCTGCATCTTGCAAACGTACTAGTCTTGCCCAGTTACCGCGAGGGCTTTCCCAATGCCGTTCTGCAGGCTGGAGCCATGGAACTGCCAGTCATTGCAACGGACATAAACGGCTGCAACGAAGTCGTTAAACCATCCATGAATGGCTGGTTGGTACCGCCGCGTTCGGCGGCTGCATTACACGACGCAATGCGAACGGCGCTCGATACGCCGCCTTTGATGCGCCGACGGATGGGGGTACTGGCGCGCCAACGCATAGTGCAGCGCTTCGAACAAAAGCAGCATTGGCGGAATATGGCGAACTTTTACACCGAAAGGCTTAGTTCGCTGCAAGAGAATACTGTGCAAGGTGGATATAGTGGCCGCGAGCAGGAACAAAAAAAATTACTCAACCGACTATAGCCGGCCGCGGCTTGGGAGAAACTGATGCGCACCGAAGCGGAAGCCGCCAGCGAGCTATTGGGCTCGTTGAATATGCACCTTAAAAGAGGACAGGTGGCATATGACAACTACATCACAAGCGGAAAGAAGTTTTTATACGCAAAGATACTTAAAAACAATAACGAAAGAATAAGACAGCTCATCATGACCCAGGGCCATTGCCTTCCGCCCAAACAACAGACAGATGCCATCGACTTGGTTGCTCATATAGATATATGGGATGTTTTATGGGAAGACTTGAGTAGCGATAAGGTGCATGGCCTGAACGACGAGTTTTCGTTTGAGAATGTTGCCACTTTCCCGAAGGAATCGGTGGCTTCCCTCATTACTTACTATTCAACCATAATCAGTCAATAGAGGCCTAAGATGTCTGAAAAATCAAACGCCCCTATCCTTTTTCTGGGCAAGAAAAACGATGGGCATTGCCAAAAGGCAATGAGCTTCATTGAAAGCAATTTCAATTTTGCGGTATGCCACCTTGGCGATTGGGATGACCCGATGCCCGAAGACATAAAAACCTGGAAAGGTGATTATGTCATTTCATATCTGTCAAGATGGGTGGTACCAGAGTCCGTAATCAAAAGCGCGAAGATTGCCGCTATCAACTTTCACCCGGCCTCGCCAGACTACCCCGGTATTGGTTGCAATAACTTCGCCTTGTACGAAGACGCAAAAGAATACGGCGTCACATGTCACCATATGGCTGCCACCGTGGACACCGGAGAAATCATCGTCGTTAAACGTTTCCCGGTTTTTCGAACGGATTCCGTCTCCACTCTGTTATCAAGAACGTACGACTTTCAGCTTGTCCTGTTTTACGAATTGATAGGGCAACTCCTTAACCGCGAAGCGCTGCCTCGATCAGGCGAAACGTGGGGACGAAAACCCTTTTCCAGAAAAGAATTCAATCAACTGGAGGTGATTACTCCCTACATGACGCCTGATGAAATAAACAGGCGCGTCAGGGCTGTGAGTTACGGTGTCTGGCAGCCCAAGGTCGAGATTGGCGGTCTTGTCTTCTCGCTTGAGCCCGAAGCCATTAAGCAGTCCCGCTGAAGCCTGCCCCCACAGGGCGGCCACCGTGCCGAAATGCTGTCAGATTCGCGATTTACGTCTTTAAGCCATCGTCCCATAAACACAGACGACAGCATACCTTCAGCCACTGCCTGATCAATAAAGCGGGCCCCAGTGAATGGCTGAGCCATCAATCCATTAGTACACATTGGGAAGAACATGCTCAAGCGCCTTTTCGACGTCGTCGTCTCCGCGTGCAGCCTGGTGCTGCTATCTCCCGTTATTGCGATTATTGCCTGGCAGATTCGCCGCAAGCTGGGTTCGCCCGTGCTATTTCGTCAGCTTCGCCCCGGGCTGGATGGCAGACCGTTCCAGATGATCAAGTTCCGCAGCATGCGTAACGCCGTAGATGCGGCAGGCAACGCGTTGCCCGACTCGGATCGCATGACGCCGTTCGGCAGCTTATTGCGTTCCAGCAGTCTGGATGAACTGCCCGAGTTGTGGAATGTACTCAGGGGCCATATGAGCCTCGTCGGTCCTCGTCCGCTGTTGCTGGAATACCTGCCGCTTTACAGCGCTGAGCAATGTCGGCGGCATGACGTCCGTCCGGGTATTACCGGTTGGGCCCAGGTCAATGGTCGCAATGCATTGGGATGGGAAGAGAAGTTCAAGCTTGATGCCTGGTATGTGGACAATCATTCGTTCTTGCTGGATATGAAGATTATTTTGATCACCATAAAAAAGGTGGCACAGCGTGAAGACATTTCCGCAGACGGACATGTAACGGCGCATCTGTTTAAGGGAAATAAAGGTGAAACACAAAACCCGTAATCCGGACAAAGACGGTACCCGCGCAGAAGGAAACCTGCGCAGATTGATGTCCTTTAGCTCTTCACACGGAGCCAGACCATGCTGAATACGCCGTTTCCTCCGTGGCCGAGCTTCAGCGAAGAAGAAGCCCGTGCCGTCGTCGAAGTTATTCTGTCAAACAAAGTGAACTACTGGACGGGGCAGCAGTGCCGCCGTTTCGAAGAGGAGTTCGCTGCCTGGGCTGGATGCGAGCACGCCGTAGCACTGGCAAACGGTACGCTCGCATTGGATGCTGCATTGAAAGCGCTCGACATCGGTCCTGGTGACGAAGTAGTGGTGACGTCTCGCACCTTCATCGCTTCAGTGTCGTCAGTGGTCAATGCCGGGGCCATACCGGTCTTTGCTGATGTCGACCGCAGCTCGCAAAACATAACAGCCGACACCATCCGCGCCGTAGTAACCCCACGCACGCGAGCTGTCATCTGCGTGCATCTGGCTGGCTGGCCTTGCGATATGGACCCTATCATGTCCCTGGCCGCAGAGCACAGGCTGTGGGTGATAGAAGACTGCGCTCAAGCGCATGGTGCCCAATATAAAGGCCGTTCCGTCGGCTCTATCGGCCACATCGGCGCATGGTCGTTCTGCCAGGACAAGATCATGACCACCGGAGGCGAAGGCGGCATGGTCACGACCCATGACCGCGCCATTTGGTCAAAGATATGGTCGTTCAAAGATCACGGCAAAAGCTGGGAAGCCGTCTATGAGCGCAAGCACTCCCCTGGCTTTCGCTGGCTGCACGAGAGTTTCGGCACCAATTGGCGCATGCTGGAGATGCAAGCGGTGCTGGGCCGCATCCAACTGCGCCGCATGGCATCCTGGCACAGCAAGCGAAATGAGTATGCGAGTCGAATCTGGGAAACAGCCGCTGCCTTGCCCGCCTTGCGAGTTCCCCCGATGCCCCCTTCGATTCGCCACGGGGCTTACAAATGCTATGTATTCGTTGAACCGGATCAACTCAAACCGGGAGCCAGCCGAGATCGCATGATTAGCGAAATTAACGCCCATGGCGTACCGTGCTATTCGGGATCGTGTTCTGAGGTGTACCTGGAGAAAGCATTTGACAACACTGGCTGGCGCCCCGCACAGCGCCTGCCGGTCAGTAAAGAACTAGGCGAAAACGCCTTGATGTTCCTGGTGCACCCCACACTCAGTAATGCAGACATCGAGAAGACCTGCAGTGTGTTGAAACAGGTCACGGCCGAACAAGCATACCTTCCAACACTTCATGTGCCATTTCACATACCCAACGTGAAAACCCCTAAAGCCGAGGCCATCGCGATCGCGGTAGAAGCCCCGGCCACAGCCAGCTCCAGAGCATCCACTGCTTCAACTGTGCCCTGACGGCGCGTGTCGACGCAAACAGCTGATAGGTCAGTTGAGCTAAGCCGTCTGTCTTATATCGCCCCAGATCCCCTCTCCCTATCATCTCCATGAGAGGGATGCGTCGCGACGCGCCATAACCCTCCAGATTTCTGGATCCACCAAGTAGAGGAATTGATGAACTCCATCGCTACCACCCGCCGTGGACTGGACGCTGTCGCCTCGCACAAGTCCGCCAGCCTGCGCGCCCGACTTCTGGCCTTGCCACGCAGTCAAAAACGCCTGCTTCAAATCGTGTTTGACACCTTGCTGATATGGCTCGCGCTGTGGCTGGCGTTTTACCTCCGGCTTGACGACGCATCCGTCATCTCACCGCTGGGAGGACACGCCTGGCTGTTTATAGCTGCGCCACTGATCTCCCTTCCTATATTTGTGCGCTATGGGCTGTACCGGGCTGTCATGCGTTTTGTTGGGTATCAAACATTGATCACGGTAGGCCTGGCGGTAACGACCTCTGCAATTCTGCTGGGCCTGTGCATTCTTTTTTATGCCGATCCTCCGGCCGTCATTCCGCGCTCCATCGTAGTGATCTACTGGTTGCTGAGTCTGATGTTCATGAGCGGCCTCCGGCTGATCATGAAGCAATACTTTTGCAGGCGACCGACGGGCGAAACGCTTGGACTGTTCCGTCACAACGCCCCAGCCAGACCCTCCCGTGTTCCCGTCGCCATCTATGGTGCCGGATCAGCAGGTAATCAGCTATTGATGGCACTGCGTCAAAGCTATGAACGCAATGCTGTCGCATTCATAGATGACAATCCACAACTGGCCGGGCGTATCATTGCCGGCCTGCCCGTCTACCCGCCCGCAAGTCTGGCCAGCCTTCTTGAACATACCCACGCTGCCGAGATTCTTCTTGCCATCCCGTCGGCACCGCGATACCGGCAGGCAGAGATCATCAACATGTTGACGCTTTATGCTGTCAAGGTGCGCAGCATCCCGGGCTTCATGGATCTGGCCAGTGGCCGTGTACAAGTCAAAGACCTGCGCGAAGTCGATATCACTGATTTGCTGGGACGCGCACCGGTACAACCTCACCGTGAACTGTTTGAGCAATGCATTCTTGATCAGGTCGTTATGGTCACCGGAGCAGGCGGATCGATCGGCGCAGAACTGTGCAGGCAGATCATGGCTTCAAAACCTCGCCGCCTGGTGCTTTTCGAACAGTCCGAATTCAACCTGTACAGCATACATGGGGAACTTGAAACGCTAATCCAGCGGCGGCATCTCAATGTGGAACTAGTTCCAGTGCTCAGCTCCGTGCGCAACGGCGAGCGATTGTTCGATGTCATGTCGGTCTGGGAAGTGGACACCGTTTATCATGCTGCTGCCTATAAGCATGTTCCCATGGTGGAGCGCAATATCTCCGAAGGCATCATTAATAATGTCTACGGCACGCTGTACTCTGCGCAAGCTGCCATCCGCGCAAAGGTAAAAAACTTTGTGCTGATATCGACAGACAAGGCCGTGCGGCCCACAAGCACAATGGGCAGCACCAAGCGTCTTGCCGAACTGGTCCTGCAGGCGCTGGCCCAGCAATCTGTGCTAGGCCTGTACGGAGACCTCAGCGGGGATCTGACGGAAAACAAAACCCGCTTCACGATGGTGCGCTTCGGGAATGTGCTGGGTTCGTCAGGCTCGGTCATTCCGTTATTCACCAGGCAGATACGCACCGGCGGACCCGTTACGGTCACTCATCCCGAGATGACCCGCTACTTCATGACCATACCGGAAGCCGCGCAGCTGGTCATTCAGGCTGGCTCCTTGGGCAAAGGCGGCGACGTTTTCGTTCTGGATATGGGCGAGCCCGTGAAAATCTATGATCTTGCGGCAAATATGATCCGATTATCCGGATTAAGCGTCCGATCCGTGAAGAACCCCGCCGGAGATATCGCCATAGAATTTGTCGGGCTGCGACCTGGCGAGAAACTGTACGAAGAATTGCTTATCGGCGACAACGTCACGCCGACAGAGCATCCCATGATCATGCGCGCCGATGAGCAAAGCATACAGTGGGAGCGGCTTAAAACGATGCTGACCGAGCTGGGCTGCAAAATCAAGGCAGACGATTATGCCAGCATTAGACACATCTTCTTCAGCCTCGTTGATGGGTATTCACCCGATGAGGAAATGGTGGACTGGATACACCTTCAGCAAATGGCGGGACGCCTCTCATCCGGGCATAGCGACCCCTACGCTAATCCGTCCGAGGTCGCACATTTCGAGACCTGAACAGGCGGTTGCACCGCAGCCGCTGCAAATTGCAAAACACATGCCTATATTGATAATTATCTGGTACGCGTACTAAATCGGAAAGCGGATGCTTGCCGATTTAGGTAAAAGAGTCAGCCGACCGGCCTGGCTCATTAAGGAGCTGTCATAAATATCCGGTCGTTCAAGCTTGTCATCGACTTAAATCATGACAGCGCATACAGCTGGCGAGAAGTATGGGAAGCTGTCAAATTTATTTACCGCCTGCCCGGGAACCTGCTGGTCGAAGGCTTGGGCCATGTTCCCTATGTATCTTCAGCGTTGCATATACGAGCTTCTGAAGCGGTGGGCTATAGTAGCCTGAACGGCCTGTTGTCAGTGACGCTTTCATTGCTGTTCTGGATCATCGTTGCGTTCGGTTTGTTGATACTGGCGTCGCCAGACACCGATGCCATCCTATGATGGCGACATCTATGATAACTATCACAATACTGACGCTGTGCCCATCGATGCCGCGTCCGAGATCGCCAGCAAATTCAATAAATCACAGCACTCACTAGCCACCCTTTGAGGTGGCTTTTTCAATATGCATGTGGGTAAGACTCCTCCCAATGCCACAAATGTAGGCCTCAAACCCGCACTGCCCCCGGCTATGCGGGTTTTTTGTTTTTACCGCCCGTCCACAGCAAGACAACCAGACTCAACGCCGAACGTCTACACGTAACCAGCGTAAAATTACGGTTCTAACAATACCAAGGAGTCTCCTGATGTTTCCCGAACGGCTTACCGAAGGCTATCAATCGTTTCTTCATGGGCGTCTTGAGCAAGAACGCGAGCGTTATGAAGATCTTGCCAGGCACGGTCAGCATCCGGAAATCATGGTGATTGGCTGTGGAGACTCCCGGGTCGCCCCAGAGACTATTTTCAACGCCGGGCCCGGCGAAATATTCGTGATACGTAATATCGCCAATCTGGTTCCGCCATGTGAATCTGATGCCGAAAGATCATTCCACGGCACCAGCGCCGCCATTGAGTTCGGCGTCAATGCCTTGCGCGTCAAGCATATTGTCGTATTGGGTCACGCTGCCTGCGGCGGGGTTAGCGCCTTCGCGAACAAAGCCACCCCTCTGTCAAAACGTGATTTCATCGGCAAATGGATGTCGCAGATTTCCCAGGTTGCAGAGCGGGTAGACCGGTCAAAATACGACAAAGAAGGCTGGATCCAGCAGCTGGAATGGGCAGTGGTTGAGTACAGCCTGCAAAACCTCATGACCTTTCCTGCCGTAAGCGAAGCAGTGGAAGCCGGCGAGCTCACCTTGCATGGGGCCTACTTTGGCGTGGCGACAGGGGTGTTGTTTATCAGAAACTCAACAACCGGCAAGTTTGAGCCATATACCGAAGCCGAGTAAGCGCCCTCGCCAGGCATTAATCTAATCGAGCCTCAATACGCCGCAGCACTGCCAAAATGAACAATGCCACTACCGTGCTCAACACGGCCGTGGCCTCCCGGCCCATGCCTGCTGCAAGGCCTATGGCAGCAGTTACCCAGATGCTTGCTGCCGTTGTTAGCCCGCGGATTTCCTGGTCGCGATCCAGTTTTATGATAGCGCCCGCTCCCAGAAACCCGATACCGGCCACCAGACCTTGAATCACCCGGCTAAGGTCGGTGGCGTCCATACCAGACTGCAAGGGAGTAATCACAAAGAGTGCCGCACCCAGCGAAACCAGCATATGAGTACGCAGTCCGGCATCTCGTCCCCGGCGCTCCCGTTCATAGCCGATGGCCGCGCCAAGCACCACCGCCACCGAAATTCGGAGCAAAATCCGTGTAGCCTCTACGAGATCGGGAATATCCGAAAACTCTTCAATCACTGTAAGCCAAATAGCAGAAAGTGAACCAGCCATGAACTGCCTCCAGGCACGTTTAGGGGCAGCGGCCCAAAACTCAGACGCATCGCGCCCATTGTAGGTATTGCCTCGGAGGTTTATAGTAAAGGAAAGATGTCATGTGTTGGTAATGGGGTTGCACATACGCAACTGCACGTTGGCCCCGCATGCGGCAGGCTGCCTGCGGGTCGACTTAGTCAAGGAGGCCGGCATGAATATCCAGTCTTTAAAGCTGGTCATCGACCTAAACGGTGATGGCTCTTATAGTTTGCTCGAAATCTCCGAGCTTCTACGCACCCTGTATCGTCTGCCCGGCAATGTTATGGTCGAAGGTCTGGGGCACATTCCTTATCTCTCAACTTTTCTGAACATCGAGGCTTCAAAGGCCACAGGCTACGGCAGCTTCGACGGCCTGTTGTCAATATCGCTGTCACTCATGTTCTGGGTAGCTGTGGTGTACGCAGCATTAACGCTCAGCTCACCTGACGCCGAACAGCCCGAAAACCACCCCGCCACGCGGGCGCAAGGCCAGGGGCCCAGGCTTTCCCAAGATGCCAGGACATTTACGGCGTATAAAACGCCCTCTTATACTGGCCCGTCCTTTTATGGCGTACCACTGCCCACCTCTGCGGACACGCGATCATCCACAAAAAATCACTCTCGCACGCTGGCAAGCCGGTCGTCACTCAAAGCGCACAAAGCCACAGCAAACAAGCAGCACTTTCAGCGTCTCACCGGTGATCTGGCCCGCCACACCAAATAGCGAACTAAGGGCGGCCCCAGACCGCAGCCCGGCGCCAGGCACTGCGGGATCAGACCACGAAGGCATGGACTCGCTAAGGTGCCGGCCCCCGCGGTAGCGTAAGTAAGCGCCAGAACGGCGTATCTATGCACCCAGTGGATGCAAGCCACCATCCATGGTTACCAATGCCCCGGTAACATAACTGGCACGCGCAGACGCCAGAAAAAGCACGGTATCGGCTACCTCTTCAGGTCGTGCCAGACGACCCAGCGGTATGCGTTGCTCCATGGCCTGGCGCAGAACCTCAACAGACTCTCCTGTGCTGGACGCTTCAGCGTCCAGCCGGCCTTGCACCCGGCCCGTCAGCGTTGGACCAGGGTTAATCGCATTGATACGTATACCTTTATGCCCCCAGGCATTGGCCAGGCCCGCAGACGCCAGCATCAGCGCAGCGTTGGCGGAACCGCCCGGCAAGTGAACCGGACTGGCCACCCGACCCCCAGCGCCAATTACGTTAACAATGGTGCCTGCCCCGGTTTCTATCATGCCTTTAAGCACCGCGTCCATGGCGTTGATATAAGGGAAGAATTTGGCATCCATGGCGTCACGCCACGATTCTTCCGCAAGAGCCTCAGGCGGGTAGCGCCTAGCGGCACCCGCACAGTTGACAAGCACATCAATGGAGCCCAGAGCCTCATTAACCCCTTGCACCATGCTGTCAGCCGCAATCGCATTCGTGAGGTCTGCCGCCAAGACATGAACATCAAAGCCAGCCTGAGCCAGGTCTTGCTGCGCCGCATGGAGGTTTTCGTTACTACGCGACACGATGGCGACATGCGCACCTTCACGCGCAAAAGCATGAGCACATGCAAGGCCTATGCCCTTGCTGCCGCCTGTGACTACCACCACCTTGCCCGCCAGTTCGAGATCCATGCCTGCTCCATTTGTTATTGAATGCGCGCCTGGATGGCGCAGAAAAATCAGTCTGGCTTGAGTGCTTCAAGCCCGCCCATGTAGGGACGCAACACATCAGGAACAACAACACTGCCATCCTGTTGCTGATAGTTTTCGAGCACCGCCACCAGAGCCCGGCCCACAGCAAGCCCTGAACCGTTGAGAGTATGAAGATGCTCGGGCTTACCTTTTTCGGGGCGATAACGTGCCTGCAGACGACGGGCCTGGAAGGCTTCACAATTGGAGATTGATGAGATTTCGCGCCAGGTATTCTGCGCTGGCAGCCAGACTTCAATATCGTAGGTTTTGGCCGACGCAAAACCCATATCGCCGGTACATAGCAACATAACGCGGTATGCCACACCAAGGCCCTGCAACACGGCCTCAGCATGAGACACCATTTCTTCCAGTGCTTGGTACGAGGTGTCGGGTTGCACAATCTGCACCAACTCGACTTTATCAAACTGATGCTGGCGTATTACTCCGCGAACGTCGCGCCCGCCGCTGCCGGCCTCAGACCGAAAGCACGGTGTGTGTGCGGTAAGCTTCAGAGGCAAATCATGCTGTGGGACGATAGCGTCGCGTACCGAACCCGTAAGTGTGATTTCGGATGTGGAAATAAGGAAGAGATCTTGTGCCTCGTCTTGCTGCTCGCCGTCAGCGGCCTCAGCCTCTTGGTCAGCACCACCTTTGGTCACCCAGAACATGTCATCTTTAAACTTGGGCAACTGACCCGTGCCAAACAGGGTGGCACTGTTGACAATATACGGCGTATAGCACTCTGTGTAACCATGCTTGTCGGTCTGCAAATCGAGCATGAACTGGGCGAGAGCACGATGCAAACGCGCCATCTGGCCGCGCAACATCATAAAGCGCGAGCCTGACAATTTGCGGGCGGTTTCAAAATCGAGCCCCAGTGGCTCTCCAACATCAACATGATCACGCGGCGAAAACGACAACGGCAGCGGGTTGCCGCTGTCGTCCGTTTGCATGCCGGGTGGCAGCCAGCGGCGTTGCTCGACGTTGTCGTTTTCATCTTTACCTGCAGGCACGCTTTCGTGCGGCAGGTTGGGTATGGTCATGAGCCAGTCGTTCAGCTCGGCCTGCACATCGGAAAGCGCAAGCTCCAGCTCTTTGAGCCGGGACGGAATCTGCTGCGACTCGGCCATTTCTTTGCTGGCATCTTCGCCTTTGGACTTGAGCTGCCCAATCAGTTTGGACACGGTATTGCGGCGTGCCTGGAGTGTTTCGGTTTCTACCTGGACAGACTTGCGACGTGCCTCAAGCTGGTTAAAGCGATCTGCATCAAACTGAACACCGCGCAACGCCAAGGCCTTCACGACGGCAGGCAGATCTTTACGCAACTGATTGGGGTCTAACATAAATAACCAATAAAAAAGAAAGTAAGAAGCTTGTACCGGCGGGGGTTGACACCCCTGGGCACGGGCTGATTAAGAACGACTTTGCTTGTCGAGTGATCGAAGAAAGGCCAGTTTCTCGGAAATTTTACCCTCAAGCCCGCGATCAGTCGGCTGATAGAAGCGAGGACGCAAGCCTTCTGGAAAGTAATTTTCTCCGGCGGCGTAGCCATGAGGCTCATCATGAGCATAACGGTAGGCTTGTCCATGACCAAGCTGTTTCATCAGCTTGGTGGGCGCGTTGCGCAAATGCATGGGCACGGGCGCACTGCCATGTTCTTCGGCATAACGGCGCGCCTGCTTGTAAGCCATGTACACAGCGTTCGACTTGGCCGCACAGGCCATATACACAACGGCCTGCGCCAGGGCCAGCTCGCCTTCGGGCGAGCCCAGCCGTTCGTAAATATCGGCACCCTGAAGTGCAATCTGCGTGGCACGCGGGTCAGCCAGACCGATATCTTCTATGGCCATACGCACAATACGGCGCGACAGGTAGCGGGGATCAGCGCCACCATCGAGCATGCGGGAAAACCAATACAGCGAGGCATCAGGATCAGAACCGCGCACAGCCTTGTGCATGGCGCTGATCTGGTCGTAAAACGCATCGCCACCTTTGTCGAAACGGCGTAAATTCTGCGACAGCGATGTTTCTAGCCAGGCACTGTCGATTAGCGTGTGCCCGGCGACCAAGGCCGACTCGACCACGACTTCCATGGCGTTGATAACCCGCCGCGCATCACCATCGGCCCAGCGGGCAAGCTGGTCTTTAGCCGCTTCATCAAAACGCAGCACAGAGGCATAGCTGTCTTCATCCGCAAATTCATCGGCGGCATCGCTCTGTTCTGCTGCGGGCGTCTGTTCCGACTGTTCTGCCAGCTTCGTCCGCCCTGCCTGCTCGACTACCTTTGCTGCTTCTGTTGCTTCTGCCGCTCCTGCTTGCCCTGTCTGTTCTGCTTGTTCTGCTTGTTCTGCTTGTTCTGCTTGTTCTGCTTGTTCTGCTTGTTCTGCTTGTTCTGCTTGTTCTGCTTGTTCTGCTTGTCCTGCTTCGCCCTTCCGGGCCGGCCGTGTCGTTGGTGTCAAACGGGACGACCCCGCATCAGCGCCACTCGCAATGCCCGACCCTGCGTCGGCGTCAGCGTCGGCGTTAAGAATAGCCACCGCCCGATCAATCAGCTGCTTTAACTCATCAATAGACAATGAATTGAGCACATACACCCGGGCCCTTGAGAGCAATGCAGAATTGACTTCAAACGAGGGGTTTTCAGTGGTTGCGCCGATAAAAGTGAACAAGCCGCTTTCTACATAAGGCAAAAACGCATCTTGCTGCGCCTTGTTGAAGCGGTGCACCTCGTCAACAAACAGAATAGTGCGTCGCCCCTGCCCTTGTGCAATCTGGGCGGTTGTCACGGCTTCGCGAATGTCTTTTACACCGCCCAACACTGCCGACATGGCGATAAACTGCGCATCAAAACCGTCAGCCATTAGCCGTGCAAGCGTGGTTTTACCCACGCCAGGCGGCCCCCAGAAAATCATGGAATGCGGCCGGCCCGATTCAAAGGCCACCCTGAGCGGTTTGCCCGGGCCCAGCAAATGCGTCTGACCAACAACATCAGACAGTGTGCGTGGACGCATGCGCTCAGCCAGCGGCGCATGGGTGTAGGCGCCGGGATAAGAAGGGGTAAACAGGTCTGCCGTGGTTGCCATGCGGCCTACTTCATGTTGACCACATCAACGCCAGGAGGAGGATCAAACTTGAACTCACTGGCGGGCAGATCTGGACTGACATTAAGCTTCTGAAACTCGATACGGGTGGTTTGCCCAAAGGAGTCGAGCAGTTCGAGCCTGGCCGGGAGCCCCTTTGTAAAACCGATATCCACATGCGTAAACCCGGCGTCGGCTGAACGCGGGATGGCGCGCAGCCACTCAAGCCCGTCGCGCGTCTTTTGCGGCTCAAGCGTAAAGGCGTCTTCAAGCGAACCCGAGCCAAACAGAATGGCTGCCGGCGAAGCGCCGATAGACTGGTCTACGTTACGCACCGTTACCTGGAGCAGGTCAGGGTCGTACTGATAGATGACTTTGCCATCGGACACAATCAGTTGCTCATAAGGCTTGAGTACCGACCATTTGAACTGCCCTGGGCGCCGAAACGAGAACTCGCCTGACTGCGCAGGCTTGCTCTGGCTTTGCGAGAGCACTTGCTGGGTGAACTGACCCGATGCAGCCGGCACATCAGCAATGAATGTGCGCAGTTGCTGAATGGCATCTGCCGACCAGGCCGCAAAGGGCATGGCAACCAGCAAGGTCGCCGCTATGATGGTTTTAATCTTCATTAGACGCATTTCCTGCAGGCACCAGAATTTCACGATTGCCGTTGGACTGCATGGCCGAGACCACGCCAGATTGTTCCATTTGCTCCAGCAATCTAGCTGCACGGTTATAGCCTATGCGCAAATGGCGCTGCACGGAAGAAATGGATGCCCGACGGTTTTTAAGAATAACCTCGACAGCCTGATCATACAGGGGATCAGATTCAGCGTCGGCAAAGCCGGTGACACCACCCACCCCGTCGCCCGTTTCACCTTCAAGCGCGCCCTCGAGCAGCCCATCGATGTAGTTGGGCTCACCCTGCACCTTCAGCGATTCAACCACGCGGTGCACCTCGTCATCGGTCACAAACGCGCCATGAACGCGAACAGGAAGCCCGCTGCCCGGCGGCATGTACAACATATCGCCTTGCCCCAGCAGGGTTTCAGCACCCATTTGGTCGAGAATGGTGCGCGAGTCGATCTTGGACGACACCTGGAAAGCAATACGCGTAGGAATATTGGCTTTGATGAGGCCTGTGATGACATCAACGCTGGGCCGCTGCGTAGCCAGGATAAGGTGTATGCCCGCCGCGCGCGCCTTCTGGGCCAGCCGGGCAATGAGCTCTTCGATTTTTTTGCCCACGACCATCATGAGGTCGGCGAGCTCGTCAATTACCACCACAATCATGGGCAGTGTGCTGAGCGGCTCAGGCGCGTCTGGCGTGAGTGAGAACGGATTTGGAATCGGCTCACCGCGCTTGATCGCATCACGGATTTTGTTGTTGTAGCCTGCCAGGTTGCGCACACCCATTTTACTCATGAGGCGATAGCGCTTTTCCATTTCACCCACACACCAGTTCAGGGCGTTGGCGGCGTGGCGCATGTCAGTGACTACTGGCGCAAGCAAATGCGGAATACCTTCGTAAACGCTCATTTCGAGCATTTTGGGGTCGATAAGAATAAGGCGGACCTGGCTGGCGTCTGCCTTATAGAGCAACGACAGAATCATGGCGTTGATACCCACCGATTTGCCCGACCCCGTCGTGCCCGCCACCAGCAAGTGAGGCATTTTGCTTAAATCAGCCACCATAGGGTTGCCGGCGATGTCTTTACCCAGCGCCATGGTGAGCATCGACGCACTGGCATGGTAGGTTTGTGACCCGATAATCTCAGACAACTTGACGATTTGCCGTTTGGGGTTGGGCAGCTCAAGGCCCATCAGGTTTTTGCCCGGAATGGTTTCCACCACGCGAATGCTGACCAGACTGAGCGCCCGGGCCAGGTCTTTGGCCAGGTTAACGATTTGGCTGCCCTTGACCCCGGTGGCAGGCTCGATTTCGTAGCGGGTAATGACAGGGCCCGCCTGGGCCGTCACGACGACCACACTGACACCGAAATCAGACAGCTTCTTTTCTATGAGGCGCGAGGTGTACTCGATGGTGTCGGGCGAAACCGTTTCGGTATTTTCGGCAGGCATGTCGAGCAGATCGACAGTCGGCAGATCGGCACCTGCTCCCTCAGGGTCGCGCGGAGCCGTGAACAAGGCTTTTTGTTTCTCTTTTTCTATGCGGGGCGACTTGGGCACAGATGTAACAGCGGGCTCGATGCGAACTGGCTGATGCACAAACTGCTCTTGCTTGACCACTACGCTTTCATTGCGTTCGGCTTTCTTGGCGGCGCCCAGCTTGCGGTCTTCGCGTGCGTCTTTGAACTCGATGACCCGCTTGATGCTGCGCTCTATGGCTGTTCCGACACGTTCAGCCACGTGCAACCAGGAAAACCCGAAAAACAGGCTGGCCCCGACGGCAACAAACACCAGCAACAGCAGGGTGCAGCCAGTAACCCCCATTGCCATGGACATGCCTGCAGCCAGCAACTGGCCCAACTGGCCGCCTGCACCAGCCGGCAAATGCCCAGCCGTCTGACCCAGTTGCAAGGCCTCGGTACCCATTACCCCCACGAACAGCAGAAAAAAGCCTATGCCGACCTCCCATTTGACGCGAGGCAAAGGAGGTTCTTTACTGGGCATGAGGACGCTGGTGAGTCGATAAAAGCCCTGAATAACACGCTGAGCCAGCAACACAACCCATAACCAGGATGAATAACCGAACAGGAAAAGCATGAAATCAGATATATATGCCCCCAGCGTGCCCCCCCGGTTCAGGGTGCTGCCCGACGTAATCGAGTGCGACCACGCAGGGTCGGTCGCATGCCAGGTGGCAAGTACAAGACCCAGCCAGGCCGCAAGCGCGGCAAAGACGATCCAGCGTGCTTCACGCAGCAAACTGGAGAGCCGAGACTGGAGGGGAGAGGGCCCGTTACGCACGTTGCGGGAGGACCTTGGGGATGTCGCAGGTAATCTAGCCATGTACTCATTATAATTGGCTGTTCACCTTTTTCGGATTTTCTGTAATGTCAGCACCTAAACATGCCAAAGTATTGATCCTGGGCTCCGGCCCGGCCGGTTACAGCGCGGCCGTTTATGCGGCGCGCGCCAACCTCGAACCCGTACTGATCACGGGGCTTGAACAGGGCGGTCAGCTTATGACGACCACCGATGTCGACAATTGGCCGGCAGACGCCGACGGCGTGCAAGGCCCCGATCTCATGCAGCGCTTCCAGGCCCATGCTGAGCGCTTCAATACCGAAATGGTGTTTGACCACATCGCTGAGGTCGATCTTGCGAAGCGGCCGTTTTCGCTCACCGGCGATACCGGCGCGCAATACACGTGCGATGCCCTCATTATTTCCACCGGGGCGTCAGCCCAGTATCTGGGCCTGCCGTCCGAGCAGGAATTCATGGGTCGCGGGGTTTCCGCATGTGCCACATGCGATGGTTTCTTTTACAAAAACCAGGACGTCATCGTGGTGGGCGGCGGTAACACGGCGGTCGAAGAAGCGCTTTACCTGTCCAACATCTGCCGTACTGTCACTTTGGTGCACAGGCGCGACAAGTTTCGCGCCGAACCAATTCTGATCGACAAAATGATGGACAAGGTCAATAACGGCAACATGCGGCTCAAGCTGTTTTGCGAACTTGAAGAAGTACTCGGCGATCAGTCTGGGGTAACAGGTGCCCGTCTGCGCAACAATCAAACCGATGCCACCGAAGACATGGACGTAACAGGCGTATTCATCGCCATAGGCCACAAGCCCAATACGTCTATTTTTGCTGGCAAACTCGACATGGAAAACGGCTACATCATCACCCGCAGCGGTTTGCAGGGTCTGGCCACCATGACGTCAGTGCCAGGGGTTTTTGCCGCTGGCGACGTTCAGGATCACGTGTACCGTCAGGCCATCACCAGCGCCGGAACAGGCTGCATGGCAGCCCTGGACGCCCAGCGCTGGCTGGAGAATGCCGAGTAACAAAAGCAGGCGGCAGGTCAGGCTGGCCCACGGTCTGGCCGATCTCAAGCGCCTGCGCAATGCCCCCCTCACCGATGCAAATGCCCGTAAGGCTGGCCAGGGTGCCAATCCGTTGCGTCGTGGCCACACGCCAGCGCCTGTTAAAGCCGCAGGCACCTCCGCCCCGCCCCCGCAAGCCACTGAAGGTGGCAACCAGCAGCGCGGGGGGGGCTCTCCGCGCCACCACATTGCGTCTAAGCTGCATTCAGATGCTAAATCGCCGCTCAGCCCTGAAGACATTGCGCTCTTTAAGCGCGCCACCTTGCTGGTAAAGCCACTAAAAGACAGCCGGCGAGCCATCTTGCCAGCGACACCAACGGGTGCGCCCGATATGCTCGCGGAGCGGCGCCAGCGTGCTCTGGGCGTTGAAATCGTCCCGCTGCCCCTGCTTTCAGCCCAATTCCATCCGCTACCGCAAGGTGATGACGATGCACACTACCTGCGGAGGGGTCATGGCCCTGATCTGCTTAAAGGTCTGAAACGGGGCAAATGGGTGCCCGGAGCGAGCCTTGACCTGCACGGCAACACGATAGAACAAGCCGGTGAGCGACTGGATCGCTTTCTGTCGTCGTGCATTGATCACCAGATTCGCTGCGTACGCATTATCCATGGAAAAGGGTATGGCTCTCGCGATGGCGAGCCAGTGCTCAAGCAGTCGGTCCGACGGTGGCTGATGCAACTAGACGACATCATTGCCTACACCGAATGCACGGAAAACAATGGTGGTGCCGGAGCCGTACTGGTGTTGTTGCGCGTGCAGCAACGCTCCACCTGATCACCATCCAACCAGCACCCATTACCAATAAAGATACACGAATATGAACTGGCTTTTCCTGAGCATTGCAATTGGTGCCGAAATCATCGCCACGACCGCGCTGAAGGCATCCGACAGCTTTACCAGGTTTTATCCCTCGGCGATTACCATTTTGGGTTACTGCCTGTCGTTCTATTGCCTTTCTCTTGCCTTGCGGTCCATTCCTGTGGGTATTGCCTATGCCATATGGTCTGGCGCGGGTATTGTTGCCATTTCCATCATTGGCTATATGGTCTTCAGACAAACCCTGGATATGGCTGGTTTTATTGGCATTGGCCTTATCGTAGCTGGCGTGATTGTTCTGAACGTGTTTTCCAAAACAACCGTGCACTGAGCCTGCACGCTGCACCATGACAAAAGGCTGGCATGTGTTGAACACATACCAGCCTCTGCTTTTTTTATTTGTTATGGAACCCGCTACTTTTTTTATTACCGATTAATCGGCTGCCCATGCAGGGCTATGTCTCCTCACCTGCATGGCATGATTGTGCATCATTATTTTCAATTGGACACTTAGGGTATGCACTAGTTTTGAGCATCTAGGGCTAAAAACATTGTCTGCCGCACCGGTCTGACACCTTATATTTTTTACTTTCATGCCACAGCTGCGTCAAATTTTCGCTCAACTTCAGGCCAGTTAATAACCCTATAAAAAGCTGATACATACTCGTGCCGCCGGTTTTGGTATTTAAGATAATAGGCATGCTCCCAGACATCAAGGCCCAAAATTGGCGTATTGCCATGCATGAGAGGGCTATCCTGATTTGCGGTGTCTTCCACGACGAGCGCACCGTCTGGCGTTACACTTAGCCAGGCCCATCCGCTGCCGAACCGGTTTAACGCCGCCTGGGTAAACGCCTGACGAAAGCGTTCTTCACCACCCAGTTCATTTTGAAGCGCCTGTGCCAGACGACCACGCGGCACCGCCCCTGCCTCTGGTGCCATGACGGTCCAGAACAAGCAGTGATTGGCATGCCCTCCCCCATGATTACGTATCGCTGTACGTATAGTTTCGGGCAGCGCATCAAGCCGGGCCACTAACGACTCAACGGGTTCGTCGGAAATTATTCCCTCACGCTCGAGCGTTGCATTGAGATTATCCACATAAGCCTGATGATGGCGGCTATGGTGGATTTGCATGGTTTTCGCGTCGACATGCGGTTCAAGCGCATCATACGCATAGGACAATGGCGGCAAGGTGTAGGCCATGTGCATATCCTTTTGTGAATAAGAATGATAATCGTTAACAATGATAACACTCAGGCTTTCCCTGCAGAAAACACCATAAACTGGTAACAACCATCTCATCACAAATAATTTCATTTGGTTTCATGAAGATGCTTTTTATCGTGCCCAGGACGTTCACACTTGACTCATGAATGTTGCAAATAAAACGCTTTCATGCCAATGCTGCATTGTCGGAGGAGGCCCCGCCGGAATGATGCTGGGGCTTTTGCTTGCACGTGCCGGCATAGAGACCATAGTGCTTGAGAAGCACGGCGACTTCTTGCGTGATTTCCGGGGCGATACCGTTCACCCATCAACCTTGCAGATACTGGATGAACTGGGCCTCAAACAACGCTTTGACAAGCTGCCCCAGCAGCGCGTCAGCCAGCTTGAGGTCTTGCTGGCAGATGGCCCCCGCCCCGTTATAGACTTTCGCAAGCTCAAGCCTTATCCGTACCTGGCGCTGGTGCCGCAGTGGGATCTGCTTGAGCTTCTGGCCCAAGAATCGGCACACTACCCGTGGTACTCACTGCACATGCAGGCTGAAGCGGTACGCCTGATACGCGATGAGACCAGTGGACGCTTCTGTGGCGTGCACACACAGACCCCCAGCGGTAATCTACGCATAAATGCCGACCTCATTGTTGGCTGCGATGGACGACAGTCTGTGTTGCGCCACGCTGCAGGGCTACAGCCTCAAAACCTCGGTGCACCCATGGATGTTTTATGGTTCCGGGTACCTCGTTCAGCCGGCCACCCCAATGGCACCTACGGCGTGCCGGGCTCAGGAGGCTTTCTGGTGTTGCTAAACCGTGGCGACTACTGGCAGGCTGCCGCAGTCATACCCAAAGGAGACGCTGCGCGCACCATGGCGCAGCCGCTGTCATCATTCAAAAGCAGTATCGCCCGTCGCGCCCCTTTTCTGAGCAATGAGCTTGAATCATTGCTGTCCTGGGATGAGGTAAAACTGCTGGAGGTGCGGGTAGACCGGCTACAGCGCTGGAATCAACCCGGTCTGCTGTTTATCGGCGACGCGGCCCACGCCATGTCGCCCATTGGCGGGGTAGGCATAAATCTGGCCATACAAGACGCTGTTGCAACGGCTAATATTATTGCAGCACCGCTACTTGCAGGCCTTCAACCAGATGAGCCGACGCTAGCGCGGGTACAACGGCGCCGTATGCTGCCAACCCGGCTGACCCAGGGTATTCAGACCACACTACAGCACCGGCTGATCGCACCCGCATTACAAAAAACAGGCACAGACAAGCCCGTTGAAATGCCGTCGCTCCTGAAGCTGTTGTTGCGCTGGGACACGCTGCGTTCGATCCCAGCCCGCATCTTCGGGCTAGGATTCAGGCGTGAGCATGTGCGCTCTCCCAAACACAAAATACCTTAATATCAACGTGTTGGCATAGGCCATACGTCACGAGAAAAAGGAGTGTGAAAGTGAATGCGCTATTTCGCGACCGTATTGACGCAGGACGGCAACTCGGGCAAACCTTGCTTACACGCTATGACAAAAAGCCCTGCACACTGGTGCTGGGCCTGCCACGCGGTGGCGTACCGGTCGCGCATGAAGTCGCGCGGGCCTTGCAGATTCCACTAGATATACTGGTTGTACGCAAACTGGGGCTACCTGCACAGCAAGAATACGCCATGGGTGCGATAGCAAGTGGCGGCGTCACCTATATTGATGACACAGTAATCAAGGCCATGCAGGTCAGCCAGTCATCCCTGGAGGCCGTCATCGAGACCGAATCTGTCGAACTGGGCAGGCGCGAGCGCGCTTATCGACAGGGTCTGAAACCCCTTGATATCACACAGAAAACCGTCATATTGGTCGATGACGGTCTGGCCACGGGTGCCACCATGCGCGCCGCCATCGCCGCCGCCAGAAGCATGAAACCCGCCCGCATAGTCGTGGCTATTCCTGTAGCTGCTGCTGATACTCTTGAAAAAATAAGGCGTGAGGCTGACGACGTAATCTGCCTGGCCACTCCCTTCCCCTTCCGTGCGGTAGGCGTCTGGTATGAACACTTCCCACAAACTACCGACGAAGAAGTCAAAGCACTGGTTGCTCAGGCTAATTAAAAGGGCAGCAGGTTGCGCAGCCCCACGCCAGACGGTCATTCTTTTTAGACCCGCTGCAAGATCATCGGTACACTACAAATTGCAACATTTTTCTGAGGTAAAAAAATCAGACGATAAAAGTCTGACCAACTCTTTTTTATTACAGGACAAACCGATGAATAAAACAAAAGTTGCTCTATCCATTTTAATGCTTGGTCTTGTTGCACCTGCTTTAGCCGCCAGCCCGGCGTGCGAACGCAAAGAGGCTGAAATAAAAAACCAAATTCAGCATGCAACGCAAAATAATAATAGCCATCGCGTACGCGGGCTGGAAAAGGCCCTTTCGCAAGTGCAGACGCACTGTACCGATGCCGGATTGATCAAAGACAAAAAGGAAGACATCGCTGACCAACAAGAAGACATCGACGAACTGCTTGCAAAAATTGAAGAAAAGAAATCTGAAGGCCGTTATGACAAGGTGGAGAAACTTGAAAACAAGCTAGCCCGCGAGCGTGAAGACCTCCAGACGCTTCAACAGGAGCTTAAAGAACTGAAACCCTGAAGGGTCTTTTGAGTCTGTGCGCGGCAAACCTCGGCCCTCAGGCCCCGAAAGCATAGCGGAATGGAGTCAAAAATAAGCCTGCCCTGAGCATTTAACTGAAACCGCGCGAAAAACTGCCGGGTTTTTTTATGTTTAATGTCACGCTCTGTTTCCACTCATGCTAAATGAAGCTAGGCGTTTAAACGCATTTCTGCGCGCTTCGCGTAAAAGGATAATCCCAGCCTTCTACTTTCCGTGACGGCATGTTGCCAGCAAGAGACGGCGCGATTTGGTTGCCCCGTGGCGGCCAGGGCAATCCCTTTCTGGTAAAGATACGCACCGCGTATGACTTGCGTGCCATAGTGTTCTATCAGAACGCCGGCACGCTCGACGGCCTCTAGTGCATGATCGCCTTGTCCCAGCGAATTGCGGCTATCAGCAAGAAGCAGCTCTAGCGGTGATTGCCAGACGGGCATGACCTGGCTTGCGACGCCGACGGCATGCTCTATGGCATGCACACCGCGGCGATCACCACGATGTGCCGCCAGCCATCCCATCATGCCATCAGCAAGCGCCCGCCAAAAGACCAGATCGGTGTCTTCGGTAATGGTCTTGAGCTCCATGATAGCCACCACCATGCCATCAACATCACCGCGCAAGCGATGCAACTCGCACAACATAGCCTGACACAGAACCCGGCTGGCTAACTGGCCGGGCTCGTTATGCCCGCTCAGTCCTTCCTGGGCAATAGCAATGCCATCTACGTGTCTTCCTTGCAATGCAAGCACCCATGCCAGCATGCCGCGTGCTGAATGTGCTCTTTCTGCCCCCCAGGCAGGGATGTAGTGGCCGGTGACCGCACGCTTGCTAAGCGTGCTCAGAGCCGTGCGCAGCCAGCGCTCGGCGCGTGCAATATCGCCCATAAAAAGACGTGTCTGGCCGATGGCGTACTGCGCGGACCCCAGAATCAGATCAGAATCGCCATGCTCAGCATGTTGTAGCAGACCCTCGGCCACTTGCAGGACATCAGCATGGGGCTGAGTGTTGAAAGCCACCACCCACGTGCCCCATTGCATCTGAAACTGCATCTCTGGATCGTCGTCCTGTCGGTGCAATTGAACTACGCGCTCGTATGCCAGAGAGGTTTCCTCGGCGCCCCCACCTTTTTGCAAGGTAAGTATCGTACCCCGCAACAATTGGCACTCAAACTCCGCCTTGCGGCGGTCCCTGGCGCTCCCGATGCGCTCCAGCGCCGCCAGCGCACGGTCCACCATTGTTTGGGCTTCGTTGATGGCCGCCTGTGCCAGGGCATCACGCCCCGCCGTACACCACCAGCGACACGCATCCGGACTCTCAGACGCATCAAGATGCTTCGCGATATATGCGGCATGGACTCGTGCCAGCCGCGGGTCACGCTCAATCAGGAACTGCGCCACACTCGCGTGCTGCAGTTTGCATTGCAAGGGGTCCATGGTCTGGTAAACCGCAACGCGCGTCAGATCGTGGCAAAAGCGTGCAGGCATGCCTTCGTCGACCAGGCCGTGCTGGCGCAATTGCACCATAAGCACCGACACTTGTCTGGTGGAGATGCCCAATTTCTGGGCAACATGGATAAGCATGCTCTCCTCTATGTTGCCGGCAACCGCCGCAAACTGTGCAAGCTGTCTGGCGGCAGGGTCCAGCGTCGCCATCCGTGCCGCAATGAGATCCAGAATGACAGGCGTTGTGCCGATCTCCGCGCCCAGGGCTACCTGGCGGACGATTTCCTCGGCGAACAGTGGGATGCCATCCGCCTGTTCGACAATTTGGTCACGCTCCGATGCGGCAAGACGCTGCCCGCGGGATCTATGTATGACCAGTTCGGCCATGGCACGTCGATCCAACGGGCTGAGCCTTAGTTCATTCTGGCAATCCTCCAGCTCGAACTCACTGCGGGCCGACATCAGGATCAGAGTGGGAGCCGTTTGAGCGCGCCTTAACAGGGCCTTCACCAGGGCGATACTTGATGGATCTGCCCAATGCAAGTCTTCCCAGACGATTAACAGGCTCGCATCCCTTTCGGAACGTTGCAGCAACGCCGAAATGAATGTCTCCATTGCGGCTTTACGCATACCCTGGGCATCATCACTGTCACCGGGCTGTACCCGCTCTTCGGAAAAATGGCTGAGTACGGCGTGAAATGGCTTGTGTTCATAGCCTTCTTCGCTGTACAGCATGCGCACGTCGCCACCGGTGCGTCTGACGTATTCTGCCATTACGCCGACGAGCAAGGACTTGCCTATACCGGGTCCTCCGCGCACAACGATTCCGGTGGGGGCCTGCGCTACCGGCAATCGTGCCCACAGGCGTACAAGCGTATCGAACTCACGCATTCGTCCGAACATGCGCCCGACGGGGCGTATGTCGCGCTGCATGCCCAGTGCGTACAGTGACTGGCCATAGCGACTTTCGTAATTTACGGTGAACTGGTCAACGATGCGGTCGCGCACACCAGTGGTAAGCAGGATCTCACCCGGTTCTGCCAGATAGGCAAGCTTCATGGCATGCTGGCCCAGAGGACGCAGCACTTGCGCGGCATCGGCTGAATGCATCATGACGACGTCTGCGTGTATGCCTATGTTGGCGTACATGCCCTCGGGCAGCTCGATTTCACGCAGCGCGCAGGCAAGATAGGCGCAAACGTGCGCAGGCCTTTCAGCCACTGATGGAAACCCGAAAATAAGCAGCAGACTGCTGTCAGCGCCTAGCCGTATAACGGCGCCGGCGGCCTCCGCCTTGGCTCTTATAAGATTGGCCGCAGCATGCAGGCCTTGCAGCGAGTCTTCTTGTTCAATATGGTGAGCGTCCATCGCGAGCACTACACCGAGCACGGCAAGCGGACGATACTGGCGTGTCGACACGACAGCCTGGGTAGGGCTAACGGCAGGAGCCGTTGCCTGAACCACAGACGTGTACGGGCTGTTCAGCAGTGCCAGGGTTTGCTCAGACACTTCAAAATGATGATGCTCACGCATCATTTGACGGCAATGTTCCAAGGCCAGTAAAGCGGCTTCTCCATTGCCTGAGTCGCGCAGCAAGCGGATGAGATGACGGTGCGCGCTTTCGTCGCCGGGGTGTTGCATGACCCATTGTTTGGCATAGCCGACAGCCTCGGTTTGGTCTTTACGCCCTTTGAACTCGCTGATCAACCCTTCCCGACATTCTGCAGTATCGCGCTCTATGCGCGCCTGCCAATTATTGCGCCAGGCAGTGAAAGCCGCGCTATCAGGCAAATCCATGTACTCCAGCAAGCCACCCCGGTCATAGGCCAGGCGTTCCAGATAGCTCAAGCCGGTATACCCGCCTGTCAGCGCCAGCACGTCGACCATGATGACTTCGGGGTTCAGGGCGAGCGTGCTGCGGCCAAGCACCCAGGCCTCTGGTACGGTCTCGAACAGGCGTCGCAAGACGAACAATGCATGCCGCAAATTGGCACGGCTGTCTTGCTGACTGGCCGGCCACAACATATTGGCCAGTTCGGCCCGTGAGAGTGCTTTTCCTTGGGAAATAGCCAGAATTGCCAGCAATAGCCTGGGCTTGGTATAGCTGATGCTACGTGTAGCACTGATGTCGTTCACGGCAACATCGAATTCTCCGAGCAATCGCAATTGAATTGGCCGGGTCAAGCTTGGGTGCATGGCGTTCCTAAAGTGGCCGACATGGTGAGGAGTGCCGTGCTCTTTTGACACCACCTTGCGTAACGGGACGCGGCAATGATGATGCTAGTCCCCAATGAAAGTTACAAAACCCTCGGCATGATTTCTAAATGAAAACATTAATTATCCAGAGAGTAAACCCTAGTCAGGGTAAACCCCTGAGCGTTTAAAAATCGTTTATTTACGCCAACCTGTTGCCAGGTAGAGGGTTTTTTCGTTCAACAGTTTATCAACGACTTTTTGTCTAGTATTCAAAAACACCACAAAGCCAAGCTTTCGCGATTTTTGAGAAAAGCGGTTGCAGTGTTTATCTGGACAAAGGCGTCACACAATGCTGGAAATTTCCTCCGTACGTAGTCTTGGCTCTGTGCCAGTCAGTGCCTTACAGCCTGCTGGCATGAGTCCGCGCGACGGCATCAATTTCGAAGCGATGCAAAACCAGCTAAACCGTTTGACCGATCTCCAGGCCCCAGCCATAGAATGGCCTGTCGTGACACAACTGGCTGCCACCGTTCTGAAAGACGAAGGTAAAGATCTGACGGTGGGCATCTGGCTCACGCTTGCATTGTTTCACCAGCACAGTTTGTCTGGCCTTGCCGATGGCATTCACGTACTCCGCGAACTGGTGCAAACGTATTGGAACGAGATGTCGCCACCGGTAAGCCGTTTGCGAGGCCGGCGTAATCAGATGCAGTGGCTGCTCGATCTGTTAACCGATGCACTTGATGAACAGTTCATCATGCAGATGCCGGCCATGCCCTTCGCAAAACATGAGCAGATGCTCGAAGACTGGGATGCGCTGGACACCGCCTGGCAACAGCACGACCAGGAGGCTCCGGCATTTTATGCACTGGCTGCCGTTTTCCGTCGATTGCTGGTCGAACAGTTGCCAGACCAGAAGCCCGCAACTGAGTCCCAGACGAAAGATCCTGCCGAGCCTGTGCCGCCCGCAACACGTGAGACCGGCCCGGCCACCGCGACAAGCACTTCGATGCCTGTAGTGCGGACGGCACCGGCGAGTATTCCTGGCAACATTGCCGATGCCGCTACTGCCGTCGAAAACGCGCTTGGTGGCTTGCATCCCTTGATCACCTGGTTGTTACAAGAGCAACCCACCGCTGCCATGCTGTTCCGACTAAACCGGATTTGTGCATGGACGGCCCTGGAACAGCTTCCTCCGGCACAAGGCGTAACAACACGCCTGCCGGCCCCAGCCGGGCAACTGCTGGCCACGTTTGAGCAGATTGTTCAGGCAGGCGACCCTCAGGCCATCATCCGTTTTGCAGAAGCGCGTCTGGCAAGCCTGCCTTACTGGCTGGATCTTGGCCGGGCCAGCCATGCGGCGCTTACGCAACTGGGGGCCAGTCAGGCAGCAGAGGCTCTAGCACAGGAAACAGCGCATTTCATGGGGCGACTTCCCGGGCTGTCCACACTTGCGTTTAACGATGGTCAGCCATTTGCCGACCCGGCTACTCGGGCCTGGCTGGACGCCCTGCAGGCGGCATCGGGCACATCGAAAGACACTGCTCCCGCTCAGGATGAAGTTAATGCACTGGTACGCGAAGCCGAAAGCCAGGCCGTGGCGGGAAAGCTCGCAGACGCACTGACGCTGATCCAATCGACGCTGTGCCACGCGGATGGCGGGCGCACTTCCTTTCGTTTTCGTCTGGCCCAGTGCCAGCTTATACACAGGTTTGACATGAAAACGGATATGCGACCTTTGGTCGCTCCACTGATAGAGGAACTCGAAACCCATCGTCTGTCTTTCTGGGAGCCCGAGCTTGCCCGTCAGGCACTGGAACTGGCGGCGGATATTGAATTGCGGCGTGGTATCGACGGCGTCGCACCGGCTGCCCCTATGCTGGGACGTCTGTCCCACGTCGATGTCAAGGCTGCCTGGCAGCTCTCACAATCAACCGCTGACTGACCCGGTCAGTCCCAAGGAGAAAACTGATGTCAAAAGATGGATCCGTAGCACCGAAGGAACGCGTCAACATCGTGTACAAGCCGGCCACCGGTGATGCCCAGGAGCAGGTGGAGTTGCCGCTCAAACAACTGGTAATCGGCGATTTCACATTAAAAGAGTCTGAGATTCCGGTGGATGAGCGCAAGCCTATTCAAGTGGATAAGGACAACTTCAATGATGTGCTCAAGGCCCAGAACCTGGACCTGACTCTTTCCGTTCCCAGCCGTCTGTCCGACAACCCCACTGAGGACGAACAAATCCCCGTGTCGCTCAAGTTCGAGAACATGCGTGATTTCGAGCCGGATTCCATCGTGAACCAGGTGCCGGAACTGCGTCAGCTGATTGAGTTGCGTGAAGCACTCAAGGCCTTGAAAGGACCGTTGGGAAATCTGCCTGAATTTCGCAAGCGGCTGCAGGCACTGATCCAGGATGAAGGTGCGCGCGAGCGCTTATTGGGCGAGCTGGGCGTCCAGGACGCCAGCCCCGACGGCCAGACCAAGGAGTAACTTATGAGCGAAAAAATGCAAGCCAAGCAAGACGCAGCACAGCCGGCTACACAGGGCGAAGGCTCATTAATCGACCAGTTGATCGAATCTACACGCGTTCGACCCGGGGACGATGCCTATTCCATCACCCGGCAAGGCCTGGAGGCCTTCGTTTCCGAATTGCTCGAACCGAACCGTGCCAAGGAAAAAGTCGGCCAGGGCATGATCGACGAAATGATTGCCTCGCTGGATCACAAGTTATGCCAGCAAGTCGACGCCATCATGCATCACGAGTCGTTCCAGAAGATGGAATCTGCCTGGCGTTCACTGAAATTTCTGATCGATCGTACAGATTTTCGCGAGAACAACCGCATCGAAATTCTCAATGTATCGAAGCAGACGTTGCTCGACGACTTCGAAGACGCACCCGACATTACGCGGTCCGGTCTGTACAAAGCCGTCTATACCGCAGAATTCGGCCAGTTCGGTGGCCAGCCTATTGGCACCATCATCGGCAATTACGATTTTGGCCCAGGCGGTCAGGACATCAAACTGTTGCAATCCGTGGCGGGCGTCGCCGCGATGGCGCACGCGCCATTCATTGCAGCTGCCGGCCCGCAATTTTTCGGCATGGATTCATATGCCGACCTGGCTAATCTGAAGGACTTGTCGGCGGTATTTGAAGGGCCTCAGTACGCAAAGTGGAACGCATTTCGCGAATCGGAAGATGCGCGTTTCGTGGGCCTGACCATGCCTAATTTTCTGCTGCGTGTGCCCTATGGCGATGAAACCATTCCCACCAAGAAATTTCGCTACAACGAAGATGTCAGCAGTGGCAATAAAGATTTCCTGTGGGGCAACGCAGCTTTTGCCTTTGCCAGCCGCCTATCAGAAAGCTTTGGTCAATATCGCTGGTGTGCCAACATTATCGGCCCGCAAGGCGGCGGAACTGTAGGCGATCTGCCCGTCTACAACTACGAGGCTATGGGCGAAGCCCAGATGAAAATCCCGACCGAAGTACTCATTTCGGAGCGTCGCGAATTCGAGCTGGCTGAACAGGGCTTTATTGCACTGACCATGCGCAAGAACACCGACAACGCTGCATTCTTTTCAGCTAATTCTGTGCAAAAGCCCAAGTTCTTTGGAAACAATCCCGAAGGCAAGCAGGCCGAGCTCAATTACAAGCTGGGTACACAACTGCCGTATATCTTCGTGGTCAGCCGTCTGGCGCATTACATCAAGGTCATACAGCGCGAGAACATCGGTACCTGGAAGGAACGCAATGATCTTGAAACCGAATTGAACACCTGGATACGCCAGTATGTGGCCGACATGGATAACCCGGCCGCCGGCGTGCGCAGCAGAAGACCGCTACGTCAGGCAGAAATTACTGTTTCGGATGTGGAGGGTGATCCGGGATGGTATCGCGTAGGTTTGAAGGTACGTCCGCACTTTAAATATATGGGTGCGTCCTTCACGCTTTCGCTAGTGGGCAAGCTGGATAAAGGCTAACCCGCAATCAGTGTCGGCTGACGCGCCGGCTGCCACCAGCGCGCCACCACGACTTTAGCAGCACCCGTCTTTCAACTTATCAACTGCAAGGAAAGTTTATCATGCCAATGCCGTGCTACCTCACCCTCGAAGGCGAGAACCAGGGAAAAATCGAAGGCTCGTGCGAAGTCAGCGGGCACGAAGGAAAAGTCCTCGTGCAAGCGGTCGAACATCATATCGAACTGCCCAAAAACCCACAAAGCGGTCTGCCCTCGGGCAAGCGCCAACATCTGGGTATTACGCTGACCAAAGAAATCGATAAAGCATCTCCCAAGCTGTATCAGGCCTTGTGCTCAGGCGAACAGATGAAAACAGTCGACCTCGAGTTCTACCGCATCAGCCCCAAGGGCACCGAAGAAAAGTACTACACGATCCATCTGGAAAAGGCTGTGATCGTCGGTACCCGGCTGTGGGTCCCCAACTGCCTGCATCCGGATAATCGGCAAATGGGGCACATGGAAGATATCGGCCTGACTTACGAAAAAATCGTCTGGACTTGGGAGCCAGATGGCATCGAAGCAGAAGACTCCTGGCTGGCCCCCAAGTAATCAGGTGAAGAACCAAGGGGCGCGGCTTGCCGCGCCTTGACTCTCATGAACGAACGCCGACTTCTGGAACACATATCCAGTCTGGGTGCAGAGGGAGATCGCGGGAAAATTTCCCGGGCCGAGATTCTGATCAGCTCCATACTGGACCATCTGCACCGCATATTGAATACGCGGCAAGGCAGCGTGCCTGTGGACCCCGCTTTTGGCGTACCTGATTTCACCAATCTGGCCGGGTCCTTCAGCACGGGCACGACAGACCAGATCATCCAGGACATGAACCGTATGATCCAGCGCTACGAACCCCGCTTGCGTCAGCCGAAGATCAGTTTTTCCAGCAACCAGGACGAAGTCCTGTCTCTTGTCTTTTCAATTTCCGGAACCGTTAGCGTCGACAACCGCGACATACCGGTACAACTGACGTCCCTCGTGGCATCCAACGGCAAGGTCTCTATCAGGAAGCAATGAACAGATGCTGAATCGGTATTACGAACAGGAGCTGGCCAATCTGCGTGGACTGGGCTCGGAGTTTGCCCAGAAGAATCCTGCGCTGGCACCTCTATTGGGTGCCGACAGGGCCAGTGACCCGGATGTGGAACGCCTGCTGGAAGGTGTCGCGTTTCTGACGGGATTGATCCGGCATCGTCTGGACGATGATTTTCCCGAGTTCATACAGAATTTGGCACAACTGCTGTTTCCCCACTTTTTGCGTCCCTTGCCGTGCATGACCATCATGCAGTACGAGCCGCGTATGCAATTGGAGGAAGCCGTCACAATTGATGCCGGCACTGAATTTTCGTCGGCACCCGTTGATGGCCAGCGAATCGTGTTTCGCTCATCCTTTCCCGTGACGATAGAGCCGGTCAAGTTGATCTCCACCCAGTGGGAGGGTGGCGGTGCGCAGGCGCGTACCTTGCGCATGCGTATGCGTTATACCGGCGCGACAGCCGGCAGCTGGAAAAACGATAGTTTGCGCTTCTTTTTGGGCGGTGCCCATACGGATGCGACCCGACTTTATTTATTGCTGTTGCGCCATGTGCGCGAAGTACGCATCAGCTCAGAGGGTGGCCCCGTCACCACGCTGCCACCCTCTTGCATCACGCCTGCCGGCCTGAACCCTGATCTTAATTTACTGCCCTGGCCCAGCAATGCACACCCGGCCTGGCGTATTCTGCACGAGTATTTTGCCCTGCCCGAAAAGCTGCTGTTCATTGACTTGAACGGCTTTGCCAAATGGCCTCAGCGCGCGGCAGCACAGGACTTCTCGGTACAATTTCTGTTCAAGCATGTACCAGATTGGGCGCCGGACATGGGGCCGGACAGCTTCGTGATGAACGCAACACCGGCTGCCAATCTGGTAAGCGCCGATGCCCACCCCATACGCATTGATCACCGCCAGCCCGACTATAAAATTCAGCCCGTATCGCGCAGTAATCTCCAGCTCGAGCAAATTTACTCCATTGATCAGGTGCTGGCCCGATCCGTCGACGGCCAGGAACGCGACTATCACGCATTTTCTGCGTTTCAGGGCGAAGACAGTACCAGCTACAACCTGCGTATCCGACCCTCCGTGCTGGATCGTGGCCACGATTACTACCTGAGTTTGCCTTATGCGCGGCAAGACGAACCGCAGCCGCTCACGCTCTCGGCGCGCCTGACGTGCACGCATGGCCACCTGCCCGAAAACCTGCGCCTGGGCGACATCAATAAACCCACCGACAACTCGCCACCACGCATAGATTTTCGCAACATCCTCAGTGTGACCCCATACAGTCCACCAACTTTTGACAGTGCCTTGCTCTGGCGCGTGCTCTCACACATGAACGCCAATCATTTGTCACTGGCCAGTGGCAATCAACTGCATGACTTGCTGTCGCTGTACCTGCCACCGCGTCAGTCCAGCATGCAACGCCATGCCGCAGCCCGGCGCATGATCGTATCCATGGAGAAAATCCATGTCGAACCCGCTCGTCGCATGGTGCGCGGAATGCCTGTGCAAGGCAGCAAGATCACCATCGAATGTCGGGGTGATCACTTCCCAGGTGTTGGCAGCCTGTTCCTGTTTGGCACCGTGCTGGATGAACTGCTGGCTGGCACCACCGCGCTTAACACCTTCAGCGCCCTGACGCTGGTAGACACCGTAAATGGAGAGACTCTGACATGGCCCGCGAAGATCGGCCGCTACCGGCTTCTGTAGCGAGCATGGAACCCTTGCTCGCAGAGGGGCATCGCTACGCCTTTTTCCAGGCCTTACGCCTGCTGCGCTTGCAACTGGGCGAAGACGCCTTTGAGAAAGCGGTACGCGTGCGTCCGGCGCTTTCCATGTCGTTTCCCGAAAACGACATGGAAAGCATCGAACAAGATGAAGACAAGCTGCGCATTACGGCTAACTTTTTCGGCCTGTATGGCGTTACGTCACCGCTGCCCACCTTCTACACAGAAGATCTGATCGACGAGCGTCTGTCCGGCGGGTCAAATTCCCGCGATTTCCTCGATATCATCCACGCCGCGCTTTATCCCATGCTGTTCAAAGCGTGGGAGAAAAACCGTATTTGGCTTTCAGTAACCGAAAAGAAAGACGGAAAGCGGCTAAACCAGTTGATGGCGCTGCTGGGCCTGCACAATAGTTCCGGGGCAGCTCCTCAGAACAACCTGCAGGCATTGCTGCCCCACGCGGGGAATTTCAATCAATATCCGCGCTCGGCTTTCGGCCTGCAAGCGCTCGTTTCAGGCTTGCTTGATGACTTGCCCGTGAAGGTAGAGCCATGCGTGCCGCGTACTGTTTCTATCCCTGCAGCCGACCGCACCATGCTGAGCGTCCAGGCCTGCAGTCTGGGCAACGACACGATGTTAGGCAGCCAGGTTGCAGAACGCTCGGGACAGGCCCATGTGCACGTGGGCCCCATGCCAGCCGCTATGTTTGAGCGGCTGCTGCCAGGTGGCAGCCTGTTTACCAAAATTACCCAAGCCATTTCGCATTATGTGGAAGAGCCCATTGCCTGCGTGCTGGGCCTGTCCGTGAAGCCCGCCGAGCGCCAGGCTATCGCACTGGGCGATGGCTGGAACCGCCTGGGCCTTAACACCTGGCTGCCCGAATCCGAACCTGGCGCTGCCAGTTCGCCGGGACGCACTTGTGACGAGATTTTCCTTCCCATCGACCTTGACCTGGGTCGGCAAAACCTGAGGAACCCTTCATGATGTTGGTAGAACTAAAACCGCTGTTCGCGCGCCTGAATCCTTATTGCTCAGCCGCGCTCGAAGGCGCGGCCGGCCTGACCCTGGCACGCAATCACTATGAAATCGGTGTGGAACATATGCTGCGCAGATTGCTGGACGATACCGGCAGTGATGTGGTGCGCATACTCGAGCACTTCGAGATCGACCCCTTGCGTCTGGCTGCGCAACTTGACGACACATTGGCCCAACTAAAAATGGCAACCCGGGCCGGCCAGTGTTTGCCGCTCTGCTCACCGAATGGGTGCAGGAATCCTGGCTTGCATCGTCCATCACCCTGGGCGAACATCAGATACGTGGCGGGGCGCTGCTGCTGGCGCTGGTCGCCCGGTTGGGCTATTACGGAGCCGGCACACAATGGGTAGACACCTTGCGCGGTGTCTCTAAAGAGAAGTTGACCAGCCACTTCGATGAGATCGTCGCAGGTTCGCCAGAGACCACCCTGCAAGCCGGTGATGCACCCGTCAAATCCGGCACAGCCGCACACAACGAAGAGGCCATCGGCCAGTTTTGCGAAGACTTCACCATCAAGGCAGCAGCCGGCAAAATCGATCCCGTGTTCGGACGAGACGCCGAGATACGCCAGATGATCGACATCCTGGCGCGACGCCGCAAGAACAATCCAATATGCGTGGGTGAACCCGGTGTCGGCAAGACTGCTGTGGTCGAAGGCCTGGCCCTGCGTATCGTCAATGACGATGTCCCTGATTTTCTGCGTGGCACACGTTTGCTGGGCCTGGATTTGGGCCTGCTCGAGGCGGGCGCCAGCGTCAAGGGGGAATTCGAAAAACGACTGCGGGGCGTCATCGACGAGATCAAGGCATCGGCGCAACCCACCATTCTGTTTATTGACGAAGCCCACATGCTGATAGGCGCCGGCGGGCAGAGCGGGGGCGGAGACGCCGCCAATCTTCTCAAACCCGCGCTGGCACGTGGCGAATTGCGCACCATTGCCGCAACCACCTGGTCAGAATACAAAAAATACTTCGAGAAAGACGCGGCATTGGCCCGGCGCTTCCAGCTAGTCAAGCTTGAAGAGCCCGACGTAGCAACGGCGGTGCAAATACTACGGGGTCTTAAGGGTGCTTACGAGTCGGCCCATGGCGTAATCGTGCGTGACGATGCCATCGTCGCAGCAGCCGAACTAGCCAGTCGTTACATCACCGGTCGCCTGCTGCCTGACAAAGCTGTAGACCTGCTCGATACAGCGGCGGCGCGGGTACGGATAGGCATGGGGATCAAACCAGCTGAACTGGAGCGGCTGGAGCGGCACCTGGCGGGGCTGGAGCGCGAGCGCACGGCCCTGCAGCGGGAACTCGGGTACGACCCTCGCGCCCACAGCGCGCGCCTGGCTGCCATTGCCCAGGAAACCACCGATACACAGGCCAGCCACAATACCTTGCATGATCGCTGGCAGAAACAAAAAGAAGCCGCCGAGCAGGTCGTTGCCCTGCGTGTGCAGATAGACGAGTCGCCTGAGGATCAAGGCTTGCAGACCCAACTGCAGGCAGCCGGGGAAAATCTGGCCGAACTACAGGGCGATGACCCCTTAATCTTCATCGAGGCAGACCCTGATGCCGTGGCGCGCGTTGTGTCTGACTGGACAGGCGTGCCTCTGGGCAAAATGCAGCGCGATGCCGTCGGCGGAATTCTGTCACTGGCGGACAACATCAAAACACGCATACACGGCCAGGACCACGCCGTGGATAAAATCACGGCTGCCGTCAAGGCTGCACAGTCAGGTCTGCGAGATCCAAGCCAGCCGACGGGTATTTTCCTGCTGGTCGGGCCTTCAGGCGTCGGCAAGACCGAAACTGCGCTGGCTGTGGCTGACCAATTGTTTGGTGGTGAACAATCGCTGGTGTCAGTCAATATGAGCGAATTCCAGGAAAAGCACACCATCAGCCGTCTGGTCGGCTCGCCTCCGGGGTACGTCGGCTATGGCGAAGGCGGAATACTGACCGAGGCCGTACGCAAGCGTCCTTATTCTGTGGTGTTGCTGGACGAGGTCGAAAAAGCGCATCCAGACGTGCTCAACCTGTTTTATCAGGTGTTCGACAAGGGCACTTTGTCCGACGGCGAAGGACGCATCATCGACTTCAGCAATACGGTGGTGTTCCTGACAAGTAACCTGGCAACCGATGAAATTCAGGCATTAACACGCGAAGGCCGACCCGAGCCCGACGCCGTATCTGAGGCCATCCATCCTCTGCTGGCCAAATACTTCAAGCCTGCACTGCTTGCCCGCATGACAGTCGTGCCTTATTACACGCTACCGCCGGCCTACCTGACGAGCATCGTGAACTTAAAGCTGGGACGACTGGCACAGCGCCTGGCAGCCGCCAACCGCATCACCCTGAATTTCTCAACCGAAGTCGCAGAGACCATCGCCGCCCGATGCACAGAAGTGGACAGCGGAGCGCGTAACATCGACTTCATATTGGGCAAAAGCCTGACACCGGCGCTTTCAGATGTCGTGCTGACGGCCATGGCCCAGGGTCGCAGTCTGAACACGCTGCTCGTCAGCACCGGCGAGGACGGCACCTGGGCTATTGAACCCGAGTTTGACATGACCGAAGAGCCTACTGAGTCTGGTAGCGATGTCTCGCTGCAGGAGTCGGCGGGATGACAGAAAGCACTTACGATTACAGGCTGCAGTGCGATACGCTGCAGGCGATGGTGCCAGACCAGAACATTTTGGTGACGCAATGGCACGGCACTGAAGCGGTCTCGCAGCTATATCGCTTCACAATCACCGTGGCCATACCCCCTGCAGACCTGCCTCTGGAGAAGCTGCTGGATCAGCCGGCAACCTTGCAACTGCGTCATCCGGATGGCGCCACAGCACGCTGGCACGGCATCATTACCCAAGCCGGGCAGCATGGGCATGACGAAAACTACGATTACTACCAACTGATCCTCGAACCGCGCATGGCGCGCCTGGGTCTGCGCCAATGGTCGGATATTTATCTGGACCAGCAGCTCAATGACTTAATTGTGACGCTGCTCAAAGAAGCGCAACTTACCGAGCAATATGCCAGTGACAACGCCCCCTACGACTATCGCATTACGATAACTGATCAGGATCTGGCCCAGATGCGCAGACCCTTTACTTGCCAGTTCGAAGAAAGTTGCCTGCATTTTCTGATGCGCAAGCTGGAATTCTATGGTGTGTACTTCTGGTTCGAACAGGGCGAAGACCGCGAATCCATCGTCTTCTGCAACGACGCCAGCCAGCAGCCCATCGAAGCGGGCAACGCCATTTATTACCCCAAGGGTGCGCTTGATCCCGACATACGACGGGTGGTGGTCACACGCATGGACAGGCATGTGACCATGCAGCCCGCCACTTTGTCGCTGCACGCACTGCACAACTACAACAACACGGCTATTGACCTGGCGTCCACCACCAGTGTGTCAGGTGTGCCCACTGGCAGAGGCGATACGCAATCCGTCACCGATTTCTTCTCTGTGGTGGACAGTGATAGCGGTGGTGGTTCGAATGGCGTGCCAGGCGATACTCTGGCCACATGGCGGTCACAAGAACTTGCCTGCCAGACTTTGCAGATACACGGTGAGGCACGAACACCCGGAGTGTTGGCCGGCCATTTTCTGGCTGTTTCAGCGCCTGATCTGCTGGCAGATGCGAGCCAATACTACATCGTTCACGTCGAGCACGAAGGCATCCAGACCCTGGAAACCTCGCCAGGCAGCGATGAGCTACCCTACCGGGCCCGCTTTACAGCCTTGCCGCGCTGGCGAGACCAGACAAACCAGAGTGATGTGGTGCAGTTCCGGCCGCAGCGTCTGACGCCTGTGCCGCGAGTAGCGCGGCTCATCACGGGTTTTGTCGACATGGACAACGAGGCGGGGCCCAAGCGCTATGCGCAACCCGATGAGCAGGGTCGCTACAAGATTCGTCTTACCTTCGCCCGAAACAATCATGGCGCCTACAAGAATTCTGCCTGGTTGCGCCAGAGTACACAGTATGCAGCCGGCGCGCCCCAAAGCGAACTGAAGAAAGCCGGCATGCATTTCCCGTTGCGTGAAGGTACGGAAGTACTGATTGCCTTTCTGAATGAAGACCCAGATCTGCCGGTTATTGTTGGCAGTCTGCCTAATGTCGAGGCTCCCAGCGTCGTCAGTCAGAGCAACGCGCGCGAACACCTCATACGCACCCCGGGCGGCAGCGGCCTGTCTATTGTGGATGGCGGATCAGGTGAGGACGAGGATGAATCTCAGATTTGTCTTTCTACGCCTATGACAAACGCAAAGCTGACCTTGGGTACCGTGGAGCCGGATAACGGATTTCAACTGCGTACCGACGCAACTGGCGAGATACATGCAGGTGAGAATTTGCTGATCGAAGCGCCAGGCAAGTACAAGTTGTCGACCAGCACAGACCACACAGTACATCAGGTGTTTTATGGGGTCCGAGCCAGTGAGGATCTCGCGGCTGTTAGTTCTGTGACCCTAGGGGCCTCTTCGACCGTTAACGCCGGGGCCAAGTTCCTTGGTACGCTCGGCGGCTCTTTTTCTGCCTCGTTGGCATACACAAAAGATTTTAAACCGAGCGAGACGAGAGCCGTCTGGAACAACAGGTACACCCTTGGAAAAAATTTCAGGGAAACACTTTTGAAGGTGTCACGCACAAGCAAGGCAAGCTCAACAACAACGCTTGAGTACAAGGTCCTGGCATATAGCAAGTGCGAGATCGAATCTCCCGCATCAGTCGAATTGAAGTCAACAGGTGCCACACTCAATGTTAAACCCAGCGTCATTGATCTCAGCACATCACTCGGCGCCATTAATTTTAAAAGTACTAAATTTCTTGCGGATGTATCTTCTTCGATTGATTTAAAAACACAAGCTAGCTCACTCGAACTCGGAAGCGGGGTAACCGTGAAATCAACGGGCGTCCTGAAAATGAGTGCAACAGGCGTCGCAAAGATGGACGGTAATCTGATTCAAATCGGATAGTGTCAAGGAAACGAAAATGCATATCCACAAACCCGATGACACACTCTTGCTGCTTGGCTATGGCTGCCAGGCCGGGCAGCCTGCGTTGACGGCGACTGTGGGCTATATATGCGGCATGGACGGCGTCCGTGTGCCTGAAAGCGAAGCCTGGAAATGGCTAGTGTCTTTGTTTCCCGATGAGCCATTTGATCTGGGCGAGAAAAAAGCCAGAGGCGGATTCGGCGTGGCGGGCGATGCCTGCGCGCAAGCCGGCACACAGGTAGACGGGCTTACTGTGCGCGCTGGCGTGGGTTCTCTGGAAGGGCGTGTGCTTGTTCAGGGTGATCGTCACTGGACAAGTACCGCAACTGGCTGGAGGGCCACTATCTCCCAGCCCTTCGAGCGCACGCCCATAGGCCTTGCACACGCCTATGGTGGCGCTGAATGGCGTGACAACCCGTTTGGTCGCGGTTATGCAAGCGGCAGGACCGTTTACGAGGGCATGCCCTTGCCCAATGTGGAACGGCCTGATCAACCGATACTGAAGCCGTCCGATACTCCGGCCACTGCCACATTGGGGGCCCAGCCCCAGGGCAGTGCTGCGCGCGACCGTTGGCTGGGCACTATGGACCGAGTCTGGGCCAGTCAGCGCCTGCCCTGGTTGCCAGACGATACCGATGATCGCTGGTACGACCGCTTTGATTCTGAGCAATGCCAGTCAGCCTATTGGCGCGGCGACGAACCCTGGTTTGCCGAGAACATGCATCCGCAGCACAGCCTGATGCAAGGCAAACTGCCGGGCCTGCGCCCGCGTCTTTTAATGCGCACCGTCGCCCGGCCCGACCATCATGCAGAGCTGCATCTGGAGCTGGACACAGTATGGCTTATGCCTAACGACGAAAGAGTCATTGTGCTGTACCGGGCGCAAACCGCCGTCCTGCGCGAAGATGCCAAAGACGTTCTGGGGTTGGCGGTGTTCACAGAAAATCTGGCAGACACGCCACAGCCCCTGACATACTGGTCCCATAATTGGACGCAAGCGCTGGAGCCCACGCATACAGCTCCTGTGCCGGTGCCGGCGCCGCTAAATTCAGAAACACTGGCGCAACTACAAACCGATGGCGAGCAGGCTGAACAAGAGGCAGCTGCATTTCAGGCTTCGCTGGAACAAGAAGTTGATCAAGAATTTAAGACGGCCGAGGCCGAAGTAGAAGCCCACCTGCGCGCCCAAGGTTTAGACCTGAAGACACTCAAAGCACAAGCGGCCCAGGCCGATACAGGCGGGTTGCAACCGCCCGATCTGTCTCCATTAGATTTACCCTCCGAACCTCACGCCTATGAAGCCGCCTTGCGCGCACATATTGACGGCGAATTTACACAGGCAGAAGCTGAAGTACGCAACTTTGTGGAGAAGCAAGGCCTCGACCTGGACGCCTTGAAAGCCCAGGCGGCGGCCAACCCTTCCATGCCAGACGACACCGCTGCATTCGCGCAACTGATCGGCTTGCTGCCGGGCCCGGAGTCCAAGCGTCAGGCCTCTATACAGGAGTTTACGCAGTTCCAACAAGAAATGGATGGGCTTGAGACCACGCTGCAAAGCGAATTCAAACAGGCCGAACAAGAAGCGGCTGCCAAGGCTGCACAGGCTGGAGCTTATGCTGAACCCAAAATACACCTGAACGGACTGCCAGAGGGCCCACGCGAGCGCTTGACGCGCGATGCCCTGCTGGGCCGGGCACAAGCCGGCGCATCCGCAGCCTGGACGGAGCTACAAGACCTGGACCTGTCCGGCCAGAATCTGGGGGGCCTGGATTTGCGAGGTTCCATACTGCGTGGCTGCAATCTGCAAGGCGCGCTGTTGGTGAAGGCCGACCTTGCAGATGCACTGCTTGAGCACTGCAAGCTCGGCGCCGCCGATCTTCAGAGTATAAGTTTTACACAGGCTCAGCTTGATTCCTGCGATATGCAAGGCGCACAGCTGGCCAAGGCCGATTTCTCCCTGGCCCGCATCACAACGTGTATTTTCGACAAGGCCGATCTGACAGGTAGTAGCTGGGACGGTGCTCAGGCACAAGACTGCAGCTTCGAAACCGTGCAGCTCAAGCAGGCGACAGGGCCGCGCGCCCAGTTCACACAATGCCGCATGCCCTGTGCTGACGCAACAGCAAGCCGCTTTGAGAAAGCTGAATTCGAGCAATGCACCCTGGACGGGGCCATTTTCAACCGGGCACAGCTGTCAGGCGCAACGTTGCTGGCATGTCAGGCTTCACACGCCCAGTTCGATGGCGCCAACCTGCAGGGCCTGCGCACTATGCAGAAGACGCAACTGGACAAGGCCAATCTGCATGGTGCAGATTTGCGAGACGCCAGCTTACAGAACACATCGCTGGTGCAGGCAGTGCTGCGCGAAGCGCAACTGGATCGTGCACTGGTCAAAGAGTGCGACCTGAGCGGCACCGATGCCTGGCGCATGGTAGCGCGCGCCGCAGACTTTACGGACAGCAAGATCAACGGGTCTAGTTGGCGCGGCGTTAACCTGATGCAATCCATTTTGCGAGAGGCCAGCTTGCTGGATACCGACTTGACGGGCGCCAATCTGCATGACACCCAGACTCGCACGGCTAGTGTCCAGGGCTTGCAGCTCGAAGGGGCACTACTGACACGCTGCCGCCTGTTACAGGAGTACGACCGTGCATGAGTCGACACACAGCCCCCCGGATCTGATCGGTCTGCTGCGTCGCGGCGGCCAACTAGACACCAACCTGTTAGTGCAGGCGGACTTGCGCGATGCGGACTTGTCCGGCGTACGATTCGAGGGCTTGAATCTGACCGGCACCCGTCTGGATGGTGCGAAGCTGGCTGGCAGTGCCTGGAGCCATTGCCAGCTCAGCCAAACATGCCTGGACGGCGCCATACTTAGTAATGCGAATTTCAGCGACTGCAAAGCAACACAGACTAGTCTGCGTGGTGCACTGCTGGATCGTGCCTGGATGCAGAATACCGAATGGCTACACTGCGATTTCCGTAAGGCCGACCTGACGCGCCTTGCGGCGCTTCACAGCGTCTTTCGCGACTGCACCATGCAAACAGCCATCATTGCTGAAGCCTGGTTGTCGCAATGTACGCTGCAGGATATGGATCTTGCCGGCGTGTGCTGGGACAAAGTTCATTTACCCGATAGTGTTCTGCAACGCTGTTCACTTGCTGGCGCTACCTTGTCGCAATGTTCCTTCAACCGTGTCCAGGCCTGCGGCATAGACTTGCACAATGCGCAGGCTCCGGGCCTGTCGCTGCATCGGGCCGTACTGGATGACGCCTGCTTTGATGGCGCCCTGCTGAATGCCGCCGTTTTTGATATGGCGCGCCTGGACCATGCCACCTTGCGGGGCGCTTCGCTGCGCAGCGCACGTTTCTACGGGGCCACTTCGCAGGCCATCGACTTTACCGGCAGCCAGATGGTGTACGCAGACCTGTCGCACTTTCGCGCCATCAACGCTGACTTTTCTCAAACCAACCTTACGGGTGCCTCGCTCCACGCCGCTGAATTACCCAGTGCGCTGTGGCGCGACACCATCCTGGACAACGTAAGGCGCGACGATGAGCTGCTGCGGGAAGCAGAGCTCTGGCATCCCGCCGTCTGATTATCTTTGTGAGCGAGACATGAACACAACAACGATGCCAGCTAGCGCGCCTGATGCGACCGCTGCCAGCGAAGTGCCACACAGTCACAGCCCCGCACGCCAATATCACGCCCAGGTGCTGATGTACGACGGACGCCGCTACTGCGTGTTGACTGAAGAGGGCTGCTTCTGGGTTGTGGCTGCGGCCGGCTGTCTGCTGCAACCTGCCGTGGCAGATACGGTGCTGGTAAGCATCGTGGGCGCAAGCGGATACGTACTGAATGTGCTGGAGCGCGCCCAACCCGATCACGACGCCGTGGTTGCTCTTCCAGGCACCTTGCGCCTGCAGGCAGAAAAAGTGGAAATTGCTGCGCGAAAAGGGCTGAATATTGACGCAGGTACATGCCTGCATTTCAAGGCAAGTACCGCACGCATGCATTATCAGACGCTGGACATGGAAGGCAGTAGCCTGCACACCCGCTGGACACACCGCACGGACGTGGCCAAACAGCGTATTGATATTGCTTCATACAGCGAAACCCACAGAGGGCGAAGCATACGGCGCATCAGTGGACATGAAGAAGTCACGACCGCATCCTATCGCCAGACTGTGACGCGCGACTGGACCTTGAGCGCCGGCACAGCCAGTCTGGTTGGCCACTATCGCGTCGCGATCGACGGTAATTCTGTACAGATCGGCTAGGAGAATTTCATGTTTGCACTGACCATCGCCGGCGCACAAGCCGTAGCCACTGTACCGGATGTCTGCCTGACACCCGCAGTACCCTCGCCAATCCCTATCCCCTATCCAAACCTGGCTTCGACCAGCATGGCAGACCCGGGATCCATCGTCGACAACGTACTGATTGTCGCCATGCCTGCACTGAATCTGTCCAGCAAGATACTAATGAGCAATGGGGACCAGGGCGGCACGGCGGGCGGTGGCGTAGTCAGCCACCGCATTATGGGCGAAACCCGGTTCACGATGGGCAGCACCAAGGTGATGATAGGCGGTAAGCCCGGCGTACGGCTGTCGTGCATGACCACGCACAACAACTTCAACACCACCGGGCTGGTTGCTGCGCCCAGCCAGACTACTGTCATGTTGATGAGCTAAGGAGGCCAGACATGCCACAACCGTGTCATTTCAGACGCAACTTAATGCCTGTGCGATTGTTGGCTTGCATCCTGTGCAGCGTCGCCTTGACCGCCTGCAGCTCCATGAACAGCATGCTCGGTGGTTCGTCCGAAAAAAATGCACTGAAGGAACTGCAATGGTCTTATGCTGCCGACGGCCTGCAAATAGCCATCCAGGCTGATCCTATGCTTAACGAGGCAAACGGCCAGCCACACATGCTGACTCTGCTTGTCGTGCAGATGGAAACGCCCAATGCCTTTACTGATCAGACTGCCGATGCAGTCAAGATGAAAAACCTGTTGCTGGCGCAAAGCACGCCACAAGGCATGCTGTCGCTGGACCGGCTGTTTATCGCCCCAGGCGAAAAGAAAAGCATCCAGCTTGGACGTGCCGAGAAAGCACAGTACATAGGCCTGGTGGCCGGGTACAACCACCAGGATACGGCACGCAGCAGCCGGTTGTATCGCATAGGCGTGCAAGTGGACTCTTCCGGTTTCCTCGTTAAAACGCGAGCAGCCACGCCTGAAGCACTCAGCATTGATCTGCGCCTTGGGCCAGACAGCATTCTGGAAGCGCCAGGCACCGAGACCGTACCTGCCGACCCCGTAAAACCTGAAGCCGGGCCCGTTACGCCGCAATCAACATCATCCAATTCTACTTCCGGGCAATTATGAGCAAGCAACTGAAACCCTCCATTTTTTGGCACCAAGGCCTGTTTCTGGAGCCACAGCATTTCCAGCATCAAGATGTAAAACTGGAGACTGCGCTGGCGCGGCATCTGATGCTGACGGTTCCTTGGCCCTGGGGATATGCTGTGTTGGAAATTGATGAATCAGCCTTGCAGGCACGCAATGTGAGCGTCAGCCATCTCGCCATGCGCTGGCGCGATGGCGCATTCACGGAGTTTCCCGGCAATGCCAGGGTAGAGTCGCGTCATTTTGAGCTGACCGACTTCACGCAGGGACCGCGTACCGCCTATTTGGGCTTGCGCCGGATGATGGATGATGAAGTCAACGTGTTGCGCTACGAAAACATCGAAGATGCCACACAAAGCCATTCGCGTTTCGCCGCACTGGCGGACCCCTTGCAGGTGCCCGATCTCTATTCTGATGGCGCGCCCGGACATGTGGCAATGATGGATCACGTCCTGCGGATTTTCTGGGATGACGAAATAGAGCATCTGGGCGACTACGAGCTGATGCCGTTAGTGCGTCTTGAGCAAGATGGCGAAGCTGTGCGCCCTGTGCAGGACTTCACTCCACCCTGCATGAGCCTGGCCGCCGCGCCTCAGCTGCAACGGCTGCTGCATGAGTTGCGCGACGAGGTCATAGGTCGGGCGCACCAACTGGAAGTTTTCAAGCGGCCGCTGACCAGCCACGAAGCGGACGGAGATACCTTGGTTGGCACTCTGCTAGCGCTGTCAGTGCTTAATCGCTATGGCGCACAGTTGAACCATTTGATTGAAGGTTTCCAGACCCATCCATGGCAGGTATACGGCGTGTTGCGCCAGCTGGTGGGAGAGCTCAGTACCTTTACTGAGTACTGCGACCTTCTGGGCGAAACGCGCGACAGTCAGTCTTTGCTGCGGCCCTATGAGCACACCGATCTTGGGGGGGCTTTCGACAGTGTGCGTACGCTATTGTTGCGGCTGCTCAACGAGATTACGCTGGGCCCTGAAATGTTTGTACGCTTTGAGCGTGATGGCGCGGCCGACACCTTGTATCACGCCACACTCCCCGCTAATTTCTTCGGACTGCGGCACCGTTACTACCTGATGGTGCGCTGCGCACTCGAGCCCGCACAGACCGCTGACCTGATGATGCTTGAGGCCAAACTTGCCACACCAGACAGCATCGAAATGACAGTAAGCCGGGCCCTGCCGGGCATTGAGCTTATCCCTCTGCAAACGCTGCCACTGGGCATGCCGCGCCGTAGCGGTGCCGCCTACTTCAGGATCGAGAGTCAATCAGCATTGTGGGACGATGCGCAAGCCGATGACCAGATGGCCTTGTTCCTGCCCAACCCGCCTGATGAGTTGCGGGTTGAACTGATCGTGATCAAAGGATAACAATGCGACTCGCCAACTATTGGATACCCGAAATGGAGTCCGCCCACGCAGCTTTCAAACAAAGCGATGCGGCGGCAGACGTCGTCGTTGCACAGATTAAAACGTCGCTGGAACAGACCTGCGTCAGGGCAACGCGCGATGGCCATGCGCCGGAGCAGGTGCAAGATACGTTGTACGCCGTTGTCGCGTGGATAGACGAGCTGGCGATGTCCTTTCCCTGGGCCGGTTCAGGAGCGTGGCGCCTGTCGCCGCTGCAGCGCCACTACTTCTCCACGACACGCGCCGGGACAGGCTTTTTCGACCGCCTGCGCAACCTGCCGGAGCAGGCTACTCAAGTGCGCGAAGTGTTTGCTTTGGTACTGGCAACTGGATTTCAGGGCGAGTTTGCCCATAGACCAGCCATCGAGCTGCAGCAATTTCGAAATGAGTTACTGCAGCGCGTTGCCACGGAGGGCAATATGGCACCTATGGCCGACGGCAAACCTCTGTTTCCTGAGGCTTACTCGCTGGGCAAGCAGCCGCGCATGCGCCGCAGCGGGCCATCGACCGCAGCTGTCCTGACTATTGTGTTGCCGCTTCTTGTCTTGCTCGTCTTGTATGTGTACCTGAATACTCAGCTATTAGGTGAGGCCGCAGATCTGATTGCGCCCCTGACCAAGGGACTTTGAGCTAATGGCTAAGAAATTACTGGGGATTCTGGGTTGGGCCATCGGCTTGTCAGTGCTGGCTCTGTGCTGCTGGCTGCTGGGCGTATTTCTGGGCTGGCCCTTGTGGCAGTCAGCCGCCTTGTTTTTGGGCGTTCTCGTTGCTTGCCTGATCCTGGCATGGCTGCGTCGCCGCTGGCATGGCTGGCGCTTGCGCAGGCGGCTAGCACGGCCAGCGACCAGTACGGCTGAAAGCACTGCTCAACTCGACGCAGACTGGCGGGCCGGTCTGGCGGCACTCAAACAATCGCGCTTGTCGCGATTTGGCTCACCGCTGTATGTACTACCCTGGTTCCTGGCGCTGGGGCCACAGGACGATGGCCGATCAGCCATGCTGCGTCGTGCTGCTGGTCGCGATGCCGTCTCAGCCGGTGGAGACGACACCCCGATTTTGCAGTGGTGGCTGTTGCCCGGCGTGGTCATGCTGGACCCTGCGTCATCGGCAACTACTGGTGGAGTCGCGCCATCGACTGCCAGCTGGAAACGCATGCTGCACTGGATGATGCGATCACGCCGCCGTGAGCCGCTGAATGGACTGGTGCTTTCGTTCAGTAGTTTCTGGCTGACACAGACCAGTGATGCCGAGCTGTTCGATACCGGCCATGCGCTACGTCAGCGTCTGGATGAACTCGTACGCGTCTACAACGCACGCGTGCCCATTTACATTGTGCTAACCCATTGTGAGGCCCAGAGCGGCTTTACCTCCTGGGCCAAGTCTCTGGATGATGGCACCAACAAGCAAGCCATGGGTTACCTGAATGAGCGCAAGCTTGCCGGTATAGGAGAGTTCATCGACGATGCCTTCGGCTATATCGTGGCGCGCATGGGAGATCTGCGAGTGCTGCAAGGCATATATGCACGCCTCACTCCTGATGTCCTGGGTCTGCCCGAGCGCATGTTTACTCTGGCAGATCGACTGGACAAAGTGCTGCGCCCCGCATTTCAGGCCACTCCTTACGCTGAAACGCCATTGCTGCGCGGCATCTTCCTGACCGGTAGTCGCACAGGCACCGACAGTCATGAAGCAGACTGGTTCAGCGCCGGCTTGCTTAATGACGTGTTGCCCGCTCAACGCAACGCCTGGCAGCCTCTGGAGCGCATGCGTCACTGGCGACGACTGCTTCGCCATGCCGCTGTAACTGGCTGGTTGCTGGCATGCGTGGCGGCGGGCGCATTCATGCTACATACCGCCCATACGGCACAAGATCAACTGCGTATCGCCATGCAGGGAGCCGACATGTCAGCCGTGGATTTTTCCGGCGGTTTGTCGTCAGACCTGCATGCCCTGCAGTCCATTCGCCATGCCATTCTTACACTGGACAAACGCTCAGAATGGGAAAGACGCTGGCTGCCATTTCAACAACACGTCAATGTTACGCAGGAGAAACTGGAAAAGGCTTATGCCAATGCCTTTTATGGCGAGGTGCTCACGGCCAATCTAAACCCAGTGCTTGTCAGAATTCTGGCTCAGGATCGCTCAGGCGTGCCTGATCAGGCCTCTATTGCAATGGCACAGAACCTGGTCCGTCGCATCAATCTGCTGCAGGCCAAACTTGCCGGCGAAGACCTGAACACGCTGCCTTCACCCGGCACTGAGCTTCAAGCACTAATGTCTGTCATTCAAGACGGAACAATCAGCATGCTGGATGGGCTCTTGCTCGGTGATATGTATCGCGACTATCTGGCCTGGCAGCAAAACACCCAGGTGCTGAATGACGAACGACGCGCCCTGCAGAAAGCCCTGGACGGCCTGGGCTTGTCCGCCCGTCCGATTCAATGGGTTAACACCTGGGCGGGCTTACAACCCGACTTGCAACCGATGCGCTTGTCTGATTTCTGGAATATCGGAGAGCAACCTGCCCTACCCGAAGTGTCGGGCGCCATGACACTGGAAGGCAAGACAGCCGTCACAGCCTTTCTTCAAGAAATTGCGCGTGCCAGCGACAATCCACAGGCATGGAACGAACGCGAGGCCCAATATCAGCAGCTGTTTCTGGATGACGGACTGCAACGCTGGTATGCATTCTCTGATGCCTTTGTGCACGCGCCTGATCTCATCGCCGATGTCAGCGCACGCCGCACAGTGTTGTCTTCACTGATGACCGCCAACGACCCTTACCGCCAATATATGGGGAGGCTGTCCAAGTTGGGACAGTCCTTGCCTGACACTGCGCGCCCCGAATGGCTAAGTCAGGCCATACGTCTGGACAAACTGACTGGCCTGGTCCAATTATCCGAGGACGAGAGTGGCAAGAAAGCAAACGCGGTCACTTCAAGCCTGACGACCTTGCAGAACCTGCAGGTAGTGCAGAGCTTCGGCGGCGACGTCATTAAGGCTCTGCCCGCAGGCAACCCGCTCAAGCAGGGCTTTTCCAGTCTGGGTGCCGATCAGCAGGCATTGGCGCTAATGCAGAGCTATCAAAAAGGCGTGCAATCTACAGTCCAGGTACTGCAGCAGGGCGAGGGCAATGCCATGCAAGAGGCCGTGCAGATCTGGTCCTACGGGCAGGACCCCGCAGTGAAGGAAGTTGCGTTAGTTGATGCTTACGACGCCATGGCAGCATTGCGTAAATCACAGGATGTGGCCACCGACTCCAGGAGCACTGTTGTCTGGCAGCTTACCGAAGGCGCAATGGATTTCACCCTGGACTACGCCGCACGCAGCGCCGCATGCAAGCTGCAGTCGGAATGGGAGGCCAGCGTACTCGGTGCGGTACAGGGCCTCACAGACAAACAGCTGGCTGATACGCTGCTTTTTGGCTCAGGCGGCCAGGTCAACGTTTTCCTGGATGGCGATGCCAAGCATTTCCTGTCGCGTAATGGCGCACGCTATGTGGCCAGGGATGCCCTGGGAGTTACCGTGCCCTTTAACGGCCAGTTTTATGCTTTCGCCAGTATGGCACAGCGGCATCAGGCCTCTGTGGCCGGGCAGCAACTGGCAACCCAACGCACACAAGACGCCAATACAGCATTGAAAGATCAGGCCACGCAGCTGGACGAAAAAATATCCAAGCTGCAGGAAGTAAAGGGCAATGTAACCATAAGCACCGAACCGCCGCAAACCAATGCCCAGGCGCGCTTGCGGCCAGAAAGCCTCACGCTGAGCCTGCAGTGCGCCAGCGGACCTATCGTGCTGCAAAACCTTAACTTCGCCAACAGCCAGGTGTTTTCATGGTCCATGGCTAACTGCGCAGATACCGAGCTACTTATTCGCTACCCGGGTTTTGAACTGCGCCAACAGTGGAGTGGTGCTGGCGGTTTCATTCAGTTTCTGAATGTCTTTGCCAGCGGCCAGCATCGCTATACGCCTGCCGACTTCCCCATGCAGGCCAGTGCCATGGAGCAGGCCGGCATCGAGTGGCTGGATGTCAACTATCGCCAAGTGGGGCAGGAAGCCGTACTGAAGGCCTTTGCCCAAGCAGACAAGCTCAACACCCAGGCTCAGGAGATTCAGGGCAAACTCGATGCCATGCAGGATGCGGCGGCGAACGCACCGCAGACGCAAGGTGCATCAGGCCCCGCCGGCTTGCCCAATCAGATTGTCACGATATGCATGGGGCCGGCCAGCAGCATTGGCCAGCAGCTTGCGGCAAATGTGGACGTGCCGGCCAAGAGCACCGCTGGCACCCGCCAAAAGGCAAAGCCGACAGCAACACAAAAGCCCGGCAAAAAATCGGCAAACTCGTCTAGTGTGAGTCCGCCAAAACCGGGCACGTATGCGGTTCAGGTCGGCATTTTCGCCCACACCGAAAAGGTACGCAAGGCGCTGACCAATGCCAATTACACCATCCAGGATGAACCCATTACCCTGCATGGCAAGCACTACCGGAATATACGCGTTGGTGAATATGACACTCGACAAAAGGCCGAAGAGGCTGCAAAACAGATAACTGAGTTACTAAAAGTAAAGCCCATGGTGGTCGGACAGCCATAACCCGGCCCACAGCAAAGCTTTGACCGCTGCGCCTCCGGGCGCAGCGCTTCTCCGGGCTTTTGCTGCTCCATAATTTCGCACCTTTCCGCGTTGCGGGGAACCACGCTGGGTTACTTTACGCCCTCGTTCCATAACAGAATCATTGCCTAACCTGTCTAAACAGACGGCGACAGACTGCGTCTGTCCATCTAGGCTGTCCCCATATTTAACAAAGGGATAAGCCTGTGAATAAAATACATAAGGTGATCTGGAGCTGCCACAGCCACGCGTTCGTTGTTGTCTCAGAACTGGCAGATTCTAGAACGTCTGGCGGTGGTGTACGAAGCGAACGTCGCGCAACATCTGGCCGAGGCACACGCAGTGCCACATCTAAAATAGCCAGGCGCGGCAAATGCGCGGGACCCGCCACGCTGCTCGCTGCCACCTTAACGCTGGCGCTCGCGGGCGCGCAGCATGCTACTGCCCAATCAGTCACCGCTACGGGTGATATCAACCCGAGCGGCCCCAGCGCACCCACATCCTCCTGGAACCTGGGTAATTCTACCCACCTGCGGGTCGGACAAACAGGCTACGGCTCGCTTGTCATTGAAGATGGGGGCATCGTCTCAAATGGGGTCAGCACTATTGGAGATGAAGAGGGCGCCGTAGGCGAAGTCATCGTTACTGGAGCCGGATCGCAGTGGATAAACAACGGCACTATTTTTACCGGCTATGACGGCACAGGCAAGTTACTCATTGAGGACGGCGGTTACGTTTCGGCTTATAACCACATAGGAATTGCAGACGAAGACGACAGCAATGGCGAGGTCATCATCACCGGGGCAGGATCAAAATTACACGCTCCGGATGCCGAGGTTTGGGTCGGCAATCGCGGTATAGGCAGCCTGACTGTTGCAGACGGAGGCAGCCTCTTTAACGGCCAGGGTCATATTGGAAATTGGGATGACAGCGAAGGCGAAGTGTCTGTAACCGGGGCAGGATCAACATGGGAGAACACTGGCTCGCTAACAATTGGTAGTAGAGGTCCAGGCACGTTGACCATTAGCGACGGCGGCCAGGTCAGCAACACATCAAGCATAATCGGCCAAGGCACTATCAACGAAGGCAAGGTCACTGTCACTGGGTCCGGATCAGAGTGGCAGAACAGCAGCGACATGCTTGTCGGCCAGTGGGGCCCAGCTACACTAATTGTTGCGGATGGCGGTAAAGTTTCGTCCTCTGGCTCCCTCAGCCAAATCGGAACTAACGACGGTAGCCACGGCGATGTCACTGTTACCGGGACGGGGTCGCAGTGGTACAACGCGGCTGTCCTCCAAGTCGGCGCCCTTGGCACAGGTATGCTGACCATTGAAAATGGCGGTAAGGTCATCAATGATGGAAAAGGTGTTATTTCGGAGGGTGCTCTTAACGAGGGCGAGGTCACAGTGACCGGCGTGGGGTCAGAATGGGAAAACACAGGCGATCTCTATGTTGGCAATAGAAATAAAGGCACGCTGACCATCGCAGATGGAGGCAAAGTCTCAAGTAATTTCGGTTATATCTCAAAGCAAGCCAGCAGCCACGGCGAGGTCACTGTAACCGGGGTTGGATCAGTGTGGGAAAACAATCGTTCGGTTTTGATCGGTGGAGGAATCACAGGCACGCTGACTATTTCTGATGGGGGCAAGGTCTCTGCTGAAGTCGTCCGTATCGGAGCCACTGGCGGCGTGAGAGAAGGCACACTCAATATTGGTGCGGCGGCGGGTGATGCAGCGGCAACGGCAGGCATCCTGGACACCCCCGAGCTTGATTTCAAGGGCGGTAAAGGCACACTTGTCTTCAATCACACCGATGCAGATTATGTTTTCTCCGCCGCGTTGACACAAGGCCCTTATAGCAGCCGAACACACACAATCAAACATCTGGCCGGCACTACAACACTAACCGGCGACAGTTCCGACTTTTCCGGCACCACAACGGTTTCGGGCGGCGCACTGTTCGTTGACGGCACACTGGCGGGCGATGTCAACGCCCAAACCACCGGCGAGGTGTCGGGAAACGGGACGCTTACCGCCAACCTGAATATCACCAACAGCGGCGTACTGGCCGGCGCACACAACAAGCAATTGCGCATAGATGGCGATGTCAACATGGATGCAACCAGCGAAGTCAAGGTCGCGCTAGACAGCCCTTCAAGCAATGGCCTGTTCGATGTGGGAGGTGACCTGGCCCTGGACGGCACACTTAACGTGGCCGACGCAGGGGCCTTCGGCACTGGTGTTTATCGCATTTTTGATTATGCCGGTGCACTGACTGACAATGGCATGGATATCGGCGCTACGCCTGGAGGCGTATCCGCAACCGACCTCCAGGTCCAGACATCCGTTCTGAATCAGATAAACCTGGTGAGCAGCGCGGCAGCTGGCGAGATGCGCTTCTGGGATGGGGGCGATCCGGCAAAGCACGGCAATAACATCATCGATGGCGGCAGCGGAAGCTGGCTGGCCGACGGCCAGAACTGGACGCTTCTTGATGGTTCAGCCAACGGCAGCTATGACCCTAACCCGTCCTTTCCCATATTCCAGGGGACGGCAGGTACGGTCACAGTCGATGACTCGGCCGGCACCATCGCTATTACCGGCATGCAGTTCGCCACCGACGGCTACCGGCTCGAAGGCGATGCCATCGCCTTGCAAGGTGCAGGCAACGAAAGCATCATTCGCGTAGGCGATGGCGCAGGAGCGGGAGTGACCGCTACCATTGCCTCTGCGCTGACCGGCACGTCCTCGCTGGTCAAGAGCGATATGGGCACGCTGGTGCTGGAGGGTACCAACACTTATACCGGCGGCACACAAGTTGATGGTGGCACACTGTCGGTGTCCAGTGACGCCAACCTGGGCGACGCAAGTGGTGCGTTTACGTTCAATGGCGGCACACTGGACTCGACGGCCAGTTTCGTTAGCGATAGGTCCATTCTGGTTAACTCAGCGGCACGCTTCAATGTCGCCTTGGCGACGGAACTGGAGCTGACTGGCGATATCACAGGCGGATCAGTCGCCTTGCTCAAGCAAGGAGACGGCACACTAATACTGTCAGGCACTAACGACTATAGCGTTACAAGAGTCCTGGCCGGAACGCTCATCGGTAACGTATCTTCGATCTCGGGAAGTATCCGAAATGCGGGCACGATCATTTTCGACCAGACGAGCAACGCGACCTTTACCGGCGATATCAAAGGCGATTTAGGCAGCGACGGGGTAATGATCAAGGACGGCACGGGCACACTCACCCTCGATGGCGCTCACTATCCGTACACCTCCAGCCTGGACTGGACAATTGCCCAAGGCAGTCTTCAGGCGGAAGCAGCCCGCTTCACGGGTAATACGCATCTTGATGGCACCGCAACGACGCTGGCCTTTGTCGATAATGGCAATGCCACCTACGGCGGCGTGCTCTCCGGTGACGGCTTGTTCACCCTTAACGGCACGGGCACAGTACAACTAACAGGGGATAGCACCAGCTTTTCCGGCAACACCCACATCGCGAGCGGCACGCTGATTGTTGATGGCACGCTGGGCGGCGATATCAAAGCGCAAACCTCCGGCACGGTATCTGGCACCGGCACGCTTACCGGCAACGTAGAGTTCACCAACAGCGGCATACTGGCCGGCGAACAGGGCAATCAACTGCGTATTGATGGCGATGTCGACATGGATGCAAGCAGCGAAGTCAATGTTGCGCTGGGCGGACCCTCGGGTAGCCCTCTGTTCGATGTAGGTGGCGAGCTGACCCTGGACGGCACGCTTAATGTGGCGAATGCTGGCGGTTTTGATGCAGGCGTTTATCGCATTTTTGTTTATACCGGAGCATTGAACGACAATGATATAGATATCGGCACAACTCCTGCCGGTGTAGACGCATCCGACGTCCAGATCCAGACATCCGTTGCGAATCAGGTAAATCTCGTGAGCGGCGCGGCGGCAGGCGAGTTGCGCTTCTGGGATGGCGGCGACCCGGCAAAACACGGCAATGACAGCATCGATGGCGGCAGCGGAAGCTGGCTGGCCAACGGCCAGAACTGGACTCTGTTTGATGGCTCGGATAACGGCAGCTACGACCCTAACCCGTCCTTCGCCATATTCCAGGGTACTGCAGGCAATGTCACTGTCGATGACTCGGCTGGCGCCATCGGCGTCACTGACATGCAGTTCGCGGCAGACGGCTACCGGGTCGAAGGCGATGCCATCACCTTGCAAGGTGTGGGTAACGAAAGCATGATTCGCGTGGGAGACGGCACTGGAGCAGGTATGACCGCCACCATTGCTTCTGAGCTGACCGGTACGTCCAGGCTGGTCAAGAGTGATATGGGCACGCTGGTGCTGGAGGGAGCCAACACTTATACCGGCGGTACACAAATTGATGATGGCGTTCTGTCGGTGTCCAGCGATGCCAACCTGGGCGACGCAAGTGGCGCACTCACGCTCAATGGCGGCACACTGGCCACCACGGCCAGTTTCGCTAGCGGTCGTGCCGTTACCCTGAGTTCGGCAGGCCTGTTCGAAGTGGCCGCAACAACAGAGCTAAGTCTGAACGGCAACGTCACTGGATCAGGCGATTTGATTAAGCAAGACGCAGGCACACTCAGATTGTCGGGCACCAACGCCTACGCCAACACTAGAGTCCTGGCAGGTACGCTAATTGGCAATGCGTCCTCGATATCAGGCAATATTGCCAATGCGGGTACCGGCATCTTCGATCAGGCAAGTGATGCGAGCTTTGCCGGCAACATCGGTGGCGAGGCTGGCACCAACGGAGTAATGATCAAGGACGGTGCAGGCAAACTCACGCTGGGCGGCACCTCGTCGCTGGACTGGACGATTGCCCAAGGCGAACTACAAACGGAAGCGGCCCGGTTCACTGGCGATGCGCACCTTGACGGCGCGGCAACGACGCTGACCTTTGTCGATACGAATGATGCCGCCTATGGCGGAGTGATCTCCGGCAATGGTCTGTTCGTCCTTAATGGCGCCGGTACAGTAAAACTGACGGGCGACAGTGCCGGTTTTGCCGGCAACACAAACATCGCGAACGGTACGCTGATTGTCGGCGACTCCCACGGCAACGGCGCACTGGGTGGTACCTTCGATTTATCGGGCGGCGCGATACTGCGTGGCTCGGGCACAGTCGGCGCAGGCGCAGGCTCCCTCGTTGCCGTTTCATCGGGCGCCACCATTGCACCCGGAAACTCCATCGGCACGCTGACTATCGCCGGCAATCTGGTTTTTAATCCTGGTTCGCTCTTCGAAGTCGAAGTCGACCCGCAAGGCACCGCCAGCGACAGAATTGAGGTCACGGGCGATGCCACGCTTAACGGCGGCTCAGTCGTTCATATTGGAGAGGCCGGCAACTACAAGCTTAACTCGACTTACACCATTTTGAAGGCAGCAGGCACACTTACCGGTGCATTCGACGATGTAAGCTCTAACTTTGCGTTCCTCACGCCTGGCCTGGCCTACGACTATGGGTCAGGCACTGTTGACCTGAAACTGGCACGCAATGAGCGGAATTTCGACTCGGCGGCGACAACGCGCAATCAAAAATCCACGGCCAGAGGAATCGAAAGCATAGGCATGAGTGCTGGCCATGCCGTCTACGACGCCATCGCCAAGCTGCCTGACGACCCTGCTCTGATTCGCGCCAGTCTGGATGCGCTCTCGGGCGAGATTCATGCCTCAACCAAGACCGCTCTAATCGAAGACAGCCGCTTTATTCGCAATGCAGCGACTGACCGGGGGCGAGCCGCCTTTGCGATGCCAGGAGCCTCTCATGCACCGGTGCAAGCCTACGGTCCAGACGACTCGCCCATATCCGTAGCCCCAGATTATGCAGGGCCAGTGTTCTGGAGCCACGCTTTTGGCTCCTGGGGCAAGACCAATGACGACGGCAATGCCGCTAAGCTGGATCGCGACATTGGCGGCTTCCTGATCGGTACGGATCGGCAGGTAGGAGATTGGCGCCTGGGCGTCATGGCCGGATACAGCCACTCGAACGTTAACGCGCACGACCGCGACTCCTCGGCCACGAGCGACAGCTATCACCTGGGACTGTATGGTGCCACGACCTGGGGCAACCTTGGCCTGCGCACCGGTGCGGCCTATAGCCGGCACGATATCGACACCAAGCGTTCGGTCTCCATCCCCGGCCTGAGCGATCGCCTGTCGACCAACTACAAGGCCGACACCTTCCAGGCGTTCGCAGAACTGGGCTATGGCATGGAGATGGGTAATACCCGCCTGGAGCCTTTTGCCAATCTGGCCTATGTGGCTTTGCACACAAATGACTACAACGAGGATGGCGGCTCAGCGGCGCTTTCAGGTCGCAGCGAGAACGTGGATGTCACCTTTACGACACTGGGCCTGCGCGCCGAGCACAGTCTGAACCTGGGTGCCACAGAGGCCACCTTGCGCGGCACACTGGGCTGGCGCCATGCCTTTGGCAGCACCAGGCCTGAGAGCCGTCATGCCTTTTCGGCCGGTAACGCATTCACCGTAGCCGGAGTGCCGATCGCCAGCGACAGCGCGGTGGTTGAAGCCGGCGTAGACCTGAACCTGACGTCAAATGCCACATTCGGCCTGTCCTATATCGGCCAGATTGCAGGCTCGGCGCGGGATCATGGCGTCAAGGCGAATCTTGCAATCAAGTTCTAAAGGCAAACCAGCATGAAAAAGCCCTGTTTACCTAGGTAAACAGGGCTGTTCAGGCCTTAACGAACCAGCACCTCAAACTTAATTGATGACCCCGGATTCAGTCATGCTCAGCCAGACACAGAAAAGCCCCGCTCTCCTATAAGAACGGGGCCTTCCCATACTTTAATGAATCAGCTTAAAACTGATTACATATTTTCGATCATGACCTTGCCAAAGCCTGAGCACGATACCTGCGTCGCGCCTTCGAGCAGACGGGCGAAGTCGTAGGTAACCTTTTTCGACAGAATGGATTTTTCCATGCTGGAGATGATTAGGTCAGCGGCTTCGGTCCAGCCCATGTGACGCAGCATCATTTCAGCCGACAAGATCAGGGAACCAGGGTTCACGTAGTCTTTGCCTGCGTACTTGGGTGCCGTGCCGTGAGTGGCTTCAAACATGGCAACGGAGTCTGACAGGTTGGCGCCCGGAGCAATACCAATGCCACCGACCTGTGCAGCCAGCGCGTCGGACACATAGTCGCCGTTCAGGTTGAGTGTGGCGATTACGTCGTATTCTGCCGGACGCAGCAGAATTTGCTGCAGGAAGGCGTCAGCGATCGAGTCTTTGACGATAATGTCACGACCCGTTTTAGGGTTTTTGAATTTGCACCATGGGCCGCCGTCGATCGGCTGAGCACCGAATTCTTTTTGTGCCAGCTCATAGCCCCAGTCACGGAAGCCACCTTCGGTGAACTTCATGATGTTGCCCTTGTGCACCAGAGTGACCGAAGCGCGGTCATTGTCGATGGCATACTGGATGGCTTTACGCACCAGGCGCTGTGTGCCTTCACGCGAAACAGGCTTGACACCGATGCCAGAGGTTTCGGGAAAGCGGATCTTGTCAACGCCCAGCTCTTTCTGCAAGAACTCGATCAGTTTTTTGGCGTTGGCGCTTTCGGCCTCGAACTCGATACCGGCGTAAATGTCTTCCGAGTTTTCACGGAAAATAACCATGTTGGTTTTTTCAGGCTCACGCACTGGCGAAGGCACGCCCTTGAAATACTGGATGGGGCGCAGGCACACGTACAAGTCAAGCTGCTGGCGCAGGGCCACGTTAAGCGAACGAATGCCGCCACCAACCGGGGTGGTCAGCGGGCCTTTGATGGAGACAACGTAGTCTTTAACTGCGTCAAGCGTTTCTTGTGGCAGCCATACATCCGGACCATAAATTTTGGTCGACTTTTCACCGGCGAAGATTTCCATCCAGTGAATTTTGCGCTTGCCGCCATAAGCCTTGGCAACGGCAGCGTCAACGACCTTGATCATGACTGGGGAGATATCCACGCCAGTACCATCGCCTTCGATGTAAGGAATAATGGGCTGATCAGGTACAGTAAGCGCAAAATCGGCATTAACTGTAATTTTCTGGCCCTCGGCGGGGACCTTGATGTGTTGAAAGGACATGGACGCTCCAGTTGTGCTTCGCGGGAAGCAAAAGTCGACAGAACAAAAGGCCAAAGCGCACACAAATGCGCTCAGTCTTATATAAGAGTAGTTTAGCTTATTTTGCTCATCTGATTTTAGCGGCAGGTACAGCACGTTGTCTTGTACCAAATCCTGCAATTTCCGGCCCGTCACCCAAGACCGTTAAAATGACGAGATATCGTTTCAAATACCCGATTTCAACAGGATGATGTATGTTCAACCCTTCGCGCGAACAGGTGCGGCAATTTTTTACCGAAGCGTGGAGCAAGCGCAAGAGCGGTGGCGTACTGACGCCGCTAGAAATCATGGCGGCCGACCTTATCGAACTACACCCCGAATACCAGGCCGATCTCGAAAACCCAGAACGCTCAGGTGCTGACTTTGCCGTTGAACAGGGGCAAACCAACCCGTTTCTGCATCTGTCTATGCATCTGGCCATCAACGAGCAATTGTCGATAGATCAGCCGCCCGGCATCAAGGCTGCGTTCAGCGAGCTGCTGGCCACCCACGATGCCCACGACGCCGCACACATTATCATGGAGGCGCTCGGTGAGGTGGTATGGGAAGCGCAGCGACTGGGCCAGCCACTCGACTCAGAAAAATATATTGATCTTATTCGTCGCCACGCCAGCCGCCATTAGACAATACGCCGACACCTCAGCGTGGGGGTTGATATAACACCGGCTCCAGGGCTGGTCTGAAGCCACCCCCACTAAAGCAGCGATGTGCAGGCCGGCACAAGGCCGGCGCGCTAAACAACTACTTGCGAACGGCCAACGGGCCATCAAGCGTGGCCAGCCATGCCGCTATGTTTTCCATGTCGGCATTAGATAGCTGAGCCACCATTGCACCCATAACTGCGTTCTTGCGCAGGTTTGCCGTAGAGGGCGCGCCAGCGGCACCGCGCTTATACGCTCTGAGCGCGTGCGTCAGGTAATCTTGATGCTGCCCTGCAAGTATGGGATAGGTTGGCAAAGTGGGGGTTTTAGCATCGGCACCGTGGCACGTAGCACAGGTAAATTTAGTGAACGCGGCCTTGCCTGCGTCGAGGTCTGCTGCCTGCGCTCCTGCTGTCGCAGCTATCAGTGCGACGCCCGCCAGGGCTTTTATCGTTATATTCATGTGTCTCCCCGGTTATTTCAGACTGGAGTAATACGCGGCGAGGTCGGCCATGTCTTGCTCACTAAGGCTTTGTGCTATGGCTTCCATGGTAGGAAACGTACGTGCGCCACTGGCATATTCTTTAAGTGCCTCTACGATGTACTCGGCGTTTTGGCCGGCAATCATGGGCACATGGTATACCTCTGGGAAGCTGGCTTTATACCCTTTGATACCATGGCAGCCAATGCACATAGACGTTTTGGAAAGCGCAGCCTGGGCATCGCCTACAGGCGCGGCGTCAGCAGCAAGGGCTGACCCCGCCATTGCACAGGTGGCCAGCATGGCCAGCGCAGACATACTGCGCTTCAAAGAGGTTCGCGACTTCATGGTAGCCCTTCTTTGGCGTTAGATTAGAATGGTTTGATAAAAATCAAACTGCCCGTGAAAAATTGGGATTGTACGATAATTGCAGCGTACCAGATACATTGTGACCTGTAGCACTGCAATCCTTTTAAAACCCAAGAGACATCATCATGAATTCTGCTGTACCCACTCCTTCCTCAGAACGCTTTACCGGCACTGAGCGCTATGTTGCTACCGACGACCTCAAAATGGCTGTTAATGCGGCGCTTGCACTTCAGCGCCCTCTGCTGATCAAGGGTGAACCCGGCACAGGAAAAACCATGCTGGCCGAAGAAGTTGCCGCCGCACTGGGCAGGCCCCTGTTGCAATGGCATATTAAGTCGACGACCAAAGCCAACCAGGGGCTGTATGAATATGATGCCGTCTCGCGCCTGCGCGATTCGCAGCTGGGCGACGAAAAAGTGCGGGACATCGGCAATTATATTGTTAAAGGGGTGTTGTGGCAGGCGTTCGAGGCTGACGAACCCACGGTGGTGCTGATCGATGAAATCGACAAAGCTGACATCGAGTTCCCCAACGACTTGTTGCGTGAGCTCGACCGCATGGAGTTCCACGTTTACGAAACTCGCCAGACCATCCAGGCCAGACACCGTCCGCTCATCATTATTACGTCCAACAATGAAAAAGATCTGCCCGACGCATTCCTGCGCCGGTGCTTTTTTCATTACATCAGTTTTCCTGACCGCGAGACGCTTAAAGACATCGTCGCGGTGCATTATCCCAATATCAAAGAAGAACTGCTACGTGCGGCCCTAGACACATTTTTCAGTCTGCGCGATGCGCCCGGCCTCAAGAAAAAACCGTCAACCTCCGAGTTTCTCGACTGGCTTCGTCTTATGGCCAGCGAAGGCATTTCGGCCAACGAGGTGCGCGATGACCGCGAACTGCCCATCATGGCTGGCGCACTGCTTAAAAACGAACAAGACCTCACCCTGCTGCAACGTCTGGCCGCCATGACCCGCGCCCATCGTTGATGCACCTTGCTATCGAAGCATACGCCCGATAACCATACAGCTTACGCAGCCACACATCAGGAAACCCACATGCCTTCCCCCTCGTTTCGTCAGCCACCATCGCCTGTCACCCTGGGCGACAACGGGGTATTGCTTGTCCCCCTGATGCCTGAGCACGCCCAGTCACTCGAAAACGCCGCCGCCGACGGCAAACTGTGGCAGTTGCGGGTAACCTCTGTACCCGCCCCGGGCGAGACGGCCGCCTACATTGAGGCGGCCCTGGCTGGCCAGAAAGCGGGCCACATGCTGCCTTTTGCCATCATTGACGAACACAGCGGTGACGTCATTGGCTCCACGCGCTATCACGATATCGTGCCCGCCGTGGCGCGCCTGGAAATCGGATACACCTGGTACGCAAAGCGCTGGCAACGCAGCCATGTCAACACCACCTGCAAACTGCTTTTGCTGCGCCATGCATTCGAAACCCTGGGGGCTGCGGTAGTGGGCTGGCGTACCGACAACTTTAATTTTGCGTCGCAAAAAGCCATAGAAAGACTGGGCGCGCACAAAGATGGGGTGTTACGGCATCATGCCCTGCGGCGCGACGGCTCCGTGCGCGATACGGTGGCATACAGCCTGCTTGCAGGCGAATGGCCCGAGGTGCAAAAGCACCTCGAATACCAACTGAAACGACACCATGCTGATTGATTTTTTCTACCATATGCGGGCACGCAAACTGCCTGTTTCCGTGCAAGAATACCTGACACTGCTAGAAGCACTGCAGGCCAATGTCATGCCACCCACCATTGATGACTTCTATCATCTGGCGCGCATGACACTGGTCAAAGACGAAACACTGTTCGACCGGTTCGACCAGGCTTTCGCAGAGTTTTACCAGACACTCGAAGCGGCATTGCCGGCCGACAAAGAAATCCCCCTAGACTGGCTAATAAAGGAGTTTCAAAAAAACCTCACAGCCGAAGAAAAAGCAGCCATTGAGAAACACGGCTGGGACAAACTCATGGAGCTTTTCAAAGAGCGCCTCGAAGAGCAGAAAGAACGCCATGCCGGTGGCAACAAGTGGATAGGAACCGGCGGCTCCTCAGCTTTTGGGCACGGCGGCTATCATCCGGAAGGCATTCGTGTCGGCGGCCCCTCGGCCGGCAACCGCACTGCGGTCAAGGTATGGGAAAAGCGCGAATTCCGCGACTATGACGACCAGCAAGAACTGGGAACGCGCAACTTCAAGATGGCCTTGCGCCGGCTGCGCCGCTTTGCGCGCGAGGGTGCTGAGCTTGAGCTAGACCTGGATGACACGATCCGCAGCACGGCACGCAATGCGGGCTTTCTTGACCTGCAAATGGTGCCCGAACGTCATAACACCGTCAAAGTATTGATGTTGCTGGATGTGGGCGGCAGCATGGACGACCACATCGCACGGGTAGAGGAACTATTTGCCGCCGCCCGAAGCGAGTTTCGCCACCTCGAGGTGTATTACTTTCATAACTGCCCTTATGAATCGCTGTGGCAAAACAACCAGCGCCGATACTCTGAACGCTTCGACACCTGGGACATTCTGCGCAAGTACAACGAAGACTGGCGCCTGATTATTGTGGGAGACGCCACCATGAGCCCCTACGAAATTCTGCAGCCAGGTGGCTCGGTCGAGCACTACAACAAGGAAACCGGTGCTGCGTGGGTTCAGCGGCTACTCGAGAACTGGCCTCGCTCGGTGTGGCTCAACCCCGAACCTGCTGCCTATTGGCAGTACCGGCAATCCATTGCCATTATTCAAAACCTCATGGGGCAGCGTATGTACAGCGTTACTGTAAGCGGGCTAGAAGAAGCCATGCGCTATCTCTCCAAGTAAACGGCTTAGCCCAAGCCCGATACAAAGCAAGACAGGTGCTGTTTTTTTGTGTGATCTGGCAGTGATGCTTCAGCCATTTAGCCTCTGGCTGAAGACCATGCGGCTTGCGACACACCTCGCCCGGGTCGGAACCTTATGGTAAAAGAAAGGTCAATCCGCATCTACTCCCTTTTTTATACGGATAGTTCAGCATGCACTCGTTTTTGCAGAAACTCTTCGCCCGCGCAGGCTCCCTCTTTCTCATGGCGACACTTGCTTGCGCCGTCCATGCCGCCGGGCTGCCTCAGGGCATCACCCAGGGCGTGTCGATAGAAGGGGTGACCGAATACTCACTCGAAAACGGGCTGCGCGTGTTGCTCGCCCCAGATGCTTCCAAACCCACTACCACGGTTAACATGACCTATCTGGTTGGGTCGCGCAACGAAAACTATGGCGAAACAGGCATGGCGCATCTGCTTGAGCACATGCTGTTTCGCGGCACTCCCACGCTACGCAACGCGCTGGCCGAGTTTTCCAAACGCGGGCTTGAGGCCAACGGCTCCACCAGCAGCGACCGTACTAATTATTACGCCAGCTTTTCGGCCGACCCCGAAACCCTCAACTGGTATCTGGGGTGGCAGGCAGATGCCATGGTCAACTCACTGATCTCGCGCGAAGATCTTGATTCCGAGATGACGGTTGTACGCAATGAGATGGAACGCGGCGAAAACAATCCGTTCCAGATTCTTATGCAAAAAATGCAGGCTGCTGCCTACCAATGGCACAGCTATGGCAAAAGCACGATTGGCGCACGGTCTGACGTAGAAAACGTAGACATCGCCCAGCTTAAGGCTTTTTACAAACAATACTACCAACCAGACAATGCCGTACTGATCATCACTGGCCGCTTCGACGTTGACGCCACACTAAACACCGTGGCCCAGGTCTTCGGCAAGCTGCCCCGCCCCGATCGCAAGCTGCCGCCCGAGTACACCGTCGAGCCTGTGCAAGACGGTGAGCGCGTCGTCAACCTGCGCCGTCACGGTGGCACACCACTTATCGCGGCCCTGTACCATGCTCCTGCGGCTGGCAACAAAGATTTCACTGCACTCGATCTGGGTGTAACCATTCTGGCTGACACGCCCTCAGGACGGCTGTATCACAACCTTGTCGGCGAAAACCTGGCGGCAAGCGTATTTGGCTTCTCAGCCGATATGCGCCAGCCTGGTTACGTCTTCTTCGGCGCTCAGCTTGAAAACAGCATGGATCAGGACAAAGCCTTGTCAGTCTTGCGTGAAACCGTGCAGTCGGTAGGCCAGAAAAGCTTTACCGAGCCCGACTTGCAGCGTGTGCGCAACCAATGGCTGACCGACTGGTCGCAGGTGTTCGCAAGCCCACCCGCGCTGGCTAGTGCCTTGTCAGAGTCTTCCGCAAGCGGCGATTGGCGTCTTTTCTTTCTGCATCGCGATCAGGTCGAAAACATCAAGCTCGATGACGTACAACGCGTTACCACCCAGTATCTGGTAGCCAGCAACAGCACCGTAGGCAAGTACATTCCAACTGAAAACCCGGTGCGTGCACCCTTGCCAGAAAAACCTGATTTCAAGACATTGTTCAAAGATTATGTCGGCAAAGGTGCAACCCCCGACGTGGCCGCTTTTGATCCATCTCCCGAACATATCGATGCATCGACGCTGCGCACACCACTCGATCTGCCTAATGGCGAAGTACAGCTCGCGCTGCTGCCCAAGCCCACACGAGGCGATCGTGTGCAAGCCAACTTGCTTATTGAGTTCGGCGACGCTGACAATCTGCTTGGGTTGCGCGAAATTTCCAGCGCGGCGGCTGCTCTGCTAGACCATGGCACAACCGACATGTCGCGACAAGAAATCCAGGACAAATACAATGCCTTGCAGGCAGACGTCAGCTTTGGTGGCTCAGGAGGCAAACTCTCGGTCAGCATGTCCACTAAACGCGAGCACTTGCCCGCAGTCATAGACCTTGTGCTGCATATTGTGCGCGAAGCCAACTACCCTACACGCGAGCTGGTCGAGTACCAGCGTCAGGCCAGCACCTCCATCAGTGATGCCATGAACGAGCCCAGCGCGCTGGCTGCACGTGCGCTGGCCCGCCATGACAACCCATGGCCACGAAGCGACATCCGCTACACCCCAACCTTTGAAGAAGAAAAAGATGAAATCGCGGCGCTTACCCGCCAGCAACTCGACGAGTTCCACGCCAAATTTTATGGAGCCGGCACTGTTCTGTTCTCGGCAGTAGGCGCATTTGACCCACAAGAGGTCAAGACGGCCATCACCAAGGGGCTTAAGGGGTGGCAAGTCGCACCCGAGTATAAGCGTCTGAGCAACCCCTACAACCCTGTGCCACCACAGCAGTTCAACATCAACACGCCAGACAAGGCCAACGCGTTTTACCTGGCCCGCTCCCCCTTGAAACTGAGCGATACAGACCCTGACTTCCCTGCCCTGTATCTGGCCAACTATCTGCTGGGCTCATCTGAAACCTCGCGGCTCTGGACCCGTGTGCGGGTACAAGATGGCCTCTCTTACAACGTACGCAGCAGCCTGAATGCCTCATCATTCGAAGAGTCTGGTGCATGGACGTTCTACGCCATCCATGCACCAGAGAACACCCAAAAACTGCTCACTGCAGTTAATGATGTAATTCAGGGTGTTCTCGACAAAGGGTTTACTGAGGATGAGGTTCAGGAAGGCATCAAGTCGCTGCTTAACTACCGCAAGCTGGCCCGCACCCGTGATGGTTTACTGGCATCCACCTGGATTAACTACATGGAGCGAGACCGAAGTTTTGCCTGGTCTGCCGAGATTGACGAGGCCCTCAAAGGTCTTACAGCCGAGCGCGTAAACGCAACCGTACGTCAATGGCTTAACCCGGCACAGCTTAGCGTGGCCATTGCCGCAGACCAGAGCAAGCAGAAAGCTGGCCAGCACGAGCCTGCCGATGACGCCGTCAAAGACAGCACCACGAAAAAAGGGCAGCCCCAGGCTGCCACCGAAAAACCCGACACTGACAAGTCAGTTAAAACAACGTCGGCAAACCAGCCTGACAAGCCTGAACAGGCCAGAAAAGCCCCCACTGCTGTCAACTAAAGACGTACTGGCTCTGGCATAAACTGAACGTCACAGCGGCCACCCTAGGGTGGCCGCTGTGACGCCCCGGCGCACTTCATTAGCTTCTCGGCGCTGCGTATTGCGCAGTCCGACCTGGCATCTGACGGCCTTGTCCACACACACTGTAAACAAGATAACGCGTTGATGATGTGCTGCTGCACTTGCCGCATCAGGCGCCGTACCAGTCACATGCTGACCTGCGCGACCAATAACAATACGCCGGCACGGTCCAAGACCATACCGGCGTATTTACAAGCAGATCAGCGACTGAATCAGGAAAAGAAGTTCTTGACCCGGTCTGTCCATGACTTGCTGTTGGGCGAGTGTTTGTCACCGCCCTGCTCCAGTGAGGCTTCAAACTGGCGCAGTATCTTCTTTTGCTCATCGGTAAGACGCACAGGCGTTTCGACCGAAATATGGCAATACAGATCGCCCGGATAGCTGCCACGCAGGCCGCGTATACCCTTGCCACGCAAACGGAAGGTTTTACCCGACTGCGTACCCTCTGGCACGGTGATGGCACCCTTACCCGACAGCGTGGGAACCTCAAGATCACCACCCAAGGCGGCTGCCGTGAACGGAATAGTCAACTCGCAGTGCAAGTCATCGCCATCACGCTGGAAAATATTGTGAGGCTGGAGATGAATTTCGACATACAGGTCACCCGGAGGCCCACCATTGACGCCAGGCTCACCGTTTCCGGACGAACGGATACGCATGCCATCATCAATACCGGCAGGAATCTTGACCTGCAGGGTTTTGTTCTTGCGAATGCGGCCCACGCCGTCGCAGGCATTGCAAGGGTCGGTGACCTCTTTGCCGCTGCCATGGCAAGTGGGGCAGGTTTGCTGCACGCTGAAAAAGCCCTGCTGCATGCGCACCGTGCCATTTCCGTTGCAGGTACTGCATGTCTTGGGCTGTGTGCCGGGCTTGGCGCCAGAGCCGTGGCAAGTATCGCAAGACTCCCAGCTGGGCACACGGATTTCAGTGTCAAAACCACTTGCCGCCTGTTCCAGCGTTATATCGAGCGAGTACTTCAGGTCAGCCCCGCGATATACCTGTGGCCCGCCGCGTCGTCCGCCAGCACCGCCAAAGATCTCGCCAAAAATGTCGCCAAACGCATCGGCGAAGCCGGCGCCGCCCGCCCCGCCCATGCCACCCATACCCGAATTGGGATCAACGCCCGCATGGCCAAAGCGGTCATAAGCACCCCGCTTTTGCTCGTCAGAGAGCATCTCGTAAGCCTCTTTGACTTCCTTGAATTTCTCTTCGGTTTCTGTGTTGCCCGGATTGCGGTCCGGATGGTATTTCATTGCCAGCTTGCGGTAGGCTTTCTTCAGTTCGTCATCTGATGCGTTCTTTTGAACGCCCAGAATTTCGTAGTAATCGCGTTTTGCCATGAGTAGTGCTTGCGTCTGTGACGTCTTACTGTTCTGCGTGTCTGAATAAGAAGGCCCGATTTCCGGCAAAACGCCAGAAACCGGGCTGGAAGACCTTTGAAATCAGGCCTTACTGATCGCGCTTGACTTCTTTGAAGTCGGCATCGACCACATCATCGTCGGCCGATTTGCCTGCATCGGCTGCGCCCTGTTCGGCAGCAGCCTGTGCCTGCATGTCAGCGTACATTTTCTCGCCCAGCTTCTGCGCTGCCACGGTCAGTGCCTCAACCTTGGCATCAATGGCTGGCTTGTCGCCGTCTTTGAGGGTTTCGTCGAGCTCTTTGATTGCAGCTTCGATTGCCTCTTTTTCGGACGCTTCAAGCTTGTCACCATGTTCTTCGAGCGACTTGCGGGTCGAATGCATGAGTGCATCGGCCTGGTTACGGGCCAGTGCAAGCTCGGCGACACGGTGGTCGTCTTCGGCATTGGCCTCGGCGTCTTTGACCATGCGTTCGACTTCATCATCAGTCAGGCCTGAGTTGGCCTTAATGGTGATCTTGTTTTCTTTACCTGTGCCTTTGTCTTTGGCTGACACATGCAAAATGCCGTTGGCGTCGATATCGAAAGTGACTTCAATTTGCGGCGTACCACGACTTGCTGGCGGAATGCCCTCAAGGTTAAATTCGCCAAGCGACTTGTTGCCGGCAGCAATTTCGCGCTCGCCCTGGAACACCTTGATGGTAACCGCCGGCTGGTTGTCATCAGCCGTAGAAAACACTTGCGAAAACCGTGTAGGTATCGTGGTGTTTTTCTGGATCATCTTGGTCATTACACCGCCCAGCGTCTCGATACCCAGCGACAGCGGGGTCACGTCAAGCAGCAGCACGTCTTTGCGGTCGCCAGACAGGACCGAGCCCTGAATGGCCGCGCCAGCGGCAACCGCCTCATCGGGATTGATGTCTTTGCGCGGATCGCGACCGAAGAACTCTTTGACCTTTTCCTGGACCTTGGGCATACGTGTCATGCCCCCAACCAGAATTACGTCGTCGATTTCGGAGACCTTGATGCCTGCGTCTTTGATAGCAATGCGGCAAGGCTCTATGGTGCGCTCGATGAGTTCTTCAACCAGCGCCTCAAGCTTGGAACGGGTAATTTTCAGGTTAAGGTGCTTGGGACCGGATGCATCTGCGGTAATGTACGGCAGGTTGATCTCGGTTTGCTGCGCGGACGACAGCTCGATTTTGGCCTTTTCAGCAGACTCTTTAAGACGCTGCAGGGCCAGAACGTCAGACGACAGGTCTACACCGCTTTCTTTCTTGAACTCGGCAATGATGTAATCGATGATGCGCTGGTCGAAGTCTTCGCCGCCCAGGAACGTATCGCCGTTGGTGGACAGCACTTCAAATTGCTTTTCACCATCTACATCGGCGATCTCAATAATGGATACGTCGAAAGTACCACCGCCCAGGTCATAAACCACAATTTTGCGGTCGCCCTTTTCGGTTTTGTCCATGCCAAAAGCAAGCGCTGCAGCCGTAGGCTCATTGATAATGCGCTTGACGTCAAGGCCTGCGATGCGGCCGGCGTCTTTTGTTGCCTGGCGCTGGCTGTCGTTAAAGTAGGCCGGTACCGTGATAACTGCTTCGGTAACCTCTTCACCGAGGTAGTCTTCGGCGGTTTTCTTCATTTTGCGCAGCACGTCGGCCGAAACCTGGGGAGGCGCGAGCTTTTTGCCCTGAGCTTCTACCCATGCGTCACCGTTATCAGCCTTAACAATGCCATAAGGCATGAGGTTGATGTCTTTTTGCACGGCTTTTTCGTCGAACTTACGACCGATTAGGCGCTTTACAGCATAAAGCGTGTTGTGCGGGTTGGTAACGGCCTGGCGCTTGGCCGGCGCACCAACCAGGATTTCGCCGTCTGGCATGTAGGCGACGATGGAAGGCGTTGTACGTGTACCTTCGGCGTTTTCAATAATTTTGACCTTGGTGCCATCCATGATGGCGACGCAACTGTTGGTTGTGCCTAAGTCAATGCCAATAATCTTGCCCATAATCTTTATACCCTGGAAAAATTCGAATATTAAAACTGCCTGATGGATGCTAGGTGGGGCTCAGGCGTTAAATTTCAAGACTGATCAGCGAAAAATTGTGTTTTTCAGGCCTGGCCAGCCGAAACCGTAACCAATGCAGGGCGCAACACGCGGTCAGCAATGGTGTAGCCTTTTTGCAGCAACTGGATGACTTCGCCCTCAGGCTGCTCAGACGGCAATGAGGAAATGGCCTGATGCAGATGAGGATCAAATTTTTCGCCCTGGACCGGTGCGATCTCTTTCATGAGGTTGCGGTCAAAGGCCGAATTAAGCTGACGCAGCGTTGCCTCGACACCTTCCTTCCATGCCTGGGCGGTTTGGTCTGTGAGCCCCAGAGCAGCTTCGAGGCTGTCTTTGACCGGAATTAGGCTTTCTGCAAAGGATTCAGTACCAAACTTGCGGGCCTTGGAAACGTCATCTTGCGCACGGCGACGAATATTTTCGACCTCGGCCTTGGCGCGAAGCAGTTCTTCATGATATTGCCCGACCTTTTCCTGAGCCTCGACCAGCAAAGAAGCCAGATTTTCGTCAGAGGCTTCGCCGGCACCATCGAATTCTGCCTCGCCAGCCTCGTAAGTGCCCGGCTGTGACTCGTTGGTTTCAAGCTTTTCGGCGGTATCGGGCTCATGCCCTTCCTGGCGTTGATCTACAGGTTCTTTGGATGCCGACATAGAGAATCTCCACTTCATATTAGGATGCGATTTGATGAAATTGGGGGCATGCGCCCTCATTTCAAGTACTGACCGTAGCGACCAGTGGGTTCAGGCAATAGCCGGCCTGCCGACATTGCGTAGGATATGCGTAAAAAATCAGGAACTTGCAGGCGATAACTGTGTAATCACACCCAACCGCCAAGCTGAGCCCGAATGAAGCCAGCCAGCCCGGCAGCCCACGAGGGATCACCATTTAGGCATGGAATGTAACGAAACTGCGCCCCGCCCTCCTCGAGAAAGGCGTCACGACACTGCATCTGAATTTCTTCCAGCGTCTCGAGGCAGTCTGCCAGAAAGCCCGGGCACATGACATCAACGCTTTTTACACCTTTGCGAGCCCATTCACGCAGAGTTGGCTCGGTATAGGGCTTGAGCCATTCTTGGGCACCGAAACGGCTCTGGAATGTGACATGTACCCGCTCGCCATCAGCCCCCAGACGCTCTCGCAGCAACTTTGCAGTTTCCATGCAGTCACGATGGTATGGGTCACCTTGCTCAACGGTAACACGTGGCAAACCATGGAAGCTGAGCAACAGGTGCTCAGGCTTGCCGTTTTTAGCCCAGTACTGGCGCACTTGCTGCTCAAGCCCGTCAATGTATGCCGGCAATGTATTGAAGCGTTTGATAAAACGAAACTCGGGCTGATCGCGCAGACAAGCAGCGTAAGCAGCCACCTTGTCAAAAGCGGTAGCGGTGGTGCTTGCGGCGTACTGCGGGTAGAGAGGCACGACGACAATGCGTTCACAGCCCTGCTGACGCAAATCATCGATGGCATTGGCAACAGACGGGTTGCCATAGCGCATACCCAGCGCGACTCGGGCCGATACGCCTTGCGCCTCAAGGTGCTGGGCCACGCCGTCGGTCAGATGATGGCTGTAGACCAGCAATGGCGAGCCCTGCTCAAGCCATATTTCTTTATACCGGGGCGCCAGCTTTGCCGGCCGGCGCACCAGCACCGCGCCACGCAGAATAATCTGCCAGATCCATTGCGGGATCTCCACAACACGCGGGTCGGATAAAAACTCAAGCAAATAGCGCCGTATTGCGCCTGCAGTTGGCTCGTCGGGTGTACCCAGATTAATGAGCAGTACACCAACAGGGCCGGCCTCGCGTGGCGACGGCACACTGACGAGCGCCTCGGGGTCGGAGGGTTCGGGAAGAAAGCGAGATTTAAACATTATGACTCAAGGCGTTGGACAGCAGCCTTGCGGTGATGTCGACAATGGGGATGACTCGCTCATAGGCCATGCGCGAGGGACCGATAACCCCAAGTGTACCAACCACCTTCCCATCTACCCCATACGGGGCGGTGATGATTGATACGTCTTCAAGAGGCACCAGGCGTGAGTCACCGCCTATGTATATTTGTACGCCTGTTCCCCGGCTGGACACATCGAGCAACTGCAGTAATTCGGTTTTTTTCTCGAACATGGAGAACATGCGCCGGAGCCGGTCGAGGTCTGAGGCAATGTCCAGCAGTTTGCTTTCACCGTAAATGACCAGCGTTTCATCATCGTCGTCATCAGCGGTGCCGGCGTCGACGGCTGCCTGCATCAGGCGAGAAATGTCTGCCTGCAGTGAGGACAGATCCTGGGTAATGGCCTCACGCACCCGATCAAAGGCCATCCCGGCAAAATGCTGATTGAAGAAACTGCCGGCATCGAGCAGCTCTTGCTCAGTGTAATTGCGCGGCACAAAAAGTATACGATTTTGCACATCGCCATCGGGCGTAACGATAATAAGCAGCACCCGTTTGTCGGAAAGCCGTATGAATTCAATTTGCCTGAACACCTGCGCGCGCTTGGGCGCCAGCACAACGCCCGCAAACTGTGACAGATTGGAAAGCAACGTGGCGGCCGCCGTAACGGCCCTGCCAGGCTCGGAGGCCGGAAGCATCTCACGTATTTGCCGAGGGGGCATGACCTCGAAACGCTGCACCGCCAGCAGACGGTCAACGAATACGCGATAACCTCTGGGCGTAGGCACCCGACCGGCTGAGGTATGTGGGCTGTGGATCAGACCGAGATCTTCGAGATCGGCCATAACGTTGCGGATGGTGGCCGGCGAGAGATCAAACATTTTTGACAACGTGCGAGAACCCACCGGCTGACCATCAGCGATGTAGCGCTCTATGAGCGCCTTCAGCAGTGCGTTGGCTCTATCATCCATAATTCTATTTTATGCAATATTGCCGACTAAGGCCTGTTATCCCAAAACCCTGATAGCCTCGGGGGATTCTATAATTGTTCAAGTCCTATTATTCCATCAAAACTCCGGGGTGTTTCTTCCATGCACTTTAAAACTGTCGCACTCATCGGCCGACACCAGGATACAGGCCTGGACGCCCCTCTGCGCCAGCTGGCGGCAATGCTGCAGCATGCAGGCTGCACAGTATTGCTCGAGGCCGAAACAGCCCGCAATACAGGCATTACAGAGCTTACCCTGGCTTCTTATGAAGACATAGGCCAACGCGCTGATCTCGCCGTAGTAATGGGCGGCGACGGCACCATGTTGGGTGCCGCCCGCAAGCTCGCACATAGTAACGTGGCGCTAATCGGCATCAACCATGGTCGCCTGGGGTTTATTACAGACATCCCGCTGCACAATGCCAACGATGCCCTGGCCAGCGTTATCAACGGTCAGTTTGAATCTGAAGACCGCGTGTTGCTTGAAGGACGGGTAACGCGAGAGGGCGAAACCCTGTTTTCCGGTCTTGCCCTTAATGACGTGGTCCTCAACCGCGCAGGCCGGGGCGGCATGATAGAGGTTCGCATCGAGTTCAACGGCGTCTTCATGTACAGCCAGCGCGCCGACGGCCTGATCGTGGCCACACCAACTGGGTCTACGGCGTATTCACTGTCGGCGAATGGCCCGGTAGTCTACCCTGACCTCAACGCCATTTTGCTGGTGCCGGTGGCGCCTCAAACGCTTTCAAACCGCCCTATCGTGCTGCCCGATACCGGCACACTCACGCTCATCATTACGGCTCTCGGGCGCGTAGAATCGGGTGCCAGCGTGCACTTTGACATGCAAACGTGGTCTGATTGCCAGGCGGGCGACCGCCTTGATGTGCGCCGGGCAGAACACACCGTGCGCTTCATTCACCCCACCGGTTACAGTTTTTTTTCGACGCTGCGTCGCAAACTGCACTGGAATCACATGCCCCAACCTTCGGACGAGGCCGAGTAAACCATGCTGCGCACCCTGCATATACGTGATTTTGTCATTGTCGACGAGGCGGAACTGCATTTCGAAGCTGGGTTTACTGTGTTCTCGGGTGAAACCGGCGCAGGCAAATCCATACTTGTTGACGCGCTGTCACTGGCTCTGGGAGCACGCGGCGATGTAGGCATGCTGCGCGAAGGTTCAGCGCGGGCCGACATCACCGCCATTTTTGATCCTCCCCCTCTGGTGCACAATTGGCTGCAAGAACGCGAGCTTCTGTCAGATGACGGCTTACTGCTGCGACGTGTCATCGACGCGCAGGGCCGCAGCAGGGCGTTCATCAATGGCATCCCGGTGGCACTGGGCCAACTGCGCGAAGTCGGCGAGTATCTCGTCGACATACATGGGCAACACGCCCACCAAAGCCTGCTCAAGGCGTCCAGCCAGCGGGCCCTGCTTGACGCCCAGGGTGGGCACACAGATCTCGCCCGCGACGTCCAGCAGGCCTGGCAAACATGGCACGATGTACGCAAAAAACTCGACGACGCACGACACAACGCCGCAGCACTGCAAGAAGAGCGCGAGCGCCTCGAATGGCGGCTTGCAGAACTCGACCGTCTGGCTCTGCAGCCCGACGAGTGGGAAACATTGGGTAGCGAGCATAGCCGGCTTGCACACGCCCAGGCCCTTCTCGATGGCGCGGCACACGCCCTGTCAGCGCTTGACGATGAGCAAGGCGCAGCCCGCCAGGCCCTGACTGCAGCCGCACACCACATACAGCCGCTGCTGAGGCATGACGCACATTTACAAAGTGTTTATGACGCCATTGACTCAGCGCGCATAGGCATCGATGAGGCGGTATCCGACCTCAACAGCTATCTAGACCGCGTTGAGCTCGACCCCGATCGGCTTGTTCAGGCAGAGCAAAGACTTGCCGCTGTTTTTGAGATGGCACGTAAGTTCGGCGTCGAGCCCGACGAACTGCCCGGTCTCCGTGACACTTTGCAGCAGCAACTCGATGCCAGCCAGTCAGCGGCCGACACTGAAGCGCTCGAGGCATACGAGCAGGCCGCTGCCGCGCAATACAAAGAACTCGCCGCGCGTCTGGGCAAAGCCAGGCAAAAAACCGGTAAGTCTCTGGCAAAGCGTGTCAGCGAAGCCATGCAAACGCTGTCCATGCAAGGTGGCCGCTTTGATGTCGCACTTTCACCCTGCACAGACGGGCCTCACGGCACCGAGAACGTAGAGTTTCTGGTGGCAGGCCATGCCGGCACCAGCCTGCGCCCGCTTGCCAAAGTGGCGTCGGGCGGCGAGCTGGCCCGTATTTCGCTGGCGCTGTCGGTTATTGCGAGCCAGGCCGCACGTGTGCCAACACTTATCTTTGACGAGGTGGATACCGGAATAGGGGGCGCAGTGGCCGATGTAGTCGGACGCCTCTTGCGCACGCTGGGTGAGCGCCATCAGGTGCTGTGCGTTACACACCTGCCTCAAGTGGCGGCCAGGGGCATGCATCATTATGAAGTGCGCAAAAGCACAGGCAACAACGGCACCCTGTCAACAATAGAAAATCTGGATGACGCTGGCCGTGTTGCCGAGGTGGCACGCATGCTGGGTGGTCTTAAAATTACCGATACCACCCGCACGCACGCACGAGAAATGCTTGCAAATCAGGCCAGCTAACCTGCCGTCTCGCGGCAGGTCAGACATGACTTTTGGTTTGCTGCCCCTTAGGCTTGGCCTGACATTTAGGGCAGACACCGTACAACAGCATGGTGTGGGTATCAAGCGTATACCCGTGCTCATCAGCCACTTTGTGCTGGCGCTTTTCGATCTCGGTGTCGGTAAACTCTTCGACCGTGCCACAAATGGTGCAGATCAGGTGATCATGATGATCGCCATCGTTCAGTTCGAATACCGCCTTGCCACCGTCAAACTGGCTGCGCACCAGTATGCCCGCCTGCTCAAACTGCGTAAGCACCCGGTATACCGTCGCAAGGCCGATATCAACCTCTTCGGCAATAAGGGTGCGATATATGTCTTCGGCACTTTGATGCCGCTCATCAGCCCTACGAAAAATGTCAAGAATCTTGAGGCGGGGAAAGGTCGCCTTCAAGCCCATATTCTTCAATTCAGTTTGATCGCTCATGGCTAAAATGTCTCTGGCAGTAATGAATCAACTGCGGATGCGGGCAGAATGCCGAGCAGCCGAGGCCGACTGACGTTATTATGCGTCTATTCTTAAAGCTTTATGATAACGGTTTTATTCGATATGGATAAACAGGGGCGTTTTGTGCTGATATCTGCTAAACCTTATTTCGCTTTGCTGCGCACCGGCCTTGTGGCGGGCGTACTCGCAACGGCTCTCGCGGCTTGCGGCTCCTCCAACTGGGGGTTCCCGTATCGTCCTAATGTGCAACAGGGCAACTGGATCACATCCGAACAAGTCGCACAACTGCAGCCCGGCTTGAGCCGCGAGCAGGTGCGCTACATTCTGGGCACACCTACACTGCAAGACATCTTTCGCACCGACCGCTGGGACTACCCGTTCTACAACAACCCGGGCTACGGCAAAGAAGAACAGCGCCGCTTCACCGTGTGGTTCGAGGGTGACAGCCTGGTGCGCTGGGCCGGCGACGAGCAGCCTGATCGACAACCTTTTGAAAAAGCCGACACTGGCATGACACCCCGCGAGGGTGCCCCGGCTGCCAAAGAGCACACCACGACAGCTCAACCTGCGGCCGACAGCTCACCCGACACCCAAACCTTGCCCATAGACTCAGGCAAGCAGTACACCCCGTCAGGCATCACAGGCCAGGATCTTGGCACGTCAGGCATGCCATCCTTGTCAGGCCAGCCCGCCGATGCCAAAGCGCGTACGGACGACTCAGCGGCCGGTAGCGACCAGGCTGGACAAACAGAAGAGCAGGCCCAACAGCCTAAACGGCGTCTCAATATTTTTGAGAACAAACAGCCTCCCACACCCGGCGCCCCCTCTGCGGGTCGCGGCAACACGCCTGAACCTTTACGCTAAGAGGATGCCATGCGCATAGCCATTGCTGGAGCCAGCGGCCGAATGGGCCGCATGCTCATCGAAGCCGTCATCCAAAGCCCTGACCTCGACCTGGTCGTCGCACTTGACCATGCGGGCTCACCAGCCCTCGGAGAAGATGCCGGCGGTTTTCTGGGGCAAGATACCGGCGTTGTCATTTCTGACGACCTGAACCAATTGGCCCTTGCTGATTGCCTCATCGATTTCACTCGTCCCGAAGGCACGCTGACTCACCTGCAAGCCTGCGTAAAGCATGGCACCAAATGCGTCATCGGCACCACAGGCTTTGATGACCAAAGCCGACAAGCCATACAGGCTGCGAGCCAGAAGATAGCCATTGTTTTCGCGCCCAACATGAGCGTTGGCGTCAATGCCACGCTAAAGCTGCTCGACATGGCTGCTCGCCTGCTCAACCACGGCTACGACGTCGAAGTTTTCGAAGCGCATCATAAAAACAAGGTAGACGCACCATCGGGCACAGCCCTGGCCATGGGCGACGCCGTCGCCTCGGCCTGGGGCAAAAAGCTCGACGATATCGCTGACTGGGCCCGACACGGTGAAACCGGTGCCCGCGAAGACGGCCACATCGGTTTCTCAGTCATGCGCGGGGGTGACATCGTTGGTGACCACACAGTGTATTTCTGCGGCATGGGCGAGCGTATAGAAATTACCCATAGATCCAGCAGCAGGGCCACCTATGCCCAGGGCAGCCTGCGCGCCGCGCGTTATCTGGCACGCAAAGATTTCGGGCTGTTTGATATGCACGACGTTTTGGCGACCTGAGCGTCATCGGGGTTAAGGCCGGCAAATGATGCGAATCAGCCGGCTCAGCCCCTTACCAATGAGGCCATAGCGTCTTAATCGATGGCACGCTGGGCGCTTCGGCTGCCCTACATGCTCGTTGCGCCAACAGCGGGCCTGCCATATGCGCTACAGAATATGATCAATGAGCGAGGGCCGGGCTGCGTGTCGTTCTTGAACTGGCCCCTTAGCTGACCGCCACGGGCTCTTGCTCAAGCGTAACGTCAAATTTGTTTTTAATGTCAGTTTTGATGGCATCAGCCAACGCTGTAACATCTGCAGCGGTGGCCCCTCCCTTGTTCACAAGCACCAGTGCCTGCCTGTCATGCACTGCCATTGCGCCCAGACGCCGTCCTTTCCAGCCCGCCCTGTCTATCATCCAGCCAGCGGCAAGCTTGCAGCGCCCACTGCCTTCTATGGGATACGACACCAGATCGGGGTAGATAGCAAGAAGTCTGTCTCGCGTTTCAAGTGGCACTATCGGGTTCTTGAAAAAGCTGCCCGCATTGCCCAACACCGCCGGGTCAGGTAATTTTTGACGCCTGATGTCGCAGACTGCATCAAACACCTGTTTTGCGTTGAGTGACGTCTTGTCAGCGGCCAAACCCGGATAGCGTTGCAAATCGGGATAACCGAGCACGGGGCACCAGGGCCGGGGCAAACAAAAACGCACTGCCACGATCAGCCACCGGCCAGGCTTGGACTGCTTGAAAACACTGTTTCGATATGAAAACCCGCAGTCCTGTGCACGCATGTTCACCAGTTTTTGCGTATGCATGTCCCATGCCGTCAGACTGTCAAAACGCTGATCAAGTTCGACACCGTAGGCACCAATATTTTGCACCGGCGCAGCCCCGACTGTGCCCGGAATCAAAGCCAGATTCTCAAGCCCCCACCAGCCCTTTTCAACACAGTGCGCAACAAACGCATGCCAGTTCTCACCGGCCTGTGCTTCAACGATAAAGGCATCGGGCCTTTCTTCGAGCAGCCTCACTCCACGTGTTTCGACCTTGATGACCAGACAATCAAGCTGGGGGGCCAACACCACATTGCTGCCGCCGCCCAGCACAAATACACTGGAATGATCACCAGCCAGGGTGGAAATAGCCGGAAGCTGTTCCTGTGAGTGAAAGCGCACTAAGGTTTGTGCCCGCGCGCGCAAGCCCAGCGTGTTGAAAGCGGTAAGGTCTTGCTCTGAAGTATGCAGCATTGCCTGGCAATTAAAGGGTAAGCGGCCAAGGCCGGAAAAAAACATAAGCATACCCTGCCAGGCCATCCTCACCCCCTATTTCAGCCACGCCAGAGCCACTACCTCGCACGCTCGCCACCTCCATTTGCACAAGCTGAAAAAATACCCTAAAATGCGATCCTTCTTTCGAAATATAGTTAACTTGCCAATTCGAAAGTGCAGCATCAACGCGGGAATAGCTCAGTTGGTAGAGCGCAACCTTGCCAAGGTTGAGGTCGCGAGTTCGAGCCTCGTTTCCCGCTCCAAAATTTTCATCTATGGACACCCATTGGCATCCATAGATGATTGAAAAAGGCCGAACACTTTGTGTCTCGGCCTTTTTTTTCGTCCAGCGCCGTCCAGCTACAGCCACGCGGCAGCCTGCATTCTGCCCGGCAGCCACGTGTCCTTCGTGCTGGAAGGCGGAAAAATCATCATCCAGAAAGCCGGCACTGGAACAGAGGATCGGCGTACAGAGCTGCGGGCGGCCGCCGCCAGAGTGCACACGAGCTTGGATCAGCCATTCAGGCAAATGGACAGCGACGCCATCATGGCGTTCCTACGTCCGACTGACGATGACTATGCTTGATCTATCCAAGTACGATGGTTCGGCAGGTTTTCTGGTCCATACCAATATATGGATCGATTGCATGAACCCCGAAAGCCATTGGCACGAGTGGTCTGTGGATCAGATACAGGGTTGCAGCGAGCTAGCACCACTGCACGTCAATCTGATAATCTACACTGAACTACTCATTCCTGGTCCTGATATTGAGGCACTGGACGCCATGCTCAATGTCTACGATACGCTGCGTAGCCCCTTGCCGTGGGCATGCGCCGGGCTGGCGGCAAAAGCCTATATAAGCTACCGCCGCAACGGTGGCACACGTCAGGTGCCGTTGCCCGATTTCTACATCGGCGCTCACGCGGCCGCTGCCAACCTGAGCGTACTTAGTCGCGATGTGCGGCCCTATCGCAACCATTTCCCACGCCTGCGCTGCATCGGCCCCGACGCAAACATCTGACACTTACAAAGCTCGCGCAACGGTCAAGAACGACGGCGCCAGCAAAAAGGCAGGTCTACAAGAAAGTGTCGTACGTATTGATCTGCCATAATGGCTTAACACCAAAAACAGTAATCTGGTACGCCAGTAATGCGGGCCTCTCATCCGCACTGTCGTCTATGTCGAGAGACAACTGTGCACGACGCGCATTAACTATTTGGCTGACTTGAAGGATGATATCTTCCGCCCCGCCAAATATGGTACTCGTTGGCGAGGCGGAGCCGCTCTGGTCTTAATAGCGGAATATAGCTGCCAGACCAGAAGCGTCAGGCATACGCTCAGCCGGCACCATAATGACCTCGCCGCCTGTACGCAATACCTGTTCACCAAGGTCGTCGAGCATGTCGTCGATCTGAGGATCTTCCTGTTTGCCGTACTGGACCGAACCTGTCTGAGGATCGATACGCCCTGGTATCTGCCGGTCCGCTTCGAGTAGCAACACTCGCACACGCCCGGCCACAGCTGCTGCAGCCACGTCTGACAGATCGGCACTCGCCTGCTGGGCATTGCGCGCAGCATTGAACTCGTCGACCAATCCGGCAAGACGACGGATATACAAGGGCTCCATGATGTTCCAGGAGAGCGTGCGCAGTTCGTCTTGTTTAAGAACGTCAGGGTTGATGTCAACGCTTTCGTCCAGCAACTGAGAATTATGGCTGACCTCGCGAAACAGCGCGTGATGCTCGGGCAAGGCTGCCAGAATGAGCGGCAACCCCGAGTGTTTGGAATAATGCGCAGTGAAGCCGCGATCTACCGCCCGGAAGAAGCGCTCAGTTTGTCGATCAATCACGTCGCTTTTTGAACCATGGCTGTAGCGCATATCATCAGTGCGCCCAGACAGGCTGGCTGTACTGCCCGTGGTGCGCATGCGACTTACGGGTTCAGGCACCTCATCACCCATAATCTCGCTCGCCGTCGAAGGGACATCTGCCGCCAGGGAAACTTCGTTAAGACTATCGCGATTGCCCTCAAACAGGCGGGCCGTCTGCCGGCTGATACACAGCACCTGAAAACGGTCAGCGGATTGAAATGTGCGCAGCAGCGGTTTGATATGAAAACTGTCTGCAACGATTGCAAGCTGGGCAGTGGGCCTATGTATAGGCATCACCCGGAAAAACCCCTCTGCTCCGAAAACACCGATGCCATCTGAGGTGTGATTCCAGAAGCTAGTATCGGCAGCCAGTTCATGAAAAGGAGCAAGGGATTTTTCGACACTCTCTTTTGAATATCGGGCAATTAAAGATTCTTCAATCTGCCTGACCAAGTTACGAAAAAGAATCGGGTCTTGCTTATTATCTGGATGCTGCCGGTGCGTGGGTTGATAAAGAGAAATATACGGACCAGCCTCTTTCAGGTCTAAAAGGTCATTCAGGTTTTGAAGTGTCTGCATAAATCCTCTTTTCTACATATTAAAAACGATTGTGACAAATATTTAATCGGTGGGATCAATCTGATCGGACGCCACTACTTGATCGTGACGTGCCGCATTGCGTTTGCCAAACGCGGTATCAAGAGCGTGAGTCATTTTGCCAAGAGTACCGTCCACGGCTAGCGCCAGCGTCGAGGCTTGATGACTTACGGATATGGGGTTCAGGCCCGCAACACGTGCTTCGAGTACGCAGCGTTTGTCGTCTGGGCCTGACTTTCCGCTGTTTAAATCGCTGAAATGAACTTCGATGCGGGTGATGTGTTCTGCAAAGCGTTTCAACGCGTTGCTTATTTTTTGCTCAACTTTGGCAGTGAACTCTTCGGAGCCAGTGATATGGCTGTCAGTATTTACTTGAATTTGCATGACGCTCCTTTAAATGTGTTGGTTCTCTTCATTTTTACCATAGTTGCGAATATTGGGCTGAGCACTTGAGATTTTATCGCGCACATACGGATGATGTAATGATTTAAAACAATAAAACGAGTTTTATAATAAAATATAAACATCGAGGTTTTTTAAAATTGACCATATAATTAATAATTTAACGCATTATCCTGAAAATAAGTCGCCAATATAATTTAAAAATATTTTGTGTGAAATTTAATAAACGATTTTGCAATAAAACTCATGAGTCGAAAAAACGAACTCGATCCGGCTGGCCGGGCCGACGTTAAACAGCATATGCAGCGAGAAGAGACGGTAGCCACGGCACAATGCAGATTACGCCTTGCCAGAGAGGGCGGTCGGGCTTAATCAAAAGCGGCCATCACGCAGGCCAAGGGCTCTTAGGCCCATGCAGTCTGCGATAACCCCCCCAGAAAGAGACAGGCAAGTACACAAATTCAAAAAAACTGCTATACTTTTGGACTTCGCTGGTCTGTGCAATCGCATACCAGCAAATGCGGGAATAGCTCAGTTGGTAGAGCGCAACCTTGCCAAGGTTGAGGTCGCGAGTTCGAGACTCGTTTCCCGCTCCAAAATTCTAAAAAGGCCCAGACTTCGGTTTGGGCTTTTTTGTGTATGCCTGCTTTTCGGTAGAACGACGTAGGGTATCAACAATGGAAACTGTATTACTCCTGTTAATGGTCGCCGCAGTATGGCAAGTGTTGCGTGTGCAATACCAGCGAACGCATATTGCTTTGCTAGGGCGTCATTTAGCCAGTTTTCAGCTTGAACGCCACATGGAAACGCTAACGCAGGGCTACACCCGCGCCATCCAGGAGCAGAACGAATCACGCCAAATCCAGGTGCTGGAAACCTTCAGTCAGACCGAACGCGCAGTGGCAGCACAAGTGCAGTCACTGGCCGACGTAATGCAAAAGGAAAGCACGCAGGCCACCGGCATGGGTATTCTTTCATTCTGCGTACCTTACGCCGAGCGTTTTCTTCCTGCTGCGGTGCGAGATTTCCGCAAGCTGCTGCACATCCATGCAGCGGGCTTGCGCCACGCGGTAGATAATGAAGACGGCAAAGACGCGAAAAGCCGCGCTTACCGCCTCTCTGCAGAGCTGTATCTGCTGCAGCACAGCTGCCACTGGTTTTGTAAATCACGCACCGTGGCCAATGCACGGTTGCTGATGCGGCATAAGGTTAATCATCAGAAAGTACTGGAATCGGTGTCTGCCCTAACGCGCTCGTCATATCAGCAATGGCTGCAAGGCACCGATAGGCGATAGGCGATAGGCAATAGGCGATAGGCAATAGGCAATAGGCAATAGGCAATAGGCAATAGGCAATAGGCAATAGGCAGCCTTAGCATTGCACCCTATGCCGATCCAGCGTCACGCCCGGGACAGCATGCCGGCGGAATCCAGGTCATCTTCCGTTAAGCGATGCAATTCAAGCACACGCCGCAACTCCGTAATCGCAGACTCATCTGGCACGACATGCTCGTTTTCGGGCAAGCCAACCAGTCGGCGCACCAGGGCCTGGGTCTTCAAGGTACACGCCATGGCGGGGTCACTCAAGCCCAAATACCGCTGTACAAAATGAATGCGCAACATCGCGTCCAGAGGGCAGCAGACGGTGTCCCGGCCAATTGTCGATTTATAGTACGGCATTACAAGCTCCACCCATGCATGCCATGGCACGCGCGAAAAAAGCTTCTGACACCACACTAGCTTTTGAAGCCCCAGGGCTTCTGCTTCGGGAAAAAGGAGTATTTGCATATCGTGTCCTGTACGTTTAATGATGTTGCTGCTCAAACACTTTATTTCGCACTTGAAGGTTCACGCACTTTGCTGCACGTGCGGAAATCCATGCCGAGATTTAGCGTTGTGCGCCTTTGCATTGACGCCCTGCTCCAGCAACGACACCACCGTCTGCCGGAAAAGAACGAATTGCGACAGATACATACGAGTGCCTGCAAGTAGGCACACATAGGCAGCCAGGGCGATAGCTGCTACGAACAGCCCCAATTGCATCATGGCTAGCCCATCAGCCCACAAGCTACTGCCCTGCCAGCCTGCCGGGATCGATCGCTGCCATATCCAGACCCCATGCCAGACGGTCGCTGCAAGGCCTGTTAGAGGTGCCGCCCACACCATAGCGGCCAAGACCTTCAAACCCTGATGCAGGTCTGTCGCCTGCGCGGCAGCTTCGTGCTCAATCAAGCGTTGCGCCATGACGCCATGTGCGACGCCTGCCGGACCGTACTGACCGGTTGTTGCATCAAGCGTTTTTTTCTGGATGAGGATGTGATGGGCCAATCGCGAGAAAGACCCGATCGTCGTCTGTCTGTCTACGAGTTCCTGTAGCTGTTGCCATGAACGTGCCTGGCCAAGGCCGCGGAGAAATCGTCTTGCATGATAAGCGCGGCAAGACAGGTTGATGACCTTGATCAGAAACAAGTACACGCTCGCAAACAGCATGATCGACAGAAAGACCAAAAGCGCCCTGACCACCATATCGCTCTGACCGATGAGCTGCATAAGTTATCTCCTACCCGGGCCCGTGATCCCGATCAATACTCGAACCCGGACGCCTGTTGTTGTGCAAACAGCTGTCAGGCCTGCCAAGCCCGCTTTTACATTCTTTAAAGCAGCGCTAAACCACGCGAACCCGCAGCGATGGACACAGAGGCAAACCCAGCCGCCTCTTGGGACCCATACAGGACAAGATCTCTTGTGCAGCTGCTGGGGTGACAAAAATTGTGACAATCGCTGTCGTCAGCCCGATGACAAACCGCCTTACCTCCGACAGCCCGGCATATGCGTCGGTTGCGGCCGAAGCCGGCCCATTGCATGTTGTCGTGCGGCCCATGTTGGTTTATTTCATAGATGGAAATGATAATGATTCGTAATCATATCACCTAAGTGGCAGAAGCGGACACATCAGACTAAAACTGAAAGATGCAGCTCTTAGAAACAGCCCGCCTTCATGCTTGTTTCAGTCATGCTTGTTTCAGTCATGCTTGTTTCAGTCATGCTTGTTTCAGTCATGCTTGTTTCAGTC
>RAPG01000015.1 GCA_005239165.1 Allopusillimonas ginsengisoli
TATTTTATGTCTTGCAAAGACGTAACCATACAATCAGTCAGACGCAAATCGCCGCTTGACACTTAGAAGGGCGTCCACGGCTAGCACCGCACCGCGCCCGCCTCCTTACGCCGGGGCAGGAGAACCGGGTTTTTTGGGGGCTTTCACCCGCAGCCTGCGCCACATCATAAACATCATCAGCGCCAGGAACAGGGCATGTACCAGCCACAAGCCCACCCCGAAGGCGAGCTGGCCGTTGCTGATCCAGCCGCGAGAGAGATTGATGAGATTCATGTACAGCAAGCCAACCAGGCCCGCCAGCAAGTAATCGCCCGAGCGGCCCAGCCGGGGGTTTACGGCACCCAGCGGAAGGGCCAGCAGTGCAAGGTTAAGCGCTGCAAGAGGCAATGCCAGCCTCCACATGACCTGTGAGCGCGCACGATCGGTGTCGTCGGCCAGCAATTGCCCCGTGGGCCTGGCTTTTGTCTTGCTTTCGGCCTCGCGACGAACCGCCTCCAGAGACGTGCTGTCAGATTTGCTTTCAAGCCTGAACCCGTAGCGGTCAAAATCAAACAGCCGGAAATCTGGCTTGCCGGGCTTGAGGTCATAGCGGTGACCTGAGCTGAGCACCAGAAACCGGTCACCGTTTTTTCAGTCTGAATATTGGCGCTTTCTGCGGTGATTATGCTATGCCATTCGGGGTCGATAACGCGGGCAATGACACGTCCTAGCTCTTCGCCAGGGGCACTTGGTTCTTCGGCAAAAAACACGCGGTCTCCGCCTTGTGTTTCGATAAATTGCCCCGCAGTTACCTTGGAAAGGTCAGAGCGCTGCTCATACCGCTGACGATACTCGCCGATCTGTCTGTATGCCCAAGGCGATGCGAACAGAGTCAGCAAGGCAATCAGCAAAGACACTGGCAAGGCACAGCGCAGTATTGGGGCTATCCAGTCTTTAAGTGATAAGCCGCTGACAAACCACACCACCATTTCGGATTCGCGATAGCTTCTTGTAACCGTGGTGAGCACTGCAATAAACAGCGAAACAGCCAGAATTACAGGCAATGCTGTAATACTGGAGAAGGCGGCGAGCCCGAAAACAATGTCTGCCCCAATGGCACCATTGGCGGCTTCTCCGAGCAGACGAACCAGCAAGACACTAAGCCAAACGACCATCAGCGTCGAGAACACGACACCTGCGTGACTCGTTATTTCGGCTACTACAGAACGTTTGAATAGTGACATGAGAGAATATGCGGGATAATCGTAAGCATCCTATTAGACACTTACCGGGAAATTTGAATGGAATTTAGCACACAGACAACGGCTTCCTTGCATCAAATCAAGACAGCGGCCCTGGCAGTAGGCGTATTTGCCGACGGTGAATTGAGCGCCGCAGCCGATATTATCGACCGTGCAACTGACGGCGCACTGCGTGCCGTGCTGAAAACAGAATTTAAGGCCAAGCCTGATACCCACCTGGTATTGCGCAACCTTGAGGGTGTTATGGCAGTGCGGGTTATTTTAATCGGTTTGGGCAAGAAAAACGCCTACAAGCCTGCTGTACATGTCAGCGCCGAGCTTGCCTTTGCCCGATACTGCGCCGAAGCATCCCTTACCGAGGGTGTCACAACGCTGGCTTCCATAGAGTGCCCGGGCTCCAGTCTGCAAGAGCGCGCACGTGCCGCAGCAACGGCGGGGCTGCGTGCTGTTTACCGCTACACCCAAACATTTGGCAAGCCCCAAGACCCTGCACCTAAACTCAAAAAAATAGCGCTCTCGGTGGCACGCAGCGATGCTGCAGAAGCCCAGAAAGGTTTGCGCGAAGGTCGGGCCATCGGCAATGGCATGAGTCTTACCCGACTGCTGGGCGATCTGCCTCCCAATGTCTGCACGCCCACCTATCTGGGCAATACTGCCAAAAAGCTTGCCCGCGAGTTCAAGACACTGAAGGCCGAGGTACTCGACCAGAAACGCATTGAAGCGCTCAAGATGGGCTCGTTCCTGTCTGTGGCACGCGGCTCCTACGAGCCACCCGCTTTCATCGTCCTCAAGCACACACCGGCCGGCATGACAGCCGCCCAGCGCAAAAACAAGGCACCCATCGTACTGGTCGGCAAGGGCATCACCTTTGATGCGGGTGGCATTTCCCTGAAGCCCGCAGCGGCCATGGACGAAATGAAATACGACATGTGCGGGGCCGCGAGCGTATTTGGCACCATGCGGGCCGTTGCCGAGCTCGAACTAGACCGTGAAATCATCGGCATTATCGTCGCCTGCGAAAACCTGCCTAGTGGCCGTGCCAACAAGCCCGGTGACATCGTCACGAGCATGTCAGGGCAAACCATAGAGATCCTCAATACCGATGCCGAAGGCCGGCTGGTACTGTGTGACGCACTTACCTATGCCGAGCGCTTTAAACCCGCCGCCGTTATTGATATCGCCACCCTCACGGGGGCCTGCGTCATTGCCCTGGGCAATGTCAACACCGGGCTGTTCAGCACCGACGACGCTCTTGCCGAAGGCCTGCTGCAGGCAGGTCGCGAAGCCAACGACCCGGCGTGGCGCATGCCCATCGAAGAGGCCTACCAGAAGCAGTTACACTCCAATTTCGCCGACATCGCCAACATTGGCGGGCGCGAGGCTGGGGCCGTCACGGCGGCTTGTTTCTTGTCGCGCTTTACGCAAAACTACGCTTGGGCTCATCTTGACATCGCCGGTACAGCCTGGAGCAGTGGCAAGCAAAAAGGCGCATCAGGCCGCCCTGTTCCGCTGCTGGTCAATTACCTGATCGGCCAGGCCTGAAGGGGCTGATGGCTAGCATGGTTTATGCTCACCCACTTCGCCACGGCATGCATGCCGTGGCGGGCATCGCGACATAATGTCACGCATTGATTTCGCCTTTGGCGCGTCTGATCGTCTGCGCATGGCCTGTGAAGTAGCTGGCAAGCAGTTTGCCGCAGGGCGCTTGCTGCTGGTTTATACCCAGGATGCTGCAAGGCTGGCCAAGTTCGACCGCCTTTTGTGGGGATATAGCGCCACGGCGTTTATTCCTCACGTCATGGCTGAAGATCCTCTGGCCTCGCAGACACCCATTCTTCTGAGCCAGGTTGTTACCGACGAACCTCTGCTGAACCGCCCGGGATCCTGGCTGCTTAATCTCGATCTGCAGATTCCTCCGCACGCCGGACAGTTTGAGCGCATACTGGAAATCGTCTCCGGACACGACCAGGACAAGCGTGCAGCGCGAGAACGATGGCGCCAGTATGAGGCTGCCGGTCATGATGTGCGCGCTCACGATGTGTCGGGTCGCGATGCAGGCAAGACGCAACGATGACACAGGCCGCCGCCCCGCACGGAACCTTGTCAAAGGAAAACAGTCTTAATCAAGTGCGGCTTTTGCTTGCATATTCAGCTGTTTGTAAGTTAATCTCGCACCATAGTATTTATTACACAAGGGACATCTAAATGGCCGATTTTCGTTCATCACCCTCTATTCAAAGCGGTTACGGTACCGTCACACAAGAAGCTCGCAATCGCGTCATGCGCAACACATACTGGTTGCTGGCCATTTCACTGGTGCCAACGGTACTGGGCGCCATGGTGGGGCTTTACAGTGGCATCAATCAGGTTATGGGTGCAAGCCCGGGCACCAGCACCATTGTTTTCCTCATTGGTGCGTTTGGGCTCATGTATCTTATTGAGCGTAACAAAAACAGTTCGCTGGGCGTGGCCCTGCTGCTGGCGTTCACGTTTTTCATGGGCATCATGCTGTCGCGGCTGCTTGGTCATGTCATGGGCCTGGCCAACGGTTCGCAGCTGATCATGATGGCATTCGGCGGCACCGCCATCGTATTCGGCGCCATGGCCAGCGTAGCCAGCACCAGCAAGCGCGACTTCTCCACCATGCACAAGTTCTTGTTCATTGGGGTTGTTCTGCTTATCGTAGCTTCGCTCGCCAACATGTTCTTTCAAATGCCTGCGCTCATGATCACCATTTCGGTCATGGCTATAGGCATATTCTCCGCACTACTGCTGGTTGACCTGCAACGCGTTATCAACGGGGGCGAAACCAATTACGTCACCGCAACGCTCGCTGTCTACCTCGACGTATACAACATTTTCGCCAACCTGCTCATGTTGCTGGGCATCTTCGGCAACCGCGAGTAACAACCGGCTAGCTTTTCACAAGCAGGCCGCCAGCGTGCGGCCTGTCGTCGGCAAAATACGGCATTAACCCTTGCCGGTATCAAACAGCCACATCATATATTTAGCCCGAATGCGTCATGCGACGTCTTCGGGCTTTCGTTTCTTTTCGTCTATTTTGCAAGATGACGTAGCCTCAATAGCGTTTTTGAGCGTGTTTTCAGGACGGGCCACTGTACTTTTTCTTCTGCTGTCTCTCAACCATTTATAGCCTCCCTCCCCCGCGATCAGCACAACAGCCAGCCATATAGGCATATAGGTAAACAATGCAGCAGCCGGCACGGGCTCGTTCAGCATCAGTACCGACACCCAGAACAGCAATATGGGCTCCACGTAGCCCAGCATGCCAAACAACCCAAAGGGCAGCAGACGACCGGCTGACAGATAGCCTGCCAGAGCGACTGAACTGATCAGGCCCAGCAAGGGCACCAGCAAAAAAAGCCTGGGATAGGCAATCAGCTGCGCAAAGGCCGACATGCCGTTTTCAGGGAGCATAAGCACCAATAACGCAATCGGCATCAGAAACAGCATATCGAACCACAGCAGACCCAGTGAGCCTTCGTGCAGTTCGCGTCGCAATATGAAGTAAGGCGGGTAGCCCAGCATGACAAGCGCGGTCACCCACGAAAATGCCCCTGTACGCCCCAGCTCGTGCGCAACACCAACTACAGCCAGCCACACAGCCAGATTTTGCAACCTGCTCAGTCGTTCTTTATAGACCACACGACCTATCAGCACCATGGAAATAGGTAAAAGAAAGTACCCCATGGATACGTCCAGGGCTTTCTGATGCAAAGGCGCCCACACAAACAGCCAGAGCTGCACCCCCACCAATGCCGCACTGGCCAGCAACACCAGCCACAAGCGCGGCTCGCGGCACAGGCGCTGCCAAATGGTGCTGACCTGGCCCCAACCCCTGCCCCGGGTAATAATGAGCGCCAGAGCCGGCAAACCCAAGGCAATGCGCCAGGCAAAAACCTGCAGACCACTCATGGGATGCAGTACTGTTGTATAAAAAAATAACAGCGCAAACAGGCAGGAAGACATGACCGATAAGGCAACCCCAGTTCTCATCGTACAGTCACACACAGTTTGTTAAGACGGAACAGGCACTCACGCTTCAGAATCGTCTGCAACGCTTGAGCCTCGCGCTCAGGTGTTATCAGATAGCCTGGAGCCTCGTTAAGCATCTCTGCAATCTCTCGGGGATAATCTGCATGGCAACGCACCAGAAACTGGTCGGGATCCATAAGGCCTACGCCCAGATGATAAAGTTCACCCCGATGAAAATCTCGAATATTGCGCGTAACAATCGTTACGGCGGCCTGGGGAGATGAGACAAGAGCCTTGCGTGCTGCTGCAATGACGTGCCAGTCTTTGGGATCGCTGCGTTCCAGCCCTGACTTGTATTGACTTACATCGCCCAGATTCGCCCGGGGAAAATCATGCTGCAAAGCCTGCCATTGATCCGCAATGCCGGCGGCGGGAACCCCCCACAAACGTGCAGCGTTTCTGCGCCACTCATCACCAATGACGTCACTCCAGATAGGGCGGAAACAGCCACGTGTTGCCAGTCGCAAAATACCCTGGCGCAATACATTCGAAATAAGTACACAAGTGTCGAGCACAACAAGCTCTGGCATCGGTTTCAATACTTCTGTAGCTCCATCAAGACCTTACGCGTCTGCAGAGGACGCTGCAACAAGACATTGAGCCGGTCGCGCAATGAGCGGCGCAGCTCAGGTTCGTACGCGGGGTCATCAAAATCAGGGAGTGCTTCAGACGTTCCATAACCAGTTTCATTCAGCAGCACCCATTCAAAACGCCGCAGAGCGCTGGCTGCCGACTGGTTGTCGCTTAGACGCTGCAGGGCAGCATCATAGGCCTCATAGAGCGTCGGATGCGGGTCTTCTCGCGCCAGTAATCGCAACAGCAACTCGTTCATGTACCACGCCGACATGAAAGCGCGGCCGCGCAGCGCATGAATACCCCCACACTCTGCACGCGTAAGCGTCTTGACTTCAGCTGCCCCGCTCCAGGACAGACTTAATGGCTGGAATGCCGACAGTACAGGACGCAGTGCGGAGTGTGGGCGTTTGGCCCCCTTGGCAACCAGGGCCACAATGCCATGTTGGTGTGTAAAGGCCTGGACAATTAACGAGGTCTCGCGCCACGGCGCCGCATGAAGCAGATAGCCTGGGGTATCGTGAACACGAAGTACCCGTCTATTCATATCCTAGTTCGCGCAAGGTACTATCGCGATCAGACCAGCCCTTGCGCACCTTGATATACACATCCAGGAATACAGGTTTCTCGAGTAGCTTGACCATATCTTGCCGGGCCTCGGTGGCAATGCGCTTCATGTGCACACCGCCGGTACCCAGCAAAATGGGTTTATGCGAATCGCGCTCGATAACAATACAGGCCGACACGCGCGCGCCTTCTTCATTTTCTTCCCATTTTTCAATAACGACTGTGCACCCATACGGCAGTTCGTCGCCAACAAGACGGAAAATTTTCTCGCGCAGCATTTCAGCCACGATAAAGCGCATGGGACGATCTGTAAGCGTATCGGCCTCAAACATGGCCTCGCCCTCTGGCAACCTTGCGGCAATTTCGGCAAGCAGGTTTTCGAGCTGAACACCACGCAATGCGCTCACTGGCACAACCGCTGCATATGGATACTGCGCCATGATCTTGCCCGTATAGGCGAACAGATCATTTTTGCTCTTGAGTGCATCTACCTTGTTGATTACCAGTATGGTTTTTTCTGGAGCCGGAAGCAACGGCAGTATCTGCGCATCACCTGCGGACCATTTTCCCGCCTCAACCACATGGACTACCACGTCAACGTCAGTGAGCGCCTGAGTGACCACGCGATTCATCATGCGATTCATCGCACCACCATGACGAGTCTGAAAGCCCGGCGTATCAACAAAAATAAATTGCTCTTGCTCCCGGGTAAGCACGCCATGAATGCGATGACGGGTAGTCTGAGCCTTGCGAGACACAATAGATATTTTTGACCCGATCAGGGCATTGACCAGCGTTGACTTGCCAACATTGGGGCGCCCGATCACCGCCACAAATCCACAATTAAAAGTATCGGTCATTTGTTCTCCTGGGCTACCGCCACGGGCAGCGATAACTGCTTGACCTTGCGGGAACGGGCGGCGCTGCGCCCTTTTAAAGGCGCAAGCGCCCTGATGGCCACAATGGCCTGTTCAGCCGCCAACTGCTCAGCAGCACGGCGACTAGTGCCGCCGGCCGTAACCTTGATGTCGAGCTTGGGCACCTGGCACTCCACCTCAAAGGTCTGGTTATGCGCCGCACCGTGCGTACCTATAACCGTGTACAAGGGAAGATCAAGCTTGCGGGCCTGAAGCAACTCTTGCAGCAGCGTTTTTGCATCTTTGCCAAGAGACTTGGGATCAACATGCTCAAGTATGAAGTCATACTGTAGCTCAATGACCCGCCTGGCCTCTTCAAAGCCGCCGTCTAGAAACACTGCTCCAAAAATGGCCTCAACCGTGTCGGCAAGTATGGATGGCCTGCGGAAACCACCGCTTTTGAGCTCTCCCTCGCCCAGTCTAAGATACTGTGACAGCGAAAGGTGATCAGCAATATCGGCCAGTGCTGCCTGCTTCACCAGATTGGCTCGCAGACGCGAGAGGTCGCCTTCCGCGAGTTTGGGAAAACGCCTGAAAAGCAGTGCGGCAACGATAAAATTGACGACTGAATCCCCCAGAAACTCGAGCCGCTCATTGTGGCGCGCACTATGGCTTCTGTGCGTCAGTGCCTGCTCAAGCAGCTTCATATCATTAAATGATAATCGAGAGCCGCCTGCAGAGAGTCAGTACCGGGCATCAATGAAAACCGCCTATACGACTAGGCTCGCCGAAGTTCATCCAGATGAAAAATGCGCGGCCCACAATGTTTTTGTCTGGCACAAAGCCCCAATACCGGCTGTCCAGGCTGTTGTCACGATTGTCGCCCATCATGAAATAGTGGCCCTGTGGCACGGTACACCGCACCCCATCGTTAAGGTACTCACAGTTTTCACGGTAAGGGTAGTTGGAAATCGCCATAAAATCTTGTGGCGCCCGCTTGTTCAGCAGAATGCGATGCGAACCCTTGCCCAATTGCTCGGTGTAACGGCCTACATAGGAAGATCGGTCTGGCTCAAAGAAATCGCCGTCGCGCGTGTGCGGGATCTCCTTGCCGTTGATGGAAAGCATTTTGTTTCTATACTGAATAACATCGCCCGGCAGACCAACCACTCGCTTGATGTAATCAACACTGGTGTCGACCGGATATCTGAAGACCACCACATCGCCGCGCTCTGGCGTACCCAGGGCGACAATCTTTTGATCAATAATGGGCAGACGAACGCCATACTGAAATTTGTTGACCAGTATCAGGTCACCGTCTTTCAGTGTGGGCAGCATAGAACCCGAGGGAATGCGAAACGGCTCCACAATGAACGAGCGCAGCACGAATACAAACAGAATTACCGGAAAAAAGCTTACACAGTATTCAATCCACCAGGGTGCCCGATTGGCGTTGTCATAGGCCTCTTGGCGTATCTGCGACGCCTCGGCCTCACTGAGCCCATGCACGGCAGGCGCCGTTGCCACCATGGCGGCGACACCCTTTGCGCGACGCCGCTTGCGCAGCCAGAAGAAATCCAGAAACCAAACCACGCCGGTAAGTACCAGCAGTAAAAAAAGAATGAGGGCGAAATCCCAGCTCATACCAGCAGCACCTTGTTGTTGTCCAAGTTATTTGTCCTCGACTTGCAATATGGCCAGGAAAGCCTCTTGAGGTATTTCGACGTTGCCGACCTGCTTCATGCGTTTCTTGCCGGCCTTTTGCTTTTCGAGCAATTTTTTCTTGCGGGAGATATCGCCCCCATAGCATTTTGCCAACACGTTCTTGCGCAAGGCCTTTACGTTTTCGCGCGCCACCACTTCAGCGCCTATGGCTGCCTGGATGGCAATATCAAACATTTGGCGCGGTATCAACCCACGCATTTTGCTGACGACCTCACGCCCTTTATAACGAGCATTGGCGCGGTGCACAATCATGGACAAGGCATCTACCCTGTCGCTATTGATAAGCAGATCGACACGTACAACGTCAGCAGCCCGGTACTCTTTGAACTCGTAATCCATCGACGCATAGCCACGCGACACAGACTTAAGCTTGTCGAAGAAATCAAGCACAATCTCGGCCAGCGGCATTTCGTAAGCCAGGTGTACCTGCCTGCCGTGATAAGTCATGTTGAGCTGTATGCCACGTTTGGCCATGCACAGACTCATGACGGGGCCTACGTAGTCTTGCGGCATAAACAACGTGACGTTGACTATGGGTTCGCGTATCTCGCTGATCTGACCCACCTCGGGCATGCGCGAGGGGCTTTCAACCATTTGAATGACGCCATCGTTTGTCTGGACTTCGTACACGACAGACGGAGCTGTAGTGATGATGTCCATGTCAAACTCGCGCTCGAGACGCTCCTGCACGATCTCCATATGCAGCAGGCCCAGAAACCCGCAGCGAAAACCAAAGCCCAGCGCCTGCGATACCTCGGGCTCGAACATGAGTGACGAGTCGTTAAGCTTGAGCTTTTCGAGCGAATCACGCAATTGATCGTATTCGCTGCTTTCGACGGGGTAGACCCCCGCGAACACCTGAGGCTTGACTTCTTTAAAGCCTGGCAGGGCTGCAGTTGCCGGCTTGCCGGCAAGAGTAATGGTGTCGCCAACCTTGGCGTGCTCAAGTTCTTTGATGCCAGCGATGACAAACCCCACCTGGCCTGCTGACAGCTCGGTGCGCGGCACCGACTTGGGTGTAAATACACCGATTTGTTCGCAAAGATGGGTAAAGCCGCTGGCCATGAGCAGGAGCTTGTCTTTGGGCTTGAGTACGCCGTTAACTATGCGCACCAGCATGACAACACCTACATAGTTGTCGAACCAAGAGTCAATAATAAGCGCCTGTAATGGAGCCTGAGGATCTCCCTTGGGCGGCGGCACCTTGGCAACAACCTGCTCAAGAATGTCTTCAATGCCCATGCCGGTTTTGGCGCTGCACAAAATCGCGTCGGCAGAATCAATGCCGATAACGTCTTCGACCTCTTCGCGTGCGGCTTCAGGATCTGCCGAGGGCAGGTCCATTTTGTTGAGTACAGGCAATACTTCGACACCCAGCTCGATGGCGGTATAGCAGTTGGCAACAGTTTGTGCCTCAACGCCCTGGGTGGCATCAACCACCAGCAATGCACCCTCGCACGCCGACAATGAACGACTGACCTCGTAGGAGAAATCAACGTGCCCCGGAGTATCGATGAGATTGAGCGCATAGACCTGACCATCGCGTGCGGTGTAGCTCAGTGCGGCAGTTTGTGCCTTGATCGTGATGCCACGCTCGCGCTCGATATCCATGGAGTCGAGTACTTGCCTGGACATTTCACGGTCGGCCAGCCCTCCGCAACGATGAATCAGCCGGTCAGCCAGCGTGGATTTGCCGTGGTCAATATGGGCAATAATGGAAAAGTTGCGGATGTGATCCATAAAACGGCAAGAAAGTCCGAAAAGAGAGCGAAAACAAAAAAACCAAAAAAAAGGGAGCGCTAGAGGGCGCCCCCTTCTGCTTTACGCCATTTTAGCCGTTTCTACGGATTATTTTTCAGGCGTAATGGTGATCCACTGTGATTGATCACCGCGGACAACCAGCAGGGCTGCTGCGCGGGATTTAGGAAGCCCCGCCACGACCTTCGCATACTGCTCAGGCCCCTTGATATCAACATCATTAATGGTCACGATGATATCACCCACAGAAATACCTGCTTCGGCAGCTGGGCCGCTGGCTTCGACCACCTGCACGCCACCTTCGTGAGGCGATTGCTCGCGGTTTGCCTTGTCGATCTCGCCCACTTTGAGACCAAGCGCATCAACAGGCGCTTCCTGAGGTGCCTTCTCACTGGATTTGGCGCTGCTGTCTTCGTCTGCAGACGGCATTTCACCGACAGTAACGCTGAGCTTTTGCTGTTTGCCTTTGCGCCATACCTGCATGTCGACACGATTACCGGGTTTGGTGCCACCAACAATACGCGGCAAGTCTGTCATGTGCTCGATCTTTTTGCCGTCAAAATGAGTGATGACATCACCCGCCCGTATACCTGCCTTGGCTGCCGGACCGTCTTTTTCGACATTGCTGACCATAGCGCCATCGGCTTTTTCAAGGCCGATTGCTTTGGCAACCTCATCGGAAACCGGGCCAATCTGTACGCCGATGCGACCACGAGTTACCTTGCCATGGGCCTTAAGCTGCTCAACCACACGCATGGTTTCGTCGATAGGAATGGCCAGCGAGATACCCATGAAACCGCCGCTCTGGGAAATAATCTGCGAATTTACGCCAACGACCTCGCCCGCCAGATTGATGAGCGGTCCACCCGAGTTGCCTGGATTGACGGCGACGTCAGTCTGGATGAACGGCAGGTAGTCACCCGTATCGCGATTAATGGCGCTGATAATGCCCGACGTAACTGTAGAATCAAGGCCAAAGGGTGAACCAATTGCCAGCACCCACTGCCCTTTCTTGAGTTTGGCTGAGTCACCAATAGGCAAGGGTGTGAGATCCTTGGCATCGATTTTGATGAGCGCTATGTCAGTGCGTGCATCAGTGCCGATAACTTTCGCGGCGTACTCTTTACCCGAAGTAAGGGTTACGAATATACCGTTGGATTTGGCCACCACATGGTTGTTGGTAAGTATGTAACCGTCAGCAGAGATAATAAAGCCTGAGCCGACGCCGCGGGGCACCGTGCGCTCCTGCGGCTCTGCCTGAGGCGCCGCACCACGGTCGCCACGGTCACCGCGCTTGCCTGGCATTCCTGGAGGTACTGCGTCGGGACCAAAAAACCATTTAAACAGTTCGTAGGGGTCGGTAGAACCACCCGGGCCCATTCGCTGATTGCGCACACGCACTGCCTCGGTGGTCCGGATGTTGACGACAGAACCCTCGGTTTTGGCGACAACACCGGTAAAGTCTGGAACAGACAACACAGGAACGGGCGCCGCCGTGCTCTCGGGCGCGTTGGTTTGGGCGCCCACTGACGAGCACGCGACAAGCAGGCTCGCCGAAGCACATGCTGCTAAGCGTTTAAGCTTACTATTTCCAAGATAATCGGAAAGCATAGGGAACTCCGTTGTTAGAGATTTAATTATTCAAGGTTGGGGCTGGCGGCACGTATTCGGTGCGTTCAGCCAGTTCACGCAAGGTTTGCGCTGGCACCTCTCCCAGGGCTGTCAGCCAATGGTCACCAACGCGGGTGCTGAATATATTCATGGCCCCAGTACTGGCCACCTCGTTGGCGTTGCGGAGCCCCTTTTCAGGCCCCAAAGGCTCTATAAATATGGAGACAGCCGCCAGCCCGTCGGCCAGCACCAACTGGCTTACCTGTCGGCCATGCTTCATAGTGCGCACAGCCTGCATGACGGGCTGATAACCGGGCGGGTACGGAATACGCCAGCCTTTTTTTGAAAGATCAACCGGTGTCATGGCAGACTGAACCACCTTCCACCCGTCTGTCTTCAAACCGGTTTCAAGGCCCTCGGGCGACACATGCTCACCAAGGCTAAGCGTATTGAATGCGGTCTGGTCGATCATGCCATGACTGCCCATTACCTGCACCTTAAGCAACAGATGGGTTTCGGTATCTGCGCAGAGGCGATAACCGTAGCGCGCGTTATCGCGCGGCACCAGCTCGATAAACTGACACTCTCGGCCAGCGACACGATAATGCGAACCGCTGGTATGAATCTGATAAAACGTGGATAAATTGCTGCTGTCGCCCAATAACAGCCCCGGGAAACGGTCGCCGCGCCGGTCTTCGACGAGAACAACTTTTTTGGATGGTATGAGGCAGTGGCTCTCATCATTATGCCGGACGTACTCGCGCGGCTCACCGTCAAGCAGCTCGATGCGTTCGCGTTCGCCAGTGCCATCAACCATATGCACAATGCGCGACGACATCATCGCCTGCCCCTGCTGATACGTATAAACCCCGGCGTAATCAAGTGTTCGGGCTGCCGCCTGGATTTTTTGAAGAACTGCCACCGCTTGCTGTGCCGCGACATCATCAGCGGCAGGCTCTGCCGCCCCCGCTGGTGCAGCGATTAAACACGTTAACGCAAATACCATAGCAAACAAACGGGATGCATGACCCTTAACCCGCATGCCCGCTTCACCATGCCAACCCAGGCCAGCAGTGAGACAAGCTTCCGTAGTCATTAGCGAGACACCTCGAACGAGGCCTGACGCACCGGACTGGCACCGACGATTTCGCGATGCGCATCGACATAGTCGGCGATGCGCGCATCGTCGCCGGAAGATGCCAGCACCTGAACATCAGACGGCCCCGAGGTGCCCGGGAAAAAATAAGGTGACGCAACCCAAACGACCGACGCCATGGCGGCTACAACGGCCAGCCCCGAGAGGCCTGTGCGCATGAGTGTGTGACGGCCGACACGCGGCGCGACAATATGCGGCTCAGCGTCGATGGCCTTGGAAACCCGTGCGTAAAACAGATCGGAAGGCTTTATGGCAAGTTCTTGATTGCGCAACGCGTCGCCGATGAGGTGATAGGTATCCCACACATGCCGCCCGTAAGGAGAATCAAGTTCGTCAGGGCGAATTTCGCCCTCGCCGTCTATCCATGAGGAAACGGAGGCTTCCCAGGATGCTTGCTCCTGGTGTTGATGGGACTGATTGGCGACTTGCATTTATTGCTCCTTACCAGCGACGATCAGAGTCATTGTCCAAAACGGGGCGCAACTGGGCTGAAATGGCTTCGCGGGCGCGAAAAATTCGCGAACGCACGGTACCAATAGGACAGCCCATGGTTTGCGCAATGTCTTCGTAGCTCAGGCCTTCTATTTCGCGCAACACAATGGCGGTGCGCAGCTCTTCGGGCAGTGCGTTCATGGCGGCGTTAACCGTATCGACAATTTGACGGCTCGCCACCATTGACTCTGGAGTGCTATTGTCGGTTAGGTTATCAATTCGGCTAAAAGTTTCACCATCTTCGTCAGTATGTTCATTTAGTGTGACGGGACGGCGTGCGCTGGCTGCCTGCCAGTTGCGTGCCGTATTGATGGCGATGCGATACAACCATGTATAGAACGCGCTATCGCCCCGAAACTGCGGCAAGGCGCGATACGCCTTGATAAAGGCTTCTTGGGCGACATCTTCAACCTCAGCCGGGTCACGAATCATACGTGACAGCAGTCGCATTATTTTGCGCTGATATTTGAGCATCAACAGGTCGAAGGCACGCTTGTCGCCACGCTGTACACGAGCCACCAGTTGGGCGTCGACATCGCGTTCACTCATGGGCCTTCCTTTTTGAGAGCTCGGCGAGGCATGGCTGCCTGCCTTGCAACCTGGGTGCGCAGCGAACGCCAGGCTGGGCCCGCCAGAGAATGTTTCCAGATTACCAGATCTACCCGACTCTGCGGCACGCGCCGCGCCCCGGTGCCTGCAGACACCGGGGCGCTGTATGCCCGCGATACTCGAGAAGGGGGAGTTGGAACCTTCGCGCTGTCGGGGACAGCGTAAAAGCGCAAGGTCAGCCACACTGGAGTTTGCCAGACCCGCGCCAGCCGCAGATACCCCTGTGTGACGGCATCGGCCCGCCACAGCCCGCTGGCATGCAAAGTAAGCGTGCCTGAATAATGATGCTGGCGGCGCGTCAGGGCGTTGAACAACACAGCCTGACGCGTAGACCTGACGGGCCAGTGGCGAGGCAAAGACAAGCGGCGCCTCAGGCTAGACCCTCCGGACGATCATGGAGCCGTTCGTGCCGCCAAAGCCAAACGAGTTGGACAACGCAATCTCGATCTTCAGATCACGCGCCTCGTTGGCGCAGTAATCGAGGTCGCAATCGGGGTCTTGGTTGAAAATATTGATAGTGGGAGGAGACACCTGGTTGTATACGGCCAGAGTCGTGAACACCGCCTCAACCCCGCCCGCTGCGCCCAGAAGATGACCAGTCATGGATTTGGTGGAGTTGACGACCAGCTTGTGGGCGTAGTCGCCGAACGCGAGCTTGAGCGCCTCGGTTTCGTTTCTGTCGCCCAGCGGCGTGGAGGTGCCGTGCGCATTGATGTACTGCACCTCGTCGGGGTTAATGCCGCCACTGCGCAAGGCATTGACCATGCCCCGACGTGGACCGTCGCGGTCAGGTGATGTAATGTGATGCGCATCGGAGCTCATGCCGTAGCCGACCAGTTCACCGTATATGCGAGCGCCGCGCTTGCGGGCGTGCTCGTATTCTTCGAGAACCAGCGCACCGGCGCCTTCGCCCAGCACAAAGCCGTCGCGGTCGCGGTCCCAGGGGCGTGATGCCGTCTGAGGATCGTCATTGCGCGTAGAAAGTGCACGCATGGCCGCGAAACCACCCACGCCCAGCGGCGATACGGTAGCCTCAGCGCCTCCGGCTATCATGACGTCGGCATCGCCATATTCAATAAGCCTGCCGGCATCGCCAATGGAGTGCAGCCCTGTCGTGCAGGCAGATACGACAGCATAGCTGGGGCCCTTGAGCCCGAGCTTGATGGACAGCTGGCCAGATATAAGATTGATGAGCGAAGCTGGCACGAAGAATGGTGAAATTCGACGCGCACCGCGCTGGAGATATTCGATTTGGGTTTCTTCAATACGGGGCAAACCGCCGATGCCTGAGCCCAGAATAACGCCGCAGCGTTCGGCGGCAGACTCAGAAGGCTCATAGCCGGCATCGCGCCAGGCCTGAACGCCAGCAGCCACGCCATAATGGATAAAGGTATCCATTTGCTTGGCTTCTTTGGAAGACATGTACTGCGTAACGTCGAAACCTTTGACTTCACCCGCAATGTGGGAGTTCAGCTCGGAAGGATCAAAACGCGTGATGCGGCCTATGCCCGAACGCCCATTGACGATATTGTCCCATGCACTGTCAATATCGTTGCCGACTGGCGAAACAATACCCAGACCGGTAATGACGACACGTCGTTTCACGGATGACTCCTGAAAAAAAAGCGGTTTAAAGTGAACAGGCGCAGCGCCAGACCGCAGCATTGAATGCTTGTGGCCAGGACAGCGGGACTATTCCCTAGAAACCGCCTTGGGGGTGGCGCAGCGGTAAACCGGGGCGCACCCGAAAAGTTGATATTACTGTTTGCTATGCGACGTGATGTAATCGACCGCTTGCTGAACCGTCGTGATTTTCTCGGCCTCTTCGTCCGGGATTTCGGTTTCAAACTCATCTTCGAGTGCCATCACGAGCTCGACCATGTCGAGCGAATCGGCACCGAGGTCGTCAAGGAAGGAAGATTCGTTTTTGATCTCGGCTTCGTTAACGCCAAGTTGTTCAGCGACGATCTTCTTGACGCGCTGTTCGATGCTTTCCATGCAGATCTCCAAGTGGGGAAAATTCCCGCGAATTATAGCCAAACGAATGAATTATTGGTGCTGGCCATGACAAAAAAAGGCATGCCGGCGAGGGGGGGGTGCCTGAATGGCGCTTGGCCCCGGGGCGGAACACCTGTGAATTGAACAGATTTTACCCTACCAGAGGGACTCTGTTCGTTAATTACATATACATACCGCCATTGACGTGCAACGTAGTGCCTGTAACGTAGCCGGCCTGAGGGCCAGCCAGAAAGGAAACCGCCGCAGCTACGTCTTCGGCATCACCCAGCCGCGCAAGCGGAATCTGGGCCAAAATCGCAGCCGTCTGCGCCTCGTTGAGGGCGCGGGTCATATCAGTATCAATAAACCCTGGCGCTACGCAGTTTACCGTAATATTACGACTGCCAAGTTCGCGCGCCAGAGCGCGGCTTAGCCCGGCCACGCCGGCTTTTGCCGCCGCGTAATTAGCCTGGCCTGGATTGCCGACAGACCCGATAACCGACGTAATGTTAATAATGCGTCCGCCACGCGCCTTCATCATGGCTTTCATGACTGCCCGCGAGAGGCGAAACACCGACGTAAGGTTGGTGTCGAGAACAGCCTGCCAGTCGTCATCTTTGAGGCGCATGGCTATGTTATCGCGTGTAATACCGGCATTGTTGACCAGAATATGCGGCGCACCGTCGCGTCCCAACTCGGCGGCCAGGCTGTCGCAGGCCTGAGCGTCATTGACGTCAAGCACTACGCCACGCCCGCCGCTTTCGGCCAGCATGTCGCTGATAGACTGGGCGCCCGCCTCAGAGGTGGCTGTACCCACTACCGTAGCACCGTTGGCCGCCAGCTTGAGCGCAATTGCTTTGCCTATGCCACGTGTGGCGCCTGTTACGAGCGCGGTCTTTCCTTCGAGTTGCCGGTCTGACATCTTTTTTATCCCTTGAGTGAGTCTAGCGCTGCCTGCAGCGATGCCGGGTCTTTTACCGACAGGCTGACAAGATCGCTCTCTATGCGTTTGGTGAGGCCTGACAGCACTTTACCCGGGCCACACTCGATTACATGCGTTACACCCGCAGCTTTCATGGCTTGTATGGTTTCGACCCAACGCACAGCATGCCAGGCCTGACGCACCAGCGCATCTTTGATGGCGGCAGCCTGCGTCGGGCTGGCAACGTCAACGTTGTTGATCAGTGTGATGGCAGGCTCGGCTATCTCGATCGCGGCAAGCGCCTGTTCCAGCACTCTGGCAGCCGGCTGCAGCAGGCTGGAGTGAAATGGGGCCGATACGGGCAAGACAAGGGCGCGCTTTGCGCCGCTGTCTTTGGCCAGTTGGCAGGCACGCTCAACCGCTGCCTTGTGCCCGGCAATAACAACCTGCGCAGGCGCATTGAAGTTGACAGCCTCTACCACCTGCCCTTGTGCCGCCTGCTCGCAGACCGACTGGACCACATCATCGGACAAGCCAAGAATGGCCGCCATACCGCCTGTGCCTACGGGCACTGCCGCTTGCATGGCGTCTGCACGAATACGCACCAGACGTACGGCATCTTCGATGCCCAGTGCGTCTGCCGCAACCAGCGCCGAGTATTCGCCCAGGCTGTGCCCGGCCACCAGATCGGGACGCGGGCCACCCGCCTCAAGCCAGGCGTGATAAATGGCAACAGCCGCCGTAAGCATGGCCGGCTGAGTATTGGTTGTGAGGTTAAGGTCGTCTGACGGGCCGGTAGCTATTAACGTAGCCAGATCCTGCTCGAGCGCACCCGAAGCCCGACTTACGACATCAGCCACTGCGGCGTTGCCCGACCAGGCATCAAGCATGCCTACCGACTGTGAACCCTGCCCCGGAAAGACAAAAGCAACTTTCATTATTATTAACCCTAAATTTTCACCAGAATGGATCCCCAGGTGAAACCGCCACCAACGCCCTGCATCAACACGGTGTCGCCGGCCTTGATACGCCCGTCGCGCCGCGCCACATCAAACGCCAGCGGCACGCTCGCGGCAGACGTGTTGGCATGCTGGTCTACCGTGACAACGACACGGTCGTCCTCGATGCCCAGCCTGCGCCCCAGAAAATTGATAATACGTACATTAGCCTGATGTGGCACCAGCCAGTTTACGTCGGCGAGCGAGATGCCCGCCTGCTCGCACACATCGTGCGCTGACTTGGTCAGCGATGTGACAGCCAGCTTGAATACGGCCTGACCGTCCATGCGCAGAAAGGGATCACCCACGACTTTGCCATGCGACACGTTGCCAGCCGCGGTCAGTATGCCCATTTGCCGTCCGTCGGCATTGAGTTGAGCCGCAATAATGCCAGGCTCTTCTGATGCCCGGAGTACCACCGCCCCTGCTCCATCGCCGAATAGCACACAGGTGCCACGGTCGCTCCAGTCAAGAATGCTGGAAAACACCTCAGCGCCAATGACCAGCGCAGTTTTGGAGCGCCCCGCGCGAATAAATGCATCGGCGGTGGCCAGCGCATAAACAAACCCACTGCATACTGCCTGGACGTCAAACGCTGCGCCGCCCGGAGCATCCAGATTGGCCTGAACGAGGCATGCCGTGCTTGGAAAGACAAAATCCGGCGTGGAGGTAGCAACAATGATGAGATCGACCTCAGCGGCGTCGATCCCGGCATTCTCGAGCGCAGCCTGAGCTGCACGGGTGGCGAGCTGGCTGGTGGTCATACCGGCATCGGCGATATGCCGTTGCCTGATGCCTGTGCGCTCGCGGATCCATGTGTCGGAGGTCTCGATATGGCGGGAGGCCAGGTCAGCCGCCAGCTCATCGTTACTGACGATACGGGGAGGCAAATAACCCCCCGATCCAATTATCTTGGCATATGACATAGTGGTTTCCGGACACCTGGCTACGGCACAGGATCTGATAAATCGTTGGAAATATTCGCTGACGTCTTCGCCGCCTCTTGAAGGCTCAGACGAAGCTCGTCAATGGCACGTGTTGTACCATCAAGCAGCCCGTTCTGCACAGCTTCGCGTGCACGCCGCAGCGCGTACCCAAAGGCGTAAGCATCGGCCGACCCGTGGCTTTTAATGACAATACCGCGCAAACCCAACAGCGCCGCGCCGTTGTATCGCCGGTTGTCGACGCGATCGCGCAGCCGGTTGAGCACCGGCTTGGCCAAAAGCCCCGAAACCAGAGTGAAGAGGTTGCGCTTGAATTCGGCCCGCATCATGGTGCCGACCATTTTGGCCACGCCTTCGATAGACTTGAGCACAACATTGCCGACAAAGCCGTCACACACGATAACATTGACGGTGCCCTTGCAGATGTCATCACCTTCGACATTGCCATAAAAATTAAGGCCGCTGCCACGCAGCAGTTCTGCCGCATGCTTGACGACCTCATTGCCCTTGATGACCTCTTGCCCGATGTTGAGCAAACCGATGGTGGGCCGCAGCTGCTGGTCGACCGTGGAAGCCAGTGCTGACCCCATGATGGCAAACTGCAACAAATGCTCGGCCGTACAATCAACGTTGGCGCCGAGATCAAGCACCGTGGTGGCACCACCCTTCTGGTTGGGTATGGACGTAGCAATGGCCGGACGGTCAATGCCGTCGAGCGTTTTGAGTATGTAGCGCGAAATCGCCATCCACGCGCCCGTATTGCCCGCCGAGATGCAAGCGTCGGCCCGGCCGTCTTTGACAGCCTGGACAGCAACCCGCATGGAGGAGTTTTTCTTGCGACGCAGGGCAACCTCGACCGAGTCGTCCATAAGAACGACCTCTGACGCAGGAAGAATTTCGTACCAGTCTTTGCCGAGACACCCTTGCTCTCGCAAATGGGCCTCGATGGCAACCGGATCACCCGCCAGCAGAAAACGGGTATCAGGGTTACTTTGGGCAAACTGTACGGCAGCCGGTATGGTAACCGGCAAACCGATGTCGCCGCCCATGCAGTCGATGGCGATCCGTATTGTATTTGCGGACATCAGGCGCGCCACCCGCGGCTGTTACAGCGTGAGCGCACGATGAGGGATTACTCGTCGTTCTTGGTGTTGAAGATTTTGCGACCACGGTAGAAGCCATTGGGGCTGATGTGGTGACGCAGATGAAGTTCGCCCGTAGTGGGTTCGACAGCCGTTGCGGGCGCCGAGATGAAATCGTGCGAACGGCGCATATTGCGCTTGGACGGGCTTTTTTTGTTTTGCTGGACGGCCATGACTACTCCTGAAAGCGGATCGCTATTGTACGCGATAGTCCGCAAGTTAAAACTGCGTTAGATCAATGTTTTTTAAGCTTGCCCAGTGCCGCAAAAGGCGACAACGGGGCATCGTCATCACCGGCTTCTTGCAGCGGAGCCGGCAACGACGGGCAAATATCATGCTTGGGCACGTAAGGCAGGCTGAGGATGATTTCGTCTTCGACCAAACCCAGCACATCCAGGCGCATTGAGCTCACAATGCGCTCGACGACTTGGCCTGCGCTTTCGTCGTGAGCCTCTTGAGCTTCGAGTTCAGCCTCAGATTTCATCACCTGAAGAAGGTTATCGACATCAACCTGCAGAGCGAAAGGCTGCATGCAGCGCTGGCATTCAAGCACGGGCTCGGCGGTTACCACCACATGAACCCACTGCCTGCCTTGCGAGTCAGTTTCGCCCGCAACCGACCACTGCACCTCGCTACCTGGCAACTGAGCGGGCAGATCATCGACAAGCCGCTCAAACTGCGTAATTGGTGTGCGCCCATTATAGGTACGCTCCGGACGCGCAAGTTCGGCAGTATCAACAAACAAACCCTCAGTGCGATCTGCTGCCTGACCGCCGGCTTGACGCCCGCCCTCAAGCGACTTATCGTGCTGGGCCTCGGACAGCGTTTGCTCATGCGGCTGTGCTAATTGCGGTTTCGACGTTGCCGCTGCCTGCTGGCCTGGCGCGCCCTGAGTATCGTGCTGCTTTTTGGCCACGCGATAATCCCCCCACCTTGCCGTGCTTTCACGCACAAGGAAAACGTTAGATAATACCGTGTTCCGGCTTTTGCAGTCAAACCAAACAGGTCTAATACTCTCTCATGCGTCTCATCCTCGCATCAAGTTCATCATATCGCCACCAAATGCTTCAGCGACTGGGCATTCCGTTTACCGCTGTAGCCCCTCAGGTCGACGAAACTGCGCTTGCCGAAGAAACACCAGCAGCACTTGCCCAAAGGCTGTCGGTGCTCAAGGCGCTCGAAGTAGCTGCCACGCACCCAGACGCCATCGTCATAGGCTCAGACCAGGTGGCCACCATTGATGGCGAGCCCATCGGCAAGCCCGGCAATTACGATCGTGCCTATGCGCAGCTTCGCCGGCTGTCGGGCCAGACTGTACAGTTTCACAGCGCCTTGTGCGTATACGGCGCCACGCGCACCGAAGTCGACGATGTCATCACTGTCTGCCGGTTCCGTACGTTAAACGACGACGAAATCGTTGCCTACCTTGAGCGCGAACAACCTTTTGATACCGCCGGCAGCGCCAAGGCCGAAAGCCTGGGCATCGCCCTGATGGAATCCATGCGTTCTGACGATCCCACCGCCATCATCGGACTTCCCCTTATTGCCCTGACGCGCATGCTGCGCAGCTTTGGCGTCAACCCCCTCACACATGGCTGGCCTACACGGCCCTGACCTTCTCTTCTTGTTTACCGCTCATCGTATGTGGCCATCATGACACCTTCCGGCATTCTGCATTTAATTCCCGTCAGCCTGGGCGAAGCCCCACCCGAAACCTGGCTGCCGCAAGCCGCTCGCGACACAGCCAGCCGGCTCGATACGTACATTGCCGAAAACGCCAAGACTGCCCGCGTTTTTCTTAAACAGATGGGCACAGTCAAACCCTTGCAAGAAATTACCATTCACACGCTTACGAGCAAGGTCCAGGAGCCACAAATGCGCGAATGGCTGCAACCTCTGGTCGAGGGCGGCGAAATCGGGCTGGTGTCCGAAGCTGGCTGCCCGGCTGTTGCAGACCCAGGCGCGCGAGTGGTGGCGTTAGCGCACAATATGGGCATACACGTCAGGCCGTGGGTAGGCCCGTCATCTATTTTGCTAAGCCTTATGGGCAGCGGCCTGGAAGGACAGCGCTTCACGTTTCATGGCTACGCACCCGTAGAACCCACCGCACGCGCCCGCCAGATCAAAGAATGGGAGGCTGGCTCCCGAAAGCTGGAGCAGACCCAGATTTTTATCGAAACACCCTACCGCAACGAAGCTATGTTCGACACACTAAAGAAAACGCTGCAGCCAGACACTCGGCTCTGTGTCGCCCGTGCACTGACAACCGGGCAAGAATGGATACAGACCCGCACCGTCGCACAATGGAAATCCATGCCTGCACCTGATCTCGCCAAAAAACCCACGATTTTTTTGTTTCTGGCCGGGCGATAATGGCAAGCATGAATGCCCTGCCCAATCACCCCTGCCCACACTTCAAAACCGACGAGTCTGGCGCATCACCAGCCGGCCCGGCCTCGCGCCCGTGGCGCAGGCTGGCAGCGCTTGCCCTGCCGCTGTTGCTGGCCGCCTGTGCCACGCACGGCCCGCAAGGCCTCGACATTGATCAAAGCGTACAGGCTAAGAGCCAGAACAGCCGGGTGTCCACCATTGTGCTGCACTACACTTCAGCAAACAATGAAGCCTCGTTGCGCATACTCTCAGAGCGTAATGTCAGCGCACATTATCTGGTTACTGATGAGCGCAAACCTCATATATATCAGCTCGTGGACGAAAGCCGCCGGGCCTGGCACGCAGGCGTCAGCGAATGGTATGGCCGCAGCGACCTGAACAGCACCTCTATAGGCATAGAAATCGTCAATCAGGGCCTTATAAGCAACCCTCGCTCTGGCCACCTGGAAGGGCCTGGTGCTGACAAATGGGACGATTATTCAGCGCAACAGACTCGCACCCTGGCCATTCTGGTCAAAGACATCATTGCTCGCCACCAGATTAAGCCTGAAAACATTGTCGGCCACAGCGATGTGGCACCGCAGCGCAAAATCGACCCTGGCCCGCTGTTTCCGTGGCATGCACTGGCAGATCTGGGTGTAGGACGATGGTATGACGAAACTCTGGCCCGACAGTATGCCGCCGAGTTTCTTGTCAATGGCCTGCCGCCTATAAGCTGGGTGCAGGCGGAACTGCGTCGGGTGGGCTACACGACACCTGACAGCGGCATACTCGACAAGACCACCATGAACACCCTGGGCGCTTTCCAGATGCATTACCGCCCCATACGATATGATGGCCGACCTGACGCCGAAACCCTGGGTATTCTTAAGGCGCTGCCCTAGCCGGATCGGAGGCGGCCATGGCCATTCGCCGCCTGAACACATAAACCAGCCGCAGCGCCAGCAATACTGCCAGCACGGCCCCGTAGGTATAGGGCTCGGCAAAATCATTTTTACCGGCGCGTACCAGCCAGAAATGCCACACTGAAAGCATGGCAATCAAATACACGCAACGGTGCAATCGCTGCCAAAGTAGCCCAAGCCGGCGCATCCAGCCTCGTGTCGATGTCAACGCGAGCGGCACCAGCAGAACAAACGCCACCATGCCCACGGTTATAAACGTGCGCTGCATTGTGTCTTGCCACATGGACGCAAGCGACAGCCCGCGCTCCCATAGAGCCCAGCCAAACAAGTGCAGACAGGTGTAGAAGAATGAAAACAAGCCCGCCATGCGACGCAGACGCACCAGAGCTGGCTGGCCCAAAAGCCGGCGCAAAGGCGTGATGGCCAGGGTAATAAGTAGAGCCACCAGCGCCCAAACACCCGAAGATCGGATGAGAAATTCAGGCGGATTGGCGCTTAACCCTCCGGCGTAGCCTAACCAGAGCCAGCGCGCCAGCGGATAGAGCATAAGGGTGAAAAACAAGGGCTTGACGCGACCCACCTGTCGCGCCGTCCAGTTGGCACTCGTGGCAGCCATCAGTACCAGCGCCTGAGGTCCATGCCCTGGTACAGGGAACTGACCTCATCGGCATACCCATTGAACATCAAGGTTTCAGCGCGAGCGGCAAAAAACCGTCGCCTATGCGTCTTTCAGTGGCCTGGCTCCAGCGCGGATGCGGCACCGTCGGGTTCACGTTGGCATAAAAGCCGTACTCACTGGGGGCGACTTTGTTCCAGCTTGTTTCAGGCATTTTTTCAGACAACACGATACGCACGATAGACTTGCCCGACTTGAAGCCGTATTTCCAGGGGATGGCCACGCGCATGGGCGCGCCATTCTGGCCAGGCAGAGTCTTGCCATAGACCCCAAACACCAGCATGGTCAGAGGATGCATGGCTTCGTCGATACGCAACGCTTCGACGTATGGCCAATCAAGAATGCGACCACGCAGACCAGGCATGTTTTCGGGTTGCTCCGCCGTGACAAACGACACATAGCGGGCACGACTGGTGGGGTCGACTTTTTTAAGCAGTGCAGACAGCGAATAACCCGTCCACGGAATAACCATAGACCACGCTTCAACACAACGCAGCCGGTACACCCGCTCTTCGAGCGGCGCAAGTTTGAGCAGGTCGTCAATGTCAAACACCTGAGGCTTGTTCGCCTCTCCTTCGACGCTGACCGTCCAGGGCCTCAAAACCATTGCCCCGGCATTCTCTACAGGGTCACCTTTGCCGGTGCCGAACTCATAAAAATTATTGTAGGACGTGACATCACGTTCAGCCGTTGGCGTGCGCATAAGCTGATACGATGGGTTAGGCGTTGCGGCCAGCGGCGCGCGCTCGTTGGCGGGGCTGGCGGCCAGAGCAGGCATTACGCTGCCGGCGCCCAAAGCGAGTGCCCCTGCCCCCATCTGGCGCATCCAGTGCCGCCGTGCCAGCCATACGTGCTCAGGCGTAATGCTGGAAGGGGAAATATTTGGCGGCTTGATCGACGGCATGGATATGTTTTCCTTGTGCAGGGGCGGGACAGCTATCTGCATGAGACGCCAGAATACCTGACAAGTTCCGATTTACACCTTAAAAGCGTTGTTTTTACTGCATTAGCACATCGGGGCCAAACCCCGGTCAGACGCGGTCGAGCAGCCAGGCTTGCATCTCAGGCACACTGGACACCATGACGGTAGGTTGCGCCTTGACTAGCGTGGGCTTGTCATGTGCGCCGTAGGTAACAGCCATACAGTCGACTCCCGCAGCCAGAGCCATCTGAATGTCGTGCGTGGTATCGCCAACCATCAGCACCTGCTCGGGGCGAAGTGCGCGCGCTTCCATGATTTCAAGCAGCATGCCGGGATGCGGCTTGCTGAATGACTCATCGGCGCAGCGTGTAATGTCAAAATGCTCATGCAGCTGTGTACTGGCCAGAACGCGATTCAGGCCCACCCGACTCTTGCCCGTGGCCACGCCCAGCGTGATGGCCCGCGACCTTAGTGTAGTGATCAGTTCGGGAATACCATCAAACAGTTTTATTTGTGTGTCGCGGCTCAGAAAATGATGCCGGTAACGCTCCAGAAACAAAGGCAACTGTTCAGCGGTAAGGGTGGGGACGCAGCGGTACAGGGCACTTTCGAGCGACAGCCCTATTACCCAGGCCGCGTCCCGGGCTGAAGGCACAGGAAGACTGACATCGGCACAGGCCATTTGTATGGCTGACACGATAGAATGAGTCGAATCCATGACGGTACCGTCCCAGTCAAAGATAACGGCTGAATAATGCTTCACAGAGTTTGCTCCAGATAATCAAGAATTTTCATGCACTCGGGCGGGAGTGGCGCAACAAGATTTAATGGATCGCCCGTGATGGGATGAGAGATGTCAAGCTGTCCGGCGTGCAGAAACATACGCCGGAAACCCAGCCTGGAGAAACGGTCGCGCACTTCATCAGACCCGTACTTGTCATCACCAACAATGGGATAACCCGCTGACGCAAGATGCACACGAATCTGGTGCGTACGCCCGGTGCGCAGTTCGGCACCCAGCAGGCTATAACGACCAAAACGTTTACGCAATGTCACGATGGTGTGCGCCGCCTTGCCACCGGCATCAACACGCACGCGCCGCTCACCCGACGCCGTCAGCCATTTGAGCAGAGGCTGACGCATGTGCTGCCTGTCATTAACCCAATCGCCCACGACCAGGGCCTGATAATGTTTTCGGCCTTCGCTTTCACGCAACATGTCGTGCAAACGCAACAACGCCTTGCGCTGTTTGGCAATCATGAGCAGACCCGATGTTTCACGATCGATCCTATGCGCCAGTTCAAGAAAGCGTGCGTCTGGCCGCGCTGCCCGCATCTGCTCGATAACACCAAACGACACCCCGCTGCCGCCATGCACAGCAACACCCGCCGGCTTGTCGATAACCACCATGGCATCGTCTTCGAATACCACCGGAAAGACCATAGGCGGTACGATCCGGGCCTCGTCGGGCTGCGGCAGCCGCATAGGCGGCACACGTACCAGATCGCCAGCTTCCAGACGATACTCGGCATTAATGCGCCCTTTGTTTACCCTGACCTCGCCGCCCCGTATGGCTTTATACAGGTGACTTTTAGGCACGCCTTTGCAAAGCCGGATAAGAAAATTGTCGATGCGTTGCCCCGCCTGCTCGGCGTGAATCTCGACAAACCGCACGCTGGGGGCCGGGCTTTTAGCATTAACTGTTTTACGCATAGGGAAAAGGGGAATATAATCGCGTCAGCCTATAGAAGCTGAAAGAAGCCAAACGTAGAGATGCAAGGGTGCGTCTCCGTTGGGCGATAAGGACATATTGTATGCCTGGGTTTCAGCTTCTGGGTCATTAGGTCGCCGGGGCAGCTCCGGTATGCAGCAAGTGGTGCGGCAAATTTGCCGGCTTCCTGCATCGTTGCTGGCACCCGCGTGCGACGCTGAATCTTTTGCAGAATTTGTCATCTTTTGTATGCACCAGCCGCGAAATCAACCCCGCGACTGACGTTCCCAGCAACCTCTGTTAAACCACTAATGTGAACCAGACTATCCTGCTGACTGAACCAAGTACCTACAGGTACGCTGTGCCTTCCAGACACCCGGAGGGCACTGCCTGACACGCGTCAGCCAGGCCTTCTATGCAGATTTAGCGCCACACACCGAGTGACCCGCGGTCGTGCGCCGATTTACGGTGCGCCATGACTACGGAGAATCACCTCATGAAAAGAATGCTGTTCAACGCGACGCACCAAGAAGAACTACGCGTCGCTATCGTCGATGGTCAGAAACTCATCGACCTCGACATCGAGACTGCCGGGCGCGAACAGCGCAAAGGCAACATCTACAAAGGCGTCATCACCCGAATCGAGCCAGGTCTGGAAGCCTGCTTCGTCAACTATGGTGAAGACCGCCACGGCTTCCTCCCCTTTAAAGAGGTTGCACGTACTTATTTCAAAGAAGGTGTCGATGTGCGCAGCGCGCGCATTCAGGACGCTCTGGCTGAAGGCCAGGAACTCATCATCCAGGTAGAAAAGGAAGAGCGCGGCAACAAAGGAGCAGCACTTACCACGTTTATCTCACTGGCTGGCCGCTACTTGGTGCTAATGCCAAACAATCCGCGCGGCGGCGGCGTGTCGCGTCGCGTCGAAGGCGAAGACCGGCAAGAGCTGCGCGAAACCATGGACAAGCTCGATCTGCCTTCCGGCATGAGCATTATTGCCCGCACCGCAGGTATTGGCCGCAGCGTCGAAGAGCTGCAATGGGATCTCGCTTACCTGATGCAGCTCTGGGGTGCCATCGACGGCGCCGCCCGTGATAACCCGGCTCCTATTCTTATTTACCTTGAGTCCAGCCTGGTCATCCGCGCCATTCGCGATTATTACTCGCTCGATATCGGTGAAATCCTCATCGACACCGACGATATCTACGAGCAGGCCACCGCCTTCATGAGCGTGGTAATGCCCGACAACGTCCAGCGTGTAAAACGCTATCGCGACGATATTCCTCTGTTTTCACGCTTCCAGATCGAACACCAGATCGAAACCGCCTACTCGCGGACAGTACAGCTGCCATCGGGTGGCTCGGTCGTCATCGACCATACCGAAGCGCTGGTTGCCATTGACGTGAACTCGGCGCGTTCCACACGCGGTGCCGACATCGAAGAAACCGCCATGCGCACCAACCAGGAAGCCGCTGACGAAGTGGCCCGACAGTTGCGCCTGCGTGACCTCGGTGGCCTGATCGTTATCGACTTCATCGACATGGAAGACAACAAAAACCAGCGCGCTGTCGAAACGCGCCTGCGTGATGCTCTCCATTTCGATCGTGCCCGCGTACAAATGGGCAAAATATCTCGTTTTGGCCTCATGGAACTCTCGCGTCAGCGTCTGCGCCCTGCCCTGAACGAAGGCTCACACATCACCTGCCCTCGTTGCAACGGCACCGGGGTCGTGCGCGACGCCGAATCCAGCGCTTTGCAAATTCTGCGTTTGCTGCAGGAAGAGGCCATGAAAGAAGGCACGGCAGCCCTGCATGCTCAGGTACCTGTTGAGGTCGCCACGTTCCTGCTTAACGAAAAGCGTAACGACATCGCCAAGATCGAGGCACGCCTCAAGGTCAACCTGGTTCTTATCCCCAACAAAAACCTCGAAACACCGCATCATCACATTGAACGTCTGCGTCATGATGACCCGCGCCTCGAAGAGGTCAAGACCAGCTTCGAGCTGGTTACCGAGCCAGAGTCACCCACCATCTGGGTGCCCAACAAGGCACTTGATCAAAAGGCTCGCCCCGAAGCGCTGGTCAAAAGCCTCAGCCACGCACAACCTGCACCACGGCACGAACCAGCCCCAACTCCAGTCGTCGCGACAGCACGTGCAGCGCAAGACGGGCTGGGTCTGCTCAAGCGCATCATCAACTGGCTGACAGGCAGCACCACGTCAACCCAGACAGCTTCACAAGAAACCAAGCCCGTCAGCGAAACGCCCGCACGTGGCGAGCGAGGCCGCCAACACCGCAGCGGCGAGCGTCAACGCGCCGGCGGCGACCGCTCCCGCCAGCGTCGCGAGCGTCGTCATGACACCGAAGGCAAAGCCGAGCAGGGCACGACAGGTCGTGGCCGCCGACAGCCGGCTCAAGAAGCCCGCGCAACAAGCGACACAACTCAAGACGCAGCCATCGTCCCGGGCAACGAAACGGCAAGCTCCGAAAATACCGGAGCAAACACGCGCAACAACCGTAACCGGCGAGGCCGTGGCCGTAACCGTCGCAGCGAAACCCAGTCTGAAAACGTCGAGCTTGACACCAGCACGCTGCCAGTAGCTGGCGCCGTCGTCGGTGCTAACGTTGAAACCGTTACGGGCACGCCGCCCGCACCGGCTTCCCAGGCACCGGCTGACGAAGACAAACTCGATCAGCAGGCCGTCGATACCAACGCAAGCGACGACAGCTCCACCGACAATGGCCAGAGCGACCCCGAGCGCAAGCGTCGTCGTCGCCGCAGCCGTCGTGGCCGTCGCAATGGTGAAGGCACCTCCGCAGAAACCAGCACAGACACGCAAGTCAGTGATGACACCTCGTCTGACGACGCATCAACGTTTGTGCCGCATGAAACGCCTGCATTCCGCCCGGCTGGCCTGCCGCCCATGGCTACCAGCCAGGGTGATCAGTCACTAAGCGCACACGATGCTCAGCCTGCTGAGCAAGCTGATTCACGCCCGGCCGCAACAACGGCTAACACAAGTGCCTCAACGGCTGCGCCTGCAGCCACTTCCGGCAAGCTGTCTGATGAGGATCCAGCAAAAGGCGCACCCGACCAGGTGGCTGATGAGCAACTCATGCCCACTGACACCCGCGTACAAGCCTCTGCGTCACCAGCAACGCCAGCTACCACGCAGCATGAGCAGGTAGCGACAACCCCCGAAGCCCAAACCAAAGAGGCTGCTGCTACAGAAACGCCAGTTGAAGCTAACGACAAGGCGCAAGCGGCTCAGGCTGATACATCGGCTGAAACACAAGCCGAGACAAAGGCTGATACTTCGGCTGATATCCCGGTACAAACTCAGGCTGACACCGACACACCAGCTCAGTCCTACGCCGAGCCAGCCGAGGTTGACGAAGTAGCCGGTTCGCAGGCCACAGACACCCAGAGCGATGCTGTGCCGGCACACACCGACGCAGATCTCAGCGACGAAAAGGCCACGACAGCGCAAGCCCAGCAGGCAGCAAGCCCGCTCAATGGGAAAACGTCAACACTGGAGCAGATTCTGGCAAATACAGATATGCAAATGGTCGAAACACGGGTTGCCACACAGCCTTTGCCTACTACGCCACCAGTGCGCCTCGGACGGTCCCGTAAGCCCGCCACCGTCGCCGCTGACGAGCCGCTCAAACAGGTAGAAACCGAGTAATCCGTCTGCCCTGGTGCGCGCCTTCGGGCTCAGCGTCGGGGCAGCACGAACACCCGGCAAGTAAAAAACACCCCAAAAGCCTGGATTTTATCTAAGCTTTTGGGGTGTTTTATTTGCTGCAGCAGTGGTGACGGTGGTTTAACTTCTTTTTGTGCCTGACGACCTGGAAGTGGTACGGTACCCAACCCAGGTAGCAATCTGTCTTGAACAGCAGAGCCTTGCGTATGCCGGCCGGTTACGCTTTGGCGATCACGTCGGCAGGCTGACGTGCGAGCAAGGTCAGCAGGTGCGCCAGTTCGCTGCGCATCTCTCGTCGGTCCACCACCATGTCAATGGCTCCTTTTTCAAGCAGAAACTCTGAGCGCTGGAAGCCTTCTGGCAGTGTTTCGCGTACAGTTTGCTCGATGACCCGGGGGCCGGCAAAGCCGATAAGCGCCCTGGGCTCTGCAATGACCACATCACCCATAAAGGCAAAGCTGGCCGAGACGCCGCCCATGGTGGGGTCAGTAAGAATGCTGATGAAAGGCAGGCCTTCGGCTGACAGCCGGGTAAGCATGGCGTTGGTCTTGGCCATTTGCAGCAGCGAAAACAGGCTTTCTTGCATGCGTGCACCGCCCGATGCAGCGACACAAATAAATGGCGTACGGTTTTTGATGGCCTCCCGGGCCCCCCGTACAAAACGCTCTCCGACCACAGACCCCATAGAGCCGCCCATGAAGGCAAACTCAAAGCAGGCCAGCACAACCGGAACGGCCAGAATAGAGCCACTCATGACAACCATGGCTTCACTTTCGCCCGTGAGCCGCGTGGCTTCAGCGACCCTTTCTGGGTACTTGCGGCTGTCGCGAAACTTGAGAGGGTCCATGGGGCGTGTGTCTTGCCCAATTTCTGTGCGCCCTTCAGGGTCAAGCAATGCATCAATGCGCTCACGTGCACCAATGCGCAAGTGGTGGGCGCACTTGGGGCAAACATTGAGTGTCGCCTTGAGGTCTTCTTTATAGAGGACGGATTCGCACGACGGGCACTTGACCCACACGCCCTCTGGCACGCGTTTCGTGCCTTCATTGCGATTGATACGCGGTGGAAGAATTTTATCGATCCAGCTCATGGTTCATTCCTGGTGAAGGCCCGGCCTGCGGCCGGACTTTTGTTCTGTTTTGTCTTCGGTGGGCCGCCTTTTTGGTCTGCCCCGCAAAGGACGCCTTGTGCGGCCAATACTTCAGGCGGTGGCTGCGCCCCCGTCAGGCAGTGCCTGGCGAATGCCAGCCAGCCAGCCTGCCGCTGCCGTGACGGCCGCCTTGTCAGCCTGCTGCGTGCCCAGCCCCTGCCCAAGTGCCTCATCAGCCGCAGCGGTCATGGTCTGAATGAGCTTGCTGCCTATAACGACGGCATCAGCACACTCGGAAAGCCGCCGGGCGCTGTCAGCATCGCGAATGCCAAAACCCACCCCGACAGGAATGGAAACATGCTGCCGGATTCGGGCAACATGCCGGGCCACGTCGTCGGTGTCGATATTACCGGCACCGGTAACACCCTTTAGCGAAACATAATACACATAGCCGCGTGCTACGCCGGCAACCTTACGAATACGCTCATCGGTAGAGGTAGGGGCAAGCAGGAAAATGAGATCAATGCCTGCCGCAGCAAGCAGCGCAGAAAACTCGTGAACTTCTTCGGGGGGATAATCGACCACCAGCACACCATCGACACCGGCTTGCGCTGCAGCTTCGACAAAAGCGGCTTGGCCCATGTGTTCAATGGGGTTGGCATACCCCATGAGCACGACGGGTACCGTGTGGTTGGTCTGGCGAAACTCGGCCACCATATCAAGCACCTGACGCAAGCCGGTTCCGCCGCGAATTGCCACCTCTGACGACTGCTGAATAACCGGGCCATCGGCCATAGGGTCGGAAAACGGAACGCCAAGCTCAATGACGTCGGCCCCGGCAGCAACCAGCGCATGCATGAGCGCAGGCGTAATGGTACGCGACGGATAGCCGGCAGTGACGTAAGGAATGAGGGCAGTACGCCGCGCTTTGCGGGTTGCCTCAAACGCAGCCTTCAGGCGCGGATTAGTTGAAGTCATGGTTTCCCCGGCCTTACAGGCTCATGCCGCTTAAGTCAGCGACAGTGTGCATGTCTTTGTCGCCTCTTCCAGACAGATTGACGAGAATGATCTTGTCGCGTGACAAGGTGGGCGCAAGCCGCACCGCGTGTGCAATGGCATGCGCCGATTCGAGTGCCGGCATAATGCCCTCAAGGCGGCAACAGTCGTGGAACGCAGCCAGGGCTTCATCATCAGTAACACCGACATAACTGGCCCGCCCGTTGTCTTTGAGCCACGCATGCTCGGGCCCGACTCCTGGGTAATCGAGGCCGGCGGAAATAGAATGGGTTTCCATTACCTGCCCGTCGTCATCTTGCATGACGTAAGTACGGTTGCCGTGCAGTACGCCTACTGAACCGGCGTTCAGCGATGCTGCGTGGTGGCCAGTATGGATGCCCTCGCCGGCGGCTTCAACCCCGACCAGCTGAACACGCTCGTCATCAATGTAAGGGTAGAAAATACCCATGGCATTGGAACCACCCCCCACACACGCCAGCACAACGTCGGGCTGGCGGCCGGTTTCGGCGGGCATCTGTTCGAGGCATTCTTGCCCGATGACAGATTGAAAGTCGCGCACCATGGCGGGATACGGATGCGGCCCCGCGACCGTACCAATGATGTAGAACGTGTTCTCGACGTTGGTGACCCAGTCGCGCATGGCTTCGTTGAGCGCGTCTTTAAGGGTGCGCGAGCCTGACTCGACCGGTACCACTTTGGCACCGAGCAGTTTCATGCGATACATGTTGGAGGCTTGCCGGCGTATGTCTTCGCTGCCCATGTACACCACGCATTCAAGGCCATAGCGAGCGGCTACGGTAGCCGTTGCGACGCCATGCTGCCCTGCGCCGGTTTCGGCAATGATGCGCGGCTTGCCCATGCGGCGGGCCAGGAGAATTTGGCCCATGCAGTTATTGATTTTATGTGCACCGGTGTGGTTGAGATCTTCGCGCTTGAACCAGATTTGCGCACCACCCAGTTGTTCGGACCATCGTTTCGCGTGGTAAACCGGACTGGGCCTGCCAACAAAATGCTTGAGCTCGTAAGCAAATTCTGCGAGAAACTCGGGGTCGCACCGATATTTTTCGTAAGCAGCCTGAAGCTCGTCCAGTGCATGTACCAGCGTCTCGGAAACAAAAGAGCCTCCGTACTGGCCGAAATGCCCGCTTTCATCGGGCAAGGTATAGGTCGTCAAGGCATTACTCTCTAAAACGGGAAGGCGCCGCGGCCACCCGGCCCGCACGCGGAAAAAGGACTATTTTAACAGCCCCGGGCCGGGCAAGGGCTACTGCCGCGCGGCCTGAACACCTGACAACTCGTTGAGTGCTGCCAGGGCCCGGCTGATTTGTTCACCGTTTTTCACTTCGATCGTGAACACCATATGCGCCAGAGACCGCCTGCTGTGTGTATTGACGCCCACAACCTTAAGCCGCAGCTTCGCAAAGACCTCAGAAAGATCGCGCAACAGATTGGGGCGTTCAGGCGCATGAATGCTGATATCGATGGGATACAGCGCCTCACCCGTATCACCCCAGTCTACGTCAATAAGCCGTTCAGGATGTCTGACCGTTAGCGCTGCATACGCGGAGCAATCACTGCGATGAATGGACACCCCTCTGCCACGCGTTACAAACCCGGCTATCGTGTCGGGCGGCGCAGGGCGGCAGCATCGTGCCAGCTGCGTCATGAGCGCGTCCACGCCCACCACCAGTACACCGCTTTTTCCGGTTCGTGCAACATTTGCGCTGCCGCTGGCATACACACGCGCTTCTGCGCTGGCATCGGCATCAGACTCGCCCGGCCGGGTTTTGCCACTTAGCAGATAATCTATCTGTCGCAGGCTAAATTCTTCTTTGGCGACGGCAACATACAAATCATCGGCACGCGCGAACTCGAGCTGCTGAGCCAATTGTTCGAGGTTGATTGCCGTCTTGCCCAGCCGCCGCAATTCGTTTTCAACCATGGTCTGGCCCTGCGCGATACGCTGCTGCAGCTCAATGGCATTAAACCAGGCGCGCACTTTCGCACGCGATCGCGTGCTGGCGAGAAACCCTAGCTGAGGGTTGAGCCAGTCGCGCGACGGCCCACCCGACTTGGCAGAAATAATTTCTACCGTCTGGCCTGTTGTGAGACGGCTTTGCAGCGGCACCATTTGGCCGTCGACCCTGGCGCCCCTGCAACGATGCCCGAGGTCGGTATGCAGGCGGTAAGCAAAATCAACAGGCGTGGCCCCGGCCGGCAGCTCAATGACACGCGCTTGCGGCGTAAGCACATAGATGAATTCTTCTTGCCGGCGCGGCGGCTTTTCAGAGCCCGAGTGTGCCGTGCCCTCAGGCGCACGCACCAGGCCAGCACCCACAGCCTGCTGCCCCCTCCCCTGGCCCGTCGCCGCATCGGACACATCTGCCGCGTTTCCAGCACCATTGGCAGGGTGGTCTTTTTCCCAGGCCAAAAGCTGGCGCATCCAGGCAATTCTTTGATCGTAAGCACTTCCCGCAGCGACCTCTCCTCCTTGCCGGCCGGCCTCTTTGTAGCGCCAATGGGCGGCCATACCGTACTCGGCAAACTCATGCATTTCGCGGGTGCGAATCTGGATTTCGAACGGCCGGCCTTGCTCATCAGTTACTACTGTATGTAAAGAGCGATAGCCGTTGGGTTTGGGCCTTGAAATATAGTCATCGAACTCGTCTGATACCGGCGTCCACAAGGCGTGGGCAAGCGCCAGCACGGCATAGCAGGCGCGCTCGTCGTCCACAATAACCCGCAATGCACGCAAATCAAACAGCTGGTTGAACGCCAGCCCCTTGTTGTGCATTTTGTTCCAGATGCTGTAAATATGTTTGGGTCGCCCCGACACCTCGGCCTCAATACTGGCCTCTTTGAGCGTGGTCTGCAGTTTCAGAACCACCGCCGATATAAAAGCCTCTCGTTCAACGCGTTTTTCTTCGAGGCTGCCCGCTATAGACTTGTAAGTTTGGGGCTCAAGAAAGCGAAACGCCAGATCTTCCATTTCCCATTTAACCTGCCATATACCCAGACGATTAGCCAACGGGGTGTAAAGCGCAAGGGTTTCACGGGCAAATACCCTGGGACACTCTGTGCGTGAACTCGCAAACCAGCGCAAGGACTGAAGCCGCGACGCCAGACGCATTAACACGATGCGCAAGTCGGCAGCCATAGCCAGCAGCATTTTGCGCTGCATTTCTTTTTGGTCAGTACCCACCATGGAGCTTTCGGAGGCTTTGCCAGCCAGATTCCCCAAACGCAACAAGGCCCGCGTGCCAAGCACCAGAGACATGACATCACTGCCAAAGGCCTTGAGCAATGGATCACGGTTTGAAGCGGAACCTGTAGCCTGATGCTCCGGCAACACGGCCAGCAACGAACTGGCCCGGGTCTGGGCATCGGTGCCTAGCTTGGCCAGGATAAGGGCGACACCCGCACAGTGATCGATAAGGGGTTCACCAGTGCTCGCACGGATGCCGGCCAATGGTTCGCGTACCCACTGCGCCGCCTTGCTCAGAAGATCAAGACCAGGCTTGTCCAGACCAGCGCCAGCCTCGTCCAGCCAGGGCAGGTCGAAAGGTGGCGCAGCATTATCGGACAAATCTGGATGAGTCATACTGGTATGAAACCTGGTGCAAAAAATAAATACGGAAGCTCGGCCTATACTGTCTGGTCTGGCAGACAACCATGATGAAAAGCCTATGGCGTCCTCTGATATTAAAACCCTGCTAGTCGTCTGGCACTCGCGTACCGGCGCTTCCAGGCAACTGGCCAAGGCCGCTGAGCAGGGGGCTATTGATATTGCCCACACATTGCAGGCGACTCAGCATTTCCGTATTGTAATGAAAGCCGCGCATGACGCGCAGCCCGACGACCTTCTGAGCGCTGACGCGTATTTGTTCTGCGCTCCCGAAAACCTTGCGGCACTCAGTGGTGCCATGAAAGAGTTTTTCGACCGTAACTATTACCCAGTGCTTGATCAGCTAAACGGGCGACCTTATGCCCTGATGATCAGTGCAGGATCAGACGGCCAGAATGCGTTGCGCCAGGCCGAACGCATTTGCACAGGCTGGCGCCTGAGGGCGGCCTGCCCCCCGCTGATTGTCAACACCGACGCCCAGACACCCGAAGCAATATTGGCCCCCAAAACCCTGAAGCCGGCTGATCTGGACGCCGCAGCGACCCAGGGCGCAACCCTGGCGGCCTTACTCCTGTAACGCTCCTGTAACGCGAGGCGCGCCCCCTCTTACTAACAAGCTGAGTGGCTCAGGGCACCGCCGCAGTGACGACAACTTCTACTTTGTAATCTGGGTTGGCAAGCCTGGTTTCTATGGTGACCCGCGGGGGGGCGTCGGCAGCTGGCACCCATGCGTCCCAGGCTTTGTTCATACCCTCGAATTCTTTCATGTTTGCAAGGTAGATATGTGCCATCAGAATGCACACCTTGCCACTGCCTGCCATGGCCAGCAGTCGGTCTATCTTGGCCAGCACCTGGGCCATTTGTCGCTGGATGTCCAGGCTGGGATCGTCGGGCACCTGCCCGGCAAGATACGCCACCCCGTTGTATACGGCCATATCCGAGAGCCGTTTTTCGACGTTGACACGATCTACTTCCGTCATTTTGTGCGCTCCAGAAAATTGAAACTGCCGGTCGGCTTTAACCGACATCAGCAAGTATCAGGCCGGAGGCAGCTGGAACACCTGACGCAGATAGGCAAGATAGGCAGGATCGTCACACATGGTTTTCTCGGGCGCATCTGACACCTTGGCGACCGGCTGACCGTTGCAGCGAACCATTTTCATAACAATCTGCAAGGGTTCATGGCCAAGGTCATTGGTCAGATTGGTTCCGATTCCGAACGAAACCTTGCAACGTCCGGCAAACCGCTTGGCCAGATCAATGGCGAGCGGAATCGTGAGGGCATCTGAAAACACGAGAGTCTTGGTGCGCGGATCTGCCCGGTTATTGGCGTAATGCGCCAGCAGTCGCTCACCCCACACGAAAGGGTCACCCGAATCATGCCGCGCGCCGTCAAATAACTTGCAGAAATACATGTCGAAATCGCGCAGAAAAGCATCCATGCCATAGACATCAGACAGGGCGATACCCAGATCACCCCGGTATTCTTTGGCCCACACCTCCAGCGCGTACACCTGTGAATCGCGAAGACGTGGCCCCAGCGCCTGGCAGGCCTGCAAGTACTCATGACCCATGGTGCCCAGAGGCGTCACCTCATGCTTCATGGCGAACAATACATTGCTGGTGCCGGCAAAATGCGGCCCCATCTGGGCCTTCATGGTGGTTACCACTTCTTCGTGCCATTGCTTTGAAAAGCGGCGACGGGTGCCATATTCGGCCACTCTAAAGTCGGCCAGGGCCGGGTCATCAATAACCAGGCCCATTTTTGTCTGCAGCCGCGACCGCCCTTCTTCCCAGGCCGGCTCGCGACACACGTTGCGAAAGTACACCTCATTGACAATGGCAAGCACCGGAATCTCGAACAATATAGTGTGCAGCCAGGGCCCTTTGACGGTTATTTCGATTTCGCCGGGAAGCTCGCCAGGCCCGATGTGTATGCATTTTTCGGGCAGATGAAACAGCCCCAGGAAATCAACAAAATCGCTTTTGACGAACCGCAGCGCACGCATGTACTGCAGCTCTTCTTCGGTAAACCGCAACTGGCACAGTGCATGGACCTCTGCGCGGATCTCGTCGAGATAAGGTGCCAGATTGACGTTGGGCGTTCGGCACTTGTAGCGGTATTCGACTTGTGCGGCGGGAAACTGATGCAGAACCACCTGCATCATCGTGAACTTGTACAAGTCGGTGTCGAGTAATGAAGTAATTATCATTGCGCTTCTGCAGTAAATTTCGCCTACGATATCACAACGCAGGCTGACATCCCGCTGCCCGCCCCACGCCGCAGATCAAAGACCAGCACGGCCAGCAGGTCAATCAGGGCTTTCCTTTATATATTGGTTAAAATCGGAAATATCTGATGTTGGAGCTTAAAAATGACTCATGTGGTCACCGAAAACTGTATCAAATGTAAATTTACCGATTGCGTCGACGTTTGCCCGGTAGATTGCTTTCGCGAGGGCGAGAATTTTCTGGTCATTGACCCTGACGAATGTATCGATTGCGCGGTCTGTGTCCCCGAGTGCCCGGCCAATGCTATATTTGCCGAGGAAGATGTTCCACAAGACCAAGTACATTTTATTGCCTTAAATGCCGAACTATCGCCTGAGTTCGGCATGATCAACCGATCAAGAACACCGCTGCCCGATGCAGACGACTGGAACGGCGTGCCTGACAAACTGCCACATCTCAAACGTTAAGACTTGTCATGCCGTTGCCGTAAACCAACAGGCAGGCTAGCCTGCCAATCATCTGCCCCCTATGGAAACGGCACTATTTACCGTAAACTATGCTTACAAATAGCCATCACTGGTAAAAACCCGAGGTGGCGCTATAGCGATTACTGTGATTAGCTTATGTCCATAACGTTGATGCAGGCCGCTGTCGGGCAAAGTCCTAACCAGCAGCCAGGCATCTTCCGAGTACCTGAACAAGGCGATCCCATAATATGTTGTATGACCTGCACGAGCTTCAACGATCTTTTCTTACGCCACTTGCCGCGTTTACCGACACCGGGTCACAAATTTTTTCTCACCCGGCAAGCCCATTAGCTTACACACCGATTTCACGCCAGATGGCGGCTACGTACGAGCTAATCCACCGCATCGGCAAAACCTACGAAAAGCCCGCATGGGGCCTGAGTCATACCGAAATCGACGGCCAGCGCGTTACGGTAGGCGAACACGTTGTTCTGCGTAAGCCATTCTGTAATCTGCTCAATTTCCGCAGGCTGGGCACCGGTTCGCGCACTCAGGACCCTCGCGTGCTGCTGGTCGCTCCCATGTCGGGCCACCACGCCACGTTGTTGCGCGACACAGTACGTGCGCTGCTTCCAAATCATGATGTGTACGTGACTGATTGGGTTGACGCGCGAATGGTACCGATTTCAGAAGGCGCTTTTCGGCTTGACGATTATGTACGCTACGTACAGGCTTTTCTGCGGCATCTTGGGCCTGACACCCATGTCATTTCGGTGTGCCAGCCCACAGTTCCCGTGCTGGCGGCAATATCGCTAATGGCGGCCGACAACGACCCTAACCTGCCACGCAGCATGACGATGATGGGCGGCCCCATCGACACACGCCGCTCGCCCACTCAGGTCAATCGCCTGGCCACCACCAAACCGTACGAATGGTTTGAAGACAACCTCATCGAGCGCGTACCCACACGCTTTCCCGGCGCGGGGCGGCTGGTATATCCGGGCTTCTTGCAGCATGCAGGGTTCATGGCCATGAACCCTGACAAGCACGTCAAGTCGCATTATGATTTTTATGTGCATTTGCTCGAAGGCGCCGACAATGACGCCGAAGCACATCGCCGTTTCTACGACGAATACAATGCCGTGCTCGACATGGCAGCCGAGTTCTACCTGGATACCATCAAGGTCGTTTTCCAAGAGCATCAACTTCCCACAGGCACATGGGTTATTGATGGCCAGAAAGTTGACCCGTCTGCCATCAGTTCAGTGGCACTGCTCACCATCGAAGGTGAGCTTGACGATATTTCCGGCGAAGGCCAGACCCAGGCTGCGCATGATCTGTGCAGCGGAATTCCGGCACGCCGCAAAAAGCATTACACGGCGCCAGGCTGCGGTCATTACGGCATTTTTGCCGGACGACGCTGGCGTGAAACGATTTGTCCTAAAATAGCAAAATTCATCCGCCAGGCAACGTAAAGCCCGCCTTGCAGGCTTGTCACCCAGGGGCCCGCGCGGCCCCTGATTTATTTTTATGCCTACTTATCTGTCTCTTGCTGATCGCATTGATGCGATTCTTCCCCAGACCCAATGCACCAAATGCGGGTACGACGGCTGTCGCCCCTATGCAGAGGCTATAGCCCAGGGTCAGGCTCCCATTAACCGCTGCCCTCCAGGCGGACCAGAAGGCATAGACGCACTTGCCGTACTGCTTGGCACGCCCCCTTTGCCACCGGACACCACCTGCGGCGAGCATGTTGCCCCTAGGCTGGCTGTCATCGACGAATCGCACTGCATCGGATGCACACTATGCATACAGACCTGCCCCGTCGACGCCATTGTCGGGGCCAACAAGCAAATGCACACAGTGCTGCCAGATCTATGCACCGGGTGTGATCTTTGTGTTGACCCCTGTCCGGTCGACTGCATTACCATGGTGCCTGATCCCCACGCATGGACGCAAGAACGCGCCGACGTCGCACGCACCAATCACATGCGGCGACAACAGCGGCTCTCGGGCCTGCACCACGAGCCTTCCGGCCTGGCAGCCAGAACACTTTCAAATAAAGCACCCGTCGCGGCTAGCAGTGACCCCCACGCACGTAAACAGGCTATTGCCGATGCGCTCGCACGGGCACGCGCACGCCGACACACGACATGAATGCAAACAAACGCAAAGAAATCTTCGCCCGACTTCAAGCGGCCAACCCCAAACCCACCACCGAACTCGAATATGCCAGCACATTTCAGCTGCTGATTGCCGTCATTCTTTCAGCCCAGGCCACCGACAGATCGGTCAATCTGGCAACACGCAAATTTTTCCCCGAACATGGCACTCCTGAAGGCCTGAGCACACTCGGCCAGGAACGCCTGGCCGAATGCATCAAGACCATAGGCCTGTACAAGACCAAGGCCGCCAATGTGATCAAGACCTGTCACATACTTATAGAACGGCACGGCAGCCAGGTACCGGATAATCGCACAGACCTCGAAGCATTGCCTGGCGTAGGCCGCAAAACCGCTAACGTTGTGTTGAACACGGCATTTGGCCATCCCACGATTGCCGTTGACACACATATTTTCAGGGTCGCAAACCGCACCGGGCTGGCCAAAGGAAAAACGGTACTTGAGGTTGAGCGCAAGCTTGAAAAATCGATACCGAAAGAATATTTACTCGACGCCCATCACTGGCTGATACTGCATGGTCGCTACATATGCGTGGCCCGCACGCCAAAGTGTTCACAATGCGGTATCGCTGATCTGTGCGAATACAAGCACAAAACCGGGCACGATTGGGGATAGCCCTTCCCTATGAGAAACCCCGATAGAGTTTTAAAGCGCCAACACGCATACTTGCCAGCAACCGATCAAAAAAATCAAACACTGTTGCAGGCATGAGCACATATATTCTCGAAACCAAGAACCTGACCAAGGAATTCCGCGGCTTTGTTGCGGTCGATAACGTCAACCTGCAGGTCAGACGCGGGGATATCCACGCGCTCATCGGCCCCAACGGCGCTGGCAAAACGACATGCTTTAACCTGCTGACCAAGTTTCTTACGCCCACCTCCGGAAAGATATTTTTTTCAGACCATGAAATAACTCATGCAAAGCCGTCCGATATCGCACGCCGGGGCATTATCCGTTCATTTCAGATTTCCGCTGTGTTTCCCCAGCTCACCGTTCTCGAGAACGTGCGCATCGGACTGCAGCGGGGCACGGGCAAGTCATACCAGTTCTGGCGCAGCGACAGCATACTGAGCAATCTGAATGACCGGGCACACGATTTACTCGACCAGGTTGACCTGGATGGGTTCGCCAATGAAATCACGGTAAACCTGCCTTATGGCCGTAAGCGCGCGCTCGAAATTGCGACGACGCTAGCCATGGAACCTGAGCTCATGCTGCTTGACGAGCCCACTCAGGGCATGGGCCACGAGGATGTCAGCCGTGTAACACAGCTTATCAAGAAAGTAAGTGAAGGCCGGACCATCCTCATGGTCGAACATAATATGAATGTCATATCGCAGATCGCCGATAAAATTACTGTACTTGCGCGAGGCTCTGTTCTTGCGGAAGGGTCGTACCAAGAAGTGTCACGCAATCCCGACGTCATGGAGGCCTATATGGGCACAACCAGCGGCGAACTTGAAGGGGCGCACTAATGACCGCAACCGCACTCGAAATCAAAGACCTGCAGGCATGGTACGGAGAATCGCATGTCCTGCATGGCATAAACCTTGAAGTCGCCAAGGGTGAGGTCGTCACGTTGCTGGGTCGCAACGGTGCCGGCCGCACGACGACGCTGCGCGCAATACTGGGGCTGACGGGCGACCGCAAAGGCTCAATACGCATACAGGGCACTGAAGTCATCAATTTGCCTACCTACCGCATCGCGCAATTGGGTATTGGGTACTGCCCTGAGGAGCGCGGCATTTTTGCGGGGCTGTCTTGCGAAGAGAATCTGCTGCTACCGCCTGTAGTAGGTGATACGCTGGGCGGCGGCATGTCTCTGGCCGAAATCTATGAAATGTTTCCCAACCTTGAAGAGCGCAGACACTCGCCTGGCACACGCCTTTCAGGAGGCGAGCAACAAATGCTGGCCGTCGCCCGCATATTGCGCACTGGCGCCAACCTGCTGCTGCTCGATGAAATATCCGAAGGGCTTGCCCCGGTAATCGTGCAAGCGCTGGCCCGCATGATTTCCACCCTCAAAGAAAAGGGTTACACCATCTTGATGGTCGAGCAAAACTTCCATTTTGCCGCCCCACTTGCCGATCGCTTTTATGTCATAGAGCACGGACAGGTCGTCGAACACTTTGCCGCCTCCGAACTGGCGGCCAGGCAAAACGATCTGAACACTTTGCTTGGCGTGTAAGCGCCTGCCTTCCCACCCCGGCTTCGCCCGGCTCCAAAACATAAGCAATATATCTATATCAACAACAAGGAGACATCACCATGAAGCTACGCACTCTGACTGCGGCGTTGGCATTAACGGGCCTCGGCCTTTCGGCTCCAGGATATGCGGCTGGCATCTCTGACGATGTCATTCGTATCGGCTTTATTACCGATATGTCCAGCGTCTATTCTGACATCGACGGCTCTGCCGGCGCTGATAGCATCAAAATGGCCATCAAAGATTTTGGCGGCGAGGTAAATGGCAAAAAAATTGAGGTGATGGTTGCCGATCACCAGAACAAGGCGGACATTGCTTCGGCGCGGGCACGCGAATGGTTTGACGAGCAAAATCTCGACATGCTTGTGGGCGGCACTAACTCGGCCACCGCCCTGGCCATGGCTGCAGTTGCCGCCGACAAGAAAAAACCATTTATTGCGATCGGGCCCGGCTCATCCAACCTGACCAATGCGCAGTGCACCCCCTACACCATCCATTATGCTTACGATACCGTGGCGCTGGCACGTGGCACCGGTGGTGCCGTGGTCAAAAACGGCGGCGACACCTGGTTCTTCCTGACCGCTGATTACGCCTTTGGTCATGCACTCGAACGTGACACCACCAAAGTCGTCAAAGCCGATGGCGGCAAGGTGCTGGGCAGCGTGAAGGTTCCGCTGGCAACCACCGACTTTTCTTCGTACATGCTGCAGGCACAAAGCTCTGGCGCAAAAATTCTGGCGCTGGCCAACGCTGGCGGCGATTTCACCTCCTCAGTGAAGGCGGCCAATGAGTTCGGCGTGACTAAAACCATGAACCTGGCAGGCATGCTGGTATTCATTAACGACATTCATGCACTCGGGCTGGAATCTACCCAGGGCATGTATCTGACATCGGCGTGGTACTGGAATCAGGATGACGAATCACGCGCTTGGGCCAAACGCTTTTTCGACCAGCACAAACGCATGCCATCATTTATCCAGGCAGCCGACTATTCAGCAACCATGTACTATCTGAAGGCCATAAAAGAAACCGGTACCGACGACGGTGATACTGTTGTCAAATGGATGAAGTCCAACAAAATAAACGACTTCTTCACCAAGGACACCACAGTACGTGCAGACGGCCGTGTGCTCAACAACATGTATCTGATGCAGGTCAAAAAGCCTGGTGAGTCCAAGCAAGACTGGGACTACTACAACATGATCACCAAGCTTCCGGGTGAACAGGTTTACACTTCTGCCGAAGAATCCACCTGCCCCTTGCTTAAAAAGTAACGTTTCGCGCGCGGCGCTGGCCATAAGCCAGCCCGCGTTTCTATTGGGACCTGACTGTTTCGTCCACCATTTCATGACTTTATGACTGCAATATTCGGCATACCCATCCAGGCCCTGCTGGGGCAACTTCTGCTGGGCCTGGTCAACGGCTCTTTTTACGCCGTTCTTTCACTGGGCCTGGCCGTTATCTTCGGACTGCTCAACGTTATCAACTTCGCCCATGGCGCCCTGTACATGCTGGGGGCTTTCGTCGCCTGGATGGGCTTGCAGTACCTCGGGCTGGGCTACTGGACCATGTTGATCGTGGCACCCATCGTCGTTGGTATTTTCGGCATCGTTCTTGAACGCACGCTTATCCGTCATCTGTATAAGCTCGATCATCTGTACGGGCTGCTGCTCACATTTGGTCTCACTCTGCTTATTGAAGGTATTTTCCGCAGCTTCTATGGCGTTTCCGGGCAACCTTACCCGACTCCCGAATTGCTGAAGGGTGGCGTAAATCTTGGCTTTATGTACCTGCCCATTTATCGGGGCTGGGTTGTCATCGCTTCAATTATCGTTTGCCTGGCTACGTGGTTCGTAATTGAAAAACCCGCCTGGGAGCCCTGCTGCGCGCCGGCACTGAAAACTCCAAGCTGGTTGAGGCTTTTGGCGTTAACGTGCCGCTGCTCATTACCCTTACCTACGGGTTTGGTGTCGGGCTCGCAGGCTTCGCGGGGGTACTCGCGGCACCCATTATGCAGGTTTCACCGCTGATGGGCTCCAACCTGATCATTGTCGTTTTTGCCGTAGTGGTCATTGGCGGCATGGGCTCAATTATGGGCTCAATTCTTACCGGCCTGGGCCTGGGCGTGATTGAAGGTTTCACCAAGGTATTCTGGCCTGAAGCCTCCAACACGGTTGTATTCATTATTATGGTTATTGTGCTGTTGCTGCGTCCGGCAGGCTTGTTCGGGAAAGAAAAATGAACCGTCAATTAATTGCTTACGCACTGGCCATCATCGTGCTTGCGCTGCTGCCGGCGCTGGGTGCATACCCCATCTTCGTCATGAAGATCATGTGCTACGCCCTGTTCGCCTGCGCGTTTAATCTGCTTCTTGGCTATACCGGTCTGCTGTCATTTGGGCACGCTGCCTTTCTGGGCAGCGCCGCCTACGCTACGGGCCACGCACTGGCCGTATGGGGGCTTCCAACCTCAGTCGGACTGCTGTTTGGCACTGTAGTCGCCGGTTTGCTGGGCCTGGTAATGGGCTTGCTCGCCATACGCCGTAGCGGTATTTACTTTGCCATGATTACGCTGGCCATGTCACAAATGGTGTTTTTCTTCTTTCTTCAAGCTCCATTTACTCACGGCGAAGACGGCTTGCAGGGCATTCCCCGCGGCGAGGTGTTCGGCATTAATCTGCACAACGACCTGAACCTGTATTACCTGGTCATGGCTATTTTCGTCTTTGGCTACTTTGTGTGCTGGCGCGCCATTAACTCACCTTTTGGCCAGGTACTCAAAGCCATCCGCGAAAACGAGCCACGCGCTATTTCGCTGGGCTATAACGTTGATAACTTCAAGTTGCTGGCGTTCGTGCTCTCTGCCGCGCTGGCCGGCCTGGCTGGGGCGACCAAGTCGCTGGTTTTTGTATCTGCCACCCTGTCCGATGCCACGTGGCAGATGTCCGGCATGGTCATTCTCATGACCTTGATTGGTGGCCTGGGCACATTTACCGGCCCTGTGCTGGGCGCCTTTATTGTGGTCATGCTCGAGAATAAAGTGGGCGAATTCGGACGCTTCCTGGCCCATACAACAGGGGTGGAGTGGTTCAGATCGCTGGGGGAGTCTGTCACCATTGTCATCGGCCTGATCTTTATTATTTCGGTACTTGCTTTTCGCCGCGGTATCGTCGGCGAACTGGGTGCTTACTTCAAGGCAAAAAGGGCACCGTCGAGCTAACGCCTGCATGTGGACAGTGTTCAAAGAAACAAGAAAGCCCGGATGACCGGGCTTTCTTGTTTTCTTGTTTTCTTGTTTTCTTGTTTTCTTGTTTTCTTGCTTTCTTGCTTTCTTGCTTTCTTGCTTTCTTGCTTTCTTGCTTTCTTGCTTTCTTGCTTTCTTGCTTTCAGATTTTACTGATGACGCTGCTGTAGGTGGGCAGCGTAAAACGGCTCCACGTCAATACAGGCTGCGGCTTATAACAAAAAAGGCTCCACAGTTCAGGAATGGTCTTGCTCTTTGCGCGCCGTGCCCAGGCCCAGATAGCTTTCAATGACGCGCGGATTATGGGCCAGTTCGTTAGCCTTGCCTTCAAGCACAACCTCACCAGTTTCAAGCACGTACCCGTAGTCTGCCACTTGCAGGGCTGCACGGGCATTCTGCTCTACCAGCAGAATGGCCACACCGGTACTGCGCAAACGGGCAATGATCTGGAAGATTTCGCGCGCAATGCGCGGTGCCAGGCCCAAACTGGGTTCATCAAGCATTAACAGCTGTGGCTGTGCCATAAGAGCCCGCCCCACTGCCAGCATTTGGCGCTCGCCGCCCGACAGGGTGCCAGCCAGTTGCTGACGCCGCTCGCGCAAGCGCGGAAAGAGATCATAGACCTCATCCATGGTTTCGCGCCAGCCATGTTTGCCAGCCCGGTACAGACGAAAACCGCCCAGCAGCAGATTATCTTCAACTGTCATGCTGCCAAACAGCTCGCGGCGTTCTGGTACCAGCGAAATGCCGTCTGAAACCCGGCGCTCTACCTGCCAGGCACCGATTTCCGCACCAAGATAATGCACCGAGCCTGAACAGTTGCCTGTACCAGGCAAGGAACCCATGATGGCATTAAGCAGGGTCGACTTGCCTGCCCCGTTACCGCCGATTACCGTGACGATACTGCCCCGTGCGACGGCAATATTTGCGCCCAAGACAGCATGAACTTTGCCGTAACGCGCCGACAGATCGGTAACCCGCAAGACGGGATGACGTAGTGCGCTCATGCGCCTGCTCCCTGGGCGGATGCAGAAACATTGACGATGTCATCAACCTCATCATCCACACCACCAAGGTAGGCTTCAAGCACAGCAGGATCACGCTGTATGACTTCAGGTGTACCCTCGGCCAGCTTGGTGCCAAAATCCATGACGACTATGTGATCGGTCAGATTCATTACGAAATCCATGTCATGTTCAACCAGGAGTATGCTCATGCCCTCGTGCCGCAGTTGATCTAGCACCTCTGCCAGCGCCTGTTTTTCTTTGTAGCGCAGGCCTGCAGCGGGTTCGTCGAGCAGCAGCAGCACGGGGTCAGCCGCCAGCGCCCGCGCAATCTCGACGATACGTTGCTGACCCAGGGCCAGATTGCCCGCCTGCTCATAAAGATAATCGCCCAGGCCCACACGCTGCAGCTGCTGAGCCGCTTCGTGCAGCAGCTCAGCCTCTTCCCGACGCTCGGCATGCAACAGTGCCGACAACACGCCGACTTTGCTGCGCAAATGCGCGCCCAAGGCGACGTTTTCGAGTACCGTCATGCCAGGCAGCAGTTGTACATGCTGGAAGGTACGCCCCACACCCAAGCCGGCAATTTCGCGAGAAGGCAAGCCGTCCAGCCGCTTGTCAAGAAAGCGGACCACACCTCGCGTCGCGGGTGTGACCCCGGTGATCAGGTTGAACGTTGTGCTTTTCCCGGCACCATTGGGCCCTATAAGGCCCATAATTTCACCGGCCTTAAGCGTGAAACTGATGTCATTGACAGCGACCAGCCCGCCAAATTCTTTACGGATTGCGTCGACCTCAAGCACATTAGTGCCTTTTTCAGGACGAACTCGCTGCGGCAATGCCTGCGCGGCTGGAGGAGGCTCTGCGCGGCGGGTCTCAACCACCCCCGTCATCATCGACCACCAATTTGCCAGAATATGCCACACCCCTTCACGTGCATATTGCAGCACCAGCACCATGAGCACGCCAAATACGATCAGCTCAAAGTTGGCACTGGTATCAAGCAGAGCCGGCAACACGTTCTGCAACTGATCTTTAAGGGTCAGAATAAGCCCCGAGCCAAGCACCGCACCCCAGACACTGCCTGCTCCGCCCACCACGGCCATGAACAAGTATTCGATGCTGTAGTTCAGGCCGAATGGGCTGGGGCTGACAGCGCGTTGCATATGCGCATACAACCAGCCTGAGATGCTGGCAAGTACCGCTGCATAGACAAAAACAATGGTCTTGTAGGTGGCCATATTTACGCCAAACGACTCAGCCATGCCGCCCGTGCCCCGCAGGGCGCGTATTGCCCGCCCGGGGCGTGAATCAAGCAGATTGCGGGTGGCCCACATCGCCAGCAGCAGCACCGCCCAGATCAGGTAATACATATGGCGCCCGCTACCCAGCGAAAACCCGAAAACATTCAACGCCGCAATACCTGCTATACCGTCGTACTGCCCAAGAAAACCAAGATTGCCGAAAAGATAATAAAGTGACAGGCTCCAGGCAATGGTGCCCAGTGGCAGGTAGTGCCCGGAAAGCCTGAGCGTAATGGCACCCAGTACAAAAGAGATAAGCAAGGTAACCAGCACGCCAGCTACAAGCGCCAGCCAGGGCGAGCTGCCCAGTGCAGTCGTCATCCATGCGGTGGTGTATGCGCCCATGCCCACAAATGCCGCCTGACCAAACGACGTCATGCCGCCCACGCCAGTCAGCAGAATAAGCCCCAGCACCACCAGCGCCGACAGTCCCACATAATTAAGATGCGTAATCCAGAACTCAGGCGTCACCGGCAGCACAGGCAATGCGGCCAGCAGCACAATCACGGCGATAAGCAGTATGCGATTCACGGCTTATTCCTCCTCGTCTGTCAGCGGTGCACCAAACGAGCGCCACAACAGAACCGGAATGATCAGCGTGAAAACGATAACTTCTTTGTAGGCACTGGCCCAGAATGATGAAAACGCTTCAAGAATGCCCACGAACAGGGCTCCAGCCAGTGCGATCGGATAACTGACGATACCGCCAAAAATGGCGGCCACAAAGCCTTTGAGCCCGATCAGAAAACCCGTGTCGTAATACACCGTGGTCACCGGCGCAATCAGCATGCCCGAGAGCGCGCCAATAGCCGCAGCCAAGGTAAAGGTGAGCATGCCTGACATGCTGGTACTAATGCCCATCAGACGCGCACCGCGGCGGTTTACCGCCGTGGCACGCAAGGCCTTGCCGTAAAGCGTGTGGCCGAAAAATGCCCACAGCGCCAGAATCAGCACAAAACACGTGCCCAGCACAAAAAACGTCTGCGCTGTCCAGCTGACTGGACCAATCATGACCTCACCTTCCATGAAGGGCGGCGTGCGCCACCCCTCTGCACCGAAGAACACCAGCGCTATGCCTGTCAATGCAAAATGAACCGCGACAGAGATAATAAGCAGCACCAGAACACTGGCCTCGGCAACCGGCTGGTACACAAGCCGATAGGTCATGGGGCCCAAGGGTATGACCAGCACCAGTGAGAACAGGACGTTAAGCCACAAGGCCGTGCTGTCGCTGACAATGTACGGAGCGATCAGATACAGCAAAACCGGGAGCAGTAATGTCCAGCTGGCCGTCCGGAACAGGCCGCGGGCACTGTGCGCCCGCATCGCCCCAATGCAGTCGAACGCAAATACCAGCGCACCCATGATTAGAAGCAGCGTAACCGTACCCGGTATGCGGCCATTGACCATGTAAGCCAGCGTCAGCGCACCGAACGCAACAAACTCACCCTGAGGAATAAAAATAACCCGGGTAACAACGAAAACCAGCACCAGGGCCAGCCCGAGCAAGGCATAGATGGCGCCATTCATGACGCCATCCTGCAAGAGTATCAATACAATTGTTGTGTCCATTACCGGGCAGCCAAGCCTTTAAACAAAAAAATGCGCCCCGGCATCTGCGCCAAGCAATACCGGCCCTCTGGGCCGGTATTGCTTGGCGACTAGATGAGCGTGGCGCTTTAAGCGCGTACGCCGCCGTGGTCCCTTACAGATCGGGCTGGTATGTCCATTTGCCGTCAACGACCTTGACGATGACGCGCGCACGCTTGTCAAAGCCTGCGTGATCGGTGGGGCTCATGTTAAATACACCTTGCGATGCCGGAAGATCTTTTACCTTTTCGATGGCATCACGCAATGCCTGGCGGAATTCTACCGTACCCGGCTTGGCACCCGTTTTGAGCGCCTCGGGAATAGCTTGCGAAATAAGCAGGCCGGCATCCCACAAGTGACCACCAAATGTGTTGATCGTGCCATCGCCGTACTTGGCTTCGTATTTGGCTTTGTACTCAAGCGCACTCTTTTTGACCGGATTATTGTCAGGCAGCTGATCGGCAACCAGCAGAGGCCCCGCCGGCAGAATCATGTCTTCACAGTCTTTGCCACACACCCGCAGGACGTCATTATTGGCAGCACCGTGCGTCTGATACATAATGCCTTTGTAACCACGACTTTTGAGTTCGCGCTGGGGCAATGCTGTTGGTGTGCCAGATGCCGCCACCAAAATACCGTCTGGCTTTGCAGCTATCAGCTTGAGCACCTGCCCCGTCACGCTCGTGTCATTGCGCGCAAAACGTTCAACATCAACGATTTTAATGCCTTTGGCTTCGGCAGCCTTGGTCATTTGTTCGAGCCAGCCTTCGCCATAGGCATCAGCAAAGCCAATAAAACCAAGTGTTTTTACTTGCTGTTTGGCCATGGCGTCGGCCAGGGCACTCGCCATTAACGCGTCATTTTGCGGAGTTTTAAACGCCCAAACGCGCCCGCCCTCGACAGGCTCCACAATTTTTGCGCTGGCCGCCACACTGATCATGGGTGTTTTGGTTTCGCCTGCAACGTCCGTCATGGCAATTGACGCGGGCGAAACTGTACTGCCAATAACGACATCAACCTTGTCATCGGCAACAAGCTTGCGCATGTTTTTTACGGCAGTTGTCATATCGGTACCGTCGTCGAGCACGATATATTCAATCTTCTGGCCTGCAATTTCGGTCGGCAACAGCGATACCGTGTTGCGCTCGGGAATGCCCAGCGAAGCCGCCGGCCCTGTGCTCGACAGGGTGACACCCACCTTGATCTGTGCCGAGGCAACGAGAGGCACGGCCAGCGCAACCGCACCCGCCAGCACCGATAACCGAATTGACTTTCTGCTTGTCATTGATAACTCCATGAAATATACGACGCCACGCTTTTTTACTTGTGCATGGAACCAATGGTGAGGGAACCCATCATTATCGACAAAAACAGATACAAGGTGTTCTAGGGGATTCCCCTCAGCAGCGCAATAAAACTGCATAATTAAGGGAACCTGCCCGCCTTTTCAAAGTCGATTAACATGGTAGTTTGTAATATCGATCCACTATATAGGCACTCACGTGAATAAAATCGTCAAGAGCGATGCGCAATGGCGCGCCGAACTGACTCCCGAAGAATATACCGTTGCCCGGCAAAAGGGTACAGAAAGGCCGTTTACCGGCCGCTACTGGAACACGACCGAGCACGGCATATACCGCTGCATAGGCTGTGGCACCGCGCTGTTCGCCTCAGACACCAAGTTTGATGCAGGCTGTGGCTGGCCCAGCTACTTTGAGCCACTCGACCCGGCCAACGTACGCGAAGAAACCGACACCACCCACGGTATGGTGCGCACCGAAGTTCTGTGCAACGTCTGTGACTCACATCTGGGCCACGTTTTTCCTGACGGGCCTCCGCCTACGGGGCTGCGCTATTGTCTCAACTCTCTCTCGCTCAAGTTTGAGCCTGCCTGATGAAAAAATTTCTTTTCGATCTGTTTCCGCTGCTGCTATTTTTTGTAGCGTTCAAATTTTCAGACATCTTTACCGCCACTGCAGTGGCCATTATTGCTGCGGTGGCACAGTTTATCTGGCTCAAAGCCACAGGCAGGGCCATAGAAGCCACACACTGGATCAACCTTAGCGTCATCGTCCTCTTTGGCGGCGCCACGCTGTTTTTCCACAATGATGCTTTCATCAAATGGAAGCCTACGGTACTTTACTGGTTGTTCGGCAGTATTCTGGTCGGGGGCAAGCTGTTTTTTGGCCGCAATATCATGCAAAAGCTCATGGGAGACAAAGTCAGCATGCCTGGCCCGGTATGGGACAAACTCAATTACAGCTGGGCGGGCTTTTTTGCACTATCAGGTGCCCTTAACCTGTACGTGGCGTTTTCCGGCCACTTTACCGAATCACAGTGGGTAAATTTCAAGGTTTTCGGCCTTATGGCGCTGCTGCTTGTTTTCGCCATTGCCCAATCCATCTGGCTGGGTCGCCATATGCAAGAAGATGGCAACCCTGCTGACAGCAAATCAGAGGAGCTTCCTTAATGCCTCACCAGGAACGCAAGCTTGTGCTCCAAGAGCGACTACAGGCGCTCAACCCCAGCCATCTCGATATTGTCGACGAGTCACATTTGCACGCAGGCCATGCTGGTAGCCGCAATGGTGCCAGCCACTTCCGCGTCCATATCTGGACTGACCAGTTTGACGGCCTGTCCACCGTTGCACGTCACCGGCTTGTGTATGATCGCGTCCAGGATCTCATGCCATTTCCCGTCCACGCTCTGGCCATCGTCGCCAAAAACCCTTCTTTTTAACACCAAGGATCTCCATGAAACGATTAGCAGTATTTGCCGCCAGTGTTGTCATTGCGCTGCCCGTGTATGCACAGGATGTCGCAAGCGTAAATGGCACAGCCATCACACAGCAACAGCTTGATAAATTCGTCAAACTGCTGACAACTCAGGGTGCCAAAGACACTCCCGAGCTGCGCACGCAAGTCAAGCAAGAAATGGTCAACCGCCTAGTGGCTGTACAGGCTGCAGAAAAGGCAGGCATAGACAAAAAACCTGAAGTCAAGCAAGAAATAGAATTAGCCCGCCAAGGCATTTTGGTACGGGCGCTCATGGCCAACCATCTCGAAAAAAACCCCATCACCGACGCCAAGGTTGAGGCTGAGTACAACGAGATCAAAAAATCACAGGCTGGCAAAAAAGAATACAAACTGCGCCATATCCTGGTCGAAGATGAAAAAGCGGCACAAGATCTGATCGCACAGATCAAGGCCAAGAAAATCACCTTCGCGGAAGCCGCCAAGAAAAACTCCAAAGATCCTGGCAGTGGCAAAAACGGCGGTGAGCTGGGCTGGGGCCCGGCCAGCAACTACGTACCAGAATTCGCCGGAGCCGTCGAAAAGCTCAAAAAGGGCCAAATGTCTGATTCGCCCATCAAAACCCAGTTTGGCTGGCACATTATTGAGGTCGAAGACTCTCGCGACGTCAAGTTCCCCGAACTCAGCGAAGTGAAGACACAGATCGAAGAAATGCTGCGCCAGCAAGAGCTTGCTGATTACCAGGCTCAGCTCATGAAAAACGCCACTATCAAGTAAGCAACAAAACAGTGCCGCGAGCACTGCTGCTTTATTGATATTGGCCGTTAAAACGCCGCCGATCATTATTTATGGCGGGGGCGTTTTAACGGCCTTTACATTTCTGCCGTGCCAGCCTGTGTTTGGCTGTGTTTGGCTGTGTTTGGCTGTGTTTGGCTGTGTTTGCCGGTGTATGCCCGGTGTATGCCCGGTGTATGCCCGGTGTATGCCCGGTGTATGCCCGTTTATGCCTGTGTTTGCCCGTTTATGCCTGTGTTTGCCCGTCTATGCCTGTGTTTGCCCATCTATGTCTGCGTCTGCCCGTGCCTGCCGTGCCACGGGGGTTAAGCTGGCTCGATACCCGATGCGAGCCGCTTTCAGGAACAGAACAGCATGCAGCGTTCAGTCGACACAAGGTCGCCTGCCTGACCTACACCTGCAAAAAAAACTAACACCGATCCCGCACCAGGGCTATTTGTGAAGCGGAGCACCATGACGCGCATTACGTGATGCCATCTCAGACCAACTCAGGCCTGTGGCTCAGACACCCAGCAATTTCTTCAGGCCGTCTTCATCAAGTATAGTGACGCCCAGTTCAGACGCTTTGACAAGTTTGCTGCCTGCCTCGTCGCCCGCCACCAGGTAAGCCGTTTTCTTGGAGACTGACCCGCTTACCTTCCCTCCGGCCGCCAGGATGCGCCGGGTAGCTTCATCACGCGTCCAGTTGGGCATGGTGCCGGTCAGTACCAGCGTCTTGCCTTCCAGGGGCTGTGCGCCGCTGCCAGGTGCCTCGACTGCCCTGGGCCGCACACCCGCCTCTGCAAGCGCCTGCACAACTTCACGGTTGTGAGGTTCACCGAAAAACCGTGCAATTGAGCCCGCCACCACTGGCCCAACATCACGTACCCGCAGCAATGCTTCTTCGTCGGCAGCCATGACCGCGTCCACTGACCCAAAATGCAGCGCCAGATCGCGGGCTGTGGTCTCGCCTACATGACGAATACCCAATGCATAAAGCAGACGCCCCAGCTCGGGTTCGCTGGCACGCTCAAGGGCTGCTACCAGATTCTCGGCCGACTTGCGACCCATGCGGTCATACAAGAGCAGATCTTCCACCTTTAACGTAAACAGGTCAGCCAGTGATTTGACGCGATCACTCTCGACCAGTTGGTCGACCAATTTTTCGCCCAGGCCTTCGATATCAAGCGCCTTGCGGCTGGCCGCATGACGTAGGGTCTGCTTGCGCTGAGCCGCGCAAAACAAGCCACCGGTACAACGCGCGATGGCTTCATCTTCAAGCCGCTCGATGGCGGAATCGCAAACAGGGCAATGCTGTGGCATGACAAACGGCCGGGCATCCTCAGGGCGCAGTTCAATCACCGGCCCCACAACCTCAGGGATGACATCACCTGCTCGCCGCACAATAACGGTGTCGCCGATGCGCACGTCTTTGCGCAGAATTTCATCTTCGTTGTGCAGCGTGGCATTAGTAACCGTCACGCCCCCAACAAAAACAGGCTTAAGCCGGGCAACAGGCGTAATGGCACCGGTCCGCCCTACCTGCACTTCGATATCGAGCAACGTTGTGGTTTCTTCCTGGGCCGGAAACTTGTGCGCAATGGCAAAACGCGGTGCCCGCGCCACAAACCCGAGCACGCGCTGGGCCTCTAGCGAATTTACCTTATAAACCACACCGTCTATGTCAAATGGCAGCTTCTGGCGCTTGCTGCCACGATCTTGATAAAACTGCAGCAAGCCATCTACACCGCGCACAACCTCGCGAGAGGGGCTAACGGGCAGGCCCAGGGTAGCCAGCCAGTCGAGCATGGCGCTGTGCGTGTTGCGCAGTGCCCGGGCGGGATCAAGCGCTTCGTCTGGCTGTGCCTGATGCACACCTTGCCCTTCCGCTTCGGCGAGCTGCGTCTTGGAGGGCGTATGGGCCCTGAACGGCGCAGATGCGCCTTGCTGCGCTTGCTCACCTGACAGCTGCTCAGGCGCCAGGCTGGCGGCCTCGCGGCGCAGAGCCACTGTCGGCACCGCATCACCCAGGACCAGCTCCCCCCATCCGTAGGCATAAAAGCGCAGAGGTCGCTGGGCAGTAATACGCGGATCAAGCTGACGCAAACTGCCTGCCGCCGCATTGCGGGGGTTGACGAAAATCTTGTCGCCGCGTCGCTGCTGCGTTTCGTTGAGGCGCTCAAAATCACGGCGATTCATCAAGACCTCGCCACGTACTTCAAGCACAGCGGGGTAATCACCCCTCAGAGACAACGGAACTGAGCGCAGCGTGCGAATGTTACTGGTGATGTCTTCACCGGTCTGGCCATCGCCGCGCGTCGCAGCCTGTACCAGCTTGCCTTGCTCATAGCGCAGGCTGACCGCAAGGCCATCAAACTTAAGCTCGGCCCCGTACTCCACCAGACCATCCGCATCGGTAAGTCCGGCCCCGCGCAAAGTGTCTGCCACGCGCTTGTTAAAGGCCTGAACATCTTCAGTTTCAAATGCATTGGACAGCGACAGCATGGCCACAGCATGTCGCACACTGTCAAAGCCGGAAATGGGCTGCGCCCCCACACGCTGGGTGGGTGACTCGGGTGTAATAAGGTCTGGATGAGCCTCTTCAAGGCTCTGCAGCTCTGCCATGAGCCGGTCATACTCGGCATCTGATGCTATGGGCTGATCAAGCACGTAATAGCGGTGATTATGTTCGGAAATCTGGCTGCGCAACACGTCGACGCGTTGCGCCACCGACACCTCGCCGTCGGAAGCTGTCACGAAAAAACCCTTACGGTACGCGCGTCGCCAGCCTCAAAACCTGCCTCACTGAGCCGGGCGTACATACCCAGCAATTGCCCGTCAATAGCCTGGTCGGCACCATCAGGCACTGGCCGGCCCTGGTCGTCGAGCAACTCGCCATCAAGACGCCTCGCAAGATCGCGCCCTACGCAAGCCATGCGACTAAATGCTTGCTCATCAGCCGGACTTCTGGGCAAATCTAGCAGCAGGTCGATGCGACTGACGCTTTCAGTCTGAATTTCATGAGCATGCTGGCCATCAAACAAAACGGTAAAGCGCGGCAGGCCCGTGTCGGACATCCATGCCTGCTGCCCCTGGTGCGACATAAACCCTATTTCTTTCAGAATGCCGGACACCTTTGAGATGGTATGCGGCTCGGAAAGCCGTAACGCCAGCCCGACCTGGGCATCAAGATCGGCGCAGATGGCATCGAGCTCTTGGGCTTGCTGCAGCACAGGCTCTTGTTCAGGGCCTTCAATGGCACCGTCAAAGCGTTCGGCAAGCCCCTGAGCTTCAGTCCATAGCTGCGACCACTCAATATCGGTGAGAGGGCCGCTGCGGTTGGCCAGCAGCACGGCCAGCTGCATTGATGTATATGATTCTTGGGCACGCAACCGGGCACGGTGCCCGCCGCCTTCGCGTTCGGCAAAAATGCGCACAGGCTTACTACCCACCCTGGTCAGGGCGTGTACAGCCTGATGCAGACTTTCGGAGGCGACAGCCTGTGCAAAGGCGATCTCAATAACCGCCTCGGTAGCAGGATCGGCTTCGGCCGGATCGTCAGCGGGGAGATCTTCATCAGGTGCTCGGGCAGCACCCAGACCCGGTTCACGCCGACCCGCCGCAGGTGCCGCAGACATGAGCGGATCTTGCTCACGCTCGGGAAAATGCTCTTGCATTTGCTTGCGCACGCGGCGATCTTGCCACCAGTTAAATAAAAGCACAATCAGGATCAGTAAGATGCCAAGAAGAATCAATGCAATCTGCAAGTCGCTCATAGTCGGCCCCGCCGTACCCCTAAATGTTTATGAGATATCACCATCAGGCATCTGCCAGTTGCAGGGCGGATTCTATGTCTACCGCCACAATGCGCGACACGCCCTGTTCCTGCATGGTAACCCCAACCAGTTGTCTGGCCATCTGCATGGCAATTTTATTATGAGAAATAAACAAAAACTGCGTTTGCTCACTCATGCTGCGTACCAGGTTGGCATAGCGTTCTGTGTTGGCATCGTCCAGGGGCGCGTCAACCTCGTCAAGCAGACAAAATGGTGCAGGGTTAAGTTTGAACAAGGCAAACACCAGCGCCGTGGCAGTCAACGCCTTCTCGCCACCTGAAAGCAAATGGATAGTGCTGTTGCGCTTGCCTGGAGGCTGCGCCATTACTTGTACGCCAGCATCGAGGATTTCATCGCCTGTAATGCTCAGCCGTGCCTCGCCCCCGCCGAACAACTTGGGAAATAGCTCTCCGAAGTGTCCGTTGACGATGTCAAAGGTATTTTGCAGCAGCTCACGGGTTTCGCGATCGATTTTGCGTATGGCGTCTTCAAGCGTCTCGATGGCCGAGATGAGGTCTTGGTGCTGAGCGTCAAGAAAGCCTTTGCGTTCACGCGCAGTCGTCAGTTCGTCGAGTGCCGCCAGATTGACGGCGCCCAACCCCTCAACCAGGCGTGAAATACGCTGCACTTCAGACTGCAACCAACTGGTGCGGCGCCATTCGTCGGGTCGCCCCTCGAGCAACTGACTCAGTTGTGTGCGCTCGACCTCGTGGGCGTCGATTTGTTCGGCAAACTGCTCGACGGCCAGCCTGGCCGCCTGCTCTTGCAGTTGCAGCTCCATGATGCGCGCCCGGCGCGGTTCGAGCGAGCGCTCAAGTTCTACCCGCTGCTCATCGGCGCTGCGAAGTTGTGCGGCGAGGTTATCGAGTTCGATACGGGCCTGGTTCAATGCTTCTTCGCGTTCGGCGCGCAGTTCGATTGCGTCCTGCAGCCCGGCCTGGGCGGCCGAAGCATCAAGCTCAAAAAGTTCGCCCTGCAGCCCTTCCAGTTCGGCATGGGCGCGCTGCCCCTGATCTCCGGCAAGCTGCAGATTGCGTTTCAGGTCTACGATACGCGACTGCAATGTGCGCTCGGTGTACTCAGACTCTTGAACGGCGCGCTCAACCTCGCGCAAGGCCTGCCGCGCCGCTTCAGCCTGCGCCTGCAGGTCTTCGCCTGACATTTCGGCATCAGCAAACAGTGTCTGGTGCTCGGCAAGCTGACCATCCAGCAGTTCGAAACGCGCCTCAGCCTCTTCTTTGCTGGCGAGCAATTCTTCTGTCTGTGCCTTGATTTCGGCCAGTTCTTCATGAATGCGACGCGTCCGGTCGCTCGATTGCTCGGCCTGCTGCTTCAGCCGCGAATGCCGCAGCTGGATGTCGTGCAAGCGTTGGGTAAGTTCGGCGACACGCTGGCGTGCCGGACCCTGAGACTGCGCCATCTGCTGATAGGCCGTGTCAGCTCTGGCTGCCGTGCCCAGCATCTGGTCGGCAATAAGCTGACGCGCCTTGACATCACGGCGCAGGTGCTCGATTTCTTGCTGCCTGGCAAGCATCCCGGCCTGCTCGGAGTCAGGCGCATAAAAACGTATGCTGTGCTGCTCGACCAGATGGCCTTCCTTAACGACATACAGGCCACCAGGTGGCAACTCGGCCCGCATCGACAGCGCTTTGGTGACATCAGTGCACACATAGACATCGCGCAACCAGTCGTTGAGCAGAGCGCGCAGCTCTGGGTCGGTAATGCGAAGCAGCCCTGCGAGAGGTTCTGCACCCGCCATCAAAGCAGGGGCAGGCCCGGGCACAGGCAACTGATAAAAAGCGAGGCGCGCGGGTGGCGCATTGGCGGCGAAGGCGCGGGCATGCTCAAGCTGTCGCAATTCAAGTCCTGCCATGCGCTCGCGCAATACTGACTCAAGCGCGGTTTCCCAGCCTTCTTCAATATGGAGTTTTTGCCAGAGACGACCAAGGCCCGCAAGCTCATGATGCTGCAGCCAGGGTTCGAGCGCGCCCTGCTTCTGTACGTCTTCTTGCAGTCGCGTCAACGCAGCCAGCCGCGCGTCGAGGCGAGCCACAGCCTGCGCTTCGTCGCGCGCCGTCGTGTGTGCATCTTGCCGCGTGCTGTCGAGCTCGGGCAAACGCTCTTCAATTTCGAGCAACTGCCCCTGGGCTTCTTCGAGCTGCTCTTCCATGGCCGTGCGGTCACCCGCAAGGCGCTCAAGCTCAAGCTGATCTGGGGTGTCCATGCTGCCCAGCTCTTGCTCAAGCCGCTCCTGGCGCAACTCAAGTGCCTGGATCTGCCGGTCTGCGTCACGCTGCGCCTGACCCACCAACGCCAATTCTTGTTCGACCTTGGCCAGCGCAATGCGCATTTGGTCGCGCGAGGCGGCAGCGGCACGAACCCGGCTTTCGATATCGGGCAGGCTGCCCTGAGCCTGATCGGCTCTGGCCCGTGCTTCTTCAGTGCGGGCGGCGGCCTCTTCGAGATCGGCTTGCGCCTGGGCAATCTGCTCGGTACAGTGAGTTTGCTGATCGGCCCATTCTTGCATCTGCACCTGCAACTGCGAGCGACGGGTTTGCAGGCGGTTGCGTGCATCAACCACATGCCGGATTTCAGCTTCGAGGCGGCTGACCTGCGCGCCCGCCTCAAAGAGCAGGCCCTGGGCCGCGTGCACGGCATCGCTGGCGGCATAATGTGCCTGCCTGCGCGACTCAAGCGCCGACTCGCCAGCCCTGAGCCCGGCCATCGCGGCTTCAAGCTCAGTTTGAGCCCGCTCAATCTCGAGAAACTTGGCCTTCTGATCTTCTTTGGCCTTGCTTTCTTTTTGCAACCACAGCGCATGCTGCTTCTGCTCGCCCTCTTCTTGCAGAGAGCGGTATTGTTGCGCGACCTCTGCCTGGGATTCGAGTTTTTCGAGCTGGCTGCCCAGCTCTCGCAGAATGTCTTCGAGGCGTGTGAGATTTTCGCGGGTATCGCCCAGGCGGTTTTCAGTTTCGCGGCGGCGCTCTTTATAGCGCGAGACGCCAGCGGCTTCTTCGAGGAAAACGCGCAACTCTTCGGGCCTAGCCTCGATGAGCCGGTTGATCATGCCCTGACCGATAATGGCATAGCCTCGCGTGCCCAGGCCAGTTCCCAGAAAAATATCGTGGATATCGCGACGCCGAACCTGCTGATTGTTTACGAGATAGCTACTGGTTCCGTCGCGCGTCAGCACACGGCGCACCGCGATTTCTGAGTACGCGCTCCATTGCCCGGCAGCACGCCCTTCGCTGTTGTCGAATACGAGCTCGACAGACGCCCTGGCAGCAGGCTTGCGGTTACCGGAGCCATTAAAGATGACGTCTTGCATGGACTCACCACGCAGCTCGGACGCACGCGTTTCACCCAGCACCCAGCGTACTGCATCGATGATATTTGATTTGCCACAACCGTTAGGGCCCACTACACCCACCAACTGGCTGGGCGTGGGAATTACTGTCGGTTCGACAAAGGATTTAAAACCGGCGAGTTTTATCTGGGTGAGGCGCACAATAAGCGAACGATAAAAAATCGACACCCGCTGTCAAACGGGGCTGCCGCGTGATCGGGATAGGTGCAACTGGCAGATTATCCTGCCAGCATAACCGGTTCGTATGATAACGCACCTTGGCACCCGTACAGGCCAAACTACAAAACACGTTATTATTTTCTGTCTTAGGGTAAGCTCGGCGCTATACTCGGGACAATTTTTGGCCCTTGCTCTGTGCAGCACGGGCCCAGGCAGCAATCGCAACGAGACTTTCCATTGAAAAAAGGCTTTTATCTGGTCATGGCAGCCCAGGCGTTATCGTCTGTGGCAGACAACGCCTTGCTCATTGCCGCCATTGCACTGATCGCTGATCTGCAGGGGCCGCACTGGATGGCACCCATGATGAAATGGTGGTTTGCGCTGGCGTATGTTGCACTGGCCGCGTTTGTGGGCGCTTTCTCAGATGCCTACCCCAAAGGGCGGGTTATGTTCATCACCAATGCCGTCAAGATCTGCGGCTGCTTGCTGATGTTCAATTACCAGTCTTTCGGGTTCGACCACAACAACCAGTTGCTGCTGGTTTTTGCTGCCTACACGCTGGTCGGCGTCGGGGCAGCAGCCTATTCACCGGCCAAATACGGCATTGTTACTGAAATGCTGCCACCAGAGCTCCTGGTAAAAGGAAATAGCTGGATCGAAGGCCTGACTGTACTGTCCGTCATTATCGGGACGGTGGTGGGCGGCCTGCTCATCAGCCCATACGTCTCTGACGCCCTGCTGTCCCATGTCTGGTTAAGCCGCCTGGTACAGACCCGCACTGAGGCCGCTATCTTTGTCATCGCGCTGGTATACCTCCTGGCTGCGCTGACCAATCTGCTCATCCCGCGTACCAATGTGCAATACCCCAAACAACAGACCAACCCGGTCAGACTGTTGCGAACCTTTACGGGCTACGTCAAGGTGCTGTGGAGCGACAAGCTGGGGCAGATCTCGCTGGCAGTGACCACACTGTTCTGGGGAGCCGGTGCTACCCTGCAGTTTATCGTCATCGAATGGGGTGCCCGCCATCTGGGTTATCGACTGGATCAGGCGTCGCTGCTCATGGGCGTGGCCGCATTGGGCACTGTAGGCGGGTCTATATTGGCAGGCCGGGTGCCTCTTAAGCGCGCACTTTCGGTGTTACCCATGGGCGTACTCATGGGCTTTGCCGTCATGCTCATGACGTTGGTGCATGATCGCTGGGCGGTGTACAGCGTGCTGCTGCTTATCGGCGCACTGTCAGGTTTTTTTGTGGTGCCCATGAATGCGATGATCCAGCATCGCGGTCATGTATTGCTTTCAGCGGGCCATTCTATCGCGGTGCAAAACTTTAACGAGCAATTGAACATTCTGCTGATGCTGACCTTTTATAGCCTGCTGCTGTGGATGCGTTTGCCCATAAATGCCATCATCATTATTTTCGGTATGTTGGTGGCCTCGTTGATGCTGGTGATTATGCGATGGAACAAAATTAACCATCGCGAAAACCCCGGGCTCGAAAACACCATCGGGCAACACGGGCACGGTCAGGCCCTGCGACGCGCCAGGTAGCCCTGCAGCACACTACTCAAACCAATGCTTTGGCCAGGTTCAGATCTTGCCAGACATCCGCCTTGTGCTGTGGCCGCATAAGCAAGGACGCCGGGTGGTGAGTAACAATAACCGGAATCTCCTGCCCGGCTTCATTGACAAAGCGATGGACGTGGCCGCGCAACGTATCGAGTTCGGCTTCAGAACCTAATACCGACTGGGCCGCCACACGCCCCAGCACCAAAATACGCGCCGGCTTCAACAGCGTAATCTGACGCTGCAAGTATGGCATGCAGGCTGCAATCTCTTCAGGCGCAGGAGGACGATTGCCCAATGGCCTGCATTTCACCAGATTAGTGAAAAATATGGGTGAGTCAGGCGATATGCCTATGGATGCAAGCATGGCCTGCAGCAAGATACCGGCCTTGCCCTGAAAGGGCAAGCCCTCACGATCGTCATAGTCGCCAGGCGCTTCTCCCACGACCAGCCAATCAGGAGACTGCGCCATACCCGCGCCAAATACGGCCTGACTACGCCCCTGATGTAGCTCGCAAGCCTTGCATACGGCGATACTTGCCTGCAGAGCATCCCAGGTGTGTGGAATGTCTTGCGGCGGGCGAGGCGGCGGTGGTGCAGCAACCTCAGCGGGCACTTTGGCCGGACCAGCGCCCGACTTGAGCGCGGCGAAGGCTTCATCGCGGGCAGCCATGGCATCCGCAGTGTGCCTGGCCGTCACTGTATCACCGGGACCAGCCTGGCCTGATCCGGCCCGGTTTTGAGCAGCCCCGGCACCAAGACTGGGCGCATGGCTCAGGTTACGGGCCGCCTCAGCACCAGCCGCAGAGTCGGGCGCTGATGTCGCCGAACTGGCTGACTGGCCGCCCTGCGTGGAATGCGCTTCTGCGGCTGCCCCGCCGAAAGACCCGGCGTCAGCCACATAATGGGCCAGCATTTGACGATCTATGCCCAGCTCCTGCAACCAGGCTAGCTGAAGGGCATCAAGCCTGGGTGCATTCAATGTTTTGCCTCCGACTGCCCAGAAACGCCTGACTGCAGCATTGTCAACGGTTTGTCGTTAGCATCTGCAGGCGTTTGCAGGACCAGATTTTTCTGCATAACCAGCCCGTCTTCGCGCTCGCCACGGCCAGCCGGGTAATATGCTTTGCGAGTGGCGATCACCTGGAAGCCCAGGCTCTCATAAATCGTGATGGCATTTCCATTAGACGGGCGTACCTCAAGCAGCAAAGCAGGCAGCCCACTCTCGCGCGCACGCTGCTCACAGTGCTCAAGCAGCATGTGGCCAATGCCGTGACGCTGGCAGTCGGGACGCACAGCGACAACCAGTACATGCGCGACATCGGGCGCATGCATGGCCATGTAAAACCCGACAACAGCCCCGCCTTGCCTGGCAACCCAGCCAGAATAGCCGGCCTCCAGCCCATCGGCAAAATTGCCACGTGACCACGGAAACGACTGGACTGATCGCTCAATATCAGCGACCGCATTGAGATCATTGTGCCCCATCCGCTCAATAACGGCCTGACCGATACTGTGGGCAGCATCCACCTGTACCAGCGCCGGCGCCCGCGGGTTGCCGCCAGCGCCTTCCTGGCGTTCGGCGGTGGTAAAGGCAACCTTGTCACGCACATACAAAGGTGCGGCCAGATCGGGAGAAACCACCCTTCCTGCATGCCAGTCACGCAGCGCCAGGCGGGCAACACCCTCAGCGCTGGCCCGCAGCGCCGGCCCCACCGAAAGCCAGACACGCTGCTGCTCCAGCAAGACCAATGCAGGGTACTCGGCCAGCGCATCACCCAGCAGCCTGATGCCGCCGCTAGGATGGCCTGCTGACCTGTACGCCTGATCAAGCCATGTGCCAACGTCTTCAACGGTGAGCAGCACGGGTGGCTGCAAGACCCTCCATTCGTGCAGGCCTTCCGGGCCGTAGGCGGCCAGATAAACCTCACCCATGCGCGCGTCCTGGACCACGACCCGAATTACGGTGGGCGAGTCGCCTCGCGCCGCGTGATCCTGGTCAGCCACTGCAAGCAGCGACGGTACTGGAATAACCGGGAGGTCAAGCGCAAACGCCATGCCTTGTGTCACCCCGCAGGCGACGCGCAGCCCTGTAAAACCGCCCGGCCCCTGGCCATATGCAACGGTTGACAGCTGGTTGCGCTGGACCCCTGCCCGCGCAAGCACCTCGTCTATCATGGGCAGCAAACGTTCGGCATGCTCAGCCGTGGCGTCATGGCCCGCAGACTGAACGCAGACCTCGCCTTGCTTTTCTGAAAGAAGGGCCACGCCACAAAGGCTGGAGGAAGTCTCTAGAGCGAGAATATGCAGTGTCATAGAAAGCCATTTTATACGGGGATGCCGTTCCTGCGGCCTGGTGTGACCAAATGCTCGCCTGCGGGGGTTCACAAGAGTACACTGATGCGTAACCAACCAGTTCGGGCCCATACTGGCGCACCAAACGACCGCAAGCATTATTAATTAGCGCGGTTTCCTCGCCCGCACTGATGCCTTGACCGCCCAATAATTAGTTGAAAAGCACAATTAAAGACATTGTTGAACACAAGGCGGCACCGGTGATATCTGCTATTTGTAACAGTCGGCCCCGGCTATCGTGCATTTACTTCACAAAAATGTAACACTGAAATCGACGAATCAATTAAGATGTAATTTGTTGCTACGCGCCCCTGTACGGGTTTCCTCTACCCTGTTACATTTTCCACCATGAATACTCAGAACCAAACGCTCTCTCGCAAAATTCTTATCGTCGATGACGATCCCCGTCTGCGTGATCTGCTGCGCCGCTATCTTACTGAGCAGGGTTTTAACGTCTTTGTCGCCGAAGACGCCAAAGAAATGGGCAAGCTGTGGCAACGCGAACACTTCGACCTGCTCGTACTTGACCTGATGCTGCCTGGTGAAGACGGCCTGTCGATCTGTCGGCGGCTGCGTGGCGGTCACGACAACACGCCCATTATCATTCTTACCGCCAAGGCCGAAGAAATCGACCGTATTGTTGGCCTCGAAATGGGTGCCGACGATTATTTGTCCAAACCCTTCAACCCGCGCGAGCTGCTCGCCAGGGTCAATGCCATTTTGCGCCGCCGCGGCACAGAAGAGCACCCCGGAGCACCCAGCCAGGAAAACGAATCCATCGAATTCGGTCCCTATGTGCTTAACCTCTCCACACGTACGCTTATGCGCAACGAAGAGCAGGTGCCCATCACGACTGGTGAGTTTTCTGTACTCAAGGTGTTTGCACGCCATCCAAAAATACCGCTGTCGCGCGACAAGCTCATGGAGCTGGCACGAGGCCGCGAATACGAAGCATTCGACCGCAGTCTTGATGTGCAAATTTCCCGTCTGCGCAAACTGATAGAGCCTAATCCTTCCAAACCCGTCTTTATCCAGACGGTATGGGGGCTGGGATACGTCTTCGTACCTGACGGAGGCAACTGATCATTCGCCGGCGCACTAAGCTGGCAGCGTAATGCCTCAAACACCTACAGCAAAAGCGAAGCGCGCGCCGCGCCTTCGCCTCGGCCTGTTCAGCCGCTCCTTTCTGCTTCTGGCCGCCCTGATGCTGGTCAGTCTGGGGGCGTGGCTGCAGGTCTTTTTCAGCATGGAAGAAGGCCCTAGGGCCATCCAGATGGCCCAGCGCGTCGCTACGGCGGTCAGCGTTACCCGCTCGGCCCTCATTTACGCGCCACCCAGCGTACGGCCCGCCCTTTTGCTCGACCTCGCCACCAAAGAAAGCCTGCGTGTACAGCCTCGGGATGAGGCCGACACGCTGGAGCCATTGCCTGACTCCAATTACTGGAACCACGTTGCCGAAGAAGTGCATTCACGGCTGGGCGGTGAAACCAATGTCATGTGGAGCGTCAATGGTGTGGCTGGCATCTGGGTCAGCTTTGAAATCAATACAGACCAATACTGGCTGGTTTTTGACCGCGAGCAGCTGGGTCTGACCGCCGGCCCCGAATGGCTGGGCTGGGGCGCTACCGCGCTGCTGCTCGCCCTCATTGGTGCTGCGGTAAGCGTACGTTTCGTCAACCGTCCGCTCGCGCGCCTGGGCAATGTGGCGCGCCAATTGGCTCGTGGCGAAACCCCCACCCCTTTGCCAGAAAAAGGTCCTATCGAGATCCGGGACATGAATGTGGCCTTTAATCGCATGGCGCGCGATATCCGGCAGGCTGAAGCCGACCGTGAAATCATGCTCGCGGGCATCTCGCATGACTTGCGCACGCCGCTGGCCCGCATGAGGCTGGAGATCGAGCTGAGCAATGTCACTGACGAAACCCGCCAGGCCATCGACGAAGACCTGGCCCAGATCGATCACACCATCGACCAATTGATGGAGTATGCCCGTCCGGCCGGGCGGGCTCCCGAACAAGGCATTGACGTGTCATCCGTATTGGGCGAATTGCTGGAACGCGAGCGCAGCCACACCGAATCGTTGGGCGGCATTCTGACAGGCTCCATAGAACCCGGCCTGTATGCCAAGATCAATGCGTACGACCTTAAACGCGTCGTCAGCAATCTTATTGAGAACGCCCGGCGCTACGGGCGCTCTCGCTCCGATGATACGGTCCGAGTACAACTTGTAGCAAGGCAACAAGGCAATGTTCTGGCCATCGAGGTAAAAGACCAGGGCTCAGGCATAGCGCCTACCGACATTCAGCGTCTATTGCGCCCTTTTTCACGCGGTGAATCGGCACGCACCGGTGTAAGCGGTGCGGGCCTGGGCCTGGCCATTGTCGAACGTCTGTTGGGGCAGGTAGGCGGCCAGCTCGAACTGCTGCCCGCACCGGGAGGCGGGCTTGTTGCACGTATAGAACTGCCCAAAGCTCGTATCAGAAGTTTTCCATCAGACAATCAAAGCTGATGTTCGCGTAGAATCGAATAGAATTTCATGTCAGAGGCAAGCACATCGCTGTGCCTGACACTACGCAATCAGGACCTTTATGAAAACCATAGGCGATAAACTTGAACCCTTTAAAGTAGCAGGCGTTAAACCGGGCTTCACCCAGCACGAAGAAAACGGCATGTCCGCACTTGAAGAAATCACCGAAAGTTCGTTTCCAGGCAAGTGGAAAGTCATTTATTTTTATCCCAAAGACTTTTCCTTTGTCTGCCCAACCGAAATCGTGGGGTTTAACAACCTGACTGCCGACTTCGACGAGCGCGATACGGTGCTCATGGGTGGTTCCAGTGATAACGAGTTTGTAAAGCTGGCCTGGCGTCGCGAGCACCCTGATCTGGCCGTGGTAACCCATTACCAGTTTGGCGACACCAGCGGCGCACTTATTGACCAATTAGGTATACGCGACAAAACTGACGGCTGCGCCTTCCGGGCCACGTTTATTGTCGACCCCGACAATATCATTCAGCATGTCTCGGTCAACAACCACAACGTAGGCCGCAACCCCGAAGAAATCCTGCGCCTGCTCGATGGGCTGCAAACCGAGAGGCTGTGCCCGTGCAATCGCGCCGTAGGCGGTGACACGCTTTAATGGCCCGGCTGCCACACGCGTTTTAAGTCGGGATGACGGCAACAATCGCCGCCCGCATTCCCGACCCAATCATTGTTTTAAGCTGCAGCACGACCTCGCCTCTCCAGACCGCAGCCTGGCGCAGCTCGTCAGGAAACAGCCCGGGCAAAGAAAATAGCGCATCGGCCAACGACAAGGCATCACTGTTATTGGCCCGCATCGCCGTCGCAATCTCTTGCGCCCGGGGATCGTTAATTTCGTAGCGTTGCCCCGTCTCTGTCACGCCCATGCAATACCGCATCCATGCTGCGACAGCAAACGCAAAAACTCCCGCGTCTCCTCCAGCTCTTATTCGTTCAATGGCCGGTGCCATAATGCGCTGCGGCAGCTTTTCGGTGCCATCCATGGCAATCTGACTGAGTGCATGCGCAATCGCAGGGTTTCTGAAACGCGCGATCAAATCGAACGCATACTGCGTAAAGTCCAGATTTGCCAAGGGGTTCAGTGTTGCCGCTGCGTGCGCCATATGCAATTGCAAGAGCGACACAATTTCTGTGTCTTGCAACGCATCGCGAACATAGCGAAACCCCATTACATGGCCCGTATAAGCGAGCAGAGAATGCGCGCCGTTAAGCATGCGCAGCTTCATGCGTTCGTAGGGTGCCACGTCGTCCACCATGAGTGCCCCGGCCAAATGCCAGGCCGGTCGTCCGGACGTAAACGTGTCTTCGATTACCCACTGGCTGAAGGCCTCGGTCTCTATAGCAGCTGCGTCTTCAAAGCCGGTGAGCCGGTGCGCATCCCGCCGCGTACCCGCATCTGCCGCAGGTGTAATGCGGTCTACCATGGTAGAAGGAAAAGAGACCTCATCGGCAATCCATCGCGCCAGCCCTGCGTCAACACGACGTGCATAGTCAATAACGCCTGCACGCAGCAACCGGCCATTTTCGGGAAGGTTGTCACAACACAGCACCGTAAAAGGTGCAATACCCTTGCGGCGCCGGCACGCCAGCGCATGAACAATCATGCCGACGGCGCCAACAGGTTCGTCCGGGTGAGCAAGGTCATGGCAAATGGCGTCGTGCGTTTCAATAACACGGCCGGTCAGGCGATCTATGCCATACGCCTTCTCCGTGATCGTGAGGCTGACGATACGAGTTTGCGGGCGCTCAAGTGCCTGACGCGCAGCCACTGGATCACGCGCAGCGGCAATAGCGCCGGCGAGACTGCCAATAATGCGAGCGCGCTTGCCATGCTCATCACGCACTAGAAGCGTATACAGGCTCTGCTGCGCGTTCAGCGCATCAACCTGCTCTGTGCTGCGCAGACTGATACCAGCGATACGCCAGTCGCCGCCAGACCGGGCCAGGGCATCATCGGTATAAACGGCCTGGTGAGCACGATGAAAGGCGCCCAGCCCTATGTGAACAATACCTGTACCCAACTCATCTCTGGCATAGGAAGGCGTTTGCACGCCGGACAAAACGCCTTCCAGGCTGGTAAGGCGCGTCGATATGGCCGCGCCCCGCCCGCTTCTTGCCTCGTCCTTGACACGCGTCATGCCTGACCCAAACCCGCCACGGGGTGTCGCAGCGCAGTCATCACGCCACGCAACTCAGCCAGGCCACGCAATCTTCCTATTGCCGGGTAGCCTGGCTGAGCCTGGCGCTGCAGATCGTCGAGAATGTCCTGACCATGATCTGGTCTGAAAGGAATAGAGCAATCTTCGCGGCCAGACTCTTGACGACGTGTCTCTTCCAGGACAACCGCAGCCATCAGCGCAACCATGTCTGTGTCGCCATCAAGATGCTCCGCCTCGTGGAAGGAATCGAACAACTGTGCCGTTTCACGACGGACATTGCGCAAATGCAGAAAATGAACACGATCGCCCAGCCGGGCCATCATACCGGGCAAGTCATTGTCAGCACGCGCGCCAAGCGACCCTGCGCATAACGTGATGCCATTGGAGGGAAGATCAACGGCCTTGATCAGGCCGGCATAATCGCTTTCCGTTGACATGATGCGTGGCAGGCCCAGCAATGGATAGGGCGGATCATCCGGATGGCAGCACATTCTCAACCCCAGAGTTTGCGCAACGGGCGCAACCTCTTCCAGAAAATCATAGAAATGGCGTCGCAGCATATCGGCGTCGATGTGGTCGTATTCGGCCAGATGCTGCCGCACACCGTCTAGCGTCATATGTTCGGCGGCCCCGGGCAGACCAAAAACCACGTTCTCCGTTAACTGCTGTTTACGCGCGTCGTTCATGCCCGTATAGCGCGCCTGCGCAGCCTGGACTATATGGCCGGGAAAGGACGCCGACGCGCCCGGGCGCTCCAGTATATGGATATCAAAGGCGGCAAAATCAGCGAAATCAAATCGCATGCAGGTTCCTCCGTGCGGAAGTCTCCATGCAAGGTCGGTACGAGTCCAGTCGAGGACGGGCATGAAGTTGTAGCAAATGACCTTGACACCACAGGCGGCCAGATTTTCGAGGCTGATCTTGTAATTGGCAATATGCGCACGCCAGTCGCCCTTCTGCTTCTTTATATCTTCAGAAACCGGAAGGCTTTCCGCCACTTCCCATGACAAGCCCGATGGAGAGCCGTCTGCCATTCGCGAGATTTCCATCTTGCGTGTTTCGATTTCCGAGACAGACCAGACCTCACCAGTTTTTACGTGATGCAGCGCAGTCACGACGCCTTCGACGCCCGCCTGCAACATGTCATCCACGGAAACCGTGTCTTTCGGACCGAACCAACGCCACGTCTGCCTCATTTGCCGCCCTCACAATACAAAAATAAATAATGGTATGTAGACTAGTATGGAAGTATGATAGTACGAATTTCCAAGAAATACCGATTCCTATGAAAAAGCTGAAAAGGAACACGCGTGAGTGTTGTAGCAATGCCAGATTTCTCGCTTGAGCAAGGGTTGCCTGTAGGCCCGCAGATCTATCGCAGCCTCAGGTTGCAGATCATACGGGCACAGCTACTGCCAGGAAGCCGGCTTTCAGAAGCTGAGTGCGCACAAGAATTTGACGTCAGCCGGCAGCCCGTCCGTGAAGCGTTCATCAAGCTCAGCGAAGAGGGCCTGGTTGAAGTGCGCCCGCAACGCGGCACGCTGGTTCGCAAAATATCGATCGCAGCGGTACTCGAAGCCCGTTTCGTGCGTGAAGCCATTGAGGCCGACGTGGTCAAGCGTGTCGCCGAACTTGGCGACCCCGGCATCATCACCGAATTACGCAACCAGCTGCGTCATCAGCGGGCTGCAGCGGCGGCTGCGCCGGACAGCTTTCTGGCTCTGGATGAACTGTTTCACCGCACGCTGGCAGAGGCCGCCGGTATTGCACACGCATGGAAAGTCGTGGAGGGCATTAAGGCGCAGATGGATCGCGTCCGCTATCTCAGCTTTGGACATACCCCGGTCCCCAAACTCGTCATCCAGCATAACCACATTGTCGATGCCATCGAACAGGGCGATCAAAGCATTGCAGAACAGACCATGCGAGTCCACTTGCGCGAAATACTGAGTGACCTGCCAGCCATTTCTGCTGCCCGCCCTGAATTATTCGATGATCAGGTCCAGCAAGGGCGAGAATCCATCTATCCAACCCAGTTACCGCTTCATCACCCGTAATAAGACACAACTCAGGAGGAGACACAATGAAAACCCAAATACACCGCATCAGTCGGATAATCGGGCTGGCCGTGGTCGGCTTTACCCTGGCTCAAGGCGCCAGCGCAGCCGAAATGACACTCAAACTCGGGCATCTGGCCAACGAACAGAACACATGGCACAAAGCATCACTCAAGTTCGGGGAAGAACTCAAAGCACTGACCAATGGTCGCATCGAAGTACAGGTTTTTCCCAATGAGTCACTTGGCAAAGAGATAGACCTGATCAACGGCATGCAGCTGGGCACGGTAGACATGACGATCACCGGCGAAAGTCTTCAAAACTGGGCTCCCCTGGCGTCCCTGCTGGCCATCCCATACGCTTATAAGTCTCTAGAACATATGGATGAAGTCGCCAGTGGCGACGTCGGTAAAAAAATCGAAGCCCAGATCATCGAAAAAGCGCGTATCCGCCCTATCGCCTATTTCGCGCGCGGTCCCCGTGATCTGACCAGCAATCGCGAAATCCACAAACCAGAAGACCTCAAGGGTCTAAAGCTGCGCGTGCCCAACGTGCCGTTGTTCATGGCAGTGTGGAAAGAACTCGGCGCCCAGCCGACACCCATGGCGTTTTCCGAAGTGTTCACGTCGCTGCAAAATGGCACTATCGACGCACAAGAAAACCCGCTGGCGCTGATCAAATCAGCAAACTTCAATGAAGTGCAAAAGTACGTAAACAAAACCGAACACGTACGCAGCTGGATCTATCTCACCATTTCCGACATCACTTGGCAGAAACTGTCCGCCGAAGACAAGAAGGCCGTCGAAGAAGCTGCACATCGTGCCCAAAAATATGAGCGCGAACTTTTCCTGAAGGATGAAGACAAGCTCGCCAATGACCTGAAAGCGGCCGGCATGACATTTGTGGATGTAGATCAGGCGGCCTTTGCTGCCAAAGCACGCACAGCCGTTCTTGCCAACGTATCCGATGAGGTCAGGCCTTACGTGGAAGCCATTCTGAAACAATAAGCACGATCGCCGTCCCGCGTGGCATGCACAGCCTACAGCGCTTGACACGCGGGAGATCGTCACAGAAAAAATGGAGAGACCTCACGTGACCCACCTACTTGGCATTGTCGACAGATTCAGCCGTGCGATGGTCGGCCTGGCTTTCTTCTGCATGATCGTGGCCGTTGTCATTCAACTGCTCGGTCGCAATGCACTTTTTGACGCGCCGGTGTGGACCGAAGAACTTACACGCTTTGGCCTGCTCTACCTGGCGGCCTTTGGCCTGGGGCCCTCATTGCGCACCGGCGATCTGGTCAACGTCGACCTGTTCTGCGAAAGTTTGTCAGGACGCAAGCCCTGGCTGTTGCGCTTGCTGTCTTCCGTACTCTCGGCAGCAATGTGCATCATACTCATCAAACCAGCCTGGCAGTTCACATCCATAGGCGCCATGCAGTCTTCACCCGCACTGGGCTGGCGCATGGACCTCATACACGTCACCATGCTGATCGCACTGATATCGCTGCTGGTCTACTCGCTTGCACGCATCGCCGGAATGCTGACAGGCACGACAGACGGTCTGCCCGAAAACCCTTTTGGTGAAGAAAAATGAGTCTTGCCGTACTTTTTGGCGTTTTTATCGTCGGGCTGGTGATCGGCATTCCCGTCGCCATCACGCTGGGAGTTTCCTCTCTTGCCTATCTGCTTTATCAGGGCATCCCCATCGTTGTCATGCCGCAGAAAATGTATGCTGGCATAGATTCTTTCGTGCTGCTCTGCATACCCGGATTCATTCTGGCCGGAAACCTGATGAACAGCGGCGGCATTACTGAGCGCATCATTCGCTTCGCCAACGCAACCGTGGGCTGGATGCGTGGCGGCCTGGGCCTGACCAACGTGGCCGGTTCCATGCTGTTTGGCGGCATCTCGGGCACGGCAGTCGCTGATGCCGCGTCGCTGGGCAGTGTGCTTATCCCGGGAATGAAAAAAGCAGGCTACCCCGCCGATTTTTCGGCAGCAGTGACGGCCGCATCTTCCACAGTGGGCCCTATGATCCCCCCCAGCGTACCCATGATTATTGTGGGCGCACTATCGGGCATCTCGGTCGGAAAAATGTTTCTGGCGGGTGCAGTGCCGGGCATACTCATGGGCCTGGCCATGATGATCACCACCTACATCATCGCCATAAAGCGCGATTTTCCACGCCAGGCCTGGCAGGGGCTGGGTGAACTATTCAAGTCTTTTCTGGGCGCCTTCTGGGCCATCTTCATGACAGTGCTGATTGTCGGCGGTCTGATGACGGGGCTTGCCACGCCCACCGAGACAGCCATCGTTGCATGCATTTATGCGCTTATTGTGGGGCGCTTCGTGTACGGCGAACTGGCGCTCAGCAAAGTACCAGGCATTATCATCGACAGTGCCATCGCCTCTGCCGCAATTCTGGCGCTGGTAGGCTTTGCCAATGTATTCGGCTGGATTCTCGTGTCCGAACGCATACCACAAACCATCGCTTCGGCCGTGCTGTCCGTCACCGACAACAAATATCTGGTCATTCTGATGATCAATATTTTGCTGTTGATTGTCGGCATGTTCATGGAAACCATCGCCGCTCTCATCATCCTGTTTGTGCCTCTACTCACACTGGCGCAAAGCGTAGGCATTGATCCCCTGCACTTTGCCACGTTTGCCGTGCTCAATCTGATGATAGGGCTCACCACGCCCCCCGTCGGCGTCTGTTTGTTCATCTGCGCCAATATCGCCCGCCTGCCACTTGCGCCGGTCGTAAGGGCCATAGCCCCCTTCTTACTGACCAATATTCTGGTTCTGCTTGCGGTGTCTTACTTCCCGCCACTGGCGACCTGGTTACCGTCAGTACTGATGAAATAACGTATTAACACGGAGTACCAAACCATGAAATCACGCGTATGCCGCCTATACGGACAACATGACGTCCGAATTGAAACCGATGAGGTCCAGGCGCCCGGACCCGGACAGGTGCTGCTGCGCATGGGCGCTGGCGGCATTTGTGGTTCGGACCTTCACTATTACCATGACGGTGGATTCGGCCCGATAAAGGTGCGCGAGCCCATTATTCTTGGACACGAGGTAGCTGGAACCATTGCGGCTACAGGCGAAGGCGTTCACAGCTTGCCGGTTGGCACACGTGTCGCGCTCAACCCCAGCAGAGCCTGCGGCCACTGCCAGTACTGCGACGCCGGCACACCCAGGCACTGCGTGAATATGCGGTTTTCAGGATCGGCCATGCGTCTGCCCCACGAACAGGGCGGTTTCCGCGAATACATGATTGCGCAGGCTGAACAATGCGAACCCTTGAGCCAGCACACGTCGCTCGCTGCTGCCGCCTGTGCAGAGCCTTTGGCCGTCGCGCTGCATGCGCGCAATCAGGCTGTCTCACTCGCAGGCGCGTTGAAAGGAAAACGCGTGCTGGTAACCGGGGCCGGCCCCATCGGTTCACTGTGTGTCGCAGTAGCGTATGAAGCCGGGGCATCACAAATTGTGGCGACAGATCTTCAAGATGCAACCCTGGCAGTCGCGCGTCGCATGGGCGCAAGCCAGACCATCAATGTCAGCACAGATGGTGCAGCACTTGAGCCCTATTTCGAGCAGAAAGGCTACTTCGACGTTTGCTTTGAGTGCTCGGCCTCCGCCAGTGCCTTGCGCAGCGCCGCCATGGCAGTACACCCTTGCGGCACCATTGTTCAGGTGGGGGTTGCAGGCGACGTAGCGGTGCCACTAAACATGATTGTGGGCAAAGAAATATCACTGCGCGGCTCGCACCGGTTTGATGCGGAATACCCCGAGGCCGTGCGACTGATCGATCAGGGACTGATTGACGTAAGGCCTATTATTACAGCGTCTTACCCCCTGGAAGAAGCGATCGAGGCCCTTAAGGCGGCGAGCGACCGCAGCCGCTCGGTCAAGGTGCAGCTCGCTCTGGGCAGCGATTACTGATCTGAGGCAAGAAGGGCGACAACGGTTGCAGCTATGCCTTCCTTGCGCCCAAGATAGCCCAGATGCTCATTAGTCTTGGCCTTAATGTTGACGGCCCCCGCATCAAGCGCCAGGTCGGCGGCGATATTGTCGGCCATGGCAGCCGCATGCGGCCCGATTTTAGGCGCCTGAGCATGCACGGTGGCATCAATATTGACCACACGCCAGCCTGCGCTGGACACCTTGCGCCAGGCCTCGCGAAGCAGGACACGGCTGTCAGCGCCGTGATAGGCCGGGTCGGTGTCAGGGAAATGCCGGCCAATGTCGCCGAGCCCGGCCGCGCCAAGAATTGCATCGGTTACCGCATGCAGCAGCACATCGGCGTCAGAGTGGCCCTGCAACCCATGCGAATGCGGAATACGCACACCACCGATAATCAATGGGCGGCCTTCAACCAGCGCATGTACATCAAACCCCTGCCCTACACGAAACGGAACACTCATTCTTTCTCCAGACATGCTGACCACATGGTCCGCACTACGTACATATAAACACTTCCGGCCGGCTAGCGTCGCCGCTATACCGTCCGGTTTCCATCTAAACCAGAAGGCAGTTCACAGCCATTTTTCCATGAGCGCGAAATCTTCGGGCCAGGTCACCTTGAAATTGCGCACCGAACCCGGAACCAGCCGAGGCGCATAGCCAGCCCGCTCCAGCGCCGACGCTTCGTCGGTAATGTCGTCGAAATCAGGAGCGGCCGCTTCAAGCGCGGCAAGCAGGCGGCCGGCCAGAAACATCTGGGGCGTCTGCGCCAGCCACAAGCCATCGCGCGGCACTGATTGCGCAACGACACCGACGGCTGCCGAAGACATCCCGGCACGGGATACCTCAACACCCTGACCGGGCGTACCCGCGTTTTCTTCGTCAGGTACCACATTGGTGTCTGAGACACCGGCGACAGCTTCAGCCGCCTGCTGCGCATCAGGTGCATAATTAGCGCTGGCCGCACGCTTGACGGTATCAGCAACAGGCTGTGCGAGCAGGCCACCCGCCCTGTAGTGCAAACAGCTATCGATAAGACGGCCGAGTGCTTCAGGGGGCAGACCCGGTCTGGCCGCATCGTGCACTAGCACCCAGTCGTCAGGATCAAGTTTTGCGTCACGCAGCGCTGCCAGGACTGTTTCTGCCCGTGTAGGGCCACCGCAGGGGCGCCACACAGTGCGTGGCAACCCCGAGAGCACCTGAGCCACCCATGGATCAGACTCCGCAACCGCTACCCTCACCTGGGCAATACGGGCATCAGCCAGCAAGGCCCGCACAGACAGACGCAACATGGGCTCACCGTTGAGCAGGCGATATTGCTTAGGCAGGGCGCGCGCAGTCAGGCTGGCACTTGCTGTGCCTTTGCTGGCAGTCAGCGCCCTCGAACCGATGCCCGCGGCAGGAACAATTGCAATCATTTTCTTGTGCATAAGATTCCCATTTTATAATGGCAGCATACATGGCTATCGAAACAGACTCCCCGCTCACCCTTTCTTCCACCCGGCAAACGCTTTCCGCACTGAAACCAGGGCAAAGGCTGATCCAGCCCTTGCCGCCCGGTTCAGGCGACGCATGGCTGCTGGCTGACCTCGCGCGTCAGTCGGGCAACACCGTGGTCGTGGTGTGTGCCGACCCACTGGCTGCCCAGCGGCTGGCCGAAGAAACACTGCTTTTTGCGCCCGACCTGCGTGTACGTCAGTTGCCCGACTGGGAAACCCTGCCCTATGACAGTTTTTCACCTCATCAAGACCTGGTTTCAGAGCGTCTGCGCACCATGCATGCGCTCATGCAGCGCAGCGTAGACATTCTCACCGTACCTGTAACAACGGCCTTGTACCGCCTGGCCCCGCCTGAATTCATGGCGGCCTATACGTTTTCGTTCAAACAGGGCGATACGCTGGACGAAGAAGGCTTGCGCAGCCAGCTTACCCTGGCCAATTACTCGCATGTCACACAGGTTACTTCGCCAGGCGAATTCTGCATACGGGGCGGCCTCATTGACCTGTTCCCCATGGGTTCGGTGCTGCCTTATCGTCTCGACCTGTTCGACAACGAAATCGAATCCATACGTAGTTTCGACATTGATACGCAGCGCAGTCTGTACCCCGTCAAGCAGGTGCAATTGCTGCCCGGCCGCGAGTTTCCCATGGACGAAGAGGCCCGGAACCGCTTTCGGGCACGGTTTCGCGAAACCTTCGAGGGTGATCCCTCGCGCGCCCTGCCTTATAAAGACATCGGCAACGGCATCGCCTTCGCCGGCATCGAATACTATCTGCCACTGTTCTTCGACACGACGGCCACCTTGTTTGACTATCTGCCGGCGCAGGCAATCACAGTCAGCCTGGGAGACATCAGCGGCACCATTCAGCGTTTCGCACAAGACACCCACAGCCGCTATCAGTTTCTGAAAAGCGATCGCGAGCGGCCTTTGCTGCCGCCCGAGCGATTGTTTCTCAACGAAGAAACCCTGTTTGGGCAATTCAAGAGCTTTGCCCGGCTCGCCCTCAGCGGCGAGCCGCCACACCCCGATTTCCTGCCGCCTCCACAAGTCGCCGTAGCCCGCCGGGCCGATGACCCCGTGGCCAGCCTGCGCCAGCTCATCGGCCACGAAGACGGCCGCATTGTGCTGTGCGCCGACTCGGCTGGCCGGCGCGAAACTCTGGTGCAGATGTTGGCCGAATTTGGCATCACCCCCGATAGCGGCGTCGAGTCACTGCAAGAATTCTTCCATTCAGACAGCCACTTTGCCTTAGTAACAGCGCCCCTGACCCGGGGCTTCAGTGTACGCGGCCAGCGTATCACCCTGCTTACAGAAAACGACCTTTACCCCACTCAGGCACGGCCCACCCGCCGAGGCCGACGCACCCAAGAACATGGCAGCGACATCGAGGCCATGGTGCGCGACCTGTCCGAGTTGCGCGAAGGCGACCCCGTTGTGCATGCACAGCATGGCATCGGCCGCTACCTGGGTCTGAAAGAAATGGACCTGGGCGAAGGGCAAATGGAGCTTCTCCACCTTGAATACGCCAACGACAGCACGCTGTATGTGCCCGTATCGCAGCTACACGTCATCGCCCGTTACAGCGGCGCTGACCCCGAGCAAGCGCCCCTGCACCAGTTGGGCTCAGGCCAGTGGGACAAAGCCCGGCGCAAGGCCGCCCGGCAAGTACGTGACGCTGCCGCCGAACTGCTGGCCCTTTATGCGTTGCGCGCCGCCCGTGAAGGGTTTCGCTTCAAGCTGCCGCCTAACGACTATCAGGCTTTTGCCGAAGGCTTTGACTTCGAAGAAACACCCGATCAGGCAGCCGCCATTGAGGCGGTGCTGGGCGACATGACCTCGGGCCAGCCCATGGACCGCCTGGTCTGCGGTGACGTAGGTTTTGGCAAAACCGAGGTAGCACTGCGGGCGGCATTTGTTGCAGTCATGAATGACAAGCAGGTCGCAATGCTGTGCCCAACCACCTTGCTGGCCGAGCAGCATGCCCAGACTTTCGCTGACCGCTTCGCCGACTGGCCTGTAAAAATTGCTGAACTATCGCGCTTTCGCTCAGGCAAAGAGGTGTCGGCGGCCATAGAAGGCCTTAACAACGGCACCATCGACATCGTCATCGGCACGCATAAAATTCTGTCTAAAGACGTTAAATTCAAGCAGCTGGGCCTGGTCCTCATCGACGAAGAGCACCGTTTTGGGGTTCGTCAAAAAGAAGCCCTCAAGGCCTTGCGTGCCGAAGTCGACGTACTGACGCTGACCGCCACGCCCATCCCGCGAACCCTGGGCATGTCGCTCGAAGGCATACGCGACTTCTCAGTCATTGCGACCGCCCCTCAAAAACGCCTTGCAATCAAAACGTTTGTGCGGCGTGAAGATGGCAGCACCATACGTGAAGGCATACTCCGCGAGCTTAAACGCGGCGGGCAGGTGTACTTTCTGCACAACGAAGTTAACACTATTCTCAACCGACAGGCCTCGCTAGAAGAACTGGTGCCTGAGGCCCGCATTGCGGTTGCTCACGGTCAAATGCCAGAGCGCCAGCTCGAAGAGGTCATGAAGGGGTTCTACCAGCAACGCTATAACGTGCTGCTCTGCACCACCATCATAGAAACCGGCATTGATGTGCCCACTGCCAACACCATTGTCATCCACCGCGCAGACCGTCTGGGCCTGGCCCAGTTGCACCAGCTGCGCGGGCGGGTCGGACGATCGCATCATCAGGCCTACGCCTATCTTTTAACCCCGGGCGAAGACGCCATCACCTCCAATGCCAAAAAACGGCTGGAGGCCATACAGGCCATGGAAGAGCTCGGCTCAGGTTTTTTCCTGGCCATGCACGACCTCGAGATCCGCGGTACGGGCGAAGTGCTGGGCGAATCTCAGTCGGGCAACATCCACGAGATCGGCTTTTCGATGTACTCAGACATGCTCAACACGGCGGTACGCGCACTCAAGTCTGGCGAAGAGCCCGACCTGGAGTCTCCCTTTGCCGCTCAGTGCGAGGTAAATCTGCACGCGTCGGCGCTGCTGCCTTCCGACTATTGCCCCGACGTTCAGGCTCGCCTGGGTTTGTACAAAAAGCTGGCACATGCCCGCCATGAAGACGACCTTATCCTCATACAAGAAGAACTGATCGACCGTTACGGCAAGCTGCCCGAGGCTGCGCAAACACTACTCGCCACACACCGCTTGCGCATTCATGCCGAACCCCTGGGCGTTATCAAGATCGAAGCCAGCGACAGCCAGGCATCCGTACAGTTTTCTGCCAAGCCCAATGTTGACCCCATACGTATCATTGAGCTGCTGCAAAAGCGCAAAGACGTGCGCCTGGCAGGCCAGGACAAGCTAAAAATCGAGATAAAACAGGGGGAAAAAGTCGCTGCGCGCATAGCCGCAGTGCGAGGTGTGCTCAGTGCCCTGCGTTAACGCGTCAGCGCACACATGCCTGCTGCTGTACAGCCACGTTGACGTGCTCGCTGCTCAGCAGCACCTGCCATAAGTTTATCGTTAACGCAGCCGCTGCCACGTGGCAGCGGTGCCTGATGCGCCTCGTCTAATGGGCGCGCCGAAACCAGTTCAAAATGGCATCTAGCGGGCTGAAACTCAATGCAAAATTGGCTTGCTCGCGTACTACTGGCTTGGCTCGGTAGGCCACTGAATAGTGCGCCAACGCCAGCATCTCCAAGTCATTGGCTCCATCACCCACAGCAATGATCTGTGCGGCTGATGCACCCAACTCGTCAGCCAGAGCTTGCAAGTGCACTGCCTTCGCGGTGGCATCAACAATTGTGCCCTCAACACGGCCTGTAAGCACACCAGCCCGCTCTTCGAGTACATTGGCGTGGCACGCATCAAGACCCAGACGTTGCTTCATGCGTTCGGTAAAAAACGTAAACCCGCCCGAGACCAGCAAGGTCTTCACCCCGTGCGCTTTGACCCCTGCGACCAGCGCTTCGGCGCCGGGATTAAGTCGCAGCCTTTCTTCGTAGACACGCTCCAGCGCCTGCACGGGTACACCCTCGAGCAAGGCCACCCGGCGCGTAAGGCTTTCGGCGAAATCAGCGATTTCACCTCGCATGGCGGCCTCGGTAATCGCTGCCACCTCGGCCTTGCGCCCCACCATGTCGGCAATTTCGTCAATACATTCGATATTGATGAGGGTGGAATCCATATCCATAGCCAGTATGCGACAGTCGGCAAGCCGGTCAACGTGCGGCAAAAATGCGTAATCCATACGCGTGTCTTCGCAGATCCGGGCTATGGTATTGCGGTCGTCATCTTCGACATCGAGTAGTCGCACGGCCGTGGGGCTTAGCTCTTGTACGCCCTGCGCACCGGTCAGCGCTGCAATTTTTTCTATATTGGCGGCAACAATGTGCGGCCCCTGAATAATTAGATGGTTCATGCAATGTCCAACAAAAAACGGCCTTGCGGCCGTGAGCGCACGGTCGTTGAGATCAGCCGCGCAACGCGTACACCAGACCGCTTATCGGACCCTGTTGTGCTTGCGGCGATGCAGCAGATACTTCAACACGAAACCTGGATACCCCAAGACTACGAAGAGGCTAAGTGTAACCGCGTAAAACTGCCAGGCTTGGGCGAAAGCATTGCCAAGATTTAACTCGAACGCAAACCCCAGCGTTCCGACAAGGCCATAAAACACCAGCAGTTCAATCAGCCTGACGAAAAAAGACTTTTCAACCTTGGCATGGCGAGTACGCCAGCCTGGATAAGCCAGTACAAGCCCAGTTAAGACCAGAGCGCCTATAAGCCGCAACGTAAATAACAGCGCAGACGCGGCATCACCCGCCAAAAGAACGGCGCCGCCTATTAGCCAATAGCCCAGCCATGCCACGCCCACCAGCACGCAAAAAACAGCAGCGAGCCTGGCCAGCGCAACCACGCTGGGGCAGGCTTTTCGCCCTTTTGCAGCCAGGGAAGCACCACAAACGGTCGTTCTGACAGAAAAGGCAGATTCGCCGTGATCAGTGCAAGCCCGATAACAAACCATACCGCAAAGGACTGACTCATTTACTTCCTAAGGAAATTGCCTGGCTGACTACTGGAACTTCAGCGAACCTTCGATCACGCTGACGCACAGGGCCATCAGACCACCCGGCAGTATGCCCAGGCCAATAATCAGCAAACCATTGACTGACATCATGCCTTTGGTAATCACACCGTAGCTGATCGGCGCGACCTCGCCTTCGGGTTCGTCAAAGTAGGCTGCCTTCACCACACGCAAATAGTAGAACGCACCAATGAGCGAGAATATGACGGCGACGACGGCTAGCCAGACGTAGCCTGCGCCAATAAGCGCTTGCAGCACGGCCAGTTTGGCGTAAAAGCCGGCCAGCGGCGGAATACCCGTCAGCGAGAACATCGCCAGCAACAACATGCCGGCAAGTACGGGATCACGCCGGTTCAGGCCTTTAAGATCGGAAATATTCTCGCATTCAAAGCCTCGTCGGCTCAGGAGAAGAATAAGGCCGAAGGTTACCAGCGTGGTCAACACGTAGATCACGATATAAAACAGGGCCGAGCCATAGGCAGAGCCTGCTGTGACCATGTCATTGTGAACGCCGGAAAGCAAGCCCAGGAACACAAAGCCCATATGTGAAATAGTGGAGTACGCCAGCATGCGCTTAAAGTTGGTCTGCACAATGGCGGTGATGTTGCCAACGGCGAGCGAAAGCACCGCAATAATAAGCAACATAGGCTGCCAGTCGATGGCAATGCCGTGCAAGCCCTCAATGAGCAGACGCAGCGTTATGGCGAAGGCGGCAAACTTGGGCGCAGCAGCCACAATGAGCGTGACCGCCGTAGGGGCGCCTTCGTACACGTCGGGTGCCCACATATGAAAAGGTGCTGACGCCATTTTGAACGCCAGACCCGCGACGATGAACACCGAACCAAATACCAGCGGCAGGCGATCTGCATTGCCGCTGCCAATAACCTGAGCAATAAGACGCAGGTTAAGTTGCCCGGTGGCACCATAAATCATCGACATGCCATACAGCATCACACCCGAGGCCAGAGCCCCGAGCACGAAATACTTCATGGCTGCCTCGGTGGCGGTGACATCATCGCGGCGCAAGGCCACCAGCGCATACAGCGCAAAGGACATAAGCTCGACGCCAAGATAAACCGTGAGCATGCTGCCCGCAGAGATCATGACGAACTGGCCCAGCAGTGCAAGCAGAGTGAGCGAGTAAAGCTCGCCACCATGCGTCAGCATGTCGCGATCTTCGGCGTATTCGCGACCGTACACCAGTGTGGCAATGACAGCAGCGCAGGAAAGCAGCTTAAGAAAATGAGACAGCGAGTCGACGACATACAGGCCGCCGAACGAATTGCCTTGCACCCCCTGGCTCCATTGCCAGGCCGAAACCAGCGCTATGAGCATTACTGTGGCCACACTGAACAAAAACGTGCCATGCCGGACTTTCGACTTGCTGAACGCATCAAACAGCAATGCCGCGCAGGCCATGATCAAAAGCAGGATCTCAGGCAAGGCCAGGGCGAAATGAAATTGGTTTTGCATAATAGTTCTGGTCTACAGTTTCGAGACGGAAACGTGCTGGAGCAACGCCTCCACTGACACGTGCATGACATCCGTAAACGGCTTGGGATAGATACCCATGTACAGCACCGCGATTGCCAAAAGGCCCATAATGAAGAACTCGCGCGAGCTCAGATCACTCATGCCGCGTACATTGTCATTGGTCACTTCGCCGAACGCCACACGCTTGAGCATCCAGAGCGAATACGAGGCACCGAGAATCAGTGCAAGGGCAGCAAGCAGGCCTATCCAGAAGTTGTATTGAACTGCCCCCATGATGACCGTGAACTCACCAACGAAACCGCTGGTGGCGGGCAGACCAGCATTGGCCATGGAAAACAGTACGAAAAACGTGACGAATCGCGGCATAACATTGATGACGCCGCCATAGGCAGCAATTTCACGCGTATGCAGGCGGTCGTAAAGAACGCCGATACACAAAAACATGGCTCCGGAGACAAAGCCGTGCGAGATCATCTGAACGATGGCGCCCTCAACCCCGACGTTATTGAATACGAAAAAGCCCAGTGTCACAAAACCCATGTGAGCGACCGATGAATAAGCTACCAGCTTCTTCATGTCGTCCTGCACAATGGCGACCAGCCCGATATAAATAACGGCAACCAGAGACAGCGCGATCATCATACCGGCCAGACTGTGCGACGCGTCAGGTGTGATGGGTAGCGAGAACCGCAGAAAACCGTAGGCACCCAGCTTCAGCATAATGGCCGCCAGCACCACCGAACCCCCGGTAGGCGCCTCAACGTGTGCGTCCGGCAACCAGGTATGCACTGGCCACATGGGTACCTTGACGGCGAAGGCCGCCAGCAGAGCAATAAATATGAGAATCTGTGGCGTGTAGCCAAGCTTGAGTGCGTGCCATTCGAGAATATCGAAGGAGCCGCCCGCCGCATGATACAGATAGATAAACGCCACCAATGTCAGCAATGACCCCAGCAGCGTGTACAGAAAAAACTTGATGGCCGCATAAACGCGATTTGGCCCGCCCCACACCCCGATGATGAGATACATGGGAATGAGGGTTGCCTCGAAGAACACATAAAACAGCATGCCATCGAGTGAGGCGAACACGCCAACCATAAAGCCCGACAGGATCAGAAAGGCCGCCATGTATTGCGCTATGCGGCTGGTGATCACTTGCCAGCCCGCCAGCACCACAATAATCGTGATGAAGGCCGTCAGCAGGACAAACCACAGCGAGATGCCGTCTATGCCCAGGTGGTAATTGATGGAAAAGGTTTCAATCCAGGGCGCCATCTCGACAAACTGCATGTTTGCCGTCGTCGGGTCGAAACCTGTGTACAGCGGGATCGTCACCAAAAAGCCAAGCACCGCTCCGACGAGCGCCACCGTGCGGGTAAGCTCTGGCCGGTCGTCGCGCCCCACCAGCAGCACGAGCAGGCCCGCAACGATGGGAACAAAAATCGAAAGTGTTAGCCAGGGAAGAGTAGAAGACGCCATGTTGCTAACCATCATTTAACCGTCAGTACGAAAAAGGAAATAAAAGCCATGATCCCGACGATCATTGCAAAGGCGTAATGGAAAATATAGCCCGACTGCAAGTGCCGGCTGACCGCAGACACCCAGCCCACAAGGCGTGCGCTGCCGTTGACCATTAGCCCGTCGATAAGACCCCGGTCGCCTGCCTGCCAGAAGCCCCGGCCCAGCATGCGGGTGCCGCGTGCCATTACCTGCTCGTTAAACCAGTCAGCATAGTACTTGTTGTCGAGAACACGGTACAGAAACGAGAGGTTGCTCTTGATGGCAGCTGGCACCCTGGGGTTGATGAGATAGCAATACCAGGTGACTACCAGCCCGGCAATCATCAGCCAGAACGGTACAGTCGAGAAACCATGAATGGCGTAGGCAACCCAGCCATCCCAGTGATGCGCCAGTTCGGCCATCGCAGGGTGCTGCGGCAGGTTGACGATTGCGCCTCTGAAGTACCCGTCGAACAATAGCGGATCAATAAACCAGAAGCCTGCCACCACCGATGGAATAGCCAGAAGCACCAGCGGCAGCGTAACCACCCACGGTGACTCTTTGGGCGTACCACCATGATGATCGTGGTCATCGGCATGGCCGTGCGCTGCAGCGGCATGGGTATCAAAGCGCTCTTTACCGTGGAAAACCAGAAAATACACGCGGAACGAATACAAGGAGGTGACGAATACACCGATGAGCGTGGCGTAGTACGCAAAACTGGCACCCCACACATTGGCCGCGCCCGCTGCTTCGATGACGTGCTCTTTGGAATAGAACCCCGAGAAGAACGGCGTGCCCACCAGGGCGAGCGTACCGATAAGAAACGTGATCCAGGTAACAGGCATATATTTGCGCAGGCCACCCATGTTGCGGATGTCCTGATCGTGATGCATGCCGATAATGACCGAGCCAGCCCCAAGAAACAGCAGCGCCTTGAAGAAGGCGTGGGTCATCAGGTGAAAGATCGCCACCGAATAGGCCGAGGCACCTAGCGCCACCGTCATGTAACCCAGCTGTGAGAGCGTCGAATAAGCGATGACGCGCTTGATGTCATTCTGGACGATGCCCAGAATACCCAGAAACAGCGCGCCGATCGACCCGATCACAATAATGAAGGAAAGCGCGGTATCTGAAAGTTCAAACAATGGTGAAAATCGTGCCACCATGAAAATACCCGCCGTCACCATGGTCGCCGCGTGGATCAGCGCCGAGATGGGCGTAGGGCCTTCCATGGAGTCAGGCAACCATGTGTGCAGCGGCACTTGTGCGGATTTGCCCATGGCACCCACAAACAGACAAATGCAGGCCACTGTGAGCATTTTCCAGTCACTGCCAGGAAAGCCGATTTCAGCCAGCGAATTTGCCTGCGAAAAAACATCGGCGTAGTTCAGGCTGCCACTGTATGCAAACAGCAGGCCTATGCCCAGTATGAAACCGAAGTCACCCACGCGGTTAACGAGGAAGGCTTTCATGTTGGCGTACACCGCCGTTGGTCGTGTGTACCAGAAACCAATCAACAGATATGACACCAGGCCAACCGCTTCCCACCCAAAGAACAGCTGCAACATGTTGTTGGACATGACCAACATAAGCATGGAGAAGGTGAACAACGAAATATATGAGAAGAACCGCGAGTACCCAGGGTCATCGACCATATAGCCTATGGTGTAGATATGCACCATCAGCGAAACAAAGGTCACCACCACCATCATGAGCGCGGTAAGCGAGTCGATAAGAAAGCCGATTTCGACGCGGGTGGTGCCGATCACGCTCCAGGTGTAGAGCATGTCGTTGTAGGTGTGGCCATCGAGCACCTGAAACAGTACGATAACTGATCCGATGAACGAGATTAACACCCCCGTAATCGTAATGCGGTGTGCAGTGAAACGCCCAACCCAGCTTCCCAGGAAACCTGTGCCGAACAGGCCGGCGATCAGGGCTCCGGCCAGGGGAGCCAGGGCAATCAACAGATAAAGACTTGGTGAATTCATGATATTTGCAACCCCATCAACCCTTGAGCTGGTCAAGTTCTTCGACGTTGATCGTTTTCAGGTTGCGGAACAGCAACACCAAGATCGCCAGGCCAATGGCCGCTTCAGCAGCGGCCACCGTAAGAACAAAGAACACGAAGACCTGACCCGACAGATCGCCAGACCACGTCGAAAACGCGACAAAATTCATGTTGGCTGACAGTAGTATCAGCTCAATAGACATGAGCAAAACAATGAGGTTGCGTCGGTTCAGAAAGAACCCGAAGATACCAAGGGCGAAAAGGATTGCGCCCAGTATCAGATAGTGTGCGAGCGTCAGTGTCATTTGTTCTCCCCCTGGGCAGAATCGGCAGCCGGGGCTTCAGTTTGTGACGGAATGCTGATCAGGCGAAGCCGGTCTTGAGACTTGACCCTTACCTGATCGGATGGCCGGTTACGCTTGACGTCACCGCGCTTGCGCATAGTGAGCGCAATGGCAGACACCATGCCGACCAGCAAAATAACACCCCCCACTTGCACCGCGAACACGTAATCGGTGTACATAGCGGTACCGAGTGCCATCGTGTTGTCAAAGTCATCGGCAATGGGGGCGGCCGGGCCGGCACCAAACCAGGTGCGTGCCAGCACGAAAGCCATCTCCAGCACCATGACCAGACCAATGACAAGGCCCAGCGGCAGGTAGGTTTTGAGCCCGGTTTTCAGGGTTTCCATGCGCACATCGAGCATCATGACGACGAACAAAAAGAGCACCATGACGGCACCCACGTAGACAATCAGCAGCAAGAGCGAAAGAAACTCGGCACCCAGCAGCATCCAGAGCATGGACGCTGTGAAGAAAACCAGAATAAGGTGTAGCACCCCGGTAACCGGACTAGTGGCGGTAATGACGCGGAAGGCGGCCACCACCAGCACAATGGCCAGGAGATAGAACAGTACTGTAGTGAAAATCATAGGTGTCTCTGGTCTGCCATCATCGGTAAGGAGCATCTTCGGCACGGCGGCGCGCTATTTCGGGCTCGTAGCGGTCGCCAATGGCCAGCAGCATGTCTTTGGTGTAATACAGATCACCGCGTTTCTCGCCGTGGTACTCGGAGATGTGCGTCTCGACGATAGAATCGACAGGACAGCTTTCTTCGCAGAAGCCACAGAAAATACACTTAGCCAGATCAATGTCATAGCGCGTGGTACGGCGTGTTCCATCGTCCCGCTCTTCAGATTCAATGGTGATGGCCAGAGCAGGACAAACCGCTTCACAAAGTTTGCATGCGATGCAACGCTCTTCGCCATTGGGATAGCGCCTCAAGGCGTGCAGCCCGCGAAAACGTGGCGACAACGGTGTTTTCTCTTGCGGGTAACGCAGGGTTACCTTGCGCTTGAAAAAATACTTGCCGGTCAGCTTCATGCCTTTGAGCATTTCGCTGAGCATGAAACTACCGAAAAAATCTTTGATCGCTTCCATAATGTTGCCCCTGTGTCCTAGTGCCAGATATTCCAGGGCGTCTGCATCCAGATCGCCAGCAAGACCAGCCAGATGCCTGTGAAGGGAATAAATACCTTCCAGCCCAGGCGCATGATCTGGTCATAGCGATAACGCGGGAACGTCGCACGGAACCATATAAACATCGAAACCACCACGAACGTCTTCAGACCCAGCCATATCCAGCCAGGAATCCACGTCAACGGCGCGATTTCCAGGGGGGGCATCCACCCACCCAGGAACATAATGGACGCCAGCGCCGACAACAGAATCATGTTGGCGTATTCGCCCAGGAAGAACAGTGCGAAACCCATGCCCGAATACTCGACCATAGGGCCAGCCACGATCTCGGACTCACCTTCAACCATATCAAATGGATGGCGGTTGGTCTCTGCCACAGCGGACACGACGTAAATAACAAAAAGCGGTAGCAGTGGCAGCCAGTTCCAGGACATGAAATTAACGCCCCGTTCTGCGAACCACCCCGCTCCCTGGCCGTTGACGATGCCACTGATATTGAGCGTTCCGGAAACCAGGATGACCGCGACGAACACAAAACCAATGGCCAGTTCGTAGGAGATCATTTGCGCTGCGGCACGCATGCCACCCAGCAAGGCATACTTGGAGTTGGATGCCCAGCCGGCAACAATAACACCGTAAACGCCCACCGATGTAAGCGCCATGACAAAAAGCAGACCGGCGTTGATATCGGCCAGCACCACTTCAGGCCCAAACGGTATTACTGCCCAGGCAGCAAGAGCCGGCATCAGCGTGACCACAGGTGCCAGCACAAACAACACCTTGTTGGCCTTGGCAGGCACGATGACTTCTTTCGTCAGCAGTTTGAATACATCGGCGAATGGCTGAAGCAGACCGCGATAGCCAACGCGGTTAGGGCCACGACGCACGTGCATGGCGCCGATCATTTTGCGTTCCCAGTACGTCAGATACGCCACGCACAAAATAATTGGCACGGCAATGACCAGAATTTTGACGATAGTCCAGACCACCAGCCAGGGGGTAGGCCCGATAAGCTCTGTGCCGAAATTCTCGATTGTTGTAAGCCACTCCATCAGGCACGCTCCACCGTCAAGGGGCCAAAGCTGCTACCCAAAGCCGCGCTGGCGTCAAACGCTGCGGCAATGCGAACGCAGCCGGGGGCCACTGTCTCATCCATCTGTGCAGGCAGCGTTACTTGCCCCTGCCCCGACCGAACTGTTACCGCATCACCGTCTTCGACACCCAGGTCTGCCAGCGTGGCGGCCGCCATGCGCGCCTTGGGCGGCTGGGACGCACTGGTTTCCTGCAGAGGCGCTGACCGGCGCACCAGGGCGTCAGTCCGATAAATGGGTACGTCGGCGACGCGTTCCAGGCCTTCTGGCTTGTCGAGCAGGCTCGGTTGTGCTGTCACTGCATTCGACAGACGCCCGTCAATACCGCCATCAAGCACTCTATCGCGCACGGCCTCTGATGTCTCATCGTCAAAGTCTTGGAGCTCAAACAGATTGCCAAGCACCCGCAGCACTTTCCATGCAGGACGCGTATCGGCGTAAGGCGCTGCAACGCCCTTGAAACTCTGCACCCGGCCTTCGGCGTTGATAAAGGTACCCGATGTTTCTGTGAACGGCGCAACCGGCAGCATGATGTCTGCCCAAGCCTCAGCCGTCGAGCGGAACGGAGTCAATGCCACGGCAAAGCCTGAGTTTTGCAGAGCCTGTAATGCCTGTGCTCCGTTGTCGGTATCGAGCGAAGGCTCGGCATGCAGCACAATGTACGCTTTGCGTGGCTGCTGCAGCATCTGCGTGGAAGTGAGCCCACCTTCGCCCGGCGTTGCGCCTGCCATGTAGCCACCAACCGTATTGCCGCCCGAAGTAAGAAACCCCAAACGCGCCTTGGCTGCGTCAGCTAGTGCCGAGGCATTGGCCATAATGAGACTTGCACGATCGGAAGACACTGCAACATCGCCAAGCAGCACGGCGACACGCTCACCCGAAGCCAGGCTCTGGGCAATGGCAAGCGCCTGATCTGAGGGCTTGATCCCGCCAAAGACATCAGGCACAGGCTGACCGGCAGCCGTGGCCAGCGCTACGGCAACCTCGGCCAGCGCATTGGGAATAAGACTAGGCGCGACGGTTATGCGCGCAGTCACCGGAAACAATGGATCGTCAGCGGCTGAATCAATAAAGGAGACCTGAGTGCCTGACTTGCAGGCCTGACGCAGGCGCTGCGCCATCAGAGGATGATCTTTACGCAGGAAGGAACCGACCACCAATACCCGATCAAGCTTGTTCAGTTCAGCGACCGGCATGCCCAACCATGGAATGCCGGAAAGCGACTTGTCGAAAGCTGGGTCAATGGTGCGTAGCCGGAAATCAATGTTTTCAGAGCCCAAGCCACGAGTTAGCCGGGCCAGCAAGGCCAGCTCTTCCGTTGTTGCTGTGGAACTGCCCAGCGCACCGATCTGATCTGCGCCAAACTGCTCACGTGCGGTATTCAGGCCATGCACGACCAATTGCAAGGCGTCGGCCCATGAGGCCTCGCGCCATTGCCCGTCCTGCCCTTTGACCATGGGGTGAGCCAGCCGGTCTTCGGTATACAGGCCTTCGTAGGAGAATCGGTCGCGGTCGCTGAGCCAGCACTCGTTGACGTCTTCGTTTTCGAACGGCACCACGCGCATGACACGGTCGCGCTTGGTTTGCACCACCAGATTGGCACCCAGACTGTCGTGCGGGCTGACTGAAAACCGGCGTCCGAGCTCCCAGGTGCGGGCTGACATCTTGAACGGCTTGGAAAGCAGCGCACCAACGGGGCAGACGTCAATCATGTTGCCAGACAGCTCAGACTCGACTGCCTCACCCACGAAGGTGGTGATTTCAGAAAACTCGCCACGGTTGACCATGCCGATTTCCATGATGCCGCCAATCTCTTGCCCGACGCGAATACAGCGCGTGCAGTGAATGCAGCGCTGCATGGCGTCAGCCGATATAAGCGGCCCCATGTGCTTGCCCACCACGACGCGCTTGGCTTCCTGGTAGCGCGAGGCAGAGGCACCATAGCCCACAGCCAGATCCTGCAGCTGACACTCTCCACCCTGATCGCATACTGGGCAATCAAGCGGGTGATTGATCAGCAGAAATTCCATGACACTCTTTTGCGCGGCAATCGCTGCGGCAGAGCGCGTGCGCACGACCATGCCATTGGTAACAGGCGTGGCACAGGCCGGCAAGGCCTTGGGTGCTTTTTCTACCTCAACCAGACACATGCGGCAGTTGGCCGCTATGGACAGTTTTTTGTGATAGCAGAAGTGCGGTATGTAGACACCAAGCTTGTGGGCAGCCTGGATAACCATGCTACCTTCTTCAGCCTCTACTTTGATGCCATCGATGGTGATCTCAACCATTAGCGTATCCTGACCTACAAATATTTTGGCACCACACAGCTTTTATGCTGGATGTGGTGTGCGAACTCGTCGCGGAAATGCTTGATAAAGCTGCGTACCGGCATGGCTGCCGCATCAGCGAGCGCGCAAATAGTACGCCCCATCATGTTATGTGCGACCGAGTCGAGCACTTCCATGTCTTCTGGACGCCCCTCCCCGTTCTCAATACGCTCGACCATGCGGTACAACCAGCCCGTGCCTTCGCGGCAGGGAGTGCACTGACCGCAGCTTTCTTCGAAATAGAAATACGAGAGCCGCAGCAGCGACTTGACCATGCAGCGGGTGTCATCCATGACGATGACCGCACCCGAACCAAGCATGGAACCCGCCTTGGCGATGGAATCGTAATCCATATTGGTTTGCATCATGATGCTAGCAGGCAGCACGGGCGCACTTGAACCACCAGGAATCACCGCCTTGAGCGTACGACCTTCGCGCATACCACCGGCGAGCTCGAGCAGCTTACTGAATGGCGTACCGAGAGGAACCTCGTAGTTGCCCGGCAGTCGAACGTCGCCAGTCACAGAAAACAGCTTGGTACCGCCAGCGTTGGCTACGCCAATATCCAGATACTCTTTCGCGCTGTTACGGAAAATCCAGGGCACAGCGGCGAAGGTTTCGGTATTGTTGACGGTGGTGGGCTTGCCGTAAAGACCAAAGCTGGCCGGAAAAGGCGGTTTAAAGCGCGGCTGACCCTTCTTGCCTTCGAGCGATTCTAGCAATGCGGTTTCTTCACCGCATATATAGGCGCCATAGCCATGAAAGGCATGAAGCTGAAAATTGAACCCCGAGCCCAGAATATTTTCGCCGAGGAAGCCAGCCTCACGTGCCTGATCGAGGGCCTCTTCAAAGCGCTCGTAAATCTCGAAAATTTCGCCGTGGATATAGTTGTAGCCCACGGTAATGCCCATGGCATACGCGGCAATGGCCATGCCCTCAATGACGATATGCGGGTTAAAACGCAAAATATCACGATCTTTGAACGTACCAGGCTCGCCTTCGTCAGAGTTGCATACCAAGTATTTCTGCCCTGGCAGCGTACGTGGCATGAAGCTCCATTTAAGCCCGGTCGGAAAACCCGCACCACCACGGCCGCGCAGGCTTGACGCCTTCACTTCAGCGATCACCTCTTCGGGCGTCATGCCAGTGGTCAGGATTTTGCGCAAAGCCTCATAGCCGCCGCGCTTGACGTAGTCTTCAAGCGCCCAGTTGCTGCCATCAAGGCCCGAGACAATCTGCGGATTGATATGGCGATCATGAAAAATCATGCTGGTGGACAAATCGTTGGTAGGATTTGGATCCAGCCCATGCGAATAACGTTGCAACAGATCTGCCACGCTCATGCCGACTCTCCGTCACGTTTGATTTCTTCGATCATGGCGTCGATTCTTTCCTCTGACATGCGCACACACATGTGCTTGTTGTTCAGGAGCAAAACAGGCGAATCACCACAGGCACCCATGCACTCACCCTCTGACAACGTAAACATGCCGTCTGGGGTGGTTTCGTGAAAATCAATGCCCAACTTCTGCTTGATATAGTCTGCGGTTTTGACGCCATCACGCAGGGCACAGGGCAGGTTGGTACAAATAGTGATCTTGAAACGCCCGACCGGGTGCGTGTCGTACATGTTGTAGAAAGTGGCTACCTCTTGCACCGCAATCGGCGGCACACCAATGTAGGCAGCAACATCTCTGACGACTTCAGTGGATACCCAGCCTTTTTCGTCTTGGGCAATTGTCAGCGCTGCCATAATGGCAGACTGCTTTTGATCGTCAGGAAATTTAGCAATTTCCCTGTCGATCTTTTTGTAGGCTTGTTCGGACAGCAGCATAGTTTGGTTCCGGTGTTTACCTTGGCATGGACCGATTAACGGTCGATCTCGCCAAACACAATATCTTGGGTCCCGATGATGGTGACGCAATCGGCGATCATGTGACCGCGTGACATTTCGTCGAGGGTCGAGAGATGCGCAAAGCCTGGGGCGCGTATCTTGACGCGATAAGGCTTGTTGGCGCCATCGGACACCATGTAAATGCCGAACTCGCCTTTGGGATGCTCGATGCCGGCATAGGCTTCACCAACCGGCACATGCATGCCTTCGGTAAAGAGCTTGAAGTGATGGATAAGGTCTTCCATGCCCGTCTTCATACGTTCGCGGGACGGTGGTGCAACCTTATGATTGTCGGTAATGACCGGGCCCGGGTTATTGCGCAGCCATTCGGCACACTGACGAATAATGCGAGTGCTTTCGCGCATTTCGGCGATACGCACCAGATAACGGTCATAGCAGTCACCGTTTTTGCCCACAGGAATATCAAAGTCGAGACGGTCGTATACCTCGTAGGGCTGATTGCGACGCAAGTCCCACTCGACGCCCGAACCGCGCAGCATAGGGCCGGTAAAGCCCAGTGCCTTGGCACGATCGGCCGTGACGATGCCTACGTCTACCAGACGCTGCTTCCAGATACGGTTATCGGTGAGCAGGGTTTCATACTCATCAATGCATGCAGGGAAACGGTTGGTGAAGTCTTCGATGAAATCAAGCAGCGAGCCCGAGCGCGCTTCGTTCATGGCCTTGAGTTCTTTCTCACCACGATATTTGCTGCTTTGCCCGTACTGCGGCATGGTGCCCGGCAAGTCACGGTACACGCCACCAGGGCGGTAATACGCTGCATGCAGGCGAGCACCCGACACGGCTTCGTAGCAATCCATGAGGTCTTCGCGCTCGCGGAAAGCGTACAAGAACACGGCCATAGCACCCACATCAAGCGCGTGCGAGCCAATAGACATAAGGTGGTTAAGCAGTCGAGTGATCTCGTCAAACATGACGCGAATGTACTGGGCGCGCAAAGGCACTTCTATGCCCGTTAGCTTTTCGATTGCCATCACATAGGCGTGCTCGTTGCACATCATGGAGACATAGTCGAGGCGGTCCATATAGGGCAACGCCTGCAGAAATGTGCGGTGCTCGGCCAGTTTTTCAGTGGCACGATGCAACAGCCCAATGTGCGGATCAGCACGCTGGATGACTTCGCCGTCCAGTTCGAGTACCAGACGCAGCACACCATGCGCCGCCGGATGCTGAGGCCCGAAATTAAGGGTGTAGTTTTTTATTTCAGCCATTTTGTCGCTCTACTCCGTAGCCTTCTTCGCGCACTACACGCGGGGTAACCTCGCGCGGCTCGATCGAGACGGGTTGATAGATAACCCGTTGCTGCTCTGTGTCGTAGCGCATTTCAACATAGCCCGAGATAGGGAAGTCTTTGCGGAAGGGATGCCCTATAAAACCATAGTCGGTGAGTATGCGCCGCAGGTCAGGATGGCCTTCAAAAACAATACCATACAGGTCAAACGCTTCGCGCTCATACCAGTTTACGGATGGCCAGACATCGACCAGCGAGGGCAACACAGGGAAGTCATCACCAGGAACAAAGGTACGCACCCTGACCCGCACGTTGTGCTTGAGCGACAACAAATGCAATACGACTGCAAACCGGGCCGGAAAAAGGCCGGGTTCTACCGTGTTGGTGGGAGCACCCCACGCGGAGTAGTCCATGCCACACAGGTCAATACAGGTTTCAAAGCGCAATGCCTCGTTGTCGCGCAGCGCGGTGCATACGTCGAGCCAGTCTTTGGTGGGAACTTCAAGCGTGATTTCGTCAAGCGCGACATTTAGCGAAACCGTATCGCCAAACGTTGCCTGAAGCGTTGTATGTAGTGTTTCGAGCCGAGTCATTTATACACCTAGCGCGCAATCGTGTTGGTGAGACGGATTTTGTTCTGCATTTGCAGCAGCCCATAGACCAGCGCTTCAGCTGTGGGCGGGCAACCCGGCACATAGACATCGACAGGCACAATGCGGTCACACCCACGCACCACGGAGTAGGAATAGTGGTAATACCCCCCTCCGTTGGCACAGGAACCCATGGAAACCACCCAGCGGGGCTCGGCCATCTGGTCATAGACCTTGCGCAATGCAGGGGCCATCTTGTTGCACAACGTACCCGCGACGATCATGAGATCAGACTGGCGGGGGCTGGGACGAAAGATGATGCCGAACTGGTCGAGATCGTATCGGGCCGCGCCCGCGTGCATCATCTCGACCGCACAACAAGCCAGACCAAAGGTCATGGGCCAAAGCGAGCCCGTTTTGGCCCAGTTCAGAAACTTGTCTGCGCTGGTGGTTATAAAACCTTCTTTCATAATGCCGTCGATAGCCATAATTTTGCCTATTTAATGCCTGTGCCAAGCGTAATGCCGACATAACGGAGGACAGAGCAAACCAGGGAGCAAACCAGCACTATGCCGGCTGACATGGCGCTGGACAGATACACTGACCACCCTTGTTGTGCCTGAGGGCTCTGCCGCCCCAACCCGCAAGACTGCGCCATACGCGCTGCCCAGCCGGAGGTTATTCCCAGTCTAGTGCGCCCTTCTTCCATTCGTAAACAAAACCGACGGTAAGAATGGACAGAAACACCATGACTGTCCAGAAGCCAACCATACCGATCGCACCGTTGGCGATGGCCCACGGAAACAGAAAGGCGATTTCGAGATCGAACATGATGAACAGAATGGCCACCAGATAGTAGCGAATGTCGAACTTCATGCGTGAGTCGCCGAAAGCCTCGAAACCGCACTCATACTGGGAGAGCTTTTCATCGTAAGGCCGATGCGGCCCCAGCAGCCTGCCAGCAGCCAAAAGGGCAAAGCCCAGTATGGTGGCAATGACTATAAAAAGCAGAACAGGAAAATACTGTTGCAGATTCATGCAAAGCATCCAATCACAGTGAATAAACTTCCTGATTGTAGCATTTTGAGAGCGTCTTTCTACTGAAAAACCCTTAAGCTTCTCAAGCCGTCAGGGATTCTTCACCCGACCGCCCTCTGATTGTCTATAGCGGTGGCACGTTGCGACGACACAACGACACCGCAACACCTGGTCGCAGGCATATATCAAAGTATTGCTATTGAAACGCCATGCCATGGCTTTCAGCCTTTAAAGCATCAAGGCCGCCCCTCTGTCGCAGCGCCGGCCACTGTCCTGGGAAAGCCCCAGGCCCCGTCAGGACGTAACCGCAAAACATGCACTTATCTTGCCGAAACCAGCCGCACCGACCATGGACGACGACATTTACAGTCGCTGCCAGACCTTGCCGCGAGCACGACGAGAACAACAACAACAACAACAACAACAACAACAACAACAACAACAACAACAACAACAACAACAACAACAACAACAACAAC
>RAPG01000016.1 GCA_005239165.1 Allopusillimonas ginsengisoli
GGTAAACCGTTTCTTCATGTCCGTGTTCCTTTAAACGGACTCTACCTGATTTTGTGCCTAACTTTTGGGGCAGGTCAAATCCTACTGCGCAGGGTGGTTCACCTATTACCGCGAGTCAGATCGTTGAATGTGGAGCGATCTGAAGGGTCTATTTTTTCTTGGCTGCAAGTTGCTCGGCAAATTTCGAGTTTTTCAACACAATAGACCCATAAGAGCCACTCAGCCCTCCTGATCCTGTCCGTCAGCTATCTGAGGTTGAGCCCCATGTACCAGCTTGTTGCGGCTTCGACATGTTAGCCAAAACGGATACTCACGTGCCTAGGAGCTCCAGCCCAAATACATTCGTTGTTCCTTTGTTGTGCCAAATATTCTTGACGCGGCGAAGTTAGGTACCTACAATTCGATCTGGAACAACACTGGAACAACAAAATATTATGAGCGACAACTTCTACACTGCGAGCCTGAGCCGGACGCAAGGTCGCAATACGTGGGCGATCATATTCCGGCACCCGAAGCGGACCGACCCAACCACGGGCAAGGAAGGTCTGCGCGTCCGGCAGAGCCTCAAGACGGACAATGAACAGGAGGCGGCGAGGCTTCGCGACCAGATGATCACGCTACTGGCGAGTCCGAATCTGTGGGATCTTGGTGCTCGCGAACAAGCCCTGGCAACGTTCGATCCACGCGTCGTCGATATCTTCTTCTATAAGCTTGAAGGCGGAGATGCTGACTTTCTTGCACTGCGCGACGGCGTGATCAACCTCCCGTCGTCACAGTCCAGCGACTACCGGCGCGCTCTATTTCTCGGTACCACGGGAGCCGGAAAGACGACGCTCCTGCGCCAGATTATGGGCACCGATCCGGCCAAAGAACGGTTCCCCTCGACCTCGACTGCAAAAACCACAGTTCACGAAACTGAGGTGGTTTTGGATGAGGGGCCCTACCGCGCTGTCGTCACGTTCTTCCCGATGGAAGATGTGCGGGAACACCTGAAGGAGTGCGTCTCTGCAGCGGTCCTTGCGGCTTATAGGAACGAGTCGGATGCCGACCAGATGCGCCGCCTGCTGACGCATGTCAACCAGCGGTTTCGGTTCAACTACATTCTCGGTAATGGTCCGATCAAGGACACCAGCGACTTCGATGATGACAGCAGCGGCGACACAGAAGTCGAAGTCGGTGATCTCCTGAAGCGTACAAACAATGTGTTATCGCTCGCGCTGGCCTCAATCAAGGAAATCGCACAACGTTATGGGCAGTCCCTTCGCACTGAGCTGGATGCGGCTGGTGAGAAGGACCAGCGTGTCATCGACGAGTTGTTCGAGGAAGAACTCGACAACCGAACGCGCGATGACGAGGCCTTCCAACAGGTTATCGATGCCATCATGGATGAGCTCGAAGAGCGGTTTGGCTTTCTGCCCGATGGCAAGCTTCAAAAGACCAAGGTCGGATGGCCATTGACATGGTCATGGGAGACTGCGGATCGCGACGCCTTTATCAGGTCGATCTCGCGGTTTGCCTCGAACTACTCGCCACTCTTCGGCACATTGCTGACCCCACTTGTGAATGGCATCCGAGTGTCGGGAGCCTTCTTTCCTGCGTGGACGACTGACACGCCGAAGCTGGTGTTTCTCGATGGCGAAGGCCTTGGCCATACGCCGAGTTCAATGGCCACAATGTCGACGACTCTGTCGAATCGTATCGATATGGTTGACGCCGTCATCCTAGTTGACAACGCCACCCAACCGATGCTCGCCGCGCCGGTGGCAGCGATGAAGGAACTGGTTTCATCAGGGAATTCTGCCAAGCTAATCTTCGCCTTTACGCATTTCGACAAGGTCAGCGGCGACAATTTGCCGAACCCTTCGTCCCGTGCACACCATGTCCTCGCCTCAGCGGAAAACGTGCTCGCGGCTATCGGCGAGGATCTTGGCCCATTCGCGGAACGGGCATTGCGCGCGCGTCTGACGAGCTCGCGAGTCTTCCTTGCTGACCTTGACCAAAAACTTGACATTGAATCCAAAGACGGAAAACGCACGGCCAGCCAGCTTGGTAAGCTTCTGGAGATGATCGACGGAATTGTCGAGCGTCCGAAGCCGATTGATTCGCGCCCGACCTATGACCGGATGAACCTTGTGCTGGCCGTCGAGCGCGCTGCGGAAAGTTTCCACAACGGATGGCGACCCCGACTCGGCCTCTCGGTAAAACAAGGCATGGAGAAAGAGCACTGGACGCGCGTTAAAGCCCTGAGCCGTCGCTTTGCGATGGGGAAGGATGAATACGACACGCTGCGTCCAGTCGCGGACCTGAAACAGCAGCTTCAGCAGCGGTTGTATGTGTTGCTTCAGAACCCGGTGAGTTGGGGCGGGCCAGAACCGACCGACGACGACAAGCAGCGCATATTCGACGCTATTGCGGAGGACCTTAGCCGCCGCCTTCTTGAGCTCGCATCGCGCCGTGTGAAGTCGGAGCGCCTGGCAGAATGGCGAAACGCATACGACGAATCAGGCCCCCGTTCGACGTTTCGGCGCGCAAAACTGATTGCGGAGCGTGTCTATGACCTGGCCGCGCCGGTTCCCGACGTGACACCGTCACCGGACCGAAATGCGTTCCTTCAAGACGTGGCAACCGTAACAAGGGAATCAGTGGAATCAGTTGGAGCAATATTGCGTTAAGCAGGAGTAGGTTCCAGTTAGGTTCCATATGGGTGACAAGCCTCAACGAACGCCTTACCGGCAACAGTGGGGTTAACTCGCCCAAAGCTCTCGCCTCCGCCCCATGTCATTCCAGGCCGCAAACACCCAAGACGGGCTAGGTTGCTAAGCGAAATGACAATATCTGCGCTTGGTAAAGGAAAGTTCTGCTCTTTCTCCTCAGCAATATAGGCGCTTTCAGGAAGTTTTTGGGTAACTATGCCATCGTGTTGGCTTTGCTCAAACGGGAGAGAGTACAGCGCGTCGAGAATGCTGGCATCTAACGGCTCTAGTTGCTCAAGGATCGCCACGTATGAGCGACGCACTTCGCTATGGAAGTTGGCGTTTGCTGCGTTAACGAGTAACGCAGCCCATCGGTCTTGAAGGTCGTCGTTTTCCTCTAAGCTCGCACCCTGCATGATAGGAATCGCGAGTTTCAGGGGAACGGGGCGTGTCGGAGTAGACAGCCCAACGAGCTGGAGCAAGTCTTGTGCTCGCTGCATCAGCCGGATTTGGCGCTCCCAACGCATATAGCGCAGACGGTCCTCGAAAATCCCCATTCCCTGCTCAAGAGGGCCAGATACAAATTTAGCGATGAATCCTCCAGTCTCACGTGCGGCATCTATGGCTTTCCCAGTGGTTTTTGCTACCTCTTGTACCGCTTTAGCTTCTTCTTCCACAGAGCGTCTCCAAAAACAATAGGATCTAAGGTAATTCCCCCATTTTTAGTGGGAGGCAGGAGTAGCGATCATGCAGCCATGGCCAGCCGCTGTTTTGGTGTGATCCCGACGCCTCAATTGAGAAAGAGCAGCGTTGGCAGGAATATATCGATTGGCTAACGCAGCGGCTAGTAAAGAGGGATTCGGTACTGCGTCTCATCGTGAAGGCGTTACCGTAGCGCGGTCGAGCCTCAGATTTCCTGTGCATGCGAGGAGAGACGACGGAAATCGGAAAAACACACAGTATTTACAGCGTATATTTTTTGGCCATTTTATGCTTTATTTTGTATTGATTGGCCAAGATATGCTTTATCGGCATTTGATATCGGGCCGATTTGACACTAAAAAGGGGGCATTACGGTCAAATATTGGTCACTTTATGCTTTATTTCTGGTCAACTTATGCTTAACGGCACAGGCCCAATAGGTCGACGGGCGCTGGCGCAAGCTCTTCGGCCATCTCATCTAACGCCTCTGCGATGGCGACGCTCATCTTGTTTGCAAATTCCTGCGCCCACTGCTGGGGCTGGCTATGTGCGGCATACGGATTTTTCGGGTCGCTCCCGCCCCAAGGCCCTGCAGCGGAATGGATTTTCGCCTGAAGCTCGCTCCGATCGACAGTGGGTGCCTCATAGTCTGTAGACGCTGGAGCTGATGGTGTGTACTGCAACGAATCGAGCGTAATCATCTCCGGCGTTGTCCACTCCACCTCGGCGCGCGCATCGACCTTCGTCTCAATTTCGCTAACAGCTTCGCGCCAAATCTCAGCTTCGTCGGCCGTTTCGGTGTGGGCCAGCGCATTGCGCGCCGTGTTCACGAAGGCAACGGCAATCGCATCGTCCAAACGAGCCGCCTGCACGATCGCGTCTAGCAAAATGGCCCGCAAGATGCCAACCGGGCGCCCGGTAAAGGCGTTTGCAACAGTCTCCCATTGTTTACGGAGGAACGCCATTGCCTCATCTACGGTTGGGTCCGTAGCTGCAATGTGGGGGTCGGCCGCCACCATCGTGAAGCAGGCAGTCTTCGAGGGCGCCTTTCGAAGAGCGGCTGACAGGTCTTTGGCCGTGGATCGAAGTTTGTCGAGTTTGGTGTCATCGCCTTTAAGGTCGATAGCTCCAATCTCAAGAAACCTCAACAGAAACTCTTGTTCCATCCACTGTCCTCCAGACCTTTGTTGTGATGCTGCAAGATGGTACTTGAGCCCCCCGGATTCAACACTGGGAGCCCAACTCCCTCCATGTCATCCTTCCGGTGCACTGTTCGCCCCATCTCTGTGAGGCATTTGTAATCAGATTATACATGCGCGAATTTCCAGCTCACACCTACCGTCGTTGCAACGGAGGGGAGCGGCGTCGAGTCGTTCGCAAAGAACAACGCGCGTTGGGCCATTGCCAAGCATCTGACCTATATTGGTGGATCTCATTAATTCCGAGATTGGGTCTCTTTGGCCGCCACAGCCGCAAAGAAATCATTTCAGCAGCGATTCTGAACTTCTGTTCTGGGTCGGTTTGAGGCCGCCGTGATAGGTTACTTCCGAGCAGGACCAGCCGGTCACTAAAATCGGAAGAATTGGCCATAAAACTTTCTATGAAGCCAGCACTAACTTACCGATGTTGTACTTTCACTAACAATGAAATTTGGCCAGAAAAGGGTTTTCATCTCCATATGAAAGAAGACGCGCCCACCTTCTTCTCAACCGCTGCCGAATTTGGCGCTTGGCTTGACGCTAACGGAAGAACAGCGAATCAATTTGTCGTCGGCTATTCTTAAAAATCTACTGGAACCACTTGCCACCAACGTAGCGTCAAGCGGTCAGGAAGCATATTGCGTGGGTATAACTTGACCAGTAGTGAGCGAATTGCTCGCCCTGCCTATATTCGACCAAAGATAATTCAGCCTATGGATCGCATCTATAAGCATAGAAGGGAAACTCAATAGATGGAAACGCACAGTCAGTCTTGGTAGAAAAATGGACAAGGATAGGTTGTTGTGTCCATTACCCTGCAACTTTTAATGGACACGCAAGAAACTGCTAAGCCATTGACTTTGAATGAATCATGGCAAGTCCATTAAACATATACTTGGGTGTACTTGGCCATGACAGTACGTCCCCAGGTGTCAGGGGCTGCGTCAAACAGTGCTCCTAGGCGGAAATAGCGACTCGATGTTTCAAACGGTTCAGGACGCAGCGGCAGATCTCATGGCTTGCACTGCGAATGCGCTGGGTTAAGTGCAAAGTTAACCCGGCATGCACGGTTAACGCGGTCCAGCCTTTTCGTATCTGACCATAATCACCCACTCGGCATGTACTGATGGCCGTAGTGCACCCTTTACGTCTATTGTCACGTTCCAGGTGCATCGGGCTTGGCCGGGCCTGGTTTCCTCAACCTTTGCCAATACAAACTTAGCCGATACGCGCGAACCAGACGGAACAGGCGCTGTGAAACGAATCTTGTCAAAGCCGTAGTTCAGGGCCATGGTCGCGCCAGGAAACGCAATACAACTGGTCTGCCAATGCGAGAGCAAAGACAGCAAAAGAAAACCATGCGCAATGGTGTGACCGTATGGGGACTCCAATTTTGCACGCTCAGGGTCAACATGAATCCACTGACTGTCCAGTGTTAGTTTTGCAAACTTGTCGATCATCTCCTGGTCAATGACAACGGTTTCGGAAGAAATTACAGGCTGGCCCAGAAAGCTCGACAGAGACTGAACTGAGTCGAACTGTTTGATTGATGACATAGGTTGCGGGTTTCTTGGTGTCATTGTATTAGGGGCAGTAATTGTGAGCGCTGGCCGCAGCATGCACGGACAGCGCTTATTCGGGCAGTAGTCAGGGTAGGCTTCTTATGCGGTTTGTGCGCCAGACGTGCAAGGCTCTCGGTACACCTGAGCCTTGGCGATCTCGTGCCGCAATTGATCAAAGCCGGTGGCAGGAACAGTTTCTTCTTGGCGGTCTGATACCTCGTCCAGACGGCTGACCAGAATGTTTTCGGCCAACTCTTCCTCGCTCAAATGTATTCCCTGTGTCATGGTAATGTGCGCCTGCTCGAAGCTGCCTGCGCCGGCCAGCAGTATGGTCCGGGTCGGGGCGTTTTCGGTAACCAGGGCGATGAGGGCGGGGCTGACAGAACTGGGCGACAGCAGTTCGAGTGCCTGCGCGTCGAGCAGGCCTTCGGTCATGGCGGTAGCAGCCGTTGGGGCAAGGCAGTTTACGCGCACGTTATTTCGCTCGCCTTCCAGCGCCAGGGTTTGCATCAGGCCGACCAGCGCCATCTTTGCCGCACCATAATTAGACTGGCCGAAATTGCCATAAAGACCAGAGGAAGATGTGGTCATGACGATACGGCCATATTTCTGGTCACGCATGGCGTTCCACACGGCGTGGGTGCAATGTACTGCGCCCATCAGGTGAACTTCCATCACGAGCCGGAATTCGTCCAGGCTCATCTTGGCAAAACTTTTGTCACGAAGAATGCCTGCATTGTTCACTAAGATATCGACTCGGCCCCATTGTTCGATGGCAAACTGCACCATGGCATGAACCTGCTGCGGGTCAGTCACATCCGCACCGTGCACGTATGCCTCTCCACCCGCTGCACGTATCGTGTCGACCACAGCCTGCGCTTCAGCGTCCGGCTGGTCTGCTCCCATGTCATTGACCAGAACTTTGGCACCTTGGCGTGCGAGTTCAAGTGCATGCGAGCGACCGAGGCCACGGCCAGCTCCGGTTACGATGGCGATACGACCTTGTAGAAGTTTTGTCATTAGTTTTTCCGATTGATTAAATAGTCAGGACGTCACGGGCACAGGTGCCTTGGCCTGTGTGCGTATAACCCCTGCGCGCTCAAGTTCGGCGATGGTCTCGTCATTCAGGCCTGCCCTGCGCAATACGGCGTATGTGTCTTCACCCAGCGAAGGTGCGCCGGCCAGGGTAGGGCCACCCTCCTGATCAAAATCGAAGCCGATTCCTCGGGTACGCAATTCCTCATCGCCCTGACGGAAGCGGTAGTCGGGCAGTCTTACGCAGTCAGTGGTATCGACCTCATCGAGAAATTCTTCGAGCTTTCTCACCCTGGCTGCAGGCACTGCGGCGTCACTCAAAATGTTCTCAAGCTGAGCAGCGTCGCGTGTAGCGAATGCCATCCGCAGGCGTTTTACCACGTAGTCACGGTCGTTCGGTACGACGAATCCGTTGGGAAGGTTAAACGCCTCAAGGTCAAGGGCACGGGTGTCGTTGCACAAATCCTCAACACCGATCGCTGCGGCGAGTCGGCGGAACTGCTCCGGCGTGTTCGCAGCGACTGCCAGCCAGCCATCCGCACACTGGAACGTGTCCGCAGCAGGGCTGCCGGTGTATCCGCGATTACCGACGCGCGTTGTTGGCGTCCCGTCATTCAGGTAGGCGCAGGTATTGGGATACATCAGCATCAGAGATGCCTGCACCATGGAGGCGTCGATGTACTGACCGGTTCCGTCGCGAGACCGGCGATGCAGCGACGAGACGATGGACAGTGCGCCCAGCATGCCGACCGCCACGTCAATAACAGGAAAGCCAACCTTGATAGGAGGCGCATCGTCTCCCTCGCCGGACATCATCATCATCCCGCTCAGAGCCTGAACCACGTGGTCATAAGCACCGCGTTGTGACCAGTCTCCCTGCTGTCCGAAGCCCGAGATGGAGCAGTAAACAATGTTGGGGCGGACTGCCTTTATGGATGTGTAGTCCAGCCCGTACCGGGCGACCACGCCTGGCCGGAAATTCTCTATGAATACATCTGCTGACTCGGCAAGCGTCCGGATCAGTTCTGCGCCTTGCTGCGTTCTGATATCCAGCGCCAGCGACTGCTTGCCAGCATTAATGGCTGCGAACCCGGTGGGTGTGTCAGTGTCAGCCCCGCCCTTCATTGATCGCAAGACTTCGCCAGCCAGTGGTGGCTCTATCTTGATGACCTCAGCACCCATTTGGGCCAGGTAGAACGAAGTGAGGGGTCCGGCGATAACGTGCGATAAATCAAGCACGCGCACACCTTCGAGTGGTTTCGACATATATGATTCCGTCAGCCGGCTGTGGCGCCGGTGAGTTTGATAATCTCAGCCCATTTTTGGTTTTCGCTGCGAACGAACGTCGCAAAGGCTTCAGGACTCTCACTCTGGATTACGCGGGTTCCGGCCGCTTCGAGCATGCTCTTGACCGAAGGGTCCTTGAGCGCGGTCGTTGTCGCGTCGAAGAGCTTTTCGACTGTTACGGCGGGGGAGTTTCGGGGCAGCCAAAAACCAAACCAGAACTCCTGGATTGCAAGATCGTCATGCAGAATATCGTGCAAGGTCGGAATATTAGGAAGCTGAGACATGGGCTCGCGACTTGTTACGGCCAAGGCGCGGAGCATACCGCCCTGAACCTGTGGAATTGCGGTTCCGGCAATAGTGAAGGCGAAATCTGTGTCTCCACGCGTAAGCGAGATCGGAATTTCAACAGAACCTTTGAACGGAACGTGCAGGGCATCCGCTTTGAGCAGTGTCACGAACGTTGCTCCACTAAGATGCGCACCAGACCCTATTCCTCCAGAGGCGTAATTCAACTTCCCGGGTTCGGCGCGCAGCGCTGCGATTAAATCTTGCACCGTGTGGTAGGGCGAGTTGGCAGACACGACCAGTACGGTAGGCGAGGTCGCGATGACGGTAACAGGTATGAAATCATTGATAGGATCAAACGTCAGAGTCGGTTGCAACGCCTTCTGAATCAGGTGAGAGTTTGATCCCAGCAGTGCCGTGTAACCATCGGGCGCTGCGTTAGCAACATACTGGGCAGCCAGCACGCCACCCGCTCCGACCTTGTTTTCGATCACGACGGGTTGCCCCAGCGTGGCACTCAGCTTGGGACCAAACTGGCGCACCATGACGTCGGGGCCTCCCCCTGCGGCATAGGGGACGATAATGCGCACCGCTCTGGAAGGATAGGTGTCAGCGGCCCAGGATGCCTTGTTGAGCATCAGGCCGGCGCCTAAAGCGCCCATGGCACCCAGGCAAAAATCACGGCGTTGCATAGTATGTCTCCTTGTTGTAGTGCAGCCAGTGTAGGTAAGTGTGGTGAATAGAAAAAGTGATATATTTTTATATATTGATAACTTTTTGTTTGAGGTCTATAGGTCCATGGAATGATTGAACCAGATTATCTGATAGCCAAACTACGTTTTCGCCACTTGCGCCTGCTGACAGAAATACAGTCCAGAGGCAGTCTTAGGGCGGCAGCTCAAGCGTTAAGCCTTACGCAGCCGGCTCTAAGTAAGGCGCTTACAGAAATCGAGAGTGCGTTTGGCTTTGCGCTGTTTACGCGCACGACACGCGGCTTGACGCCAACCGGGCAGGGCGAGGTGGTGCTCAGTGGCGCAACCAGGCTGCTGGCAGAACTTACCCATCTTCGTGCTGAGGCGATGACTGCCCATCGCTTTACTGCCAAAATTCGGATTGGCGCGCCTCCATTTGTGGCACAAACTTACTTGCCTGACGTCATTGCAAAGCTGGTGCGGCAAGAAGCACCTGTGCGAGTGCATCTGCAAGAGGACCGGGTCCCAGCCTTGATTAGTGCGCTCAAACGAGGTGAACTCGATGCACTGATCACGACGTTTCCATTGCAGATGCTGGAACCCGATGCCGACGCGTTTCGCTACATCAATTTGTTTGAAGTGCAATTTGCGGTCGTTGCGGATGCAGATCACCCGCTGGTCGGATCGCGTAACGTGGACTGGGCCTGTCTGTCTCGGGAACAATGGGTGATGCCAGCACAAGGGTCTATGGGACGTAAGCTGATCGAGGAGTGCTTTACGCATGCCGGGGTGCCCGTACCTCTGCCGGTGATCGAGTCGACAAGCCCGACAACCAGTCTTCAATTTGTTGCGGCTGGTCTGGGCATCGGCATTGTTCCCGACGTGACGTTGATTCATCACAGTGCATTGGCGACGGGCTCAGTCAGGCAGCTACATGTCGTGCCAGAACCGCATTCAAGTGTGGTAGCTCTCATCTTCAGAGATGGGCCGATTAATCCGCGGGTTGCGCTATTGAAGGAAGCGCTGGCACTTGATACGAGAGCTTGTCGAACTCAAGTGTGACTGTTTATGGTTAAGTTGAAGTTGGCGTGGCGGCAGTTGGTTATTGACATCGGCAACAGCTTGCAATCTTGCCGTGCCAGGCTGTAAAAAATGGTGTCCTGTCGTGTCTGGGCCATGACTTTCCTTGCTGTAAGGCGGTCGCGATGTAGCGTGCTTGTTATCATCAAGGTATCGATTTCCGTTCAAGGATACCGCAATCGCTTTAATGCATAAGGCCAGCAATGCCAGTTCAGATTCGTCTTCAGAAGAGGCCGCCCGCGCCCAGTTGACGACAAGGCCGGTTACCACGCGTGGCAGTCAGTCGACCATGCTCGATGGTGTGCGCGGGCTTGCCGCGATCAGTGTCATCTTCTCGCACGTTTTTCTGCTCTATTACAGCGAGGTTCATTATGGTCTTGCTGATAGCGTGCCGTCTGCACTGGCCATGAGTATTTTCAATTCGCCTTTCACTTTTTTTTATCGTGGTGGTGCGGCCGTGTTGCTGTTCTTTTTGCTCAGCGGTTATGTATTGTGCTCCGCCTGCATAAAGAAAGCCCCGTTGAATAACAACTATGTGCCGATGGCAGCCAGTAAGCGCTATTTGCGCCTCGGTCTGCCAGTGGCGACTGCAGTACTAATCGGCTACCTGGGTATCGTGTTCAATGCATTCCCTTCGGCGCCTGCAGGCATCAACAATTTTCTGGATTTTCCCGATCAACAGCTGGGCTTTGCCCAGATGCTGAGATCGGCACTGTTCGGCAGCATGCTGTTTGGTGACGGCAATTTCGACTATGTGCTGTGGACCATCTCTGTTGAGTTTTATGGCTCGTTGTTGGTGTTTGCTGTATTTGCCCTAACCCGCAAGAACAGAATGTTTTCTATTGTGTTCTGCACGGCATTGGCCTGTTTTCTTCTGTTTTTACCCAAGGCGTACAGCCTTTACAGCCTGTTCTTTTTTGGCGCGGCCCTAGCGTATATCGATTTTACGACGGTAAGAAGGTTGTCGACGCAGCAACTGGCCCTGCTTGCGGTGCCATTGCTCTTGACGGGATGTTATCTCGTCGGTTTCTATGAGACCAGCGCTTCCTATCGCTGGCTGGAGCCCCTGACTGTCCTGTATCAAACGCTTGCCCCGCGTGCAGACCCATCGGTTATATACCCTGCGTTAGGAGCACTGTGCATACTGGTGTCAATTTTGGCTGGCGCTGGCCGGCATAGCACGAGTGAACCTGGTTCAGGAGCAAAACTGCTGGCATGGGTTGGCAAGCTGTCGTTTTCTGTTTATCTGTTGCATCCATTTGTTCTGGCTACTGCAGGCAAGTACATATTTCTGGAAATGGGAAAAAATATGTATTCGCTGCTGGCTTGCCTGCTGGTAGTTTTTTCGGGCACGTATTTTTTCTCATACTTTTTTTACAAGCATGTCGACAGACCGTCGACCAAAATTGCAGACCAGTTTGGCAAGCGGCTGTTTATGGCCAGGCACGCTGGTTGATCGGAAAACGCAACAATATCTGCTCAAGTGTGCTACGAGAGCCGCCTTTGTTTAGTTGCTGTGTTTCTTTACCCACGCCACGTAACGATCTACCCAGCCTTGCAGAAACGCCTGGCTGTTTGCACCTATGCTGCCGTCTTCGTTGAACAAGCCTTCTTTTGCCTGGAGGAAAACTTCAGGTTGCCCCATGGTGGGCATGTCAAGATAGGCGAGCGAGTTTCTGAGGTGCTGCTGGGCCAGTGCCGTGCCGATGGCTCCTATGGACACACCCAATACGCCTGCCGGCTTGCCTTCCCATGCATTTTTTCCGTAAGGACGGGAGGCATGGTCTATGGCGTTTTTAAGTACACCGGGCATTGCGCGGTTATATTCTGGCGTAACGAAGATCACGCCGTTGGCCTCTGAGATTTCTGTTTTTAGTCGTTTGACGGACGGCGCCTGGTTTTCGTCATCGTCTTGGTTATAAAGTGGCAGATCGCCAATTTCAATTTGTTTGAACGTAAACTCTGACGGTGCCAGCTTTGCAATGGCAACAGCAAGTTTGCGATTGAATGACTCTTTGCGCAGGCTTCCCACAACAACAGCGATCTTGTACTGACTCATGCTCATCTCCTGTAAGGTTACGGCTGATTCTGTAACGATGTAGTGCCGGTTCGATTTTAACGAGAATCGGACGGGCGCAGATGACAGCAAGTAACCGTTTTCTTTTATACAGTTTTATTTTGAGTTGCGGACCACATTCTGATCAAGGACAGCGACCCCGTAACCACCGCCTCCCGGTGTCTCAACCACGAACACATCACCGGGCTCCATCTGCGCCGAACCGGTTGCGCCCAGTTCAACGCGGCTGCCATCGGTGCGCAGCACATAGGTTTTTCCCACTTCACCCGGTTCACCGCCTTGAAGGCCAAATGGCGCGACGCGGCGCCGGTTGGCCAGAATGGCCGCCGTCATGGGTTCGAGAAAACGCACCCGACGAATGCCGCCATTGCCGCCGTGGGCTAAACCTTTACCGCCGCTGCCTGCACGGATCTCATAGCTTTCGAGTAGTACGGGGAACCGCCACTCCAGTATCTCGGGGTCAGTCAGACGTGAGTTGGTCATATGTGTCTGCACGACATCGGTGCCGTCGAAATAGCTGATGTTGCCTTGCGCGTCACGCTGTATGCCTGCGCCCGATCCGCCTGAAATGGTTTCGTAGTATTGGTAACGGTCATTACCAAAGGTGAAGTTGTTCATGGTGCCTTGGGCGCCTGCCATAACACCCAGCGCGCCATACAAGGCGTCAGTAACGCATTGTGAGGTTTCCACATTACCGGCAACTGTCGCCGCAGGAAACAGTGGGTTCAGCATAGAGCCCTCAGGTATGGTCACATTCAGCGGTTTCAGGCAACCCGCGTTCATGGGGATGTCGTCATCGACCAGCGTACGGAACACATACAGCACCGCGGCCATGCACACAGCAGAGGGCGCATTGAAATTGTCTGGTAGCTGCGCCGAGGTGCCCGTAAAGTCAATGTCGGCGCTGCGGGTTGCAGCATCCACTCTTACCGCCACCCGGATCACCGCGCCATTATCCAGCTCGTACTCAAACTTGCCATCCTGCAATACACCGATTACCTGGCGTACAGCTTCTTCGGCATTGTCTTGCACATGGTCCATGTAGGCGTGCACCACGTCCAGACCAAATTCATTGACCATGCGGCGCAGTTCTTGCACCCCTTTTTCGTTGGCAGCAATCTGCGCGCGCAAGTCAGCAATGTTCTGTTCAGGGTTACGGGCAGGGTACTGGCCACTGCTCAATAGTTTGCGCAGTTCCTGCTCACGCATGCGGCCGTGCTCTACCAGCTTGAAGTTGTCGATGAGCACGCCTTCTTCCTGGATAGTGCGGCTGTTGGGTGGCATGGAGCCAGGGGTGATACCGCCAATGTCGGCGTGGTGGCCGCGTGAGGCCACAAAAAACAGAATCTTCTTGCCAGCCAGATCAAAGACCGGCGTTACGACAGTAATGTCAGGAAGGTGAGTGCCGCCGTTATAAGGGTCGTTCAACACATAGGCATCGCCCGCCTGCATAACCCCGGCGTTTCGGCGTATGACTGTTGTGATGCTTTCGCCCATGGAGCCCAGGTGTACCGGCATATGGGGCGCATTGGCGATGAGATTGCCATCGGCATCGAACAGGGCGCAAGAAAAGTCCAGACGCTCTTTGATGTTGACGGAAAATGCCGTGTTGGCCAGCGTGGCCCCCATTTGCTCGGCAATCGTCATGAACAGATTATTGAATATTTCGAGCATGACAGGGTCTACCTGCGTGCCTATGGCTTGACGGCCTGCTTTGGCAACAGCCCGAGTAAGCAACAGCTCGCCGCCCGCCAGTATCTCTAGCGCCCATTCGGGTTCAACAACGGTGGTTCCGTTGGCGTCGCAAATCATGGCCGGGCCTTGCAGCCGCATGCCGGGTTTAAGCGCATCGCGCTGATAGACCGGCGTCTGCTCATGTATAGACCCGCCTGAGAACAGTGCCATGGTGGCCTGTGCGGCAGGCACATCCTGATCGGTGGGAGCAGTTTCGGTCTTGCTCGCGGTTTCGCCGCTAAGGCCAGTAGCCTCGACGGACAATGCCTCGATGACCAGACTCTTGTCAGGCATAAGAAAGCTATAGCGTTGCTGATAGGTTGTTTCAAAGCGTTGCCGCATCTCATCGACTGTGCCATACGCCACCACCAGTGCAGCATCTGTACCTTCGTAGCGTAAGTGCGCACGCTGGGTAAGCCGGATGCGCGCAGCGGGTATGCCCTGGTTTACAACTTCCTGCTGAGCGGCTTGGCTAAGTGTGTTTAGCACCCGTTCGCATTGATCAAGCGCGTTGGGATCGAGTACGACCTCAACGCTGGACTCGCGCATGGCCGTAATATCAGCCAGGCCCATGCCATAGGCCGAAAGTACACCTGCCAAAGGGTGGATGAGTGCACGCCGTACGCCCAAGGCGTCGGCAACCAGGCAGGCGTGTTGCCCCCCAGCACCGCCAAATGACACAAGTGTGTACTTGGTGACGTCATAACCCCGCTCAACCGAAATTTTCTTGATTGCATTGGCCATGTTGGCGATGGCAATGTTGATGTACCCCTCAGCCACTTCTTCGGGCGAAGAATGCCGTCCCGTGGCTGCTGCAATCTGCTCGCCCAATGCCGTGAATTTTTCTTTTACGGTGTCGTAATCGAGTGCTTCGTTGGCCTGTGGGCCGAATATTTTCGGAAAAAACTGGGGCTGAAGTTTGCCTAGCATGACATTGCAGTCGGTAACCGTTAACGGGCCGCCGTTGCGATAGCAGGCTGGGCCGGGGTTGGCGCCGGCAGAATCTGGGCCAACCCGCATGCGCGTGCCATCAAAATGCACGATGGAGCCGCCGCCCGCCGCGACGGTATGAATATTCATCATGGGTGCGCGTAAGCGCACACCTGCAACTTCAGTTTCAAAAGCGCGTTCGAATTCACCGCTGTAATGCGATACGTCGGTCGACGTGCCACCCATGTCAAAGCCGATCAGTGCAGAGCAGCCCGCCATTTCTGCGGTGCGCACCATGCCGACGATGCCGCCGGCCGGGCCTGACAAAATAGAGTCTTTACCCTGAAACTGATCCGCTGCCGTCAACCCGCCATTTGATTGCATAAACATCAGCCTGACGCCGTCCAGCTCACTGGCGACGCGGTCAACATAGCGCCTTAATATGGGGGAGAGGTAGGCGTCAACCACGGTGGTATCGCCACGCCCCACAAGCTTCATCATGGGGCTAACCTCATGCGAAACCGACACTTGCGTAAAGCCTATTTCGCGGGCCAGCCCGGCTATGGTGTCTTCGTGCTCGGGGTAGCGATAGGCGTGCATGAGCACAATGGCAATAGAGCGAAACCCCTCATCAAATGCCTGCTGCAGCTGGGCGCGCACCTGATCGGCGTCCAGCGATTGCAATACCTCGCCGTGCGCGGTGACGCGCTCGTTGACTTCGTCGATGCGTGAATACAGCAGCTCGGCCAGCGTGATGCAGCGGTCAAATAGCCGTGGCCTTTCCTGGTAACCAATACGCAACGCATCGCGAAACCCTTTGGTGGTGAACAGCACGGTAGGATCGCCTTTTCGCTCGAGCAGGGCATTGGTTGCCACAGTGGTTCCCATTTTTACCGCTTCGATCAGCTCGCCCGGAATGGTATCGCCGGGTGCCAGGCCTAGCAGCGTTCTTATGCCGGCCAGCGCAGCGTCCGGATACTGCGAGGGGTTGTCAGACAGCAGTTTGTGCGTGAGCAGTGTGCCGTCCGGGCGTCGAGCCACGATGTCGGTAAACGTGCCGCCACGATCCACCCAGAACTGCCAGCGCGCGTCGGGTTGCGCCGCAACCTGCTTGTCTTGAGAAACCATCGGTGTGTCCTTTCAATAAAACTTTTTTGGTAACCATGTGGCGATGCCAGGCTCAAACGCGAGCAAGATAACCATGGCCATCAGTGCAATGACAAAGGGGATAGCGCCAATAATTACATCACTCAGTGAGCCGCCACGGCGCACGCCCTGTACAACGTACAAGTTCAGTCCGACCGGCGGAGTAATCAGCGCCATTTCGAGCAGCAGCATTACGACAATCCCATACCATACGGGGTCAAAGCCCATGCTCATCATCAATGGCGTGGTGATCGGTATAGTGGTGACCATCATTGACAGGGTCTCGAGAAAGCACCCCAGTATCAAGTAAAAGACGACTACTGCTGCGAATGTTTGCATAGGCGTCCAGCCCAAATCCAGAATAGTGCTGGTAAGCAAGTCGGTCAGGCCGATGCTGACCAGCACGAAATTCAGAAAATAGGCGGCCAAAACTATAATAATGACCATAGATGCGGTGCGCATTGTGCCCTCAGCCGTATCTCGCAGCATCGTCCACGATAGCCTTTTATAGAAAGCGGCTAAGGCCAACGCAGACATCACTCCGACTGCAGCCGCCTCGGTCGGCGTGGCGATTCCTGCATAAATAGAGCCCACAACAATCAGAAAAATGAGCAGTGGTGGAATCAGGTTAACGAGAGAGCTTAGCCGGGCTGACCAACTGGCCTTTTGGCGTGTGCCACCCCACTGGGGTTTGAACATGCAAGCGATTACGACGGTCAGCGAAAAGATGACGGCGAGTGCCAGCCCTGGAATGAAGCCCGCAAGATACAGCTGCGGTACAGAAGTATCGGTTAAGGTGCCATAGATGATCATGTTGATGGATGGAGGAATCAGTATGCCCAGCGTACCCCCTGCAGCCAGAGTGCCCAGAAACAATGGCTGCGAATAACTGTGCCGCTCGCCCTGGGGTATTGCAACTGTTCCAATGGTGGCAGCAGTAGCAACACTAGAGCCTGATGTGGCAGCAAAAGCAGCACAGGCGCCAATGTTGGCATGCATTAGGCCCCCCGGCAGCCAGCCAAGCCATTTTTCCATGGCGTCATAGAGTCGCTCGGCCATTCCCGCACGCAACATTAATTCGCCAAGCAAAATGAACATGGGGATCGAAACCAGCAGAAAGTCGGTGCTGGTAGACCAGAATACCTCGCCAATGGCCCGGTGTAGCGGGAAAAACGAGTAAAACTGGTCAAGAACCAGTCCCAGCACTCCCATGCTGGCAGCAACCGGAACGGCCAACGCTAGCAAGACGACTAGAAGAACAGCGGTATTAATCAGCATGCGAGTCTCTTTGCCGGAGATGTTGCCGCGTTTGCGGAGAAATTTCGTCGCTTACTTCTTCTTCGACGCTGCGAATGCCTGCGATGCGACCGACGGCCGCGCGATCTCCGTGGTAAAGCAACACACACACTCTCAAAAGAAGAATGATCAATACAAACATAAACAGCAGAAAACCGGCTACCCATAAACCTTGAGGAATGATTAGAGGTGTTCGCAGTTGCGTGCTGGCCGTGGCCCCCATGGCGGCGGAGCTGAGCCATAGCTCAAACGTGAACCACGTCACGACGGCCATGAACGCGCCCATCAGCACGACACCCGCTAGGTCTAGCCAGGCAGTCCATTGTTGCGGCAATCGCATATACAGCGCGTCGATACGCACATTAGCGCGCCTAAGTAGCGTGAATGACAGGCTCCAGCTCGTACTTATTGCTAGCACATAGCCAGCTAACTCATCGCTGCCGTGTAGTGAAATATTCAGCAGCTTGCGCAGAAGGACATCGGCGGTGATATAAGCGGCTGCTGCGAAAAGTAGAGCCGCGCTGGCCCAAGTGGCAGCGCGGCTAAGCTGTTCCGCCAGATGATAAAGTTTCTTCATCATTTACTGGACGCGGATTCCAGTTATCGCTCCGACCGTCTCGTTGAAGTCGGCCGAGCATTCGGGGCCGCAACGTTCAGCCCACTGCTTGACTACGACGTTTTCCACCAACGAGTGCAAGGTCTCCCGATCAGCATCCGATACTTCCACCCGTTTCATGCTTGCTGGTTCTCCATAAGGGCAGTCACCACTGCCCGTGTTACAAGCGATGCCGTCAGTTGTTTCTTCTTCAGCTGCTATCCAGATGCGGTCTTCCAGGTTGGCGATTTCCCTCTCCAGAAAGACTTGCACTTTGGGGTCAAGTTTGTTCCAGGCTTTGTTGCTGACACTGTGTACCACTTGACTCCAGCCTACTGGCAAGGTGTAAATGTAATCGCTGACCTCGTACCATTTTGCTGAATAGCCCGATAGTGTGCCTGTGATGGCACAGTCTACAACGCCCGTCTGGAGCGCCTGTACTACCTCTGCAAACGTCAGTGTGACCCCGGTGCCTCCCAAAGCGCCAACAAAATCAGTGAGTGTCCTTGTGCCTGTGCGTACTTTTTTCCCCTCGATATCGTTGAGACCAGAAATCGGAGACTTGCAATACAGCACTTGGCTTGAATAGGGCCAGATACCGAGAAGCTTGGCATCATATTTTTCGTTATAGAGTTTTTCCAGAATCGGTCGGTACGCTTCGCTGACCTTGCGTGCGGTGGCAATGTCTGGACTCAGGCCCGCCAGGTCGATTACTTCGTTGCGCGGGTCGTCGCTGGCCAGATATCCCAAAGGGGTAGAGCCAAACTGGATAACGCCCTGGCGCATCAGTCGGCCGATTTCACCGCCCTTCAGACCGATTTCATTTAGACCTTTGATTTTTGCGGTGACGGCTCCATTGGATTTTTCAGGAATTTCTTTCGTCCAGAAGGGCTGTTCGAAGTTCTTATATTGTGAGAGGTTGCTCCACGTGCCAACCACAGAAAGCTGGGTTTTAGGAAGTTGTTCTGCCTGGGCCGGTAAAGCTGCCCCTGCGGTAAAAGCAAGGGTAAACAAAGCAGTAATTGTTTTGCGGTATCTCATGTCTTCCTCCAGTGTTTTTAAAATAATGAGACTTCGTGTATTCGTAAGTCGGTGATCAACATCGACCCTGGGGCATGCGTAATACAAAAGGGCGGATTGGAAGCTTGCACGACTGCTTGGGGAGTGACCCCACACGCCCAAAAAACCGGCACCTCCCCAGCTTGCACCTCAACAACGTCTCCGTAGTCGGGCGTATTAAGATCTGCAATGCCGATGGCCTCTGGATCGCCAAAGTGGATAGGCGCGCCGTGCACATTTGGAAATCGCGAGCATATCTGAATGGCCCGTATGGCGTCAGTGGGCGTCATTGAACGCATGGAAACCACCAGAGGTCCGCAGAACCGTCCCGCCGGCGAGCATTCGATGTTGGTGCGGAAAATGGCCACGTTTTTGCCTTCTTCAATGTGACGCAGCCGTATGCCTGCATCCATCAAGGCGTGTTCAAATGAGAAAGAGCACCCAATGGCGAAGCCCACGAGATCATCTCGCCAATAGGAAGAAATGTCATGCGCGTGATCGACACGCACGCCGTTTTCCCACACGTAGTAGCCGGGTAAGTCGGTGCGTAAGTCAATGTCTTCACCGAGTATAGGAAGGGTCGGGCTGCCTGGTTGGGTCATGCCTAGCAACGGACAAGGTTTGGGGTTGAAGTGGCAAAATGCCAGAAAGTCATCAGCCCAATCCTTCGGGAGAATCACTAGGTTGGCTTGGACAAAGCCGGAGGCCATGCCTGATGTTTGCCCCTTGATATCACCTGCTCGGATATCGCGGCGGGCCTCTCGGGCCGTAGTTGTAATAGTGCTCACGCCAGAATTCTCAATAATTAAGTGGGTTTAACCATTAAAGAACAGGCCATGCAGGTATACAAACGATTTAAAATTATGAACTTCGATCGTTTTTTCTAATGGATAAGGTTGGTTGTGGATGCTTACGTTAAAAAACTTAGAGACTTTTGTTTGGGTTGTGCGGCTCGGAGGGTTCGGTCACGCGGCTAAGCGTCTTAACACGACGCAATCAGCAGTATCGCAGCGCATTGCATTACTGGAGAGTGCCCTGGGCGCCACGCTACTTGAACGGCAGCCGAGGCAGGTGTTGCCTACTTCTAAAGGGCGCGAGCTGTTACCTTACGCAGAACAGATGCTTCGTTTGCAGTCAGACTTACTTCATGTGATCGGTGCGCCGGACGCATTTCGGGGCCACATTCGCCTTGGTGTATCAGAAACCATCGCGCACACATGTCTTCTTCATCTGGTTCAGAAAATGCAGACGACCTATCCACAGGTAGTGATGGATATCGAAGTGGACATATCGACCAATCTGCGTGATGCCTTGCTGCGTGGCGATCTCGATATGATTATCCCTGCTATGCCAATTCTTGAGCCCAATGTTCGCAATGTGGATTTTGTCGGTTATCCGATGGCCTGGGTGGCCAGCCCTGCGCTTGAGTTGCCCCGAACAGGCGTAACCCTTAAAGATATAGCGCACTATCCGGTAATTACCTACCCCAAGAGCACCCGACCTTATCAAGATTTGCGTGATATGTTTCTTCGTGCCGATATCACTGATTTCAAAATTTATGGCAACACCTCGCTCTCGGCCATCGCGCGAATGTGTTCGGGTGGTATTGGCATTGCGGCCATGCCACCCGAAGTAATCTCCAGAGAGCTAAATCAAGAAGAGTTATATGTTATCGATGTCGTCGACGCCATATTGCCCGACCTTAGATTTACGATCAGTTATGTGTTGACTCCCGATACTCACCTCCTGGATGCTATCGCGCAGTTCGCACTTGACATGCTGGCAGAGGCGGAGAATTCCCAAGTTTCAAAGCCTTAAAAAACTATTGAGGAGAGCGCGGTGTCCATCGTCTTGAGAGCCTCATCGACCTCTTCTTTGCTAATGACCAGCGGCGGCAGCAAACGCACTATATTGTCACGCGCCGTAAGGGCCAGCAGCCCATGGTCGCGAAAGGCTTCCACAACCTGCGTGTTAGGCACAATAGCTGGCAAGCCTATCATCATGCCGGTACCGCGCAAAGCGCTGCCTATGGCCTTGGGGTGACGGCTGGCCAGATCAGCGAGCCCGGTTCGAAAATATTGCGCGGTTACCTCAACGCCGTTTAAGAACCCGGGCGATGTCAGCGCATCAAACACCGCATTGCCAATGGCCATAGCCATGGGATTACCGCCAAACGTCGTGCCATGGCTACCGGTAATAAACCCAGTGGCCACCGCTTCGGTAGCCAGGCAGGCTGAAACCGGAAAGCCGTTGCCCAGGCCTTTGGCGGTGACCATGATGTCGGGCTTAATACCTGACCACTCATGGCAATACAACTTGCCCGTACGACCGTTGCCGCTCTGCACTTCATCCAGAATCAGCAGCAGCCCGCGCTCGTCAGCGAGCTGGCGTAAAGCTTGCATAAACTCAGTGCTGGCCGCACGTACGCCGCCTTCACCCTGTACCGGCTCAATGAGAATGGCTGCGGTACTGTTTTGAATAAGATTGCGAACTGAGTCGATGTTGCCGAATTCGGCGCGATCAAAGCCGTCCATGTGTGGCTCAAAACCTTCGCGGTATTTTTCGCCATCGCCGGCCATAATCGTGACCAATGTGCGTCCGTGAAATGCGCCGTCAAACACAATGGTGCGCCAGCGCTCTGATTTGCCCGAGACATTAAAGTAGCGACGCGTCAGCTTTAGCGCGCACTCAACGGCTTCTGCGCCACTGTTCGAGAAGAAAACGCGGTCGGCAAAACTGGCTGAGCACAGGCGATCAGCAAGTTGCTCTTGCTGCGGAATACGAAAGTTGTTCGAGATGTGCCACAGCTTTGCCGCCTGCTGGTTCAACGCGTCCAACACCTTGGGGTGACCATAGCCCAGGTTACTCACGCCTATGCCGCTGGTTAAGTCCATATAGCGGCGACCGTCTTCGTCGTACAGGTGAACGCCCATTCCATGGCTAAATGACAGAGGAGCACGTGCGTAAGTTGCCATCAAATGATTGCCAGACATGTTGTCGTCCTTTTGTTAAAGCGTGTTTACGGTACTATCTTCTACCGACGTCATTTTGAAAATGGCAGTTGCATTGCCGCTGTCAAAGCCAAGGTCCAGCTTGTTGTCGTTGTCGCCGGCAGGAACGCGATCGCGTGAAATAAATTCGTAAAACGAACCTGGTACTTGCATGACCACGCAGCCTTCTGGTGTGCGAAACACGCGGTCAACTTGTGCGGCGCGGTATGCCGTTTGCCTTACTGATCCGCGTGCTGCCACCTCAACCTGAGGCTTGATCGAACGACCAAGGGCCTGCTGTTCTAGCGTTAGTGCGTGTACGTCGGCGACACGGTCGGTGACGTGATTGAACGCATTGCCTTCGGTGCAGATCCACGCCATTTCCTGAGATTCATTTCTCAAGACGTTGTAGTCGGAAAGTGCAGGGGTGGCATGCTGGCGTGCAAAACAGCGTGTCATGGCCAAAAGCAGTGCTACGGCCTCATCAAAGGCCAGCAATCCTTCTTGGCTGAGTGTTTGCAGCGAGACAAGGTGGGTGGCGTCGAGCGGGTCTGAAGACGTGCTAACCACCCGTGCGGCAGCTTGCTGGAAGGCTTCTGAAAACTGATCCACATGCAATTCACTTAAGAAAAACTGCGGCATGTCTTCAGGCAGGTCTTTATGCACGTATGAGCGACCTGTCATTTTCAGGCGCGGCAGCGGGTAGGTTTCATACTGGTGGTAACCCAGCGGCTCCAGAATACGGGTAATGGATTTTTCGCCCGCGGGCAGGGCGCCACACTGCTCAATGGCCACCGTACGTACGGCGCCGTGATCAAAAAATACCTGACCGTCTTGCTGCAACACATCTTCTGTATAGGCTTTGCCTTCGGGCACGCGTTCCAGCAGGTCGCGAAACAGAATCATGTTCAGGCAAAACGCAATTTCCGCCCGGGTAACCTGCCCAGGGGCCGGGTTGGCAGCTATGCTGTTCTGGAATGCGGCGGGAATACTCATCAAACGAGAAAGCTGCTCTGACTGGCTTAGCCCCAGACAGGCGGAAAGCAGTTGATGAAGTTGTGTTGCGGTATTTGTCATTGTGTTGCGTTAAGCCTTAAATATAAAAATAAATGTGTAGTCAGGGTCGATTATGGAAAATAGTGCGCGCTGGGTAAAGCGAAATAAAATAGCCTATGTATTCCGTTACGGAATACGTTAAACTTTGACGATGAGACCGCATTTCGCATCCCTGGCTGCGCTGGCTGCGTTTGAAATCGTTTATCGACGATTAAGCATTAGTGAAGCCGCACATGAGCTCTCTTTGACACAGAGCGCCGTAAGCAAGCAAATCAAGGCGCTTGAGCTGTTTTTTGGCCACGACCTTTTTGAAAGACGCGCCCGCGGCCTCGTCGCGACACCGGCAGCAGACTTGCTCGCCGCGCGGCTGGCGCCGTGTCTGGACCAAATGGAAGGCCTGGTGCGCGAAATGCATGCCGTTCGGCAGGGCGGGGGCGTACTCAAGCTGGCCGTTGTGCCCACGTTTGCCACACGATGGCTTATGCCACGTTTACGCCATCTGGCCCAGCATCACCCCAATCTCGTCCTCAACCTTTCCACCCAGCTTGATCGTTTCGAGTTTGCGGGCAGCGGCCTGGACGCCGGCATTATCTTCGGCAAACCTGACTGGCCCAATTGTGACTACAGCCTGATTGCCACAGAAAACCAGGTGGTTGTGTGCAGCCCCGACTTTCTGCAGCGTTTTGGCAGGCCTGCCGAGCGCAAAGACTTGTCGGGCTTTCCCTTGCTGCATTCTGCCTCCAGGCCCAATGCCTGGTCGCGCTGGTTTGAAACCCATAGCCTGCCCGAACCCGCAGGCATTTCAGGGCCACGGTTTGATCTGTTTTCCATGGTGGCTGAAGCCGCTCTGGCGGGCCTGGGCATCGCTTTATTGCCTGAAATACTGATACGCGAAGAGCTGAAGCAGCGCGCCCTGGTAGCGCTGTTTCCGGTAGAAACGTATTCAGAAGGGGCGTATTACTTTATTTATCCGCGCCACAAAGCGCATATGTCAGGCCTGCAAACATTTCAGACCTGGTTGTTGGCGCAGGCTTCGTCGCAGTGATTGAGGCTGTAGCTGTAGCTGTAGCTCATAGAAATGGGCCACACTTAGCGTAGACATACGTGTGTCAGTCTGCGCTAACGACCTTGGGGGTTTGGGCTCACAGACGCTTCTCGAACATGAGCGCCACCTCAGTCTGGCTGCGCGCATACATGGGTAGGTTGCTGTGATGGCGGCTGTAGCTGGCATAAAGGCGCGGTTGGAAACCATACAGACTCAGCCCAGGTTTCCATAGCGTGGCGTTCAGCTCAATTTCGCGGTCGCGCCGCTGCGTATACAGGAAGAGGGCATAGGGTTTTTTGTAGTAGCGATGCCCATACTTAAGGCTAAGCCGAGTGCCTACGACATTACCCAGGGTGCTGGATGCGCCCACCTCAAGCCAGGGGAAGCGGGATGCATACTCGCCTGATCGCGCGGATTCATTTTGCATGCCCGCGCGGCCATACACCATCAGCTGGGGAGAAAAAGCGCGCATGGCGGCCAGTGAGTAGACCCTTAGTGACCCATCATATGCACCATAGTCCGGGTCATCGTAATCGCGCGTGAGCCATAGAAAAGACCCCATAAACTGCCAGGGCATGTCGGGGCGGTATCCCGCTTCGATGCCTAACCCGTGGCTGTGCCGATAAGGTTTGCCTCCCACCCACGCTTTACCAAGCTGGGGCGTGGCGGCAAACCATGTATTCACGTCCTGATACTTGTAGCCACCACGCAGGGTAATGGACTGGTCACTAAACGCATTGTGATGTCGGTAGTTAACGCCATCGCCTTCGACTGCCAGGGCGTAAAAATGATTGCCGCCCAGATTTTGCTCGCGCTGGGCGGAGGCGGTGTACTTCAGGCCCCAGGCGGCTTTCGGCAGTGTGTCAGGGTTTTTGGCGAAGGGAAGCCAAAACGTTGAGCCTTCTGGCCCGGCGATGGGCAGGCGCAGAAACGCATTTTTATTGGCCGCGTTAATGTTGTTATTGTGTGCCAGCCCCGCACCCGCCTGAAACTGCCATTGTTGTTCGCGCTGCATCATGTATCGATACATGGTCACGTCATGCTGGGCGTCGGGGTCGAGTGCCTGCCGCTGCACTATTGCAAACTGCTGGTCAGCCTCGCGCCATGCTTTGTTTTCCATCAGCATAAGGCCCAGTTCCAGCCGCACGTAGTCTAGGTCGGGGTGCTGGGTGATAAGTTGCCGGTAAAGCGAAGTAGCCTTTGCATACTGCCCATGGTGACGGTACAGCGCACCTTGCACGTAATCCCGTAACACAACATCGATGCCGCTCATGCTGGGATAAAACCGCATGATGCGTTGTAGTGTGCTCCAGTCTTCATGCAGCATGGCCTGGTTGAGGATATGTTCGGTAAGCGCGAGGTTTGCCTTCAAGTCTTCGTCATTCAGTTCGGGCACCGGGGCCTGGTTCCGGTCACTGGGCTTGCGTGCGGGTGCAGGCGTCATCAGCGGGCGCAGCGGGTCAGCCTGAAGTCGGCCATCAAGCAGGCGTGGCGGCGTCATTGCCTGGCCGGTGAGTTGCGCTGCCGTCAGTTTGGCTGGCAGCGCGGCGAGAATAAGCGTGAGGGCGGTGCACAGTATGGCCGTTGGAGCCAGCAGTGAGAAAGTACGTGATCGCGGCATGGGTGTGTGGAGAGCTGTTCTGGGGGCGCCCCTGCTGTGAGCGCCTGGCAGTGTGCATTTGTGGGAGAGCGCACTGCACGGCAATAAGCCGTGCAGTGCAGTGATCGATAAAACGGTTAGTGCCGCCCCGTCATCTGTCGGAGCGGCTGAGGCAGCATTACTGCTTGCTACCCATGAGTGCGGCAGTGCCTACGCGGGACGGAAGATCCTTAATCACGCCCCCGATCTCAGCACCTTTGGGGCCGTAGAGCGTTAGCCTGTAGCTTGGGTTGGCCTCTGAACCTTTAATATGCTCCCATGCCTTTGCATCAGAGACACCAGACTCGGCTACGGTTACAGTACCTTCGAATCGAAGACCAGCCGGTGTCGCTGCCAGCGCAGATGAGTTAAGCGTACCGTGGCTGATATCGAAGTAAACATCTTTGCGGTTGTAGGATTGCCTTGCCGGGATCTTCAGGCCTTTGAGGCTGAACGAGCCCTCGCCGGTGGCGCGGCTAGGCCCGGTTACCTTGACCTGGTAGTTGAAGTCGCCACGCGGGAAGTGCGTGAACGCAACCCCTTTGTAGTTGTAGGTGCCATTGACCAGGGTGCCGGCTGCGGTTTTTTCGCCTACGACGGCTTTGGCGAAGTGCCGTGCTTCCGTGCCGCGAGAAAGGTTGATAATGGCTGCAGATTGCTTTTGCCGGTAAAAGCGATACACCACGGGTGCACCCGCCTGGGCGGAGCCGGTGTTGGCGGAAATGACGACGTCGTTATGCCCCGTGCTGTCGTCCCTGTCTTTGCCATAGAAGGTGAAGGGCTTGAGCTGCTTCAGATCGAACTTGCTTTCGATGGTGGGGCTGGCCTGGTCGGATACTTTGAGGGCGGTTGAAGGGCCGTAGGTTTGGCCGTTGTAGTTGAAGGTGCCCAAGTAAGCGGCACCATCAATATTGCCGGGCTTGTTAAAGTCAATGTCGGTCCATGCCGCCGAGGCGGTACCGCTAACGCCCAAGACTATGAGCGCGCTTGAAAAAATGCTAAATTTTTTCATGGTACAACTCCTAAATAATAAAGTTGCTACTGCACCATGCGATATGCCGTTGCTGCGGCATATCGCCACTAACCGGCAAAGGTTGCTTACCGGTACCGGCACCGCCACCTGGTGGCGGTGCCCGGTTCTTGCCTGCTTCTATAACAGCAGGGCTTAATTCGGTCTTACACAGCAGTTAGGCTTAATACTTGTAGGCGGCCGTCAGCAAGAAATTGCGCGGCGCGCCTGAAATATACGAGCGCTCATGCTGGTAATACACTTTGTCAAATACATTGTTAATGTTCAGAGCCAGGCTTAACCTTGGGTTGAACTGATAGCGGGCCATGACGTCAACAATGGCGAAGGCATCTTGTTTCATCAGCTGTTTTTCGCTTTGTGTGTAGTAACGGGGTATCCACTGTGACTGCGTGGCGCTTTGCCATCTAAGGCCAGCGCCTAGCGTTATTTTGGGGTTTAGCTTGTAGCTCGTAAAGAGTTTGAGTGACTTTTCTGGCGCACGATAGCTAGCCATAAAGTCAGTCATGTCGACCATGGAATAATTTATGTAAGAGTCTGGGGCGATCTGGCGCTGGCGCACATAACCCGCAGATATTTTCCAGTGTGGCGTGATTTCTCCGGCCATGCTCAGTTCATAGCCACGCACTCTGTAGCCCTCTGCCGTGCCTTTGTTATTGGTGCGCTCGATGACGTCGCGCATCGTGTAGAAGGGGAAGTCTTTCTGCACCATGTTGAAGTAAGAGACAGCCACGTCCAGCCGGTTATCAAAGAAGGCACCCTTGAGGCCAACTTCGCGAGTGACGCCACGTATCGGGGGCAACCACTGCCGGGTACGATAGTGGCGGTTGCTGTCGTAATTGTTGTCCCGTATGTAGGCTGTGGTATAGCTGGCATACGCGTTAAATGTTGGGGTCAACTCCACCACGAGGCCGGCATAGGGCAAGAATTTGGGGCGGATGTCAGGGTTGCTGGTGGCTTTATATGGCTTATCCTTCTCGCAATCAGGGTCTACATAGCCGTTATGGCAAGTAAAGTAAATAGGCTTCTCGGTTTCTCGCGCCCAGCGCCCGCCGAATATCAAATGTGTACGTACCAATGGTTGTAAGTGCGTAGAAAAATACAGGCCAGTCTGGCGCTGTCTAAGATGGCTAATGTACTTGTGTGTGTACATATCGCCGCCCGATCGCCAAACAGCGGGAGGAACGTTGCCACCTGCCTTGTTCCAGTCACTGATGGAGTAGCCCTGCATCCTTCGATATTCAGGACCCTCGGCACATAAGTCGTACCACGTGCAATCAAACATCAGCACATCAGGCGACGAAACAGGGCTGCTGTTTCCGGCATAACCCCCGTAAATTTTGCTGTGCACGTCATAGTAATTAGCGCCCACTACAACTTGTTGGGGGCGGCCCAACATCTCGACCCTGCCTTTCAAGTAGGCATCAAAAGCATTGACAATGTTCTGGCTATGCCTGCGGTCCGCAATGTAGTTGGCCTTGTCCGCCCACGGAACATAGAAGCGGGTGCCCAGTTCGCCATACAGGCGATCGTCCACGTTATTGGCATGGTTGTAGCCAAGCTTGATCAGCCAGTCGTCAGAAAAATCATGCTCATAGCTGGCGAAAAAGTTGGTGTATCTGCGATGTGTGCGCGACCACGGGGTGGAGTTGTTGAAATTGCGTTCCACGTCGGGGGTGGGGTACACCCAGATCCTGGGCTTGCCTTTTGACTCAGGGTATTTAAACTCCTCTGGCCAGGCGTCGTCAATTTGTGAAAAGCGGGTAATGCCATGCGGCGAAGCGCCGCGCAGCTTGAAGTCGTAATGCGTCATGCCCAGGTTGATGCGATTGCTGTCGTTGATGTCCAGGGCGGTTATCAGCGAAAGGGTTTTGGAGTGGTTGCTGACCCTGTCTACCCAATGGTCACCGTTTTGATAGGCCGTGGCGATGCGGGCGCGCCAGCTTTTTCTTTCATTCAGTGGGGTAGAGAAATCGACCTCGCCACGTCGGGTGTCCCAGCTTCCGGCCTTGATGGCGGCGTGCAGATGGCGATCGCGATAAGGGTGTTTGCGTACAAAGTTCAGGCTGGCAGAGGGGTCGCCAGACCCCGAGGTAAGGCTGGTGGAGCCGCGTATGACGTCAATGCGCTCATACAGAAATGAGTCTTGCATGCCTATGCTTTTATCGTCTTCGCCCGATACAATATAAGAGCTGGCCATAATGCCGTCCATTTGCACTGCGCGCACAGGGAAGGTACGGGCGTAAACGGGCTGGCGGCCGGCACCGGCAACCCCGCCGCTGACCAGCGTGACTCCAGTAGTGTGCTTGAGCACTTCGTCCAGCTGCAGCAGGCCCTGGTCTTGAATGCGCTGCGCTGTAAACGTCGTGATGCTTTGTGGCGTTTCTTTAGGGGCCAGGTCAAGTTTGGTGGCCGACCCGGTGGAGCGTACGGTATAGCTGGTATTGGGGGCCGCCCCTTCTTCTTGGGTGCCAGTAATAATGACGCGGTCGAGCTGGTCAACGCGGCTGGGCGTTTTGGCGCTCTCTTTTTTTGGGGCAGGCTTGTCAGAGCGGGGCGTGTCAGCGCTACCTGTTGCGTCGGAAGGCATGGCGGCACTTTGAGAGCTCGCTGGCATTGCATCGGCGGCGGGTTGTGTTTGTGCCTGTACGCTGGCATGCGTGGTTAAGCCGGCGGCCAGCGCAATTCCTATCAGGCTTCTCTTGAACGGCGGAACAGAGATAGGTTGCACAAGACCGGACGATGCGTGCATGGATACGAAAGCAGTCATTGAGTCTCCAGATCGAAGGGAACGTATTCGCTTATAGAGACACGCAGGCAACGCCCGGAGTGCAAGCCTTTATCGTCAAGATACAATTTTTTAGTCTTTAACCGCATCCTGCCGTTGCCACGGGAAGGGCGGTCATTTTCTCTTCTTGCCTGGCCCTGAAACGGGCGTTGTAAGAACCCCATGCCATGGCATTGTTGATGCGTCAATGTTCGTCATGCATGTGATCGCCCTTTAGTCATGAGGCGCAGCTCATTAGCGCTAAATGGTCTTGAAAAAACGCTTGTCGACTGCCTTTGAAGAAGCTTCGCTTGTCACGGAGCAGGTCGGGGTGGCTTTCTGCGTCGCGATGTGCGCGCGTGCGGATGCCGCCGGTTCAACACATGCATGGCAATATGCGGCGGCATGTCATTCAGCCGGCATAACACCTCTTGAATGCGAAACCAGGCTTGCTGGTGGGTGGGGCAAGCTTCTAGCCATGTTGACCATTGATTGTGATCATCAGCGGTTGCGGTGTCTGCCTGCAAGCAGGCGTACCAATAGGCCGCCTCAAACAGCACGGTGTCAGAAAGAGATGAGCTGTGTGCAGAGGCAGCCATGTGGCGATGGTGATAGACGGGTTTATGTCACCAGGCGACAACACTGGGCCAGAGCTCGCGCGATGTAGTACTTGACGCTACGCAGCGACACATTGAGCTGTCGTGCAATTTCAGCGTAGGGCAGGTTTTCGAACTGCGCCATAAGAAACGCCTGTTTAACTTTGGGGCCCAGCCCGTCGAGCATGTGGTTGAGCTCAAGCAAGGTTTCTTTGATGAGCGCCTGGGTTTCAGGTGAGGGGGTGACGTCGACCGGCATGGATGCCAGCGCCTGTGCATAAGCTTGCTCAATGGATTGGCGTCGATAAAAGTTGGCGACCAGACGGTTAGCCACAGTGGCCAGGTAGGCACGGGGCTCACGTAGGCGATCTGCCTGCAACCCTGACTGCGCGTACAAAACCCGCAAAAACGTTTCTTGAACGAGCTCTTCTGCGTCTGCATGGCTGGCAACCCGCCTGCGCAGCCAGTGGTTAAGCCAGCGATGATGCTGCCTATACAGTGCCTCGGAACTGCAAGACGGTATAGTGCGCAACGAAGGCGGCGTACCATGGGGCGTGGAGGAGATCAGCATGATGGGGCAGGCGTATTTATTACGTTGTCATCACATTTGTAATAATAATGATTCGCATTCCAATGAGCAAGCATTAATATTCACGCATCCGTGGTACGTCAGCCTCAGCGTTAGCGTCATCGGCGGATGTTTTCTACTTAATCGCCCGAGCCGATTGAATATCTACATTTCTGTCGAAATCCATTCGTTTTCAGCCAGCAAAACCATAGAAATGATCTTGCTTGAGAAGGAGGCGGTTACTGATAGCAATTGTCGGTAGTGAGTGTTAACCTTTTGCAATTGAAGAGTTTTTCGGCGACCTACTATTTAAAGGAGGGAGCATCGTGATTCTTCAAAATCAGATATGGCTAATTACCCTGACCGGCATGGGGCTGGTTGCGTTAGGGTTTCTTTACGTAATCAGTCAGGCTCGAAAGCCAGCTGATGCCACCCAATACAAAAAAGCACACAGGGCATTCGATGTGTTACGGCGATGGCTGTTTGTTGCCTTGCTTGTTCTAGGCCTGGGCATCACATACAAGACCTTGTGGCACTTTCCGATTCCCCAGCAACACGTCTCGCTGCAGGCCGTACAGGTGGTCAAGGTGGTTGGCCATCAGTGGCGATGGGAGTTAAGCGAAACGCAGATCAAGGCGGGTGTGCCGATAGAGTTTCGCGTGACCAGTGCCGACGTTAATCACGGCTTTGCCATTTACGATTCTGATAATCATATTGTCGTGCAAACTCAGGCCATGCCCGGGTTTGAAAACAAAATCCTTCACACATTCCAGCGGCCCGGCACCTATCAGATTCTGTGTCTGGAATATTGCGGACTGGCGCATCACGGCATGATAAGCAAATTTGAAGTCTTGGCCAGCAAGGAGGGTGGGGCATGAGCACGCTTAAGCTATACCCGGAAAACGAGCAATTACCGCGTGGCGAACGGTTCGTCTTCAATCTTTATATGATTACCGCACTGGTGCTGTTCGTGCTGATGATGTTGCTAGGCTTGACCATGCGCTCCATGCAGGCCCAGTGGTTGGGCGACCAGCCGGTATTGTTTTATCAAATACTGACCATGCACGGTGCAGGTATGGTTGGAACGATGAGCTTGGGGACGCTCGCCGTCATGTGGTTTTTCCTACGCAAGTATGTTGCTTTGCATGTATGGGCTTTCACAGCCAATTACGTGCTCTTTATGCTGGGTGCCCTGGCGATTATTGGCGCAATCTTTGTTGGTGGGTACGCTGGGGCATGGACATTTCTTTATCCATTGCCAGTGCGCTCCATGGGCATGTGGAGCATCAATGCTGCCGCATTATTTATGGTTGGCTATTTATTGATTGGCGTAGGTATGCTGCTGTTCTATATGGACGCGGCGGCGGCCATCATTCGAACTTATGGCAATCTTGGCAGGGGGCTGGGCCTGCAGTGGTTGTTCAGGGGTGAAATAGACCCTGATCACCCAAAGGCCGTGGTGGCAGGCACCATGGTAATTATCGCTAACTCGCTGGGCATTCTTGCTGGTGCCGTGGTGCTGGTTATGAGCCTGGTTAATGCGTATTTTCCAGAAATGGCGCTAAATGCGCTGCTCGCCAAAAACCTTATATATTGGTTTGGTCACATGGTTATCAACGCCACCATTTATATGGGTGTGATCGCTGTGTATGAATTGCTGGGTCGATACAGTGGCAAGCCTTACAAGATCACACGGCCGTTTCTGTGGTCATGGGCAGTGAGTACGGTGTTCGTTATTGTCGTGTTCCCGCATCATTTACTCATGGACTATGCCCAACCACGCTGGTTGGCCGTTATGGGGCAGGTTGTTTCGTTTGGCGCAGGCTTTCCGGTCTTTTTGGTAACTGCCTATGGTGTACTCACTAATATTTATCGCTCCAACATTCAATGGCAAATGCCATCCAGGTTAATGGTCTTGGCGGTATTCGGCTGGGCGGCTGGTATTGTTCCTGCCATCATCGATGGCACGATTAGCGTCAATCTGGTCATGCACAATACTCAGTGGGTACCGGGGCATTTTCATTTTTACTTATTGCTTGGCGTGCTTCCGATGATTCTGGCGTTGTTGTTTCATGTTATCGGTAACCGGGCGCACAAGGTTAATGATGAGGGCATGGACAAAGTAAGCCTTACCGTTTATGCCCTGGGTGCAATGGCGTTTGCCCTGGCCTTTTTAAATGCCGGGCACATGAGTGTGCCGCGCCGCTTTGCCACCCACATTGCTCAATGGGTTCCCAACGATCAATTTGGCGCAATTGCTGCGTTTTTCGTGATTCTGGCAATGCTGTGGTTCGCCGGGCGTATTATTTTCGGCCTGCTAAGGGCGCCAGGCGATGGTTACCCTGGGAGTAGTTCTGATGCAGGCTCAACGAAGCGGGCCGATGTCGGTGCTCCGCACGCTACTGGCTAGTTTGGTTTTGCTCGGTGTTGGCGGCGCAATAACTGCAGAACTTACCGACGGCTTTCAGGCATTTACCAGCGAGACGGCCAGACGTGTGAAGGTGCGTGCGGCACCCCAGCTAATGCCGGCTGTGGCGCTTGAAACGCATTCAGGTAAACGCATTAACCTGGCCGACTTGCGTGGAAAGTGGCTGATTGTTGATTTTTTCTATACCCGCTGCGGAAGCTACTGTCTGGTGCTAGGTAGCGAGTTCGCGCAGCTTCAAGATAGCCTTGCAGGCGCACTGGCTTCGGGCAAGCTGCAGTTGCTCAGTATCAGCTTTGATCCTGAACACGATACGCCCGGCCAGCTTGCCGGGTATCTGCAACGCTCGGGCAGTCGTGGTTCGGGCTGGCTGGCTGCGCGCCCATTAACGATGGATGGCCTGAACCGGCTCAAGCAGGCATTTGGCATTGTCGTCATAGCCGACGAACTTGGGGGCTACGAGCATAACGCGGCCATTCATATTGTCGACACGCAAGGGCGGCTTGTTGAAATTGTTGACTCCGATGATCAGGCGCGCGTTATTCAGGTGATATCGCGGGGCATGGCCCAATGAGCGCGATCATGCCGCGTCATTGTCTGCGTCTGGTGGCTGTTGCCTACCTGACGCTCATGGTTCCGCCTGTGCGACATGCGGTCGAGGCCACCATGACCGGGCAGATGCTGGTACAGATTCCGCTGTTGATAGCCATAGGCTATTTTTTGGGCCGTGCGATGTCACCGTATCTGCCATCCTGGATCGCACGTTGGAACCACGGTGGCGTGACAGGCGTGGTACTGACAAGTATCGCCGGCCTGGTCTGGATGCTGCCGCGTCTGCTTGATGCCTCAGTGGCCGAGCCATGGGCCATACTTGCCAAGTTTGTTTCAGTTCCGCTGCTGATCGGTTTGCCGTTTGGTATTAGCTGGCCGCGTGCAGGGTTTATTGTCAGAGGCGTATTCCTGCTTGAATTTATAGCCACATTTTTCCGCTTGGGCTGGCTATTCGTGATTTCGCCAACTCGACTGTGCAGCAATTATTTGCTGAGCGACCAGCAGCGTTTGGGGGAGTATTTATTGTTCATTGGAGCGGGGCTATTGTTGATCACGGTCTTCAAACTGATGTTTGGTCGATTTGATGGCGAGCTGTAGTAATTGGCGATACAAGTTTTAGTCTGATTAAACATATGGCGTAATGAGAAAGCTATTGCGACGGGTATCTGGTAATCGCGCAGATCAACATGTCGAGGCAGGGAGACAGGCAGACAGGCAGACAGGCAGACAGCGTGCCGCGTGTACAGCTATGACGTCCCGAGCCATAATAAAGGGGTATTTGCCCGTTAGCGTGCAAAGTCTGACCCTTTCAGGTTGAGGATGCCAAAGGAAATTCACATGCGTCTCGATAAGTGGCTGTGGGCGGCCAGGTTCTTTAAAACCCGTGGTATCGCCAATGCGGCAATAGACAGCGGTAAGGTCAAGCTCAATGGTTACGCCGCCAAGCCTTCAAAAGTGGTCAAGGCAGGCGACCGGCTGCAGATACGCGCGGGCGACCAGTTGTGGGAGGTCGATGTGCTGGCGCTCAATGAGCAGCGCAGGCCTGCCAGCGAAGCTCAGCTGCTTTATGCTGAAACTTCCGAAAGTATTCAGGAGCGGGCGCGGCAGGCCGAGTTGCAAAAACTGGCACCCGTGCCCATGCCAGACCGTAAAGGCCGGCCCACCAAGCGTGAGCGGCGACAGCTGGAGTCATTTCAAAAAGGCCCGTAAGCCCTTGCCGGCCAGCAATAATCAGGATGGGGGCGGCCATGATGCCCGCTTTCGTGCGTGGTCAGCGGCCACGTGATGTCGTGTATGTTGAGCTGGACGTGTCTGGTTTTACGTTGCCCGCCATGTTAATTTGGCGAAACCGTGATGTTTCAGATTCTCCGGGATCTGTAATCAGCCTCGCGTGTGACTGCGTTAGCTGAAAGTGGGTGCTCACATACGCACACGAGTACTATCAAGGTAATTACCGCAAGCCGGCGTCCGCGAAACGATTTGCGGTTTGCACTCCGTGACCGTGGTCTGCAATAGACCCGTGCACACTACGATATCGCCACCGGGCTGCTCCACCCTTAGACAGGCCGGCTAAGCGGTAACTGATTTTTATCTGGAGACGACCATGCCTAGCCTGTTGCCCGACACTGACCCTGAAGGGTTGCTTGAGTACTCGGTGGTTTACACCGACCGTGCAGTCAACCATATGTCGACAGCCTTTCAGGTTGTGATGCGTGATATTTCCCGCATACTGAAAGATGTGTACAACGCGCGCTCGGCAATCGTGGTGCCCGGCAGTGGCACTTATGGCATGGAGGCCGTAGCGCGGCAGTTCGCAACCGGCAAAAAGTGCATGGTCATTCGTAATGGCTGGTTTAGCTATCGCTGGAGCCAAATCTTCGACATGGGCAGCATCCCGTCAGAAACCATTGTGCTCAAGGCGCGGCCTGTTGAAGATGGCAGGCAGGCTGCCTTTGCGCCGGCACCCATCGATGAAGTGGTTGCGGCAATTAATGAACGTAAGCCTGCTCTGGTCTTTGCGCCGCATGTCGAAACGGCTTCAGGCATTTTGCTGCCCGATGACTACTTACGTAAAGTGGGTGATGCCGTCCATGCCAATGGCGGGATGTTCGTACTTGATTGCATTGCTTCCGGCACGGTCTGGGTAGACATGCCCTCAACGGGCGTGGATATCCTGATTTCCGCGCCACAAAAGGGCTGGAGCGGTCCCGCATGTTGCGGGCTGGTGATGCTCAGTGAGCTGGCCCGCCAGGCTATCGATGAAACGGTCAGCACCAGCTTCGCCTGTGATCTGCGTAAATGGCTGCAGATCATAGAGGCGTATGAAAAGGGCGGCCATGCCTATCATGCCACCATGCCTACAGATGCGCTTACAACCTTACGTGACGTGATGCTCGAAACGGAAGCCTATGGGCTTGAAAAGGTTAAAACAGAGCAGCAGCAACTGGGCCAGCGGGTACGTGCGCTTATGCACGAGCATGGTTTCAAGAGCGTGGCCGCAGCTGGCTTTGAAGCCCCAGGAGTTGTGGTTTGCTATACCGACGACGACGGTATTCATTCGACTAAAAAATTCAGCGAAGCAGGCTTGCAGGCAGCTGCGGGTGTTCCACTACAGTGTGACGAGCCCAAAGACTTCAAAACATTCCGGTTGGGCTTATTCGGGCTCGAAAAATTGCACAATATTGATCGAACAGTGGGCACGCTGGAAGGGGCTCTCGACAAAATCATGGCAACTGTGTAGTTGGTCACGGTTGGCTTACATCTCAGACAGTCTGTCAGGTTCTGATCTGGCAGACTGTGCTGCCTTTATTGACGGTCGTGATGCTGCATAGCTCGCTGTGATGAATGCGCATACATTAGTCGCGCGGTTTACTGAAGTAACGAGCGACTGCTGCTGAGGCTGAATTTTCGTTGTCCGGTGTATTTGATTAAGAGGCGGTTTTGCCATTGTCTGCCACAGAAGATTCTTTGTTTTCTTACGACGTTCTGGTTCTGGGCGCTGGCATTGTCGGCGTGAGTACGGCGCTGCATCTGCAGGCGCGTGGCCGCCGCGTATGTCTCATTGATAAAGACGAGCCGGGTAACGGCACCAGTTACGGCAATGCAGGGCTGATTGAACGCTCGAGTGTCGTGCCTTATGCGTTCCCGCATGGCTTTTCCCAGCTGTTGCGCTATGGCCTTAACCGTGAATCTGATGTGCATTATCAGTGGGCGGCGTTGCCTGGCCTGGCTACATGGTTGTGGCGATACTGGCGTGAATCGGCGCCCGTACCGCTGGCGCAGGCAGGCGCTGACATGCTCCCCCTGATAGAGCGTTGCGTCGATGAGCACGATGCATTGATCCAGGCTGCTGGCCTTCAGTCGCTGATCAAGGCCCAGGGCTGGATCGAAATGTACCGTAATCAGGCAGCTTTTGAGCTGGCCCGGCAAGGTATGAAAGATCTGGAGCGCTATCAGTTGGCCTATGACATACTCGATGCGGACGGGCTGCATGAACGGGAGCCCGGCTTGGGCGACGCCGCAGTGGGGGGTATTCATTGGCTGGATCCAAAAACTGTTTCTGATCCGGGCGGCCTGGTGCAGGGTTACGCGCGTCTGTTCACCCAGCGGGGCGGGCAGTTTGTGCGTGCCGACGCCGGCAGTTTGCATAAGCGTGAAGAAGGCTGGACGCTGGTCGGATTCGGAGGTGAAAAGCTGCAGGCTACTGAGGCAGTTGTGGCGTTGGGTCCTGATGCGGCTGAACTCTTCTCACCGTTGGGTTACCGCTTTCCATTGGCGCATAAGCGTGGCTATCATCTTCATTTTCAAGCTCGTGCCGGTACGCCTGTACTCAAGCATCCAGTGTGCGATCCGCAGGGAGGTTACGTACTCGCGCCCATGCAGCAGGGGATACGGCTGACAACAGGTGTAGAACTGGCGCGACCAAGCTGCCCGCCCATGAAAGTTCAAATAGACCGCGCGCGAGCTATAGCGCAGCGTATTTACCCCTTGGGCGAAGCTATGGAGACACAGCCATGGATGGGACGGCGACCCTGCATGCCCGACATGCGTCCGGTCATTGGGCCTGCGTCCCGGCACTCGGGGCTATGGTTTAACTTTGGGCATGCACACCACGGGCTGACGTTAGGCCCCGCAACTGGACGCCTGCTAGCCGAGATGATGACGCAGTCAAAGACATTCACTGATCCCGCGCCATACTCTGCCGACCGCTTCAATTAAAAGCGTCACCATAAGGTTGCAGTCCATTTTTTTCACGCGGCGTTGTGCGTACGTCAGAGCATTTCTGATGATGAGTTTTTAATAAACTACGACTGTAGACGCTGCCTTTTTGGGCATGCAGGTATCACGCCTGAATGTCGCAAACCTGAGGGCATAGCGTTGCTGGCATTAGTTAAGCCTGGATCTAGTAAGTATTATTGCGAATCGTTCGCATTAATGATATTATCCGGGTCTTGCCAACAGCGGATTGTGCTTCTTACTTACAGTTGTACAACCCATTTTTTACCGCTGGACCCATGTCGTATCCCCGAGTTCAAGCAGATCCTCGCCGTACCCTGACCAAAATTGTTGGAGCTTCGGCCGCCTTAGGGTTGCACCTTGCCGTTTTGGCAGCCATTATCGCTTCTCCTCCCGATAACCAGATCGAGCTTCCCGAAGCGGTCGAAATCCGCTTTGTCGAAATTTCTGACGTTATCGTCGACGCTGCGCCCGCTGACGAGGTTGCTGAGGCTGATATCCCACCTCCCGAACAATGGGAAGAGGTCATGCCTGAGCCGGTCATCGAGCCTGAGCCCGTGGTCGAGCCCGAACCTGAGCCGGTCATTGAACCCGAGCCAGAGCCCGAACCCGTCATCGAGCCCGAGCCCGAGCCTGAACCCGTGGTCGAAGAACCAGAGCCAGAGGCCATTACGCCTCCGCCTCCACCAAAACCAAAGCCTAAGCCTAAGCCAGAGCCCAAGCCAAAACCCAAGCCTCAGCCCAAACCTAAACCCGTCGAGAAACCGGTTCTTAAAGAGGCACCTGCGGCAGCGCCTTCAGGCAAGGCGGCTGCGCCCGCCGTACCCAAGGCGCCGGCCAAGCCTGTTGATCCCAATCGGCCACGAGTTATCGGCAGGGTCGACTACATGGGCAAGCGTCCAATGCCTCAGTACCCGCGCATGTCGCAACGTCGCGGCGAGCAGGGGCGGGTATTGATACGGGTGCTTATTGCGGCCGACGGCTCGGTGCTAAACGCAAGCGTGCAGCAGTCTTCCGGTCACGACCGGCTTGATCAGTCTGCGTTAAAAGCCGCCCGTAGTGCGCGTTTCAAGCCTTATACAGAAAACGGTATTGCCTACAAGGCTCTCGCCGACATACCTTTTGATTTTGTTCTATAGGACCGACGAATGTTCGATTTACTCAATAGCGCATTGCAAGTGCTTGCACAAGTAAGCGATACGGTGGCGCAGGGCTCTGACGCTGTCATGCAGGGGGCTGGTGCAGCAATGCAGGGGGCAAGCGCTGTCGCTCAAGACGGTGGTGCTGTACTGCAGTCTGGTACTGCTGCGGCATCGGCCAGCGGCACAGCTCTGGGTGCCGAAGCGGCCCAGGGCGGCATGCTGCACTTTATTTCTCAAAGCGACATGGTGGGCAAGTCGTTGTTTGGCATTCTCATATTCATGTCGCTCATCAGCTGGTATCTCATTTTCGTCAAATCATTTACCAACATGCGCGTGCATCGTCGGTCCAACAAGTTCTTGCGAGAGTTCTGGGCTGCCAGCTCGCTGGACGAGGTCGAAAACGAGATCGCCACGCATGGCGCCAACGAACCTTTCGCTCATTTGGCCAGCCATGCCATCCACGCGCAAAAGCATCACGCCAAATATGGTGCACTCAAGCTTGAAGAGAAGGGATCAACCGGGGCATTTGTCACGCGCACCATACGCAAAGTTATCGACGAAGAAACCGCCAAGTTCGAAAATGGCCTGACCGTACTCGCGTCCGTCGGCTCTACCGCTCCCTTCGTGGGTTTGTTCGGTACGGTGTGGGGGGTGTATCACGCACTGGTCGGCATCGGCCTTTCGGTTGATGGCGTCACCATTAACCGCATAGCTGGTCCGGTTGGCGAAGCCCTCATCATGACGGGCCTGGGGCTTGCCGTTGCGATTCCGGCTGTGCTGGCCTATAACGGCTTTGTTCGCAGTAACCGGGTCTATCTGGCGCAGCTTGATGCATTTGCCCACGATTTGTTCACCTTTTTGTCTACTGGCCAACAGGCCTTCGAATGGAATGGCAAGGGTCGGCGCATGGCAGTTGCCACCAGCAAAGGAAACTAAATGGCATTCGGCAGTTTCAACAGCAAGGCGGGCAGTAGTACCGTCAATGAAATCAACATGGTGCCGCTTATTGACGTCATGCTGGTTCTTTTGGTTATCTTTATCATTACGGCACCCTTGCTCAGTCATTCGATCAAGATCAACGTGCCGCAGGCCACTTCCCAGCCTGTTGAACAAGATCCCATCACCATAGACCTCGCTGTCGATGCAGATGGCCTTATGTACTGGAATGAACAGCCAGTGGCGCCTGATGACCTCAAGCGACGTTTTGCCGCTGAGGCAGTCAACAATCCGCAGCCCGAGTTGCGCATACGTGCAGACCTCAATACGCGCTACGAAGTACTCGCCCAGGTAATGAGCAGTGCCAAGGCATCGGGGCTCAAGCGTCTGGGGTTCATCACTCGTCCCGGGTCTGACATGGCGGCCCCGGCAGCGGGTCCAGCGGCGGATCCGGCAGCGGCGCAGGCAGTGAGCCCAGCAGCAACCTCAGCCCCTGCCTCCGCTCCAGCAGCGCAGGCCGAATAGCAGGTGGGTGCATCCAAACCCTAGGTTCATATGGCTTAGGCGCAAAATCTACCAAGTATTCAACTGCCCGTCAGGCTTGTAACTGACGGGCAGTTGGCCATTTTGGGCGCCCGATGAGGGCAACTTCGATATAGAATCATGCTATGCGACTACTAGTTATCGAAGACGACCTCACATTGGGCCACGCCCTGCAAGAATTCCTTATCGAGCAAGGCTATGCGGTAGACTGGCTAACTGATGGCGATCAGGTTCAAAGTGCGGTGGCCGGGCAAAGCTACGATTTACTGCTGCTAGACCTAAATCTGCCTGGTACGGGTGGTCTTGACATTCTCCGCCGGCTTCGTACCAGTAATGAACAGGTACCCGTGCTAATTCTTACCGCCCGCGATGGCGTCGAAGACCGCGTGGCGGGTCTTGATGCAGGTGCTGACGATTACGTAACCAAACCGTTTGAACTCGCCGAACTCGCCGCCCGTGTTCGCGCCTTTGGTCGTCGACGGGTCGGGCAAGCTCAGCCTACTATTGAGGCAGGCGCTTTAAGTTTCGATTCGGTCGGGCGTGAGGTTCGTGTACATGGTGAGCGCCTGCCCCTTTCGGTACGCGAGCTGTCAGTGCTGGAAATGCTGATGGCGCGCGCCGGCAGGGTGGTCACCAAGCGGCAAATCGTCAACTCACTGTCTGCCTGGGACGCCGATTTCAGCGAAAACGCCGTAGAGGTCTATATATACCGACTACGCAAGCGTCTCGAAGGCTCAGGCGCCTCTATTCAGACAGTTCGCGGATTTGGCTATCTTCTTGAAGCGGGCAGTGCAGACTAAAACCTCGCGCCCGCAACGCCGTGACCCATTGTTGCCCAAAGGGTCTCTGGCGCGTCATCTTGTCTGGCGGCTGCTGCCCGCCGTTTTTGTTCTGGTTGCTATAGATCTTACGGCGACCTGGCTCATAACTCGCAAAATGAGTCTCCAGGAATGGTTGCTGCGCGATATTTTCTGGACCATGGTAATCAGCCAGATTGTGCTGGTAACAGTTTTCGCCTGGGTGCTGATAAAAGGTGTGCGTTCTGGGCTGGCCTCCATGAACCGCTTATCCAGCGAAATCAGCCAGCGTTCTATCGAAGATCTGCAGCCTTTAGATGTCACGGGTCTGCCGGCCGAAGTTGCACCGTTGGTTAGCCACCTTAATGATTTGCTGTTGCGGCTTGATGACTCCATGCAGGCGCAGAAGCGCTTTATCGGGCATGCTGCACATCAATTGCGGACGCCGCTTACGGGGCTGAAGCTTGAGTCTGAGCTCATGCTGACCCGCACCTTGCCCGACGATGTGCGTGCCAGGGCTGAGCGCATCAAGTCAGTGACTGACCGCATGATACGTCTGGGCCAGCAATTACTGGTGCTGGCACGCGTTGACTCGTCAACCCGGCCACAAGACAGCTTCAAGCGCATGGATTTGGCTGAGTGGGTACGCGAAACGGCAGCAGAGTGGATACCTTCGGTGCGCAGCACGCATTTGGAAATACAGCTGTCAGCACCTCGTGAGCCAGTGTGGGTCGATATAGACCCTTTATTGCTTGAAGAACTACTGGGCAATCTTATCGACAATGCCGTGCGCTACGCCAAGGATGCCACGGTGATCAATCTTCGCGTTACGACGAACCCGCCCACGTTAGCCGTGGAGGATGATGGTCAGGGAATTGCTCCAGAAGACGCCGCGCATGTCTTTGACGCGTTCTACCGATCTGCCCGGCCTGCCAACGAAGGGTCTGGCCTGGGGCTGGCTATTGTGCGCGAAATTGCGCGTGCTCATGGAGCTTGGTGGGGGCTGTCCACCAGGCCTGAGTTTCAGGGCACGCGCATTACGGTGATCTTTCCCGGACCGCGCATAGGCGCTAAGCTTACCCGCCAAGAATGAGTGCGATGTAAACGTAGCTGCATGCTTTCCTGCAAGTTTGCTTAGAGTCACTGACAAGACAAGACAAGACACAGCAAAGCAGGACACAGCAAAGCAGGACGAAGCTGGTCGGGTCGGGCGAGTATCGCAGAGTCAAACCCTGATATTGGGTTTGTCTCTTTTAGCAATCAATGGCCCATGGACAACCGGGTTTTTACCTTACGACTGTGCGCCTGAGTAAAGCCCAGTGCGTGACTACTTTGTTACGCCTGTGCCGGGCACGGGCGCAGACATTTGGCTGTCCGAGCTTGTGGAACCCGAGGCACTTGAACTTCCTGACATACTACCCTGGGTTGAAACGCCAGTAGACCCCGAAACACCTGATGTGCCCGTGGAACCCGTTACTCCTTCAACATTCGTTGGCCCCTGTGTTGTGGGTGTGGCCGGTATCGTCATGGTCTTCTCGCGCAGCACACCACCGCCGCCCACACTGCCTTCCACCGTTGCATTGGGGTCCGACATAAGCTTCATGCAATCGGCCTGTTTCTCGGTTGGCAGGGCCTTGCAACGCTCACGCTGGTTTGCGTCGAATGAGGTGTTGCCATTGGTAAGGCGATTGCGCCGGGCTTCTTCACGTGCCGCCCCGGCCTCCTGCAAGCAGGTGGCTTTGTTCTGATTAGTCTGGCCCGCATTGCATCGTGCTACGTCAGACTGATACTGGGCCTGGATTTCGCCGTCGGTGACTGCCGCGATAGCACTGCCTGACAGTGCATAACCTGCTGCGCATGACGCAATTAACACGGCACGAACTAATGAGCTGCTGTTGAATTGGTTGGTATGGGGCTGTTTCATATATATGCTCCTTGTCTTCGGGACGTGATCGTTCTTCGGAGCTATAGTCAGCACATGGCGTGCCTGACTCTCGTCGCGCGCTAAGATAACGGCGGGAAAACGATACATTCGGCCACCTGCCTGCAGAGAAAAGGTGCCTTCAACATGTGAGCATTAGTCTTTTGGGATGGCCTGGTCGCTGGCGCTTGTTGCTGTAGTGATCGGGGAGGGCGGCTGTGGCTGACCCTCTACAGGCGAGTGCTCGCCCTGATCAACAGGCTGTGCGGAGCTTGCGTTGACTCTGGGCTGTTTTTGCGTCGCCACCTCTTCTGGCTTGCGCAAAATTGCGGCCCGCACCAGCAAAATAGACGTAACGGGTGAGGTGATCACCAGAAACACGGTGATCAAAATAGGATGCACGATCAGCCTGTTATCAGATGCGAACACATAAAGAATGGTGGCCAGGAGTATGGCAAATACGCCCAGGGTGTTACCCAGGGTTGGTGCGTGTACTCGTGAGAAGAATGTACGTAGTCTGAGCAGGCCAGCACACCCGATCAGTGTGAGCAGGCCGCTCACTACCAGCAGCAGCGCTACTACGATGGACACCAAAGTTTCGATCATGGCTCTATGACCTCGCCGCGAAGTAAAAATTTGGCCATAGCCACTGTGCCCACAAAGCTAAACAGACTGATCAGCAATGCGATGTCAAAGTACAGGGACGAGTTTAGGTGTAGCCCAAGCACCAGCAAAATAAGCATGCCGTTGATGTACATGGCATCGAGAGCCAGTACGCGATCGGGTGCTGCGGGGCCGCGCAGCAGGCGAATAGCCGCCACTGCCATGGCTGCGGTATAGCATCCAAGTGCGAAAAGTGCGGCCCAATAGACGATGCTGTTCACTCGAATATCTCCAGGAGTGGGCGTTCGTAACGTTGCTGAATAATGTTCAGCCACAGCGCTTCTTCTTGCAAGTCCAGTACATGCAGCGTTAGCAGATTATGTTCTTCTGAATAATCGGCCCATACCGTGCCTGGCGTGTAGGTTACGATGCAGGCCAGGGCAGCAAGCGCATGCGGGTCTTTGATGCGCAGCGGTATGCTGATAAAGCCTGGCGACGCATTGGCATGTCGTCCCAGAATAATGATACGGGCTACGGCCACATTGGACCTGGCGATGTCGATCGCCACGTGTAATGCTAGCTTGAGTATGACCAGTGGGTGCCTGGGCCGTGCGTGCAGCGGTCGCAGGCGCGACGCATGTAAAGCCCACGATAAGCCCAGCGCCAGTACCGCACCTATTGCAATGTTGCCGGGCGATACGCTGTCATTAAGCAGTATCCAGAGCGCCAGTAACAGAGAGGGCAACACCAGGGCGTTGACAATGCGGCTCATGGACGGCCTCCATTGGTGACGTTGCGTACGGGGTTTTGGCTGACGACCGCATCTATATAAGAGGCTGGCCGATCGAGGTAGACGGCGGTTTCTTGCAGATAGTTAAGAACAGGCCCGGCCCAGAACGCCAGCGCTACGCAAGACAATACCAGAACCCCTACCGGGCCAGCCTCACTGATGCGCAGTCGTGGCGTATTGGTATCGTCTGGGCTCCAGAACAGGCGAATACCGGTACGACTGAAGGCAATAATGGTGACCAGCCCCGAGATAAGCATGCCCGCCACCAGTGACCATGCGGCCACCGAAGGCGTGTCTGTCGAAGAAGTTTGCAGTGCTGCCGAGACCAGAGAAAATTTTGCGACGAAACCGGCCAATGGTGGCAGGCCAGCGACCAAAAGCCCGCAAGCAATAAACGCCATGCCCAGAAAAGCCATGGCAGCCGGAATGGCGACCCCGACGACGTCATCTGATTGATCGGGTGACTCGGGGTCTTCAAGTTCGAAGGCTTCCTGGCTGACTGCGAGCAGGTCGGCACCGAAAGTTTGCGTGCGGTCTATCATTCAAGAAGCATGAAGAAGGCACCCATGGTGAGCACCGAGACAATCAGATAGAACAGCGCCGGGCCGGTAAGCGTTACGCCCGGCATGCCGAGTGCGGCCAGCAATGTGCCTGATGACATGATGACGCAATAACCAGCTTGTCGTTCAATTTGCGGCGCAGCCAGCAAGCCAATGGCGCCGAACGCCATGGTGGCCATGCCAAGTGGGAACATCCACTCACCACCAAATGCGGCGGGCGCTCCAGTGGGCAAAAGCAGCGAGCCTATACGTACTAGTGCATAAATGCCCACTTTGGTCATGATGGCAAAAATGCCTCCGACCGGTGGACTGGCATTAGCATAGGCGGCAGGAAGCCAGAAGTTCAGTGGCCAGGCGGCAGCCTTGATCAGCAATGCAATGCCAAGAATGGCGGCGCCTGTTTCAAACAACTGTCGTTGACCACCTTCGAGCAGGCCGGCACGAATGGCCAGCTCGGCCATGTTAAGTGTGCCGGTGATGCCGTAGATTAGCGCGATAGAAATCAAAAGCAAAAATGACGCCACCAGGTTGACGACGATGTAATGCATGCCTGCGGCCACGCGCGCCTTGCCCGATCCGTGCAGCATCAGGCCGTACGAGGCAGCAAGCAAGACTTCAAAAAATACGAACAGATTAAAGAGGTCGCCGGTGAGAAAGGCCCCGTTCAGTCCCATAAGCTGAAACTGGAAGAGAGGGTGAAAATGCACCCCCGAACGATCCCAGCGGGCAGTGGAATATACCCATGTGGCGGCACCCAGTACCGCAGTGAGTACCAGCATGATGGCCGAGAGGCGGTCGACTACAGCCACGATGCCAAATGGAGCCGGCCAGTCGCCGAGCAAGTAGACCCCAACACCGTTATCCCAGTTGCTAGAAATAAAACCTGACGCCATGCCAAGCAGCATGATGCCAACAAAGAGCTGGGCAGCGATGGAGCCGGCGCCCAGAGCCAGCTTAAGGCGGCGATGCTTCTCGTCGAACAACAGCATGAGCGCCCCGACGATAAGCGGGACGACGACGGGCATGATGGGAAGGTGCTGCATCCATCCGGTCATGATGAGCGGTTCTCCCGTCCGTCGACGTGGTCATTGCCTGAGAGGCCACGTGAAGCCAGTAGCACCACCAGAAACAACGCGGTGGTAGCAAAACCAATGACAATGGCCGTGAGTACCAGGGCTTGCGGCACCGGATCGGCATAAAGACTGGCATTTGCGCCCCAGCTGGCATTAATGACCGGCGGGGCATCAAGGGTTATGCGGCCCATGGCAAAAATGAACAGGTTGACGGCATACGACACCAGCGATAGCCCCATGATTACCTGAAAGGTGCGTGGGCGTAGCAGCAGCCAGATGCCTGAACCTGACAGCACGCCGATGGCCAGCGCAAGAACGGCTTCCATCAGAGCGTCTCCGTTTTTTGAGCGGCGCCTGCCGCAGGTTTGCGATAAAGCCTTAGCGATTGGTGAGCCAGAGCAACCAGCATGAGTACGGTGGCACCCACGACCAGCATGTACACGCCTATATCAAACAGCAAGACGCTCGAAAGGTGTACGGGCCCGACTAGCGGCAGCGTTATGTCGCCAGTAATGGCTGAAAGAAAAGGCTTGTTGGCCCAAAGCACGGCCGTGGCGGTGATGCCCGCCGCCAGCAGGCCAATGGCGATCCAGTAGCGCGGATGTATACGAGGCCGCGCTTCGACCCAAATAATACCCCCAACCATATATTGCAGAATGATGGCCGTGGCCATGATGAGGCCGCCAACAAAGCCTCCGCCCGGCAGGTTATGTCCGCGTATCAGAAAATACAGAGAAATAAGCACCGCCATGGGAAGCAGCAGACGTACCAGCACGGCGGGCACCTGCATGACTCCGCGGGGCACCAGTGCTTGTGGGTCTGGCTCGGAAAACTCGCCCAGAAGCCTGTTGTTTCGGGGTGCACGCTGACGTGCACGCGGCAACGACATGCTCTCGGGAGGTGGCCGAAAGCGCCTGAGCAGGGCGTATACGGTAAGCGCAACAATGCCCAGAACGGTAATTTCGCCGAACGTATCAAAAGCCCGGAAATCAACAAGAATGACGTTGACTACGTTTGAGCCCCCACCCAGTGCCTGCGATTGCTCCACGAAAAACGACGAAATGCCCGAGGGGTGCGGTCTGGTTAGCAAGGCGTAGGCCAGCGCAGCTATCCCCGTGCCGCCAATGATGGCGATGATCAGGTCGCGGAAACGTCGCACGAATGCCCGAAGTTTGCTTTGCAGTGGCGGCGGCTCGTCATCACCGTAGATGCGGGGCGGCAGCCAGCGCAGGCCCAGCAGCAGCAGTACAAGTGTGACCACCTCGACCGCCAGTTGCGTAAGCGCCAGGTCAGGTGCCGACAGCCACGCGAAAGTAAGCGCTGTCACCAGGCCAGCTCCGCCTGAAAGCAATAGCGAAATACCGCGATGGTATTTGGCCTTGCGCGCGGCACCAATGGCGCAGGCGCCGCCTGCCAGCCACATCAGCAAGAAAAATGGGTTGATGGGTGTGTAAACCTGCGGCTGCAGCCAGCCGCCGGGCAACAGAGGCAGCATGGCCACACAAAACGTCAGTACTACAATAATGAGGATTTGCGGCTGTTGACGCGCCGAGCGGGTCCAGTCAAGCAAAAATGACGCAGCAATGTCTATGCCTTCGAGCAGCAGCTCGAAGCTCCGACGACCATCAAGTTTGTAGATGAGCGGCGTTGCACCAGGGTGCTTGCGATGTCGGTGACGCAGCAGCCACAACAGCAATATGCCCCCGAATAGCGCCACGAAACTCATGACCAATGGCAGGTTAAAGCCGTGCCAGATACGCAGGTCGTAGACGGGCGTGTTGTTGCCGGTAATGCTGATGACGGCATTGTGCAAGAAAGGCCCCACCGTATAGCGCGGAAATATACCGACGACCAAACATGTCAGTACCAGGATGGCGCTGGGTATCAGCATGCGCTTGGGAGGCTCGTGTGGCGAACGTGGAAGATCGCGCGGTGCAGGCCCAAAAAATACCTGGGCAATAAATCGCACCGAGTAGGCTACGCTGAAAGCGCCGGCAATAACGGCAACAGCAGGAAGGCCCACATGACTAAACCAGTTGTCGCCCACCACAACCGTTTCTGCAAAGAACATTTCTTTTGAAATAAACCCGTTCAGCAGTGGCACACCGGCCATTGAGGCGGCGGCTACGACGGCAAGCGTTGCAGTAATGGGCATGCTTCGGTACAGGCCTGACAGCCGCGTTAGGTCGCGTGTGCCAGTTTCATGGTCTACGATGCCTGCCGCCATAAACAACGACGCCTTGAAGGTGGCATGGTTAATCATGTGAAATACAGCGGCCACTAGTGCAATCGCGCTGTTCATGCCCAGCAACAGCGTGATCAGCCCAAGGTGGCTAATGGTGGAGTAGGCCAGCACACCTTTCATATCTGTTTGAAACGTGGCCGCATAAGCGCCCAGCGTGAGCGACAGCAAGCCGGCACCGCCTATGATCCATAGCCATTCATCAGTGCCCGCCAGTACTGGCCAGAATCTTGCAAGTAGAAAAACACCTGCTTTGACCATGGTGGCCGAGTGCAGGTAGGCGGACACAGGGGTAGGTGCTGCCATGGCATTGGGCAGCCATACATGGAAAGGAAATTGTGCACTCTTGGTGAGCGCGCCCAAGGCGATCAGAATAAGTATTGTGAGATACCAGGGATGTGTGCGGATCAGGTCACCGGAAGCGAGTACGGTATCGAGATCGTAACTGCCAACGATGTGGCCCAGCATGAGCATGCCACCCAGCAGACAAAGGCCGCCAGACCCGGTAATGATGAGCGACATGCGCGCCCCGCGGCGCGCATCTAGCCGGTGGTACCAGTAGCCGATGAGCATGAAGGACGACAGGCTGGTGAGCTCCCAGAATATGACGAGCTGTATGAGATTGCCCGACAGTACCACCCCCAGCATCGAACCCATAAAGGCCTGGAAGAATGAAAAAAATCGCGGTACTGGGTCGGCCGGTGAAAGATAGTAGCGGGCGTAAAGCACAATAAGCGCGCCCATGACCGTGATGATCATGGCAAACAGCCACGCGAAGCCATCCATGCGCAGGGCGAAGTCAACCCCAAAGCTGGGTATCCAGGGCAAGGTAGCCTTGACGACCTGGCCGTCAGTGACGCCTGGGAAATGGCTTAATACCAGCAGGGCGCACACAGCTGATACCGCCCCGGCAAGCCACGCTTCTAGCTTTTGCGCGTTGGTTGGCAGCAGGGCAGCGATAATGCTGCCTGCGAAGGGCAGGGCGAGAATTAATACAAGCGACATCGGCGGTGGCTGGACCGGCAAATTCAGGAAGGAAGCTTAATAATACAATGTGAGTTGGTCAGCTTTTAGTAAGCCGACAGAAAATTACCCTTTCTGGTCAATTTCTGCCGTTATTCCCTCAATTGATGCAGATCAAGCAGTATGGTCGGAATACGTTTCACAATAATGCATATTCCGTGCCCTGCGTGCGGTGCATCAACGTGGGTCGCGCAAACCGGCCTGTATGGAGCAAGGCAATGGATGCCATTTCCCCACTGAACATTAAGAACAACGTCGCATTACCCGATGTCGAAATATCCGAGGCGCTTGTGCGCCGCTTTGACAGCTCGGGCCCGCGCTATACCTCGTACCCGACCGCCGATCGTTTCCATCACGGGTTTAACGAGCAGTCGTACATAGATCATCTGTCCCGGCGTGCCACCGCGCCAGATAACCCACCCTTGTCGGTGTATTTTCATCTGCCGTTCTGTGAGCAGCTTTGCTACTTCTGTGCCTGTAACAAGGTAATCACTCAAGACCACAGCCGTACGACCAAGTATCTGCAGTATCTCGACATTGAGATGGAGCGGGTGGCCGGATATCTGGGTAATGACCGCAAGACGGAGCAATTACATCTTGGCGGAGGCACGCCCACCTTTTTGACCACCGACGAGCTTACAGGGCTTATGAATTCGGTGCGCCAGCATTTCAACTTTACGACCGATGCCGAGCTGGGGGTTGAGATCGACCCGCGAACGGTCAACGAATCCACGCTGGCCATGCTCGCCGGGTTGGGGTTTAACCGCACCAGCTTTGGTGTGCAGGATTTTGATCCTGAGGTGCAGGCAGCGGTTAACCGCATTCAGCCGGTCGATATGGTAGAGCGGGCGCTCAAGGCCAGCCGCGATGCAGGTTTTGAGTCTGTCAATGCCGACCTTATTTACGGGTTGCCCAAACAGACGCTGGCCAGCTTTGCCCGCACCCTCGACGAGATTGTGCGCCTGTCGCCCGACCGGATCGCACTTTATAACTATGCGCATCTGCCGACACGCTTCAAGGCTCAAAGGCTAATCCAGCCTGAAGATCTGCCTTCTGCCGAGACCCGGTTGCAGATTTTTCTTATGGCGACACGCCGTCTGCTCGATGCGGGGTATGTTTACATCGGGCTGGATCACTTTGCCAAACCCGACGACGAACTTAATCTGGCGCGGCTCGATAAAAGCCTGCATCGCAATTTTCAAGGTTACACCACCCGGGCCGACTGTGACCTTATTGGGTTTGGGGTGTCGGCCATCGGGAAAGTGGGCGCGTCATACAGTGGCTCGGTTCGCAGTGTCAATGCATATTACCAGGCGCTTGATGAAGGTCGTCTTCCTATAGAGCGCGGTTTTGAACTTACAGTTGATGATGTCTTGCGCAGAGAGGTCATCATGACGCTGATGTGTAGTATGCCGCTCGACTTTGCAAGGCTTGATCAGCAGTATGACATTGTCTTTGAAGACTACTTTGCGCAGGAGCTGGCGAAGTTGTCTCAGTTTTATGAAGCAGGGCTTATTGAGCTGACCGGCAGGGTATTGAATGTTACGGCCAAAGGCCGGTTGTTTGTACGCGGTGTTGGAATGGTGTTTGACAAATATCTGGGGCAGCCAACGGTATCGACATACTCAAAACTGATCTGAGCGACGGCAGACTCAGGTGGACGGAGGCTAGCTTTCGTCTTTACCGGCGGTTTTCATTCTAAGTAAATACCACGTTACGCCTATACCCGGAATAAGCAGCAAGGGTCTCACCCAGCTCAGGGGCACATACCAGGCGGAAAAAGCCAGTGAGGCCCAGAGCATGGCGAGCGCCACAGCTTTGGAACGTAACGGTATACCTTGGCCTGACTGGATGGCAATCAAGTACGGACCCAGATGACGATTGCCGATCAGCAGGTTGTTCATGCGCGCAGAACTGCGCACGTAGCAGGCTGATGCAAGCAACAGAAAAGGCGTCGTCGGCAGTAGGGGCACGAAAATGCCCACAACGCCCAGTATTAGGGCGATGGTGCCGATGATATTGAGCAGTAATTTGGTCACCATGGGTGCGTGGCAGTGCCTGTGGACTGGCGTCAGATAACGGACGCATCTGAGGATTCTATCAATATGGCGACGGGTAAAGTACGGGTTCAGGAGTTTCTAAGCAGGCTACCCCTGTTTAACGAGGTGTCAGAGGCCGAACTCGATCGTCTGGCATTAGGCACGACGGAGGTCAAAGTCGGGCGGGGCGAGTTGATTTTCAGGCGCGGAGATCCGTGTCTTGGACAGCATTCCGTTGTCTATGGTCAGGTGAAACTGTTGCTGGTCTCTCCTACCGGCGGAGAGAAAGTCGTGCGGCTGATCGGGCCAGGTGGCAGTTTTGGCGAAGCGCTGATGTTTCTCGGGCAAGACTATGTCGTGTCCGCCGAGGCGCTGGTTGATTCTCTGCTGCTGCACGTCAGTAAAGCCGCAATCATGCAAGAGATCGAAAGCGACAGTCGGTTCGCCTGCAAAATGCTGGCCAGCCTGAGTCAGCGTCTGCACAGTCTGATGAAGGATGTAGAAGCCTACTCATTACGCTCGGGCACAGATCGCGTGGTCAGTTATTTGCTTAAACATGGATGTGAGATGGATGACTGCACATTCCGGCTTGAAACCAGCAAGACAGTGATCGCATCGCGGCTGAACCTGACGCCCGAGCATTTTTCCCGCATTCTTCATGATCTGGGTGGCAGGGGGCTGATTACAGTAAAGGGACGAGAAATTATTATCCCTGACCGGGCTGCGCTGCAAAATCACCAGGACTAAACAGGCAGCGTTGTAAAGCCATGACGGCTAAGGCGAAGCGGGTCACCAGAACACTTCATGGGTTTTGAGTTCCGCTGATGCAAGCGGCGGTATGGACCACTGTATTGACCACGGTATTGACTGCGGCACTGACTGCAGCACTGACTGCAGCACTGACTGCGGCGTCTCTGCGCTGCGTGCGCATCACGACTGAGCAGTTTGCCCCAGCGTCTCGCGTATTTTCTGTTTGGTTGATACCAACAGGCGCAGGGCGTGGAGCATATGTAGCAGCAGCCAGGCTGCCGATGCCAGCAGTGCCAGCGCGCCTGCCCGGGCCGCGTACGGAACGTGCAGGCTGGCCGCGATAAGCAGCACCAATGCCAGCAAATGCACGACGAACTGCTGCTTGGCTTTTGCGTCAGGAATCATCTGCCTGACCTTAGGGATAAATGGTAATGCCACCTGCAGGCCGCGCTGACAATGAAACCATGTCAAAAACGGTACTATTTTATACAGCATGCCGTTTACCGCTGACCAGGCAAAACCCACTATAAACAGCATGGCAAGCGTGACCGACATGTCGGTGCCTGTTAGCAGTTGCGCCAGCCATACAGGGGCACAGGCCGCCAGGCAGGTCATTGATGTACGCCAGAACAAGGTGGTAGCGTCGGGTTCAGGTCGCTTGCGTGTCCAGATTAAATAAAACGTTTCGCCGGCAAATACCAGGTAGGCCACAACTAAAAGCACCTGCACAATGATGTCGAGGTCGACGCTGCCCCAGCCCATTACCGTAAACGTGTGTGCAATAAGCAGCACAATAATTGTTGGCGTCAGCCAGCGCGTGATAATTTTTGGGTAAAGTTCAGTGACCTGGAACATGGGGATAAGCTGAAACGACATGGCAATGACCAGCAAGCCTATCCAGCCCAGCAGCCCCCACGTGGCGTGAAGATCGGTAAACAGGCGGTTCGGTGTCACCGAGGCCCCAAGCTGGCCGGCCAGTGAAGCGCCGATGATCAGCGTGACCAGCAGCGCAGCCAGGGCAAACCGTACGCCTGCCAGAATCTCAACCGAGCCTTTTGACGCGTTCTTGCGATGCCTCCACCAACCGCCCACAACCGCGACGGGAAGCCATAGCAATGCGATGGTCAATAGTGCTACAGCAGCGTGGTACAGCCAGGGTGTACCAACCAGAAACGCGGCCACCAAAGCCAGTGTGCCCAGGCCCAGCCCGATATGAACCACCGTGGCGGTAAGCCGTGGAGCAAGAATGTGTATGTTGGTGGCTACAGGCAGTATCTGCATCATGGCGCCAGCCATCGCGTGAGCCAGGGCGCCCAGCGTAAACAGGTGCGTCAGCGCCAGCGCTTGCGGTGTCCAGCGCGAGACAAAGGCCATGGGGCCGGCCCACAGCAGCAGCAATGCCGCCAGCAGCACAAACAGGGGTGTGCTGAACATAAATCGCAGCGGTACGCTGGCTGCGGGAGAATTATTCAGGGAAAGTGCACGCTGCATGGTTTGTCGGACCAACGTCGAGTGAAAGATGCCCGATTGTAAGACCAGTGCTCACGCTAAACGGCTTAACTTTGATATTAATTAAGGAATCAAGTGTCATCTGCCTGCATAGTGGCAGTTGCGCCACTGTGCGAAAAATTTGGTAAGGACATTTATTGTGTTGCAGACAGCATTAGATCGGCTCAAGATTAAGGGCAAGTCACTGCTACCCATCGTGCAAGGTGGCATGGGGGTAGGTGTATCGGCTCACAGGCTCGCCGGCAGTGTGGCAGCGCTCGACGCCTTCGGAACAATCTCCAGTGTCGATCTGCGTCGCCATCACCCTGACCTTATGGTAAAAACCGGAAAATCACGTGACAGGGCACTTATTGACTCGGCCAACCTCGAAGCACTCGATCGCGAAGTAAATGCCGCGCGCACACTGGCAGGCGGCAGGGGCATGATTGGTGTAAACATCATGCGCGCTGTGTCTGAGTACGCCTCATATGTACGTCAGGCCTGCGAAAGCGGCGCTGACGCTGTGGTGGTGGGCGCAGGATTGCCGTTAGACCTGCCCGAGCTTACCTCGAATTTTTCGAAGGTAGCCATTATCCCCATACTTTCTGATGTGCGCGGTATCGGGCTGGTGCTCAAAAAGTGGATGCGCAAGCAACGATTGCCTGACGCTATTGTTATCGAAAACCCCAAATACGCAGCCGGCCACCTGGGTGCCCCTACGCCTGAAGGGCTGAATAATCCTAATTTTGCGTTTCCGCATGTTCTCGAGGGCACACGTCAGTTGTTCAAAGACATGGGCCTCGAAAGCGAGAACATTCCGCTCATCGCTGCCGGGGGCGTAAATTCGCACGAGCAGGTGCGCTTGCTGATGGGCATGGGTGCCGATGCTGTGCAGCTTGGTTCAGCGTTTGCCGTCACCGAAGAAGGCGATGCCCATCCCAATTTCAAAAAGGTACTGGTTGAGGCCAGACCCGAAGACATCGTTACGTTCATGAGTGTGGCAGGTTTGCCTGCCCGTGCCGTGCGCACCCCCTGGCTTGCAAGCTATCTGGCACGCGAAGAAAAACTGCAGCGTGCAGCAAAACAGCGGCCGTGTACGGTTGGGTTCGATTGTCTGGTGTCATGTGGCTTGCGTGATGGCATCGCCAAGCACGGTCAGTTTTGTATTGATACGCGGCTTGCGTTTGCGCTGGCCGGCGATATAGAGCGCGGCCTGTTTTTCCGCGGTTCCGAAAAACTGCCTTTTGGCAATGCCATTCGATCGGCTCGTGAGCTCATAGACTATCTACTCAACGGCGTGAAACCCGTACTCAATATTGTGCAGTATCCAACGGTCCGTGCGGCTGAGTCAGCCCTGGTACCCGCCTGAGCGCGTGTTTCAGTAGCGTTTTCCTCGCATTTATGTGGTAGTGATGTAAACCATGCAAATAAACCTTCCAGAAGCTGCGGGTAATCGTCCGCAGATGGAACTCGTATGCCCTGCGGGCAGTCTTCCTGCCCTCAAGGCGGCGGTCGACAACGGCGCAAACTGTGTATATCTGGGTTTCAAAGACGCAACCAATGCGCGCAATTTCGCAGGCCTTAACTTTGACGAAGCAGCCATTAACGAAGGAATACGGTATGCGCATGACCGTGGCTGCAAGGTGTTGCTGGCGCTCAATACTTACCCGCAGCCATCAGGCTGGCAGTTGTGGCGTGAAGCTGTCGACCGCGCTGCGGGGTCGGGCATTGATGCCATGATTGTTGCTGATCCCGGGCTGATGCAATATGCCTGTGAGCGTCATCCGCATATGAGGCTGCATCTTTCTGTGCAAGGCTCGGCCACTAATCACGACGCCATCAATTTTTATCATAAGCATTTCGGTATTTCGCGGGCCGTGCTGCCTCGGGTGCTGTCCATGCCACAGGTGGAGCAGCTCGCCGAAAATACGCCGGTCGAAATTGAGGTGTTTGGTTTTGGCAGTTTGTGTGTAATGGTCGAAGGCCGTTGCGCTCTGTCGTCTTACGCTACGGGTGAATCGCCCAATACTCATGGCGTGTGTTCGCCTGCCAAAGCTGTGCGCTGGCAGGAAACTCCGCAAGGGCTGGAGTCGCGGCTTAATGGCGTGCTGATCGATCGCTACGCTGACAACGAAAACGCTGGCTACCCCACGCTATGCAAGGGCCGCTTTGATGTGGCCGAAGAAAATTACTACGCCCTTGAAGAGCCTACCAGCCTTAACACACTCGAATTGCTGCCGCGCCTGGCGCAGATAGGTGTGCGAGCCATCAAAATAGAGGGCCGCCAGCGCAGCCCGGCCTACGTGGCGCAGGTTACGCGCGTCTGGCGCGAAGCTATAGATCAGTGCCTGGCCAATGCGGCCCGCTATTCGGTGAAGCCGGTGTGGATGAGTGCGTTGAATAAAGTGGCCGAGGGGCAGCAGCATACGCTGGGCGCTTATCACCGCCCCTGGAAATAATGCGCATACGCTTCATCTAAGTGGGCTGCATGCGTTTAATGCGATTGCAGGCCGGCAGGGTACGCTGGGCCGGTGCGTCGCAGGGTGCTGGCCGTGCCAGCCAGTGAACAACAGGATAGCAAGTATGAAAAAGTCCCAGGCCATCAGGAGTGAATCATGAAGATCGCTCTGGGTCCCGTTCAGTATTATTGGTCGCGTGTGACCATGCTGCAGTTTTACGAATCTATGTGTGAGTCGCCTTTCGACATTGTTTATCTGGGCGAAACAGTATGTTCGCGCCGTCATGAACTGCGCCTCTCAGACTGGCTGGAAATCGCGCAGATGATGGCAGACGCCGGTAAAGAGGTGGTGCTCTCGACGCAGGTATTACTCGAGTCCGGCAAAGACCTCAAAGATATGCGCAAGATCGCTGAAAACGGCCAGTTCCTGGTTGAAGCCAATGATATGGGCGCAGTCAACCGTATGGAAGGGCTACCATTCGTGGCCGGGCCTTTCCTCAATATCTATAACAGTCCGGTGTTGCGTATTGTGTCTGACCTGGGCGCCAGACGCTGGGTCATGCCGCTAGAAATGGGGGCTGCGGGCCTGGCCGAGCTGCAACAAGATCGGCCCGAAGGAATGCAGACTGAGGTGTTCGCCTATGGGCGCATGCCTCTGGCGTTTTCGGCCCGCTGTTTTACCGCACGCCATCGCAATATTCCGAAAGATGATTGCCAGTATGTGTGCATGGATCACCCAGACGGCCTGATGCTGCATACGCGTGAGGGCCAGCCTTTTCTGGTACTCAATGGTATTCAGACCCAGTCGGCGTTGGTGTACAACCTGATTCGCGAATTGGATGCTCTGCGGGCTCAGGGGGTAGACGTGCTGCGCATTAGCCCCCAGTCAGAGCATACGGCTGAGGTTGTATCATTGTTCCATCAGGCCATCCAGGGCAATCTAGCCACTTCTTCTGCCTTCGACCAAATTATGCCCTTGATGCCGGCCGGCCCCTGTAATGGGTATTGGCATGGCAAGCCCGGTCTTGAATACCGGGTTGCGTAACGAAAGGCACAAGTATGTATTACGGTGAAAAATTCAACAGTATCAGTCACCTGGTAGGCGCTGCGCTGGCGGCGGTGGGTGCAGTTATCCTGATTGTTATTGCGTCACTAACGGGCGATCCCTGGAAGATCATTAGTTTCAGTATCTATGGCGTCATGCTTTTGAGCCTGTATTTAACCTCTACGCTGTATCACAGCTTGCGGGGCCGGGCCAAGCGTATATGGTGCAAGTTCGATCACTGCGCCATTTATCTGCTTATTGCCGGAAGCTATACGCCGTTTGCGCTGGTAAGTCTGCGCGGGCCATGGGGCTGGACGCTCTTTAGCGCTGTTTGGAGCCTGGCCATACTGGGCATTGTTCAGGAGATATGGCTGGCCAAAGGCCTGCGTATTTTGTCGCTGGTGTTGTACGTGTTGATGGGCTGGCTGGCGGTGGTTGCGGTTGGGCCGCTGATTAACGCTTTGAGCTGGGACGGCTTCGTCTGGCTTGCGGCAGGAGGCCTGTTTTATACGGTCGGTATCATCTTTTACGCCACTGACGAAAAATGGCGATATGGGCATGGCGTCTGGCACCTGTTTGTGCTGGGTGGCAGCGCCTGCCATTATTTGCGGTAATTAATTACGTGGCCTGACAACCCTTTTGTTTGAGAAATGCATGAGCACAGGTGAATACGCTTTCCCCGCAGCCGCTGGCAAGCTGCTGTCCCGCTTACCGGCTTATCCTGGTTCGCTGTTGTTTGTGACGGGGCTTAATCTGGCGCTCGCAAAGCATCTTCCCGAAGATACACTGCTTGCGCTTGAAGGCCGTAAATTGCGCATACTGGCGCGTGACGTCGGAGTGGGGTTTGACTTCACATGGCGTGGCGGCAAGTTTTCCGCCATGCAGCCTGGCGGGGAGGTCGCTCTGACCATCTCGGCGAGTACGCGTGATTTCTGGCTGATGGCGCAACGTAAAGAAGACCCCGATACACTGTTTTTCAGCCGCCGTCTCTCTATGGAAGGCGACACTGAGTTGGGGCTGATGGTAAAGAATACGCTTGATGCCATCGATATGTCGGTGTTCACGCCCGCCAGCATGTTGCCCAAAGGCTTGTTGCAGCGTCTGCCTATGCCCCCGGGTTTCAGGCGCTCGGGCAACTGACTAAACGCATATATTCACAAGCTAAGCCCCTTATATTCAGATGCTCGCCAAAGCGTACACGTCGGCGTGAACAATCCACAAAAAAACCGCGACATGATATCGCGGGGAAAAGCTGGGGTCAGCATGATCTGACAACTGGCAAATCAGACGTTACTCAGGCCTAGGTTTTACGTAAGGTAAAAGCGGGGAACAGCTCTGACAGGCGCTTCACCAGTCCCGCGCTGGGGTAGTCGCGCACCGCTCTGGCGTTTAGCGTTTCATCACTGCAGCCCACAGATCGGAACACCTGCAGTGCATAGTTTTCTACGCCCATTTTTGCCAATGTGCAGGCCAGCGCACCGAGCTCGCTTTCGGGCAGCAAGTCGGGGTGCGCGGTGGTACGGCATTCATAATCAACACCGCTGGCCAGCACCTCTTTAAGGCAGGTTAATGCCGGTGCGCCACTGTCCCGGATGCGTGTGATGCGCTCATAGTTGGCAAAGCCGGCTTTAATGTCCAGGCCTATCCAGTCGAGCATGGGCAGTACGCTGCGTAGCCGTTCGGGATGGGTGCCGCCGCTGTGCAGGCCGATCTTGAAGCCCAATGCACGGGCTTCAAGTATGACGTCGGCCAGGCAGGGGTCCATGGTGGGCTCGCCGCCACTGAACACAACGGCATCGATCAGGCCAATACGTCGCTCAAGCAAAGCGCGTATGTCTTGCCAGTGCAGAGGGCTTTCGGCTGTGCGCTCTTGCAGATGAGGGTTGTGACAGTAACCGCAGCGCCATGGGCAGCCTTGTACAAAAATGACAGCAGCCAGTTGTCCGGGATAGTCGGTTGCTGAAAAAGCGGTAATGCCACCCACCTTCAGGCTGCGATGGCGCCCGGCCTTAACGGTCGAGTTGCTGCGTTGTGCCTCACTAGCCTCAGGCAGCAATGCGTGCCCCCCTGTTCTGGCCGCCGGTTTGCGTTGTTATGGGTTGGGCTGCACCATTAGCGACCGACTCACGAAAATATTTGCGCTCGTGAAATTCGCCTTTCTTGCCAATGTTGAACGATGACATAGGGCGGTGGTAGCCCATGACACGCGTCCATATCTCGCAAGGCTGGCGCTCTTCGTCTGAAAGCGTAATGGTGGTGAGCTGGTGTTTATGTGTGGTGTTCATGCGTAATGCTCCTTGAGCGACAGAAAAAGAGATAAAGAACGAATTGCGCGTGGCTACGCGGCTTCCCTAAGTTTTTTGGCGATAATTTCGTCATCGCACTTCGGGCAGAAATTGTGACTGCCACCCAGATATCCATGTACCGGGCAAATCGAGAACGTCGGCGTTACGGTGATATAGGGCAGGCGAAAACGGCTGAGCGCGCGTTTGACCAGCTGCTTGCAGGATTCGGCGGTAGACAGGGGCTCAGTCATGTACAGGTGCAGCACGGTGCCCCCGGTGTACTTGCGCTGTAGATCGTCCTGGCGCTCCAGAGCCTCAAAGGGGTCATCGGTAAAGCCCACCGGAAGTTGCGACGAGTTGGTGTAGTACGGCATTTCAACTGTACCCGCCTGCACAATGGCGCGAAAGCGCTTGCGATCTTCTTTGGCGAAGCGGTAGGTGGTACCTTCGGCCGGGGTCGCCTCCAGGTTGTACATATGTCCGGTCTGTTCCTGAAATTCGACCATACGGGCACGTACGCGGTCCAGCAGACGTATTGCAAAATCGTGTCCCCACCGGCTGGTAAGGTCATGCTGGTCACCGGTAAAATTGCGGATCATTTCATTGATGCCGTTGACGCCTAGTGTCGAGAAATGATTGCGCAGAGTGCCCAGATAACGCTTGGTGTACGGAAATAGCCCGTCATCCATGAGCTTTTGAATAATCTCGCGCTTTATCTCCAGGCTCTCTTTGCCCAACAGCATCAGCTCGTCAAGACGCGCCATCAAAGCAGCTTCGTCGCCCGCATAGCGGTAGCCCAGCCGGGCGCAGTTGATGGTCACCACGCCTAATGATCCGGTTTGCTCGGCCGAGCCAAACAGGCCGTTTCCTCGTTTGAGTAATTCGCGCAAGTCAAGTTGCAGCCGGCAACACATAGACCGGATCATGTTCGGCTGAAGTTCTGAATTAATAAAATTCTGAAAATACGGCAAGCCGTATTTGGCTGTCATTTCGAACAGCCGCTGGGCATTGGGGCTGTCCCACTCAAAGTCTTCAGTGATGTTGTAAGTAGGAATAGGAAACGTGAACACGCGGCCTTTGGCGTCACCCGCCGTCATGACGTCAATGTAGGCCTGATTGATCATGTCCATTTCGGCCTGCAGCTCGCCGTAGGTAAAGTTGGCCTCTGCGCCTCCAATAAGCGGAACCTGCTCGCGTAAATCTTCAGGACAGACCCAGTCGAAGGTGAGGTTGGTAAACGGGGTTTGTGTGCCCCAGCGCGAAGGAACATTCAGGTTGTAGATAAGTTCTTGCATGTATTGACGCACTTCCTCATAGCTCAGTTGATCAACGCGTACGTAAGCAGCCATGTAGGTGTCAAAAGAGCTGAATGCCTGGGCGCCCGCCCATTCGTTTTGCATGGTGCCCAGAAAGTTGACGATCTGGCCGACTGCACTCGACATATGGCGGGGAGGCCCAGACTCTACTTTGCCGGGCACCCCATTCAGACCTTCGTTAAGAAGCGTGCGTAACGACCAGCCAGCGCAATAACCTGACAGCATGTCTAGGTCATGGATGTGCAGATCGGCATCGCGGTGAGCCTGACCGATGGCGGGGGGATACACCTGGTCGAGCCAATAGTTGGCGATGACCTTGCCTGAAACGTTCAAGATGAGGCCGCCGAGCGAGTATCCCTGGTTGGCGTTGGCGTTAACGCGCCAGTCTATTTGTTCAAGATACTCATTAACAGACGAGGCGACATCGATGCGGGTCATGCTTACTCCGTTCTACTATATGTTGTGTTGTGATGAAGAATAATCACTAGATATAGTATGGTCAAGGAGTTGCGGCCCTGGGCTGCGTTTTGTTTGATCTGTCTTAATAGTGGCAGAAAAAATGCATAAAAAAACCGCCTGAAGGCGGTAAGGTGCAGCGTAATTCAATAAATTTTTTCAGGCGATGATCCCAAAATCAATCACAATTTCACCTGGTTCGCGCGAGATGTAGGTGATCTGGATAGCGTCGCCGAAATGGCCCTGAAGCTGCTGCAGCAGTGGAAGTGGATCGTGATCATTGCAAAACCGCATGGTCTCGCCAGGCTGCAGCGCTGACAGAGCACCGAATATGGCTGCATGACGAAAGCGTTTGGCGACGCCGCGCGCATCAAAAGGGTAGACTGCTTCGTTGAATACAGGGATGGGGTTGGCGCTGGACACAGTGGTTTCCTTTCTGAAAATTGGGTGGGCGTTGTTGCCGTTTATCGGTTGGTGAGCGCAGAGGCTCACAGGCCGTGCCCGCCCAGGCAGCGATGTCTCGTCGGGCTGCAAAGTTGGGTCATTCGATTGTAAGGATGGTGCGATGAAAAGGCGGTGAGAACCACATTGCCAATGTGGTCGTGCGTATGCGGCACTCTACATCCGCAAGGGCGTTGCAGAGTGCTGTGTTCTGCCAGAGAAGGAAAACAGAGGCTAGCGTGGGGCCTCTTCGAACGCAGCAGTAGCACCAGTCATCTGTATTTTCCACCATGACGGAAACAGGGCGCGAACCTGTGGCCGGTTGTAGCGATCATCAATCAAATACACCACGCCGCGGTCAGAGTCTGATCTGATCACCCGACCGGCCGCCTGAACCACTTTCTGCAAACCGGGGTAAAGAAACGCATAGTCGTAGGCGCGTGCGGCACCGAAGGTATGGGCCATGCTGCTCTTGAGCTGCTGCGTCAACGGGTTGATCTGAGGCAGGCCCAAAGTTGAGATAAAAACGCCGATCAACCGGCTGCCGGGCAAGTCTATGCCTTCGGCAAATGCGCCGCCAAGCACCGCAAACCCAATCCCGCGTCCTTGTGGCACAAAGCGATCCAGAAATTGACGACGGCTGGCTTCGTCCATGCCTGGCGATTGCGTCCATAGCGGAATTTGAGGAAACTGCTCTGCAAAGGCCTCGGCCGCTTTGCGCAGATAATCAAAGCTGCTGAAATAACTGAGGTAGTTGCCGGGCTGAGTGGCGTACTGGCTGCCCATTAACTGCGCAATGGGAAGCAGCGATGCCTTGCGGTCGTGATATCGCGTCGATATATGGGGTGCAATTTTTACCTGCAACTGTTCAGAACTAAACGGTGATTCGACATCCACAAAGGCGACATTATCCGGCAGCCCGAGTGTGTCACGATAAAAATTCCAGGGGCTCAGGGTCGCCGAGAACAGGGTGCTGCTATAGCTGGCGTTGATGCGGGGTTGCAGGAAAGGCGCCGGAATCATATTGCGCAGGCTGATGACGGCAGACTGTGGCACCGTGGTTGATGGCGGAGCTCCAAGGTCAATGTCAAATACTGAATGACCTGAAAACACCTCGGCCAGCCGCAAAAAATGCAGCGTATCGAAGTGCAGTCGCTGTATTTCGGCATTCATGCCCAGCGGATTGGCATTGGCGTAGTGCGTGAGGCGGGTGCTGAAGCTGATCAGACTTTTGTGGAAGGAATTGGGTATATCGGTGTAAGCCTGATAAGACACGGCCTGGTCACGACAGCAAAGGTTCCAGGCGCGCAGCAGTGTAGAAAAACTGCGTTTTAGCTCTGTGGGTGCAGCGTGTTTTGCCGCATGTAATGTACGGGCGTTCAAACTTGCGCTATACATTGCACGGGCACGTTCGAGCAAGTTATGGGCCTCATCGACCAGAAGGCCAACTCGCCATTGACGGCTCTCGGTCAGGCTATAGAGCAGGGCGCTGCTATCAAAGTAATAGTTGTAGTCGCCGACGACGACATCTACCCATTGTGCAAGGTCGTGACTCATCCAGTAGGGGCAAATATCATGCTTGAGTGCAATCTCACGCATGCTTGACCTGTCAAGCCAGCCGTGACGCGCAGCTTCTTGTCTGGCTACGGGCAAACGATCGTAAAACCCTTGAGCCAGCGGGCACGAAGCACCATGGCATTTCTTGTCGGGGTGTTCGCAGGCTTTGTCACGTGCTATCAGTTCTAGTATGCGCACCCGCGGTGGCTCTGAGGCGATGCCAGCCTTGGTGTCAGCATTGTGTCTGAGCAGCAGGGTAAGAGCGTCAAGAGCCAGTTGCCGCCCAGACGTCTTGGCGGTAAGAAAAAATACCCTGTCCAGCCCCTCGGAAGTGCAGGCTTTAAGCATGGGGAACAGCGTCCCTATGGTTTTACCGATACCAGTGGGTGCCTGAGCGAGCAGCATGCGTTGCTGGCGTGCAGCCTTGTACACGTGTTCGGCCAGCTGGCGCTGCCCCGGCCTGAATGCAGCGTGAGGAAAGCGCAGTGCGTTTAGCCAGATGTCGCGGTTTTCACGGTGGTCCAACTGTTGCGCCGCCCACTGTGCAAAGCAACGACAAAGTGACTCAAAAAAGTGCTGAAGATAGGCGGCGCTGCGGGTTTCAGAAACCACGGTTTCATGCCCCTGATCGACATCGTAATAGACCAGTGCAACCTGTATTTCGTCCAGACTGTCGCGCTCGCACAGCATGTGAGCGTAAACGCGAGCCTGTGCCTGATGCAGCGCTTTGTGATTGTCAGGAAGATTGCTCAGCGCGCCCCGGTAGGTTTTTATCTCTTCGATCCGGGGTGCGGTTGCATCATAGCCGTCGGCACGTCCGCGTACCTGAAGTGCATCCCAGTTCGCCTGCAGGCTTACTTCTGACTGGTAACCGGCAGGCCGTTTTGCACGCACGAGTGCGTGTCCCTCCATGCCTTCGATAGCGGTGGGCGAAGGCGTGAAGCGCAGATCTAGATCTCCATGCCTGGCGGCAAAATCACAGAGTGCGCGTACGGAGACGGTGTAGCTCAAGCTGCCACACGCTGTACGTGGCACACCGTGGCATCAATGCCATGCTGGGCACAATAGCTTAACCATCGGATTTGATTGTCTTGAAGCCGGTCTCCAGGCCCTTTTACTTCGATGAGCTGGTAATGCTGGCGTTTGGGCCAGAACTGGATGAGATCGGGCAGCCCCGAGCGATTGCCAGGTATATCACGCAGCAAACGTTCGAACACAACCTTGAGATGCAGCGGCGGAATACATGACAGCGCCAGATCAAGCAGTGTCTGGCTGATGGCTTGCCACGCGACGAAAGGCGACTGGATGCCCTTCTTGAGAACAAAGTTGCTGCGTATGGTGTTGAGATAACAACCTGTATTAAGCTGGTCCAGACACGCGTTAAACAGAGACTGACGGCGTTCCTGGAAGCCGCTACGCAACAGATCGGCTGGCCCGTGCTGGTAAGGATTGAAAAATGCCCCTGGTACGGCTGCAAATACGGCGTCCCAGCACAGCAGGCCGAAAAGGCCGTTGATCAGGGTGTTTTCGACATAAAAGGCGGGTGCGTCGTCGCTGTGCAAATGCTGTCTTAACCTTTCTTCTACGCGCGGCCCTTCAGGGGATAGCGCTAGTGCAATATCGACTCGTGTAATGCGGGCAGATGTACGGCTGGGTGCAGGCTGCCCACACAGGCGCAGCAGGCGTGGAAGCATGCGTAGCAGTTGCTGCTGTTCAGCCTCGTCGTGCGGTGCCTGCAACGATAGCTGAGCCAGTGTGAGTGCCTCTTGGTATTGTCCTGAGCGCTCAAGAACACGTACCAGGCGGTGTCGTGCTTCGGGTTGCCCGCTGGCCTGATAGCAATGCCTGGCACCCGCCCAGTTTTTCTGGCGCTCATAGTGTTTGCCCATGTGATGCAGCAATCGTGCCCGTCGAGTTTCTAACCATTGGTTCTGGTACTCGTCGCCGGGCAGCGAATTGACGAGATTGTCTTGATCTTCACTGGTGATCGCCATGTCAAACTGTTCGCGACACTGATGCAGGTAAAGATAGTCGTCGATATCCTGGCGTGCCTGGAAGGCTCGGGCCGACGCAGTGAAGTCGACCTGTTCAAAAACATACAGCCCCAGGTCGGCCAGAACGAATTCAGTCCAGGTTTGTCGCAGATTGCCAAAAAACATGAGCCTGAAACGGTCACAGAGGGCGAGTATGTAGGGGTTGAGGCCGTAGAGTGTGTCGGAATGCAATGTTGGTACGTTGGAGCTGGAGCGGCTGCCCATCCATTGCGTATAAGGCTGCGCTTCGGGAAAGCTACAACGTAAAACGTCGATCTGCACGGCTTTCTTGGCATCACGTGCAGCTGCGGCAGCGAGCGGATCTCTAAACCAAGCCATGATTTCGGGGCGGGTGAGTTGCCCGCACAGCTCATCAATAGTGAGTAGCGGATCGTCGTCTAGCCAATGATGCTCGATCAGGACATCTGCGGCCTGAGCAGTGTCACCTATTTCAGCATAGGAGAGCCTGCTGGCCCGAAATAATGTGCCTTTGCGCATGATCATGCGTACTAGCAAGCCGCGTGAGCAGGGCGCAAGCGCCAGAAACTGTGCAATGAATTCATGCTCGGCGGGCAGTAGCAGGTCAGCATAGCGACTAGCCACCCAGCGCAGCACACGCTCGAAGTTATCAAGGTAATACCAGGGATTGCTCAGAGGAGGTGGGCGCATGCACGAAAACCCGGGTTGATGCCACGCGTGGGCAGCATTAAGCGTTTATGGGTATTAAATACTGTTGGTATATACAGTCTACCAGTTCTTATTCAGTAATGTCTCTGTTACCGGGCCTTCAGATTGTTAAGGGTATGTAACTTCGCTCACAAGGGCATGCCACTGGTTTGTTACATTCATTGATAGTTGGCACTTGTGGCTTTGATCTCGACCGTCTACGGTAATAGCTCAGCTAAACACGGAGGTATTATGAATAAAGACACACTGGAAGGACAATGGAAACAGCTCACCGGCAAGGCAAAGGCTGCCTGGGGTGATTTGACCGACGATGAGCTGACGCAAATAAACGGAAACCGGGAGCAGCTTGCCGGGTTGATACAAGAACGGTATGGCCGCACCCGCGAAGAGGCTGAGCGCGAGGTCAAAGATTTTTTTGATGCCAACCGATAGCAACGCAGACGGCTGGCTCGAATAGCCGGTCGATAGCCAGTGCTGCCTGATCTGTGTGCGGATCAGGTTGTTGAGCCCGCAGGCATTGAGCCTGCGGGCTCTTTTTTAACAGGCGTTATCCCGATGCCGCACGGTGCCTGGTCTTAAGCCTGGGGCATTAGGGCCCTGTAAAAGTTTGGCAGGGCAAACAGCGCGCCGTGAATGTTGGCGTTGTAATACTGCAGGTTAGTAATGCCGCGCTGAATGAGACGTTGCTGGATCTGATCACGGCCCGCGGCCAGTGGGTTGAGTTCGTTTGAGGCAATGGCGAGGGCCCAGTAGGTGCCGTACAACGGGATATGCAGGCCGTATCCGTGCACCTGATCGAATACCGCAGACAGCTCGCCCGCTAAATGTTTAACCTGTTCAGGATTATGAAAAGGCGTACCTAGGTGCAAAACAACAGCACCGCCGGGGGCCAGCACCCGCTTGCATTCGTTGAAGAACGCTTCGGTATACAGCGGACCGGCGGGTGTATCGGGATCAGTGAGATCAAGCAGAACCAGATCGAACCGTTGCTGGGTTTGCGCCAGAAATTGAACCCCATCTGCTATATGCACGGTGACACGTGGGTCGTCGAACGCACCGCGGTTGATGCTCTGTAAGTGCTCGCGAGCGATCTCGACAACCTGGCCGTCAAGCTCGACCAGGGTGGCCTCAGTGACCGAGGGGTGTTTAAGCACCTCTTCGAGTGCGCCGCCATCGCCACCACCGATAATCAATACCTTGCCTGGATCGGGGTGCGCCATGGCAGCAGGATGCACCAGCGCTTCATGGTAGAAGAACTCGTCTGCTTCCGAGGTCATAAAACGCTCGTCCAGGCGTAGCGTGCGGCCCAGATCGTCAGAGCGCAGGAGCTCGAGGTGTTGATAATTGGTTTGCAGCGAGAGCATACGCTCTGCGAACCGGAAGCCAAAACGGGTTGTGGGTGTAAGGTTTTCAAAGACGAGTTCGCCATTGGCTCCCGGACCATTCTCGTCACCACGCAGCAGACGTTCGCGCTGCATTTTTTCTGGCTTGAACGCGTCGATCAGCGCCTGCATTAACTGTTCAGCCTTGGCCGAGTTGTCACCCATGAAATTGCATACGTACACGTCGAGCGTGACGCCTTGGCGTTCGGGCCAGGTATGCAGCGCCAAATGGGATTCGGCCAGCAACAACATGCCTGTTACGCCGCCAGGTTCACCCTGGAAGTCGGGAAAGGTATGCCATTTTTCAGCCACCAGCGTAAGGCCGGCGTCAAGGGTGTGCCCTCGGCACATGTCGGCGAGAGGCCCGGCCTGCGTCAGCAGCGCGAGGTCACAATCGCAAAGATACAGATCTGCGGTAAGGTGCAGGCCCTGCATATGTCAGCACTCCTTGGTGAAAGACTTCTGCGCCAAGGCAAGGCACACGGAAAGCCAGAAATTCGTAGGGCTAAGGATTAGCCTACAAGTTTAAAAAAACGTATAAGTATATAGCAAAAGTGGGTATGTTCCGGCTATGTGTAGGGATGCTGCTCTTATTTGCCGGGTGTTTGACTGGCCAATGGGTGGCCGGTGTATAGCGTCGCATGGCGTGGTTGGTGTGGTAACCCATTTACGGTGCGTAGCCAGACCTGCGTCTTACCATGACGGAACCGCAGGCCTGGCGCAAGCTATTTTGCTGCGGCAGTTGCGCTTAGTCGTCCAGGCTGCGGATAACCCGACCAAAAGTAGTGAAATCAAAGTGTGACCGTGTACGCTTGATCCGCAATAAAATGGCCGAAACCACAACAGGGACAAAGGCGGCCAGTAGAAATGACTCTAGCAGGTATTGAGGTTTTTCTCCGGGTGCCGGAAATAGCGCAATGCCTGCGACCAGACCGCACAGCGTACTGATCACGGCGATAGTACCCGTATGGCGTTTGCTGTAAAGGCCAAAGAACACCGGAAACGCTGCAGCAGAGCAGAACAGGTCGGCCAGCAGAAACAGATACAGCACGCTATACCCTTGGGCGGCTACGAGAAGCACAGGTATGGCCAGCAGCACGACCAGCCAGCGCGACAACATCATAAGTGATTTGCGGCTTACCGAGGGAGCGAGTCTGCGCACATCGACAGCAATAATGCTGGACACGGCGCTAATCACCGTGTCTGCAGTACTCATTACCAGCGACAGGCCCAGTGGGATAAGCGCGATGGCAACCCAGTCGGGCAATCGCGGGGTAATGACGGTAAACAAGGCAACAGAGCTGTCGCCCTGATGGCCCAGCCCCACAAACGCCAGGCCAAACAGCCCCATAAGAAAAATAACAGGCGCGGCCATCAGGCCGCCTAAAAGAAAGCCATTTCGCATGGTGCGATTGTCTTTGGCTGCATAAACCCGCTGCCAGTTTCCCTGGTGAAACAGGCCTGTCAGTAATATGGCCACAAAAAACGTCAGCCCCGCCTTGATGCCGGCTGGGTCGCCCAGATCAAGCAATTGCGGCGCATGGGCCTGTAGCCCTTCGATGGTTGGGCCCGCGCCGCCCACCGCCTTCCAGCCGAGCACCAGCAGCAGCGCAAGCAGCGGCACGATGACGATCATTTGTATCTTGTCAGTGAAAATGGAGGCTCGCAAACCGCCGTAAGTGGTGTAGAGCAGCGTGCAGCCCATAACGATGGAAGCCGTTGCCCACAGTGGAACCGGCGAGATCATGGTGACCAGTTTTGCGATGGCGGTGGTTTCTGCTGCCAGCGTGATGAACATATAGAACATCATGATGAGCAGTGTGAGCGCATACATGGGCTTGCCAAAGCGCGTAATGACGAACTCCGTGAGCGTGTGGCCCTGTGGAATAAGTTCGCGCATGCGTCGTCCTAATGGAATCATGACCAGACGGGGCGACATGGCGCCCAGCGCATACCCGATAATGGCCCCCAGGCCTCCCCAGGTTGCCGCCTGGGCAGGCGCAAATAGTATCCATGCACCCAGTGATGAAGCCAGTAACGTAAGAATGGTGGCAATGGCGCCCTGACTGTTGCGTGCGGTGACGTAGTCTTCAAGGCTATCGTGCCCGCGTCGCGAGTACCAGACTCCAGCCAGCGTGAAGCCGCCGGCAAAAACCGCCAGATACAGCATTGTGGTCGAAGCAGCCAGCATGTGTGTCTCCATTGTTGCTGGCTTTGCTGGGTGGCGACGGCACGGTGACCGCCCGCGACTTTGCAAGCCCGGCAATATCTGCGGGCGACAGATGCCCGTGTGTCAGGTTATGGCCGAAGCCAGCGTTGGGAGATGACGTGCAGCAAGAGGGGGAGCTGTGATGGCGTCCTTCCCTTCGCCGGCATGACCCGGATCAGGTTCAAAGGGTTACCGCACAGTGCGGATTCTCAGCCCATCAGGGCTCCCCCAGGAACAACGAGGTGAGATTAAAGCCGCCAGACCGGTTTGTCAATGATGACGTGTGCGATAACCCCACTGTTCAGAACCAGGGCGCCAGGCATTTTCGCTAGTCCGTCGCAAGTGCAGGGCCAGCACTTTGGAAGAAGAGAGTATAAGGTTCTTGCCGGTTTGCAGAGGTTCTGGATAAAGCCGTGGCTGCCCCATTGCTCCAGGCGAGTGTGGTATTGTTGTGCAGTGACACGGGGTGCCCGGCCAGCGGTGCTGGGGCTGAGAAAAAACCCGTCGAACCTGCTCCAGTTAATACTGGCGAAGGGATGTCATCAGCCGCCAGGCTGACGGTAAGCTCCGGGGCATAACTTCGCCACTTGCCTATAGGCGTGCTTCATGAATATTGCATCTTTACCCATAGCCCAGCAAATCGTTCTGGTCACCGGCGGTGCCCGGGGTCTGGGCGAACACATCACACGCGCCTTTCTACGCGAGGGCGCACGCGTGGTTATTAACTATTTTGAAAGTGCTGACCGTGCGGCGGCCCTGGTCGATCAATCTGACGGTCGGGCCATTGCGCTGCAGGCCGACGTTACACAACCGGACGCGGTACAAGCCATGCTTGAAGCGGCCAGCCAACATTTTTCTGCACCGGTTACAACCGTCGTAAATAATGCATTGCCGGCGTTTTCGTTTAATGGCGACGCGCGGGCCAAGGGTGATGTCATCAGCTGGCAGGCCATGAACCAGCAAATGGAAGGCGTTGTACGTGGTGCTCTCAACACCACGCAGGCGGCGGTGCCAGGCATGCAAAAAGCCGGTTTCGGCCGCGTGATCAACATTGGCACCAACCTCTTTCAGAACCCGGTCGTTCCTTACCATGACTACACGGCCGCCAAGGCAGCGTTACTGTCGTTGACTCGTACGCTTTCGCATGATCTGGGCCCTATGGGCATTACGGTAAACATGTTGTCTGGCGGCCTTTTGCGCATCACAGATGCTTCGGCGGCGACGCCTGAAGCAGTATTTGACATGATCGCCGCCGGTACGCCACTGCGCAGGGTGACAACGCCCGCCGAGTTTGCCGATGCGGTGCTGTTCTTCGCTTCGCCCTGGTCGCGTGCGGTGACCGGGCAAAATCTGGTGGTCGACGGCGGCCTCGTCAAAAACTGAGCGGGCAGATACACACATGAGCACTTCCAGCAGTGGCCGTCAGCAGGACGTTTCGCCTCGCATGCTGCATCTGAATCTTTTTATTATGGGCTGCGGCCATCACCGTGCAGCATGGCGACACCCAGATTCCACCGTTGAACGCCTGGGCGATATACGTTATTACGAAGAACTGGCCCAGTTGGCCGAGCGCGGAAAATTCGACGCGGTTTTTTTTGCCGATGGCGCGGCTGCAGAAAACGTGGGGGACGGACCAAAATGGTATTTGGAGCCGCTGACTGCCATGGCCGCCATGAGTCGTGCAACTGAGCGTATCGGCCTTATCAGCACGGTGTCCAGCACGTTTTTTACGCCATTTCATGCTGCGCGCATGGTGGCCTCGCTGGATCATATTTCGGGTGGACGCATGGGCTGGAATGTGGTCACGTCCATGTTTGATTCCGAGGCACGTAACCACGGTTATGAAAGCATGCCAGGCCATGACTGGCGTTACGCACGTGCCGAAGAGTTTATCGATACCTGCCTTAAACTGTGGGATTCGTGGTCGGACGACGCCCTGGTCATAGACCGGCAGGGCAGCTATGCAAACTCTGAATCGGTTCACCGCATTGAACACCATGGTGATCATTTTCTGGTAGATGGGCCACTGACAGTTCCGCGGTCACCGCAGGGCCACCCAGTGCTGTTTCAGGCAGGCGCTTCTGAGCAAGGGCGCGATCTGGCCGCACGGCGTGCCGAAGCCATTTATGCGGTCGCTTACGATCTTGAAGCGTCGCAAGCGTATTACCGTGATATCAAACGCAGGGTTCGCGCTGCCGGCCGTACCGACCCGGTGCCAATTATGCCGGGCCTGGTAACTTATGTGGGCTCCACAGAAGCAGAGGCTCGTGCCAAACAGCATGAACTGGATGTGTTACTGCCTCCCATGGATGCATTGCGTCAGTTGAGCCAGTACGTAGGGCAAGACTGCACAGGCTGGGAACTGGACGCACCCGTGCCGTCGTTGCCGCCGCTCGAAGCGTTTACCGGCCCCAAAGGGCGATACGCAACCGTTCTGCGCATTATTCATACTGAGCAGCCCACCGTGCGCGGGCTGCTTGGGCGTTTGGCGGCGGGTGGCGGGCATTGCAATATGGTGGGCACGCCAGAGCAAATTGCTGACCAGATGGAACATTGGTTCATGAACGAAGGCGCTGATGGCTTTAACCTGATGCCACCCTCACTGCCCGGCAGTATCGAAGATTTTATCGAGCACGTGGTGCCCGTATTGCAAAAGCGCGGGCTATTTCGCACAGAATACGAAACAACGACGTTGCGCGGTCATCTTGGGCTGCAACGACCTGCTGCGTAAAGGTCGCTGTCATGAACGCGGCCATCTACTAAGATGACCGTCTAGCCTTGGCCTCGTCCTGTTGCGTACATGGATGGCGCCGTCAAGCCTGTTTTCGACAAAGGGCAGGCAGGCCTGATGGCTGCCTGCCCTTACCGTTTACGCTGTCGTGTTTATCGCTGAGTTACAAGCGCAGATTTGTGCCGCGACGAGGGTCTTATCAAACCAAGCTGCTCCCGGCGCATCCACCGTTGCATCATAAGCACAGCAACCACAGACAACCCGATTGCCAGGCCGCTCCAAACCCCCACACTGCCCCAGCCTGCCCAGAACGCCAGTGCGGCACCACTGGGCAGGCCCATGCCCCAATACCCGACAGCGGTAAACAGCATGGGAATACGTGTGTCCTGAAGCCCCCGCAGCATGCCTGAACCCAAGACCTGGCCGCCGTCCACGATCTGAAACAGTGCGGCCACGGCGAGCAGGGATACACCCATGGCAACAACCGGCGCATTCGACGGATCATTGATGTCGAGAAACGAGCTGATCAGGGCTTCGGGCGCAACCACCATGATTAATGCTGCCAGTGCCATGGCAGTAATGCCCAGCCCGAACGCCGCCCAGCCAGCCCGCATGACGTCGTCTGGTCGTCCGGCACCATTGGCATGGCCCACGCGCACGGTAGCTGCCTGGGCAATTCCGTAGGGCACCATAAAACTGATGCTGGCTACCTGAATGGCGATGGCGTGTGCTGCCAGTTCAATCGTACCCAGCATACCGATGAGAAACGCGGCGGCATTGAAAATAGTGACCTCAAAGGCGGTGGCGACGGCAATGGGCAGGCCCAACCGCCAGAACTCCCTGAAGCGGGGCCAGTCTGTTTGCCACAGATGGCTAAACACATGGTAGCGGCGAAAACGACGATCAAAGACGACGACAACAACCATGGCCAGGAAAAGAAACAGGCTGGCGATTGCGCTGGCAAAGCCGGCCCCCACCAGCCCCAATGCGGGAAAGCCCAGTTTCCCGTAGATCAGCACCCAGTTGGCAGCGGCGTTGAACGCAATGGCTGCCAGTGCAGCAAGCAACGCTGTGCGAGGGCGCTGGAGTGCGGCGACAAAAGAGCGCAACACCAGAAACCCAAGAAAACCCGGCATGGCCCACAGTAGCGCGCGTAAATACTCTTGCGCCAGCACCGCCAGCTCAGGCGGCTGATTCAGCGCCAGCAGTATGGCCTCTCCGTGCCAGAGTATGAGACAACCGGGTACAGAAATAATTACTGCACTCCACAGGCCCTGTCTGACCGTGCGTTGAACATCGCGCACTGAGTTTTTGCGGGCACCCAGTTCATTGGCTACCATGGGTGCCGTCGCAGAAACCAGCCCCAGAGCAAAAAACGCGATAGCCATGTAAAGGTTGGCGCCCAGCGCGCTGGCAGCCAGAGACTGTGGGCCCAGCCTGCCGATGAAGATGACGTCGGTGACGGTCATGGCGATCTGGGCCAGGTTCGTGAGAACCAGCGGAACACTAAGCGCAAACGTGGCGTAGATCTCACGTTTCCAGGCAAGAGCAGTGGGTGACATCGGTGTTAGAAAAAAGAAGAAATACGCCGGCCTTCATTTTGAAGACTGGTGGAAAGACTGGTAGGATGCCACGCTTGACTCAGCCGTGCCACACCACGCCATAGTAAGCCACACTAAGCCCCGGGCAGGTGATGCGGGGCCAAAGCTAAGCCAAGCCAATGCGACGCAAATCAAGCCAGGCGATACGAGGTCAAGCCAAGCCAAGTCGATCCAAGCTGTGACCCCATCCAAGTCGGGTGCTACGGGGCCTATCCGACCTCAATCAAGCCAGACGATCCGGGGTCAAGTCGAGCCAGGTAGCCCAGCCAGCCGGGTATTACAAGGCTAAGCCAAGTTGGGCTGACCCCGGTCGGATGATGTGAGGAAAATCGAGCTAGGCTGAGTTGGGCTCAGCTCTTGTCAAGCCAGCCGCAACATGTCCGGGCAAAGATCAACCCAGTGGAATTAGAGCACGGCTAAGACGTCAATTTTCGCCGATGTCTTCATTCCAGACGTCGGGGCGGGCTTCCATAAAGCGACGCATCAAATCGATGCAGGCGTCGTTCTGGAGCACTTCGATCTGTACGCCGCGTGATTGCAGTAGTGCCTCTTCGCCCAGAAAGCTTTGGTTTTCACCAATAACGACGCGCGGTATGCCATAAAGCAATATGGCGCCCGTGCACATGGGGCAGGGCGACAGCGTGGTGTACAGCACAGATTCGCGATACACGCGGGCAGGCTGGCGACCGGCATTTTCGAGGGCGTCCATTTCGCCGTGCAATATGGCACTGCCTTGTTGTACGCGCCTGTTATGGCCGCGTCCGATAATGCGCCCCTGATGGACCAGAACGGAGCCGATGGGCACGCCACCTTCATCCATACCGGTTTGCGCTTCTGCGAGCGCCGCTTTCATGAATTCGTCCATGGTGTCTGCCTGGATTGGGGTGAATGGCTTGACGGGCGATGACAGCTGCTTTTGCAGTTAACCTCTCGTCTGATGATTTGACACTATAGCGTATGCGAGCCGTCGCAGAGCGTGCTTTTGGCCTCTTGGATGCGCGATGCGCACCCGGGCAAAGCGGGTCGTAGCGTGTGCCAGTGCTGATGCCCCATTTGCTACGGACATTGCGCGCGATATGTATGACTGACTCTATGGTCGTCTTTATACAACCCCAAGCCCCCGCAGCATAACCAGTGCAATGAGCAAGGGCGTGACATAGCGCAGTAGTACAAATACCACGGTAGTTAGTTTGGCATTGCGCAGCTGGCCATGGTTGGAAAGCTCAGCCTGCAGTTTGTCACGCCCCCACAACCAGCCCGCAAACAGCGCAATAGCAATGCCGCCCGAAGGCAGAAAAATGTTTGATGACACAAAGTCGGGCAGATCAAACAGGTCGAAACCGGCCACACGTATATGGGCCAAAACGCTGCTTGATAGTGCACTGCCTGCGCCCGGCAAGGCCACCAGCAATGTGGCAAGAAGCACAGCACGTGAGCGCCGCATAGTGAAGCGTTCTTGCAGGATGACAGTGGGCACTTCCATCAGTGACAACATGGCGCCCATTGCGGCGACTGCCGTCAGCACAAAAAATACCACCATCAGGCCGTGGCCAAACGGTATCTGGGAGAACACCGCAGGCAGCGTAATGAATACCAGCGAAGGGCCGGCCGAGGGGGCAAAGCCAAAGGTGAATACGGCGGGAAAGATGGCAACGCCCGCCAGCATCGATACGCTTAGGTCGGCAAGCATGACTCGCACGGCAGTTTGCGGTATGTTTTGATCAGCGGTGAAATAACTGCCATACGTCATCATGGTGCCCATGCCTATAGACAGCTTAAAAAACGCCAGCCCCATCGCCGTCAACACCACGGTGGCAGTTATTTTGCTGAAATCAGGCCAGAACAGAAACTGCATGGCTTGCTGTGCACCGTCTAGCGTCAACCCTACTGCACCCAGTAGCAGTAGCAGAATAAACAACAAGGGCATAAGCTTTTTGGTGATGGCCTCAATACCGTGTGCTACCCCCATAATTAATATAGATGCGACCGCACCCAATACCAGCCACTGCCAGAGCAATGATTGCCGCGGGTCAGCGACCAGCTGGGCAAAATCAGCCTGGGTGACCGCCGGGTCGCTGCTCATGATGGTGCCACGCACGGCCTTGAGGATGTAGGCGAACACCCAGGCCACCACTTCTGAGTAGAACGACATAATTAAGAAGGCGGCCAGCACGCCTGACACCCCAACCAGCCACCAGGGTTGCCGGCCTGGGGCAAGCGTGCGCAACACCTTAATGGGGTTGGCCCGAACGCTGCGTCCCAACGCAATCTCGGCCATCATGACCGGCAGCCCTATCAGCAGTGTGGCCAGCAAGTAAATGAGCAGAAAGCCAGCCCCGCCATTGGCTCCGGTCAGGTAGGGCACTTTCCAGATATTGCCAAGCCCTACCGCTGAGCCCAGCGTGGCGGCAAGTATGCCAAAACTGGTGGAGAAACCGCCGTGTGCGATGTCAGGCGTGGGTTGCGCCATGCTGTGTCTTCGTGTCAATGTAGATCCGGGTATTTTCGCATGCCTGCGTTCAGGCTGTTGCTCTTCATCAAGGCTGTTGTGTTGGGTCACGCTCGGGGTATGCCGCATTGTTCTCTGAACCTCGTGGCGTTTCAGGCTTCACAAACACTGACGTGACTTCTGGCATGACCTCGCGAAGGCGATTTTCCAGATTAATGACCACCGCTTCAATTTCAGGGGCCCGTAGCGCATCTTCAAACTCAACGCTCAAGGCCGCCATGATTTCCTGAGGTGATACATGAACCGACACAACGTTATTGGCGCGAACTATACCGGGTGTCTGGCCGGCAATACGCAGTATGGATTCGCGCACACTCTTTCCGGGCGACTCGCCAATGAGCAGGCCTTTGGTTTCGCGCGCTAGCAGCAGGGCGGTCAGGCCCAGCGTGATTCCGATAAATATCGATGCCAGGCCGTCCAGCACCGGCAGCTGCAGCCTCACCGAGAAATACACGCCAAGAAATGCGATCAAAATACCTATCAGCGCCGCGCTGTCTTCCAATAGCACGATGAATGTCGGTGGGTCTTTACTGCGCACGATGAGCCCAAACACTTCCGAGTACTTGCGTTTTCCCTTGACGTTTTTCAGCGCATAAACCCATGATGAGCCCTCAAACAGGGTAGCAAGCCCGAGTACGATGTAAGTGACCAGCGGGTTTTCTATGGGGTGAGGGTGCATGATGTGCACAATGCCCTCGTAGATGGATGCGCCCGCACCCGCCGTAAAAAGCAGCAATGCGACGACAAAGCTCCAGAAGTAGATTTCGCGCCCATAACCCAGGGGGTGCTCATCGTCTGCTTTTTTTCGACCCCGATGCATGCCGTATAGCAGCAAAACTTGGTTCAGTGTATCGACGACTGAGTGAAAGCCCTCGCTCAGCATGGCCGAACTGCCGGTTACCGCTGCAGCCACAAATTTGCTGACGGCAACCAGAGCATTTCCTGCCAAGGCGAGGTAGACAACGCGTGAAGAGGATGTGGTCTTGATATGAACGCGGGCCATGCCGTGATTCCTGATTCGAGGATCTAGAAACACGATAGCAGAAAGTGTGCCCAAGACTCATCGACATTAGGCCAGAGTCTATACCGTCGTATGATTTTGCAGGTGTTTGCGGGGCCGCTTCAGGTTTTGCTCTAGGTCTAAGTGGCTGTTTTTGATCTACGCGTGATTGAGTAGACGGGAAGATGGTGCAAAAATCGTCGCATGTTCTTCAGCCGGCTGTTTTTATTCTGAATTTTTTTCAAGTATTGAACAGTCTTGCATCGTGACTGCTTCGGTAGCAGTAAAAAAACACAAAATGTATTTGTATGGCGGCACCGGTATTGAGGTTGGTATGGAGCGTGGACCTAAGCTTGCTGTCTTTGGAAGAATAAGGCAGCCGTGCAAAAACGATAGCTATATTTGTACGGCTGCTTCAGGCTTGGGTTTAGATCCGAGCTTCGATCAGAAATGGCCCTTTACGGCTTAGCGCTGAGCGCAGCAAGTCAGCGAAGCCCTCGGCGGTGTCCGCGCTTGCCGCCTCAACCCCAGCGCCTTTGGCCAGGCTGACCCAGTCTAGCGTGGGGGTGTCCAGATCAAGCATGCGACTGGCATTGCGCCCTGGCTCTCCGGCCCCCACCAGCTTAAGCTCTCCGTGCAAAATGGCATAGCGCTGGTTGGCAAAGACAACCGTAACCACATCCAGTTGCTCCCGGGCTTGCGTCCACAGGCCCTGAAGCGTGTACATGCCGCTGCCGTCGGCCTGCATCAAAATAACCTTGCGATCGGGGCAGGCCACTGCAGCACCGGTCGCCAAGGGAATACCAATGCCGATGGCACCGCCTGTAATTGCCAGAAAATCATGTGGCGCTGACCCGAAGGTATGGCGGAACGAGTCTCGTCCCGAGCTGACCGATTCATCGCAAATGATGGCGTTGTTGGGGCTGAGAGCACCAATGGCCTGTATAACAGCGGTTGCCGTCAAGGTGCCACTAGGCAGTTCATTGGCATGTCGTTCACACAGATCGGGCGTGACGCTGTGGCCAGCGCCTACCGCCTCGGCCAGTGCATCAAGCGCCTGGGCCAGGTCATCACCGGGCTGGGTAAGGTCAATGCGGGCACATGCCTGCGGCACGGGTGAGCCGGGCTTGCCCGGGTAAGCAAAGAACGCAGCGGGCATGCGGGCACCGATCAGAACCAACTGCTCGGTACCTTCGAGCGTTTTGATCGCCAGATCAACATTAAAAGGCAGTCGATCAATCTTGACACGGCCGGCACCGCGCTCCATACGGCTGTTGGCCTGCTGCGCCAGCAGCCGAGCACCGGTCTTGACGGCAATGCGGCTGGCAGCCTCGAGCGCCTTGCTGCGCAGGGCTTTTCCGCCCAGCATTATGACGGTTTTGCGACCATTGCGCAGGGCGTCGGCGACGGTGCGCAAAGCCAATGCATCGACCTCGGTAGGCTGAGGCACCACAGCGCGGCGCGTGGATGCCGTGGTGTTGGTCCATGCAGCGTCGGCTGGCAAAATAAGCGTGGTAACAGCACCCGGTTCGGTCTGTGCGGCGCTGATGGCCGCTGCAGCCGCCGGGGAAACATCATCAGCCGACTGAATGCGCCGAACCCAGTCTGACATGGGGCGGGCCAGACTTTCGATGTCGCTGGTGAGCGGAGCGTCATAGTTAAGATGATATGACGCATGATCCCCAACAATATTGACCATAGGCGTTTGCGCGCGCCGGGCATTGTGCATGTTGGCCAGCCCATTCGCCATGCCCGGCCCAAGGTGCAGCAGCGTGGCGGCAGGCTTGTCGGCCATGCGTGCATAACCGTCTGCAGCGCCTGTAACTACGCCTTCGAACAAACCCAGCACACAACGCATTTCGGGGCGCTTGTCCAGTGATGCCACAAAATGCATTTCTGATGTGCCGGGGTTGGCAAAACACACATCAACATTATTGGCCAGCAGGGTGTCACAAAGACTGTCTGCACCATTCATGGGAACTGCTTTTTCGCTCATGTTGCTTCTTTATCAAAGTAAGGTTAATCGAAAGAGCTGGCCTGTTTACTGTGCCTGTATGCCATGGCTTTTTATCAGCGCCTGCCAGCGGTTGCGTTCTTTCGTCTCGAACGACGCCAGCTCACTACCAAACAGCGTGCCGGGTTCAAGACTGGATGTGGCAAACGCCGTTTTTAATTTTTCAGAAGCCAGTGCAGAACGTGCAGCTTCTATGAGCCGATCAACGCGATCTTGTGGCGTATTTTTTGGTGCATACAGCGCAAACCACGCCGTCACATCAAAGCCCGGTAAGCCGGATTCGGCCACGGTTGGAAGATCAGGTAACGACGGAGCGCGTTCAGCCGAAGTGACCGCTATGCCTCTGACTTTGCTTCCGTCTTTAATTTGAGAAAGTGTCGACGGCAGGTTGTCCATCAATATGTCGATCTGGCCTCCAATGAGGGCCGGCATGGAACCTGAAACGCCCTTAAATGGCACGTGAAGCATCTCTACGCCAGCGGCTTGCTCAAAATAGGCGCCGGTCAGGTGAACTGATGAGCCTATGCCCGGGGTTCCATAAGACAGCGATTTTTCCTTTTTCGTTCTGGCTGCCTTGATAAGGTCTTTAACCGTGTATATCTTGGACTGGGCATTCACTGCAATGACGTTGGGCGTAGTGCCTACAAGTGCGATGGGTGCAAAGTCAGATTCAGGGTTAAAGGCCATGTTGGTGTACAGAAACTGGTTGATGGTTTGTGTACCAATTGTGCCTACGCCTATGGTGTAGCCGTCGGGCTTGGCCTGGGCCAGGTGGCCCATACCAATATTGCCGCCGGCACCGGCACGGTTTTCAGCCACTATTGTCTGCTTCAGTTCGGTTTCCATGGCATGCGCCAGAGTGCGGGCGATGATGTCTGTTGTGCCCCCGGGGGGTAGGGAATAACCATGGTAATGGCGCGATCAGGGTAGCCTTGCTGAGCAAATGCCGAAGTGGCCGCGAGAACAAGGGTGAGAGCAGTAAGGGCTTTAAAAGGCGCGCCGCTGCTGGATGCAGGTTGCATGGTGTCTCCGTGGTTGTTATGTTTTGTCCTACAGAGCCATTATCCTAACCAAAATAAAACACCACGGCCATGTAATGACCGTGGTGTGAACATTTACTGACACATTGTTGCGCCCGTGTTGGGAGGATTGCAGTGGCTGCCTTAGACGCGTGGAACTAGAAGTTTGAGCAATGACCCCCGGTAGGTGCCTGACCTGACCCCGCTGCAACAAGCGGCGGCTCGGTGAAGATATCAATGGGAGCGGAGACGGCCCAGTCCCAGGCAAAGAAAGCGATCAAGGCAGCCCAGAAAATCACGGTAAGCAGTGGTCTTTTCATGATTTAGCGCCTCTTAAAACTGGTAATGCCGACGGATGCGCAGGCCGATCAATGAACCGCAAAACGCCAGGGGCACCCAGATCCAGCCATGCAGGCTGCCTGTTGAAATGCCGCTGACCATGGCACCGATATTGCAGCCAAAGGCCAGGCGCGAACTGTAGCCCAGTAAAAAGCCCGCAATTATGCCGACCATCCATTGTTTGCTGGTTAGCGGCGCTGGCTTAGGCGATGAAGACTTGCGTGCCGCAATCCATAGGGCGCCTGCCAGAATGCCGATATTGGTAATGGACGTGACATCCATGAAAATAGAGTTAGACAGTGAATTGAAATTGACGGGCTGGCTCCAGAAGGCGTTGGCCGCAGGGTCAAATACGCCGGCTGCGGTTGCAATTTTGGCGCCCCACAGACCAAAACCATAAACAATGCCCCAAGGCGTGCCAGCAATAACCAAATTAAGGGCTGCCAGCCCTGCAAGCACCACCGCGCCGATAAACAGTTTTTTACTGAACCAGGGTGCTGACTTGCCCGCCCACAACATGGCTGCGCCTCCCAGTGCCAGCAAGCCTACGCAGGTCAGGCCAAATGCCTCCCAGAGGCCGAACCGGGCGACAAGCCCAACCGGTGCCATGCTGCCCAACGCCAGCCACTGTTCAACTTGGGCAGACCCCAAGAAGCTGCCCAAGGCGAATACAGGCAATATCACCATGTTTAGCGGTATGCCCAAGCCAGCTTTGTATAGCGTGCCCGAGCCGCAGCCGTCAGCAATTTGCATGGCTGCGCCAAATACGAAAGCGCCGATCAGCAGACTGAAACTGGGTGGGCCAAGTGCCGCAACCAGGTCTGTAGGAAATGCGCTGAGCAGAGGCATCGAGATGGCCGCCGCCACAAAAAGCAGTAGCAGTTGAGCCATGACGCCACTTGCGTCGCGGTGCTCGATCAGGCGTCGCCAACCGGTCGTGAAGCCAAAACGTGCACCCGCCAGCACGCCGCCCATACCAATGCCCACCAGAAACAAAACAGCCTGTCGTATCGATACGAACCAGGCCAGAGCGATAAAAAAGACGGCCATAATGGCCGATAGAGATAGGCGATTCATTGCTGTTGATAGTGCGGTAGTAAATTTGCCCGCTGTGGCGGGCTGATAAAACTGAAGAGGTGGTCACGCCACAGATTACAGCGAGTGTGCAGTGCCAGGCGGGGCCACCAAAGGACGCGCTCCTCTCTGTCGGTGGCGTTGGTGGCATTGTCGCAGAACAACTACGGCACCGACAGAGAAGAGTGTGTTTTTGCGGGAAATCAGGAGTTGCCGATCAGGCTTTTGAACTTGTTCATAAGTTGCGAGCCACGCCCGGGCACATTGTCCATGGGTAACGGGGTGGAGGCTTGCGTCCACTCTGCCAAAGAGGCGGGATACAGTTTTACGTTTGGTTGGCCCACTACCTCTGACAGCGCAAACCAGTCTGTAGCTGCCCAATGCCCGGTATTGCAGAACGAGATGGTTTCGTCTGCGGGTTCGGTCAGCGACTCAGCCGCAATTTTTTTGGCTTCGGCTTCTGATACAAAAATGGCAGTGCCTGGCTTGAACCATTTGTCGTGTTCAAGATTGACGGCGTTCTTGATTGTGCCCGGCATTTTTGCTGTGGGCGCCTTGGTTTCGCCCTTGAAAAAGCTGCTGGGACGTGCGTCGACCAGTCGTGTGGCAGGTTGGTCTAAGTGCGCTGCGACATAGCCTTCTGTTGCGATAATGTCCTCGTTCAGCCTGGGGGTGAAACTGGTCTTTTGTACGGCTGGCACTGCTTTATCCTGAGGCAGCCCTGCCTCGGTCCACGCGCTGACGCCGCCATTAAGTACTGAAAGTTTGGTCAGGCCCAGATACTTGAGCGTCCAGTAAACTCGCGCTGAACCGCCAAAATCTGTGGCATTGGCCCCTGAGGAGACCACGACGGCATGCGTGTCATCGCTTACACCCAGGTTTTGTACCAGTGTGACGAGCTCTTTAACAGGCCGCAGCTGTCCAGGGCTTTCTGCCGGGCCACGCCATTGTGCGTAAGGTGCCGACACCGCACCGGGAATATGCCCGGCTCCGTACTCTTTGGCTGGCCTGATATCAATAATGCGTACGTTGGTATCGGTACGAGCGGCTTCCAGTTGTGCTGGCGTGAGTAAGGGTGCGGCCAGCGCGCTTGCGCTCATGACGACTGTGACGGCAGCGACGAGAGAAGTAAAGAGTTTCATTAGCATTCAGCAGAAAACAGGGAAGATGCCAATTGTCCACGTTCTGACAACTATATGGAAATACAGATTAATTATTAATTAATATGCATATTAGTTATAAGAGCCTGGCTCTCCTTGTGAAGGTTAGTCAGGTTTCTTAGTGTCTCTCACTGTATTAGAGACTGCATCCAGGCGTACCTGGCGGCGTCCAGACGCATGCGAGGCTGCATCCCGACGCGTGCGGAGCTGCATCCAGATACATATTCCCTTTAATCTACTGGGTGGGTTGCCAAGGCTAAGGCTGAAGAATACGTTCCAGGTTAGCGATATGAATGCCACGTTGACCAACCTGCCGGATCATACCCGCATTTTCAAATTCGACCAGCCGGCGACTAATAGTTTCAGGTGTAGTGCCCAGGTATGACGCCAGATCTTTGCGTGTCATGGGAAGCAAGACCTCATCCGATTGGGCATCTTCTGCAAGATGAGACAGGTATTCGGCGATACGTATATCCACTGACTCTGTAGCAATCACCTTGGACTGCTCTTCGCTTTGGTCCAGGCGGCGTGCCAGCTCTGACAGCAGATTCAATGAAATGGACGGATGCTGCACCAGCAGTTTTTGAACATCATCACGATGCAGGGCGCAGATGTCAGAGCGCTCCATCGCCTGCGCAAATGTGGCATGACGCGCATCAGAAAAAATTGCCAGCTCGCCAGTGAAACTGCCGGGTTTCAGGATGCGCAGCAGCTGTTCTTTACCAGAGCCTGAAAGACGATAAATACGTATACGACCCGTATGCACAATGTGCAGCTGGTTGGTCTGGTCGCCGGGCCGGTGGATGAACTCACCTTTTTCAAAGGTGCGGGTTTTGGCCATGCGGGCGATGTCGACCAGCTGGTCGTGAGGCAGATGGTTAAAAATGGGTACAAGCGATACGCACACCTGATGCTCTTGGGCATGATGATGCGCGGCGCACGCCGACTCGAGTGTTGTCATGGCTTAAGTGCATTCCAAGGTTGGCATAAGGGTTATCTTAGAGCAATCTCGGCAAGCGGTGGGTCTGTGAGCAGGCGGATGTGGCCTTAAGGATGCGTCAAGAGCAACGCAAAGACATTGTCGAAAATGGGGTACGCAAAGGGTCGGACCCGGCCTTATCGGTACAATAATCATGGAAATGCGCTGCCTGGCGGCCCACCATAATGATTGAGGTACGTCAGGCTGAGGCAAATATACAGATTTCAAAACTGCATAACGTAAGGATAATGAATGGCTAACAGAATCAGGGTGGGCATTGCCGGTTACGGCAACCTTGGGCGCGGCGCCGAGGCTGCCATAGCGCAAAGCGACGACATGCAACTGGTTGGCGTATTTACACGCCGCAACCCGGGCGACATAAAATTGCTTGATGACAGCATTCCGGTGCACGCCCTCGATAACATCGCTGAGTTTCGTGACGCTATTGATGTTCTCATTTTGTGTGGTGGCTCCAAAAACGATCTGCCCGAGCAAGGTCCTTCGCTGGCGGCGATGTTTACCACTATAGACAGCTTTGATACACACGCCAAAATTCCTGACTATTTCGCAGCCGTTGACAAGGCGGCCGTCTCGCACGGCAATACGGCGATTATTGCTGTGGGCTGGGATCCCGGCCTGTTCTCCATAAACCGTCTGTATGGCGAAGCGATTCTGCCAGACGGAGCAACCTATACGTTCTGGGGTAAGGGTTTGAGCCAGGGCCATTCTGACGCGCTAAGGCGTGTGCCGGGTGTGAAGGGGGCCGTGCAATACACCGTGCCAGTTCCTGCCGCGGTCGATCAGGTGCGTAGCGGCTCGCAGCCTACACTCACCACGCGACAAAAGCACACACGCGAGTGTTTTGTGGTGCTCGAAGAGGGCGCAAACGCTGATACGGTTAAAGAAGCCATAGTCACCATGCCCGATTATTTTGCCGACTACGACACATCGGTTTCCTTTATTTCTAGTGATGAGTTAAAGCGTGACCACGCTGCCATGCCTCATGGCGGCTTCGTTATCCGTAGTGGCAAAACCGGCAACGGTGATCAGCAGGTTATGGAATACTCTCTGGCGCTGGAAAGTAACCCCGGCTTTACGTCCAGTGTTCTGGTGGCATATGCGCGTGCAGCGTATCGCCTTCGGAAAATGGGGCAAACCGGTGCCAAGACGGTGTTTGATGTGCCGCCGGGCCTGCTCTCACCCAAAACTCCTGCAGAGCTTCGCAAAGCATTGCTCTGAACGTATGCATTGCCTGACACCCGGAGCGCGGTTAGTTTCGTCGCACCGGGTTTGTTGTGTTTTTTGCGCACAGTGCGTCGGCGCGAGTTTTGTTGGGTAATCAGAAGGTTACGAATTAATTCGTTACGTATTGTGGCCTATGCTCAACACTTTGTAGCGATCTTGACTTTATTTAAGCATTTATAAAGAAGTTCTCTGTCTATTGTGATATTTTTTTAACGAAACATTGATAAGCTGCCCAGCAAAAAGAAATCGGCAGACCTGTCACTTGGTCTATCTTAGAGCCGACAGATATGAAACTTCTCGAATTCGACCTGGAGCATCTGGCTACACTTTCCCCGTTGCAGCAACAGTATGGCGGTTACATTCGCGAGCTGATACCCGCCTGCACGGCACTGTATCGCCAGCCCTTCGAAACACTTGATCTCTCAGCCAGTGCGCCGGTGGCGCAAGGTAGTGAGCGGCGTGTTTATTTACATCCCTATAACGAGCATTTCTTGCTTAAAGTGCTGTACCGCACTCATGCCGATGGTCTGAAAAAGACTGAAAAATGGCATAGGCGGTTTACGCGCTGCGGTATTTATCGCGGCTTTTTCACCGAGTTCTCCGAGTGTGTCACAGTGGCGGCACGCTTGTATGGCCAGAATCAAACTCTGCCTATCGCGCGAGTCGCTGGTGTGACTACGACCTCGCTCGGAATGGGGCTGATAGTCGAGAAAATTGTTGATGAATTCGGTGCCCTGGCTCCCAATCTGAGACAGGTGGTCGCAGCGCATGGCTTTACCGCCGAGTTACGCTCGATGCTGGATACTTTTTTTGCTGCGTTGGCAGACGCGCATGTGGTTTACAACGACGTAGGTCTGAGTAACATCGCTTTCGGCAGAAATGCGAGTGGCATCAAAGGTTTATATCTGGTCGATGGTTTTGGGTCGCGGCAGTTGGTACCAGTTTATACCTGGAGTAAAAAACTGAATCGTCGTCGGCTAGAGCGCAAATATACGCGTATGCTGCAGAAAATAGATTCGGAGCATGCCCGTCAAGAAGTAAGCATTCTGGCTGTCTGATCAGCCCGAACGCACAAACGGCGGCTTTGGCCGCCTTTTTTACGCCCGCCTTTTGTGTCACGATTTGGTTACTGAGCGCACTGAAATGAGGCTGATCGGGTGTGCAGCTAAACCCGGCATCTGCACATCAGCGGCAGCAGGATGGGGCAAACACAATGCGCTGGCGTTTTGCCTGTTGCGGGTTTCAAGCGCTACCTTAATCGTCAGAGCTGTTGCCGGGAAAGACCATATCGTGGTACCTGACAAAGCGGGTTTTTTTAACCATCCGGTAGCCTGTCCAGATGGCCAGGAACAGCGGAATACCTATATACGTTGCAACCACGCCGTGCCAGTCTATTTTGTCTTGAAGAAATGCCCCATAGTTTTGTCCCAGCGTGATGATTAGACATAACGCGAACGCGAACATAGGGCCAAAGGGGAAAAACCGGGACTGATACGGCAAGTCGTTCAGATCACGGCCCTGTTTTACATAGCCGCGCCGGAAACGGTAATGACTGACCGCGATGCCCAGCCAGGCAATAAAGCCCGTCATGCCAGAAGTGTTTAACAGCCAGATATACACCGAAGTAGGGCTGTAGATTGAACTGATAAAACAAAGTGCAGCAACCACCGTGGTGGCAATTAGTGCGTAGCGTGGTACCCCGTTGGCTGTCAGCCGCGCAAAAATGCGTGGTGCTTTGCCTTCGCGGGCGAGGTTGAACAGCATGCGGGTAGATGCATACATGCCTGAATTGCCCGCAGAGAGCACCGAGGTCAAGACCACGGCGTTCATGAGGGCTGCGGCAGAAAGCAGGCCTGCCTTCTCAAAGACCAGCGTAAACGGGCTGACACTGATGTCGCTGACTTCATTGCGTAATAATTGTGGATCGGTATAAGGGATAAGCGAGCCGATAATAAAGATGGCAAATACATAAAAGAGCAGAATTCGCCAGAAAATTTGCCGGATTGCCCGCGGGATGTTACGCCTGGGGTTTTCAGATTCTCCGGCGGCAACACCGATGAGCTCAGTGCCTTGAAACGAAAACCCTACAATCATCGCTACGCCTATCATGGCGGCAAAACCGCCAGGAAAAGGTGCATCACCCGCTGTCCAGTTTTGAAGTACCCCGCGCTCGGCACTCTGCAAAATACCGGTAATCATCAGTAGCCCGATGCCAATGAACACCAATACCGTTATCACCTTGATGGCTGCAAACCAGTATTCAGCCTCGCCAAAGCCCTTGACGGAGATAGAATTTAACAAAAACATCAACAGCAAGAATAATGCGCTCCAAATAATGCCCGGAATTTCTGGCAACCAGTAGCTCATCACCAGTTGCGCAGCCACCAGGTCAACGGCGATGGTAACCGCCCAGTTGTACCAATAATTCCATCCAAGGGCGAAGCCGAAGCCTTCTTCTACATACTGTGCACCGTAGGTGGCAAATGAGCCCGATACGGGCATGTAGGCAGCGAGTTCACCCAGGCTGGTCATAAGAAAGTAAACCATCAAGCCGATCAGCATGTAAGACAGTAGGGCGCCACCTGGGCCGGCCTCTGCTATGGTTGCGCCTGAAGCAACAAACAGCCCGGTGCCTATAGATCCTCCGATGGCAATCATCGAAAGATGCCGGGCCTTGAGCTCGCGGCGCAGAGTGGGAGCCTCTGTGCCGGGGGAAGAAGGTTGTTCTTTTTTTTGCATAAGGGTAATCATGACGGATCAAGGGTGTTGATCAGGTATGCCGTGGATGTCTCGCACAAAGGCACGGGTCAGGTCTGGCTCAGATCAGGCCAGCGCATATGTGCGCGGGCGGGCTGCTCTGGCGGTAATCTTAGGCGATGATCAGTCTCGTAAACTCGCCCGTTACAGCCCACACGGTACCAGTAAGGCCAAAATAGGCGGCGCTGAGCACCCCCGCCAGCAAAAGAGTGGGTAAAGGATGCCAATAATACAAAAAGGGACTGCGCGCGCGCATGAAATTCTCGGATGAAAAAGACCCACCTGGGGGTCAGCAAAAAGCGGGGTGTACTGGCTGTATTTTGAGGGGGTGCAATTGCGCTCTGGAGAATAGCCCGCTGCCACGCAATGGGCATGTGTAAGCGCAGGCAGTATTCTAAAACATTTGAACTTAGAGGGAAGGCCGGGGAGGGATAATGACCGGTCTGGGAGCTGCCGCACAAATAAAAAGCCCCCAAAGCCGAACCGCAGGTCGGTGTTTGGGGGCGGATGAACGCCTGATCAGACTGTTTTGTGGAGACGAACAAAAACGCGGCGAGGTATTGCAGGACCAGAAATTAGCCGCCGCAACCGCCGCAGCATTCGCCGTCTTCCCCATGCTTGGGTTTGGCGATTTCATACCCTGCTTCTTGCACTGCTTTTTTGAGCAGGGGGAGCGAGGTAAGCGTTTCATCAAAAGTAACTGAGGCGCGGTTGCTGGAAAACGAAACGTTAACATCGTTAACACCATTTACGGCATTGAGCGTCTGGGTGATGACCTCGGCGCACTGTGCGTCTTTCATGCCGGCAAGTTTAAGCATTCCTGTTTCCATCATTCTTCCTTCAGTGGACAAAAGCAGAAAGAGCACATCTCTTCCCTAAAGATGCATATTATATATATCTTTAGGAATTCAGCAAGCTAGTAATGCCATTTGAGTCGATAAAGTGCACAGGCTTTGGCTAGTGATAGCCGATTCCCATCACATATTCACGCAGTAGTTCTTCGGTGTACTCAACTTCTTTGAGTAGAACCTGAAGCACATCATTGGCGTAAAGCAATGCCAGCGGCATAGATGCAGCATTGGCGATGGGTATCTGCTTTAGGTCGTTACGCTTCATGATGTTCCACACGGTCATCAGTTCGTCATCCGGGTGGCAAGAGATCACCTCGCGCGTCATGACTTGCGATACGGTTTCGGTACAGCTGCAGCCGGTACAGTGACTAAGCTGACGCACGACATCAGCATTGCTTACCACCCCAACCATGGTACCTGCGGCGTCACACACAATGACCAGTGTGGCGCGACCGCCTGTCAGCATTTTGGCGGCCTCTGTGACTGGGGCCGAGTCTGGCACGGTCATGAGTCGCTGGCTGGCCTCAGGCATTAAATTGCGAATATTTACCATGGACTACCCCTCGTGAGTAAGAAAGGAGCACAGAGTGACATCTGCGTTCAGGCGATGCGCTGCCTTCGTGATGATGACGTGGCGGCTGGATTGTAGTTAACACTATAGCAAGCCCAGCTGTGTCGCACGCAGTAAATCAATACAGGCAAGCGGGTCGCGCATTGAGCGCGGCTTGTGTCGCTTTAGTATCTTCGGGCGCAAGCCTGTGCATGAAAACAGCATGGATTTTGATCCGGTATCCCGTTCGTTTGGACGGGGACAAATGCCTGAGCGGTCCTTATCATGAACTCTTCGTTTATTTGCCGGCGTTGCACGCATACGGATGGAACCATGAGAACAAAAACAAGCGCCCTGGCGTTAGGCATAACGGTCTTTATTCTGGCTGGCTGTGGTGATGAAGACAGTACGCAGGCCCCGAAGCTGGGCGGGATCTATCAAGAGAAACTGGACAAAGCCTGGGAAACGGCGGGCAAAGGTGAGGTTCCCACCTTTGCGTGCGCAAATGTCGTGGGTACGGCGGTTGGCATGCAGTCGGCAGGCCAGGGGAAGAAATCAGAGGCCGTGCAGGCCTATGAGGCTTGTTATGTCGATGCATTTGTTCATTTTTCAAATGCTTACATGAAGACAGAAGGTCGCGCCGAACTTAATGACCGTGGCCAGCCAGAAGGTTGCATCGGTTTGTATACATCCTACGTTATTCATACGAACTCTCTGGGAAATTTCGCCAAAGATTTTGATATTGATGTGCAGGTTTTGAATAAAAAAATACATACAGGCTTAGATGAAACAGCGTCTTTATGCCTGCCGTTGATCTCGGGTCAGTAACTTCGCTTTATACGGTTATCAGGATATATAAATGAGACGATTGAAACGCTTTGTATTGGCAAGCCTGCTGGCCGTATCGAGTCACGCTGCAATGGCTGCAGGACAGGCAATGATAGTGCTTGACGCCTCAGGTTCCATGTGGGGGCAGATTGACGGCAAACCCAAGCTGCAGATTGCCCGCGAGGCATTGGCGACTGTTCTTGACGGCGTGCCGCCTGACATGGAGCTGGGCCTGATTGCATACGGCCATCGCGAAAAAGGCAATTGCAAGGACATTGAGCTTATTGTCGAGCCTGCTGCTGGCACCGGTCCGGCCATTGCCCAGGCAGCAGCCAAGATGAAGTTTCTGGGTAAAACGCCATTGACCGCATCCGTCAGGCAGGCGGCCGAGGTGCTGCGTTATACCGAAGAAAAAGCAACCGTGATACTGATTACCGATGGCCTGGAAAACTGCAGTGCCGATCCGTGTGCGCTTGGCACCGAGTTGGCCAGCCAGGGCATCGATTTTACAGCTCATGTGGTGGGTTTTGACCTTACCGATGCCGAGGGCAAACAAGTGGCTTGCCTGGCTGAAAGCACCGGTGGTAAATACCTGTCGGCTTCCAATGCTGACCAACTGCGCGCCGCGTTGCTGAGCACGGTTATTGAACCGACTAAAAAAGCTGCTGAGCCTGAGGCTAAAAAAGAAGAACCGCTGGTATTGCCAAAAGCTACGTTGGCTCCCGATGAAACCGTCGCTATCGGCGATGATGTGCAGGTTAGCTGGACAGGGCCAGATGCCGATCATGATTACATCGACATCGTGCCTCATGACTACAAAGACACACATGGTGAGCTTTCATATACCTACACAAAGGATGGATCACCTCTTAGCGTCAGGGCACCCGGCAAGCCGGGCGAGTACAAGGTGCGTTATATCTGGCGCGGTACTGACGACAAGCGTCATGTGCTGGCTGAGGCGGCGTTGCCGGTTACTGACAGCGAGGTGGCACTGGTGGCGCCCAGTGCGGTTGAGGCGGGCAGCTTCATCCCGGTCAAATGGAAGGGCCCTGCCAACAAAGGGGATTACATTGATCTTGTCCCTCAAAAGTTTAAGCGCACCAGCGGCGAGTTAAGTTATGTCTATGCAGGCGAAGAGTCTGAGATTGAACTGCGTGCACCTACCAAGCCTGGCAATTATGAAATACGGTACGTATTAAAGGCTCCGGACAAAAAACGGGTTCTGGCGACTGTGGCGCTTGAGGTTACCAAGGCCGTTGCAACCCTGTCTATTCCCGAAACCATCGAGGCAGGTTCATTGCTGCCGGTTTTCTGGACGGGGCCGGCAGGCAAGAAAGACTACGTTGATCTTGTCCCGGCAGATCACAAGCGGATCGGTGGAGAGCTCACATATTTTTGGACTGCAGATTCAGAAGATGGCGAAACTGGCGAGTTGAAGGCACCGACCAAAGCAGGGTCATACCTGGTGCGTTACATATTACGTGGCGCGGGTGCTGACAGTATCATTGCAAGCCAGCCATTCACGGTTACCGCTGCCAAGGCCAGTGTGTCGGCCCCGGAGAGCGTGCAGGCAGGGTCC
>RAPG01000017.1 GCA_005239165.1 Allopusillimonas ginsengisoli
TCGGCCACCTCGCTTAAACGGGTTGGCTTATTTTAATTGGGATCAGGCGACCAGTGAAGCGTTTTCACACAGCCTCGGTCGATATCGGCCAGATGCCACTGGCAGTAGCTGATCAGAAGTGGGCGACACGTGTTTATTCGTGCCGGTGACAGGCTACACATAGTTTGTTTCCCTCAGGGTCCCGAAAGTACGCTCCGAAATAGTCTGCGTGGTACTGCGGCCGTAAACCGGGTTCACCCTCGCAGGTACCGCCTGCGGCCAGCGCGACGGAGTACGCCTGATGCACCTGATCGCGGGAAGTGGCCAGAAAGGCAGTCATCTGGCCGTTGCCCGCATCGTGAGGTTCACCATTAAAGGGCTTGCATATTACGAAAAACGGACGAGCAGCGCCTGTAGAGTGCCAGCCAGCCCATGGCACATTGGGATCGCAGAACCGCTGCTTTACCCCTAGAGCCGCAAACAGGCGATCATAGAAACGTAATGCGCGGTCGAAGTCGGTGACACTAACAAATACGTGCGAGAACATGGAGAGCCCTTAAGGACTGCGGGTTAGGCAGGATAGCCCGGCACGTTTCATTGACAGTCGGCCATGACATGCGTGCAGAAACTGACGACGCGAATTTCCCTTTTTTACTCGTCCACACACAGGCTACTCCCACCGTATATGCCAGCCCTGATAGTAGCGTTGCGCCCCGAATTCCTCAAAGCCAACAAAACGGGTTCCCGTTTTACCGGAAACCCGCATAAATACTGGTGCCCCCCCGTGAGTCGAACACGGCACCAACAGATTATGAGTCTGCTGCTCTAACCAAGCATGAGCTAGAGGGGCGTATCGAGAATACCTGCCGCAATGTGGCAAAACACTGTCGATAAGCCCGCAATTATTACACAACCCGCCGCTTTTTGCCTAGCGGGCTGACCAGGTGCTAAACAGACACGGGCTTGCGCTGACTGTACTACCCAACAATGGTATCGTTGCCCCAAATAACTATTGGTGTTCGGAGTCAGACATGCGTCTTGCCATTGGGGCTTTGTTATCGTGCGCGTTGTATTTTCCTTCGGCCTGGGGGGCGCAAATTGTTCAGTTTTCCCCACAGGGCACGGTTGCCAATATTGAGCGGGTCAGCCTCTCATTTGATAAAGATGTCATCCCATTCGGTGACAATCAGGTAGCACCGCCGGTAAACCTGACTTGTGATGGCGCTGAAGCAGCAGGCCATGGCCGCTGGACAGACGCTCGCCGCTGGTATTTTGCGTTTTCCGATACGCTTGGGCCCGGTGTGCGGTGTGCGGCGCAGCTCAATCCAGCGTTCAATGCACTGAATAATGAAGCAGTTACCGGTAAAACTCATTTCAGTTTTCAGACGGGTGGGCCGTTTGTAAGCCGCTCAAGGCCGTATGGCGACCAGGTCGCCGAAGACCAGGTGTTTGTGCTGCAGTTCAACGGAGCGGTTGATCCCGAAACACTGGTTGCGAATTCGCGCTGTCTGGTCGAGGGCTTGGGCGAGGCCGTGCCTGTTCGGCTTATCACAGGCGAGGCGCGCACCGGCATACTGAAGGCAACGTATTATTCTCGGGCCGCAGAAATCGATACGCCAGCCGTGCAATTATTACAGTGCAAGCGCAAGCTGCCGGCCGAAGCTAAAGTTCAATTGCGGGTCGGGCCTGGTGTTGCCACGCCGTCTCGCGGCGAGCTGGCAGGTGTGCCGGCTCAGGATGCCCAAACCTTTGACTACACGGTGCGTCGGGCTTTCAAGGCAACGATGAGTTGCCTGCGTGAGAACTCCAGCCAGCCCTGCAGTCCCGTGTCAGATATCGACGTGAATTTTACAGGGCCTATTTCTCGTGCTGATGCCAGCAAAATTCATCTAAAGGTTGGTGGTGTTGAGCGTTCTCCGGAACTGGATGACGAGAACGACGATAGGGCGTTGTCACGCGTCAGTTTCGAGGGGCCTCTTCCTGAGAATGAAGAGCTGGAACTCGATTTGCCTGAAGGTCTGACTGATGACGCAGGCCGTACGCTTTCCAATGCTGATCAGTTTCCTCTGGCGTTCCGTACCGCCGAGTTTCCACCCTTGGCCAAGTTCGCTGCCTCGCCATTTGGAATTATTGAGCGCTTTGCCAACGTAAGCCCAGGGGGTGACGAAGCTGATGAGCCGGCCAGCATGGCGATTACGCTGCGCAATGTAGAGGCTGAGTTGCTGACGCGTGACTTGCAGCAGTCGGCAGGCAAAGTGTCTGACTACACCGTGAAAGATGACAAAGAGGTGCTGCTATGGTTGTCCCGACTGAACAGGCTGGATGAGAATCAATGGTCGGCAGCCCAATACAAAGCCATTATGGCAGGCCGTCGGCCCAAGTCAGACAACCATGACCGCATTGATTCACGCCAAGTGTCGGCGCTCAAGGGGCGCGAAGGTGTGCGTATGCTGGAGCTGCCCGGTGCCGGCAAGCAGGGCCCCAGGCCCTTCGAGGTGGTGGGTGTGCCCCTGTTAGAGCCGGGTTTCCATGTTCTTGAAATTGAATCCGCGCGACTGGGGCAATCGCTGATTGAATCTGGAAAGCCTATGTATGTGCGTACATCGGCGCTGCTCACTAACCTTGGGGTGCATATCAAGACGGGTCGTGATGACACGCTTGTGTGGGTAACCACGCTTGATGAGGGCAAGGTTGTTCCCCAGGCATCGGTTGCCGTGCTTGATTGCAATGGCACTGAACTGGCGCGCGGCGAAACCGATGAAAACGGCATATGGCATCACAATGAAGCCTTGAGTGCTGACAATCGGTATTGCTCTGCTACCGGGCTCAGCGGCCTTTACGTGTCAGCACGCATTGACGCCAGTCACGCTCTGGCGCGTGGCCGTCCTGACTTTTCGTTCGCACTCACAAACTGGAATGACGGGATCGAGTCATGGCGGTTCAATGTGCCGACAGACACGCGCGTCACGCCGACACGGGTTGTGCATACGGTTTTCGACCGTACCTTGTTGCGTGCTGGCGAAACAGTATCCATGAAGCATTTTGTGCGAGATCAGACGCGTAACGGCTTGGTCGTGCCGCATCAATCGCTGCCCACCCTGATGGTTATTGAGCATCAGGGTTCCGATCAGCGCTATGAAATTCCAGTTGAATGGGTCGCAACACCCTCGGGCGGCCTTTCTGCTGCAAATCAATTTGCTATCCCGGAGACGGCGCGTCTAGGTGTGTATTCGGTCACGCTGCAGGATAAAGAGAATGATTACTGGTACGAACCTGGTGAATTCAGGGTGGAAGAGTTCAAGCTTCCCGTACTGACTGGGCATGTGAAGCTTGCAGGCCCTTCGGGAGAGGTGGCGCTGGTGGCACCGTCCAGCCTGACGGCAGACATACAGGTTGCCTATGTTGCCGGGGGCCCTGCCGGCAAACTGCCGGTGACGCTTTCAGGAATCGTGCAGGAGCGCCGTGTTAGTTTCAGTCAGTATGACGAATTTTCATTTGACGCCCCAGATGAAGCCAAGGCGGACGAGCAAGCTGATCAGGAGGGAAGCGATGAGGGCGATGAAGACAGCCGCCAGAATCGTGCTGGCGCGCCAAGCCTGTTTCTTGACAAGCAAAAGGTGGTGCTGGACGGACAGGGTGGGGCGCGACTCCAGATTGATTCGCCACCAGCTGTCACGCGACCACAAGAATTTTTGACTGAGGCCAGTTTTTTTGACCCGAACGGCGAGCTTCAGACGCTGTCCCAGACGACGCCGGTATGGCCGGCCGCTGTGCAGGCAGGTATTAAAACCGAAAGTTGGCAACAGGCTGGCAAGCCCGCAAAGGTTGAGGCGCTGGCGCTTACGCTGGCGGGCAAGCCACAGGCGGGGATCGATATGTCGGTCAGTGCTATAGCTCGCAAAACCTACTCGGTGCGCAAGCGCCTGGTGGGTGGCTTCTACAGTTATGACAACCACACCGAAACGACTGATTTGGGCGTGCAGTGTGACGGTAAGACAGATGATAAGGGTAAGCTGGCTTGCGAAATAAATCTGACTGAGCCTGGTTCAATCCAGCTTGTGGCTACGGCTAAAGACGATCAGGGCCGCGCGTCGCAGGCAGCGCGAACTATATGGATAACCGGTGCTGGCGAACTGTGGTTCGGAGGCAATAATGATGATCGTATTGACGTCATTCCTGCCCGCAAAGACTGGAAGCCGGGCGAAACGGCAGAGTTCCAGGTACGCATGCCATATCGGCATGCGACGGCGCTAGTCGCGGTAGAGCGTGAGGGTGTGTTGAAGACGCAGGTTGTAGAGTTGAATGGTTCAGACCCTACTATTCGCATTCCCGTCGAGGCACAATGGGGCCCCAATGTGTATGTATCCGTGCTGGCTTTGCGAGGCCGTGTGCGAGAGGTGCCCTGGCAGTCGTTTTTCAGCTGGGGCTGGCGTAACCCCGGAGCCTGGTATGACGCATTCAAGTCCAAGGGAGATCCTTATTCGGCACCTACGGCGCTGATCGATCTGGCCAAGCCTTCATTTCGGTTTGGCCTGGCTGAAATCCGTATATCTGATGATCTGGACAAGCTAAACGTAAAAGTAAGCGCCGACCATGAAACGTATCAGGTGCGGGATAAGGCTCAGGTGACCATACAGGTGACCAGGCCCGACGGCAAGCCTGCTTCGAACGGTACAGTCGCCTTTGCGGCGGTCGATCAGGCCTTGCTTGAATTGGCACCCAATAACAGCTGGAATCTGCTCGACGCATTACGTCAGTTGCATAGTTATGGTGTAGAAACCGCGACCGCTCAAATGCAGGTGGTGGGGCGTCGCCATTACGGACGCAAGGCGCTGCCGCCTGGAGGCGGGGGCGGTTCAAGCCCTACGCGGGAGTTGCTCGATACCTTACTCTTGTGGAAGCCTTCGGTTCAGCTTGATGCTCAGGGCAAGGCGACGATTGAGGTGCCACTGAACGATGCGATTACGCGTTTTAAGCTGGTGGCTATCGCCGACTATGATGCAGAGCGTTTTGGTACGGGCTCGACACAGATCGTCAGCACCCAGGATCTTCAGATTATTCCAGGCTTGCCGGCACTTGCACGCGAGGGAGATCGGTATCAGGCGATGTTGACCTTGCGTAATGCTACCCAGCATGACATGCAGGTGAGCGTGGGCGCTTCATATAAAGGCAATGGGGTTGCGCCTGGCTCGCTGCCCGCCCAAGAGGTGGCACTGGCAGCGGGGTCTGCGGGTGTAGCTGTGTGGGATATTGAAGCTCCGGAAAGCAATCTGTTTATTGATGCCACATCGCTGGCATGGACGTTCGAGGCCCATGAAACGCAAGGCGACAACCCTGCGGCCGACCGGCTTGCCTTTACGCAGAAGCTGCTTCCTGCCGTGCCGGTTCGTACACGACAATCTACGTTGTTGTCGGTGGATGCGGCCAAGCCTGCGGTCAGACTGGAAGTATCGCCGCCCGCAGGCGCTCTGGCCAATGCAAATGGGGTGCCTCGTGGTGGCCTGCAGGTGCATCTGCAGTCCACACTTGCGGGCGGCCTGCCAGGGGTTAAGGAATGGTTTCAGGCTTACCCGTATACCTGCCTTGAGCAGGTAAGCTCACGCGCCATCGGGCTCATGGATACTTCCACATGGGCTGGCATTATGCGCAGGCTGCCCGGCTACATGGATGCAGACGGATTAGTTGCTTATTTTCCGGGGGCGCGGTATGGCAACGAAGTGCTCACGGCTTATTTGTTAGTGATTAGCCACGAAGCACAGGCACTTGGCATGCCATTTGAAATTCCATCTGCACAGCGTAACCGTATGCTTGATGGTTTGAAGGCCTTTGCGCAGGGCAAACTCACGCGCGAGCGCTGGTCGCCCACACGTGATCTTTACATGCGCAAGTTGACGGTTCTGGAGGCGTTGTCGCGCTACGACCGCTTCACGCCGCGCATGCTCGACAGCATAGATATTAAGCCTGACCGCTGGCAGACTTCGGCCATTATTGACTGGATGAGCCTGTTGCAGCGTGTGCCAAGTATTCCTCAACGGGCACAGCGTCTTGAGCAGGTGGGGCACGTTCTGCGTGCGCGCCTGGCTGCCAGTGGCACGACGCTCACGCTTGCGCAAGACAGTTTGAATGATTCCTGGTGGATGATGCAGGGCGATGAAGCCAATCTTGCTCGATTGATGATCGTGGCACTTGATGCTGACCACTGGGATGAGGATATGCCTCGTCTGGCGCAGGGCCTGCTTGGCTTGCAGCGTCGCGGTGCGTGGCGTACGACCACTGCCAATCTGTTGGGTACCTTGGCCATCGAAAAATTTGCGCACAAGTTCGAGCGAGAGCCAGTGTCGGGAAAGGTGCGGGTTGGCCTGGCATCGGGGTCTCTGCGTACCTTTGACTGGGACGCCGCACCGGCTGACAACGGTGTTCGTAGTTTTGATCTGCTGCAACCGTGGAGTAAAGCTAAGTCAGACGCGCTTGCCATGATTCCCAATGGCGCGGGGAGCGCTTGGGCTACTGTACGGTCGCTTGCCGCCGTGCCGACCCTCAAGCCTCTGGTGTCGGGCTATGAGCTGAAGCGCAGCATTGAGCCTGTTACACGCGCCGTACCTGATGCATGGTCGCGCGGTGATGTCTATCGGGTGACCTTGACGATACGTGCCGAAGCGCCTATGACCTGGGTGGTGCTCAGCGATCCTGTTCCTGCCGGAGCAACTGTGCTGGGAAGCGGGCTGGGGCGTGACTCAGCCATATCGACCATGGGCGAAAAAGGCACGACGGGGTGGTTTGGCCCCAGCTTTATCGAGCGCAGTTTCGAGGCCTATCGGGCTTACTACGAGTATTTGCCCAAAGGTACAACTACCATTGATTACACGGTGCGGCTGAATACGGCAGGCAGTTTCAACTTGCCGTCTACGCGTATTGAGGCGCTGTATCAGCCCGACGTATACGGTGAGTTTCCGAACAAGGAAAGCATAGTGGTAAAGCCCGCCGCAGAAGACGGGCAAGCTGTGAGCCAGCCGAAAACTGAGAATGACAAGGCCAAACGCACAGCCGGGGCAGATGGAGCCTAGGTCATGAATAAGGCCGTGGCGAACCTTGCTGTTAGAAGTTGTATTGCGCTGGCTCTGGCAATCGGCGGTGCCGGGTCGTCGCTTGCTCTGCCGGCGTTCACGCAGGTCAAGGGCGACTACGCTGCGTCTGACGTGCTGGTGCAAGACCGGTCGGGGCAGTTGCTCGAACGGGTGAGGCTTGATTTCCACGCACGACGCGGAGACTGGGTCACCCTGGACGATGTGTCGGTTGCCTTGCAGCGTGCCGTCATTATGTCGGAAGACCGGCGTTTTTATTCACACGGTGGCGTTGACTGGCAGGCCATTGCGTCGGCAGCCTGGGACAATCTCGTGCATACGCAACGTCGCGGTGCGTCCACGCTTACGATGCAGCTGTTGGGGCTGATCGACCCCGAATACCGCCGCGGGCCTGGCGGGCGCAGTGTGAGCGATAAAATTGATCAGGCATTCGAGGCGCGTCGGCTGGAAGACCACTGGAGTAAGCCACAAATACTGGAAGCGTATCTTAATCTGGTTGCTTTCCGGGGTGAGCTTGAAGGCGTGGATGCGTTGTCACGCGTTCTGTTCCAGAAAGCCCCCAGTGGGCTGAACATGCGCGAGAGTGCGTTGGCGGCTGTGCTGTTACGCGGTCCCAATGCGCCTGAACCCGTTCTGGTGCGGCGTACCTGTGCGCTTTTGGGAGACATGGGGCAGCCGGCTGAATGCTCGGGTTTGCGTGATTTCGTCTACATGGTTTTGCTGCGCAAGTCTGCTCCCTGGGCCGGTCGCCGCGGTTTGGCGCCGCATTTTGCGCGGCTTGCTCTGCAGGGCGTGGATCAATCTGTTCTGGCGCCAGGCCAGATCGTGCGTACGTCGCTTGATGCAGATCTTCAGCGTTTTGCACTGCATTCGGTTGCGCTCAGGCTGCGCGAGCTTGATATGGCAAATGTGCGTGATGCCGCCGTGGTTGTGCTGGATAATCACAGTGGTGAAGTGCTTGCCTATGTGGGCTCTTCGGGTGAGTTTTCAGGTGCTACCTACGTTGATCATGCAAGATCGCGACGCCAGGCCGGCTCAACCCTTAAGCCTTTTTTGTATGCGCAGGCGCTCGAAGATCAACGGCTTACTGCTGTGTCGTTGCTTGATGACGGGCCGCTTAATCTTTCTACAGGCAGTGGCCTGTATATCCCGCAAAACTATGATGAACGTTTTTCCGGCTGGGTCAGCGCGCGCACGGCGCTGGCCTCTTCACTGAATATTCCCGCTGTCAGGGTGTTGACCATGGTTACGCCCGATGCCTTTGCTCGTCTACTGCGGCAGCTGGGCCTGCCGCTGGAAGAGACCGGTGATTTTTATGGTTATAGTCTGGCCCTGGGCAGTGCTGATGTAAGCCTGTTGACGCTCTCTAATGCCTACCGTGCGCTGGCCAATCTGGGCACAGTATCTGCACCCCGCATGTTTCCTGTAGCCGATGACAGAGCCGATCGGCCGCAAGCCGTAATAGCCTCAGGTGCGGCCTGGATTGTCGGTGATATTTTGTCTGACCGGCAAGCGCGTGCACGCACGTTTGGGCTCGACAGCCCATTGTCGACACCTTTCTGGACGGCGGTAAAAACTGGAACCAGCAAAGATATGCGTGATAACTGGTGCATGGGTTGGTCTGACCGTTACACCGTGGGTGTATGGGTTGGCAACAGTGGTGGTGCCAGCATGCGCGAGGTGTCGGGTGTGTCGGGTGCAGGGCCGATCTGGCATGACATCATGACATATCTGCACCACGGGCACGGCAGTCATCAGCCTGACATGCCAGCTTCTGTCAGCGCAGGGCAGGTTACTTTCGGACACGGCATCGAACCAACGCGTCAGGATGTGTTTCTGGACGATACACGCATAGAGCGAGTGGAGTTGGCGCACGGGCAACTGAGTGCCGACCAGGGTACGTTGCGCATTACGCAACCGGCTGATCAAGCGATTCTTGCGCTTGACCCGGACATTCCGTGGAAGAATCAGCGTGTCTGGCTGCACGCTGCCACTATTGCCGGCAGCGTGGCGAAAAATGTGTCGTGGCGTGTGGATGGTCGTTTCATAGGACGCGGTGCCCGCATTGCCTGGGCACCTGAGCCTGGGAAAAAACGTATCGAGTTGCTGGACGGACAAGACAGGGTGGTTGATATCGTGCAGCTAGAGGTACGCGATGTGCGAATTCGGTGACGACCTTTTGATTAACACCTTTCTACAAGTTGACAGATATTGACGGCAACGACTGCTGGCAACTGGTACACTTTTCAAATTATTGATTTACTTTAAGAGAGTGGGGAGTATCTATGATGACAGCTCGTACTTTGGCACGTGTTCTTGCACCGATCAGCCTGGCCGTTCTTGCTGCGTGCCAAACGACCAGTCCCACACAGAAAACAGCACCAGATTCATCTGCTCAAACGGCGACACCTGCCCAGACCGCTGCCACTCAAGCTGAATCGCAAACTCAGGCTCAGTCGCAGGGTGCTCCTGTGGCTGTGTTCCTGGCAGATACCGCTGCCCGCAACGGCTGGACGCCCGTCGATATTGACTCCGGTAAGCTTTTTGTGAACCCCCAGCCCGTGCTCACGCGTGACGACCTTTCAGGGGTGCAAGCAGGTACAAGCAAAGATGGCGCAGGTCTGCTTGCCTTGCAGCTCAATGATTCTGGCAAAGCCAAAATCAAAGACGCCACCACCAAAAACCCCAATCTGCGGCTTGCACTTGTTGTTGGGCGCACCATGCTTGCAGCACCGGGTTACACAACACCTGTCATGTCCGATCAATTGATTTTTGCAGTGGGTAGCGAGCAAAATGCCAACGCAGCAGCGCGGGCAATTGCTGGCGTACCGCAAGACGGCACCGGTGATGCACAACAACCGCCCGCCCCAGCGCAGGGTCAGACACCTAAAAGTGTGCCGCGCTAAACCAGCAGTGGGCAGATCCCATGAGGGTAGGTATCTAACCCTCATGGTTGAGAGAGCAAAATTTGGGGCCTCTTCTACGTTGTCCTGACGTTGTATCCAGTTTTCCCCGCCTCTCCAAGGTTGCAGTACATGTGTGACAAACCGATTAGCCGGCAAATTGCAGGTATAGTAATAGTGATCTGCGTGTAGCGTTGCTGTCGCAAGCCGGTCATTGCCAAAATATGCTGGCCCCGCCTGTTTGGCTGGGCTGGCATATTTTTTAGCATTTACTCACGAAAACGGTAGCGTATGTCGTGTCGCGCTACACCCAAATGCTCTGACAACCTCCTTGCGCAAGCGGAAAGCGATCCATGGACAATTCTTCATCCAACCTTGTAAGCGTGCAGGCTCTGGGGCGTACGCTCACGCTGGGCTTCAAGTTCGTGGCATGGCTGAACGGGCTGGGCTTGCTACTGACACTGATGTTGTCAATGGGTGTGGCGCTCGAGGTGTCCGCCGTTTGGTATCGGTTGCCGCTGGCTGCTTTTCTGTGCGGCCTTGCGCTGGCAGGGCTTGGGTTGCTGTGGTCCTGTCCGGCTCAGACCAGCATGCTTTATCAATTGTCTCGATCTTACCGAACACGTGGCTATTGGGTGCCACTGTTTTGTACGCTGCTGGCTTACGCCTTAAGCCTGATTGTATTTGTCATGGGCTGCTGGGCCCTGCAGAGCTTATTTGAAGCGCTGCAGTAGTCACCATAGCGGTCTTACCTTCAGGTTGGTCAAGGGGGGGGCACGCTTTTTTTCCGCCCTGGACGGTGGCACCGGTAGCACACCAAGTCAACGCGCCAAGACGGCTCTGCGTTGCGTATATACGCCATACACAGTACTTGCTGTTGTTTTTATAGAGAAACCGTAAAAAAGCGCTCGCGAAATATCGCGTGGGTTTATAAAATATACGCTCTGCGTATATTTTCAGGGTTCTCTCATGACTGTCTCGCAACAGGTATTTCTACGCGACGCGATGCGCCGCCTTAATCTCACTCGTGATGTGTTCGCGGGGCGTATTGGTGTCAAGCGTCGTGCGCTTGATACATGGTTGCTGCCAGAGGGGTCACAAGAATACCGTGCCATGCCTGAAGTGGTTTCGCGTTTTGTGACTGAAATCGTCGAGAACGACAGCCTGTTGCAAAAATATGCGCACAGCACTGTGCAGTCGGGGCCGCTGCGCAATCGTATTGCGGTCGAAGGAAAACACCAATTGCTGTCGGTGGATCAGTTCAGTCGCGAGTCGGTTGAAGACCTGTTCCGCATCGCCGACCACATGCAGCCCATCGCCCGCCGTCAGAAGGTTTCGCGTGTGCTTGAGGGCGCTGTTCTCGGCAACCTTTTCTTTGAGGCCAGCACGCGTACCAGGGTCAGCTTTGGCGCAGCGTTCTGCCGTTTGGGTGGCTCAGTGTGCGACACCACGGGGTTTACGTTTTCCTCCATGGCCAAAGGCGAATCTATTTACGACACCAGCCGCGTAATGAGCGGCTATGTTGATGCCATGGTTATCCGGCACCCAGAAAAAGGCTCTGTAGCCGAATTCGCGCGGGCGACCAATATCCCTGTGGTAAATGGCGGGGACGGCCCTGGCGAGCACCCCAGCCAGGCACTGCTTGATCTATACACCATACTTACCGAGTTCTCGCGCCTGGGCAAATTGCTGGATGGTGCTCACATTGCATTGGCGGGCGATCTTAAATACGGCCGCACCGTGCACTCGCTCATCAAGTTGCTGGCGCTTTATCGTGGCCTGAAATTTACATTGATTTCGCCAAAAGGGCTGGAAATGCCCGACTACATTGTTGAAGAAACAAGCACGCGAGGGCATGTCATTGAACAGACCCATTCGCTTGAAACAGGCCTAGTCGGCGCTGATGTCATCTATGCCACAAGGGTGCAGAAAGAGCGGTTCGCTGCCGAAGAACTTGAAGGGTACACACCCGACTTCCAAATTAATAAAGCCATCGTCGACAAATGTTGTGGGCCGGATGTCATTGTCATGCATCCGTTGCCGCGTGACAGTCGCGAGGGTGCTAATGATCTTAGCGTTGATCTGAACCACGACCCAAGGTTGGCCATATTCCGTCAGACTGACAACGGTATCCCTGTGCGCATGGCCATTTTTGCGGTGCTGCTGGGCGTGGAGGGGCTAGTGCAGCATTCGCTGCGTGACGTTACCTGGAGCCCTCCATCACACATAGGGCCCGATGACAGTGTGTTTCACGGTATGTACTAGCGGCACACCAAGCCGACGCGGGTTATTGCCTGCGCCGGCTACTGTGATACAGATGGTGTGAGCCTCAGGCTGCCACGTCCTGCTTGCGCTCGCCACCCAGGGCGTCGACAAGCGCGTCAATTAGACGGGCAAGCTCGCCCGACATTAACGTAAAGTCAGAGTCAAATTGCTCGGCTTCATTATGTGATGACGTGTCTTGTCCTTCTTTGAGCACGTCGAGCGGAGCTACACGCTTGACGTCCAGGGCTTCGGTCAGCACAAACGACACACGGTCGGCCCAGGTCATGGCCAGACGGGTGCACTGCTTGCCCGTCTGTACGTGCTTGCGTACATCATCAATCTCGATACTTTGACGTACGTAACGCACGGTTGCGCCGCTGTCGCTGGTCGAGCGCAACTCGGTGTCCTGATCAATGCTGAAACTCTGAGGCGCTTCATCGCTGATCAGCCATTCGGTCATGGCCGCAGCGGGGGAGGCCTCGACGTAAAGCGGGGACACAGGAAAACTGTCAAGACATTTGGCCAGCAGACCCAGCACTTCGTCGCATTTTGCAGAGGCTGCAGCATCAATGATGAGCCAGTGGTTGCGGGTATCCAGCCACACGCGCGTGTCGCGGTAAATGCTGAACGCCTTGGGCAACAGCTCGTCAGTGACCTGTTCTTTGATTTCTTTCATTTGCCGGCGGCCGGGTTTGAAACCTTGCTGCTCTTCAATTTCCTGGGCCTTGGCCTTGGCAAATTGATTGATTACGGTGGTGGGCAGCAGTTTTTTTTCTGCCCGCAGGGTAATCAGGTACTGACCATCGAGTGCGTACACCAGGCCACTGTCTTCGCGGGGGGGTATCCACCCCAGGCTTTGCATGTCGCTACTGCCACCTGGCTTGAATGCCTGCTGGGCGAGCGCGGATTCGAGAGTGTCTGGCGTGCATTTCCATGAGGAAGCCAGACGATAGATTTTGAGATTTTTGAACCACATAGTGTCGTATGTCTTTGATGAATGGCCCGAGCGTGCCAGCCTGTCTGGCGGGTCGGCCTTTGGGCAGAAAATCGGACCGTTGATTGTAAGCCCTATTTGCGACCGGCTGTCCGAAGCACGTGTGAAGATGTCACGATTTGAAAGCTATCGGCGTGTGCCGTTGCTGGCATTACATGCGGTTAACGACGTTACCACGTATGGGGAGCAAGCCCGAAAGGGCGGCAGGCTTGCCTATGCCTACGCAAGCCGGGCGCGTGAGGTTACAGTCGTAAGGTCCAAAAAAATGGCCCAGGATGCCGTGGGCATTGGGCCATTCAGAGTAAGCACCTATACTGCGCTAAAAAAGATTGCGGGGGGCACAGTATCGGCGATAAAAGAGAAGCAGCACATTCAGGCCGGGGGATCAGACGCCTGTAGTCGCACGCAACCTCTTCCACAAGTCTGATTCTAGGCATATCGGCTGACGTTGGCCTGAATCAGGGCAGATCAGGCATTAATGTCGACGTTTTTGGTTTCTTTGACAAACAGCGTGCCTATGACAAGCGTGATGGACGCAACAATAATGGGGTACCACAGGCCGTCGTAGCTGTTGCCCGTGGCCGCCACGATAGCAAATGCGGCAGGCGGTAAAAAGCCGCCAAACCAGCCGTTGCCAATGTGATACGGCAGGCTCATCGACGTGTAACGGATACGGGTTGGAAACATCTCGACCAGCATGGCGGCGATTGGTCCATACACCATGGTGACCAGTATCACCAGAAAGGTCAGCAGCCCGACGACAGCAACATAGTTGATTTGCAGCGGATCGGCGGCAGCCGGGTAGCCGTGCTGGCGTATTGCGTCGGTCAGTGCGTGTCGCAACTGGGCCGACTTCGACGCGTACTCGGCCTTGTTCATTGCCTGGCCTTCGAACGACTCGTATTCGTCTTCGCCAATCCGTACCCTTGCAATGCTGCCCGGGGGAGCGGCCTTGTTGGTGTAGTTGACGGCATGGCTGGCCATGAACGTCTTGAGAATATCGCATGAACTGTTGAACGATGACGTACCCATCAGGTTGAACTGAAAAGAACAGGTGGCGGGATCTGCAGTCACTACGACAGGGGCGGATGTCTGGGCGCGTTCGAGCACAGGGTTGGCGAAGTGGGTGATCGCCTTGAAGACCGGAAAATAGCTTAACGCGGCGATAAGGCAGCCGGCCATAATGATGGGCTTTCGGCCTATGCGGTCAGAAAGTGCGCCAAACACCACGAAAAATGGCGTCCCCAACAGCAGGCCAAGGGCGATCATGATGCTTGCCGTATTGGGCTCCACAGCCAGTGTTTTTGTCAGAAAAAACAGGGCATAAAACTGGCCTGTGTACCAGATTACGGCCTGGCCGGCCGTCAGGCCCACTAGTGCGAGCAAAACAATTTTGAGATTGCTCCACCGTCCGAATGATTCCGTGATCGGCGCGCTCGATCCTTTGCCGTCTGCTTTCATTTTGAGGAAGGCGGGTGACTCATTCAGGCGCATCCGTATCCACACCGAAATAATCAGGAGTACGGAAGAAATTAGGAATGGAATGCGCCAGCCCCAGTCCAGAAATGCTTCTTCACTGAGCGAGCGTCGTATCCCCAGGGTGATGATCAGAGACAGAAAAAGACCCATAGTGGCTGTGGTCTGGATCCAGCTTGTGTAAAAGCCGCGGCGATTCTGAGGAGCGTGTTCTGCCACATAGGTCGCCGCACCGCCATATTCGCCGCCTAGGGCCAGCCCTTGCAGCAGACGCAGGCCGATCATGATGGCTGGTGCAGCGATGCCGATGGACGCATAGGAAGGCAATACGCCCACTAAAAATGTGGACATGCCCATAATCAATATGGTGATTAAAAACGTATATTTGCGGCCAACCATATCGCCCAACCGACCGAAGACCAGCGCACCAAAGGGACGCACGGCAAACCCCGCTGAAAATGCCAGCAAGGCGAATATAAAGCCGGCGGTCGGGTTGACACCTGAAAAAAAATGCACGGCAATAATAGATGCCATCGAGCCATAAAGGTAAAAGTCATACCACTCGAACACGGTTCCCAGCGAAGACGCAAAAATGACCTTCCGCTCTTCGGCAGACATTGGTCGACTGGTGGCCGCAGGGGCTCCCGCGTTTACGCTGCCGTCTGGCGTGGCCATGCTCCTCTCCATCGTGTCTCCTGTCATGGGTTTGTTCGTTCAGCTATACGTTCTGGCTTTGTACGCCTTTGATGTAGCTGAAGCTGACTCTTATTCTGGTGCCTCGTGTCTGGGGCTCATAGTCGCCAGAGGTGGGCAGAAATGAGATGGTCGCTTCGTGGTATTCGGCGATTTCTTTTACGATAGGTAAACCCAGGCCGCTCCCATCAACATGTGTGCCCAAAACCCGATAAAAGCGATCAAAAACACGATCTCGCTCGGCTAGCGGAATGCCGGGGCCTGTGTCTTCCACCTCAAGGTAGGCCGACAGGGCATCGCCACCTGTGCGTATGGTCACTTTGCCTCCATGAGAGCTGTAGATAATGGCATTCTCAATGAGGTTGTTCAGCATTTCAGCGAGCATCATTCGGTCGCCATGGATATAGACGGGAAATGGCGCCCGCTCAAAGCCCAGATCGATGTCTCTATTGAGCGCAGCATCGACCCATTGGGAAGATTGCTGTTCTGCAAGCGGGTTCAGGTCAATCTGTTCAAGGCCGAGCCCGCTGGGGTCGTCTGGGTTCTCGGCGCGAGCCAGCGCCAGCATCTGGTTGACCAGCCGGGTGGCGCGGTCTGAGCCGCGTATGAGCAGCTTCAGGCTGTCGTTCATTTTGTCGGGGCTGCGCTCGCGCAAGGCGAGTTCAGCCTGAGTACGCATGCCGGCTAGCGGTGTTTTTAACTGATGCGCGGCGTTTGACACAAATCGTCGCTGAGTTTCATGCGCTGCTGCCAAACGCAGGAGCAGGCTGTTCATTGCCGCGATAAGAGGGACGATTTCGGCGGGGGCAAGTTCGGCTGTAATAGGTGAGGTGTCGTTGGCTCTTCTGGCGCGTATGCGCTCTTGAAGAACAGTAAGTGGCTCCAGCCCCTGGGTCAGGCCCAAACCCGCAAGCAGGGCGGCCAGTGGCAGCACAATGAGTTGCGGAGTAAGCATGCCGGTTAAAATTTCTTGCTGCAGACGCGCCCGCATCTGATTGGATTGCGCAACAACGGTCAGAAACGGCAGGCCATCTGCGTCTGCCCCTCCCCAGACATAAGCCACCCGAATACTGTGGTCGTCCATGGTCTCGTTGTTCACACGCACTTTGTCCCTGTCGTACGACCAGTTAGCCGGTAGTGGAATAGCGCGATTGCCATCCAGCGAATTTCCATTTGCATCGCGGACGTCCCAATAAATCATGTGGCCGGGGTCACCGTGAAGCAGGTTGATCACGAAAGGTGACAACTGCACGCCTTTCAGAATGTTCTGCTGTTCAACTTCGTGCCGCACCATACGCAGATGATCAATGAGCGCCCGATCATAGGGAGCATTGGCAATATTCTGTGCGATGAAGTAGGTAATGACCAGACCGATGGTCCAGAGCAAAAACAGCGGTCCGAACATCCACAGAATGATCTTGTTGAGCAGCGAGCGGTTATTTTTGGCTTTTTTGCGCCGAAACGGCCGGTGCCAGGAGACTCCTGTGTCACCTTGTTCACGCGCCTGGTCGAGAATGTCGGGGTCGATCAGCATGCAGTGCCGGCACGCCTTCAGGCGGTAACCGATTCTTCCCGATTTTGAGGTTCCAGACAATAACCCAGGCCACGTACCGTCACAATACGGGCCCCACTAGGTTCGATTTTTTTACGCAACCGATGTATGTAGACTTCGATGGCGTTGGGGGTAACTTCATCACCCCATTCGCATAACAGATCGACAAACTGGTTTTTGCTGATCATGCGACCGGTGCGCGAAAGAAAAATCTCCAGCAGGCTGGTTTCGCGCGCAGACAGCTCGAGCGGCAGGCCATCAATTGTTGCCGTCCGGCCATTTAGGTCAAAGCTGAGTTTTTTGTGCGAAAGCAATGTGCTGCTTGTTCCGGCGCTGCGCCGTGTCAGGGCGCGGGCACGTGCCTCGAGCTCGGTCAGGGCAAATGGCTTGGCCATGTAATCGTCGGCACCAAGATCCAGCCCTTTGACCCGTTGCTCAACCGTGTCGGCGGCCGTTAGAATGAGTACGGGTAAAGGCGTATTGCGCTGACGAAGCTGCCGCAGCACAGTAAGACCGTGCATGCGCGGCAAGTCGAGGTCAAGAATAAGCAGGTCAAATGCCTGCAGCTGCAAAGCGCAATCTGCACTGTGACCATCGTTTACGACGTCGACAGTGTAGCCGTCGTAGCGCAATGAGCGGGAAAGTCCGTCAGCAAGAATACTGTCGTCTTCTGCAATAAGTATGCGCATGTCGGTAGGGGTTATGCCCTCAATATGGGGTTAACCCATTCTGGCATGTATTGTCTGGCAAGACTACTCAGGGATAACGAGATGCCTGTTTTGTATATCTGGTTATTTATACAGTATAATTTGATGCAATAATCTCATTACCCATTATTTCAATGCGCCAGTCAGCTGGCGTCATTTTTTGAATCACTCGCATTTTCAGCCAAGGACCTCCATGGACGACAAACAAAGCAAAACCGCCGCTGAGCGCAGCAAGGCGCTGGCTGCCGCACTTTCCCAAATTGAAAAGCAGTTTGGCAAGGGCTCGGTCATGCGTTATGGCGACAATGCTATCTCGCACGACATTCAGATCTGCTCAACCGGGTCGCTGGGGCTTGATATTGCGCTCGGCGTTGGGGGTTTGCCACGCGGTCGCGTCACCGAGATCTACGGCCCCGAGTCTTCGGGCAAAACCACGCTCACACTGCAAGTTATTGCCGAAATGCAAAAAATCGGTGGTACTTGCGCCTTTATTGATGCCGAGCACGCGCTTGACGTTCAGTACGCTTCCAAGCTGGGCGTAAATCTCGACGACCTCCTTATTTCGCAGCCCGACACTGGCGAGCAGGCACTTGAAATCACTGATGCGCTCGTGCGCTCCGGATCAGTAGACCTCATTGTCATTGACTCGGTGGCGGCTCTGGTGCCCAAGGCCGAAATCGAAGGTGATATGGGCGATTCGCTGCCCGGTTTGCAGGCTCGTCTCATGAGCCAGGCGCTGCGCAAGCTTACCGCCAACATCAAGCGTGCCAATTGCATGGTTATTTTCATTAACCAGATACGCATGAAAATCGGTGTCATGTTTGGCAGCCCCGAAACCACCACTGGCGGCAATGCGCTCAAGTTTTATTCAACGGTGCGGCTCGATATCCGGCGTATCGGCGCTATCAAGAAAGGCGACGAAGTTGTGGGCAATGAAACCCGCGTCAAGGTTGTCAAAAACAAGATAGCTCCTCCCTTCAAGCAGGCCGAGTTCGACATCATGTATGGGGCTGGCATTTCCCGCGAGGGTGAAATCATCGACCTCGGCGTACAGGCTGGCATTGTTGACAAGGCAGGGTCATGGTTTAGCTATGCTGGCACACGTATAGGCCAGGGCAAAGACAACGTCCGCGAGTACCTTAAAGAACATCCCGACATGGCATTTGAAATCGAAAACAAGGTGCGCGAAAGTCTGGGTGTTGTCGCCCAGGTGGCGGGCAACGCTCGCAAGCCGGTGCCGGTTGAGTCAGAGTCTGAAGAATAAGCGTAGTCGCCCCGTAGCTTATGTCCCGCCACGATGATGATTTCGAGACGCTCGCCAATAAACCCGTCCGACAGGGCGGCGTAAATAGCGGGCGTGCCGGGGCGCAACGTGGTTCTCGGCAGGCCAGTGCCTCAGGCACTCCGCCTGACGTCGTACGTGACGAGCTCCCAGCGGGCCCCGCGGGTCATGTCTCTCGCTCCAGTAACTACGATAACGGACATGATGAGCGCGATGATGAAGCCTCTGTATACACGCGCACATCGTCACAGCGCAATCGCCGTGAAAATCCGCGTTCACGTGGAGCAGGGCCCAGCTTAAAGGCCAGGGCCATCGGTTATTTGTCGCGTCGCGAGCATTCTCGTGCAGAGCTGCAGCGCAAGCTACTGCCTTATGCTGAAGATCCAGAGTCGCTCGAGGCATTGCTTCACACCCTTGAGCGCGAAAACTGGCTGTCCAATCAGCGGTTTGCACAAAGTCTGGTTAATCGTCGCGCCCAGCGGCAAGGCACACAGCGCATTGTGCAAGAGCTAAAGCAGCATGGTCTGTCTGACGATGCGGTCAGCGATATTGGTGAGCGTCTGCGTCAAACTGAGTTTGAGCGCGCTGAAGCAGTATGGAGCAAAAAATTTCATCAGTTGCCGGTCGATGCCAAAGAGTACGCACGCCAATTCCGTTTTCTGGGTTCGCGCGGGTTTGCGCCCGAGGCCATACGCCGCATTCTGGGTGACATACCCTACGGCGAATAGTGGTTCTTTTTCTATGGCGTATTAGCGTGCCGCTTTGATCCCAGACAGCGTCTTAAAGCACGTGTCACGTGCTTGTGTCAAAAAGGCGCGCACATAGTCGGCCTCCATATCTTCGATACGTATGGCTGCATAAAGCGTTCGCCATACACCATGCTCACCCAATTGGCAGATTCGCAGCCAGCCCTGGTTTAAATATTCGGTCAGCGCCCAGTTGGGCAGGGCGGCTACGCCGCGCTGACTGGCAATAAGTTGTGCAATAACAGGTGTTAGCTCAGCCTTGCGGATGGCAGCGGGCTCAACGTCTGCGGGCTCCAGAAATGCTGTAAAGACGTCAAGCCGTTCGCGCTCTACCGGATAGGTGATCAATACCTGATCAGCCAGTTGTTGCGGTTCTATGTACTTATATTGCGATAAGGGGTTGGCTGCCGCGACGGCAAGCACCAGCTCATATTTGAACAATGGAACATACTCAACCGCCGGAATGCTTTGTGGATCTGAAGTGATGACCACGTCGAGATCGCCCCGAACCAGCGCAGGCAGGGGGGCAAATGAAAATGCGGCTGAGAGGTCCAGCTCGACATCGGGCCAGTCTAGCCGGAAGGCGTCAAGTGCCGGCATAAGCCACTGAAAGCATGAGTGGCACTCTATGGCCAAGTGCAGCCGGCCAGTGCGCCCGGCTGCGAGGCGTTGTAGTTCGCGTTCAGTGGCTTTTATGCGCGGCAACACATCGTCGGCGAGCGCGACTACGCGCAGGCCCGCCGTGGTCAGGCGGGCAGGCCGCGTGCGCCGATTGAGTAACGGAGTCTTGAGCCTTACTTCCAGATCGCGCAGCTGATGAGACAGTGCTGACTGCGTGACATGCAGCCGCTCGGCAGCTTCTTGCAAGCTGCCTGCATCGCGTATAGCACTCAATGTTTCGAGATGGCGGACTTCAAGCATGAGAGAGGCCTGTTCGTGCACCCAATGCTTTTGTGTTGGTCAGTAGCGTGATGGCGTTTTGATTTCTGCGGCTGCGCAGAGCATTAGTATGAGATAAATTCATTTTAAGTATGGTGTATTTGATTTTGATTCAATAAATTATACGGGCACAATGGCTTTCTGAACAATTTATTCAATCAATGGTGGTTTAACGTGACGTTTACTCATAATTTAGGTTTTCCGCGCATAGGCGTTCAACGCGAACTCAAACGCGCCCAAGAGGCTTACTGGGCTGGCGACAGCACTCAGCAAGAACTTGAAGCCGTGGGGCGTGAGTTGCGCGCACGGCATTGGGAAGCCCAGGCGCGCAGCGGGCTGTCACTGATTCCGGTTGGTGATTTTGCCTGGTATGACCATGTTCTCGAATGGAGTACCTTGCTGGGTGCCGTGCCTGCTCGGTTTGGTCAGCCTTCTGATCAGCCGGTCTCTCTTGACACGCTCTTTCGCATGGCGCGTGGCCGCGCCCCGTCTGGCACGCCAGCCGCCGCCTGCGAAATGACAAAATGGTTTGATACCAACTACCACTATATCGTGCCAGAACTGGTTCCTCAGCAGACCTATCGCATAGCCCGCGAAGCGTTGTTTGATCAGGTTCGCGAAGCGCTTGAACTAGGCCACGATGTAAAGCCTGTCATCCCCGGCCCGCTGACCTGGCTGTGGCTGGGTAAGGGTGATGCGTTTGCCCAGGGTGCAGGCGACACGGACAAACTGGCATTGCTGGACAATCTGCTACCCGTCTATGCCGAGGTGCTGCAGCGTTTGCACGCACTTGGAGTTAAGTGGGTGCAAATCGACGAGCCTATTCTCGTCCAGGACCTGCCTGATGCCTGGAAACAAGCGTTTGGACGTGTTTACCAAGCACTGTCCGAAACCGGTGTATCGGTTTTGCTTGCCACCTATTTTGAAAGCTTGCAGGAAAACGTAAACGTGCTCAAAGGCTTGCCGGTTCAGGGCGTGCATATAGATCTCGTGCGTGCTCCCGGGCAGCTTGAAAGTGTGCTTGAGGTGCTTGATGCGCAGCAGGTATTGTCAGTTGGCGTCATCGACGGCCGAAATATCTGGCGTACAGACCTCGATGCGCTGACAGAAAAACTTGGTGAGCTTGCTCGCCAGCGTGGTGACAAGCTGTGGCTGGCGCCATCGTGTTCTTTACTGCATGTACCGGTCGATCTTGACGCTGAGCAGGCTCTGGATGCAGAGCTTAAAGGCTGGCTGTCGTTTGCCACTCAAAAACTTGACGAGCTTCGTCTGCTTGCTGCAGCGGTTTCTGGCACTGTCGATGACGCCACCGCCAAGGCACTGCAACAGCAGCGCGATGCACTGCAGGCCCGACGTGAATCCAGGCGCATTCACAACACCGTGGTGCAGCAGCGGCTGGCTCAGTCAGATACGGTTTCGCGCGATCGGGCACCGTTTCCATCCCGCATTGCTCTTCAGAAAGAGCGGCTGGGGCTGCCGGCATTTCCGACCACAACTATAGGTTCCTTTCCGCAGACAATCGAAATTCGCAAACAGCGCCGGGACTGGAAGCAGGGCGTGCTGGGTGATGCCGCCTACGAGAAAGCCATGCGCGAAGAAATCGAGCGCGTCATCCGCTTTCAGGAAGAGATCGGCCTTGACATGCTGGTGCACGGCGAGCCTGAACGCAACGACATGGTCGAATACTTCGGCGAGTTGTTGGGTGGTTTCGCATTTACTCAAAACGGGTGGGTGCAGAGCTACGGTTCGCGTTGTGTAAAACCTCCTGTCATTTTTGGTGATGTGGCGCGTCCGGCTCCCATGACGGTTGCCTGGTCGGCCTATGCGCAGTCACTCACCAAAAAGCCTGTCAAAGGCATGCTGACGGGGCCGGTGACGATATTGCAGTGGTCTTTCGTGCGCGATGATCAGCCGCGCGAAACCACCTGCCGCCAACTTGCGCTAGTGCTGCGAGATGAGGTTAATGATCTTGAAGCGGCGGGTATTGCAGCTATTCAGATCGACGAACCTGCTTTCCGTGAAGGCTTGCCCTTGCGTCGCGCTGACTGGCAGACGTACCTCGACTGGGCAGTAGACTGCTTCCGGCTGTCGACCAGCGGGGTGCGCGATGACACGCAGATCCATACGCATATGTGTTATTCCGAGTTCAACGACATTATCGAGTCGATAGCTGCCATGGATGCTGACGTCATCACCATCGAGACGTCCCGTTCCAACATGGAGTTGTTGCAGGCGTTTGAAGATTTCCATTATCCGAATGACATCGGGCCTGGTGTGTACGATATTCATTCGCCCAACATTCCGGCACTCGACTGGATGGTTGATCTCATGAAAAAAGCGGCCGCGAAGCTGCCTGCTGAACGGCTGTGGGTTAACCCCGATTGCGGCCTGAAAACCCGCGGGTGGGCCGAGACACGTGCCGCGTTGTCGGCCATGGTGAAAGCAGCCGAAACACTGCGCTATACTTAGTGGGTTTTATGTCCTATACGTAACTACCCTTAAATGCCACTGCCTCCTCCCGATACTGCGCGCGAGCCTCTACATACACGCACTATTCGTGTGAACTCCTTCGCACGGGACGACGGCCTATGGGATGTCGAAGCAGAACTCATTGATTTCAAGGCTTATGACTTGCCCAAGCTTTCCGGCGAGGTTCAACCTGCCGGAAAGCCTTTTCACCACATGCATCTGCGCATCACCATTGACGAGCAATTTACGATCGTCAAGGCTGTGGCTGCCTATGACGCCGCTCCCTACAACCAGCACTGCACGGCAATCACGCCTGATTATGGGCAGCTCGCCGGCATGAATCTGCTGCGCAATTTCAGAAATACCGTCAAACAGCGTTTTTCGCGTGTGGCTGGCTGTACGCATTTGACCGAACTGTCTTATGTGTTGCCGACAGTGGCGGTTCAAACTATGGCAAATCAGCGTCACCAACAACGCGAAGAGGCTGGTGACATCAGACGTCCGTTTCAGCTTGAGGGGTGCCATGCACTCAGGCTTGACGGCGAGGTCGCGCTTGAGTTCTACCCCCAGTGGTATGTCACGCCCAAGGTTAAGGCGAAATGCGAGTAGGCGCACATCCAACGGCGGGCCAGCGGGTTTTGGGAGCTGGCACGTTTTTCTTTCTCTATGTCCAGACAGGTAACAAATGAAAATTCACGAGTATCAAGGCAAGGAACTGCTGAAGAAATATGGCGTTACCGTGCCGCGCGGGTTTCCTGCATTCTCCGTTGACGAAGCTGTCGCTGCTGCTGAAAAGCTGGGCGGGCCAGTTTGGGTTGTCAAGGCGCAAATTCATGCCGGCGGCCGTGGCATGGGTGGTGGCGTCAAGCTTGCCAAATCCGTTGACGAGGTTCGTCAGCTTGCCTCTGAAATTCTGGGCATGCAGCTGATCACTCATCAGACTGGGCCAGAAGGCCAGAAAGTCAATCGCCTGCTCGTTGAAGAAGGCGCTGACATCAAGAAAGAATACTACGTTGGCATCGTGACTGACCGCGCTACACAGCGCGTGTGCGTTATGGCTTCCAACGAAGGTGGGATGGAAATCGAACAGGTTGCTGAAGCCACACCCGAAAAAATCCTTAAGGTATTTGTCGACCCCAAAACTGGTCTCACTGATGATGAGGCCGCCGAGCTTGCTCGTGGTATTGGTATTCCGGAAGCTTCCGTAGCCAAAGCGGCTGCCGAGTTCCAGAAACTGTACAAGGTGTATTGGGATACCGACGCCTCACTGGCAGAGATCAACCCCTTGATACTCACAGGTTCGGGCGACATTATCGCGCTTGATGCCAAGTTTAACTTTGACACCAATGCCTTATACCGCCAGCAAGAAATCGTAGGGTACCGCGATCTGGCCGAAGAAGACCCGGCCGAGATCGAAGCCAGCAAATTTGACCTGGCGTATATTCAGCTTGATGGCAACATCGGGTGCCTGGTTAATGGCGCAGGCTTGGCCATGGCGACCATGGATACCATCAAATTGTTCGGCGGCGAGCCAGCCAATTTTCTCGATGTGGGCGGTGGTGCAACAGCCGAAAAGGTTACTGAAGCCTTCAAGATTATGCTGGCCAACGAAGGCGTCAAGGCCATTCTGGTCAACATTTTTGGCGGCATCATGCGTTGTGATGTTATTGCCGAAGGCGTTATCGCCGCATGCAAGGCGGTCAATCTCGACGTGCCGCTGGTCGTACGCATGAAGGGCACCAATGAAGCGCTGGGCAAGAAATTGCTGGCCGAATCAGGCCTGCCTATCATCAGCGCCGACACAATGGCCGAAGCCGCGACCAAAGTCGTTGCCGCCGCGAAATAAGAATACAGCCGAGGATTTATACATGTCGATTCTGATCAACAAAGACACAAAAGTCATTACGCAGGGGATTACCGGCAAGACCGGGCAGTTCCACACGCATATGTGCCGCGAGTACGCTAACGGTGCAAACGCATTTGTGGCGGGTGTACACCCCAAGAAAGCCGGGCAAAATTTTGAGGGTGTGCCAATTTTCGCGACCGTCAAAGAGGCCAAAGAGGCAACTGGCGCAACCGTATCGGTTATCTATGTTCCACCAGCAGGCGCTGCGGCGGCCATCTGGGAAGCCGTTGAGGCCGACCTGGATCTGGTTATCTGCATTACCGAAGGCATTCCTGTCCGTGACATGCTCGAAGTGCGCAACCGCATGCGTGACCAGAACAAGAAAACGCTGCTGCTCGGGCCTAATTGCCCCGGCCTGATCACACCTGACGAAATCAAGATCGGCATTATGCCGGGCCATATTTCCAAGAAAGGTCGCATTGGTGTAGTAAGCCGTTCAGGTACGCTTACCTATGAAGCCGTAGCGCAGCTCACCGAGCTGGGCTTGGGCCAGTCTACCGCTGTCGGTATCGGTGGTGACCCCATCAACGGCCTCAAGCACATCGACATCCTCAAGATGTTCAACGACGATCCCGAAACTGACGCAGTCGTCATGATCGGCGAAATCGGCGGCCCTGATGAGGTTGAAGCCGCGCGTTGGGCCAAAGACAACATGAAAAAACCTGTTGTTGGCTTTATCGCGGGCGTTACAGCGCCGGCAGGCAAGCGCATGGGCCACGCTGGCGCCCTGATCTCGGGTGGCGACGATACAGCTGATGCCAAACTCAAGATCATGGAAGAATGCGGTATTCGCACTACGCGCGACCCATCCGAAATGGGGAAATTGCTGAAATCGGTGCTTTAATCTCAGCATACAGCTAACCAGAAAGGCCCGCATGGGCCTTTCTCTCCGTTTACATGCGTCGTTACGACGCAAGCCTTCTCAGGTAAGCTCATGCTCGAAATCTTGCAAACGCTTCATTGGGGTGCTGTATTCCAGATCATTATTATCGATGTGCTTCTGGGCGGCGACAATGCTGTTGTTATTGCACTGGCCTGCCGGGGGCTTGAACACGGTAAACGGATGCAGGGAATTCTCTGGGGCACCGCCGGAGCGATCATTCTGCGAGTGCTGTTAATTGCTTTTGCGCTCACACTGCTAGCCATACCGTTTCTCAAGATAGTGGGCGGCGCGTTGTTGTTGTGGATAGGCATCAAGCTGCTTGTTCCGCAAGAAGACGAGCATGGCAACATCAAGGGCGGAACCACTGTTTGGGCTGCGATCAAGACCATCATCATCGCTGATTTCATCATGAGCCTGGACAATGTCGTCGCCATTGCCGGCGCGGCCCAAAACACCCAGCTTGATCACCAGATGTACTACGTCATTTTCGGGCTTGTCGTCAGTGTGCCCATTATTGTTTGGGGCAGTACAATTGTCCTCAAGCTTATTGACCGATTTCCCCTGGTCGTCACGCTCGGTGCCGGCTTGCTGGGTTGGATAGCAGGAGGTATGCTGGTCTCAGATATTTTCATCATCCGGCAGTTTGGTGAAATCACTGCACCCGCTCTATATGCTGCACATCTCGCAGGTGCGGTGTTGGTCATTGCCATAGGAAAATGGATAGGGTTGCGCAAAGCACCCGCCAAGGAAAACGCAAATGGGTCTGTTTAAATCATCCAGCCGAAAAAAGCCTTACGAGTCGGGCCTTTCGTTGCTGCAGGGGCTGGGTATTCTGGCCATCATCGGCATTGTTCTTGCCGCCATTCTTAACTATTTCAACTAGCAGGTTTATGTCAGAAACGCCAAAAAAGCTGGTCATCGCCACGCGTGCGAGCCGGCTCGCAATGTGGCAGGCCGAGCATGTACGTGATCGCCTGCGTGAGCTTTATCCTCGTTGTGAGGTCAGTCTGCTGAGCATGACCACCCGGGGTGACCAGATTATCGACCGAAGCCTGTCCAAAATCGGTGGCAAGGGTCTGTTTATCAAAGAGCTAGAGACTGCACTGCTAGACGGCCGTGCCGATCTTGCCGTGCACTCGCTTAAAGATGTGCCGGTAGACATGAGCAGCCCTTTTTTGCTGTCTGTCATACTTGAACGCGACGACCCGCGTGACGCCTTTGTTTCCAACCAGTTTGCAGATCTTGATGCATTGCCATCGGGTGCGGTGGTTGGTACGTCAAGCTTGAGGCGCGAATCGCAATTGCGCCAACGCTATCCGCATTTGGTCGTGCAACCGCTGCGCGGCAACCTTGATACGCGTTTATCCAAGCTTGATCGTGGTGACTATGCTGCCATTATTCTTGCTGCGGCCGGCCTTCGACGACTCGGGTTGGGCGAGCGCATCAAAAGCTATTTGTCGGTTGAGCAAAGCCTGCCGGCTGCGGGGCAGGGCGCGCTTGGCATTGAGGTGCTCGAGTCGCATACTGACTTGCAGCGCTGGCTGGCTCCGTTAAGTGACCCAGCCAGCACCACCTGCTCTTTGGCCGAAAGAGCAGTGTCGCGAACACTGGGCGGGTCTTGCCAGGTGCCTCTGGCTGCCTACGCGCAGCTCGACGGTGACATGCTTCATGTACAGGCACTTGTGGCCGAGCCTGACGGCTCTCGTGTGCTTCATTCTGAAACCCGAGGTCCGGCTGATCAGGCAGAGCAACTGGGCCGGAAGGCCGCTCAAACTTTGCTGGAGCAGGGGGCTGACAAGATACTGGCCAAGCTGCAATTGCCAGCTTCCCAAGCCTGAAGCCGGGCCGGCATGGTGGCCGCAACCCTTGACGCCAGCGTTGTCCTGACAAGGCCGCAAGATAAAAACCAGGTGCTGGTCCAGCGACTTGTTGCCGCAGGAGCGCAAGCGCTCTGCATGCCTGCCCTGTGCATTTCAGAGATTCTGCCTTCCGGGTTTGTGGTCCCGCCGCCCAGCCGCTATGATCTGGTGGTATTCGTCAGTAGTCGGGCTGTTTCGCTTTATATGCGGGCGCTGGCGCAAACTCCGTCAGCCGGTCAGTGGCCCGCAGGCACTATGGCGGCGGCCGTAGGCCTTGCCACCGCCAAGGCCGTTGCTGAAACGGGGGTAGTGCCGGTTGGCAATGTGCTGCATCCCGATGCCACGCAGCCGCAAGACTCTGAGAACCTCTGGCCGCTGCTCAATGCGCGCATAGGCTCAATCCGCAAGGCCCTGATTGTGCGGGGTGAGCAGGGTCGGGAGTGGCTGGGAAGCAAGCTGGAAGGCGCAGGGGTCAAGGTTGATCGTCTTGCTGTCTACCGTCGCGACGCTGCCGCCTGGGATGATCAGCAACGCGAGCAATTGAAGCAGGCTCTGTTTTCGGCACGGCCCTGTGTGTTTTTGCTGACCAGTAGTGAGAGTGTTACGGCGGTTTTTGATAATATTTGTCGCTTCGGGTTGGAGCAGGCATGGTTGCAGTGTCGGTTTGTAGTAATACACGAGCGTATCGCCATCCGCTTACAATCATTGGTCAGTGCTTGTGGTCAGGGCACAAAGCCAACGGTAAAACTATGCCAGCCTGATGACGAGGCTATTTTTCAGGCCATCCTCCGGGCGGCATCGCCTTAAGAATCCACCTGGGATTACAATCGCGCCATGACAGACAAAAATACAGAGCTTCAAGCCACATCATCTGCCGCAGCAGGCACAGACCCGGTCGCAACGCAGGCCGGTGCAGAGGATGTCGCATCCAAGAACCAAAAAGCGACGGGCAGCACGTCCCGCGCCAGTACGTCATCTGATACCCCCGCTGCTGCGGGCAAAGCCAGTGATTCTGTCGTGGGTTCAGACATGCCCCGGTCCGGTCACGCGTCGGGGGCCAAGCCCTCCGAGGCCGCTCGTACAACATCGGCAGGCAGTGGCAGTGGCAGTGCAGGCGGTTCTGGCGGCCATGTTGGCACCCCACCCACCAAACCTTCTCGTCGGCGCAGCATTGCGGGGCCTGCGTTGATCGTCGTATTACTGTTCGCCATTGTTTTGGCGGCGGCGTGGTGGTACCAACGCCAGGAGTTCATGCGCACGTCGACTGAGCTCCAGAGCCAGGTGCGAAACAGTGCCGATCAGGCCAGTCAGGCTGCCGATCAGGCGCGGCAGGCACTGGCCAAGACCGACCAGCAGGCCCGTAAGATTGCTTCGCTCGAAGAAGCCGTCAATGCGGCTCGCGATCAGTCTGATGGCCTCGAACGTGCGTTCCAGATGCTTACTGACAGCGGCTCCGAGTTGGTGCTGCTTAATGATATCGAGCACTTGCTTACTATCGCACAGCAACAGTTACTGTTAAGCGGCAATATTGCCAACGCCATCATCTCGCTAGAAACCGCTCAGGCACAGCTTGCCAGGGCCAATCGTCCCGGTCTTGCATCATTGCAGCAGACTGTTAACGGTGATCTTGACCACCTGCGCGCAGCCCAGACCGTCGATATCGCCATGATGTCGACGCAACTTGACGAACTGGGTCAGCTGGTCAGTAATGCGCCCTTGCTTATGCCCGACGACGCAGCCCCTGAACCACTGCATCAGGCATCGGGGTCGGCAACACCACAAGCAGCAGGCAACAGCACCGAATCATCGGTCGACCCTGATGCGCCATGGTGGAAAAAAGGCATGCACGTGGCGTCAACCTGGTCAAGTGAGGCGTGGTCAGCCCTTCGCCAGGATTTAGGCCAGTTTATTGCCGTGCGCCGGGTGGATGACACCACAGCGTTGTTGATGTCGCCCGAGCAATCCGCACGATTCCGCGAAAACCTGCGCATGCGCATCATGACAGCGCAACTTGCGCTCATGATGCGACAGCCCAAAATCTGGCAGACCGAAACGGTCGCCTTGGTGCAAGCCATCGAAAGCCGGTTTGACCAAAACTCACCGCAAAGCCGCAGAGCGGTGAAGCTGGCACGTCAGTTTTCCGATACATCCATTGATGTGCCTGTGCCTAATGTCGACAATAGCCTGCAGGCAGTGCAAACGCTTCGTGACCAGAAAACCAAGTCTGAGCGCCTGGGTGCAGACACCCCTGAAGCGGACGACGCGGGTGCTAACGATGCAAATGATGCGCCGGATGGCTCCGGTACTCCTGGCACCTCAGCAACGCCAGCTGACTCGGGCACTAACGGTACAGCAGACACCCCTGCAGGTAATGCGAAGGCAGGCGACCAGTCATCGACGTCACCTTCGGCGACTACGTCGTCCGCAGACGAGCAGTCTTTGAAGGATAAGGCACAGCCGCAGCCTGATGCCAACACATCCTCGCGGGGCAGGCCTTCTGCTCCTGGCGATGCTTCAAGTGCCGATGATGCGTCGTCTGCCGGCGCGACTCCAGCTGCGGGTGCAGCGGCAGATACCGACGTGTCTCTGTCCGCCTCACGCAGCCCACCCGTCCGGCTACTGGCTGGCACGACACTCCTGACCGCGTTGCAGGGGTAAGCCATGAAAGCCTTGATCTGGACTGTTCTCGTTTTTATTGCTGCCGTTGCTCTGGCGCTGGTCTTGCGCGAACACAGCGGCAATGTACTCATCATTGCGCAACCATGGCGCATTGAGCTTTCGCTGACGCTGGCCGTACTCTTGCTATTGGCCACTTTCGTTGTTTTGTACGTCTTGCTGCGGGTTCTTGCGTGGATCAGTGCAGGCCCCGAGCGGTTTCGTTCATGGCGCTCCCTGAGGGCGCAGAAGCGTGATCATGAGCTGCTGGAAGGGGGCTGGATCAAGATTCTTGAGGGGCGTTATACCGAGGCCGAGAAAGATCTCTCAAAATTGCTGGGGCGTACGCGCTCAGGCAGCAGGCAGGTGCTGGCAGGCCTGGCATCGGCACGCGCCAACCATCATCTGGGCGAATACAGCCGTCGCGACGACGCATTGGCGCTAGCCAAGAAGAGTGCAGTGGGTAATCCGCGGCTCGGTGAGGCCACGGCCATTGTCGCTGCCGAAATGTGTCTTGATCAGAACCGCCCACAAGAAGCGCTAGAGTTATTAAAGCCTCTGCAAGACGCCAGCTCGCGCTATTTTCACGCGACAAAGCTGCTGCTTAGGGCGCATCTTCAATTGCATAATCATGACCGCGTCTACGAACTGACGCGGGTTTTGGCTCGCCGTGGAGTAATCGACAACGCTGAGGCTGCACAGCTCATAGAAACCTCTGCTGCGGCGCGTCTTCGCGACGGCGGCGCGGAAGGCTTCAAGAGCATCTGGGGCGATCTTAAATCTGATGAACGTACCTTGCCTGACATCGCGTTGGCGGCCGCCACCATACAGACGGCGCAGGGTCATTATGAAGAAGCTTCACGTATCTTTGAGGCGGCACTCAACGTCAAACCTGAACCGCGTCTGCTCAGCGCCTATGCGCAGTGTCCGCCTGAGCTGGTCGCGCGGCGTCTGAGCAAGGCTGAGGGCTGGGTTAAAAATCATCCTAATGATCCGTCGCTGTTGTCGGCATTAGGCAAACTTTGCCTGACTGGTGAACTTTGGGGCCAGGGCGAGCGCTACCTGCTTCGCAGCATGAAGCTACGCAGCGACATGCGCATTCATGCGCTGCTGGGCACCCTGTATGATCGCCTCGGACGTACCGACGATGCCATGAAACACTGGCGCCTGGCTGCCGGAGTCGTTGGCGCATTGCCAGTGCTTCCCGCCAACAAGGCATTGCCTGCTGCAGATACCCGCGGCGACCCAACACTGGTCGAGGCCCGTCAGGCTGGCGGCAGAGGTTTTTCAGACGATTACGTGGTGCCTATGGCGGCAAGCGCTGCCGACTTTGTCATTGACGACGATACCGAAATCCCCGAGCCGTCCGTAACGCGTGACCAGATGCCGCCTGCCGGTACGGCAGGGGTTGCCGTCGTCAAAGCCGACACCTCAGATTTTGACGAATACTTCGACAGTGCGCCCATACCCGGGGTCGATCTGTCGCAAACATCTGATCGTTCCCGTCGCGGTTCCGGACGAGACTGATTCCTTCTCAATTACAGTAAGGCTGAAGCAAGCATGAGCTTAGATCGAGTACCTGCCGGCAGTAACGCACCGGCTGAATTTAATGTTGTGATCGAAATTCCCATGAACGCCGATCCGGTCAAATATGAGGTCGATAAAGACTCTGGCACCGTGTTTGTCGATCGTTTTTTACTTACCGCCATGCATTATCCATGCAATTATGGCTACATTCCCCAGACCATCTCTGATGATGGTGACCCCGTTGACGTATTGGTACTCGCACCATTTGCCATTCAGGTCGGCGCAGTCATTCGCGCACGCGCCATCGGCGTGCTAAAAATGGAGGATGAAGCGGGCGGCGACGCCAAGCTGCTCGCCGTGCCGGTTGATAAAATATACCCACCATATCGCAATATCAAGACCCCCCAAGACCTTCCTTCAGAAGAACTCACACGTATTCAACATTTTTTCGAACACTATAAAGATCTCGAAAGTGGCAAATGGGTCAAAATGCAAGGTTGGGAAGGTCCTGAAGTTGCACTCAAAGAAATTACCGATAGCATCGCTCGCTACCAAACCGGAGCAGCCTGAATGGATACCGTCATCCCCTTTCCTGAGCAGCCCGCGCTGAAAGTCGCCAACTCGGCTGTTGTGTTTCCGGTGCGTCGCATTTACTGTGTCGGGCGCAATTATGCCGAACACGCCAAAGAAATGGGCTTCACTGGCCGTGAAGATCCTTTCTTTTTTTGCAAACCAGCTGATGCATTGCTGCAGGTGGCTGACGGTGAAACTGGGTTAATGCCTTATCCGCAACAAACCAGTAATCTGCACCATGAGGTCGAGCTGGTGGTTGCATTGAACGCGGGCGGCCGTAATCTGACGCCCGAGCAGGCTAAAGCGTGCATCTGGGGTTATGCCATCGGGCTAGACATGACACGGCGCGACCTGCAAGGTGAAGCCAAGAAGCAGGGCCGGCCATGGGAGGTTGGTAAAGCTTTTGACAATTCGGCGCCGATAGGTCCTTTGCATGCACTAAGCGAAACGGGTGTGCTTGAGTCCGGAAGCATCAGCCTGAGCGTTAATGGTCAGGCTCGCCAGCAAGGCAACCTGTCAGATCTGATATGGAGCGTCGCTGAGTCACTCGCCTATCTTTCCAATCTGTTTGAACTGAAGGCAGGCGACCTGCTTTTCACAGGTACGCCCGAAGGCGTAGGGGCTGTAGTCGAAGGTGATCTGATGACTGCCGCCATTGACGGTCTGGGCGAGTTGAACGTTAAGATGGGTGCCCCCGCCTAGACAATAAGCCGTGCCGCCAATCGGCGGTGAGATGGCTTCGTCAGTTTGCTGACGGTTTCGCCCACGTCGGCATCTCCGAATTGGCCGGCTTCGTAGTACCGTGCATGATGCTCTCCTGATCGTCTGACAGGAGAGCATCATGCATTTTCGTTATTGGCATTACACACGTCGTCACAGCCACGGCCAGCGCGGGCAGGCGATGTCCGAGTATTTAATCGTGGTCGCGCTGGTGGCCGTTGCCGCGATTGCGGTGTACCAATCGTTCGGCCAGGTTTTGCGTTCGCAAACGGCGGCCATGGCCCGTGAGCTTGCGGGCGAAGACGGGTCCAGGCAGTCTCGCCAGGCACGCACAGCAGCGCAGTCTGCCGCCAAGCAAACAAACACGAAAACACTTAAGTCGTTCACGGGTAACGCCAAAGGCAGCCAATAATGAGTCGGGCTGCCGTGTTATCTGATTCGCAGGCGGGGCAGGCGCTGGTACTCGGCATGATTATGGCCGGCCTGCTCGCAGCCGCCATGTTGCGGTATTTTGTGGTGGGTCAGGTCGCCTCCGCCAAATCTCGTCAGTTGCATGCGCTTGATGCCGCGGCGTACAGCGGTGCCCAGGTGCAGGCGCGTGCACTTAATATGCTTGCGTATATTAACCGTGCCCATACCGCCCATCAGGTTGCCATGGCCCACCTGGTAACCCTGGGTTCCTGGGCGTTGTTGGGTGATACACAAGCCAGGCAAGTAGCAGTAGGCAATCCGCCGCACTATCTGATCGGCATGTTGTTCGGCCCATCGCATGGGGCCGCTTATGCGGCTGCCCGCCGTGCGACAGGCTTTAATCGTCTTGCCGCGACCCAGGGCGAACTGGCTGCAGCCTATGCCTCACATGACAAAACCGTACGCGAGGTGTTGGTGGCTGTACAGCATGAAATTGTTCGCGGTCTGCCCGACGTGCGTGACCATGTCATACGCAACATACTCGCTCGCAATTATTCCGAACTGCCTGCTGACTTTAAGTTTGATCTGAGCGTAGATGTCGACGCCTGGCCAGGTTATGTGCAATTGCAGTCAGGGCAAGGGGCATTGCGGCAATTGGTTCGGCATGCTGCTGGCTTGTATGGTTTTCTTGGCCGGCGTAATCACACCGGGTTTAATACCTGGGCTGTACATCCGGTCTGCGCCGCACTGCGCCACCAACTACGGCGTCGAGGTTCAACTTATCTTGATCGGCAAGGTATCTGGCAGTCGGTAGACACTCAGTCATTTCATGCTTTGCGGTTCAATCGCTGGATAGGGTGTTATTACCGCGAATATCCCATGGGCTGGGGCTGGGTTCCTGCCAGATCGTCCAGGCCGCTGGCAGAACCGCATGTCGCTAATGCCCCTGAAAATTTTTCTCATCGTGACTTCTGGCGCTGGGTCAGCGAATACACCAGTTGGGACATTATCACGGGCACAGGTAATCCGTTGGCAACCTCCCGTGCGACGGCTGCCAGGCAACGCTGGCAGGGTGGCGGTCTGCCAGCGCACTTCGATACCACTCCCATGGCGGTGCGTCGGCCTTTGTCCTTTGCCTTAACACTAAGGCTTCCCGGGCCTGAGGGTTATGTAATCACTACACGGGCTGCTGCCGAGAGCTTTTTTGCCAGGCCACATACTCGCCCAGATGGTGCGCAAGAGCACGCCAACCTGTTTCATCCCTATTGGCAGGCTCGCCTGACGGCATATCCTGGCGCACCTGGCAGTGCACGGCTTGGTGATTTCAATGAATAACCACAACGCGATAATCCGCCTGCAGCGATCCCCGAGCGTGCAAGCGGGCGCTTGCCACGGTCAAAGAGGGCAGGCTATGGCAGAAGGCGTGGCGGTGCTCTGCTTGTTTCTTGTTTTCTTTGTGGCCACAGGCTGGCTGGGCAGGTTGCAAGATATTGCGATGACCGCACAGCACGCCAGCAGTCTCGCTGCATTTACCTTTGCACGCAGCGATCTCATGCGACAGGAAGCTAGCTCCTTCTCACGTGCCGACAGGCTTTTTCTTGGTAACAATGGTCAGCGCTGGCTTGACCTGAGAGGGCATTCCTTAGTGCATGGAACACATGTACCGCAGTTATTGCCGCGGCGACATGATCAGTTGCCAGCCCAGGCCTACCCCGGAGGTGCGGGCGTTCACGCCAGGGCGTTGCGGCAGGATTGGGGTATGGGCGACCGTTCTGTCGTGACGACAACTGTGCGCATGCCCTGGAAGGGGCCGGGCGGCGTCATCAGCCCTGTGTTCTCCAGTTCAGTTGATAACGAAACTTCCACGAAGCCCAATGATGTATCCATTTTCGGCTTCCCTGTCGCAAACAACGCGTTTTTGCATCGGCACACTGTGCTGCTGGCGGGAGCAGGTCATGCGAGTCATGACGCAGAAGCAGGAATGCGCATAGGTCGGTCGTGGTTTGGCTGGCAGCGAAGCGCCCGGACATCAGTACGCCTGGCCGAAAGCGTGGGCAGAGTCATGGAGCCAGTTGATGCGGCCTGGCGCCGCCCCTCTGTCAGCACAGACTGGATTGCCCGATGGGCAGGCAGAGTGCCGCGGGCACACTTATCACCACGGGCTTCAGGCTTAACAGCGCACTGAACACGTGTTCCGGTATGTTTCGGTTTTTATTCACACTTGCAGCGATATGTCATTGTCAGTTCAGTGCGCGGCTCTGGGCGGTATGGCGGTTCCGCACATGTGGCTCTCGCTGTCCGGTTTCATGGACAGTGGCGCGGTTGCGGCGTGAGCTCAAGCCTATTTTTGTAGTGTTGGGTCTTGGGCTAACCCCTGTTGTTTCCGCCCACGCCGAAGTGGTGTCGCGGCTTCAGGCCATGCATGTTCCTGATCTTATCTGGCAGCCTGTACAACATATGGATGTGGCGGCAATCCCCCTGCATGTAAAGCCGTTCACCTCGGTGCAATCGGTGGCCTGGGTGGCTGAAAGGCTGGCACAGAATCAAGACCTGTTCCAACACATACTCGTATCGCCGGGCCTGGCCGTGCTTTCTGGGGTACATGAAGAAGCGCACTGGCTAGCCGAAATCTGGCATGTAAGTGACCAGTCTGAAGGCAGTGCAGGCCGCGTTTCTGTTCTGTCCTTTTCTGGCTTATCAAGTTTGCCGGCGGCCGAGCAACAAGCCTATGCGTGGCTGCCAGTGCACGCAAAAAAGCTTGCGCAATGGCACGATGGCGCCGTCACAGTACGCGGCCATGTTCTAGAGCCTGCGTCAGCTGTAACACAAACGCTGTATCGCTTGTCCTCCTCGGCAGCACGTTCGCGTAGTCAGATTGCTGCACGTCTGGGCAGCCAGGGCTGGTCCTCCCAGGCTGTCAGCACGTCGGACGCGCGCGAAATCCCCTGGGAAGTGTGGCAGCGACAAAACGAGACGCTATTCCTGTTCTTTTTGAACACGCCGCAAGGTTTCTTCCTCTACGTTCACCATACCCGATAAGCAGGAGATTATTTATGCAGTTTTCGCGTATTAGCCCGTCCTTGCTGGCCTTGGCGCTTGCCATCGCTGCTGGCTTGTGCGCCGCATGGGCGGCACGAAAACACTTGCATGGCCGGCAATTGCAGCTCGAGGCAAGTAGCAGGGTCGCCACAACCGATCGCCTTGTGGCGGCCGTTGATCTGGAGGCAGGCACGGTGCTCGAACTTGATCATATGGCAGCAAGGCCTTACCCAGAATCGCTTGTGCCCAGTGACAGCCTGCCTCCTGATCGTCACACCGAGTTGTTGGGGGCGGTACTCAGGGCGCCAGTGCAGGCAGGAGATTTACTACTCTCTGTGCATGCTGACGCGGTGCATAACTCAGCATTTTCACGCGTACTGTCTGCCGGACGCCGGGCAGTTACCATGCCTGTCGATGCTATCAACTCGGTCTCAGGGTTGCTCCAGCCCGGAGACCTCATTGATCTTTATGTTTCCTTCGATCATCAGCGCCGCCGCATTACAGCACCGTTGTTACAGGGTGTGCTGGTGCTGGCAACCGGAACCAGTACGTTGCGCACATCTGCAGCAGCTTACGATGCCGATGCCTATAGCACGATCACGCTTGATACCGCCCCTGAAGATGCCGTCAAGCTTGTTGCCGCAAGACAGAGCGGTACGCTGACCGCTGTGCTGCGCTCTCCGTCTGACGAGGAGGCTACAACAGTGGCTGCCCGTGGTGATCTTGCCGGCCTGCTGGGCGTAAACAAGCCACCGTCATCGGTTTCGCCCAAAGTGCGCGTTATTTATGGCAATACGGCTGTGCGTAATGTGCCTGCCCTGGTGCCCGCGCCCGCAGGCTTACAACCCTCTGGCGGTATCTTCCAGCTGCCTCATGTTCCGCCGTTGACTAGCGCGTGGATGCACGGCACCACAGGCGCTGCTCCGTCGTTTATGCAAGAGGTGCCAGGGTCAGCCCACGCTCATGCCGATTCGGGCGATCAGCGTCACGATACATGGGGTGATGATTCCGGCTATTTGACTGGTATCCATTGAAGAGACAGACCATGTTTATGCGGAATTTTTCCTATGTCTATTTGGTGTGTGATCATTATCGCCTTCAAGCCTGGTGCTTGCGGCAACGTCACAGACGGCTTGCTAAAGCGACAGGCCAGTGGGCAACCACGGCGGCAATGGCTTTGTTGCTGATAATTGCCGTACCCGCCCAGGCAGTGCAGCAGACCCTGCTCACGATGCAGGTGGGTGAAGTGAAAGTATTGGCGCTCCCGGATGCGGCTCGTGTTGCCGTGGGTGATGGCCATGTTGTCCACGCGGTGGCCACTGATGACAAAGAGGTTATTGTTTTTGCTCGTAACGAAGGGTCCAGTGTGGTGCAAATATGGTCCGCAGACGGGCGGCGGCGTGAGTATCGTGTAGAAATAGCGCCCGAAGGGGCGAGGCAGGCGCAGCGTGAGCTGCAGACGCTGCTTGCCCGTATACCTGGGGCACGCACCAGCGTCATGGGTGACAAATTGCTGGTTGAAGGTGACCTGTTGTCTGATGAGGATCGGGCGCGTGTGGCGCTGCTGGCCCAGCGTTATCCACAATTGCTTGACCTGACCGGACAGGTGGGCTGGGACAGCATGGTGCTTCTTGATGTGCAGGTTGTTGAGGTGCCGCGGTCACGCATGCGTGAACTTGGTTTGCGATGGCCTGGTACCTGGTCGGGTGGCTTAACAACCGGTGTGCTCTGGGATGCCGGAACCCGTCATCTGGATACCAGACCGGGCGAACCAGTCTTGCCAGGGCCATTCCCTAACAATGCCGTTGCGGGCTATTTCGGGTTAAATGCCCTGCTGACCGCACGCATACAAGCCTTGGCTCAGTCAGGTGAGGCTGTGGTGCTGGCGCAGCCTCAACTGCTTGCGCGCAGTGGTGCCACTGCCGAATTCCTTGCGGGGGGAGAGGTACCGTATTCCACGGTTGACGCTGACGGCAACAGCCGCACGGTTTTCAAACCTTACGGAGTCTCACTGCGTATCACACCTCAGCTTGAACGCGGCGGCGTTGTGCGCTCACGCATAGAGGTTGAGGTCAGTGCGGTCGACCATGCCATGCCGGCCAGCAACGGTCCGTCACTGAAAACCCGGCGAGCTGTTACAGAGTTCAATGTACGTTCAGGGCAAACGCTGGTACTTGCCGGCTTTCTGTCGCGTGAATCATCAGCTCAAGTTGACGGGATTCCCGGCCTGGCGCGTCTGCCACTCATGGGTGGTTTGTTCCGGGCAAACCGCCATCAGAGGCTGGAAACCGAACTGGCTGTTTTTGTTACACCGATGCTGGTTTCGGCAGAGCATCCAGGTTTTACAGATCGCATAGAGCGCAGTCGCCACATTCTTAATGCGGCTTTCCCGGCTCCTCCTCTGCTCAATACTTCTTCGCCGGTTGCTGCCGGTCTTCCACCTCCTTTGTTGCCTGACAGTTCGGGGTGGAATCCTTGGGCGGGGCAAGGATCTCAATGGCAAGACGAGTCTGATCAGGTACAAACGCATGCTGTCGGCGCATTGCCTGCCAACGCTGTATCCACGACTCACCCAGGCATGGAAGAAGTGTTGATGTCTGCGCCAGCAGCCCTGCATAGTGGCAACATGGCACCGCCGTGGCACCACTTGGGGCAGAACCGTTTCGAATTCAAGGATTAATCTATGTTCGAGCTTGATGTTCGCATGCCAAATGGCTCGGTTCGTCGTGCCGCATTGTCGTTACCCCTGGATATCGGACGTACGCCTGAGTGCGGTTTGGTGTTGAAGTCCTGGAGAGTTGCGCGAAGACATGCACGCATCGAACTCAGGGCGGGCGGCATTTTTATTGTAGACGCAGGCACGTTGAGCGGTACGTACGTCAATGGCCAGCATGTGACAGATTATGGGCCGTTGCAGCCTGGCGACGAGATTATGATCGGCCCCTTTCTTTTGCAGATGCCTTGTCCTGAAACACAGGCCACTCCTTTGTTTGAGCCGCTGGCTGGTGCTGATCATTCTGGCCCGATGCTGGCAGACTCTGCTTCAGATGTGCTTGCTCGTAACGATCCGCATGCGGCTATGTCTGGCCCAGAACACGCGTCGGCTGGAACCGCCACTTTGGCAGGTATGTGTTTTCCCGCACAGAATTCATGCGCCGGCACACGAGGCGTCACTTGCCAACAAATCAACGCAGATGCCGACGGTAACGGCCGCGCAGTACCTAATTTGCCCATGGCATCTGTTGATAAGGACCAGACCTGGTCCGAGAACGAGGTCATGGCCTCGGCAATGTCGTTACACAGACGCCGTCTGCATGGGCAGTTGCTCGAGGCCCTTGATCTGCGACGCCGTGATGTGTCCAGTCTAAGTGATGCGGCATTGCGTACAGAGGCGCGCACTGTATTGCACCAGATTATTGACAGTGACACCCTGCTGCCAGCCTGGGCTGACCGCGCCCGGTTGCTAGATGAGGTTGTTAACGAAGCGGTGGGCTTGGGCCCGCTGGAAGCCTTGCTTGCCGATCCTCGTGTCAGCGAAATTATGGTGAACCGTCATGATGAGTTGTTCATTGAGGTGGAGGGGCAACTGCGCCGTCATCCGGCGTGCTTTAGCAGCGAACAGGCGGTGCGCGAGGTAGTGGAGCGTATCGTGGCGCCCCTGGGACGGCGTATCGATGAAAGCTCGCCCATGGTTGACGCGCGCTTGCCCGATGGGTCGCGTGTGAACGCGGTGATTGCACCGATTGCCTTGCGGGGTAACAGCCTCACAATACGAAAATTTCCGGATCGGCGGCTGAGCATGCAGCATCTGGTCGGTGCCGGTTCGCTCAGTGCTGATATGAGCATGTTTCTCGTTGCCTGCGTTCGTGCACGCAAAAATATCGTTGTGTCCGGTGGCACGGGGTCCGGCAAGACAACATTGCTCAATATTCTTTCAAACTGCATTGCTGCTGGCGAACGTGTCATTACCATTGAAGATGCGGCTGAACTGCGCCTTGAACACAAACATCTTGTGGCGCTCGAGGCAAGGCCGGCCAACACTGAGGGGCGCGGGCGGGTGCAAATCCGCGATCTCGTTCGCAATGCCTTGCGGATGCGCCCTGACCGCATTGTGGTTGGAGAGTGCCGTGGTGAAGAGGCGTTTGACATGCTCGCCGCGATGAATACCGGGCATGAAGGCTCGCTGACCACATTGCATGCCAACAGTCCGCGTGACGCCTTGGCCAGGCTTGAGACCATGGTGCTTATGGCCGGCATGAGTTTGCCGCTGACTGCGGTCCGTGAACATATCTCTGCCAGTATTGATTTCATTGTTCAGCAGTCCCGGCTGGGTGAGGGCAGACGCCTGATCACCTCTATTGTTGAAGTCACGGGCATGGAAAGCGGCAGAATACAGACTCAGGAGGTGTTCCGTTTCAGGCCGGGTCCACCACCCGGGTTCGAGGGTTGCGGGGTCGTCCCCGAGTGCTTTCGCGGACGTGATGGACTGGTTTCCTTACCCATTTCTATGTTTGAAAGTCGTTGCATGCCCGACTGGGCGAACGGTTCATCACCAGGAGGATAGTGTGACTGTGCTGTTTATCCTGGCCAGTGCAGTCGCTGCGGCCGCCAGTGGATGGCTTTTTCTGCATTGCATCGTGTGGGCTTATCTTCGCTACCGTCAGCGCTTCGATACCCATATTGCTGGCGGCATGGAAGAGCTTTTTCTTTTTCCTGACCCAGGCAAGTTATGGGCTGCCAATCTTGTGTTGTGCGTCGTGGCAGGAGTGGTGGGCTACGTGTTGACGCAGACGGCCTGGATTACTGCCGCGATGGTGTTTTTGATGCTGGCAGTGCCGCGCTATGGCTTGCGATATGCCCGTCGGCGACGATGGGCACGTTTTGAAAAACAGCTGCCTGACCTGCTGATGGCATTGGCGGCGGCGCTCAGAGCTGGTGCCGGGTTACAGGCGGCCTTGAGTTCACTGGTGCCGCAGTCACCGCAGCCACTCAAACAAGAATTCAGTCTGCTCTTGCGTCAGCAGCGGCTCGGCGTGCCGCTGGACCATGGTCTTGATGGTTTGTTGCTGCGCATGCCTGTTGAAGGTGCACGTCTGGTCGTGTCGGCCCTTAAGATTGCCACGCGCAGTGGCGGCGGTCTGGCGACGACACTGGATGGCATGGCGGCCACGCTCAGGGCGCGCTTGCATATGCAGGCACGACTCCAGGCATTGACCTCACAGGGGCGTATGCAGGCATGGTTAATGGCTGCCATGCCGCCAGTGCTGGCCATGGTTTTGCACTATCTCGATCCCGACGCCATGCAGCGACTCTGGGCCACCCCCCTTGGCTGGGCTGCGCTGGCCGTCATCGTTGTGCTTGAGACGGTGGGCATACTGCTAGTGCGCCGCATTGTCACCATTCAGATTTAAAAGGTCAGGCATGTTATTCATGATTAGCTGGATGCTGGCTGGGTTGTCGCTGTTCCTGGCAGTATGGTTTTTAGTACGACCATGGGTCTTGCCGCGCGCGGCTGGCCCAGCTCCGCGTCGACGCCTGCTGGCTCTAGCCTGGCCGTGGGTACAGGTAGCAGGCCGGGCGTTCGATCCTTTCATTCCTGTTTTTCTGCGTCAGTATCTGGAAAAACAGATTGTGCTGGCAGGACTCGATCCGGTCTGGAAGTGTCAGCATGTCGTGGCCCTGCAATGTTTGTCTGCGGGGCTGGCTGCGGCAGCTTGCGCCGCTGTGCTTTATGGGGTTTTCGCTGTGCCAGCCGCTCATGCGGCCGCTCTTAGTGTAACGATCGCAATGCCTTTCGCATGGCTGCCGCTACAGCGATTGCTTGAACTGGGTCGTCAGCGTCAGGCGCATATTTTGCGTGAGTTTCCTTTTATGCTCGACATGACCGTATTGTGTGTCGAGGCGGGGTTAAATTTGCAAGGGGCGTTGCAGCAGGCCGCGCACCATGGGCCCGAGGGGCCTCTGCGTGCCGAGTTGCGACATGTGCTGGCTGATGTGCGGGCGGGTGTGGCGCGTGAGCACGCCTTGGCGCAAATGGCCATGCGTACTGACCTGGCCCCTATTCGTGCTTTTGTGACGCTTGTTGATCAGGCGGGGCGCATGGGTATGAATCTGGCGCCGCTGCTGCGGGTTCAGGCAGATCAGCAGCGCGCCGAACGGTTCTTGCGTGCTGAGAAAAAAGCCATGGAGGCACCGGTAAAACTTCTTTTTCCTCTGGTGTTTTGTGTGTTTCCCGGCACGTTCATTATTATTTCGTTTCCGGTGGTTTCCAGGTTGCTGGATGCGGGGTTTTAGTCGCTTATGAAACTGCGGACTGCCCATTCATTTGTCGCACGTCTGCGCGGACTGCTTGGGCGCCCGCGCCCCGATGCATATGCCGGGCTGTATCTGCCTGGCTGTCGCAGCATCCATACCTTTGGCATGGCTTACGCCATTGACGTGTTGTTTGTTGACCGATGCGGACATGTGCTCAAGCGTATTGATGCGTTGCCGCCGTGGCGTATCGCTATTTGCTTGCGGGCAGATGGGGTGGTGGAACTGCCGGCAGGCTATTGCGTGACACACACCGATTATGCCGTTGACGTAGCCCGCGCCTTGAGTAAGGTCGCATAGGCGTTGTTTTAAGCTTGTCTCTGTGGCGTCGGAGAACCATGCGGCAGAGCTTGCTGGCCACACGCAGTCATGCATTAGGGTAAGCCCGATATTGCCTTGTCAGACGGTATGGGGCATTGTCTTGACCAAGCACTTGCTCGGTTGCAGTAAGGCAGAAAATCTGGCAAGTAAAAATACAATAAAACACGGAGACCAGCTGTGGAGGCTCAACCCCCTGTACTGCAGGTACAAGGGCTGACGCTGGCATTTGGCGGCGTTAAGGCCCTGAACGGTGTCGGATTTAGCGTTGCGCCAGGCACAATCACGACCGTTATTGGCCCCAATGGCGCCGGAAAAACCTCGTTGTTCAACACAATCTCGGGGTTTTACCGGCCCTCTGAAGGAGTGGTGCGCTTTCACGGCAAGGATATCTCGCGCATGCGGGCACCCGAACGGGCTCGTCTCGGTCTGGCGAGAAGTTTTCAGAATATTGCCCTGTTTCGCGGCATGTCAGTGCTGGACAATATCAAGCTGGGGCGGCATTGTCATCTGAAGACCAATGTTCTGCAAAGCCTGATGTATTTTGGCGCGGCGCGGCGTGAAGAAATGGCATTGCGCACAGAAGTTGAAGAGCGCATCATCGATTTCCTCGAAATTGATCACATACGCAATGCGCCCGTTTCGGCGTTGCCATATGGTCTGCAAAAGCGGGTAGAGATGGCGCGGGCGCTGGCCATGCAGCCCGCAGTGCTCATGCTAGATGAGCCGGTGGCTGGCATGAACCGCGAAGAAACTGAAGATATGGCGCGCTTTATTTTGGACGTGCGCGAAGAGTGGGGTGTTACGGTGCTGATGGTAGAGCATGACATGGGGCTGGTCATGGACTTGTCTGATCATGTTGTGGTGCTCAACTTTGGGCAGGTAATTGCTGATGGCACGCCAGAACAGGTGCAAGCCAGTCCGGCCGTTGTGCAAGCCTATCTCGGCGCTTCAGATGTGGCCGACCTGCGGCTGCGGCTGCGTGGCAGCGCCGCAAAGGCTGCGTAATCATGCAATGGGATTGGCTTTTCTTTACGGAGGTTACTCTTGCTGGCTTGGGTGGCGGCGCGTTGTATGCGCTGGCAGGTCTTGCCTTTGTCATTGTTTACAAGGCCACACGCGTGGTCAATCTGGCTATCGGCGAGATGCTGATGATGGGCGCGTACCTGTTTTTTGCTTTCGTCGCCGGTATGTCTTTGCCAGTGTGGCTGGCCGCTCCACTGGCCATAGTGGGTAGTGGCATGATGGGTGGGGTGATTGAGCGTCTGGCAATCCGGCCTATGTTAGGTGAGCCACCCATCTCTGTTTTCATGGTCACAGTAGGTCTTAGCTCCATCATGGTGGGGCTGGTCGAATTGATCTGGTCAGCCCAGCAGCGACGCCTTCCTGAGTTTCTGCCTGCCACGCCGATTTTCATTGGCGAGGCATTTGTTTCGTCCAAGGTGTTCTACAGCTTTCTGGTCGCTGTCTCCCTCGTGTCAATTGTTGTTGCCGTGTTCCGTTTCTGGCGTGGAGGTATCGCGCTGAGAGCCACGGCTACTGATCAGGGGGCCGCCTATGCCATGGGCATCAATGTGCCACGTGTTTTTTTGCTGGCATGGGTGGCGAGTGCGGCGTTGGCTGCGGTGGCAGGCATTGCTGTGGGTGCGATTGGCGGCTTGTCTTCCACTATGGGTATTTTCGGCTTGTCGGTGCTCGTGGTTGTCATCGTGGGAGGCCTGGATAGCGTGGTGGGTGCGCTGGTCGCGGGCTTGATGATCGGTGTTGTTGAAGCCTGGGCGGGCGCGTTTCTTGGGGGGGAGTACAAGTTGCTCGCCACATTCGTCGTACTGGTTGTGGTGTTGATGCTGCGGCCTTATGGCTTGTTTGGCACCCGTGACATTGAGAGGCTCTGAGCATGCGTACAGGCACTGCCAAACAGACATATATTGCCGATGAGGCATTGTTTGACACCGCTACGCAGCGTACGTGGATGGCTTTGTTTTTCGCGGGTTTGTGTGTTTTCCCTTTTTTCGCCAACGATTACTGGCTCTATATGGCTTGTCTGGTGGCGATACATGTGGCCAGCGCAACCGGTCTTAATATACTGACAGGCTATACCGGTTTGGTCAGTCTGGGTCAGGCGGCATTTATGGGCATAGGTGCCTATACGGTGGCGGTGATGGAGCAGCGGCTAGGCACCCCTTTTTTGCTCAATCTGATTGGAGCTGGAACGGTCGCCATGATCGGTGGCCTTGTCGTTGGCATTCCGTCTCTGCGCGTAAAAGGGCTGTATCTGGCCATTGTCACCATTGCTGCCTCATTTATTCTGCATTTTGTATTTGCCAACCTGGGTCTTACAGGTGGTACCGGTGGCATGACGGTGCCTCCTCCCAGCCTTTGGGGGCAACTGCTTGACACGTCGTTTCGTATCTATTGGCTGATCGTCCCAGTTACGGTGCTGATGGTGGCGGGTGCGGCCAATCTATTTCGTACCCGTATTGGACGCGCATTCATTGCCATTCGTGATCGGGATATTTCTGCTGAGGTATTAGGCATACATCTTTTACGCTACAAGCTGTTGTCGTTTGGTTTGTCGTCGTTTTATGCCGGTGTGGCCGGCGGGCTGTGGGCGTATTTTTTCCGGGTGGTGACCCCTGAAAGCTTTCCGTTGATTTTGTCGATTTTCTTTCTGGCAGCCATTATCGTCGGCGGTATGGGATCGATTCTGGGAGGTATTCTGGGCGCAGTATTTATGACTATGGTGCCTGAAGTGCTCAAACTGGTTGTGGGGTGGTTGCCCATTGACGGCGATACGCTGCAATTTGTGTCGCCAGTCCGCACTATTGTTTTTGGTTTGCTGATTGTCATCTTTCTTATTTTCGAACCGCAAGGGCTGGCTGAGATGTGGCGGCGTGTGCGGCGGTTTTTTCACATGTGGCCGTTTCGTACCTGAAGCAGCGGCTTATATAACACCAGGAGACAAGCATGACCTACACGCATACATTATCTCGTCTTGCCAGACGGCTGGCCTTGCCGTTGTCGCTTGCCGCCGGTTTGGCCGCTTCTGGCGCCACAATGGCCCAGCAGAAGGAAGACATCGTGATCGGCGGGTCTATACCCATGAGTGGCGTATTTGCATTTGCCGGTGTGGGCATCCACGCGGGCATCGGTGATTACGTGAAAATGATTAACGAAGAAGGCGGTATCGACGGCCACAAACTGCGTTATGTGGCGGAAGACACAGCGTACAAGGTGGATGCTTCGGTGGCGGCCTTCAAGAAGATCACCAGCCAGGATAAGGTGCATCTTTATTATGGCGACTCGACCGGTTTTTCTAAAACCATCAACCCCGAACTGGACCGCATGGGCAGCATATTGATGACAGGTGCATCGTTTGCGACCGAGATCAATAACCCGGAGAAATTCCCTGCACAATTTCTGGTCGGGCCCGATTACACAGAGATGTTTGGCATACTGCTGCGTCACATTGCCAACGAAAAGCCGGGTGCTAAAGTTGCCTTTGTGTATTCGGACACTGAGTTTGGCCGAGACCCCATTGATGAGTCGCGCGCTGCCGCAAAAGCGCTTGGACTGAACGTGACCGCTGAAATCATGACGGCACCTGGCAGTGTCGATGTGTCGACGGAAGTGCTGAAGCTCAGGCGTGCACGCCCCGACTACACCATCTTTCATGGTTACGTACTTGCTCCCATTCCAGAGTTTATCTCCCAGGGTAAGCAAATGGGTTTGACCAGCCGATACATGGGTACTTTCTGGACCATGGACAACTCCACCGTCATGCAAATGGGTGAAAACGCCGATGGTTTCATGGGTGTAATGCCTTTCCGCTACTACTATGACGAGGAGGGTGATTCGCCCATGCTCGACAAAATTCGCAAGATGCGTCCCGAGTACCAGAGCACTGCCTATACTCAGGGCTTTCTGGCTGCCATGTTGCTGACCGAAGCCGCCAAGCGTACGCTGGAAGCAGACAAGCCGCTGAATGCGGTTAATCTCAAGGCCGGGCTGCAGTCCATCCAGGATTTCGATACGGGTGGGCTGATTGGTGTGCCGGTCAGTGTCAAGGGCAACTCGCTGCCCGTAGGCCGTATCTACCAGGCAGACTACAGTCAGAAAAAAATGGTGCCAGTGTCTGACTGGATAGTGCTGGACTGACCGAAATGTCTGTCAGTCACTCTAGTCGCTCTGCTGAACAGGACCGGACGAACCTGACTGCACAAGGTGCGGGCCGCACCCTGTTGCTCGAGATCAATAATATCGAGGTGGTCTACAACAGGGTGGTGCAAGTGTTGCGTGGCCTGTCGCTTGGCGTGCCTGCGGGGCAGGTGGTGGCTTTGCTGGGTAGCAACGGCGCTGGCAAGTCTACGACGCTCAAAGCCATCTCGCGCCTGCTGTCACTGGAAGACGGTGAAGTCGTCAAAGGCCATATCACTTTTCTGGGCAAAGACATTGCCCAGATTGCTCCTTACAGCCTGGTGCGTCAGGGTATGAGCCACGTGATGGAAGGTCGCCGTGTTTTTGAAGACCTGACCGTGGAGGAAAACCTGGTGGCGGCGACCTACGCATTGCATGGTAAACAAGCCGGTCGGCCGGATTTTGATTTGGTGTATGAGTATTTTCCGCAGTTGCACGAGCGTCGACGGGGTCTGGCGGGCTACCTTTCTGGGGGAGAGCAGCAAATGCTGGCGATTGGCAGAGCTTTGTTGGCCAAGCCGCAGCTGATGCTGCTGGATGAGCCTTCGCTGGGCCTCTCGCCTATGCTGGTCGAGGAAATTTTCACGATTATCGCTCGCATTAATGTGGAACAAGGCACGGCAATGTTGCTGGTGGAGCAGAATGCGTCTATCGCGTTGGCCATTGCGCATTACGGCTACATCATGGAAACGGGAAAAATCATGATAGACGGGCCGGCAGAAAAGCTGGCTCAAGACCCAGATGTGCGAGAGTTTTACCTGGGCATAGGCGGTGCCGGTGAGTCACGTGACTTTAAACGCATCAAGCATTACAAGCGCAGAAAGCGCTGGTTGTCGTGAGGAGGCCTGCCATGACCACAGTGCAGATCGCGTTGCCCGAGCTTACATTGCCGCAAATGCTGCGCGAGCAGGCCATGAGAATCCCCGACCAGATCGCCTTGCGCCAGAAAGATTTTGGTATCTGGCAATCGTACACCTGGCGCGATTATTGGCAACGCGCCTGCCACGTGGGGCTGGGGCTGCGGGCTTTAGGAGCACAGCAAGGCAGCCACGTTGGGGTATTGTCGGAAAACCGTATTGAATGGGTGCTGACTCAACTGGGTGCGGGGGTGGTCAATATGGTAACGGTGGGTCTGTATCCGACCAGCCCTGCCTCGGAGATCAGCTATGTGCTGGGCCACGCCGATGTAGAGTATGTTGTTTGTGAGGATCAGGAACAGGCCGAGAAGGTGCTGGAGACGCACCAAAAGCTGCCACGACTGCGCCGCATTATTGTTATTGAAACAAAAGGCATGCGCAGTTATGACGAAGCGGCCAAGGATCTGATTGTCACGTTTGCCGAACTTGAACGCATGGGTGCGGCGCTAGATGCCGAACAGCCCCAATGTGTCGGGCAATTGTTAAGTTCGCAGGCGCTTGATGACATCGGGTTAATCATTTATACCTCGGGCTCAACTGGCAAACCCAAGGGCGCAATGATTAGCTACCGCAATATGCGCGCCGTAGCGCCCGGCATTATGGACCGCCTGGCTCTGGATGGTCGTGACTCACATCTTTCGTACTTGCCGCTGTGCCATGTTGCCGAGCAAATGCTGACGACATTTGTGCCGATGTACTCGGGGGCTATGGTCAATTTTGGTGAGTCTATTCGTACTGTGCAGAATGACTTGCGCGAAGTCGCTCCGACCATGTTTCTGGGCGTACCCCGTATCTGGGAAAAACTGCACGCGGGCATTACGATCAAAATGCAGGAAGCCCATCCCTGGGTACGTGCCTTGTATACGCGGGCGATGCATGACTGCGCACCCTTTGCAGACAAGGCGCGTGGTCAGTTGACCTGGCGTCAGAAGGGGATTTATGCGTTCTGGTACTGGATCATACTGCGGGCCTTACTCAACTTCATCGGTTTGCGGCGTGCACATATTGCCATGACGGGTGCAGCACCCATTCCCCCCGATGTGGTTCATTACTTTCGCATACTGGGTGTGCCGCTGGTCGAGGTATATGGCCTGACGGAAAGCACGGGCATGGTTCTGGGCCAGCATCCCTTGCACATAGGCGCCGGCACGGTCGGCGAACCCATTTTGGGTGTGGAATACCGCAAGGGCGAGCATGATGAATTGCTGATACGGGGCGATATGGTATTTGTCGGCTATTACAAAAGCCCTGAGCTGACAGCTGAGGTCTTGCAGAATGGCTGGCTGAAAACAGGTGACGTCATTGCCGAAGAGCAGGGTATGTTGCGTATTGTCGATCGCCTCAAAGACGTCATGATAACGGCGGGGGGTAAAAACCTGACGCCTTCTGAGATCGAAAATCGGGTAAAAGGTAGCCCGTATATTAAAGAATGTGTTGTCATTGCCGATGGGCGTCAGTATGTGAGCGCGTTGATACAGATTGAGTTCGACACCGTAGCCAAGTGGGCTGAAAACCGTCAAATTCCGTTTACACATTTTCGTTCACTGAGTGAACTTCCCGAAGTGCGCGTACTGATGCAACAGGAAATTGACGTTGCGAATCAGCACTTGGCCGGTGTGTCGCAGATCAGGCGATTTCACTTGCTTACCAAAGAGCTGGACCACGATGATGGTGAAGTAACGGCAACAATGAAGGTACGCAGGGCAAGCGTTTACAAGGCTTATGCCAGTGAAATTGAGGCCTTGTACGCATGAAAGCAAACAGGCCCGGAATAACTCAGAATGTCGCCAGACCTGCTGACGAAGGCAGGCGTAATGAGGTCATACTGACGGCTGCCCACTTATTTCGCAAGAATGGATACGAGCGGACGTCGGTGCGCGAGCTGGCCGATGCCGTTGGCCTGCGCTCGGGAAGCTTGTTTCACCACTTTCGCAGCAAAGAGGAAATTCTGGTCGCGGTCATGGTCAATGGTATTCAGTCTGTTATTGATGAAGGTCATGAATTGATGCGGCGGCACACTGATCCGGGCGAGCGGGTGGCAGGGCTGTTTCGATTGCATATGTCCAGCCTGATCCGCGGGGTGGGCGGGGACGCAATGCACGCGATGATTTATGAGTGGCGCAGTCTGTCGATGGAATCGAAGATTGTCGTGGGTAAAGTGAGCGATGACTACGAGCAATTATGGCAAATTGCTATTGGTGACGCAGTAGCCTGCGGTCTGCTCAAGGGGGACGCCATCATCATTCGAAAACAGGTATTGGGCGGCTTGAATGTAACGGTGCGCTGGTACAAGCCAGACGGCCGACTGACTGCTGACCGTATTATTGACGAAATGCTCTACGCGGCGCTGCCGTCTATTGCGTCACGCGTGAGTGCAGACGGCAGGGCTGACGACTAGCGATCAGCAGGGTAATTGGAGCCGAACACGCTGATGTAAGCGGGATAAAAACTGCAATACAAGACTGCCGCCACAATGATATTGACTGGAGTCAGCATTATTTGTACTGCGCCAGGAGACAGCCCCATTCCGCTAATCATGGTGCCTGCCATCTGAATGGCAAAGAAAATGGCGGCCCAGGCCGTGCCATAAGCCAGAAAAGGCCATTTGTTACGCCAGCATGCCACCATCGAATAAAACAGAGCCTGCGACATTTTTATGCCATGCCAGCCTATGAGAGCGGGTGCGTGCCAGAACAGCGCCGAGATCACTACATACAGCAGGCCAAAGGTAATGAAGGGCCCGCGCATCGCCTGGAATAACGCGTGCTCATCAATAGCGCCTTCGCTATTGATGGCAGTGGAGAGTGCGTCCATAAATGGTAGTGTTGCGACAAAGCCGGCCACGATGCAAAACGCAAGATACGCCAGGCCCAGAGTAAACAGGCGCTTGCGGGTATCAGTGGCACGCAGTGGAGCAAGCCACATGGGTAGTTGCATGGGCTTGCCTGACGTGATGGTGCGGCAGGCGCAAAGCGTAATGAATGTGAGCGTTGGGGTAATGGCGATCAACGCCATCTGACCGAGAATCGGGATCAGGTAGCTGACTGTGATCAGAAAACCTGTGACAAGACTCCAGAAAAACATAGCCATGGGCTGGCTTCTGAAAATAGAAAAACCATCTTGTATCCAGCGCCAGCCGGATGAAAGAGGCAAGGTTGCAGCTTGCATAGTGAAGCGAATCCTAGAGTGCGGGAGCAGGCGTTGAGCGCCGCTCTTGGAGAATGCGTTCGAAGTGGCGTGGGTCGTGTGGTTTGAGAGTTTGCGCCGGACGAGGCAAATAGTAATCGTACAGGCGGGACACCCAAAATCGCAATGCGGCTGCCTGCAGGAGCCAGGGCCAGGCGTGTTTCTCTTCGTCGGTGAAGGGACGTATGGCCGCGTAGGCTGATAGCCAGGCGTCCAGACGCTCGGTGTCAAAAACACCGGTGGCACGTTCTATGCACCAATCATTGACGCTGACTGCGACGTCAAACAGCCAGGTGTCGCACCCTGCGAAATAAAAATCGATGATGCCGCCCATGCGTGGCATATCGAACGTACCGTCGAACAATACATTGTCGCGAAACAGATCGCAGTGAGCGGGGCCGCGTGGCAGCGCTTCATACAAGGGAGTGGCCGCGAAACGGGTTTGTTCGTCTAGTGTCTGCTGAATCATTCTGGCCTGTTCGGCACTCAGAAAAGGCAGTACTTCGGGTATGGTTTTCTGCCACCATGGCAGTCCGCGCAGGTTAGGTTGCTCAAGCTCAAAGCTGCGCCCCGCAAGGTGTGCCTGAGCCAGGGTGGCACCTGCCAGGGCGCAATGCGCCGGGCTGGGTGACGCCTCATACCCGCCAGACAGTTTTGACACGATGGCGCACGGTTTGCCGTGCAGCCTTGTCAGCAGAGTTCCATCGCGCAGCCCTTGAGGATGCGGTACGGGTACGCCGCTCGTTGCCAGGTGATGCATGAGTTCGATATAAAATGGCAGCTGTTCGAACGTTAATACCTCAAACACGGTAAGCACATATTCGCCCGTGGTGGTATTTAGAAAATAATTGGTGTTTTCGATTCCGGCGGTTATACCCCGTAAGGAAACAAGGTCACCAAGGGTATAACGCGTAAGAAGCTCGCGCGCGTCGCTGTCGCTGACGGGGGTGAAAACGGCCATGGGGCGGTAAACTCTGGAAAAAACAGGGCTAAAAAAAGGCCCGCTAATACGGGCACTTGATTTTAGTCGATCAAGGCTATCCCTGCTTGGCGCGCCTCAGTTATCTGACAGCAGGTCTTACAATGCCCGACAATAGTGTCTGCTTTTGATTAGTGTTTCTTGATGTGACCAACTCTATATTCTCTGAAGTTTCCTCTGGTCTTTCTGACTGGCGCCTTTGCGTGGCACCTATGATCGACGTCACTGACCGGCATTGCCGTTTTTTTCATCGGCTGCTGGCGCCCAGGGCGCGTCTGTATACAGAAATGATCACCACCGGCGCACTCATGCACGGTGATGTGTCGCGTCATCTGGATTTTGACGCGACTGAGCATCCCGTCGCCCTGCAGCTGGGCGGCAGCGAGCCGGGCGCGCTTGCGCGTTCGGCGCGTCTGGGGCAACAGTGGGGCTATGACGAAATCAATCTTAATTGTGGCTGTCCGTCAGCGCGGGTGCAGCGCGGTGCGTTTGGTGCCTGTCTTATGGCCGAGCCCGTCCTGGTGGCTGATTGCGTCAAGGCCATGCAAGATGCAGTGTCGGTTCCGGTAACCGTAAAGCACCGGCTTGGGCTGGATTACGATGAGTCTTACGACTTTGTCCGCGATTTTGTCGGCATCCTTCATGATGCCGGCTGTCGCGTCTTTATCGTACATGCACGTAATGCTGTGCTAAAGGGGCTGTCGCCTAAAGACAATCGACAGATTCCACCATTGCGCTACGATGTCGCTCGCCAACTCAAAACCGACTTTCCTGACGGTGTTTTTGTGCTTAATGGCGGCATAACAGAAGCCGGGCAGTCGCGGGCGCTTTTGAACGAGTTTGATGGCGTCATGCTTGGCCGTGCAGCGTGGCATCAGCCGGGCGTTTTGTCCGAGATTTCGCAGCTCATCGGTGAGCCGCCCACGCTCACGCCGGACGAGGTGGTCGAGGCGATGATGACTTATGCCGAAAGCCAACAGAGCAAAGGCGTGCCTCTGCGAATGATAACGCGCGCGATGCTGGGCTGGATGACGGGTAGGGTGGGTGCTCGTCAGTGGCGACGAACGCTTTCGGATCCGGAGTTGTTGAATAAAAACGATGCCCGCCTGATAGGGCGGGCATGGGATGATCTGCAACAACAGGTTGTTCCGATAGCGTAAACGCCTGTACGGGCTGGCACGCCCGGCTTGGGCTACCAGGTAAAACGCCCGTCAGCTAGGTGCGGTTTCGCTGTCTGACGGCCAGTCTCGGATGTACGCCTTGAGCATGTTGTTTTCAAACTGCTGGGCCGATACGATGGCCTGGGCCATGTCATAAAACGACACCACACCCATAAGCGTCGGGCCATCCATGACCGGCATGTAGCGGGCGTGCTTGTCGAGCATGAGCCGCTGCACCTCTTCGAAGCCTGTGTTTGGCGAAACGCTGACCGGTGCGTCATCCATAATGCTGCGTACAGTATTAGAGCCTGTATTGCCATTGTTGGCATGCAGATGGCGGATGAGTTCGCGGAAGGTAAGCATGCCAGCCAGCTGGCCGTGCTCCATAATGACCAGCGAGCCGATATCTTGCTCGCTCATGGTTTGCAGCGCCTGAAGGATAGACGTGTCAGGCGTGGCGGTGTACAGCGTGTTGCCCTTCACGCGTAGTATTTCACTGACTCTCAGCATGATTTCCCTCCTCGCTGTGATTCTGCAGCTTTGTTTTTGTATTGTGCACCAATACGGGGTTTTCTGATAGTGCTGCCCCCCCCTCAAATAGCGTTTCTAGTCTTACGGCTTCACCTGACACAGAAGAAGCTATGGCATTGAGCAGTGCATGATTTTGATACAAACCAGGCTGGCTGCGGTCAATGACCATGGCGTCGAGCAGGCGACCTATATCGGTCTCGCGCTGGTCGCACGACAGCACCCACAGCACGTCTTTGTCATTTTCGGTGTCGACGACATAGCCCAGTTCTTTGAGCTCCTTCAGCACAAGATTTAGCTCGTCGTCATGCAGGTGCAGGTGATCGCGCAAAAATGATGCACTACGCCCGGGCGTGGCCGTGCGTTGTGCCTTCCAGAGAGCAGCCAGCACGTGCAGAGCGTCTATGAACTTGTCGCCCGGAAAATGCTGCAATGCCCAGCGTCGTTGCCGCAGAGAGGGCAAAATGGCGGCCAGTGTGGCGCCCAGCAGGATCACAAGCCATGACAGGTAGATCCAGAGCAGGAAAATGGGTAGTGTGGCGAATGCGCCATAGATGACGGTATAGGAAGGAAAACGCGCCAGGTACATGGCAAAGCCCATACGCATCAGCTCGAGCACAAGCGCTGTGCAGATGCCACCAATTAACGCGTCACGCCATAGCACTTTGCGGTTGGGCACCATAGAGAACAGCACCGTGAACCCCAGGCCTGTTGCAAGCAGTGGTACCAATGACAGCGCGACCCCCAGGGTGTCTGACAAGGCGTTGACGTGGCCAAGAGATTCACGCGCCACGATGGCACTGGCCCAGAGGCTGGCGCCGGTAAGTATTGGACCCAGCGAAATAATGGCCCAGTAAACCAGCATGCGCTGGCCCATGGGGCGCTGGTGCTCGACTTTCCAGATATTGTTAAGTGCCTCGTCGACGGTCATGATCAGCGAAACAGAAGTAACTATTAGAAACAGGCTGCCCGCTGCTGTGAGCCCTGAGGCTTTGGCGGCAAACTGGTTTAAGTACATCATGACGTTTTCGGACACCGAAGCAGGCATCAGATTGCTGGTCAGAAAATTTTCGAGTGCCACGCGGAATTCGCCAAATAGCGGAAACGCGGTAAACAGCGCCAGCACGACGGCCAGTAATGGCACCAGACTTAACACTGTTGTGAAAGTCAGGCTGGAGGCGACTTGTGTGAGTTTTTTTCGCCAGCTCGTTGCAGCACAAAGCGCGCGATCTTCATCGCGTTGCGACGCGGTGATCGGGTAGGGACATCAGGGTCGTGTTGCGCCATCTCTTCCTGCCGCGCACGGCGGTCGCCTGGGACAGTTGAGGAAGGCGTTTTGCTGGCTGCCGTATTTGGAGTATGCGCCGTCATCTGAGCTAAGACCTTTTTATTACCAGAAGCATCATCGTGGGCAAGCGGTGTCGCTTTCGAGTGATAATACCAGTATGACTACACAATTGAATCCCGTTCTGCGTTACGGTGCCTCGGCATCACTGATCGCGCTGATTGTTCTCTGCCTGCTCTGGGAATTGCGCATTGCACCGCTGCGCCCTGGTGGCTCACTGCTTGCGCTTAAGGCCTTGCCACTGCTGTTGCCCCTGAGAGGCGTACTGCGGGGTAGCCTGTACACCTTGCAGTGGGCCGCCATGCTGGTACTGCTTTATTTCGTCGAAGGCGTGGTCAGGGCATGGTCTGATCCTTCGCCTCTGTCTGCGGCCATGGGCGGGCTGGAGATCGTACTGTCGCTGGTGTTTTTCTGTTGCGCCATTTTCTATCTGCGTCCAGCCAAGCGCGCCGCACGAGCCCGTAAGGTGTCGCCATGACTGACATCTTTGCCGGGCTTGATGTCGTCAACTCGTATGCGAGCTTGCCAGCTGCGTTCTATACCCGTCTGGCACCGCAGCCGCTGACCAGCCCACGCCTGCTGCACGCCAACCCTGAGGCAGGCCAGTTGCTGGGGCTGTCAGCAGAGGCGCTTGCCACCCCTGAGTTTCTTGATGTGGTGTCAGGCACTACGCCATTGCCCGGAGGGCAGAGTTTGGCTGCGGTATACAGTGGTCATCAGTTCGGTGTGTGGGCAGGCCAACTGGGTGACGGTCGCGCCCACTTGCTGGGAGAGGTGGTAAGCCCGTCGGGCAACTGGGAGTTGCAGCTAAAAGGCTCGGGCCGCACTCCTTATTCGCGCATGGGCGATGGAAGGGCGGTTTTGCGCTCTTCTGTGCGCGAATATCTGGCCAGCGAAGCCATGGCCGGTCTTGGTATTCCGACAACTCGAGCACTGGCTCTTGTCGTTTCTGATGACCCCGTCTATCGCGAAACGGTTGAAACTGCCGCTGTTGTTACGCGAATTTCTCCAAGCTTTGTGCGATTTGGTTCGTTTGAACAGTGGTACGGTTCGCCCGAAAACCTGCGTGCGTTGCTTAATTATGTAGTCGATCGTCACTATCCCGAATGTCGGCAAGCGCCGGCTGGAGAAGCCAGCGACGAAGAGGGAACGATATTGCGTTTTCTGCAGGCTGTTGCAGTGCGCACGGCTCATCTAATGGCCGACTGGCAGACTGTCGGGTTTTGTCATGGGGTGATGAATACCGACAATATGTCGATACTCGGTCTCACCATCGATTACGGTCCGTATGGCTTCATGGATGCGTTTCAGGTCAATCATGTGTGCAACCACAGTGATACCCAGGGCCGTTATGCCTGGAATGCCCAGCCTTCAGTGGCTCACTGGAATCTTTACCGCCTTGCCAGCCCGCTGCTGGGCCTGGGCGTTGATGCGGAGGGCATGAAGGCCTCTCTGCGTCACTACGAATCCGCGTTTATGGAACGCTATAGGTCTAATCTCTGCCGCAAGCTTGGTCTGGCCAGCTGGCGTGAAGATGATGAGCAGTTGGTTGATGACTGGTGGCAGCTGTTGCATACTCAGCAAGCCGACTTCACACTAAGTTTTCGGGCGCTGGCTGAGGCGCCAGCTGATCCTGACGGTTTTGTGCAGCGATTTACCGATAATGAGGCGGCACAGAAGTGGCTGACTCATTATCTGGAACGCATTGACGCCGATCGTCTGGCCGGTGACGGCCACAGCGACGAAGCTGAACGCATTAATAGCATGAATCATGCAAACCCGATTTATGTGTTGCGCAACCATCTGGCCGAAGGCGCGATTCGTGCCGCTACAGCAGGTGACGCCAGTGAGATCGACACCTTGTTGATGCTGTTGCGCGACCCCTATACGCTTCGTGCTGGTTATGAGGCCTATGCGGCCGCGCCGCCTGAAGGGGCAGATAAGTTGGCCGTAAGCTGCTCGTCATAACATTGAGCTGCGTGTCAGATAAAATCAGTACGACTTGATCAGGTAGAAGAAATTATGTCCGGCAATACATTAGGTAAACTGTTTTGTGTCACCAATTTTGGCGAATCTCACGGGCCTGCGATCGGCGCGATTGTCGATGGTTGCCCGCCGGGGTTGTCTTTGGATGAAAGCGATATCCAGGCCGAGCTTGACCGTCGCCGCCCGGGCACGTCGCGCCACGTTACGCAGCGCCAGGAGCCAGACCAGGTCGAGATACTTTCGGGTGTGTATCAAGGCCTGACCACCGGCACCCCTATCGGGCTGCTCATACGCAATACCGACGCCCGCAGCAAAGATTACAGCAATATTGTTGATACCTTTCGGCCGGGCCATGCCGACTTCACCTATACCCGCAAATACGGTGAGCGCGACCCTCGTGGCGGGGGGCGTTCATCGGCGCGGCTTACTGCGCCCACCGTGGCCGCGGGTGCCATTGCCAAAAAATGGTTGATGCAAACGCATGGTGTACGCATACGCGGTTATATGAGTCAGCTGGGCCCCATTATGATTCCGTTTCAGTCCTGGGATCACGTGGTCAACAACCCGTTTTACGCACCCAATGAGCACAGTGTTCCCGAGCTCGAGGCGTATATGGATCAGCTCCGGCGTGACGGTGATTCAGTAGGCGCACGCATCGAAGTGGTGGCCGAGAACATGCCTGCAGGGTGGGGGGAGCCACTTTACGATAGGCTTGATGCCGATATCGCCCATGCCATGATGGGGCTAAACGCAGTAAAAGGCGTTTCGATCGGTTCAGGCTTTGAGAGCATTACTCAGCGCGGCTCTGAACATGGCGATGAAATCACTCCGGATGGTTTTCTCACCAATCATGCTGGTGGTGTGCTGGGAGGCATTTCATCAGGCCAGCCACTTACTGTATCCATTGCCATCAAGCCTACGTCCAGCATACGTGTAGAGCGTCAGTCTATTAACCGGGCCGGAGAGTCTGTACAGGTGCAGACGCTGGGGCGGCATGACCCGTGTGTCGGGATTCGCGCCACGCCAATTGTCGAAGCCCTGCTCGCGCTTGTACTGGCCGATCATGCATTGCGTCACCGCGCGCAGTGCGGCGTATAACCACGCCAATCAACCAAACAGCAAAACAGGAGAGTTTTATGAAAAAGAACATGTTGCTGGTACGTCGCACGCTCATGGTAGGGCTGGTGTCGATTACCACAGTGCTGGGCGGCTGCGCAGCGGTAAACACCACCAATTCAGGGGCGGTGGGCGTAGACCGCAAGCAATACATGTCGGGCCTGGTGTCCGAGCAGGCTTTGCAACAGGAGGCTGCGCAGCAGTACTCGGGTCTGCTTTCCAAGGCCAAGTCACAGGGGGCGCTTGACGTGAATGCCGCCCAGACCAAGCGTGTGCAGGCAATAGCGCGCAAGCTTATTGCTCAGGTCGGTGTGTTTCGCCCTGACGCCGTAAACTGGGACTGGCAGGTGCACGTGCTAAATTCCGACGAGGTAAATGCCTGGTGCATGCCAGGAGGAAAAATTGCGGTGTATACGGGGCTGATCAACCAGATAAAGCCTACCGATGATGAACTGGCTGCGGTTATCGGACACGAGATGGCACATGCGCTGCGTGAACACGCTCGTGAACAGGTTTCCCAGCAAATGGTCACCAATATGGGTTTGTCGGTGCTGTCTGCGGTAACCGGATCGACCGCTACGGGAGATCTGGGCGGTGCGCTGTCGCAAGTCATGTTTACCTTGCCTAACAGTCGTACGCATGAGGCCGAAGCCGACCGTATTGGGGTCGAACTTGCGGCTAGGGCGGGGTACGATCCGCGCGCTGCAGTCACACTCTGGCAGAAAATGGGAGCGCTTGGCGGCGGTAGCCAGCAGCCCGAGTTTTTGTCTACCCATCCTTCGGCGGCCAATCGCATCGCTGACCTGACAGAGGCAGCAAACAAGGTTCTGCCTTTGTACAAAAAGTAAGCCAGGATGAGATAAACGCGGCCCCGTCCGGTTTATCTCATTTATGCCTGAGTGTCGTCGTCGGTTGCGCCGGGGTTATATCCTATGCGCATCGACAGACGCAGCGAGATATTCGACATGATCTCCTTGATCTGATCAATATTTGGTCGTGGCGTGCCGTCTACGCGGGCGATATGCGGCACATTAATGGCCGCTGCCACACGGCCTCCATTACTGAAAACAGGAAAGGCGATATTCGTGATGCCGCCAATCTGTATGCTTGCCATGCAAGCATGGCCGTTGTTGCGCACTTCCTTCAAAATTGAAAAAAGCTCGCCTGGGTCCATTTGAAGTTCGCCCTCGACCTTAATGTGGCTACTTAGCATGCGGGTACGCTCGATCTCGTCCTGGTAGGCCAGCATTACATGGCCAGACGACGTGTCTGTCAGCCCCATTGCCTCGCCCACCTTCAAGCCGAAGGACCAGCGCTCGGGGCTGTCAACTTGAGCGACGATGACCATACGGCCGCTGCGGAACAGCGACAGATGGCAAGACTGGCGCGAGCGTTCCGCAAGTTCTTTCAAAAGAGGTAAAGCGGCCTGCACAAGAGATTTGATCGGCTGCTGGTAATGGGCAAGCTGAAAAAGCTTCATGCTCAATGAGTAGCGGTCGTCTGGCTCGGCTTGCTGGATATAGCCACGGTGCTGCAAGGTCACAACCATGCGGAAGATTTCGTTAACGTTTCGCCCCAGCGTTTTGCTCAATTCATTGAGGGTATAGCCGTCTTCGTTCTGGGCAAGGGCTTCCAGAATATCCAGGCCTTTCTCCAGAGCGGGTGCGCTGTAGCGATTAGGGGGTGGTGAAGTCATGGGGTTTTTACATATAAAACTGAATGGTTAGATTATCCACTTCTTTTGCGTGGATGTGTGCAGGGAAATCCCTGAGGTAAAAAGCAATGTTTTTGATTGATTGGCCTCTGCTACTGCCTTACGATATTCAGCATCAACAAGAAAATTGTTTTCACTCATAAAAATATCCGACATCACGCAGATGCGCTAGGCCGAGTGAAGTCAATGTTGATGTCCTAATAAATAGTAATAGGAGAGAGACAAATGAAATCAAAGCGATTGATAACACTGAGCCTGGCATTATGTGCGAGTGTCGTGGCCGGCACTGCTCACGCAGCCTGGCCGGAACGGCCCATCACCATGATTGTTGCATGGGGCGCAGGCGGGGGGACGGACGCAACGGCGCGAATCATTGCCACCCTGCTTGAAAAGGAGTTGGGTCAACCCGTCAACGTCGTAAACCGCACTGGAGGTAACGGAGTGGTAGGGCATGCCGCCATTGCGAAGGCCAAACCAGACGGCTACACGCTGGGCATGCTCACCGTGGAAATCGCCATGATGAGACATCAGGGCCTGACCAAGCTCACACCCGCTGACTACACGCCTTTGGCTCTTATGAATGTAGATCCAGCGGCGGTTTCCGTGAGCGCTGATTCTCCCTACAAAACCATGGGTGAACTGATGGATGCCATCAAGGCCAACCCTGGCAAGCTTAAGGCTTCGGGCACAGGACAGGGAGGGATCTGGCATATTGCCATAGCCGGTCTGTTGAAAAATATGGGGCTCGATCCTGCGAGTGTGCCGTTTATACCTTCAAACGGCGCAGCGCCGGCGATGCTGGAATTGGCGGCCGGTGGTATTGATATTGTTCCGACATCATTGCCCGAGGCCCGGTCAATGATAGATGCTGGCAAGGCGCGGCCGCTGGCTGTAATGGCCGATAAGCGCGAACCGCTTTATCCCGATGTTCCCACTCTGAAGGAATCCATAGGCAGTGACTGGCGAATCGGTGTCTGGCGTGGCATTGCCGGTCCCAAAGGTTTGCCTGATGACGTGGTCAGCAAGATGGAGGTTGCACTCGACAAGGTAAATCACAGTCAGGAATTCAAGGATTTCATGCAAAAGCGCGGTTTTGGCATCGGCTATGCAAGTGGTGCAGAGTATGGCGCCTATATGAAGAAATCCATGGATGACTTTGGAGAAGTTATTACAGCGATAGGCATGGCACGTCCGGCACCCAACTGAGTCGCCGTTGTGAAAAAGCGCGCTCGGGTTCAGTGCATAAGGCCTGGCGCGCAAAAGACCTTTTTGCGAGCCTTCAATGAAATTCGATGACACCTTGATCGGGGTTGTGCTGGGAATTTTTTCTGTCATTGTATTTGCCATCGCCCTGACATTCCCTGTGATTCCTGGCCAAAATTTTGGCGCCAGCCTGTTTCCTGTTCTGATCTCCTGCGGCTTGTTTATCTGCGCTGTAATGCTGGTGGTTCAAGGCATGCGCAATCGTGCGGTAAGCCGGGCCTCCCTTGTGAGCGCTTCCTGGCTGAGGGACCGGCGCGCTGTGCTGCGCTTTCTGCTTGTACCCGCGTCGTTGGTGTTTTATTTTGAGTTGGGCTCGACACTTGGGTTTCTGCTTTGTGCTTTCATAATTCTATGTGTGCTGTTCCGCGCATTTGGCGTAACCTGGTTGCGCACCTTCGTGGTGGCGTTTGTCAGCGTCATGATCATTCACTTTATGTTCTATAGCGTTCTCAAGGTGCCTCTGCCTTGGGGCCTGCTCGAACCCCTGGCCTGGTGAACACATGGACCTAGCCAATCTTTCTGCCGCCTTTAGTCAGATCACCGACCCCTTTGTTTTGGGTGTGGTGCTGCTAGCGGCCATCTTCGGGCTGTTTGTCGGGGCGGTGCCGGGCCTGAGCGCCACCATGGCCGTTGCGCTGCTGGTACCCATTACTTTTTTCATGGATCCCGTCCCGGCCGTGGCAATGATGGTAACCGCGACAGCAATGGCCATTACCTCGGGTGATATCCCCGGCTGTCTGTTGCGCATTCCCGGTACGCCCTCATCGGCGGCATATACGGACGAAGCCTATGCAATGACCAAAAAGGGCCTGGCTAATCAGGCGCTTGGCGCGAGTGTCGTTTTTTCATGCATAGGCGGCCTGTTTGGAACACTGGTGTTAATTACCTGTGCGCCCATCCTGGCAGATTTGGCACTCAATTTTTCGTCGTACGAATTTTTCTGGCTGGTGGTGCTTGGCCTGTCGTGCGCAATTTTTATTTCACCTGCGAGTACGCTAAGAGGATTTGTTTCTCTGCTGATAGGACTTTTGCTGGCTTGTGTGGGCATGAACAACCCTGCCGCTTTTCCGCGATTTATTTTCGGTAATGATGACTTGCTCAATGGCGTGACGCTGCTTCCCATGATGGTTGGCATGTTCGCTGTTTCCGAAGTGCTGCGCTATGCCACTGATGCCGAGCAGAAAAAGCTGGTGATCACCACACAAGTGGGTAATCTGTTTACCGGCATGTGGGGCCTGATGCGCAAGTATCCCAAGAGTGTGATTCGAGGCAGTGTGCTGGGCACGATTGTGGGGGCATTGCCCGGAGCGGGGGCCGATATTGCAGCCTGGATGTCTTATGGCGTGAGCAAGCGATTTTCGCGCGAGCCTGAAAAGTTCGGCACCGGTCATGTCGAGGGCATTGTCGAGGCTGGCGCGGCGAATAACTCGGCGCTGGCGGGAGCCTGGATACCGGCGCTTGTGTTTGGCATTCCTGGAGACTCTATTACAGCAATTGTGATAGGCGTGCTCTATATGAAGAATCTCGCACCTGGGCCGCTGATTTTCACAAACAGCCCAGTGGAAATTTATTCTGTGTTTCTGGTTTTTATTCTGGCAAACATCATCATGCTTCCTCTGGGCTACCTTGCGGTGAAGCTGGCCAGACGGGTGTTGAACGTACCGCGAAATATATTGATGCCACTCATACTTCTGTTTTGCATCGTCGGCACGTTTGCGATCAATAACAGTGTGTTTGATGTCATCGTCATGCTGGCTGTCGGCGTCCTGGCTTATTTGATGGAAGAAAATGATTTTCCGATTGCACCGGCTGTGCTTGGCGTGGTGCTGGGAGGGATGCTTGAGGAACACTTTGTTTTCTCGATGATCAAGGCCGACGGGAATCTGCTTATGTTCTTCAGCCGGCCCATTGCCTGCACGCTGGGAATTTTCGCCCTTGTAATCTGGATTTTCCCGCTTTGCCGGGGCGCATACAAAATGGCAACACGGAAACAGGAGATTTAACCTTGATGGAACAGCATCGTTATACGCCGCAGGCACTCATTGATTTTTCCGCGCAGGTCTTGGATAAGGCCGGCATGGATGAAAGGCAGGCGCACGTGGTGGCCCAGGTGCTGGTCGAAGCAGACTTGCTGGGACACACCACGCACGGACTGGCTCTGCTGGCGTCTTACGCCGCCGAAGTCCAGAACGGCTCTATGAAAGCTAGTGGTGCACCACGCGTGTTGTCGGATAAGGGTGCGGCAGTACTTTGGGACGGTGAACGTCTGCCCGGGCCTTGGCTAGTATGCCAGGCGATCGATGAGCTGTTGCCTCGCGCACGCAAGTTTGGCTCCGCCACGCTGGTGATACGGCGCAGCCATCATATTGCCTGCCTGGCCAGCTATCTGATGAGGGCGGTAGAGCAAGACATGCTTATCGTTCTGGCATCGTCCGACCCTGCCGGCCAAAGTGTGGCCCCGTTTGGCGGGACACAAGCTGTCTTTACACCAAACCCCATCGCTGCCGGTATCCCCGCCAGCTCTCCTTTGCTGATTGATATTTCTGCCTCTGTCACGACTAATGGCATGTGCAGTCGCATGGCCAAACAAGGCGAGCAATTTGATGAAGAGTGGCTGATAGACGCCCATGGCAATCCGACCAGAGACCCTAAGGTATTGTTTGATACGCCGGGTGGCACCATCTTGCCGGTAGGAGGACTTGCAGCCGGTCATAAAGGTTATGGGCTGGCACTGCTTGTTGAGGCGCTGACTGGTGGGCTGGCTGGCTATGGTCGTGCTGACGGGGCCGAGGGCTGGGGCGCCACTGTTTTTATCAGCCTGTACGACACCGTGGGATTTGCGGGCAAGGAAGAATTTCTTCGCCAGATGGATTTTCTGGCGGACCAGTGCCGAAGCAATCCTCCGCGGCCAGGTGTCGAGGCGGTGCGTGTGCCTGGTGACCGGGGGTTGGCGCTGCGCAAGGCATTCATGAAAGAAGGACTGGTTTTGCACGAAGGCATAGAACCCGCATTGCGCGAGCTTGCCGAAAAATATGATTTGGATTTTCCGTTAACAGGGACAAAATAGAATGAACCAACTTGACTTGAGTGGCCGCGTGGCTGTGATCACCGGTGGGGCACGAGGAATTGGCTATGCCATCGCTCAACGCGTGCTGGCTTCTGGCGGTGCAGTGGCAATTTGGGACAGAGATGAAGCCCGTATGCAGCAGGCTAAAAATGAGCTCGATGCATCTGGCTCGGTCAGTGCGCATGTGGTAGATCTGACAGATCTGAACGCTGTAGAAGCGGCTGCCCGTGAAACGCTGGCGCAACACCGAAAGATCGACATTCTTGTGAATAACGCTGGCATTACTGGCGGTAATGCTCCGGCATGGGAGCTTGATGCGACCGCATGGAAAGAAGTGATTGATGTCAATTTGATTGCACCGTATTACACGTGCAGAAGCGTCATCCCGTACATGCTGGAGCAGGGCTATGGCCGTATCGTCAATATTGCATCGGTGGCCGGCAAAGAGGGCAATCCCAACGCGTCGCACTACAGTGCGTCCAAGGCGGGCTTGATCGGCCTGACCAAGTCACTCGGCAAAGAGCTTGCTGGCAAAGGGGTGATTGTCAACGCCGTGACGCCTGCCGTGGCCAAGACAGATCTCTTTGACACGATGACGCAACAACATATCGACTACATGCTTGCCAAAATTCCGCTGGCCCGGTTTGTTCGCGTTGAAGAGATCGCAGCGCTTGTTTGCTGGCTGGCTTCTGAAGATTGCTCGTTTAGCACTGGTTCCGTATTCGATATTTCGGGCGGACGGGCTACCTATTGATATGCGCAAACAGGATTAGATATGAACGAATCTGCTGAGCACCCAAAAAGACTGGCCGCCAGACTGGCGGATCATCTTTTCGCCGTGCTGACGATAGTGATTGCGCTGAGCCTCTTGCTGATGCTGCTGCTGGTCTTCGGAAATGTCGTCTTGCGCTATCTGTTCAATTCAGGCATCAATATTTCGGAAGAGGTCGCGCGCATATGCTTTGTCTGGTTGACGTTTTCGGGCGCCGTCCTCGCATTTCGTGCCCGACAACATTTGGCCATCAATATGGTGATAAGCCGCATGCCTCCTGGTATGCAGAAGGTCGTGCATATTCTTCGCCAATTGGTGATTCTCTGGGTGTTGTGGTTGATTATCGATGGTGGGTCGAAGCAGACGGTCATTGGGTTCAGCACCATTACACCGGTTGCAGGTATTCCCATTGCGATATTCAGCGGTGCCGTACTCTTTTCGGCGGTGGCCATGGCGTTGATGACGATTCTTGATCTGTATGTTGCCGTGCGTACGCCAGCTTCGCCTGGAAACGTGAGGGTATTCCGCACTTCTGTTGACAGTATCGACGAGGTCGAGTGATCAGCTCCAACCAATAACAGGCATTTGTTCATGACGGTATTGATTTTTGTAGGTACGCTGCTGGGATTCATGGTGTTCGGTGTGCCGATCGCTTTTTCGCTGTTGCTCAGCGCGATTGGGCTAATGTTTTACCTCGATTTTTTCGATACACAGATCATCGCCCAGAATCTGCTGACAGGCGCGGACAACTTCGCGCTGATGGCGGTGCCGCTATTTATGCTGGCCGGCGAGATTATGAATGCGGGCGGCATGTCGCGGCGCATGGTGCATTTGGCCAGTTCGTTTGTTGGGCATATCCGAGGCGGCTTGGGCTATGTGGCCATTATGGCCAGTGTTCTGCTGGCCGCGCTGTCGGGGTCAGCGGTTGCCGATGCCGCAGCGCTTGCCGCGATGCTGGTTCCTATGCTTCGCAGTCGTGGCTATGATATGAATCAGGCAACCGGCCTGATTGCTGCCGGCGGCATTATTGCTCCTATCATCCCGCCGTCCATTTCCTTCATCATCTTCGGCGTTGCCGCCAATATCTCAGTTACCAAACTGTTTATGGCAGGCATAGTTCCCGGCTTGTTGATGGGTATGACGCTGGTAGGGGTTTGGGCAATGGTCTCTTCACGTTCCAAAACCATGCAGTCCTCGCCCAAAGAGCCGTGGTCAGTGCGCAGCAAGGCATTCAGGGATTCCGTCTGGGCGCTTTTTTTACCCGTCATCATCATAGGCGGACTGCGTGGCGGGATATTCACCCCCACCGAAGCGGCGGCGGTCGCTGCGGTGTACGCCTTGTTTGTCAGTATGGTGATTTATCGCGAAATCAGCATCAAGAGTCTTTTTCCTTTGTTGGTGAATGCGGCCATGACGACCAGTGTGGTCATGTTTCTGGTGGCTGCTGCGCTGGTGACGTCTTACATGATTACGCTGGCTGATCTGCCTGAGGCTCTCATCGAAATGCTTGGCCCACTGATCGATTCACCGACGCTATTGATGTTCAGCCTGGTCATCCTGCTCACCTTGATTGGTACCGCCATGGATCTGACCCCCACGATTCTGATTCTGGCGCCGGTGCTGATGCCAGTGATTACCAAGGCGGGCATAGATCCGACATATTTTGGCGTAATTTTCATTATGGTCGGCTGCGCCGGCTTGTTGACGCCACCGGTGGGAACGGTGCTGAATGTGGTTTGTAGTGTGGCTCGCGTCCGGATGGAGGACATCATCAAGGGCGTATGGCCGTATGTACTGGCGTACACGGCGCTGATTTCGCTCATGGTGATCTTTCCGGAAATCATCATGGCGCCTTTGCGCTGGTTTTACTAATGTAGCAATCTTGAAGGATGAACTGACATGACTGGAATGATAAACAAGGCCTTTTCCATGAAGGGCATGATGCTTGGTCTGGCAACCGTGGCAGCAATGGGCCTGGTGGCCCACGATGCGGTAGCCAAGGATATCAAGACACGCATCATACGTTTTGGCTATGGTCTGGCCGACACGAGCCCGACGGGCAAGGCGACACGCTTTTTTGCCGATGAGGTAGGCCGCCTAAGTGATGGCAAACTGAAGGTCAAAACCTACGGCAACGGCTCGCTTGGTTCAGACGAACAGATGCAGAACGCATTGATTGGCGGGTCACAGGAAATGACCTTTGTATCGACTGCCCCATTGGCTGGTCTGGTTAAGCAATTTGGTGTGTTTGATCTGCCCTTTCTGTTCGACAACGAGAAAGTTGCCGATGCGGTACTTGATGGCCCCGAAGGCCGCAAATTGCTCGACATGTTGCCCGCCAAGGGGCTGATCGGCCTGTTGTACTGGGAAAACGGCTTTCGCAACATTACCAACTCACGGCACGAGATCAGCAAGGCCAGCGACCTGGACGGTATCAAGCTGCGTGTGATGCAGAATCAGGTTGCCTTGAGCGTATTCAACGGGCTGGGCGCTAACGCTATTCCTATGCCGTTTACCGAGCTCTTTACGGCCCTGGAGACCAAGACGGTCGATGGCCAGGAGAATCCGCTTAGCACCATACAGACAAGCAAGTTTTACGAGGTGCAGCCCTACCTGACAATTTCCAATCACGTGTACACGCCTTTTGTGCTGCTGGCGTCCAAACAGTGGTGGGACGGGTTGTCGGCTGATGAGAAACAGGTGATCGACGAAGCGGCCAAGAGCGCTCAGACTTTTCAGCGCAAGGAAAGTCGCGAAGGCAACGTTGCCGCTCTGGCTTTTCTTAAGGAACACGGCGTGAAGGTTTCGACATTTTCGACGGCACAAAAGGAAGTTATCCGCGAAAAACTAGAGCCTATTGTTTCTGGTCTGAAAAAGGATATCGGGCCTGAGACAGTTGAAGCGATTCTTGCTGCAGCCAAGAAGGCCAGCGATTCCTGATTCTTTGGCGGCCTGAGGGCAAATTGTGCTCCAGGCCCGCATTGCGCGCCGGCTTTTAACCAGGCCGGCGTTTCTACAATCTGAGCGATCGCCGTATAAGGTCATCGCGCTTTGCTTATTGTTTAAAAAAGGTGGCAAGCCATGTCCGAGTCAGAAAAACCCATGCTGCGCAGTCGCAGATGGTTTGATAACCCCGCCGACCCCGGGATGACGGCGCTGTATATCGAGCGCTACATGAATTATGGAATTACGCGTGAAGAGCTGCAGTCTGGAAAGCCCATTATCGGCATTGCGCAGACCGGCTCAGACCTGTCTCCATGCAATCGGCATCATATAGAACTCGCAAGCCGCGTACGCGACGGAATACGCGATATGGGAGGGATCCCGCTTGAGTTTCCGGTGCATCCCATACAAGAAACCGGCAAGCGTCCGACTGCAGCGCTGGATCGCAATCTGGCCTACCTGGGGCTGGTCGAAATATTGCATGGTTACCCCCTGGATGGCGTCGTGTTGACGACGGGCTGCGACAAGACCACACCCGCCTGTCTCATGGCAGCCGCAACGGTTAATATTCCTGCAATCGTTCTGTCTGGCGGGCCTATGCTTGACGGCTGGTGGCGCGGGAAACTGTCTGGATCGGGTACGGTGATCTGGGACGCCCGCAAGCGCTTAGCTTCCGGCGAGATCGGTTATGAAGAGTTCATGAATAATGTGGCCTCGTCGGCGCCATCCATCGGTCATTGCAACACCATGGGCACGGCCTTATCCATGAATTCGCTGGCCGAAGCGCTGGGCATGTCGTTGCCTGGCTGCGCCGCGATTCCTGCGCCGCATCGCGAACGAGGCTGGATGGCCTATGAAACAGGCCGTCGTATTGTCGACATGGTGCATGAAAACCTTCGACCCTCAGACATCATGACCAAGGCGGCGTTTGAGAATGCCGTCGTCGCGGCAGCGGCCTTGGGCGGATCTTCCAATTGCCCCATTCATATGATCGCGATTGCGCGTCATATGGGTGTGGATCACACGCTCGACGATTGGCAGCGGCTTGGCCCGTCAGTGCCTTTGCTGGTCGACTGTCAGCCAGCCGGCCGATTTCTTGGTGAGGCATTTCATCGTGCGGGTGGCGTGCCTGCAGTGATGAATGAGCTTCTGCAAGCGGGAAGGCTAAATGACGATGCCATGACGGTGACGGGCAAGACGATTAAGGAAAACCTGCAGGCGGTACCTTCGCCTGATCGGGAGGTCATCCGCGCCTGGGCAGATCCGCTCAAGGCTGACGCGGGATATATCGTATTAAGTGGAAATCTGTTCGATAATGCAGTTATCAAGACCAGCGTGATAGATGAGGCCTTCCGCAAGCGCTTTCTTTCGGAGCCCGGCCGGCCCAATGTCGCGGATCTGAAAGCCATCGTGTTCGAAGGCCCCGAAGACTATCACGAGCGCATTGAGCAGCCAGATCTTGGCGTAGACGAACACAGCATTCTGGTGATACGAAATGCCGGTCCTATTGGCTACCCCGGTGGTGCGGAGGTGGTCAATATGCAGCCACCAGCCGCATTAATGGCGCGCGGTGTAGATACGCTGCCCACCATGGGAGACGGACGTCAGAGTGGCACATCGGCAAGCCCATCTATTCTGAACGTATCGCCGGAGGCTGCCGTCGGGGGCGGGTTGGCCTTGCTCAAGACGGGGGACAAAATACGCATTGACCTGAATACCAGGCGTGTCGACGTATTAATTTCCGATGAAGAGCTGGCGCAACGACGTGCCGCCTGGGTTCCTCCAGTGCTGAAAAATCAGACACCGTGGGAAGAAATCTACCGCACAATGGTAGGTCAGCATGGAACCGGGGGGTGTCTGGAGGCAGCAACCCGGTACATCCGGATCATTGAAGAGCGCGGTGAGTCGCGCAATAATCACTAAATAACGGCAACCGGCGGCGTGCACAGACTGGCCGGCCGGCACGCTCTGGTTTTTATCAGTTTAAGTATCGGATACGTATGGTTTCCTTCATCAATCAATCCACGCGACGAACTTTGTCACAAGAAGGTCTGGCTTCATTCCAGGCGCATTTTGGTGACCGATTCATCACCTCGGATGCAGTACGACAACACCACGGCACCGATGAGTCGCCCTATCCGGTTTGTCCGCCCGAGGCTGTGATTTTCCCCCGAACTATTGACGACGTGGTTGCCGCCGTCAGGCTTTGCAATAAGTACAAGGTGCCTATCATTCCGTTTGGCATTGGCTCCTCGCTTGAGGGCCACGTCTTGGCGATTGAAGGGGGGGTTACGCTGGATTTTGCAGAAATGAACAAAGTCCTGGCCATTAATGCCGAAGACTTTACCGTTACCGTTGAACCGGGTGTCATACGCACGCAATTAAATGACGAAATTCGGCATACGGGTTTGTTCTTTCCCATTGACCCTGGAGCACATGCCAGCATAGGCGGCATGACCGCCACCCGCGCCTCGGGGACAAATGCAGTGCGTTACGGCACCATGCGAGAGAACGTGGTATCGCTAAAGGTTGTTACTGCGGACGGTGATGTCATTCGCACTAGCAGTCGGGCGCGCAAGTCTTCGGCCGGCTACGATCTGACACGCTTGTTCGTGGGCAGCGAGGGTACGTTGGGCATTATTGTTGAGGTCACGGTGCGCGTTTATCCTCAGCCTGAGGCGGTCACTGCAGCCATCTGCAATTTCCCTTCACTGGCCGCTGCTGTGCAGTCTGTCATAGAAATCATGCAAAGCGGCGTGGCGATTGCACGGGTTGAGTTCATGGACGAGCGCGCGGTGAACGCCGTCAATCGCTACAGCAAGCTTGGTCTGAAAGAAACGCCGTTGCTGCTGTTTGAGTTTCATGGCAGCCAGACGGGCGTGCAGGAGCAGGCGGAAATTGTTCAGGAGATCGCCCGGGACAATGGCGGAATGGATTTTGAGTGGGCAGAGCGTCCGGAAGACCGCACGCGCTTGTGGACCGCACGCCATAACTCGCATTATTCGGGCTTGCAGTTGCGGCCAGGATCGCGCAGCGTGGCCACTGATGTATGCGTCCCGATCTCGCGGCTTGCAGAATGTGTCACGCAAACGGCTGAAGACCTTGAAGGAATGCCTTTTCCATACACAATAGTCGGGCACGTGGGCGATGGTAATTTCCATGTGCAAATGCTTATTGATCCGGATAGCGAAGATGAATGGCAAAAGTCCGAGCATATAAACCGGCGTCTGGTCACCCGTGCGATCCAGATGGATGGCACGTGTTCAGGCGAGCATGGCGTGGGCATCCATAAATGGAGTTTCTGAAAGAAGAGCATGGTGAGGCTGCATTAAATCTCATGCGGCTTATCAAGCATGCCTACGATCCGAATAATATTTTCAATCCCGGCAAGCTGGTGTCCTGGCAGGCTTAGCCGCTGTCAGACTATTTAACCAAGCACTCAGTTCCAGGGATTAGGGATCAAGCTACCCGAAGATCCCCGCAATCGGGGCTATTTTTGGATGCGCATCGTCTTGGAGGATGGAACGGCGAGGCACTGGCTTTCCTGGTATTTCTTATACCAGTATAAATGCTCGTCTTGTACCGCAAAATGATACTGGCATAATAGTTCGCATGCTTGGCAAATAAGGGGAGATGTCCCCGTTTGTCTTTCAACCTGCCTTTGGTTTTTCGGGAACCTATCATGCCTCAAACCTTATATGACAAACTCTGGAGCGCGCACGTCGTGCACCAAGAGTCAGACGGAACCTGTCTGCTGTATATAGACCGGCACCTGCTGCACGAAGTGACCAGCCCCCAGGCTTTCGAAGGCCTGAAACTGGCCGACCGTAAACCCTGGCGCACTAGCGCAAATCTGGCGGTTTCTGATCACAACGTGCCCACCACGGCACGCAATGAGGGCATTACTGACCCTGTGTCACGCCTGCAAGTTGAAACGCTGGACCAAAACTGCGAAAAATACGGTATTACCCAATATCGTATGAATGACCGGCGTCAGGGCATTGTCCACATTATCGGACCAGAGCAGGGCGCAACACTGCCGGGCATGACCGTCGTCTGCGGAGACTCACACACCAGTACGCATGGCGCGTTCGGTGCGCTGGCTTTCGGCATCGGCACTTCTGAGGTGGAGCACGTGTTGGCCACGCAGACCCTGCTCATGAAGAAAAACAAGAACATGCTGGTGCGGGTTGAAGGCCAGCTGCCTACAGGCTGCACGGCCAAAGACCTAGTGCTTTATGTCATTGGCAAGATTGGCACGGCAGGCGGCAACGGTCATGCCATAGAGTTTGCTGGCAGCACAGTACGTGCTCTGTCGGTCGAAGGGCGCATGACCGTGTGCAATATGGCGATTGAGGCTGGAGCGCGGTCGGGCATGGTGGCTGTGGATCAGAAAACTATTGATTATTTCCGTGGCCGTCCCTATGCGCCCATTGGTGCATTGTGGGATCAGGCCGTTACTTACTGGCGCACGCTGCACTCCGATGAAGGTGCCAAATTTGACCGCGTGATAGAAATTGACGCGCGTGAAATCGTGCCGCAAGTGTCGTGGGGCACATCGCCTGAAATGGTGTTGCCGGTTGATGCCCGCGTCCCCGATCCAGACAAGGAAAAAGACGACGTTCGCCGCAACGGTATGGAGCGTGCGCTGCAGTACATGGGCTTGACGCCCAACATGCCTATTACAGACATCAAGATTGATAAAGTGTTTATCGGGTCCTGTACCAATGCCCGCATTGAAGATCTGCGCGCGGCGGCAACAGTGGCCCGGGGTCGGAGGGTAGCTTCTTCCGTCAGGCAGGCCATGGTGGTGCCAGGCTCGGGCCTGGTCAAGGCACAGGCCGAGCAGGAAGGCCTGGATAAGGTGTTTATTGCTGCGGGCTTTGAGTGGCGTGAGCCAGGGTGTTCGATGTGTCTGGCGATGAATGCAGACCGCCTCGAACCGGGCGAACGTTGTGCATCGACGTCCAACCGCAACTTTGAAGGGCGTCAAGGGCAGGGTGGGCGCACGCATCTGGTGAGCCCGGCAATGGCCGCCGCAGCCGCCATTGCCGGCCATTTTGTCGATGTACGCAACTTGTCATAGGATCTGTCATGCAAGCATTCACTACCCACAAAGGGCTGGTCGCCCCGCTTGACCGCGAAAACGTCGACACTGATCTGATCATTCCCAAACAGTTTCTGAAGTCGATTAAGCGGACCGGTTTTGGTCCAAACCTGTTTGATGAGCTGCGCTATCTCGATCATGGCGAGCCGGGCATGGACAACAGCAAGCGTCCGCTCAACCCCGACTTTGTGCTGAACCAGCCGCGTTACCAGGGTGCCTCGGTACTATTGGCGCGCAAGAATTTTGGCTGTGGCTCCAGCCGCGAGCACGCGCCATGGGCATTGGTGCAATACGGCTTTCGTGCCATTATTGCGCCTTCCTATGCAGATATCTTCTTTAACAATAGCTTCAAAAACGGGTTGCTGCCCATCATATTGCCCGAGCTTCAGGTTGCCCGGCTTTTTGACGAGGCCAGAGCGTTTGTCGGATATCAGTTGCTTATCGATCTTGAGCGCCAGGTTGTGGTCAAGCCAGATGGCAGCGAGTTGCCCTTTGACGTTGAACCATTTCGCAAGCATTGTTTGCTCAATGGTCTTGACGAGATCGGGCTGACCCTGCAGAAGTCCGATAAGATCCGTGCTTTCGAAGCGGAACGACTGGCCCGTCATCCATGGATTGAAGGCGGCCCCGTTATTTGATTACGCTCGACGGCAGCGTTGCAGTGTTTATGCCGGTGTCTCGTGAGTGAGGCACCGGCATTGTGACGCTAGAACGCACAAGTTACTAAGTGAGCTTTTACACTCAGGAAATACAATGACATACAAGATTGCGGTACTGCCCGGCGACGGCATTGGTTCTGAAATTACCGATCAGGCTCAGCGAGTGCTCAGTGCCCTGGGGCTTGATCTGAAACTTAGCTCGGCCCCAGTTGGTGGCGCTGCCTATGACGCTCATGGGCATCCGTTGCCACCGTCCACGCTGGAACTGGCACAGGCCTCTGACGCCATTCTTTTTGGTGCAGTGGGTGACTGGAAATACGACAACCTGGCACGCGAATTGCGCCCCGAGCAGGCAATTTTGGGTCTGCGCAAGGCGCTGGGCCTGTTCGCCAATTTTCGGCCGGCAATTTTATATCCCCAGCTTGCCAATGCCTCGTCGCTCAAGCCCGAGATTGTGGCCGGGCTGGATATTTTGATTGTGCGCGAGCTTACGGGAGATATTTACTTTGGTCAGCCTCGTGGTACCCGCGTTGCGCAAGATGGGCCTTTCAAGGGCGAGCGTCAGGGCTTTGATACCATGCATTATGCCGAAAGCGAGGTGCGACGCATTGCCCATGTTGCCTTCCAGGCCGCACAAAAGCGCCAAAAGCGTCTGTGCAGTGTCGACAAGGCCAATGTACTTGAAACCTCACAATTCTGGCGGGACATTGTAATAAGCGTGGCCGCCGAGTACCCTGATGTAGAGCTTTCGCATATGTATGTTGACAATGCCGCCATGCAACTAGTGCGCGCTCCCAAAGAATTTGACGTCATTGTGACCGGCAATCTGTTTGGCGATATATTGTCTGACGAGGCAGCTATGCTCACAGGATCTATCGGCATGCTGCCTTCCGCGTCGCTAAATGCGTCCAATCAGGGTCTTTACGAGCCCAGCCATGGGTCAGCCCCCGATATCGCTGGCAAAAACATTGCCAATCCGTTGGCAACGATTTTATCGGCGGCCATGCTGTTGCGTTATTCGCTAAACGAAGAGGCACAGGCAGCCCGTGTTGAGGCCGCTGTGCAGGCGGTTCTGGAGCAAGGCCTGCGCACGGCAGATATCTTCGAAGAGGGCTCAACTAAAGTTTCTACGTCAGAAATGGGCGATGCCGTGCTTAAGGCATTAGAATAATGTTTCAGATCTGAATTCAATTACCAGAGTAACTCTCATGACTCAAGCTGTAGGTTTGGTCGGGTGGCGTGGCATGGTGGGCTCAGTCCTCATGCAGCGCATGCGCGACGAAAATGATTTTTCGCTATTTGAACCCGTGTTTTTCTCCACCAGCAATGCTGGCGGCGATGCACCTGCGTGGGCTGACGGTGCAGGCAAGCTGCAAGACGCCTACGATATCGACGCACTCAAAAAACTGCCCATTATCGTTACCGCGCAAGGTGGCGACTATACAGGTGCGGTTTATGGCAAGCTGCGCAACGCCGGCTGGGACGGCATATGGATCGACGCAGCCAGCACGCTACGCATGGCTGACGACGCAATTATTGTGCTCGATCCTGTTAATCGTCCCGTCATAGATGCCGCTATGTCGCGCGGTATCAAAAATTTCGTGGGGGGCAACTGCACGGTCAGTTGCATGCTGATGGGCCTTGCCGGCCTGTTCAACAAAGACCTGATCGAATGGATGACCAGCATGACCTATCAGGCGGCTTCGGGTGGTGGCGCGCGTCACATGCGCGAGTTGCTCACGCAGTTTGGGCTCATCAACGAAGCGGTCAGGCCCTTGCTCGATGATCCGGCTTCAGCCATTCTCGAAATCGATCGCGGAGTGCTTCGGGCACAGCAAGACGCAGGCCTGCCTGCTGAAAATTTTGGTGTTCCTCTGGCTGGCAGCCTCATTCCCTGGATCGACAAAGACATGGGAAATGGCGTTTCGCGCGAAGAGTGGAAGGCCGGCGCCGAGACCAATAAAATCCTGGGCAGAGGCGAGGGCTTTGACGCACCCGCTACACCTATAGACGGCTTGTGTGTGCGCATTGGCGCCATGCGCAGTCATAGTCAGGCGCTTACCATTAAGCTCAAGCGCGATGTGCCTATCGACGAGGTGGCCGATATCCTGCGCGAAGGTTCCAAATGGGCGAAAATATTGCCCAATGAGCGCGACGTATCCATGCAACAGCTCACACCTGTGGCCGTCACTGGTACGCTTGATATACCGGTTGGCCGTCTGCGTAAAATGTCCATGGGCCCTGAATACCTCAGTGCCTTTACCGTTGGCGACCAGTTACTTTGGGGCGCTGCCGAACCGCTGCGCCGTATGCTGCGCATTTCTCTGGGTCAACTCTAAGACAAGCCTATGCACCGTTTCGCGTCGCCGCCTGTAGCGTCAGTATTCAGATTCAGGCCATTGGCCGGCGCTTTGGTGCTGGCCCTGGCACTGCCCGCAGTACATGCAGCCACCCTGGGGCATTCGCACCTGGTGTCGGTGCTGGGGCAGCCACTTCAAATCAATGTGCAACTGCGTGAGCTTACTGCCGACGATCAGCGGTCGCTGGAGGTCGCGTCCGCGCCCGCGCAGGCCTGGGCTCAGTCTGGGCTTACGCCGCCGGTTGATCCTGCCAGTCTGCGTTTCCATGTCGCTGATGGCTACGCACCGGGGACCAAGGTCATTCAGGTCCGCTCTGCCCAGACATTCGATCAGCCGGTGGCCGATCTGCTCCTTGACGTCAATACCGCCGCAGGGCGGCAGCGCTTCCAGGTCAGTCTTCTCACCCAGAGCGAGCAGGCTGCGATCCAAGGAAAAAGCGCGTCAGCACCGGATGTTTCGGGTTCTCAGCAGGCCAGAGCCACTGCGGCCGGCAAATCAATAAAGGTCAAGTGGGGCGACACCATGTTCAGCATTGCGCAACAGCATGCTGTGCCGGGTGTCACTGTCTACCAAATGATGATTGCGTTGCAACGCGCTAATCCCAAGGCGTTTATCAACAGCAATCTCAATCTGGTTAAATCCGGTGCCACGCTCAAAGTACCGGGTATGGCTGCTCTTACGGCCATTTCTGACCGTGAGGCCCGACGTTTGTTTGTTGAGCAAGCGCAGGCGTTTGCACTCTACAGCCAGCGAACAGCGGGCGCTGCCACCGCTGCAGGCGGGGCATCAGCTGCCTCAGGTACGGTCACTACGGATGCTGACGGGGTCGTCAAGCCGCAAACGCCGGGCGAAGCGCCACATGATCAACTGCGGCTGTCGGGTGGTGCCAATGGCAGTGACGCTGCTTCGGCAAATGCCAGCGCTGACGATGCGCTTTCCGCACGCAAAGGTATAGAAGAATCAAGCACGCGTCTCTCGCAGCTTGAGGGCAATGTGCGCGATCTCAATAAAGCGCTGCAGGCCCAGGGTGATGCAGCCGGCAATCTGGTGCTAGAAGGCGCCCGTAGTATTGGCGACACGTTTTCTGCCGGGTCGGGTACACAAGGCGCAGCAGGCGCTGGCCAGGTTACCGCAAACGCATCCTCTGGCTCAGATCAGGCCTCCACGGGGCAGGCCGCAGCCGGTGGTCCCTCAGCGGGTGCAGCGGCTGGCAAGGACGGGGCACCCCACGATACTGGTCATAATAGCGTTGGCTCAGGTCAGGTAGGTGCTGGTGCCGTGGCTGCTGGCGCTGCCGCATCAGACCAAGCAGGGGCCGACAACGGTGGCGCACGCGTGGCTGGCACAGCAGACAACACATCGTCTGGTGTCAATGCAACAGGAACTGCTGCAGCCGCCGCGGGGGTAAGTGCCACCAATGCAGGCTCAGGCGCAGCAGGTTCAGGCGCAGCAGGATCAGGCGCGGCAGGATCAGGCGCGGCAGGATCAGGCGCGACAGGATCAGGCGCGACAGGTTCAGGCGCAGCGGGT
>RAPG01000018.1 GCA_005239165.1 Allopusillimonas ginsengisoli
CCTGCACCCACAACAAAGTAGGCTGCCTGGCCATCGGTGGTGAGTACTACGTCGCTGATGTCACCGACTTTTTCGTCAGCTTCGTTGTATACAGCCTTACCCATAATGGATTTTTTAACACTAATGCCTGAGATGTTCTGCTGTTGTTTGTCCATATCTACCTTTTCATTTTTCATAGGTGCTGTTGGGGCCGCACTTGGAGCCGGCGTGGCCGGCATTGTGGTGGAACCACTGCTGCTGGCGGCTGCCGGATCAGTCTTTTTCATGTCCGCCGTTTTGTCCTGTGCGTATACCGTGGACGCAAGAACCATTGGCATTGTGCAAGCAGCGATAGCAATAAGCTTTTTCATAAAAATCTCCTGTGTTAGGACAAAATCTGTCACCTTCAGGCATAGCAAGTACTGTGCCGGTGCTTGCAAGTGTGTATTCCAAACACCAAGATTCCAGCAACGGCACAGTACTTGCCTTGTCGACAATGAGAGCATTTTGTCGTTGTTTTATGTAAGCGAGTAGCCATGCAGAATCGATCTTTGAACCCCTTGTCCACAGATGACTGTGAGTCGTTGCAAAACCTTTTAGATGGGATAGATTCTGATTGGGATGTCGGGCAGTCGCTTCATTATCTCGTCCATGCCAGCGCGGCAAATTTGCCCTTTCCGGGGGCCGGCCACACTTTGGACAGGTGGCGCTCATTGGCCCGGGTGGGTCGTTATGACCTTAGTCTGGCAAAACTATTTGAAGGCCATACTGACGCCCTCGCAATTCTTCACGAGCTGGGTTCTTCCGAACTGCAGGGCGTCGGACGGGTATGGGGCATTTGGTGTGCAGAGCCGCCGGGCAAGGCAATTAAATTTACGAAGAATGACGAAGACGGTGTCGGTGAGATCCACGGAACCAAACCTTGGTGCTCCGGTGCACGCCATGTTGATTGGGCATTGATTAGTGCCTGGGACGATGATGGAAACCCTTGCTTGTTGGCCGTGGACCTGAGGCAGCCCGAAGTGACAGTAACGTCAGAAGGATGGCACGCAGTCGGAATGCAGGCGACCGTCAGTCATGATGTGCAGTTTGATGGGGCACAGGCCCGGCAGGTTGGTCAGTCAGGAGCGTATGTTGCGCGTCCGGGCTTTTACCACGGAGGGGGAGGTGTTGCTGCCTGCTGGTATGGAGCGGCCGCCGGTATCGTTGAGATTGTGCACGCGACCCTGCAGGGTCGCGCCGAGGCTGTGCATAGTCTTGCACACTTGGGAGCAATGGACGTTGCATTAGCTCAGGCCGCTTGTTTGCTTCACGCCGCCTCGCAAGAAATTGACGCTGAGCCTCACCAGAGCAATGAATACGCCGTCAGCCGCGCTCGTTTGGCTGTCGAGGCAGCAGCAGAAACCATCTTGATACGTGCAGCTCGCGCAGTGGGTGCGGGGCCACTCTGCAAAAACGGGCGGTTTGCCCGCCTTATGGCTGATTTGCCAGTCTTTATACGTCAAAGCCATGCAGAGCGAGACCTGGCCTCGCATGGTCTGGCTGCTACCAGACATGAAGGAGAGCAGTTATGGGGCCTATAAACACACGTCATATTTCTGGATCTGGCACACCGGAGTCAGCTTGGGGCAAAAGCTTCGCAACCCATCGTGTCCCGCAGTGCACGGTACTCGAGCTTTTGGCAGACAGCAAAGCTGTGCACATTCTCGCTCCTCATCCAGATGATGAAATATTGGCATGTGGCGGAATCATTCAACAGCTTGCTCAAATGGATGTGTTTGTGCAGATTGTGGCGGTTACCGACGGCGAGGCTAGCCATCCAGGGTCGTCCTGCTGGTCACCGCGATTGCTGGCTGGAGCCCGAACTGCTGAGAGTGAGCTTGCGACCCGAATGCTGGCTCCGCAGGCGAACCGAATCCGGTTGGGGCTTAAGGATGGTCATGTGGCTGCCGAGGAGGAGAGATTGACCGAGAGGCTGGGGGAGCTTGTGGATGAGAATGACGTAATAATTGTTCCCTGGAGGATGGACGGTCATCCTGACCATGAGGCGGTTGCCCGCGCTGGGTATAAGACATCTCAGCTTCGTCTTTGTCGCCTTCTCGAAGTGCCGATTTGGGGTTGGCACTGGGCCGATCCGGAAGGTCATGCGTTCCCCTGGCATCGCGCTGTGTCGATCGCCCTTACTCTTGAAGAGCGTCATAAAAAAGAGCAGGCAATAAGGTTTTTTCGCACACAAATCGAATCCGATCCAGATACCGGCAGAGAAGCTGTTCTACCGCATTTTGCGTTGGAAAGATTTCGACGCCCATTTGAAGTGGTGTTGCGATGACCGACTTCGAAGCTATGTATCAGCGAGACGATGATCCATGGTCCGTGCGGCACTCTTGGTATGAACGTCGTAAGCGTGCGGTACTGATGGCGTCGCTGCCAAGAGCACATTTCGACAAGGTGCTTGAGCTTGGTTGCGGAGTTGGCGAAACGACATACTGTCTTGCATCTATCGGTGGGCACGTCGTTGCGGTGGATGCCTCAACGACTGCTGCAGCCATCTGCGCGCGCCGCGTAGAGCAAGCAGGGTCCGAAAATGTGAGCGTGCAAGTACTGCAATTACCGGCATGCTGGCCTGCATCCACAGATAATCCGTTTGATCTGATCGTGGTCTCTGAGCTGGCGTATTACTTTTCAGAGCTTGAGCTGGCTAGCTTCATGGATCAGTGCGTGACGTCATTAGCGCCGCAAGGAGTATGGGTAATGTGTCACTATAAGCCAGATTTTCATGACCGTATCGGGAGCACGGATGAAATTCATAATAGCGTGGATAAGTTGCACGGACTTCAAAAAATTATTTCTCACGATGACGAGCAGTTCAGGCTTGATATTTGGCGACAAGCTGCAGGAGATTGTTCATGATCGGCGTATGTATACCGGCACATAATGAAGAAGCCTATATTGATTTATGCCTGGCTTCAGTTATGCGGGCGGCATCCTGTCACGGACTGGCAGGTGAGCCTGTGGAAATTGTCGTTGTGCTGGATCAATGCTCTGATCTTACGGCAATGCGCGTCGCCGCCTGGAAGGTCAAATGCGTGACGACCTCGTATCGTAACGTGGGAATGGCTCGCGCTGCAGGTGCAGCGTATCTTATAAATGCGGGTGCACGTTGGCTTGCTTTTACCGACGCCGATACCCAAGTTAGCGAAACATGGTTATTTGACCAAATTGCGTTGCGCGCCCCTCTGGTTTGCGGCACCGTGGGGGTGCATGATTGGTCGAGCCATGGCGCTTATGCGGGCCTTACAAAGTCGAAGTTTGAATCTGAATATCGCGACATGGATGGTCATCGTCACGTCCACGGGGCCAACTTGGGTGTCAACGCTGTGGTCTACAAACAGTCAGGCGGATTCCATGCGCTAGAGTGTGGTGAGGATCAATCGCTTGTTGACCGTGTTGAACGATCAGGCATACCTATCGCCTGGACTTCACGCCCGCGCGTGATCACGAGCTCTCGGGCCCACTCTCGCGTAGAGGGTGGTTTCGCAACGGCGTTGCGAAGCGCGTGGACATGTGATTACGAGTTTGTGAACATTCTGCACGGACATGCCTCACCCGTGTGCAGAGCGAACTCAGTACCAGCCGTCATTGATGAAGAGAGCGCCAGCGGGCGTGAAGCCTGACGTCAAATTATTTCGGCACTAGCAGGGCCCAAAGTTTGGGGCAATAGCTGTCACTACTATCTTCATTTTTAAATGAAGTTTTTATTGAAGTGCCGTGATGTCCAACAGATTGCCGCCAACCTTAGCTGCAGGCTGGCGGCGATCTATCTCATGCAGAAGGCGAGCCTCCTACAGTGTGGTGAGTTGAAGGCTTACCCTTTAACTTCAACTTTAGGAAGGGCCTTCAGCTGGTCCTTGGTAAACCCGGGCAATACGAGCTTATCGCCATTTTGCTGAATTTTCTCGTAGGGGATGGCAACGTCATGCTCGCCCATACCCAGAAAACCACCTGCACCCACAACAAAGTAGGCTGCCTGGCCATCGGTAGTGAGTACTACGTCGCTGATGTCACCGACTTTTTCGTCAGCCTCGTTGTATACAGCCTTGCCCATAATGGATTTTTTAACACTGATGCCGGATATGTTCTGCTGTTGTTTGTCCATATCTACCTTTTCATTTTTCATGGGTGCGGTTGGGGCCGCACTTGGAGCCGGTGTAGCTGGCATCGTGGTGGATCCACTGCTGCTGGCGGCTGCCGGGTCAGTCTTTTTCATGTCCGCCGTTTTGTCCTGTGCGTATACGGTGGACGCAAGAACCATTGGTATTGTGCAAGCAGCGATAGCAATAAGTTTTTTCATAAAATCTCCTGTGTTGGGACAAAATCTGTCACCTTCAGGCTTAGCAAGTACTGTGCCGGTGCTTGCAGGCGGCGATGCATGGCCGCTCGATGGAGGATGGAGCACGAGACATACTATGATCGGCCCTTTCTGCTTCGCCGAGGTCTGGTCAATCACTCATCGAGGCTATCCGCGCGCGCGTCAGCCCTTCGGGTGAGGTTGACTTGGTGCTGGCGCCTAGAGATGCTATCCGTAATCCGCCGCAGTTTGATACATGATCGTCCACAATACGAACGTGTTGTCTGAGCTCTTGCGCCGTTGCCAGCGATAACCTTGCAACAGTAACGCCCATACGTTGCGAACCAACTACGCGTGTTTACTTAGCTTTCGCCCACCATATTCGGCCAGGCTGATCCCCGCCAAAATCATGATCAAAGCCGCCGCATGATAAAAATGAAATGCCTCCCTGAGGATAGTCACCGCCAACAGGGTTCCCCAGACAGGTAGCAAGTTGATAAACAGGCCGGCCCGGTTAGCGCCGATGAGTTCAACCGCCCGAATATAAAAGACCTGGCCCAGCAAAGAGGGGAAGATAACGATATAGCTGACGACCGCCCAGCCACGCATATCGGGCAGCATGGTCTCACCCTGAACGGCCTCGACGGCCAGCAAAGGAAGGGACGCCAGCGTAGCCCCAACGCACAAAGTGAATATCAGGCTCGTCCAGTGCATCTGAGGTTTACTGCGTAGTGCCGCCGTATAGACACCGTACGAAATGATGGCGACCAGCATGAGGGCATCGCCAACATTGACGTCCAGCGCAATCAGATTGGCCAGATCGCCCCGCATGGCGATGATGATTACGCCTATGAAAGAGAATGCAAAACCGACTGCTTGCTCTACACCTATACGGCTGGAAAATAAAATGAAACTCGCCGCGAATACGAAAAGCGGCATGCCCCCCTGCAGAATGCTGGAATTGATGGCGGTGGTGTAGATAAGTGCGTAATAAAGCGCGACGCTAAAGACGGTAAAACCAAGAGCTCCCAACAACAGCAGATAGCGTAATCGTGACCGGATCACCTGCCAGTCTGTGGCAATCTGCCCCCGCTTGAACACATATAGCACCACCATTACGCTCGCCCACCGCGCCGTAACAAGAACCATGGGCGAGGCGTGGCCGACCGCCAACTTGCCGGCAATCGAATTACCCGCCCAGAAGAGTGTGGTCAAAGCAAGAAGCGCGTAGGCTTTATAAATGATAATTTCTCCGCACCGGAGCCTGGGCGGGCCACCCAAGCCTTTTCCCCGATTAGTGCCGACAATATAACGCGCCAATCTTGTCCGGGTCAGTGTGTACGGTCGCAGGTTTCCATTAAAACCGACACATCACCCTCAGCTGTACTGTTGTGATCTCTCTCTCGACCCTCGCGTCTTCTGTGGGGATGCTGCGCAGGACGAAGAAGGGATGGCCTCCGCAAAGTAAAAGAGGACATCGGCTTTACTGTATAGTCGATGCGAATTTATACGGGAATGGATGATTAATATGAGCGCCACGGAAAATGATGGGCATATGATGGACAACCCTCTTCTACAAGAATTGGGAATACGGCTCGCGCATTGGAAGGAAAAAGAGTGCCGATTTATCCTGGATATTGACGCACGACACCTTAATCGTCAGAGGAACCTGCAGGGGGGTGTTGTTGCCACATTGCTGGACGCTGCCTGCGGGTACGCCGGCCTTTACGCTGCACCCAGTGAAACAGAACAGCATGCGGCAACGATTACTTTGACTATAAATTACATCGGCAAAGTACGCGAAGGCCGCGTCCAAGCCATAGGCAAATTGATCGGGGCAGGGCGAAAGATTTATTTTTCTTCCGCAGAGTTGCAAAATGAAGATGGTAAGGTTATTGCAACCGCACAAGGCTCATTCAAGCGGGCAACATTTGCTGCAGAGGCCTGATGCTACAGAAGCATTTCATAATGCAGTTCCAGGTAAGGCTTAAGCTTTTTCAGGCTGGTAGTCTCTTCTAGCAAGGCTTGCAAGGCGGTGGTTTGGGTCTGGGTTTCTTTCAAATGCCTGTTAATAGCGCGTTGTGTCGCCGCAGGCGTCGCCTTGTGAAACCGTCGATATAAAGCGCCGGTTATTGGGTCTTCGTGCAGAATGCGTTCTTTCTCATCGCATAGATGCCGATATTGTCGTTCAAGTAATTGAGTGGCACCATCAAGATCCTCTCCCAGTTCTTGTAATGGCGACTGGCCTACATACTCGAGGTAAAACGAAAAGATGCGTGGGATGTCATTGGTGTTTCGAGCCTGAATCAGTTCGCCCATCAAGCGGTTCTTATTCTGGCGTTCCGTTTCATCAGGCTCTTTGTCCGGATGCAAAATACCAGCGACTTTGCGAAACAGCTTATTCATTGAAGAAGACTTCATAAGGCGTTTCAGTGCCAAGCTTTCATCATAGCGCTGCTGATCATGAGCCCGCTCGCGCTCGAAGTATGCCCCGTCGGCATCCGCCCCATCCGCGTTTTGCCCCGAGCCGCCTTTCGCGCCGGCTTCCTCAAACTGGGCAAACAATTCCTCAAACAGCTCCTCGCTAAGGAAATCTTCTTCGTCGCCGGGGTCTGCAGCATATTCCGAATCGGGATAGGTGACAGCCAACGCATCTTCCAGACCCTGATGAATGGGCTCCATGTTCAGATGTGAGCCAAAAGGGTTGTTTTGCATAATCTGCAGATATTGACCCACCCATTCCAGCAGCGTTTCGCGTTGCCACCGCGCCAGAGACTTTCTGCTGAAAAAAGAAAGCAGATGAAGACAGAGGCCGTACATGACGTCCATGTAAGCCTTTTCCTTGTCCTGAATGCATGCGCGTGTAGCCTGGACAAATGCTTGGGCATCCTCACGGAACCCATCATTTTCCTGTTGCTGGTTGGCCACCCGCTGCCAGGCCTGATCAAAACGCTTCTCTTGGGGAGACTGTGCTGTTTTGCTTGCCTGCGCAGTGGCGTTAGTAGTGGTTACTTTCATCTAAAGAATTGTAGGATAAGTTTGGGCTTGTATGCGTTGGACTTTTACATACTGCCAATAATCCTCAAGCAGCGCTGTGCAACGCGCCTGAAGAAAAAACTTTAATTGCGTGATCGTAGGTGTAAGCCGTGAGCGGTCTGCACAAATAAGATTGAGCGGTGAGGGTTCGCAATGCATGGGCGGGAAGATTTCAACCAGGCGGCCAGCGCGCAGATCCGGGATAAGGTCCAGACGCGATTTGTAAACAAGCCCTTCGCCTGCAACAGCCCACCGACGGACGACCTCCGCATCGTCGCTGATACGGTCGCCGGATACGGCTACGGTCTGGTTACCCTTCGGAAGCGTGAAGCACCACCGCTCATGAAGTTGCTCGCTCCAGACGAAACGCAGGCAGTTGTGATGTCTAAGATCATCTACACCACTTGGCGTACCGGCACGTTCCAGATAAGAAGGTGCCGCGCATAGCGCGCGCCGGTTATTTTCGATGAGTGGCATGGCCACCAATGATGAGTCTGATAGTGCGCCGTAGCGCACGGCGGCATCCAGAGGATCTCGCGTCAATGCGGCAGCCCGGTCACTCATGCGCACGTGTAAGGACAATGCCGGATGCTGATGCTGGAACTCATCAAGCCATCCCAATAACAGGTTTCGTCCGAAGTCTGAAGGAACCGAGAGTCGAAGGCTTCCAGACAGAGTGCTTTGATCGCTGGCTACGGCGCGTTGGCCTTGCGAACGCGCTTCAAGCATTGTGCGCGCAAAGGGAAGATACCGCTCTCCCTCTGTTGATAACTGCATGCTTCGTGTTGATCGAACGAATAGCCGGGTGCTTAGCGCCTTCTCGAGCCGTTGCACAGCGGCACTCGCGAGGCCAGGGGCGATATTGAGCTGGCGAGCCGCCTCGGAAAAACTTCCCGCATCGACCGCCTGTACAAAGATATGGATGTCATCGAGTCGGATCATTTTCTTTAAAAAACGATAAGTGTTCCTGATATTAGCCCATGTTTCCGAAAGAAGAGGATAGACATAATGTAAGCCCTAGACCACATATCGAGCATATTTATGAAAGCTGTTGGCTTTTACCAAAACCATCCGATTGACCATTCCGAGGCTCTACAGAACATTGAGATCACTACTCCTGAATTGCGCGACCATGATCTTCTTGTAGAGGTGAAAGCAGTCTCCGTGAACCCAGCGGACACCAAAATTCGGGCTCATGGAGATGTACCAAACGGGGCCCCACGCATTTTGGGTTGGGATGCCGCAGGAATTGTTCGGGCGACGGGGCCCTTGGCCACTCGTTTCAAGCCTGGCGACAAAGTTTGGTATGCGGGTGACATTACGCGACCAGGAAGTAATAGTGAATTGCATGCTGTCGACGAGCGCATCGTGGGCCCGATGCCTCAGTCGCTGGACTTCGCGCAGGCAGCTTCTTTGCCGCTGACAGCAATCACTGCATGGGAGATTATCTTCGACCGCCTGCGGATCCACGAGGCCGATCCCACCGAAAGTGCCGTTCTCTTGGTCACGGGCGCAGCAGGTGGCGTGGGGTCTATTCTTACTCAGCTAGCGCGCCGCTTGACCGGCATTACCATCATCGGAACTGCTTCACGGACGCAGACACGGGATTGGGTTCTGGCGCATGGTGCCCACCACGTTATCAATCATCGCGAGCCCTGGGCGCCGCAGTTATTGGAACTGGGCATCAAGGAGGTCGATTTTGTTTCGGGGCTTAATGAAAGCGCCAGTTACGTACCTCAGATCGCAGCGGTCATGCGACCGGAGGGTAAATTCGCGCTGATCGACGATCCGAAAGATCTCGATATCGGACCATTCAAAACCAAGTCAATTTCAATTCATTGGGAGCTGATGTACACGCGCCCGATATTCACTACGCGCACCCTTTCCCGGCAGCATGCGTTGCTACGCCGCATGGCCGAGCTGGTAGACAGGGGTGACGTCGTGCACACGCTAACCCGCCGTATTGATGGCCTGAATGCCGCTAGCCTCGTGCAGGCCCACGCGCTGGTAGAGGCGGGCAACATGATCGGTAAAGTCGTCGTTGCCGCTCAATAATTTATCAACATCAGGAATAGTCATGAATTCACACACTAATACCCTGAGCCTGAAACAGGCCTATGAACTGCTCGCACACGCCCGCCAGGCATGCTCTTTACGTGGGTTTGCCGCCACGATTGCTATTACCGATGCGGGGGGCCACTTGCGCGCCTTTGAGCGTGCCGACAGCGCCCCTTTTTTGACGGCTGAAGTTGCCATAAACAAAGCATGGACGGCAGCATCGTTTGGTTTGTCCACTTACCAGTGGAATCAGTACATGAGCGAGCCCATGGTGGCGCCGCTGGCTCAACATCCTCGGCTCATGGCTGTGGGCGGCGGTGTGCCCATTGTCTTCGATGGCAAACTTGAAGGTGGCCTTGGTATCTCAGGCGGCACATCGGCGCAGGATCATGAAGCGGCCGAAGATGCCTTACGGGCGTTTGGTATTCTGGCCTAAACCGGTTTCCGAGTTCGAGTAAGCGCAACAAATACCCTTGGGTCGCAAGAGTCCATATATAAGTGCGAAAAGCCCAGCTGCAATATTCGAGTCGCTTGTCTGGCTAGCATTTAAAACGGCCGCAGATAAGTTAACCCTGCGCGGTCGGACGAATGACGATTTCGCCAATATCAACGTTCGCGGGTTGCTCGATTGCAAATCCAATAGCTCGGGCGATCGCTTCAGGTGGAATCGCCATGCCTGCCATTCCGGATTGGGTCCGGTCACGCGAAGCTGGGTCGGTCATTGATGATGCCAGTTCGGTGCTCACAATGCCTGGAGAGATGACGGTCACACGCAGGTTTGCTCCCGCTTCCTGCCGCAGACCTTCGGAGATTGCTCTGACGGCGTTTTTGGAGCCAGCATAAACCGCCATTGTCGGCAGAATCTTGATGCCGGCGGTAGACAATATATTGACGAAATGCCCACAGCCTTGTCGACGAAACACGGGAAGAGCGGCTGCGATACCATAAAGAACGCCCTTCACATTCACGTCAATCATCTGCTCCCAATCTTTCACTCTTATATCGTCAAGTAAGGATATAGGTGCGATCCCCGCATTGCCGATCAGTACATCAAGCTTGCCATGTCTTTCGATGGCGGCTGAAACGAGCGCGGCAAGGTCTTCACGTCGTTGGACGTCGGTGATCCTGTACGAGGCTTCGCCATTTCTTGACGTGATCCGCTCGCACAACGCCTGCAACCGATCAGCACGGCGTGCACCAAGCACGAGTTTTGCTCCGCGCTCGGCCAGATGGATTGCGGTCGCTTCGCCAATGCCACTGCTCGCACCTGTTATGACTATTACTTTTTCTTTAATTCCTGACATTGGGGGTTTCCTTACGCCGCATTTCGGTAGTAAATTTTTGCACGGCGAAGTTGGATGATCTATGCTTGAATATCCATATAATCGGCGAGATCGGATAATTTCTTTGGACCCACTGTCGCAAGTCTTTTCGCTTCTCCATATCCGCACGGCGCGATGCACCCGCTTCGAGGCCGGCGGAAAGTGGGCGTATCATTTTCCGGCCAAGCCCGCCCTCAAGTTTGCCGCTGTCTTGCGCGGAGAATGCTGGATCGATTTCGCCGATGGCGCGCGGCATCGACTTGCTGCCGGCGACACGTTCCTGCTCGCCAATGCGCCCGGCTATGTGCTGGCTAACGACGACTCGGTATCGCCTGAAGACGGGATCGCACTATTCGACTGGGATCATTCGGATGTTGCATCTCACAATGGAGCCGATACCGCCATACTGGCAGGCAGCTTTGCATTCGACATGTCCGACGCACGCCTGTTGCTCGACTCGCTTCCCATGTTCGTCCTGATACCCGCGAGCAGCTCGTCATCGACAGTTCTGCGTGAGACGCTAGAAATCCTTGATGCTGAAATCCGAAGCACCCGGATAGGGGCATCGCTGGTAACAAGCAGGCTGGCAGACATTCTTTTGGTTCAGGCTCTGCGCTCTTATCTTGATGACAATGGCAGTGATAGTATCGGCTGGCTCGGGGCTCTTACTGATCCAGGAATAGGCAAGGCGATCAACCTGATGCATGAAGATGTAGCCCACCCCTGGACGGTTGACGAGCTGGCCCAAGCCGTTGCGATATCTCGCTCTGGGTTTTCCAGGCGCTTTAAGTCACTGGTCGGGCTCGCGCCGATTGATTATCTGCTGCACTGGCGTATGCGACTTGCCCGCAATTATCTTCGCCGGGACGAAACCGTTTCGAGCATAGCGGCCCGCCTCGGATACGCATCTGAAAGCGCCTTCGGGAACGCCTTCAAACGCATCTATGGTCGGGCGCCCAGGCGATATTGGAATGAGCAGAAGGACGAATGATGGTCTGAAGGGCGATACGCATGTTGCTTCGATGATTGCTTCAAGCCGTTGTGCCGTTGCCGCGTTTGCCCCCAACTATCGCGTCTGCGCGCCTGCCCGGCATTCGACCGTTTTCATATCGGCGTGCTGAAGTGAATAGATACTTCTTTGCCGTTCCAAGTTTGCAAAATATAGCGAACATACCGCATAAGATATCCATTGTTTTTTGCAGATTCTCACAACAAAAATTAACGAGGCACATGTCTTATGGAGCCGTAATCAGGTGCCTACGGGTGCTATAAGTCGCTATGCTTCATGGCGCAGGCGCTTTCCTATCGAGGCATTCCTGTATCCGCGCTGCGATGTGCTGCGGCTTTTCCGGATATGCTTCGACCGGAGCATACTTGCGATACACCGTCTCGGGACCTCGTGAACTTACGTAAAAAAGGCAATGCGGGGCGGTCTGCCCTGCAGCAGCGCCGTTCATTTGCGCGATTTACACGGTCTGCTGACTTTATCGCTTCTCACACCTTGGTACCATGAGCTGTTCGCTTTCCTCGGGCGTAAGCCGGCACTCAACTACGGCTTCGATAAAGTACGGTTCATCGCGACGGTACCGAGCGGTCCGGCGCTGTTAGATAGTTTCAGGCTCGCTCGCGTTGACGAGTTGGGCGCCGATGAATCTCGCGGTACGTGAACGTGGACGTGTACGTCCGCAGGGCGTCGAGCGGACAGGGATAGTCGCAGAGTGGCTCATGTAGCTGTGTTATTGATATTAAGCTAGGAGATAGTATGTCTGTACTTGAAGTTTCCCGTGTTGGCAGTTGTGCTGTGTTGACAATGAATCGTCCGGCCGCGCGCAACGCACTAGACGTCGAACTGCGCAATGCCTTTGCTGCGGCGTTGCCAGCCATTCGTGATGATGAAACCGTTCGCGCAGTGATCCTGACGGGTGCTGGCGGGCATTTTTGTGCTGGCGGTGATCTTCGTGCCATGGCTGCAAAGCAGGGCGATGGCGATGTGTTCGCGGGGCGCAATCGCATTATCGCTCTGCAGCGCTGGTTTGATGATCTGGTGGATATGGAGAAGCCGGTCATCGCCGCTGTGGATGGGGTGGCCTACGGCGCGGGCCTGTCGCTGGCGCTCGCCGCAGACTTTGTTCTGGCTTCGCCGCGTGCTACGTTCTGTGCGGTTTTTGCCCGCGTCGGCTATGTGCCGGATATGGGCGGCATGTATCTGCTGCCCCGTGCCGTGGGCTTGGCACGCGCCAAGGCGCTTGTCTTCACTGCGCGTGCGGTCGATGCGCAAGAAGCACTCGACATCGGCATCGCCCATCAGCTGGTTGAAGATATGCCCGTACTTGACGCCGCTATGGAGATGGCAGCCCGGTTTGAGCACGCGCCCGCCGGCGCACTTGGCATCGTCAAGTCGGTCATGAATCACGCGTTTGAGTCTGACCGTCGCACTGTCTATATGCAAGAAGCAATGGCGCAGTCGCTGTGCCGCGAAAGCGCTTTTCACCAGGAAGCTACGCGCCGGTTTCTCGATAAAGAGCCTGCGCTTTACCAATGGCCGCAGGATTCAAAATGACTTAATACTTGCATTACGGTGTGGCCCCGTCGCATCAGCAGAAGCGCTTCGCCCATCTGGCGGACGGGCGCTTCATGCGCGCGAACCACGTTAACTTTGGATGAGTACCTCGTATCACGCTTTGCTTGGTGTGCGATCTGTTTTCGGCGCGTGAATGTGCAAAATACGGCGTCGGCGTAAATACAGTGGGCTTGATTGTAGTGGGGACGCCGACGACTGAAACTATACGCGGCGAAAAGTATAGCCAAACCTACCTGAGCCAGATCTCATTGGGCCGTTGGGGAGGGGCTGGCGAGGTGGTCCGACCCATCTGTTTCTTGCTCCCGGAGGATGCCTCTTACATGACTGCGCAGCACCTCTCGGTCAATGGTGTTTACACCATCGGGATCTAATCAAGGTTGCTTTGAGTGGCAATCATAGTTTTGCCAAATCGTCTTTGTTTGTGCAATCCAGTCGGTTGTGACATACAGCTGCAACCTTTAGCGGATGCGGTACTAGCCGATCCCCAAACATGATGTCCTGTTGCTGATAAGACGCCTGTCACAACGCTGCGCCCCGACACTGGCAAGAAAGCGCATTGTGCCGGTGTTCTGTAAGAAAATACATTGAGCACGACGCTCAGCCGTATCATGCACTGTGCGCTGGACTCTCCTAAAAGTGTATTACCGTGCGACCTGTTGTCTTGCCTTCAAGGTGTCGCTGACTGTATTCCATAAGGTCATGAATTCCGATGGTGCGAACATGCTGCTCTAACAATGAAAAATCAGGGCGCCAGCTTGTTGCCAGGTTATTCCACAATCGTGCACGCACCGGCCACGAACTATTCGCCATCACACCGAACATGGTAATTTCGCGCAGAATAAACGGAAGAATGTTGGTCTCGAAATTATTTCCTGACGCATTGCCTACTGAAGCCAGCGCACCCCCGTCCTGTAATGAGCGCAACAGCCAGGAAAGCGTTGGGCCTGAAATATTGTCTATCGCTGCAGCAAAACGCGGTTGCTCTAGCAGACGAGTCTGCTCCAAAATGGCGTTGGCATCAATCACTTCTGCTGCCCCCAGTGCTGTCAGCTTGGGCGAATCTTGCACTCGTCTGGTGAGTGCGGCTACTTGATACCCAGCACGGGAAAGCACCAACATGGCAAGCGTACCAACGGCACCGCTTGCACCACTCAATGCAATGAGGCCTGATTCTGGAGTAATTCCACGTTGTTGGAATTGATCAAGAACTAAAGCTGCGGTGTATCCAGGCATCCCGATCATCGCAGCCTGCCAAGGAGACAGCGTCTCTGGCAGCGGCATGATGTGCGCAGCAGGAACACGCGAATATTCTGAAAAGCCTCCATCGAACGCTATGCCAGTCTGAAATCCGTGCACCATGACGGCTTGTCCTGGCACAAAAGCATCTGTCGAAGATTGCACTACCTCTCCAACCAGTTCTACGCCAGCTATACGAGGATAACTGGTAATTACTTTAGCCTTGCCTTGAATGGCTAAGCAGTCTTTGTAGTTCACGCCTGCAAATTTATTGCGGATCACCACGTCGCCGGCAGATAGCTCGTCACAGGTCATGGTAACGAGCTTGGACACGACCTGCTTGTTCACGTAATCTGTGCGCAAGGCCGTAAACGTCTCAGGCAAAACTGTTGCAATCATATCTACTCCTGTTAACAAATAGGCCAATTGGTGCGCTGACCATACAGGTGAAACTACATAGCTCCTGCCTGGTGTAGCTGGGAAATTTCATCGGGTGAAAACCCCATTTCGCCATAAACCTCTTGATTATGTTCACCAACACCCGGCCCCGATCGTGGAAGGCTCATCGTGCGGCCGATCACCCGCGGCACAATGCACGGAGCAGGCACGCTGCCAAAGTCGGGATCCTCCAGCCGAATGATTGATTCGCGGGCGGAGAAATGCGGATCCTTCACAATGTCCTCAATTGAATAGACTTTGCTGAAAGGCACTTCCTGAGCTTCCAATCGCTCGCAGATAGCGGCGTAGTCACACTGTTCGAACCAGTTGCGTAGCCCGGTATCGAGTTCGCTCATGTTGCGAACTCGCGCGGAGTTTGTACTGAACTTTTCGTGAGAGGCCCATTCTGGCTTTCCGATACAGATGCATAAGCGTTTGAAAGTCGGATTCGAGGAGGCAACCAAAGAAAAATACACACCATCTTGGCTGCAGTACATGTCCGATGGTGCCGTATACCCTGCTGTATTACCTTGATGGGTACGCACTTGGTCGAGCTGTTCATATTCAATAGGCAATGGATCCATAAAGCGGAACAAGGCCTCTGTTGCCGACAGGTCGATTTCGGCGCCCATCTGCTCTGGACTGCGACGCAATCTCACAATTTCTGCAGTAATTGCGAATGCTGAAAACAGACCAGCAACTGCATCTCCCACCGGAAAGTTTGAGTGCAAAGGCGGCCCCCCCAATGGGCCAGTCAAATTTGTGAACCCGCTCATCGCTTCAAAAATTCGTGCGAAGCCTGGACGAGATTTGTAAGGGCCAGTCTGTCCAAAACCTGTAAGCCGCAGAATAATCAAGCGGGGGTTGGCCGCAAAGAGTGTGGCAGCATCAAGGCCCCATTTATCCATGGTCCCAGTACGGAAGTTTTCTACCAGTACGTCGAACTTCGGTAACATGCGCAACAAGGCTTTGCGTCCTTCATCTTTACGCACGTCAAGCGTAATACCCCGCTTTCCCCGATTTGCTGTTTTCCACCACAAGGGTTTGCCATCTTTGATGGGCTGCAGGCTTCGTAGCGCATCGCTACCATCGGGCAACTCGAGCTTGATTACATCCGCTCCATGGTCTGCGCACAGCGTGGCTCCGAACGGTGCGGCAACGACCGTTGCCATATCAAGAATCCGCACTCCGCTTAAGGATCCCGATGACGATGTACCTGCTGTCATATATAACTCCTGCGTGCTTGAACATTAATTCACAACACTCTATAGCCATGCATGGCTAATTCTCAAGCACTGTTCCGCAGAGCAAAACAGTGCATGGGAATAGGGTGCTATTTGTTGACACCATTAACCTCACTCACGATGATTGGACAAACTCAGGAGGCGTCTCTTGGCAACACACACACATACACCAGATCAACCGTCCGTCACCGACAGGCAGTTTGCCATTAGCCTGTCCCGTGGCATGGCTATCCTGAGAGCTTTTACTGCGGACAAACCGATGCTGGGCAATCGAGAGATCTGCGATCTAACCGGATTCTCCAAGGCGACTGTGTCCCGGCTCACATACACACTGACACTGCTGGGCTATCTGAGCCCGGTCAGTGGACTACAGAAATACCGCTTAGCGCCCGGCGTCTTGTCACTCGGACATCCGTTCCTGGCGGGCCTTACCATTCGGCAGATTATCCGCCCTTATATGGAAGCCCTAGCACGCGACACCGGCTGCACCATCAACCTGGGCATGTTTGATCGGACCAATGTTGTATTTGTGGAAACCACGCGGGTCGATGACACCAATATCTATTTGCCTGACATTGGCAGTACTCGGCCCTTGCTATCAACCTCAATCGGTCGGGCTCTATTGATGATGTGCGATTCCGCAGAGCGTGAACAACTACTCAACCGGATCAAGCTACAGGATCCCGCTGAATTTGCACGGCTGCAGCCTATCTGGAATGCTGATGCGAAAGCATTTCCCATGCGAGGCTACTGCCTGTCCAAGGGGGATTGGAAAAAAGAAATTCATGCAGTGGGAGTGCCTGTGCGCAGACCTAGCCGTGAGGAGCGCATGGCGCTGAATTGCACCCTCACGGGTTCTCTGGCGGGAGAAAGCAGGCTCGAAAAAGAGATTGTCCCCAAGTTATTTAGAACAGTACGTGCCATTGAGCTCGCTACTGGTCTGCTATAGCCATAGCCTAGATTGCCGCTGATATCAGAAAAGGGAAATCATGATGAGACTGCTTTTCCATCATGCTCTGAACGTGCTTATTTCTGACGAGCAGGCTCTTGCTGGCAGGGCGTGCGCACTGCGGCCATAACCGATTGAGCCGAACGCCGCCTTCATGATGACAGGCGTGAATCTTACTTCTCGAGCCTTGCATGAACGGCCATTGGCAGACTATTAATTACAAACAAGGTAACTTAATCATGACCAGTACAGATCAAAGTTTCGAACACCTTCTGTCAAGCGTAAGAGAATTCATTCGCACAGAATGTATACCTTATGAGAAGGAAGTAGACCTGGCCGACGAAATCCCCGAAAGAATAGTGCAAGGCATGCGCGATCTCGGTTTGTTCGGTCACAGTATCCCGCGTGAATTCGGTGGCGCCGGACTCACCTCGGAACAGTTGTCGCTCGTCAACATGGAAGTATCACAAGCCGCGACTACCTTCCGTGCTCGCTTTGGCGGCAACACGGGTATTGCGTCAGAGTCATTGATCGTGGATGGCACACCCGATCAGAAGAAAAAGTACCTGCCTAAGCTGGCTTCAGGTGAGCTCACCGGATGTTTCGCGCTGACTGAGCCCAACGCGGGTTCAGATGCCACGGCTCAAAAGACAACAGCAATCAAAGAAGGCAATGAATATATCCTCAATGGCACCAAGTGTTTTATTACCAACGCACCTGTTGCCGATTTGTTCACGGTTTTTGCAAGAACAGATCAAACTATCAAAGGCGCGGCAGGCGTCACGGCATTTCTGATTGAACGCGGTACCTCTGGATTGAGCACTTCGCAGAGATATCAGATGATGGGACAACGTGGATCACCAGTAGGTGAAGTAATACTGGAGAACTGCCGCGTATCGGAAAACGCGATCGTAGGCGGCCGGCCCGGACTCGGCTTCCGCACCGCCATGAAGGCGTTGAACAAGCAACGTATCAACCTTGCAGGGCTTTGCATCGGCCCAGCCATTCGGCTGGTAAAAGAAATGGTTGACTATGCCCGCACGCGCGAGCAGTTCGGCCAAGCAATCGGAGAGTTCCAACTCGTTCAGCAAATGATTGCCGAAAGCAATCTTGAAGTGTACGCCGCACGCGCCTTACTGCTTGAAACCGCTCGTAAGCGCGATAGTGGTCAGGACGTAACGATGGAGGCTTCTATGTGCAAACTCCTGGCCTCAGAGATGTGTGGGCGCGTTGCAGATAGGGCAGTCCAGATTTTTGGCGGTGCTGGATATATTGCGGGAAATGTCGCCGAGCAGTTTTATCGAGACGTCCGACTCTTCCGCCTTTATGAAGGTACCAGCCAGATTCATCTGGTCAATATCGCCAAACGCACTATGGCCATGATGAACGAGGTCAAATCCGCATGAGTACGCTGCAGGACCTAAAGGTGGTTGAGTTTGCCACGGTTGGTGGCGTGCCTCATTGCGCCTGGCTGCTGGCGCAACACGGTGCACAGGTGACTCGCATTATGAACCCAAAACCTCCTGACCTTGGCGTGCCGGTGACGGCAGCCGGCGACTTAGGGATATGGGAACGGCAACTGTGCCCGCTGGATTTGAAGTCCGATGCAGGGCGCAACGCCGCCTTGGATTTGATCAAAACCGCAGACGTATTGCTCGAAGGCTTTCGCCCAGGTGTCATGGAAAGGCTGGGCCTGGGGCCGGACGTCTGCCATAGCGTGAACACAGGTCTTGTATATGCGCGTCTCGTGGGTTGGGACCGTAAAGGCCCATGGGCAAAGCGGGCTGGCCATGATATCAATTACATCGCAATGTCTGGCGCCCTGCATGCCATGGGCTCACGCGACCTGCCGATCAATCTTGTTGCCGATATCGGTGGGGGCGCGTTGTATATGGCTTTTGGAATCATGGCCGCTATTCACCATCGCAACCGCACTCGACAAGGCAGCGTTGTCGACACCTCTATGACCGCAGGCAGCATGCATCTGATGACGAACATTTTTGGGCGACTGGGCGTTCAGGCCTGGAACGATGCCCCAACGTCTAACGTCATTGATGGCGGTGTGCCTTGGTATAGCTGTTATGAGACTGCCGATAATCGGCATATGGCTGTCGGCGCCATTGAAACTCGTTTCTATGAAAACCTCCTTGCAGGCCTGGGTTTTGAGACTCATGAACTGCCCGATCGGAGCGAGGCCAGGCATTGGCCAGGTCTGGCTCAATCCTTTTCTACGCGTTTCAAGACAGCCAGTCTGGCGCACTGGTCGTCTGTCTTCGAGTCTATCGAAGCGTGTGTGACACCCGTCCTTAGACTGAAAGAGGCACGGCAACATCCCGTTACGGGCCCATTGTTTCAAGCAAACTCAGCTTCTGTTCCAAAGGCTGTTCCCTACATCACACTCAAATAATATTGGAGACCTATTATGCAATCGTTAAAGTACATTTCCTCAAGACTGGTCCTTGTCGCTTCCCTATTCGTCATTGGCGGACCAGCCTGGGCAAATGCTGAGAACTATCCGAACAAGCCTATACAGATTATTGTGCCTTTTTCCGCTGGCGGCGTCGTTGACCTGATTACACGTGCGGTCGCACAACCGCTCTCCCAAAAGTACGGGCAACCTGTCATCGTTGAAAACAAGACGGGCGCAGGCGGCACAATTGGCACAGGCTATGTCGCCAATCAACCTGCCGACGGGTATACCCTTCTTAGTGTCAGCCCCAGTCACGCTGTGGCAGTCAGCCTTATTAAAGGCCTGACCTGGGATCCGGTTAAGGACTTCCGCGCGATTCTGGGTTTCGGGTTTGTTCCCAATGTCTTCGTCGTAAACCCCTCGGTCCCCGCCGAGACGATGGCTGAGTTTATTGATCTGGCAAAGAAAAGCGAGACGCCACTTACCTACGGTACAGCCGGAAACGGCACTTCCAATCACCTGTCAGGGGCGCAACTTGCTCAAATGGCCGGAATAAAACTTGAACAAATCCCCTATCGGGGACAGACAGATGCGCTGAGCGACCTTCTGGCCGGCAGGATAGACAGCATGCCGCTGACGATAACCTTAGCGCAGCAATACATCGCAAACGAAAAATTGCGCGCCCTGGCAGTCACCCCCCAAACGCGGGCTAGTTCGTTACCCGATGTGCCCACAATTGCCGAGTCCACGACGCTGTCCGACTATGATGTTCGAACCTGGTTTGGTTTCGTCGCACCAAAAGGTGTGCCAGACGATGTTGTTCAAAAACTGGCAACAGATATCTCGGAGATTCTGAGCAGAGACGACATCAAACAACAACTGACGCACATGGGACTTGAAATACAGCCGCAAAGTCCTGGCGAGTTTGATACTTTCATCGCTTCTGAAAAACAAAAATGGGGGGGCATCATGAAAAGCGAAGGGGTGCAAGCTCAATGACTCAGTTTCACTCTGAGCTATGCGAACGGTTAGGCATACGGTATCCCATCTTTGGTTTTTCGCATTCCGTCGACGTCTGCGTTGAGATTGCCAAGGCGGGAGGCTATCCAGTGATTGGGCTGGCGCGCGAAATGCCAGAAGAGGTCCCCGAGATTTTACGCAGCATTGATGCGCGACTAAATGGCATGCCCTATGGCATCGATCTTATGTTGCCTTCCAACGTACCTGAGGCAGGCAACATAAATGATCTCCAACAGTCGCTGCCTGGAGGGCATGTGGACTTTGTAGATGGGCTGCGTAAGAGGTTTGACGTTAAACCTCCTACCAAGCCCAGCTTTTTCACGACGCAAGTCCGCTCCAAAGCATTGTTTGACGAGCAGATCGAGCAGGTGCTTGCATCCAGCGCAACCGGGATTGCGACCGCTATTGGCCTGAGCGAAGACTTTATCAGCCGAGCCAAAGCACTGGGGAAAACGACATTTTCGCTGGTGGGTTCAGTGCGGCATGCACAAAAAGCGTTGGCAATGGGAGTGGATGTACTCGTTGCACAAGGCTATGATGCAGGTGGTCATACCGGTCCCGTCGGAACCATGTCGCTAGTGCCTCAGATTATTGCCGTGGCGGGTTCAGCCCCCGTGCTTGCAGCGGGTGGTATAGGCACAGGCCAACAAGTGCTGGCTTCTCTGGCCATGGGTGCTCAGGGGGCCTGGCTGGGGACCTTGTGGATGGGTGCTAAAGAAAACCATACGTCCCCAGCGTTATTGAATAGATTGATCGCCAGTCGAAGCGAGGATACCACCATTACTTATGCACATAGTGGCAAACCGTGTCGGGTTGTTCGAAGTGCATGGATTGATGCTTGGAATGAAGAGACCTCGCCGGCTCCTTTACCCATGCCGCAGCAACAGGCACTGATTGGGGATGTTTTCACTTCAATCCACGAGCACAATCAAAGCGAACTCATATACGAAGCGGCAGGCCAAAGCATATTTGCCATCCGTTCAGAAACAACGGTCGCTGCCCAGTTTCAAACTCTGGTCACGGAAATGGAGGAGGCCATGCGCCGACTTCGCCGCATGGTTTAGTAAGGTCTTCATGGAGTCTATCTTGTGGTTCCGGCAGGCTGAAGTTGCCCCTGAGTGACGTAGTTCATGGTTCCAGTTAAATTGAAACTAAGCAGCACGAAATGTCAGTTCAACAACGACGCCGGAAACACACGCTGAAGTTCAACCTGGAAGATGTCAAGCGGCCCGCCAGTTGCGGGCCGCCGTGATGACGACAACCATGGTCTTTGCTTCTTCCAACGCCAAGGAATACTTCACCGAACGCCGGCCGCCTTCAGAGGGACATCGCCGCCGACCCCGCGGCCGTGGACATCGAGTACTGAAATGGGGAAATAAAGTCTGTCGATTTTTTCATAGGGAAGCTCATTTCTGGGAAGTTGAATTAAAGTCCGTCTACTGGGCACGCTTCCCTTCATTTCCTCAACAAAAATGACTGAAAGTCTGTCGATACATGAAAACATGCGGCTTCCCAGAGGTTGTGTGCATATGAGCATGGACTTATCTGATGCCCCTCACGTTGATGGGTGTCAATGGCCATTAATAATGGGTAACAGGGTCGAGCTGGAGCATGAGTTCAGTGACAGCCTTGCAAAGATTGCACAAGCTCTTGAATTACGTCTTGTTTGTGTAGGTGAAGGCATAACGTGAGAATCTGAGACCCATAAGTTGAGAAACTTATGGTTCTCATTTTTTAATGGTTTCTATTAATAACCGTGAAGAGGTGCCCTCATCAGTTCCGCCGAGGGTGTAAATAATTCTGTGTAACCGCCCGGGGTTAACCGGTGTCCCTACCGCGACCGTTTAATTGGCCATCAACAGTGTCTATTGCACTGATACCGGTCTTGGGTCTGTACACGCTGTGGCTCTGCGTGCGTCACTGGGGATATACGAGCGCGGGTGCCAGGCTTGCAGCGCAGGGCGCGCAGCAAGTTAATCGATAAGCAAAAACCGCGATGGCCGCCACGTTAATGGCGGCCATCAGCCTTTCTGTTCGTCGCGTGAACGCCGATCAATCGTGCGAATATAAGGCCAAGCCGGGCTGCTCAGTCTCTACGCGCGAAATGGCTCCCTTAGCTGAATCTATAATAAACAGCGAGCGGTTATCGGGGCCACCGAATGCAATATTGGTGACCGTACGCCCACCTGACTGCACAAGGTAGCGATGCAAGGGTTGACCGTAGGGCGAGAACGACCAGACGCATCCATTTCCGGCATCGGCCACAAACAGGTTTCCGGCCTGATCGACAGCCAGGCCATCCGCCCCACTTACTCCTCCCGCCATCTGTACGAATATCCCCACCTTGGATACTGAGCCATCGTCAAAAATCGGCATGCGCCAAACAGCATTGCCACGCGTCATGGCCACATAGAGCACGTTCTGATCTGGATTAAATGCGATGCCATTGGGGCTCACACCGTTAGAAAGCAGACAGTCCAGTTGCCCACTGACGGGATCATAGCGAAACACTCGTCCACTTTGATCATGCATGCCCGTCTGGCCTTGATCTGTGAAGTACAGTCGGCCATTTTTATCAAAAATCAGATCATTTATGCCTTTGAAGCCCTCGCTGCGACGATGCGTGAGTAAAGGACTAACTTTGCCGCTTGCTGGATCCAGCACCATAATTCCGTGCTTATAGTCGGCGATAAAAATTCGACCGTCACGATGTATCTTCAAGCCATTGGGCCAGCCATCGTACTGAGCAACCAATGCCCACTGAGCTTCAGTGTCAATCCGAAATATTCTTCCGTACGGGATATCCGTTACATAGAGATTGCCATGCCGGTCAAAAGACGGACCCTCAAGAAAGGAATCCACTGCCTGACCCGGCTTGTTGGCCGCTACCCAGTCAGAGGTGCCGTCGCGCATCCGCAGGGAATCGGGCAGGCTTGAAAAAAGTCGTGTCGCAACGTTGGTAGGGGGAGCGTACAGGCTCATGCATCTTCTCCTTCCAGCGAACGGGCCGGCGTTCCCGTATACCGCCAAATGTATTGACGAGGAATGGGCCCTTTATTGCGAGTAGGTTCCTGCATTTGTTCCCACGAATGTGCAAGTATTCCGACAGATCGAGACAAACAGAATAGCCCACGCGCCAAAGCGGGGGCAAAGCCAAGCTCAGCATAGATGACAGCCGTCGCACCATCGATATTCATTGGAATCTGACGGCCTTTCTGCTGGCGGATGACTGCCTCAATACAGCGGGCTATATCAGCGTAAAGCCCCTGAACAATACCTTTTTCGCGTGCTTCGTCAACTAGCTCGAGCAAACGCGGCGCGCGTGGATCGAGGGGATGGAATCTGTGGCCAAATCCCGGGACGTATTTCTTTCCGGTTGACCAGAAAGCCGCCAAGACTTCTTCGCATGCCTGCTGCATCTCCATGCTATTCGTCACGCGCGCATGGACTTGTTGATAGATTTCGACAGCCTGCTCGCCCGCACCGCCGTGTACGTCACCCAGTACGTTTAAGCCTGAGGCCATGGCGTTGTTCAAACCGACGCCGCAGGTGGCGGCCATGCGAGCAATCGCGATAGAAGGCGCTTGCGGCCCGTGGTCCACGCCTGCCACCAGGGCGGCTTCCAAAAGCCGGGCCTGCCCCGCATCAGGCAGTTCTCCGCGAACCATCAACCAGATCATCTGCGGAAAACTCACGCGGCCGATCAGATCCTGAATAGCGTAACCGCGATACCGGATGGAGCCAGGAGACATCTCGATGATGTCTGTACTCCACCAATCCTGCATGGCCTGTACAGCGTCAGTGTCCTGATTGTCACTCTGTTGAATGCTCATATTGTCCCTGCTTCTTCGAGGTTGGCAATCGCTTCTTCGCTGTATCCCAGCGAGGCAAGAATATCGTGGGTATCAGCACCAAGAGACGGAGGCGGTGTTTGCGAGGCCGGGTCACCGCTCGCATATCTAAAGCCCGCTCGCACGACCTGTACATCTCTGTTCACGCCCTGTACATTTTCAAAGCGCTGCAGAAAGCCGCGACACTGTATCTGTTCGTGCTCAAGAATGGACGGCACGTCCAGCACTTCGCCTGCCGGGACATTGTGCTGGTTGAAGAGTTTTGCCCAGTAAGCAGCCGATTCACTGGCTAGCGCACGTTCCAGCTCTTCCTTGAGAAGATAGCGATTGCGCTTGCGATCCTCTCTGTCTTTGAATCGCGGATCTTCAATCAGTTGCTCGCATTTGAGCAAGTTGCACAAGGCTTCATACTGGCTTTGTCGGTTGGCAGCGATGTTGAGCAGGCCGTCTTTGGTTGAAAACGTGCCTGATGGTGCAGCCGTCATGTTTTCATTGCCAATTGGGCTTGGTCGAACATTGGCGAGCAGCCAGTTTGATACCACCCAGCCCATGGCGACCATGGTGGATTCAAGCATGGATACGTCTACAAATTCTCCCTGACCATTGCGCTCGCGCTTCAGTAAGGCGGCGGTAACTGCAAAGGCAGCGGTGATGCCACCCATGGTATCTGCAACCGGATACCCGACACGCAGCGGGGCAGATTGCTCGTCGCCGGTGACACTCATGACACCTGCCATACCTTGAATGATCTGGTCATAGGCGGGGTTCTCGCGCAACGGGCCGTCGGCGCCGTAGCCTGAGATGGCGCAGTAGACCAGGTCTGGCTTGACTGCTTTCAGTGCGTCGTAACCCAGTCCCAGTCTGTCCATGACACCAGGACGAAAATTCTCAATGACAGCGTCAGACGTCTGGACCAGCTTCAGAAAGGCTTCGCGGCCCGCTTCCCGCTTTAAGTTCAGCGTGACGGAGCGCTTACCCGCATTTTGTGCAAGAAAGGAGGTTCCCATGAACAACTTGTTCAGTTCGGGATCGGCGCCAAGCTGTCTTGCCAGATCTCCGGTGCCTGGCATTTCTATTTTGATGACGTCCGCACCCAATTGCGCCAACTGATAGGCACAAAACGGCCCCGCCAGCACATTTGTAAGATCAAGAATACGCAAGCCTTCAAGCTGCTTTGACACGTGTTTTACCTCTGAGCAGATAGATGAAATAGAGCAGCAGTGCAATGCCAGAGGCAATGTTTAGTGCCTCGTGCGGTAAGGCGATGAATACTGCAGCAGCGATAAGCCCGACGCGCTCTACAAGCGTGAGCGGTCGGATCAGATAGCCAGTCTGACCTGAAGCCAGCGCGATGATGGCCAGTATCACTAGCGGCAAATAAGCGCCAAGTGCGACCCAATCGGTGTTTGGCGTCACCATGAGTTCGGGGTGATAGACCCACATGATGGGTAAGACAAAGCCAACCGCGGCAATACGCATGGCCGTAATGGCCAACCCCATGGGTTTCGTTTTGGCGATGGCTGCTGCGGCAAAGACTGCCAAGGCCACAGGCGGCGTGATAGCTGACAGCACCGCATAATAAAAGACGAACATGTGCGCGGTTAGCTTGGGCACACCCAGTTCGATGAGCGCAGGTCCTGCCACGAAGATCACCATCAGGTAGGAAGCAGCGGTGGGCAAGCCCATACCCAGTACGATAGAGCAGGCAGCGGCAAGCAAGAGCGCCAGAAACATGGAGCCAGCACCCAACGCCGTGATTTCCTGATTAAGCTTGATGCCAAAGCCCGTCGAGGACAGCGCGGCAATCACGATGCCGATGGCCGCGCACGACAGCAGCACAGAAAGCGAATCCCTGCCGCTATCCGTAAACATTTCCACCCACTGCCGGCGCTTGAGCCGCGTTTCGGGAAACAATGTCGCGGCCGCCAGCAGAATGCCTGTGGCAACCAGACCGCAATAGGTTGCCGGCAAGCCTGAAATCAACATGGCGAGCAGGCTGCCAAAACCAAGCACAAGCAGGCCCAGTCGTATGGTCATGCCACGGTTCCATTTCGGCCCCGCTTCTTCCACCAACGGCTTGATGTTTTGCCGGCCGGCTTCACACGAAACGGTAATCGACAGCGACAACACATACAGCAAGGCAGGCAATATAGCTGCCACCATAATGGTCACGTAGGGAACGCCTGCGATGTCGGACATAATAAAAGCACCGACACCCATGACCGGCGGCATGATTTGGCCTACGCAAGAGGCGGTAGCCTCGACTGCACCGGCAAAGCGTGGCGAGAACCCACTGCGCTTCATCATCGGTATGGTCAGCACGCCTGTTGCCGCTACATTGGCCGGCGCAGAGCCGTTAATCGATCCAAAAAAGGTCGAGGCAATAATGGCCGTCTGGGCCGGACCTGAGCGTTTTCCTTTGGTAAGCAATAACGCAAGATCATTGAATAGATCGCCAGCACCCGTAAGCCTGAGTGCCGTACCAAGAATAACGAAAGCGATGACGATGTCGACCACTGATGCCAGCGCCACACCGAATATCCCGCGATAGCTATATGAAACTTCGAGGATGCGGCTAAGCGTGAAAGCTCTGTGCTCAAATATCCCGGGAAGCAGATGCCCAAACGCGAGATAACCCACGGCGATCATGACCACCGTCGTCAACATCCACCCTTCTGCCTTATGGGCCGCCCATATAACCAGCAGCGTTCCAATGGCGTAGCACCATAAATCCCCGGTATTAGGCAAGCCTTCGCGGAAGTTGGCAATCTCGTCATACTGATTTGAGAAATACGCCCAAGTCAGAATGGAAGCGAGAAGAACCAGTACAGCACCTAACAATGAGGCAGACGAACGTGGCGCTTGATCTGTTGACCCCTTGCGTAAAGAGGCCATGGCGACGATAGCCAGCATCAGGCAGGTTCCATACTGAATCTGCGAAGGAAAGCGCCCGAAGAACTGGGTAAAAACGATGAACAGCGTAAGTGCCGCGCACGCTGCTATGCCGAGCAGATGCAATGATTTGTCGAATTTGAGCATGTTCGCTGGTCTAATGTTGGACTAAGAGATGCGGGCGCCTTGGGCACCCGCATGCAGTCGGTGCGGTGCCGGTCTATTTGATCTTGCCGATTTCGCGGTAGTAGCGCGCCGCGCCAGGATGCAGGTCAGCTGAAATGCCTTTTAGCGTGTCGTTGATATTGATCAGCGACAGCGCCGGGCTTGCATCATGGACTTTGTTTATACCTTCCCAAAGTGTCTTGGTCAGCGTATAGACGGTCTTCTCGTCCATGTCGGCCCGAACCATGATTTGCCACGGAAAGGTCCAGAACCTTGCTGTATCGCCGTCTACCTCTACACGCCCTTCATAAGCTTTCTGCACGACTTTCGCCGGCACCTCCTGCAGGATGTAGAACTCCCCGTTTGAAATAGAGCTCTGCAGCTTTGCAAACGTGTCCGCGTCCAAAGACACAAACCGCAGTTTGGTGCTGCGCGACGCATTGTCGATGGACGCATTGGGAATGCTCCCCCAGACCAGTGTGCCATCAAGAGAACCTGTAGCAAGCTGTTCAAGGGCTGGTCCGTATTCCAGATGTTGCCCATCCACCTTGATACTCTGGAGTTTGAAGAGTTCTTTCGATACCTGGCCTGCATTACCGCCAGGGCGGCCTATGCCAACCTTCTTGCCATTAAAATCCGCAAAACTGTGAATATCGCTCTGCGCGTTAACAAGATACTGCGCCATGCCAGACGGCAAACCAAGAATCGCTTTCATGTTCTTGTATTGACTGCGCAGAGATTCCGGATCGCGCGCATAAGCGCCAGAGCCATTCACGGCATCACGATAATGTGGCGCACCAATCGCAACCATATCGGTTTCGTTCATGGCGGTCTTTCTAAGCCCGGCAACCGTGCCGTTCTCCACAACTGTCATGTCTATTCCCGCCTGACGGGCCAAACCAGACCACACCACACCAAGGGCATAGTCGTCAGACGTAGGTGATACGCCACTAAAAACGACCTTGGCGCTTGCAACAGATGCCACCGCCGTCAGGGCCAGTGCCGTGATCAGCTTTGTGTAGAAATTAGTACGCATGTTGTCCTCCTATTTTGAACAATTGAGCAACGCTCTGATGGAATAAGCGCGAGATGCGCCCACCGCTTCTTTGAGCAGATAAAGTTTCATCTAATAGAATCGAAGTTCTGTATGATAGACCGTAGTTTAAACATTCGTCAAACAATGCAATTCGCCCCCGACGCGGGCCGCGCTCGCAGTTTTGGTTTTCACCGACGAATGGAGTGAGATAATCACGCCAAATTTATGGAGATGCACATGGCAAAAAGTGGCGTTGATGCGGTTGATCGAGCCTTATCCCTTCTCGAGGCTTTTAACAGGCAACGGCAGTCGATGACGTTGACTGAACTCGCCGAAGCCACTGGCATGTACAAGAGCACCGTTCTGCGCCTGGCGGCATCGCTGGAGCGCTTTCAATTTCTGGTTCGCCGGGAAGACGGACGGTTCGCCATCGGCCAGGCCACCTGGCGGCTCGGCCTGCTCTACAGCGCAAGCTTCGACTTGGAGCCCCTGGTACGTCCCGAGCTGATCAGACTTGTTGACGCAGTCGATGAAACCGCATCGCTGTATGTGCGCGAGGGAGATTTGAGGGTCTGTCTTTACAGAGAGAATTCCCGACGATCCGCCCGACATCATTTGGATGAAGGGGTCGCCCTGCCGTTAAGCAGCGGCGCTTCCGGGCATGTACTCCTAGCCTATCAGGCCGACGATGAAAACGAAAGACGTAATCTGCTTCCTCGAGGCTATGCTATTTCCATCGGCGAGCGAGATCCAGACCTAGCGGCAGTCGCCGTACCCGTTTTGGACCAGGATGGAAAGTTTCGAGGTGCGCTGTCGCTATCGGGCATCGTCACGCGGTTTACTGAAGCGAATATTGAGTTGATGCTGAAGGCATTAAAGGAATCCGCAGCGAGACTGCGGGAGACGATACCGGGTATAGGCAGGGAAGGCAGCGCCTAGCGGATAGAGCCTATCCGGAATTTTGTGGGTTTGGCTGTCTGTGTAAGCGTTATGGGCAGACCGCCTAGTCGGACTGAATCGGCCAGACTTTTATAGACATATTATTGCAGCATGCTGGACTGCCAATTGTGCGGCAACAGTTCTTCGATCGGGCTGGCCTTGTGCGTAGACAACCGGGTCAGAATGTCCTTCAGATACGCATACGGGTCATGGCTATTTAATGTAGCTGATGGGGTCAGACTCATGACGGCAGCGGCATGTTTTCGAACACGTAACGAGCCTGGGAAAAGCCAGTTGCTGCGTCCCAAGGCTATTCCTTTGTTAATAGATGAGGGATAAAAGCTTTGGTTTTGTATCCGATCCCAAGTCGCCTCGGTAAGGCTGAAAGCGCCTCCCTGGCGGAGGATGTCGTTGCCGGTATTTTTGTAGTCGGAAACCATAATCGTCCGAGGCGCGGAAACGGGGAGACAGGTCGGCCATGAAGCAACGCATCGAGCCACGGTCCATTTTCATGGCTTAATTTGCGGTTCAATCTAACATCCGTCTTACATAATGACCTCGCAGCCTGTAACCCGATCTATCTAGGTATTAACACCAGTTGTGACGTCGGTGCAAACTATTTAAAGTTGACTGCAATCTAGTCTGCAAAATTGCTAGCAATAATGATTGTAATTTTAATAGCTGTTGGGAGTTAAAGGAATGATTGAGCCGAAACGGGATTTGGTGGGGTATGGAAGAGATAAACCAACCGGCACCTGGCGCAATGGTGCCCGTCTCGCCATAAACGTCGTCGTGAACTACGAAGAAGGATCAGAGCGCTCATATGCCATGGGAGATTCGGATCAAGAAGTGATGACAGAATGGGGGAGCTATCCATTTCCGGATGGCATTCGCAACCTTGCAATGGAGTCCATGTATGAATATGGCTCGCGAGTTGGCGTATGGCGCATCATAGACACACTGAAAGAAACCAACACGCCTGCCACATTTTTTGCATGCGCGGTAGCCTTTGAGCAAAACCCCAGAGTGGCTAGAGCGGTCGTTGAAGATGGGCACGAGGTCTGCAGCCACGGCTATCGCTGGGAAGAAGTTTTTCGTCTGAGTGAGGAAGAAGAGCGAGAGCGTATTCGACTGGCTATCGAATCGTTCGAGCGCACCTGTGGCAAGCGCCCAGTCGGTTGGTATTGTCGCTATGGTGCTAGCGTGCACACGCGGCGGCTGGTGGTTGAAGAAGGAGGGTTCATATACGACTCCGACGCCTATAACGACGACGTGCCATATTTTTTGAGTGTCGATGGTAAGCGACATCTGATCGTTCCATACACAGCCGATGTCAATGATCTGCGTTACTGGAGTTCCCCTGGCTTTACGCAGTCTTCAGACATGTTCAATTACATGAAAGAAAGCTTTGACACTTTGTATGCCGAAGCGGCAAATGGTCCACGAATGATGTCCATTGGATTGCACACACGGATAGTAGGACGCCCCGGCCGCATTAGGGCCTTGAGGCAGTTCATTGAGTATGCCAAGCAGTATCAGGATGTTTGGTTCACGACGCGCGAGGAAATCGCTCACGATTGGTTGGCGCGGGATTCACGAGGCTGAGCCCAGTTTGCAAGTCTCATTAATTCATCAAGGATGGTATTCGTCATGAAACGTATTGGCTTGAAACTACTGGCTGGGGCCATGATATTTGGTGTGGTTCACACGAGTAACTTACTGGCTGCCCCTGCGGATGTATTGATCGTCGCAGGGCCCCGTACGCCGGAATCGCTGGATCCGGCCTATCCGCCCACAGAAGCCGTGCACGAAGCGCGCAGGAACATTTATGATCGTCTGCTTGTTTATAAGATGCAAAAAGATGAGAAATCAGGTGCGCTGGTAGAGAACTTCGATGAGCTAGAGGGCGCGCTGGCAGAAAGCCATGAGGTCGGTCCAGATTACAAGACGATCACGTTCCATCTTCGAAAAGGGGTAAAAAGTCCTGCCGGCAACGAGATGACTGCCGATGACGTGATGTGGTCCTTTGAGGCAGGTTGGGCATCCCGGGCGACCTTCCACTGGTATATGTCCGAGTTTCTGAAAATTAAGGATTTGAATGCATTTGAAAAGCTGGACGACTATACGGTCAGGGTTACACTGCCCGATCCATCTCTCCTAATCGACAAGATCTGGGCGAATAGCGACATCGTGATCATCGACTCCAAGGCGGCCAAAGAGCACGCCACTGCAGACGATCCCTATGCCGCCCGCTACCTGGCTACGCATTCGGCATCCTTCGGTCCGTACTATGTTGAGAAATTCGCTCCTGGAAAAGAAGTGATCTACAGTGCCAACCCCAATTATTATCGGGGCGAGGCAGAGCTGAAGAAAGTCATCTTCAGGGAGATTCCGACCTCATCTAACCGGCTGGCAGCCCTCTCAGGTGGTGCAGTGGACGTGGCAGAATGGCTGACCCCACGAGAGATTGCTCTGGCTAAAAGGTCGCCTAAATTGCATGTCTGGCAAGTGTTTGGCAACTATAGTCACTGGATAGAAATCAACACTACCATCGCACCCTTGGACGATCAGAAGGTGCGGCAGGCGCTGAATTATCTGATTCCGCGTGAGGCAATCATGAAGTCGGTCTATGCCGATACTGCGCGTGAAACCAAGAGCATCATCGCCGAAGTCTACCCCGATTATACCGAGCGCAACTTCCACTATTCGTACGATCTGGACAAAGCCAAGCAGTTGCTGCAAGAGGCTGGGGTTACTGACGGCACGAAGATCGAGCTCGCTTATCGTAATGATGAGCCCGTTGAGGAAGAAATCGCGGTCATCCTAAGCAGTGTCTTCAAGAAGGCGGGGATTGATCTGGTGTTGAGCAAATTGCCTGCAGCCAGTCTGGTGAACCGCTACAAGGAAGGTTCGATAGCCATGTTCTTTAGAAGGGATATGGCGATCGTCCCCGACTCTGCCTATAGCGCCAACTTATTCGTCAACAGCAATTCGTGGGTCAACTATACGAGATACAAAAATGAGGAAATCGACAAGCTCATCAATAAATCTTTGATTTCCACAGACCGAGAATCCCGATCGAAAGATATGAAAAAAGTTCAGGATCTGGCTATCGACGGGGCCCCGTGGATATTCCTCTTCAACCCAGGATATCAGTTGGTGACGAATCGTTCAGTGAAGAGCTATTCGTGGTATACGCCAAATGGCAATAGTTGGTACGACTTCTCTAAAGGGAAGTAGTACAGAAGCAATCTCCTGGTTATCCAGTGTCTTGATGATTACGGGTACAGTTGCGTCATGCTAGCCAAATCAGCATGCGCGCTGCGCTTTGGATGAATGCATGGTGCACATAATGAAGCTTTGGTATATAGGGCAATGTCTATGAGTTCCGTATTTGGATTTACATACCGTCTATGGACAGCGTTACCCAGGAGCTTGAGAATCGTTCTGAGTCGGTTGGCCCTTCTGATTCCCCAGATGTTCGGGGTATTGGTAGTGACGTTCTTTCTGGTGCGGGCATTGCCAGGGGATCCAGTTAATCTCATATTGGGCAATATTGCCTCCCCTGAGGCGGTGGAGCGCGTGCGCGCCCAGCTGGGGCTGGACAAGGACATATTCACGCAGTTCATCCTGTATTGCGAGGGTGTGATCCGGGGTGATTGGGGAGTTTCTGCATTCACCTCGAACCCTGTTCTTGTGGATCTGTCAGAACGGACGCCGGCGACCCTGGAGTTGCTTCTGTACAGCCTGATCCTAATGGTTCTGTTCGGCATCACCGTGGGAGTGCTGGCGGCCAAGAAGCCCAATGGGTTTGCAGATCTGACTTCCAAAGTATATGGCCTTGCTGCAGGGGCATTGCCTGATTTTTGGGTGGGATTGATCCTGATCTATCTGTTCTTTACATATCTGGGGTGGGCTCCTGCACCCTTTGGTAGACTCGATCCTGGCATCACCGAACCCATGCGGATTACGGGGTTCTTGCTCATCGACAGCCTGCTGACAGGGGATTTCACCGCCTTTCGTTCTGTCTTTGCCCATTTGATCCTTCCCGTGGCCACGATCACATTGGTCAATGCAGGGCTGATCCTAAAGCATACGCACAGCATATTCAGCAGCTCATGGAAGCAAGACTATGTTTTTTTTCAGCGCGGCTGTGGCGTGAAGGAATCGTTGATCACACGGTCGGCATTGCGCAATAGTCTGCCACCGATCATCACCATGGTGGGATTCTTGGCCAGTTTTCTCCTAGGCGCTGCGGTATTGGTAGAGACAATCTTTTCTTGGGGCGGCCTTGGCCAATATGCCGTGAATGCCGTTGCGAACAGCGATTACGCTGCGTTGCAAGGTTTCATCCTGATCGCTTCCGCATTCACTTTAATCATATACATGCTCGTCGATATTTTCTATGAGCTGATTGATCCGAGAATCACGATATGAGTCACCATTCTTCCATATTGCGTAGACCTGCCAGCATCCTGGGATTGACGTTGGTGCTACTTCAGCTGATTGCCATCCTGTTTGCGCCAATGATTGCACCGTATTCACCGACCGAAGCCAATCCTCTGGCTGCGTTGTCACCGCCCTCTGCTGAACACTGGTTCGGTACGGACGTGACAGGAATGGATATTTTTTCTCGTGTGATCTATGCCGCCCGCATTGATCTTCTGATCGGAGTGGGTGCGGTATTAGCTGCCTTCGTGATCGGTGTGCCGACTGGGGCGATAATCGGTTTCTACAATGGCCCGATTTCAAAGGCTATAGCCAGAGGTTTTGATTTTGTGCAATCATTCCCCATCTATGTGCTGGGCATGGCGCTGGTCGCGATCACAGGCCAGCAAATTTACAACGTGAGCTTTGTCCTGGCCATATTGTTCATTCCGGTTTTTGGCAGGCTGGTCAGGGCCGATGCACTCTCTTTGAGAGAGCGGCCATTCATACTGGCGGCAAAAAGCAGTGGTGCAGGCAATTTCTACATTATTTTCCGTCATTTGCTGCCCAACGCCATTGATGGTGCCATGGTTCAGGTGTCCATTTCCATCGGCATGGCCATTCTATTGACAGCGGGGCTGTCTTTCATTGGCGCTGGGGTCCGCATGCCCATTCCGGAATGGGGACTCATGGTGTCAGTCGGGGCTCAGCAGATGATATTGGGCGTGTGGTGGGTCTCTGTCTTTCCAGGTCTCGCCATCATTGTTTCGGTCCTCAGCTTTGCCTTGGTAGGCGATATGGTCAAATCCTTCACCAATAAAAGTGTGGACTCACAGGGAATGATATGATTGACATTGATGAGGCCATTTCTGCCAGCCATACTAGCATCGAGAACGGCAAAGCACCCGTTTTAAGCATCAGAAATCTTTCGGTTGGTCCCGACTCGAATTCCACCGCCGCGATTCTGGATGACATCTCTCTTGATCTGTACCCCAATGAAATTGTAGGGATAGTAGGGGAAACAGGTGCCGGCAAGACCATTCTGGCCAGAACACTGCTGAACCTGCTGCCTTCGGGACTGAGCATCACATCGGGTGACGTACGATTGGGAGACCGTATGATCACTAGCCTCAATGAGAAGCAATTGCAATCCATTCGGGGAAAAGAAATAGCCTTCATCGGCACCAATGCGAAGGCGCTGCTGGATCCTATCAGGAATATTGGCACGCAGATCTGCCGAGTGCTTCAAAGTCATCAGAAGATCAGTGATCAGGAGGCTTGGGCTGCGGCTATATCTTTTTTACACCGGATCGGTATTGTGGATGCAGAGCGCAGGGTTAAGGCCTTTCCGCATGAATTGTCGGGTGGCATGGCACAACGTGTTGTCATCGCCATGGCGCTGATATCGCAGCCGTCCGTGCTGCTGGCGGATGATGCGACGCTAGGCCTAGATGCCACGGTGGCCATTCAGGTGCTGGATTTGATTGCAGAAAGAGCTCGTCGGTCCAATTTGAGCGTGATTATGATTGCACATGATATCAATATCATTGCCAATTACTGTGATCGTATCGCCATCATGCGCGATGGAAGAATCGTAGAGCTTGCCAAGGTCACTGACTTTCTATCGTCGCAGCAGTCCGCCTATGGCAAGGAGCTTATGGAGGTTGCCACAACAAAGACCCTCAGTGAACCCAGCATTACACATATCGACTCTGGTCCTATAGCACTGGTGGAAGTAAAGAACCTGGTGAAGACTTTTGCCGGCAAGACCCCAGGCTCGGAAGTCCGAGCGGTGGATGATGTGAGTTTTCGGTCCGAAAGGGCGAAACGCTGGCTTTGGTCGGTGAAAGCGGATCAGGCAAGACCACAGTAGGAAGGTGCCTCATATCTCTGATATCCAGCACGTCAGGGTCCTTCAAGTTTGATGGTCAGGAATTGCTCGATGTACCGGAGCGCACCTTCAGGAGCTTTCGGAAGAGAATTCAGATGGTCTTTCAGGAACCTTATGTGTCATTGAACCCACGCTGGAGGGTAGGTGACATCGTGGGGGAGCCGATCAAGATGCTTGAAAACATGTCGGCCAAAGAAAGGCTGCTGCGTATCCACGAAGTCCTGGACTTGGTGGGCCTACCCAGTCATTACGCCAACTTGTATGCAAGCCAACTGTCGGCAGGCGAGCAGAAACGCATTGGGGTAGCCAGAGCATTGTCGGTGGATCCTGAGTTCATCATTTTTGATGAGCCTACTACTGCGCTAGATATCAAGGTTCGCGCCAATCTGATCAATCTGATTCTTCAATTGCAGGCTGACATGGGTTTGACGGCCGTGTTCATTACCCATGACTTGAACTCGGTGCGGGCACTGGCCCATCGGGTCGCCGTGATGCATCAAGGCCGGATAGTGGAGGAAGGAATGACTGCCGATATCTTTGAGTCTCCTGTTCAGGAGTATACGAAGACCCTGTTGGCGGCAGAGCTTGTCATTGAATAAGCTTGATATTTTATTGAAAATATTTAAATGGAAACTCTACGCATGTCGCATGAATATGTTTTGATTACCGGATGTTCCGGTATGCTGGGCAACGCCGTGATGACTGAACTGGAACAGCAGGGCATTAAGACGATTGGCATAGATATCAGGATTTCCAGCAACCAGACTAATTGTGTGCAGGTTGATGTGAATGACATACACGCTTTGCATCGTCTCATGCGTCAGCATGTCATTACTCGGATCGTGCACTGTGGCGCCCTATCAGGGCCGATGGTAGAAGTGAACAACCCTTACCATATCTTCAACGTCAATGTCGCCGGTACGGTGAATCTGCTTGAAATCAGCCGCATATATAAGATCAAACGCTTTGTGTATTGCTCTTCCACGAGTGTTTATGGCGATACTAGAGACCTTGCCTGTTCCGCAGAGGGCATCTCTGAAGCCGTACGTTTGTGTCCCCGTAGCGTCTATGGCGCCACGAAGGCGGCCGCCGAAAGAATGCTTGACGGCTACCGCAGTCAGCATGGGGTAGATGGGGTCTCGGTCAGACTTTGCTGGGTCTATGGTTCTGGGCGCACCACACCGGAGCCGATCAAGATGGCTTTGGAAAGTGCATTGCAGGGAACGCCTCTGGAGTTTGAATGGGGCATTGGATTTCCCAGACAATATATTTACATCCGGGATGCGGCTCAGGCGCTGACTCTGGCGTGTATGGCCCCTACGGTGGCTAGAAGCTGCTACAACGCGACCAGTGGTGAGTCTCCGACACTGGATGTCATTATGGAGAGCATCCAAGAAGTGGTTCCGCAGTTGTCGGTGAAGCTGAGCCACGGCAACGACCCACTGGACGATTACCAAGACAAGTTTGACATTTCTGCAATTGGCACGGACATCGGTTTTTATCCGCAATATAGCCTCAAGAAGGGCGTGCAGGAATATCTGGCCCTTCTGAGCCAGGGAGCTCTTGATGGGCGGCGTTGAAATGACGGATTTCTCGGTGAAAGGCCGTAAGGCGTTAGTGACTGGCGGAGCCCGAGGGATTGGTGCCGCCGTTTCTGAAATTTTGCTGCGCTACGGTGCGAGTGTTATCGTCTGCGATCAGAACGAAGCAGCTTGGGGTAGTGAAGACGCCGTATCACGCGGACTGACCAAGCATCCGGAATGCCTCTACTTTCCTTGTGATATCTCCGATGCTGGGGCGGTGGGAAAATTAGGACAATGGTGCGAGAGCGAGCTAGGGGGCGTGGATATTCTGGTGAATTGCGCCGGGGTGGATGACGAAGTCGATTTTCATGCAATGGGTGTTGATCGCTTTGACAAAATCATCAACGTTAATCTGCGGGGTACGTTTTTAGTCACACAAGCGGTTTACCAAGGAATGATGCGCAACGGATCAGGCCGAATTATCAACATCGCCTCACAGCTCGCCTACAAGGGCTCCGAGAAGAAAGTCCATTATTGCGCCTCCAAGGCGGGTGTTATAGGCTTCACCAGAGCATTGGCCCTGGAGGCGGCGCCGCATGGAATCAACGTCAATGCGGTGGCGCCCGGCCCAGTCGAAACCCGGATGCTGAGCGGCCTCAGCGACGAATGGCGGGCAAAGAAACTGCATAGTCTGCCTATTGGGCATTTTGGTCGGGTAGAAGACATTTGTGCCACCATATTGCTTCTCGCGTCCGATCAGGGAGCGTTCTATGTTGGCCAGACTCTCTCGCCCAATGGCGGCGACGTTTTTCTGTAAAGGAAGCGTTGCGTCACTTGAAGTGCTTGCTTTTCCGTTGCTGTAGCAAATGCTTTCTGATGAGTAATAAAATTGAAAACCTTGCAAATTGAAGAGCTGGATCACATTGCGTTTATGCCTTACGGGTTTGCGCTGGGTGCAGTTGGTGATGGAAGTCGTCAGGACCATTTCGACAAGATCTCGAATCTTCGGGGCGCAGCCCGAGTCAACCTGGCACAGCTGCACGCACCTCGCTATGAACCTACAGAGCGTATCATCGTGGACACGATCGAACGTCACCGGTTTTCCAGTCAGAGTTTCTTTCCATTGAACGTTGGCCAGTATCTGGTCCTTGTTGGTATGCCTACAGAGCATGGCCCCCCTGGCGTCAGTCAGCTAAAGGCGTTTTCAGTACCCGGCAATGTCAGCATCACCTATAAGCCTGGTGTATGGCATATGGGGATATCTGTTCTGGATGGCGGCAATGATTTTTTAATGTTGATCCACGAAGAAGGCAATGCTGGCGACTGCGATTTTGCTTCTGTCGAATCATTTGAAATTTCTCGCTGACGGAGCCGGTCTTTTTGTTCATGCTTTTTGAGCACAAAAAGGCGTTGATCAGATTAAAATAATATCCGATCATGGGTACATTGACATCATCTGACGCCCATTCACACTACTTTTTTATATGCCGACTGAATTTGATAATCCCCCACGTGATCACCCAAGGTGTTCTTCACCCAAGCTGAAAGCTGAGGATTTGAAAGTGGACCGTGAAGAGCAGATGTATCTTCGCCTCGTGAGTGCTATCGTGAGTAAGAGCTTGCGTCCTGGCGAGCACGTGAATGAGATGCAGCTAGCCTCCGCCAATGACCTTTCTCGGCCAAGAGTGCGCCGTGTTCTGGAGCGCCTGGAAATGGAAGGGGTTATAGAGTTCAAACTCAATCGCGGAGCGTTTATCTCCCGGCCATCAGTCAAAGAAGCACTGGACGTTTTCGAGGCCCGCGTGCATCTCGAGTCGATTCTGTTTCGGCTGGCCTGCGAGCGTACGAATAAACTCGACATACAGCGACTACGCGAGCATATTCAATCTGAGCGCGAAGCATTCCAGAAAGACCAGTCCGATTTCAATCAGATTGCCGGGCGCTTTCACATTCTCGTGGCGGAAATCATTGACAACAAGATCATTCTGGATGCCATTAAGCTTCTGATTCATCGGGTATGTCTCATCCAGTCTTTATACGAAACGGAACGCACGGTGCTGTGTCTGGTAGATGAGCATGAATTGCTCGTGGATCTGATCGAAGCGCGCGATATCGAAGCTTGTATGGTGCAGTTGGTTCATCATTGTGACCATATCAAGGATAGTCTGGATCTCAGTGATCAGCGCCACCGCATCAGCAACATCTATCAGGCTATTGATGACCGAAGGTAGTTCTCTTGTGGATGTCATTCACTATTTGATGTTCTGATCACCAAAACTCACAATGGTTGCAGTTTTTTGAACAATGCGAAGTCCAACCGATCATTGAGTTCAAGTGCAGTAACGTTCCGGTGAACCTTGTTATTACCCACAATTTTTACCAAGCTTTGCACCGGTAATCCCCCCGCAGATCCGCAGTGATCGAAGGTGGAATTTCCATAACAGGGAAATTCGCAATGAAGCAATCCAGATTCACCGACAGCCAGATCATGGCAATTCTCAAACAGGCCGAAGCCGGCACCCCGGTGCCACAGCTGTGTCGCGAACACGGCATGAGCAGCGCGTCGTTTTACAAGTGGCGCGCCAAGTATGGCGGCATGGACACCTCGATGATGGCGCGCCTGAAGGAACTTGAGACTGAAAACAGGCAACTTAAGAAGATGTATGCCGAGGAGCGCCTGAAAGCTGAAATGGTGCAGGAGGCGCTACGAAAAAAGTGGTAGCGCCATCTCGACGAAAAGAGATGGCGCGTTGTGCCATTGCGCACTTTAAATCCAGTATCCGCGTGGCCTGCCAGGCGTTTGGCATCAGCCAAAGTGGCTACCACTACCGAGCCAAGCAAGCCGACGACAACGAGGTCATCGCCGATTGGCTGATCCGGCTCACCACGGCCCAGCGCAACTGGGGCTTCGGCTTATGTTTCCTGTACTTACGCAACATCAAGGGTTTTACGTGGAATCACAAAAAGGTGTATCGGATCTATCGTGAGCTGGAGCTCAATTTGCGCATCAAACCCAAGAAACGCCTGGTACGCGAGCGACCCGATCCGCTGGGCACTGCCACCGATATCAATCAAATCTGGTCGATGGATTTTATGCACGATCAACTGGCTGACGGTCGCAGCATCCGGCTATTCAATGTGGTCGATGACTTTAACCGCGAGGGGCTAGGGATCGAGGTGGACTTCTCCTTGCCAGCGGAACGCGTAACACGAGCCTTGGACCAGATCATTGAATGGCGCGGCAAGCCGGCCTGTCTACGATGCGATAATGGTCCGGAATATATCGGCAAAACGATGCTCGAATGGGCCGCCAAGCGACGCATTACGATCATCCACACCCAACCCGGAAACCCACAGCAAAATGCGTATGTCGAGCGCTACAACCGAACCGTACGTTATGATTGGCTCGCCCAAAACCTGTTCGGCAGTCTCGAGGAAGTCCAGCACGGCGCCACCGCCTGGCTCTGGACCTACAATAACGAGCGACCCAACATGGCCCTAGGCGGCATCACTCCAAGACAAAAATTAGCAGGCAAACATTTAACAAATTCTACTGCCGCTTACTGCTAGATAGGGGGGGATTACCGATTCCATTTGCGAAATCCGGCAGTACGTTGGAATGGTGTTTCAGCACTTTAACTTATTTCCACATATCACTGCAATGGAAAACTGCACTTTAGCGCCCATTTGGGTGAACAAAATAGCCAAGAAACAAGCTAAGGAAACGGCAGAGTATTATTTGAATCGTGTGGGCTTGATCGACAAGCAACATCAATTTCCAAGTCAGCTATCGGGGGGTCAGCAACAACGTGTTGCTATAGCGCGTGCACTCTGCATGAATCCAAAAATCATTCTCTTCGATGAACCTACATCTGCGCTTGACCCAGAGATGGTCAAAGAAGTGCTGGGTACGATGATTGAACTAGCGGAAACAGGAATCACCATGATCTGCGTTACCCATGAAATGGGATTTGCGCGCCAAGTTGCCACCCGTGTTAATTTTATGGATCAGGGGGAAATCACTGTAAGCGACGAGCCATCTCGATTTTTTTCGAAGCATGAACATCCTCGTTTACAAGAGTTCCTGAAGAACACTCAGCCGTTCAAGTCGGCCTTAGTCAGATAGGATAGACGTTCCGAATTCAAATATGTCGGTGGTGGACAGGCGCGAATGGTCACTTAACCAGGCTGCGGCTGTTGAATAGCTCCCAGTCCACTAAGCTTTACCTTTGCCAGTCTTAGGCACTACTGTGAATGCTGTACTGAAGTATTGACCGTATCCCCCATGCCATGGATAAAAATCGTGGTAATTTCCAATCCGATGTCAGCAATAGAGGTTTTATTCGGTTGAAACCATTCTAGGGTGGAGTTCATAAGGCCTAGCAAGAAAAAAGAGGCCAGCCGCAAATTTCGCTGGCTGGAAAAGGCTCCCTTTTGATTGCACTGCTCAATTAGCCTCTGCCAGTAGCCTTCGTACTCTGTGCGCAAGGGGAGGTGAGTTTGCCTTACTTCGGGGGGTACCTGTCCGAAGATGCGTATGTTGGCTGATGTGTAGTCGATGGAGTCATGCAGTGATTTTAGATGTGCCAGTACGGCAGCATAGATAAGATCATCACTGCTTGCCTGCTCACCCAGCTCGGTGGTGACGCGGCGTACTTCCTCATAAACCTGCGCCACGCCTATGCGTAGTACTTCGGCCACAATCGCATCTTTCGATTCAAAATGGTAATAAATACTGCCTGCTTTCATGTTGCAGGCCGCAGCCAGATCACGCAGTGATGTGGCTGCGTAGCCCTTGGTCCTGAAAAGGCGCGCCGCGTTATTAAGAATCAGAGTCCGACCTGTGGTTTTGTCTGGTGTAGCAGTAGGCTGGGCCAGATCTTCAATAGTTATTTTTTGCATAGGATTTGGCGTCTTAGGCTGTCACAAAGCTTAGGTAAAGGTAATCGGCGGTACTGGAATGCCATTATTAAAAAAGGTAGGGGCGCCGCAAGGGCCTCGTGCTTCGTCCATGGTTAGAACGGGGGTGCAGCAGCAGTCGGTATTCACAAATAACGCGTCCCACTCGTCACGCGTACGACTTTTCATGCGCGCAGCTATTTCCTGTTGCATTATCGGCCAGTACTCTCTGTCTAGCTGTCTATCAATATCAATATCTGCACCTATGGCATGGATAAACATTCGGAAGAATTTCTGCTCGATAGCGCCCACGGCCATCCATTGTTGATCTGCCGTCTCGTAGCACTGGTAATAGGGCGCGCCACCGTCAAGTATATTAGAGGATCGCTGGGACTCCCACTGGCCTGCATCAGCTAGGCCGTAGATCATGGTCATTAGCGACGTAGTGCCCTCAAAGATGCTGGTTTCCACGACGGTGCCGCAGCCTTCTTTATAGCGACGAATTAATGCGGCCAGCAGACCAGTAGCCAGGTGCATACCCGCACCACCAAAGTCCCCAATTAGGTTGATTGGCGGTATGGGCTGTTCGGTGCCTATGGTACTTAGGACACCGGATAGGGCCAGGTAATTAATATCATGGCCCGCATCCAAGCGGCGTGGCGACTTATTACCCCAGCCATCGCAACGTCCAATAATTAACATGGGCGTTAGCGCATGGAGGACGTCTGGGGACAACCCCAAGCGCTCCAAGGTTCCCGGGCGAAAACCTTCAACAATAGCATCGGCTGTGCTGATTAGTTCAAAGAGCTCTTCGCGGCCGGCTTGACTTTTCAGATCAATACAGACGGATTGTTTATCGTGCCGTAAATAGTGATGCTGAGGCGCGATAGGTATGCCAAGGCCTCGGTCATTGGGTGAATCAACCACAATCACCTTGGCACCCATTTGCTGCAGTATGCGGGTGGCAAAAGGCACAGGTCCTATGGCCGCCAGCTCAATTATCGTCGTGCCAGATAGTGGAGCGGGCGGGGTGGGGATAAGCGTATTCATTTAGATCAACCTTTTAGCGACTTCTTCCAGCATCACTTCTGTGGCTCCGCCGCCAATAGACTGTACGCGTGCGTCACGCGACATGCGTTCTACGGCGGTCTCACGTATAAAGCCCGAGCCGCCATGGAACTGCACGCAGTCGTACATGACTTCGTTGACCAGCTCGCCGCAAAGGGCTTTGATCATAGAGACTTCTTTGGTCAGGATTTGCCCTTGGGTGTCGCGCCAAGCCGTGTTGTAGATCAGTTGACGGGCTGCTTCCACTTTGGTGGCCAGCATGGCTAAACGCTGACGTATAGCTTGTTTGTCCCATAACGTGGCGCCAAAGGCTTTGCGCTGGCTGACCCAGTCCAGGGTCAACTCTATGGCTTTACTGGCTTCACCCATGGCTTGCGCGCCCAGCACGATGCGTTCATTTTGTAGGTTTTTCACCAGGGAAAAGAAACCCTTGTTTTCTATGCCCAATAAGTTTTCGACAGGGATGCGGCAATCTTGAAACGATAGTTCTGCGGTATCGGAAGACAACCAGCCATGCTTTTTCAGCGGTTTGGCAACCGAGAATCCGGGGGTGTCTTTTTCGACGATAAACATGGAAATGTCGTGATGGCCGCGTCCCGATGTGCCGGTTTTGGCTGCAACAAAATACACGTCCCCGTAGATACCGTTGGTGATGTAAGTTTTAGCGCCGTTCAGCACATAGAAGTCGCCGTCGCGACGTGCCGTGGTACGCATAGATGCTAGGTCAGAGCCCGCATCGGGCTCTGTCATGGCAACTGCGGCAATTTTTTTACCCGCAATAATATCTGGCATGTGACGCTGTAGTTGCTTGGGGGTACCGGCGTGATGCAAATGTGGCGATGCCATATCGGTGTGTACCAAGACAGTAATGGCAAATCCCCCAAACGTTGATCGGCCTAACTCCTCTGCCAGTATCACGGTCGCCAGTGTATCCAGCTCACTGCCGCCGTATTCCCCGTCATAACGGATACCCAATAAGCCTAGGCTGCCCATTTCCTCCAGAACGGCGCGAGGCACAAAGCCGTCTTCTTCCCATTGGTCGGCATAGGGCGTTACCTGCTCTTCTATAAAGCGACGTATGGTGCTGCGCATCATTTCGTGGTCGCTGGTGAAGTAAGGGGTCGTGCTGGTATTGATTTCTGAGCCTTGCTGTGTCATCTCGCTTCCTTAATTTTTATTGACTACCTAACAAACGTTAGTTATTATTATAGAAAGCTTGTACGGAGACTGCAAGCACTTACTTTTCGGCTCGCTTCAGGGCCCAAGAGAAGTAAGGAGCAACTGAAAATGGTTGCCAGGCATCAGTATTAATAACGATAGGTGCGCAAATCGGATGAACGAAGTAATACAAAAATTGGATAACCGTGTTTTTCCTGAACTGCTGCTGATGCATGGAGAAGTGCGTCCTGATAAGCCGGCTTATCGGGAAAAGGAATTTGGGATATGGCAGACATGGACCTGGTCCCAGGTGGTGGAAGAAGTAGAGGCCATGGCTTGCGGCTTGGCGGCGCTGGGTTTTCGTCGCGGCATGAGCCTGGGCATTATTGGGGATAACCGGCCGCGCTTGTATTGGGCCATGATGGCAGCTCAAAGCCTAGGTGGTATTCCAATACCTATGTATCAAGAGGCACCTGCTGTAGATATGGCGTACGTGCTGGAAAATGCCGAAATAGATTTCGTGGTTGTTGAAGACCAGGAGCAGGTCGACAAATTACTCGAGGTCAAGCAGACCTTGTCAGGCATTTCCGTCATTGTCTACGAAGACGAGCGCGGCATGCGGCATTATGACCAGCCCGAACTATCGTCTTATGCCAAGGTGCAGGCACTGGGGCGCGCATTCAGGGACCAGCACCCGAATTACTTCCGCGACGAAATCAAGGCATGTCGCCCTGATGATGTCTGCATCATGCTGTACACGTCTGGAACCACGGGCAAACCTAAAGGTGTGTGTCTAACGCATAGGGCAGTAATTGCGTCAGGTGTGGGTGGTGTTGATTTCGACCAGCTGACAGATAAGGAAAATGTCCTGTCTTATCTGCCTATGGCATGGGGTGGGGATCATTTGTTCTCGTATGCGCAATCTCTGGTGGCCGGGTTCGCCGTGAATTGCCCCGAGTCCAGCGAAACCGTCATGTTGGACTTGCGTGAAATTGGGCCCACTTTCTACTTCGCGCCGCCCAGTATTTTTGAAAATATGCTGACCATGGTCATGATACGCATGGAAGATGCCAGCGTTATCAAACGCACCATGTTTCATTACTTTATGAAAGTGGCGCGCAATGTCGGGGCCGATGTTCTTGACGGCAAACCGGTAGCGCCGTTACAGCGCATGCTTTATGCATTAGGTCAGGTAATGGTTTATGGGCCATTGAAAAATGTGCTGGGTTTAAGGCGTATACGTGTGGCCTACACCGCTGGCGCGGCTATTGGCCCTGATTTATTCCGGTTTTATCGGTCTATTGGGATAAATCTGAAGCAGCTCTATGGTTCGACAGAAACCTGTGCTTATGTGTGCTTGCAGCCTGATGGTGATGTCCAGTTGGATAGCGTGGGTATTGCTGCGCCTGGCGTCAAAGTGAAAATTTCCGATGATGGCGAAGTGCTGGTCAAGTCCATAGCCATGCTCAAGGAGTATTACAAGAATCCCGAGGCAACCGTGGAGGCAGTCGATGCGCAAGGGTATTTTCGTACCGGTGACGCCGGCATTTTGGGGGCGGATGGCCACTTGAGGATTATTGATAGGGCTGCCGATGTGGGTCGTCTGGTGGGCGGTGGCTTGTTCGCTCCAAACTATATAGAAAATAAGCTGAAGTTCTTCCCTTTCATTAAAGAGGCCGTGGCGTTTGGCAAGGGGCTCGAGTACGTGAATGTCTTTATCAATATAGATATCGAGGCTTTGGGTAATTGGGCCGAGCGTCGAGGCTTGGCCTACGCGGGCTACACCGATTTGGCAAGCAAGCCAGAGTCCTACCTTGTCATTGCCGAGAACATCGAACAGGTGAATGCTGATTTGGCGAAAGAGGCGGCCATGGCGGGTGTGCAAATCCAGCGTTTCCTGATCTTGCATAAAGAACTGGATGCGGATGATGGAGAACTGACCCGTACACGTAAGGTCAGGCGTCGCATTATCGAGGATAGATACAAAGTGCTTATCGACGCGATGACGGCTGGGAAGGCCAACCAATACATTGAAACACAAGTGATGTTTGAGGATGGTCGGCTAGGTATGGTGGCTGCCGATCTACAGATTGCCGATGTGAAGGTTTTCGCATCATCGACCAAGGAGGCATAACGATGTCCCGAGAACGTGTATTTGGTGACGTGATCCTTGATCTGCGCAATGTGTCGTTGTCGTTTGGTGGCGTGAAGTCATTGACGGATATTTCATTTGACCTGCGAGAGCACGAAATTCGCGCCATTATCGGTCCGAATGGCGCTGGAAAAAGCTCGATGTTGAATGTGATCAATGGTGTTTACCGGCCCCAACAGGGCGATATCATTTATCGCGGCAAGCGCCGTAAATCGATGAATACCTATGCGGCGGCGAAAAGCGGCATTGCGCGCACGTTTCAGAACATTGCTTTGTTTCGTGGCATGTCTGTGCTTGAAAACATCATGACGGGTAGAAACCTGAAAATGAAGTCGAATTTCCTACAGCAAGCCATTTACTGGGGAAGCGCCCAAAAAGAGGAGATTGCTCACCGCCGCAAGGTTGAAGAGGTGATTGATTTTCTTGAAATTCAACACATACGCAAGACCCCGGTAAGTCGCTTGCCTTATGGCTTGCAAAAACGGGTTGAGCTGGGCCGAGCCCTAGCGGCCGAGCCCGAGATACTGTTGCTGGATGAACCCATGGCAGGAATGAACGTGGAAGAAAAGCAGGACATGTGTCGTTTTATTTTAGACGTCAATGATCAGTTTGGCACCACGATGGTATTGATTGAGCACGATATGGGGGTGGTCATGGATATCTGTGACCGGGTTGTTGTTCTGGATTATGGCCGAAAAATTGGCGATGGCACACCGCTGGAAGTACGCAGTAATCCAGACGTCATTAGTGCTTATCTGGGCGGCTCGCACTAACCGCGGCATCGGGCTGCTCAATGTTGTGATGACGAATACAAAGGGATGCTATGGATATCAGTTTCTTTCTTGAAGTGTTAATTGGCGGTCTCCTGGCCGGGATTATGTACGCCATGGTGGCCCTGGGCTTTGTACTGATTTACAAAGCTTCGGGTGTCTTTAATTTTGCCCAGGGCGCCATGGTGTTTTTTGCGGCGATTACCTGTGTCGGTATATCGGATAAGTTTGGCCTGTCCTTATGGTTTGCCGTTCCGCTGACCATGGGCGTTATGGTCGTGCTGGCCATAGGAACCGAAAAGCTGGTTCTGCGCCCCTTGGTCAACCAAAGCGAAATCACCTTGTTCATGGCCACCATAGGTTTGGCATTTTTCCTTGAGGGCTTGGCGCAAATGATTTGGGGCCCCCGCGCCCGTCACTTGGATCTGGGCATTGAGGATGTACCCATTGCCTATCTGATGGACAGCTTCAATATCATGGTTTCGCAATTTGACGTGATCGCGGCTGGGATTTGCGGTGTGTTGGTGGTGGTGCTGGCCTTGGTTTTTTCCAAAACCAAGGTAGGACGTGCGCTACGGGCTGTGGCCGATGACCACCAGGCCGCGTTGGCGGTAGGCATACCACTACAGAAAATATGGGTAATTGTGTGGACAGTGGCCGGGTTTTTAGCCTTGGTGGCGGGGCTGCTGTGGGGCGCTAGGAATGGGGTGCAGTTTGCCTTGACCTTTGTTGCACTAAAGGCCTTGCCCGTATTGATACTTGGCGGTTTTACATCAGTTCCCGGCGCGATAGTCGGTGGATTGATTATCGGAGCGTCCGAAAAATTAGCAGAAGTCTATGTGGGCCCCTTGGTCGGCGGAGGCATAGAAAGCTGGTTCCCGTATGTATTGGCGATGCTGTTTTTGCTGGCACGGCCCGAGGGCTTGTTCGGTGAAAAAATCATTCGACGAGTTTAATCATTACGTCTAGGACAAATTATGTTTTACCGTGAAGCAGGCCAATTTAAAACGACATACCATGCTGATAGTCAGATTTTTTCGATTTATCAAGACCGTGTCGTCATGGGCGTCTTGTTGTTGGTGGCATTTGTCGTCATACCTTTGGTTGTGTCGCCATACTTCTTTTCCGCCATCCTTACGCCATTTTTGATTTTTTCACTGGCGGCAATCGGTCTGAATATTCTGACTGGTTATGCGGGCCAGTTATCGCTAGGTACTGCAGCCTTTATGGCGGTGGGCGCTTTTTCCGCCTATAACTTTATGTTGCGTGTCCCTGGCATGCCAATATTGGTCGCTTTTATTTTGGGTGGCTTGTGCGCGGCGTTGATAGGCATAGTATTTGGCCTGCCATCATTGCGGATACGTGGGTTTTACCTGGCCGTTACCACCTTGGCCATGCAGTTTTTTGTGTTGTGGGCGCTGATCAAAGTAGGCTGGTTCACCAACTATAGTTCTTCGGGTGTCATTACTGCACAGAAAGTGGTGATCCTGGGCTACACCTTTGACACCCCAGGCAGCCGCTATCTATTGACATTGGCAGTCGTCAGCGTAATGGCCTTGCTGGCAAAAAACATGGTCAGAACTAATCTGGGTCGTTCCTGGGTGGCCATACGGGATATGGATATTGCCGCCGAAGTCATAGGCTTTCGACCCTTGCAAACCAAGTTGATGGCGTTTGCGGTCAGCTCGTTTTACTGCGGCGTGGCGGGTGCTTTATTTGCCTTTACGTATTTAGGCACCGTAGAGCCCGAGGCTTACAGCCTGGAGCTGTCATTCCGAATTCTATTCATGATCATCATTGGCGGCGTCGGATCCATCCTGGGTTCTTTCCTGGGTGCGGCCTTTATTGTTCTGCTACCCATAGTGCTGAATATGCTGGCCAGTTATCTATCGCTGCCCATGGCGATGGCATCCAGCCTGGAATTGATGGCCTTCGGCGCCTTAATTATCTTTTTCTTGATTGTTGAGCCACACGGCCTTGCGCGGCTGTGGCAGATAGCGAAGGAAAAACTTCGGTTATGGCCATTTCCTTATTAGCACATCGCTAAAAATGAAGGCTATGTAGCACCTTGTTTATTGTGTAGCAAATAAGTACATCCACTAATAGGAGACAAGCATGAAAATTATCAAATCAGCCCTGTTGGGCGTGGCATTGCTTAGCGCTGTGACGGTTACAACCGTTCAGGCACAAGCTAAGGAACAGTTCGTACCTTTGTTGTCGTATCGGGTTGGGCCTTACGGCGCCGGCGGGGCCGGGTTTTTTGGCGGTGTAATTGATTACTTCAACTTGGTGAACGCCAAGGGCGGCCTTAATGGCGTCAAGTTAACCTGGGAAGAGTGTGAAACCGAGTACAACACATCGCGTGGTGTCGAGTGCTATGAAAGGCTGAAAAACAAGGATGGTGGCGCAGCACTGGTAGACCCTTTGTCAACAGGTATCGCCTACGGCATTCTGGATCGTATCGCGACCGACAAGATCGCCATGATCACCATGGGATACGGGCGCTCTGAGTCACGAAATGGCGAAGTGTTTCCGTGGGTTTTCCCATTGATCAGTAGCTATTGGGATCAGGCAGCGGGCATGGTGCAGTATTTAGGCACTAAGGCAGGTGGCCTGGACAAGCTTAAGGGCAAAAAAATTGTTTACTTGTACCACGAGTCTGCCTATGGGAAAGAGCCCTGGCCTGTGCTGGACGCGTCAGCTGAACAGCTAGGTTTTGAGCTGATCAAGATTCCCGTGTCGCACCCCGGTAACGAGCAACAATCGCAATGGTTGCAGATTCGTCAGGCCAAACCGGATTACGTCATTTTGTGGGGTTGGGGAGTGATGAATGCCGTTGCACTTAAAACAGCGCAACGCAATGGGTTTCCTCGCGAAAAGATGTTAGGTAGTTGGTGGGCTGGTTCTGAAGAGGACACGATTCCTGCTGGCGATGCTGCTAAAGGGTACACGTCCATGACGTTCAATACGCCAGGTAGCCACCCCGTACTTGAGGAAATTCGCAAGACGGTTTACGGTGCAGGGAAAGGCAATTTGGACACTGCCGATCGTATCGGATCGGTGTATCACTTGCGCGGTGTAAGTGCTGGTATTTTGTGGACAGAAGCGTTCCTGAAGGCACAAGAGAAGTTCGGCAAAGGCGAGGTCATGAACGGCGAGCAGGTACGCTGGGCGCTGGAAAACATGGACATAAATACCGAGCGTCAAATAGCCTTGGGTGCCAAAGACCTGTTTCCGCCGGTTAAAACCTCGTGTCAGAACCATGGTGGTTCGGGTGGCGTAAAGGTTCAGCAATGGGATGGCGACAAGTGGGTAGCGGTCACTCCCGATTGGATACATGGCGACGAGAAATTGCTCGATCAATTGATAGCGGATGCTTCCGCGCAATATGCTAAAGAGCATGGCATTACGCCAGCGTGCATGAAATAACACGTATTTGAATCATTGCTGTATTTGTGCAGCCTCACGCCAGCGTTTATGGCAACTGCGTGAGGCTGGCGAAACCTTGTATTCCACAGGCCGGAAATATCATGACGTTACCTAGTTCGACCGAAGCCGTCTTGGCGACTGAACCCTATCTTTTAGTGAACAACATCGAGGTCATTTATGACCATGTGATTCTTGTGCTGAAAGGGGTGTCCTTGCAGGTCCCACGCGGCAAGATAGTGGCGCTATTGGGTGCCAACGGCGCAGGTAAGTCGACAACCTTGAAATCAATTTCTACCTTGCTTCGCGCCGAGCGTGGCGATGTGACCAAAGGCACCGTCGAGTTCAACAGCCAAAGGGTGGATCACCTTACTCCTAGCGACTTGGTGCGTAGGGGGCTTTCCCAGGTAATGGAAGGCAGGCATTGTTTCGAGCATCTAACCATAGAAGAAAATCTGATGACAGGCGCATACACCCGCAATATATCGCGTGCTGAATTAAACAACTCGCTGGATAAGGTCTACAGCTATTTTCCGCGCTTGAAGGTTCGTAGCCGCTCTTTGGCGGGTTACACCTCGGGGGGAGAACAGCAAATGTGCGCCATCGGTCGCTCGCTTATGGCTAACCCATCGATGATTTTGCTGGATGAACCCTCTATGGGGCTGGCGCCGCAGATAGTCGAAGAAATCTTTGAAATTGTGAAGGATTTGAATAGCAAAGAAAACGTTTCTTTTTTACTGGCCGAGCAGAACACTTCCGTGGCTTTGCGCTATGCGGATTTCGGCTACATCTTGGAAAACGGGCGGGTCGTTATGGAAGGCGAGGCACAAAGCCTGGCCTCTAATCAGGACGTGAAGGAGTTTTACTTAGGCATTTCTGACGTCGGCAAGCAAAGCTTCCGCGATATTAAGTTCTATCGCCGCCGTAAACGCTGGCTGGCTTAAGCAGATCACGTCAACTTTTAAAGTAACAGACCGATGACATTACATTTTTTTGATGCCCTTGAGACTCGAGAGCCAGACTCCCGTGAGCAGTCCTTATTAAGTCAGTTGCCGGCCTTGATCGAACAGGCTAAACGCGCTCCGGGCTGGCAGGAAATACTCAAAAATGTTTCGGGAGAACAGATCACGTCACGCGCTGCACTGGCTGACTTACCCATTACCCGTAAGGAAAACCTGGCCTTGTTGCAACAGCAGCATTTGCCGTTCGGCCAGTTGCACGTGACCCCTATTGAACAGATGCGCCGTGCTTTTATGTCGCCAGGCCCAATTTTCGAGGCTCAGGGCGTTGGGGCCGATTGGTGGCGTTGCTCGCGAGCCTTGTTTGCCCTAGGGCTGCAGCGGGGCGATGTGCTGCAGAATTGTTTCTCGTACCACTTCACGCCTGGGGCTTTTTTGATCGAAGAGGGCGCCTTGCACCTGGGAGGCGTGGTGATTCCCGCGGGGCCAGGACAAACGGAAATGCAAGTTCAGGCCATGTCGGCGCTAAAGGCCAGTGCCTATGCGGGTACTCCGTCATTTCTGCAACATATCATTAAGAAAGCCCAGGACATAGGCGCTGATATCAGCAACCTACAAAAAGCCATGGTCAGCGCTGAAGCCTTGCCGGATTCTTTGCGCGCGTGGCTGCAGGCCAATGGTGTGAAACGCGTGTTGCAGTTTTATGGGACAGCGGATCTTGGTGTCATTGCGTATGAAACGCTAAACGCAGATGGTCAGGTTGATCCAGGGCTGGTGCTGGATGAAAGTCTGATTTTGGAAGTGCTAAAGCCGGGCACGGGTATTCCTGTGTCGGTAGGAGAGGTCGGTGAAATTGTTATCACCTCATTGAACACTCAGTGCCCGTTGATACGTTTCGGCACGGGTGACTTGACCAAAGTACTGCCCGGTCTTTCATCGTGTGGTCGCACAAATACGCGTATTCAAGGCTGGATGGGACGAGCGGATCAGCTGACCAAAGTGAAGGGCATGTTTGTTCATCCCCAGCATGTAACACAAATTATTCGTCGTCACTCTTTCATCCATAAGGCCAGGCTGGTGGTCTCCAAGCAGTCAGGTCAGGATGTGATGACCTTGGCATGTGAGGTATCTAGCCTTGAACAGGCCAAAACAGCACTTGAAACGGTGATCAACAGTATTCGAGAAATAACCCAATTGCGTGGGGAAATCCGCTGGGTCGAGCCAGGATCTTTGCCTGCAGATGGCATCCTGATTGAGGATGCCCGAGTGTTGGAGTAGCGCTGTATGTAGCGTATGCGTTCACGCAAAAGCTCACGTTTCACACAGGTTTTAATAATTTTCGGAAAAAAGCATAGCCATGAATGTTCTGCAAACCAAGGTTCATACTGCGTCAGATGGATTTAAAGCTAACCACGCTCAATATATGGAGCTGCTTGACGTTCTGCGGCAACGACAAGCCCATGCGTTGCAGGGTGGGGGTGAGGCCATGGTGCGTCGTCATCATGAGCGCAACAAGATCCTGGTCAGGGATAGGATAAACCATCTTTTAGACCCGATGTCGCCGTTTTTGGAGCTGTCTCCATTGGCGGCTTGGGGGCAGTACCAGAACGAGGTCCCTTCGGCCGGTATTGTGACGGGGATAGGGCTAATTCACGGACAGCCTTGTATGTTGATTGCCAATGACGCCACCGTGAAAGGCGGGTCGTTTTTCAGTGAAACGGTCAAAAAGCATATTCGTGCTCAAGAAATAGCAGAAGAAAACTCCTTGCCTGTTATTTATCTGGTGGACTGTGGCGGAGCGTATCTGCCTAAGCAAGACGAGGTGTTTCCAGATAAGGATCACTTTGGCAATACGTTTTATCGTCAGTGTCAGATGTCTGCTAATGGCATACCCCAAATATCAGCGGTATTCGGAGGGTGTACTGCAGGCGGAGCATACATACCTGCGCTGTCTGACGAAGTGGTGATAGTCCGTGGTCAGGGGCGTATCCACCTTGGCGGTCCTCAGATAGTCAAGGCTGCCATCAACGAGATCGTAGACGGTGAAACACTGGGCGGCGCGGAAATGCATGTGCGTGTTTCTGGGGTGGCTGATTATTTGGCTGAAAACGAGGCACAAGCGTTGCTGCGTGTTCGTCAGATAGTGAAAAACTTAAATCGACGCTCTTCAGTGACGGCTGCGATTCGTGAGCCTGTGGCCCCGCTTTATGACGCGGATGAAATCCACGGGATTATCTCGTCCAATCTAAAACAGCCATATGACGTGCGCGAGCTTATTGCGCGACTGGTGGATGGCTCGGAGCTGCAGGAATTCAAGCCCGAATTTGGTACAACATTAGTGTGTGGCTTTGCCCATTGGTGCGGCTATCCCATTGGCATTATTGCGAATAATGGGGTGCTGTTTTCTGAAGCATCAGTGAAAGGGGCTCACTTTATAGAGCTCTGTAATCAGCGCCATATCCCCTTGCTGTTCTTACAGAACATTTCGGGTTTCATGGTGGGAACCGAGGCAGAGCGTGGCGGGATAGCACGCCACAGCGCCAAACTGGTGTACGCCATGGCAACGGCCAGGGTCCCCAAGTTCACCGTTCTTATCGGTGGATCGTTTGGTGCCGGCAACTATGGCATGTGTGGCCGTGGATTTAATCCACGCTTTCTATTTGCGTGGCCGAATTCACGAATAGCCACCATGAGCGCCGACGTTGCCTCAACAGTGCTTAGGGAACTACGTAGTTCCAGCTTGAAAAGCCCGCCCACAGAGCAAGAGCTAGATACTCTTGAAGCAGAAACACGCGCCCAGTTTACTGAGCAAAGCGACCCCTTCTATGCCACTTCCAGGCTATGGGACGATGGGATTATCGAGCCCACACAGACTCGTCAGGTGATAGGCATGTGCTTGGCACTGGCTGCGGTTGAAGTGCCGCAGGCACCCCCATCGCCAGTCTTCCGCATGTAAGTCGGAATATCTTATGAACCATATTTACTGTTACAGGTGTCAAATCCATGATTGATTCTCTTCTGATCGCCAACAGGGGTGAAATAGCGTGTCGGATTATCAGGACGTGCGAGCGTTTGGGTATACGGACGATCGCAGTGTATTCAGATGCCGATAAAGACGCGCGCCATGTTTTTGAGGCCGATGATGCTGTGCGGATAGGCCCAGCAGACGCGACATCAAGTTATTTGAATGCGGATCTGATTATTCAAGCAGCGCTGGAGTCAGGTGCGGCTGCAATTCATCCAGGTTATGGTTTCTGGCCGAGAAAACCATATTGCCCGAGTTATGCAAGAAAAATAACCTGATCTGGGTCGGTCCTAAGGCTGAAGTTATCGCCTTGATGGGCTCCAAAATTGAATCCAAGCGTATTGCAGAAGCCGCTGGTGTCGCTGCTGTGCCTGGTTATCACGGTGAAGATCAAAGCGCGTCGCATTTGCTTGAGATGGCCAAGGAAATCGGCTTTCCTGTGTTGATCAAGGCCAGCGCAGGGGGCGGGGGCAAGGGTATGCGCCGTGTCGATGCGGCGGCCGAGTTTCTGACTCAGTTGGCTACCGCCAAACAAGAGGCAATACGCTCGTTTGGCGATGACCGTGTCCTGATTGAAAAGCTTATCACCCGGCCGCGTCACCTAGAGGTGCAGTTACTGGGCGATCAGCAGGGCAACCTGATACATTTGTTCGAGCGGGAATGCTCCATCCAGCGCAATTATCAAAAGATAATCGAAGAAGCGCCTGCTGCCTATCTGACCGAGGATGTGCGAGCCTGCCTATTCGATTATGCGCTGCGCTTGGGTCGGGAAATTGCTTATGACTCGCTGGGTACCGTTGAGTTTGTTCTGGACGCAGACACAAATATTCCCTATTTCCTTGAGATGAATACCCGTCTTCAGGTAGAGCATCCTGTGACCGAGATGGTCACAGGCTTGGATTTGATTGAGCTTCAATTGCTGGCCGCATCGGGTGCACGACTGCCCATGACACAGGCTGATGTCCGGGTTCATGGCTGGGCCATAGAAGCGCGTATCAATGCCGAGGATCCAGCCAAAGACTATCAGCCGCAAATAGGTACTGTTTCGCAGTACAGCGAGCCGGATTTGGTTGGCGTACGCGTCGAAAGCGGCATACAGTCAGGCTCGTCGGTGACGCCCCACTATGACTCCATGATTGCGAAGCTGATTGGTTATGGCTTGACCCGACAGCTGGCAGTGCAGCGCCTAACAGAGGGTTTGGCCAATTTTAATGTTCAGGGCATAGGCACCAACCAGGCCTTCCTGCGCGATATTGTGCGACGCCCGGCATTTACCGAGGCGGCTCTGAGCACGTTGTTCATGACAGAACAATACCCTGACGGCTGGAAGGCGAACAATTCCTTGCATCAATTGGCCATGGCCGCGGGTGCATGGCATGCATTGTTTTCTGTGCCAGCGCCAGATACACAAACATCATTCCCCTGGCAGCGTGCTGATGGCTGGCGCAATATGGCCGGCGATCAACGTCTGGCAGCAGCTTCTATGACGCTTAGGGTAGATGGCGAGGAGGCGTGCACTATCGACGTCATACGGGGCACCCAAACCGTACAGTTCAACATCGCAGACCACGTGTTAACGCTGCAGGTAAGTCGCTTGAGCAATACAGAACTCAGGTTAAGTGGTGCAGGTCTGACCGCCATGGACTTCAACGTCAGCAATGAAGGCTCGCAGGTGGTGGTTGCCCGACAAGGTCTGCGTTGGAAAATGACAGCTAGCTCAGCCCTAGAGGCATTGGCGAAAACAGCCTCGGCAGAAACCGAACAGGCGGGTGCGATTGCATCACCCATGCCAGGCTTAATTACGGAAATAAACATCAGTATTGGGCAGACGGTTAAAGCCGCAGAAGTGGTGCTGGTTATGGAAGCCATGAAGTTGATTTACCCCATGGAGTCGCTGATTGATGGCGTGGTCACTGCTATTCATTGCGCCGTGGGCGACACAGTAGCGGCAGGTATACCGCTGGTAGATATTGAAGCCGCCTGACACCTAACGAATAACGCTATCTTTTTATTTAATTGCCAGGAGAGACGCTATGGCCGGCTTGTACTTTGAAGAGTTTTCGGTGGGTATGTCATTCAAGCATGACTTGACTCGTACTGTGACTGAAATGGATAACATGATGTTTTCCATGATGACCATGAATCCACAGCCTTTGCACATAGACACGCACTATGCGGCTAAAAGCGAGTTCGGACAGCCTTTGGTAAATAGTCTGTTTACATTGGGCCTAATGATAGGCATTAGCGTTTCCGACACTACCTTGCGGACGACCATCGCCAACTTGGGCATGAAGGAAGTTGGTTTTCCTAAACCGGTTTTTCAAGGCGATACCTTGCGGGTGGAAACTGAAGTTATTAGTGTTCGGTCCAGCGTATCACGCCCTAATGCAGGCATAGTCGGGTTTCGTCATGTCGCCTGGAACCAGCGTGACGAAAAGGTGGCCGTGTGTGAACGTGCGGCCTTCATGAAGAGAAAACCAGTATGATTAAATCCTGGTTGTTTGTGCCCGGCGATAGCGAGCGAAAAATCCATAAGGCGCAGGAAAGCGGAGCGGATGCGCTTATCCTGGACTGGGAAGATGCCGTAGCAGCGGCAAAAAAACCAGATGCTCGCAGCCTGTTTAAGGAATTGGCATCGACCTGGTCTACGGATGGGCCAGCCCTGTATATACGGATCAATGCCATGCATACCCCGCATTTTCAGGACGACATGCTTGCGCTTCCTACGCGTGGTATTCAAGGCGTGATCGTGCCCAAAGCCTGTGGCGTCCGCGATATACAGGAGTTGTCAGAGCGACTGCGTCAGTTGGAAGAAAGTCAGGGTGTTGCCGCAGGCACACTAAATATTATTGGTATTGCCACTGAAACGGCTGCATCGGTTTTAGCGCTGGGCGAATTCCGAGCGCCCATCGACAGACTGCAAGGCCTAATGTGGGGTGGCGAAGACTTGGCGGCTGATTTGGGCATACGTCACAACCGAACGCCAGAAAACCTTTATAAATCACCGTTTTCGTTGGCACGAGACTTCGCCTTGCTGGCGGCATCCGCGGCGCAGTGCTTACCGATAGACGCTGTGTATACGCGTTTTCGCGATTTAGACGGGTTGTCTATAGAGTGCCAAGCATCCCGGGCGAGTGGCTTTGCCTCTAAGGCTGCTATACACCCTGATCAAATCCCGATTATTAACCGAGCATTCCAAGCGACAGGCGATGAGCTGGAATGGGCTAGGCAGGTAGTTGCAGCGCTGGAGACAGCTACGGGCGTAGCTGTCTACAACGGAGAAATGATAGATGCGCCGCATTTACGGTTGGCGCACCGTTTACTTGGTACGTGACCATGCAGGACAAAACGCGTACTTAAACGTAATTGGCGGTACCGGTAAAGGATACCGGGCTAAGGTTTTCGCTCCGAAAAAATAGCGAATTATGGATCTGAATATGATTTCACGGGAGTCAGAGCTTTTGGCTTTGTTCACAGTACCATTTTGACGGTTTTGGTTGCCGGAGTAACGGCTTAGACCTTATATGCCAAATTTGTATCGTTCTGGGAGCAGAAGAGTACAAAATTGGAGTAGATAAGGCCTCAGAATACTTAGGCCGACTTGTGGGGTTAATTACTCTGCAGAGGCAATTTACGGCTGGATGGTGAGCAAATCCTCATCCCTGCCAAAGGTGAGCCGATAATTCCATTAGCCAGCCAGAAGGCTGCACGGCCAAGGTGGGTTATCGGTTGTTTTCCACCCTTCGCTACTTCCTAGCGAAGAAATGGATGCGTATGTTTTTGCGCTTGATGCAGCGTTTATGGACTCTCTGGATGAAAAGCCTAATCCGCAAGCGGATATCGGGTCAGCCTTCGTCGGGGTGCTGCTGCGGTTAATGCTGGAGCATAGAGCCGAATCACGAAGCCGCCCAGTGCGGCTATATTCCAGCGTGCTTCTGCAGGTTGGTTGGTGGTGTGTTGAAATCGTAAGGTCGTTAAAAGTTAGAGTTTTTTATGCGAACGAGCTTTAAGTTGCTGGAGGCCTTAGTCGGTATTTCTTGAGCTCCTGGGAAGTGTGGCAGAATGTATCTAAAGCCTTTCCATAAAGGTGCATGGCAACCAGCCAGAAAAAACTAGGAGCCAAATACTTATGACTGCTTCAACTACTGCGAGCTTGAGTCTCGTTAGTTTTGCATTGCATCACATTGATGTAGCTAGTTCAGCCTGTACCTTTGTCCCTGCTCCTGTAGGAGCCAGCGATTTGGATAGTTACTTAACGGAGCTTCTTGGTGAGGTCCAAAGTAGTCCGCAAAATCGTGAATATTCACTTGCGGCATCGAACACACAATTTGGTAATTCGTTGCAGTCATTTCATGCGCTTCAGGACCTTCCAAAAAACCCCGAGGCTTTAAGTTTGGCACAACGTCTGCTCCGCACGGAACAGGCGGCGGAAGTTAAGTATGGTCATTTAAGCCAGACAGGGAAAGGACATATTAAAAGGGTAGCTTTTTACAGTGCCTTTATTCATGGGATGGGTGTTTACAGTATTTGGCTGTAAAAGTGGAGCATCAAGCTTTTTTGGATGAGGTTGACTACATTCGTAAAATTGGGCTCGGTGAATCACAAAAGGTATATAAGGCTTGCGCTGTTTCCTTCGATGGACAAGGCCAGCCAGCGGCGTTCTCTATCTATGACACGAACAGAAAGCCATCTGTCTACTGGTGGAACGATATGCTCGAACTCGTGGCAAAGCGAGACGATGAAGAAAATACCAAAACGGCAATCACTGAGGTTGTAAGGGTCTTAAACAGCATAAAAAAAACAGCTCCCGTTGATTACACTTTGCTGAGGAACGCAGCTGTTACGGCTTTTAAGCAAACTGGCGTAATGAAATTTGATGACTTTGTTACGCGCACGTTTCAGAACTATGTTCCTCAGGAGCCTTCTCTTGTGACAAAGTGGAACGGGGTTGTCGATAGGTTGAGGGCTTTGCCCAGCAAGGGGCGCTTTGATGGTCAATTCGACTTGGTCTCTAGTGCTGTTCCATTTAAAAGGCAGACGATTAAACTTAGCACACAAATTTCGTTAAATTACGATGAAAATATTCCGAACCTTAGCGATAAGATATGGTCTACAACGACCCCAGATGGACGAAATGTAGTTGTGGTTGATGCTCCTGATGCATCGGATAAGTTTGCACATAAACCGTGGTGAGACATTCGTGTTTCAAGACTTAATCGACAATTTAAACGTTTATTCGCACAGCTGCACTGAACGACTGGATCAGTTCGTCTTGAACATTAAGGTGGTAGCCACGCCTTCAACGGTTGCAGATTACGCTAGGCGAGCGGTTTCTTGTGTTCGCAAGATTTCACAAAGGGATCGCTGTGATTTTAGTGTGGAAATCTGTGGCGATGAAATGGTTTTGGGCGATGATAGCCAAGAAGCTGAGGATGGACTCGTAGAATCCATCTTGCGCCATGATGATGAGGAAAGTGAGACGGTCTTAACTGTTCGCATAAATAAGCATTGTGTTAATAGCATTCTTTCACTATATGACGTGGTGGCTTTTGGGCAATATCTTAAAGAAGAAAAACTGAGGGCCGTGTTGCTCGCGCTAGCTACAAGGTTTTCTCAGAGCGGATTTCTGTGTTTTGAGGTTCAAGGTGAATTTTTAGCAGCAGGCAGTGACACAATCCGGTTTTTCGGTAGCGTGGATAGGGCTGGAGAGTGCCGAAAGTCTTCGGTGTCATTACGCGAAAACGTAATAAACCTGTTCCGTGAGAATAGTTATGGATCAAGTGAGTTAGATTCGTTTATACCTTCTGATTTTTGGATGCACGGCGCTACCGGGGTTGAGAATATCGATCGGTTTATGGCTAGCGCTTGTGCAGTTTTGTCTGCTGTTTTTCTTTCCAATGTTTCTGAGCTTCTGGCTGACGACACTTTGCGCTATAAGGTCGCCGGATATAAATCACTTGAGAATGGAGCGGTTACAGCGGCAGAACTGGCAGCGGTAAGAGATATTCTTTATATGGTTTACCGCTGGGCGTATGTTGATGGAACTGCAGATAAGTTAGGGCTGGCGCGAAATATTATTTCGTTGCATGCCACTCGACTCGAGGCCCTGACAGGAAGCGATGAGGTGATGAATGCACTGCATTCAAATTATCAGATTTACCTCAAAGGGAATGTCGCTACATATTTAGAGCTGAAAGGCAAGATTGCGGATATGGTGGCTGATTCCACAACTAAAACCTACACGATGGTCGATGAGTTGCTGGACTCCGTAAAGAATAGCGTTTTTCTTGTCGTGACCTTTCTCTTAACAGTTGTTCTAATTAGTGGGTTCAAGGATGCAGGGCCAGAAATGATTTTCTCGGCAGGCTACCTAGCAGTTGTTTCAATCTTAACAGTGGTGCTGTCTTTGTGGGTGGCGATGAATTGCTGGGAGGCGTTAGGGAAATTTGATTCTGCTTCCGTAGCTCAGAGAGAGCTTCTACAGCGAAGTTTTGGACAAATTATATTACCGGAGGAGATAGACCAATCCTTTGAGCCAACCCGCTGTGAAAATAGGAGATATCTCAAGGATCAACTGTTTCGCTACCTTAAATGGTGGGGTGTCATCGGTATCGTTTTTGTTGCTGCTTTTGTGATTGGTTATTGTGTGTTTGATATTTCGAGCACCGCGGTTTCGGAGGAGGCTCTTATTGTGCAACCTGTGGAACAGACCCCTTCGCTTGGCGGTAGCGCGTTAGAGGAGCCGAGAACTGACGGCGTCAGAGGTCAAAGGTTTATAGCTAGTTGATATGAGGCACAAGCGTCAAGGTAAGTTGGCAATCCGGATGCGCTCTTTTTACACAGTCCCCCCTAACCGTGGGGATTTTTGTTTCTGGCCTTGCTTCGGCGGGACTTTTTTAATTTGGCAATCAGATGATTCAAAGGATAGAGCTTAGGCCTGAGACTTTTGTGTTAAAAGTGCCTATCCACACGTAACTGGCAGTACTCGGCAATCCTGATGGACTAAAAAAGACAAGCGCGTCGTTCCGACAGCTGCCATGCTTGCTTTAATAGCTGCACAGCATCACGACGAGCCTGTGGGCCTACCACTTTCGGCGAACGATATCCTTGAGCGCCGCGTTATCGAGCATGCTGTCAGCCAAAAGACGTTTCAATCGACCGTTTTCATCTTCCA